>CAVZGM010000001.1:0-808926 GCA_963774925.1 uncultured Chloroflexia bacterium
GACGGTCCACGTGGTATTTCCCCTCCAGCTCCTGCGTGACCACGGCGCTGTAGCCGCACGAGATCGAGTCGCCGATGAGCAGGACGCGCGGGAGCGCGGGATCGTTCGCGCAGTCCCACCAGATGTTGAACCACTCGAACTTCTCCCGCACCACGGGGTCGGACATGGGCTGCTCTCCTTGGGCGAAGCCGGTTGAGGGCGCTGAGGAGGACGGTGATGAGCGATAGCATGGCGGAAGGTCTCCAGGGTCAGTGGCAGTGTCGAGCACCAGTGGAAGCGACGGCGACGGACCTGTAGGTCGGCCCCACGAACGGCGGGACGGCTTCAGGCAGCAATGCCCGGCAGGCTTCGCCGGCCAGAAGGCGCGTCCCTGCAGGGCCTGCGGCCGGGGGGTAGCGCCGGCACCCTTGCCGGCAGGGGTGGAGAGGGCCGTTGGTCGGGTCGTGCAGTACGACAGCGACTCGCCACCACTGCCGGCAAGGGTGCCGGCGCTCCCGGTAACGGCAACGACCCGCCCCCCTTCGGACGAGGGCGCTCGCGCTCCTACGGCCCGGCAACGGCCAACGAGGGAGGACCCCCTCTGCCGAAATCCGTGCCGACAGGCTCCACGGAAAGCGTCTGCAACGAGGACCCAACCCAACCACTGAGTAACTTCACACGAAGGCGTAGGACAACCCGCCGTGAGTTTCTGAAGAAGACCGCCGTGGCGGCCGGGGCGGCCCTGGCGATGCCGTACGTGATCCGCGGTCGGCGCGCGCGCAGGAGGGCAAGCTCGGCGTCGCCGTCATCGGCGCCGGCGGCATGGGCGGCTACGCCGTCGACCTGGCCTTCCGCGAGCGCTGCGTCGCGCTGTGCGACATCGATGACGGCAAGCTGGCCGAGGCGCTCAAGAGGTTCGCCGACAGCACCCCGACGTGCCCGCCCCGAAGGCCTACGCGACTACCGCGAGCTCTCGAGGAGTGCGCCAACGACCTCGACGTCGTGCTCGATCTCCGACCCCCGACCACACACCACGCGCCGGCCGCGATCCGCGCCATCGACCTGGGCAAGCACGTGTTCGTCCAGAAGCCGCTGGCCCACAACATCCGCGAGTGCGCAGGAGCTGGCGCAGGCCGCCAGGAGAAGGGCGTCCTGACGCAGATGGGCAACCAGGGCCACTGCAGCGGGACCTCCGGCGCGCCTGCGAGGACCTGTGGGCGGGGCCGATCGGCAACGTCACCGAGACGCCACTCGCTCCTCGGCCGCAACTTCGGCGGCACCGGCGGCCGCCCCGAGACCAAGCCCGTCCCCGCCGGCCTGCACTGGGACGAGTGGATCGGGCCCGCGCCGTTCCGCGAGTACCACGACGGCCTGCACCCCTTCAGTTGGCGCGACTGGCGGGACTTCGGCACGGGCAGCTCGGCGACATGGCGTGCCACAACGTGGACTGCGTGCTTCTTCGGCCTGAAGGTCGACGAGGCGAAGACCTTCACCATCGAGTGCCTCAACACCAACGGCGGCAGCGAGGAGATGTGCGCGCAGGACAACATCGTCCGCTACGAGCATCCCCGCGCGCGCCGACATGCCGCCGGTGCAGTGGTACGTCTACGACCACGCCGGGCCTGAAGTCCGACGTGATGAAGCAGGCGGAGGAGGACTACGGCATCGGGTTGGGCGAGGACACGCTCTACATCGGCGACAAGGGTCGCTACCTCACCGGCGGCCACGCCGCTCGCGCGATCCTCGATGCGGAGCGGGCCCAGGAGTTCGGGAGGCGCCCAGGTGCTGCCCGAGGCCCACGGCGGGCCGATCGAGGACCTGTACTACGGCATCCGCAACGGCACGACGCCCGTGCTCGAACTTCCCCGACGCGGCCACGCCGCTCACCGCCTTCGTGCTGTCCGGCCACCTGGCGCAGCGCGCCGGCGTCGGCGAGAAGGTGGAGTGGGACGTCGAGAAGATGGAGTGCACCAACGTGCCCGAGCTGAACGAGTCGTCGGGCGCACGTACCGCCCAGGCTGGGAAATGTAGGGATGAAGCCTGACCCGCCCTCTCCGTTCCGGAGAGGGGAGAAGCGGCCCTCGCCCGAGGGGAGAGGGGGGCGGAGAAGGCGGACGGCAACGGCAACTTTGGGGACAGACGCCGCAACTCGCAGAGGGCGCGGGTTGCGGCGTCTGTCCCCTGACCGGAGGAGAGGGATGTTCCTGGCTTTCGGCGAGATCATGATGCGGGTGGCACCGGAGGGGCGGCTGCGCTTCCGGCAGTGCATGCCGGGCAAGGTGGACGTGACGTTCGCCGGCGGCGAGGCGAACGTGTGCGCGTCGCTGGCGATGCTGGGCGCGAAGGTGCGCTACCTCACGGCGCTGCCGAGGCACGCCATCGCGGAGAGCCTGGCCGCCGTCCTGCGCGGCCTGGGCATCGACACCGGCTCGATCCTCTGGCGCGACGCGGGGCGGCTGGGCATCTACTTCCTCGAAACGGGCGCCGAACCAGCGCAGCTCGGTCGTGCTCTACGACCGCGACGGCAGCGCCATCGCCCTCGCCAAGCCCGAGGAATACGACTTCGACGCCGCCCTCGACGGCGTCACGTGGGTCCACGTGACCGGCATCACGCCCGCCCTGAGCGAAAACGCCTATCTCGCCACGCTGCGAGCTCGTGCAACTGGCCAAGGAGCGAGGGGCGAGCGTCTCGTGCGACCTCAATTTCCGCAAGAAGCTCTGGCGCTGGCGGCCGGGCGTCAAGCCCAACCAGCTCGCGAGCGAGTGCATGTCGGCCATCCTCCAGCACGTGGACCTCGTGGTCGCCAACGAGGAGGACGCGGCGGACGTGCTGGGCATCCACGCCGAGGGCACGGCGGTCGAGCACGGGACGGATCAACGCGGCGGCCTACGAGGCCGTCGCCCGCGCCGATCATCGAGCGGTTCCCAGGCGTCTCGCGCGTCGGCATCACGCTCCGCGAGAGCATCTCGGCCGACCACAACAACTGGGGCGGCATGCTCTTCGACGCGCGACGGCCGGCCGCGCCTTCTTCGCCCCGCTCAATGCCGAGGGCGACTACCAGCCCTACGAGATCCGCGACATCGTGGACCGCGTGGGCGGGGGCGACTCCTTCGCCGCCGGGCCTGCTCTACGCCCTGAACTCGGCCGACTACGCCGAGCCCGCGATGGCCATCCGCTTCGCCGTCGCCGCGAGCTGCCTGAAGCACTCGATCAGGGCGACTTCAACTTCGTGACGCGCGACGAGGTGAAGGCGCTCGTGGGCGGAGCGGCATCGGGGCGCGTGAGGCGGTAGCGGCAACGGCCACCACGAAGATGGGAAGCTCCGAAGAGGCTATCGAAGACGGCGAGACGACAGGACGGCTAGAAACGACCGGCGAAGGCGACTGTGAGATGCGACCGATCCGAGTCATCCCGTGCCTGGACATCAACGAGGGCCGAGTGGTGAAGGGCGTGCATTTCGTGGATCTACAGGACACCACGGACCCGGTCGAGGCCGCGCAGGCGTACTCGGACGGGGGCGCCGATGAGATCGCGTTCCTGGACATTACGGCGACTGTCGAGCGTCGCCGGACGGTGTTCGATCTGCTGCGGCGCGTGACGGCCGTCGTGAAGGTGCCGGTACCGTCGGGGGCGGGATCAAGTCGTGTGAGGACGTCGCGGGCTTCCCTGGAGGCCCGGGGCGAGCTGTCGCGTCGATCTCCAGCGCCGCGTTCCGCGACCCGGAGATGGTGCGGGAGGCCGTCAAGCGGTACGGCTCGGAGCGGGTGTTGGTGGCCATCGACGCCGACGCCAACCCCGACTGCCCCGCGGTCGCGAGGGTCTACATCGACGGGGGCCGCACGGCCACCGGCGCCGACGCGGTCGAGTTCGCGGAGCGCATGGCGGCCTGGGTGTCGGCCAACTGCTGCCCACGAGCAAGGCAACCGATGGCGTCCAGGGCGGCTACGACATGCAGCTGACCCGCGCCATTGCGGACGTCGACCGAGCCTGCCCGTCATCGCCAGCGGCGGGGCCGGGAAGCTCGACACTTCGACGGTCGTCGCCGAGGGCCACGCCGATGCAGTGCTGGCGGCCCTGTGTTCCACTTCGGCACGTTCACCGTTCGGCAGGTCAAGGAGTACCTGCGCGACCGGGGCGTGCAGGTCAATCTGTAGGGGAACGGGTGAGGCGGAAGGCAACGGCTGAACCACGAAGAGCACGAAGAAGGCACGAAGAGGCACGAAGACGGCGACGGATGGTTGCGGTTACGCGGGACGACTGCGGAACCGCAACGGCGTCCGGAACGACGAGTTCACGGCACGGGGGCTCGGCGAGACCGGCACGGCGCCTCGGGAACGGCAGAGGGCATGAGCGACTTGCGTAGTCCAGTGCGGTGCGGATTGTGGGATATGGGCCCACGTTCAACTTCGGGTGGGTTCATGCCCTGTGGATGGGGCAGTCGACGACTTGCGGCTGGCGGCGGTCTGTGACCGGGACGAAGCTTGCGCCTGGGAGGCGAAGGCCGATTGGCCCGGAGTCGATGCTCACACAGACCTGGGGGAGATGCTGGCGCGGGACGACATCGACCTCGTGTCGGTGGTCACCCAGCACAACACCCATGCGCGGATCGTGATCGAGCGCCGGCGGGTGGGCAAGCACGTCTGCGTCGAGAAGCCGATGTGCCTGAACACGTACCAGGGCCACGGCGATGATCGACGCAGCCCGTGAAGCCGACCGGACGCTGGCCGTGTTCCGACAACCTGGACGGCACGACGGCAATGTGCGCGCGATCCGCGAGGTCATCGAGCAGAGGCGGCTGGGGCGCGTGTTCCACATCGAATTGTCGGCGTGCGGCTTCGGGAAGCCCGGGAGGGTGTGGCGCTCCGCGAAGGAGGTCTGCGGCGGGGCCTTGTACGACTGGGGCGCCCATGCCATCGACTGGGTGCTGTCGCTGGTCCCGAGCCGCATGGCACAGGTGACGGGCTTCTTCCACAAGCTGCTCTGGCCCGACGTCTCGAACGAGGAGCAGACGCGCGCGATCATCCGGTTCGAGGACGACACGGTCGCCGACATCATGCACTCTCAGCCTCGCGAGGATCGGCAAGCCGCTCTGGCGCATCCTAGGGGACGGAAGGCGCCATCGAGGACGGGGGCGCGGGGGCGATCGACGGGTACTGCCAGGAGATCGTCGGGCCATCGGGCGGGAGCTTCCGACTGGTCACCGACGAGGGCGAGGTGCAGGTCCCGTACAAGGAGTCGGACTGGGTCACGTACTACGCCGACCTGGCCGATCACCTGCTGAGGGGACACCTGTCCCGGTCTCGGGGGAGGACGGAATGCGCGTCATCACGGTGCTGGAGACGGCGGAGAGGTCGGCCCGGAGTGGGCGCTCGGAGACCCGGGGGTATGTGTGAACGGCGTTCTGTGGAACAGGATGGGCCGGATGACGGCGAAGGCTTCTGGGTCGCGGGACTCCGCGCAAGGCCGCGTTGACAGACCCATCGGCGAGGGGCATACTGCATCTGAGAGCCACACAGAGCCGGATGACGGAGGCGGTGGCGATGGCTGCGAACGAGGCGCCGTGCCGAGGGCGCCATCACGCCGGATGGACGACCTGCTCCTCAACAAGGAGCCAGGGCTGCCCGCCGGGCGGTGGAGGTCGTGGCGCGGCCGGTGGAGGAGGTCCAGGCGCCCGCCGGGTCGACGTTCGAGACGCTTAGGCAGATTCGGCGGAGCAGGAGGCCCGAGGCTTCAGGGGGGCCGGACCCTCCAGGAGGCCGTGGCCGATGTGCGCGCGATGCGCGACGAGGGCGCGGAGCGCGGCCGGGAGGTCAAGGAGTTCCGAGACCGCTGCCAGCCGCGACGAGAGGCCGGGGATGCCGATGGCGGCGCTCTACCTGGACTCGAACATCGTCATCGCCCTGGTGGAGGCGACGGCTGAGATCAAGGTCGGCGTGGCGGCGCGCCTGGAGGAACTCGGCGGGCGCGAGGGTCGCTGCGTCGTGAGCGATCTCGTACGTCTCGAATGTCGCGTGAAGCCGATTGCGACGGGAGACACCGCGCTCCTGGTCGAGTACGACGGCTACTTTGCCTCACGCGATGTGAGCGTCGTCGCTCTGCTGCGGCCGGCGTGCGATCGCGCGACGCACATCCGCGCCCGCTACGGCTTTGGGGCGCTGGATGCGCTGCACTTGGCGGCGGCCGTCGAGGCCGGGATGCGATGCGTTCGTGGACCGGCGGACCGTGATCTGGCCAAGTTCAGCGACACCCGGGCTGTGCTGGTGACCCCGGGAGTAGTGTGAGTGACCTCGCGTCATGGTGGATTGGCTGTGACCCTCTCCTGACATGCTCCCACCGCCTCGCCGGTCAGGCCTGCCTTCGGATCGGAGTGAGTAGATGACCGCTTCGAAAGACAAGTTGCTTGCGCATCTGAACGAACGGGCCCTGTATATTGCAGGGACGTGGTGCGGATCGCCGCGATGTCGGACTGCCACACGGGCGGGTCGCTGTCGATCGCGGACCTGATCGCGGCGCTGTACTTCTCATGCGCTGAGAGTCGACCCCGCGAATTCGACGTGGGAGGAAGCGCGACTACTTCATCCTGAGCAAGGGCCATTGCGTTCCGGCCCTCGCCGCGGCGCTAGCGAGGAGCGGGTTCTTCCCGGAGAGCATGCTGCGCCGCACTTGGAGCCGGACAGCTTCGTTCACCGGCCACGCGTGCGCGCGGGTGACGCCCGGGATCGACGTATCGACCGGGTCGCTGGGCCACGGGTTGTCGATCGGTGTCGGCGTCGCGCTCGGGGTGCGCATGGATCAGGCGGCGGGCGCCATGAACCCCGCGGTCGCGGGACAGGTGGCAGCCCCTACATGCGGGCGCGATGAATTGCGCCCCTACCGGCACGACGGCGGGAGTCGCGTTTCGGCCTCCTGGCCACGGCGAGTTGCAGGAGGGCTCGAACTGGGAGGCCGCCATGGCGGCGGCGCACCATCGACTGGACAACCTGATGGCCATCGTCGACCGCAACAGGTACCAGACCGGCCCGACCGAGGAGATGATGGCGCTGGAGCCGCTCGCGGACAAGTGGGCGGCCTTCGGGTGGGCGCGCGGGTCATTGACGGGCACGACATGGGCCAGATTGTGGAGGCCTCGACGCGCTGCCCTTCGAGGGCCGGAAGGCCGTCGGCGATCATCGCGAACACCGTGAAGGGCAAGGGGAGTCCATTGAGCCGGCCCCATCACATGGCCCGCTTCAGCGCGGAGCAGCTGGCGGCGGCGCTGGCGGAGTTGGCGGACGGCGCGGCGAACCACGAAGACACAGGAGCTGGGGCACGAGGACACGCGAAGACGGCAACGGGTGGTTCCGGCCTCGCGGGACGCTGCGAACCGGAACCGGCGTCCGACACGGCAAAGGAGGCCCATGGCTCGGCGAGTCATTCGCTGAAGTGCTGCTGGAGCTGGCCCGGCAGGACTCGCGCATCTGCGGCGTGAGTTGCGACTGCTGGGGGTTCCTCGCGCCGCTCGACGACGAGTTCCCCGAGCGGGCCATCGAGATCGGCATTGCGGAGCAGAACCTCATCGGCGTGGCGGCCGGCTGGCGGTGCGGGGCAGGGTCCCGTTCGCCATCGGCATGAACCCCTTCGTGACCATGCGCTGCTTCGAGCAGATCCGCACGGACCTGGGCTATGGCTGCCGCAACGTGAAGGTCATCGGCGGCTATGGCGGCGGCCTCATGTACGGCGGGTGGGGCTGCACGCACCACGCGATGGAGGAGATCGCGCTGATGCGCCTGATCCCCACCATGACCGTGGTCATGCCTGCGGACGGCTTCGAGACCGAGCAGGCCGTTCGCGCCGCGGCCGCGACCGAAGGGCCGTTCGACATCTCGCTGGCCGGTGGCGAGCTGCCGCTGGGCGTCCAGAAGGTGGAGCGCACGTTCAGCTGGGCAAGCGCGACCGCTGCGCGACGGCGACGACGTGACGATCCTCGGGACCGGCCCGGCCGTGCGGGTCTGCGCGCGGGCGAGCTACTGGCGGAGCAGGGCGTCTCGGCGCGCGTGCTCTCGATGCACACGGTGAAGCCGCTGGACCGGGAGGCAGTGCTGGAGGCGGCGAAGACACCGCTGATCGTGACGATCGAGGAGCACACGGTGATCGGCGGTCTGGGCGGCGCGGTCGCAGAGGTTTCGCCGAGGCGGCGCGGACGCGGCTGATGCGCCTGGGCCTGCAGGACATCTTCGCGTGCATGGTCGGGAGCTACGAGGACGTGAAGCGGCGGTTTGGGGTGACGGCGGAGGCGGTGGTGGGAGCAGTAATGGGGGCGCCATGAATGGCGCCCACATGATCGGGCGCGATGAATTGCGCCTCTATGAAACGGTCTGTCAAAGGGCGAGATCGCTCGCGATTTGCCGTTGGGTGTTGGTGTTGTTGTGGCCGGGTTCGTTCACCTTAGTAGAAGGCGTTTGATGTCGATCCGTTGCCGTTGGACGCTCTCGCCCCGGGCGCCGGTGGCGTTGGGCCACGGGATTTGTGGCCGGACCGCTCAGGCCTCTATCGGCGGCAGACATCGCCAGTCCCGCCTCGGCGGGATCGGATCGGCAGGTCGGCTCCTACGCCCCTACGGAGACAGGCGTCGAATATGCGGAATGCGAGGAGACCGACCTTCGACGCCGTGGCCCACGACGTCGCCGGCTCGCTGGGGCGATTGCGGCCTCCAGCGAGACAACCGGTCAGGCAGCGGGCTGGGTCATGTCCTGCGCCGCCTTCCAGTGGTAGAAGATATCTTTCAGCAGGTCGCGCGCCGCGGCGATCTTCGCGGTATTGTGATGCAGCCCGGCGCCCCCGCAGCCGCTCGTACGTGCGGCGCGCGTTCGAGGGCGGGCGGCTGGCGACAGGCCGCCTGGGCGGCCTGGATCGCCAGACCCCGCAATCGCTTGTTGCAGCGGAACGGGAGTATGGCGCGGCCCATGGTGTTCGTCCGAGTCGTTGGCCGCGGCGCCAAGCCGGCGTAGCTGATCAGATGCGCGGGGTCTTCGAACCGCTCGATCTCCCCCAGCTCGGCCACCAGCGCCAGCGCCATCACCGGGCCGAGCCCTGGCAGGGCCGTCAGCGCCCGGGCCACCGGTTGGCGCTCCAGCTCCGCGCGAACCTGTCCGTCCAGAGCGTCCAGCGCCGCCTCCGTCGCCAGCAGCAGCGCGGTCAACTCCTGAGCGGCAGTCTGTCCGTGGGGACCCAGGGCCGTGGTCGACTCCGCCAACTGTCGCCGACCGGAGACCCCACACAGATATATCGCGCGCGGGGACCTCCAGCCCGTGCTGGTTCAACAGCGCCCGCAGCTGATTGCGCCAGCTCGTACTCCCGCGCCGCACAAACGCCCGGGTGCGCGTCAGCGCCCGGGTCTCCTGGACCTCCGTGGGCGCCAGGTAAGCCTTCGCCAACCGATCCATCTGCAGCAGCGCCAGCATCTTTCGCATCCCGCGCATCCGACTTCGGCTTGCCCTTCAGGAACGCCTTCAAGCCCTTCGGATCGACCAACTGAATCTCGTCCACCCCCAACTCCTGCAACCCGCGCACGACCGCCGGGCTCTGTCGCGTCGCCTCCAGACACACGATCCACGGCCGCGGCCTCTCGCTCAGCACCTTCGCGATATCCCCCGGCGTCGTGTAACAGCGCACGATCTGCGGCTCCGACTCAGCAGGAGTCTGATACGCCAACACCGAACGCTTCTTATGCACATCCATCGCGATGTGGGTCATGGGACGGTCCGCCTTTCGTCGGGAATGGGGTGCGGCCTTAACACCATCATTCCCCAACGGCGGACCGTTTCATGTTAACCCCTACAGGCCAGCGCGGCAGTGAGCATGATGACGCCAAGGGAGCGGTTTCTGGCGACGGCGCGGTTCAGCCGGTGGGATCGGGCGTTACCTGCTGGCAGCCGTGGCTCTGGCGGGCAGCACGCTTGGAGCGTTGGCGGCGCGAGGGCCTGCCCGCGGACGCCGACCTCGTGGCGATGCTTCGGCACCGATCGCGAGCACTGCGTCCCGCTGGCGATGCAAGGACCGTACGGCCCGCATCTCCGCCCGCCGCTGGAGCGTAAGGTCTTGTCGAGACAGGGCGAGCACCTGGTCGTGCGGGACGAGGAAGGCAACATCGTCAAGCTGTTCAGGGACGATCCACTGCCGTCCATGCCGGAGTGGATCGAGTACCCGATGAAGGACCGGCGACGACTGGGAGCCCATCATCAAGCCGCGACTGGACGCCGAGCATGCCCGGGCCGGCGGCCCGCAGGGCGAGGCAGTGGGAGCAGTACGTGGCGGAGGTCCGCGAGCGCGACTACCCGCTGGGCATCTGGTGCGGCTTCGTTCTACGGCTGGCCGCGCAGTCTCATGGGCGTCGAGCGGATCTCCACCATGTTCTACGACGACCCCGACCTGATCCACGAGATGTGCGAGCACATCGCCGAGTTCGCGGTCGAGACCCTGACGCCCGATTCTCAAGGCCGTCGCCGTTCGACTTCGCCTTCATCTGGGAGGACATGGCCGGCAAGGCCGGCCCGCTCTGCTCGCCCGACCACGTACCGCGAGTTCATGCTGGCGCCGCTCAAGCGCGTGACGGACCTGCTTCGCACGCCACGGCGTCCGACATCATCATCGTGGACAGCGACGGCAACAACGACGTGCTGATCCCGCTGTGGCTGGAGGCCGGAGTCACCGGCCTGCGGCCGTTCGAGGTCGCGGCCGACTGCGACGCGGTGGCGACGCGGCAGGAGTACGGGAAGAACCTCATCATCCAGGGCGCGATCGACAAGCGGGCCCTGGCGCAAGGGCAAGGAGGCCATCGACCGCGAGGTGCTCTCCAAGGTGCCCTGGCTCTGCCTGCAGGGCGGGTACTTCCCGCAGGTGGACCACCTGGTGCCGCCGGATGTGTCGCTGGCGAACTATCGGTATTATGCGGAGTTGGTGCGGCGCGAGGCATGACGAGGGACGGCGACGAAAGGCGAAGAATTCCAGGCTCCTGAAGAACGGCGAAGAACGGCAAGGCCAGGCCGAGGACGGCACGGCAGGGCGAAGGCGACGGCAAGGCAGGCGAAGGCGTGGAAGGGCGGGCCCGTGATGCGATTGGCTGATCTGCAGTGCGACTCCGCGGTGGTCGCCCGACGGGAAGCAGCTTGCGGTGGCGGGAAGAGCGAGGGCGCTGGGGGCTGTACCTGATCGAGGGCGGCGCGGGCTTGCGGCGCGTGACCGAGGAGACGGTGGAGGCCCGCGATCCGGCGTGGGCACCCGATGGCCAGCGGCTGGCGTGTGCGCTGAGGGGCGAGGGCGTGTGGGACATCGCGACGCTGAAGCCGGACGGCACTGGGCTGGCGCGGGTGACAGAGGGCGGCACCGATCGTGGGCCCGCGTGGGCGCCGGATGGGAAGCGGCTCGCGTTCTGTCGCGCGGCGGGGGCGAATCAGGACCTCTGGGCGGTGAGCGCGGCGGGAGGCGAGGCGACGCGGCTGACGCAGGGCGCGTGTGCCGATGCGTTGCCCGCGTGGTCGCCCGACGGGAAGACGCTGGCCTTCGCCACGGACCGCGAGGGGACGTGGCGCCTGTACCTGGTGAACGCGGACGGCGCCGAGCAATAGGCGGGTGGCGGACGTGGTCGCCGAGCCGGCGTGGGCCGCCGGACGGCACCCGCATCGCGTATGCCGGGACACCCGATCCGCGTAACGCGCGGGGGCCGCTGCCGGTGAGCATCTGCTTCCTGGCAATTGGGGGACACGATCCCAATTCCGAACAGCAGGAACTGGGTCATGTCCCCCAATTGCCGCAAAGGCTGCGGCCGGGGCGCGGGGGCACTCGCCGGACTGGTCGCCGAATGGGAAGCGGATTGCGTTCACGAGGAACTACCGGGTGTATGCGATGGACGTCGAGGGCAAGGAGGCGGTGGAGGTCGGGTAGCGGCAGACAGGTCTCCGGTGACAGACAACGAAACCCGATGCGGCTGGGTTTCGTCGTCAGTCCCCGGAATGCGGAGGCCATTGATGGGCAACGACACGGTTAGCAGGCGGCGGTTTCTGGCGTCGGTGGGCATGGCGGCGGCAGTGGGGATGGGCGCGAGGGGAGGGCGGAAGAAGGCCCCCGAGCAGAAGGTGAGGATGGGGGTCGTGGAGGGGGCTTTGGCGCGGGCTTCCACTGGCACGAGGACCCCGGGTGCGAGGTGGCGGCGGTTCGCGACCTCGCTCCCGGAGCGGCGGCCAACCTCGTGCAGCGGTACGGCTGCCAGACGACCTACGAGTCGCTCGAGGAGCTGCTCGCCGACGACCGCATCGACGCGGTCGCGGTGTTCACGCGGCGCGCCGGACCACGTGCGCCACTGCGTCGCGGTGATGAACGCGGGCAAGCACGTCATCTGCGCGGTGCCCGCGGCCGCTGACGCTCGAGGAGCTGCGAGGCAGCTGGTCGAGACCAAGGAGCGGACCGGCAGGAAGTACATGATGGCCGAGACGAGCTACTACCGCACCGGCGACCATCACCGCGCGGCGGCTGTCGCAGGAGGGCGAGCTTCGGCGAGCATGGTGTACTGCGAGGGCGAGTACTACCACCGACGATCGGCGACCGCGAAGCGACGAGCTCTCTGGTCCGTCGACGGGAAGCGGACGTGGCGCTGGGGCTTCCCGCCGATGCTCTACCCCACGCACTCGACCGGGCTTCCTGGTCGGCGTGACCCGCGAGCGGCTCGTCGAGGTCTCGTGGCTGGGCCACGCGCGGCGAGGACGACGGCGTTCGTGGACAACGTCTACGACAACCCCTTCGACAACGCGTGGCGCCTGCTTCAGACCGACCGGGGCAACATCTTCCGCTGCAACGTGTTGTGGAACGCCTGGAACCACGGCGAGCGCGCCCAGTGGTTCGGCACCGAAGCTGGCCCTCTTCATGGAGGGCTGGGCGGGCCAGCCCTACGTCATCCGCGTCGCGGACGGCCGACGATCGGAACGAGCGGCCCGAACTACATTGAGCGGCTGCCCGAGCCGATGCGCTATGACTCGCGGCCACGGCGGCTCGCACCCGTTCCTCACGCACGAGTTCGTCAGCGCGCTCGTCGAGGACCGCGAGCCGGCCATCGACGTCTACGAGGCCGTCGCGATGACCGCGCCGGGCATCGTGGCCCACGAGTCCGCCCTGCGCGGCGGCGAGCAACTGAAGGCGCCCAGGCCTCGACCGGCGTGACGGAGACGGCGTGGAACAGGATGGACAGGATGGACAGGATGACGACAGTGAGTAGCATGGGGCTGATGGCGCTTGCGATGGTGGTGAGCGGCACGTCTGCGGGTGCGCAGGGCGGCTTGGGTGGCGGCTGGCGCGCGGAGGGCGGCGATTGGGCGTGGACGCGGGACGTGCAGCCGATGCTGCTGCAGCGGGCGACGGAGGGTCAGGCGCGGGCGATGAAGACGGGGATGGAGGGCGGGAAGGAACGTGTGGCGGTGCGTGGTGGAGCCGGGGCTTGGCGACCAGGACGGTTCGCGTTCGCGTGCAACGAGGGGCTCGACCGAGGGATTGTGGTCGAGTTGGGCGGCTCGAGGTCGGCGGGTTCGCGCTGCGGACGGCGGGAGGCCAGGCGCTGTGGGAGGACCGTTGGGCGCCGTGGCAGGCGTATGAGGCGTACGTGCTGGAGGGGGCTTGATCCAGGGAGCCGCGTGCGCGCGCAGATGCGGAGGCTGACCGGACGACGCTGCTCTCGCAGAGCGAGTGGGTCGAGGTCCCTGGCGGGGACGACGGTACGCAACGGGTGCGTTGTCCTCCACACGCAAGGCAGCCGGGCGAGGTTCTGGGGCATCGAGGCGGATGACCAGCCGCTGAAAAAAAGCGGATGATCAGGTCATCCGCTTCTTGGTCAATTTAATTCTTGTAGCATCGTTTCCAGCACCTGCAAAGCGGTGAGATTGCGCCAAGGCCAACCCTTAAGCATATTTTCCGGATAGTCAAAGAACGGCTGCGCATAGGTGAGATGAGTCTGGTCTGCCTGCAGCCCGTGGTCGGGAAGGTGCTCGAGAGCCCGCCAGTAGTTCCACAGGGGGACTTCATAGTCATAAGCCACTTTGGCAATAATGGCATTGATGCTGCCGTCACCTTCCTGGTTATCAGCCTTGGTGGCGAGAATGGGGATAATGTTGTAATCCAGGCTGATCTCCACAAGCGTTCTCAGGTTGGCTTCGAAAACCTCCCGGGAGCTGGCGACGTCGTTTGTACCGAACATGATCAATGCGAAGGCTGGTTTGTGCCGGTTGTACTCACATTCAACCGGGCTTTCACCAGACTTACACTTTTCCGGGTCAGCCCAAAGGGGAGAAAGGACACTGGCAACAGAGAATCCCTGCTTGGCTGCCAGGCTCTCGCGGGCGAATGAACCGTTAAAGTGGTCGATTGTGGTAGACAATGACCCGTATTCTCCCAATCGATATCCTGACTCTTTCCAGTCGAAGGGGGCAAGAAAATAAGTGGTGTAGGTTTCGCAATCCCCGATCTTGGAGAAAGCACGGGCGTTCATGCCGCTTTTTTGGCCGGTGGCGTAGATCTCCCGAACACGTTGACTGACGGTCTCCGGAACTACTGGAAGGTAAACCCAAGAGTGTGGATCAGTCGGGTCGTAAGTCGGCTCCGGAGTAGGCTGTGCGGGTTCCGTAGTGCCTACCGCTGGAGTGGCTGTAGAAACAAGGATTATGAGCTCTGTTGGCATCATTGTCGGTGCAGATGGATTAATAACAGGCGAAACATCACCACCAGGAGTGCATGAAATCAATAAGAGGATTACCAGTAAGAATGGAATGACTTGTCTATGCATGGCTTCTATGGGATTTTTAAGATGACTCTCCACACACCTGCGGTTTCTTCGGTCACTACAGAATTGAGACCGGTAATGTTGATCCAGGTATTTCCTGGTTGAAATTCAAAAGGATTGCCAGCTGCATCCAGGAACTTGAACGGATGCTGGTCATCGGATTTATACGTTCCTTCAAACACCTGACCGTCCCGGAAGAACAAAGCTTTTCCGTTGCCCAGGATGTCATATTCGTGAAGAGTGTCGTCACCGTTTAACACCTTGATCTCGGCAAAGACGACCACCATGTTTGAAAACTGCAATTGTTCATTGGTATTGCGATCGACCCAGGGGACAAGGATGACTTCATCTTTTTCATTCTTGTCTTCAATCCAGGCGATGTATTTCCTGGTTCCTTCATCGTATCGCCAGTTTCCCAGGTTGGTCACGTGGTACTGCATGGTAAATTCTTTCGCGGTTTTCCCGCCAGTTGGCGCAACCGTGTTGAACGCCATCCCTGCCAGGTCCTGGCGGGTGTTCGTGGCAGAAGATTTTTCTCCGTAGTATTTCGAGACCTCGGCGCTGTTTGCAAAAACACCGGCTTCGTTTTGTTCCAGACGGCAGACAGCAGGGCAATTGTCCTTGCCTTCCTGGATCAACCGATTCCCCAGCCTGCTGGATATTGAGTCCAGCACTGGTGCCCATGCGCCAACCATCGTGAGGGTGCCCTGGTACATGGTCACCAGCCAGCGGTCGATGTATCTACCGGAGCGGACCGGGCCAATCTTGTCAGCATCCTGACCATAATAAAGTGCGAGGAAGCGGTTTGTCGCTTGACCGGTGTAATAGTTGAAGACGAGATCCGCCTTTGATAATCCTGCGTGAGGACGACCCCAGCGGGGATAATTGGCGACCTTCACCATTACCGGGCGGCGGTTAAGAATGGAGGGATCACTCACTTTCAAACCGGTAAGGGGGTTCACGTCATCCGGGTAGTCAGCCGGTCCAACCTTGATGATTTCCTGAGTAGGTGTTGGAGTCGGTTCCAAAGTCAGAGTTGGGCTCGTGGTAGCAGTGGCAGCGGGCATCGCGGTGAGTGTCCCGGCGACCGCTTGTTCTAGCGCGTCCTGGGTTGGTGCAGGGGTCGAACCCTGGCAGCTGGTCAACAGCCAGGAGCTGAGTGCGACAAATACTAATAGGGTGAGTGTTCTTTTCGACATTACTATTTTCTCCATAAGAGCAAGGCAAGCATTAGCTTTCAAGGATTATATCGTATTCTCACAAGTGATTAACCGTTGAACAAGCTGAAGAAATTTTTAGGTTTCTCTGGTTGAAATTTGACGAAGAAAAGGGCTGTTTTGTTTCAACGAAGCCAAATAAAAATGACAGGTTGGATTACCCAACCTGTCATAATACCGATCAAAATTATAATCAGCCGAGTAGGAATCCGATGCCTATTAATACCGGGGTGACCAGGTTGAGCAGAACATTCTGACCAAGTGAAGGCACTAAACTGGGGATGTCATCCGGATGCTGCAAGGCACCTCTGACCGCTGGGATTGCGAAGATGAGACTGACGAACCCGAGCAGGGTCCACAAGGGAAAGAGCTGTAAAAGGACTCCCAATAACTGGACAAAGTAAGTGAGCACGGTAAAGACAGTAAAGATGACCGCGCTGGCTCTCCTGCCAATCAGGATCGGGTAATGCTTTCGGTTGATGGAGCGGTCCGCTTCCACATCGGGGAACTGGTTCAGCAGAAGCAGGTTGCTCACGAGAAAGAACGGGACAAAAGATGCCAGGATTGTTGTCCAGGAAAAGCTTCCGGTAAGGGCATAATATGTTCCGACCACGATCAGGGTGCCAAAACCGAAGCCGGGAGCCACAAGGCAAAGGAAAGGGATTTTATTTAGAACCGGGGTGTAAAGATAGATTACAATCAGCCCGACCAAGCCGATCAACAGGATCGGCCAACCCACCACGATGGCGAAAAAGACACCGATAACTACCGCGATTACAGCTGTACCAATTACCGTAGCCAGCACGATCCCAGCTTTTGAGGGGTCCTGGATAAGTGTACCGCTGCCGCCGCTGAACGGGGTGCGCTGTGTACGGAAATCCAATCCACTCCTGACATCCTCGTACTCGTTGATCGCGTTAACACAGGCATGCGCTGCCACCGCTCCGATGACCGTGAGAATCGCGTGCCAGATGTTCACTTCTCCATTTGTCCAGACCGCAGCTGTGATGCCCAGGAACGCGCAAACAACGGCAAGCGGAAGGAAGTTTGGACGCATGGTGCCAATAATGTATTTCATCTCAACTCTCCTGTAAAGATAATCTTCTACAATAAACACTTCATTGGGGATTTAGATATTTAACCACCGGGCAGCCGCCGCGGGGAGATCGATCGTGGAACCGATCTTCTTAGTGCACTCTGGCAGTGAATCCAGGAATAGCCGTCCGTACTTTTTGGTGAGTACCCGCTTGTCCAGCAACACCACCACCCCGCGGTCGGACTGTGTGCGGATGAGGCGCCCGAACCCTTGCCGGAAGCGCAGGATTGCTTCAGGGACATTGTATTCATTGAACGGGTCTTCGAATGTTTCTGCGCGGGCAGCGATGATGGGGTCGGAGGGGACATCGAAGGGCAGTTTGACAATGACCAGCACAGACAAGGCTTCACCGGGGATGTCCACGCCTTCCCAAAAAGCGCGCGTACCGAGCAATACCGCTTTGTCGCTGGTGCGGAAGTTCTCAAGCAATGTATTTGTTGACGCTCCCTCGCCCTGTTCGTAGATCTGGATGCCCGCATCGGTAAGCGCAGGGGCAATCTGCGTGGAGGTACGGCGCAACTGGGCATAGGAGGTGAATAGCACCAGCATCCTGCCGTCCGTGGCTTTTGCCAGACGGATGATTGCGCTTTCCACATCCCGTTGATAAGCGTTCGCGTCACCTGGTTCGGGAATGTCATTGGCGATATAGAGCAGGGTGGAGTTCTCGAAGTCAAATGGTGACCCGAGCACCAGTTCATCCGCTTCATCAGCATTCAACCGGTTGCGGATGTAATCGAATTCATTATTCGTGGTTAACGTGGCTGAAGTCAGGATAATAGAGTTTTTCTCATGCCAGAGTACCTTTTCCATCAAAGAGCCAATATGAAGCGGGGCTGCCTGCAGCGCGAGGCGGAAGGTGTTCGGTTGGATTTCAAGCCAATAAACAAATCCCTCGTCAGGTTTTGATACGAGTTGGTTCATGTATTTGGAGGCTTCCGCTAACCGGCGGTGGAGACTGGCAATGGAACCGAGGGTGTCCTCGACCTCCTCCGTTAATTCTTCCAATCCATTACTGATGGCTTTCTGAAATTCATCCAGATGCTTCAGTGTATTATCCAGCGCGGAGGCGACATCGTCCCAATTGATCTCGACATCCGACCAGGCGGGCAAAGTTCGTGTCGCGGGCAGGATCCTGGTTTGTTGACCATAATTATTGACCGGCTGACCGTCCCGCTGGTCTTCCATGAAACTTTCCAGGCTGTGTATGAAATCGTTAAAACTGTTTTCCAGCTGGAAAAATTGATCAGTGAGTTTATGGACCAGCATGTTTAGTGCTGCATAATCGGAAGGCGGCAGAGCGTGAGATAGCCGGTTCAAAATGCGCCCCAGGAGACCGCTGTTGATCCCTCCGATCTCGCGAAGCATTCGAATAAAGTCCAGTTGGGTCAGTTTGAAGGACAGCGCGCTCGTGGAAGCTGACTCAAGGTGATGCGCTTCGTCCACGATGAGGTACTGGTAATCCGGGAGAACGCGGTTGCCGGTGACCACATCTGCCAGCAGCAGGGCGTGGTTGACCACCAGGATATGCGCCGATTGGGCTGCCACACGGGTGCGGTAGAAGGGGCAGATACCTCCTGTGCGCGAGATACAGACCTCTGTCCGGCAGCCTTCGTCTTCAGCGGAAAGGCGCAGCCAGACATCCCTCTCCCCAGCTCCATTGAGGTTAAGCTCGCCGCGGTCACCGCTGCCTCCTTGCTGCAGCCAGACAAGTGTCTTTGCCAGGACCCGCAGTTCATCCGCGTTTTCTGGTCCGTTCTTGCGCATGGCATCGAAACGGCGCGGGCAGAGATAGTTGCTTCTTCCTTTCACGACCGTGGGATGCACTTCGCACCCCAATGCCGCTGCCAGGTCGGGAATGTCCTTCTTGATGAGCTGATCCTGAAGGGTGATGGTGTTGGTGGAGATCACCACCCGCATGGAGTTCTTTACCGCCCATTCGACCGCAGGAATCAGGTAGGCAAAGGACTTGCCAGTACCCGTTCCGGCTTCCACCATCAGGTGCTGGCTCTTGGAGAGGGCTCGTCCAACCGCCCGCAGCATTTCGATCTGTTGAGGGCGGGATTCAAAATTCTCGAAATACTTGGCAAAAGGTCCGCCAAATTCGATTTGGGCGGCGATTTCATCGAGATCAAGTTCGACGGGATTGTCCACCGGGATGAGGGGCGGGTAGGCTTTAACACCTCCGAAAAGCAGCCCATAATCATCCTGGATGACCTTTTTCGCTTCAATGGGCATGTGCCCTTTTTCGCGAAGCGCTTGCGTGTAGATATAGGAACCATCCCATTCGATGCCTTCGGACATGCGCACGATTTCGGCGATGGTCTCAATGGGAAATTCGAGTAATTTCTGGTAAAGCGCCAACAGGACTGAACGGGTGAGCCGGGCATCATCCAACGCGCGGTGCAGTCCCTGGAAGGGGATGCCGAGGGTCAACCCCAGCGTGCCGAGGTTGTAGCGGCTGTTGCCTGGCAGGATGATGGATGCCAGTTCATAGGTATCGATAACCTGGTTCAGTCTTAAAATGCTCGAGCGCTGTAAAAACGACAGGTCGAAACGGACATTGTGTCCGACGACGGGATCGTTGCCCACAAAATCTGCGAGGTCCTGGGAGACTGCACGCAGCGGAGGGGCGTTCAGTACCATTTCATCACGGATACCCGTTAATTGGATGATCTGCTTTGGAATGGGACGACTGGGATTGATCAGCGTGGACCACTCGTCTTCCACGCGGTTGCCATTGAACTTGACTGCCGCGATTTCGATGATCGCGTCTCGCTGCGGGTCCAAACCAGTGGTTTCAATATCTATGGCGACCAGGGAAGGCATGCAGGCATTATAACATGCCGTCTTTTGATGCCTATTTTTCTGCGTATGATAAGATATTGTCATCCCTGATCTTGCGAGGTTCGCCGTGCCCTCTCTCCAAAACACATCTCTCAGGCTGGATATCGACCTTGAGCACCACCAACTGAATTTCATTCCCCTGGATTCCTGCTTTCCCTCGATAAGAGGGATTCGGATGGGGGTCTCCCTTCGTGAAACGGGAAGACGTTATCGTGATTTGAAGATGAGTTTCTCACCTCACCCTGTGAGGGGAGATGTGGTCAATTCCACGGAACACGGGAAGATCGAGACAATCCAGATTCCTGTTTCGCTTGCAGGATTTGACCTGCAAGCTGTATTAACTGTGGGAATCACCGAGGAGCACCCGCTCATTCTTTGGAAGCTAAGGATCTGCAATCAGGGTAACGCGCCTCTCAACCTGTCCAGGCTGAATCTGCTGTATATTGATTCGACCCATATAGGTGAGATCACGTTTCCGCTGGCGAAAAAACTTTCTGAAAAGGGGTTCTACTCGCATGGTTGGCAGTCCTGGTCGATGACCGCTTCCTACCGGGCGGATGAACGCATGCAGCCCAGCAGGCTGTACCAACTCCAAACGCCGATGATCTATTATTCGGGAACACCGATCCCCCAAAAAAGGGGAGTGTTCAGCAGCGACATGTTCGCGGTCATTGGCGACCGTGCTGCACGCACCGGTTTCCTGGTCGGTTTTCTAAGCCAGAAAGAGCAATTTGGATCGATCCACATGGATTTCAACACCAACCGGTTGGAAATGTGGGCGAACGGAGATGGAGCAACACTCCTCCCGGGATCCGCGATGGAAACCGATTGGGCGGTCTTCACCCCGGTGCTGCTCGACCACCGCGCACCGCTGGAACAGTATCTCGAAGCGGTTGGCAGGGAGAACCATGCCCGAAACCGTGTTGAGGTTCCTCCCGGCTGGTGTTCCTGGTACCACTATTACACCGGGGTGACCGCTGTGAACGTGACAGATAATTTGCAGGTGATCGTAAACGAACAGGAACGCCTGCCGCTGCAGTTGGTACAGATCGATGATGGGTTTGAAACGCAGGTTGGCGACTGGTATTCCTTTAGACCCACTTTTCCAGATGGTTTGGCTGGTTTGGCTGGGAAAATCGAACAGGAAGGATTGATGCCCGGTCTGTGGCTTGCGCCATTTGCCGCTCATCCGCGCTCGGAATTGATGCGGAAACATCCGGATTGGATCCTGCGAACTGCCTCTGGATTGCCGGTGAATGCCGGTTTTGGCTGGAACGCGCTTTTTACCGGGCTAGACCTGACCCATCCCGAGGCACTCGGTTATGCCTGCCAGGTGGTTAAAACAGCAGCGCAGGAGTGGGGCTACCCTTATCTCAAGCTGGATTTCCTTTACGCCGCAGCTCTGCCCGGGAAGTACAAGGACATGACCAGGACCAGGGCGCAGGTCCTGAGCATGGGGATGCAAGCAATACGCGAGGCGATGGGGAATGAGACCCTGCTGCTGGGCTGTGGATTACCGTTGGGTAGTGGGATCGGCATCGTTGACGCCATGCGTATCAGCGCGGATGTCAGTGGAGATTGGTATCCCAACATGTTTGGGGTTAGGCAAATATTCCACAACGAGCCGGCGATGCCCTGCGCGCGGAATTCTGTACGCAATACGATCACCCGTGCCTGGCAGCACGGCACCTGGTGGACCAACGATCCGGATTGCCTGCTGGTGCGCCCGGACTCCAACCTGACCCTCACGGAAGTGCAATCGATGGCGACGGTCATTGGCATGACCGGTGGGATGCTGCTGTTATCAGACGACCTTACGCGGGTTCCCGAGGAACGGTTGCGTATCGCCGCGCAGCTTATCCCTGCGGTGCAGGAACCTCTGCGCGTGGTTGACTGGTTTGATGCGCGCATGCCTGCCAAATTGCGATTGGATATGCTGGGAACAAGCGGCTCCTGGCAGGTCATTTCATACTCGAATTGGTCCGACGAGGAAAAACTTCTTAACCTGAACCTGCTGGATTACCAACTTGAGGAAGGTGAGTATCTTTACCGTGAATTCTGGGGCGGTAAAATCGGCAGGATTCACACAAATATGCCGGAGAACTTGGGTCCTTTGCCGAAGCATGGCAGTCGGTTACTGGCATTGCGCAAGATCACGGGAAACGAAGCGCTGTATCTCGGCAGCGACCTGCATTTTTCGCAGGGCAGCGAGGTGAGCGAATGGCGGGAAGCGTGGGATGACATGGATCTGAGCTTGCGCCTGCCGCGCAGCACTTCTGGTAAAGTATTCCTCTACCTGCCAGGAGGGATCAAGGAGGTCCAGGTTAATGGGGAGCCTGTACTTCCTCAAACGGAGGGAGAGCAGGTCTATTCAGTTCCGGTTCATGTCCAGGGATTTTGCCACATCAGAATAAAAAAAGGGAGCGGCGATTAGCCGCTCCCTGATGATAGTTGTTATTTCATTGGTGGTGCGGGGGGAGTGCTGCCCTGCATCCGTTTTGCCTGATTCCTGCGGCTGCGGCGTACCAGCCAGCGCACCAGGAAGTAGATCGGGAGACCGATGACTAGCAGGATGGGCAGGATGGTGATGACCAGCCAGATAAGAGCATTCACCAGACCCTTACCGAAATTGACCAGCGCCTGGATGGCTTTGCGAGCGACGCCGGAAGGCTGCCATCCGGCAACCGTAATCGGGGCGACAGAAGCTTTTGCCTGGATGTACACGCTGATGGCTGACTTCTGTGAGGATTGTTCGTAATACTGCATCTGTCCCTTGATGACCTCAATCTGCTCGGTCACCTGCATCTTTTGGGCGTAGATCGCCAGTGCATCTTCTGTCTTTTCAGCGGTTTCATACAACTCACTCAACTTCGCATCCGCTTCTTCCAGGTTGCGCAGCCTTGACTTCAGGTCGGTGTATTCCTGTGTCACGTCCTGACCTGAGATGTTTTCAGACAGGGTAAACTTGGCAGGATCGCCAGTGAACGCCTTGATCTTTTCCAGGGCTTCATTCAATTTCTCAGCCGGAACACGGACAGTGACATTGGCTGCCGGAACTTCCAGCCCCGCTGCGGTCTGGGTCTTGTACAGGTTCGAGCTGACAGTGAAACCGCCAAGATCGGCTGCGAGTTTCTGAATATCTGCCATGGTCTGGGTGGGGTCATCCACGGCGATGGACAGGTCGGCGTTCATGATGATCATCTGCTGAATTGCTCCGCCAAGGGCGTTGGTGACGTTGGCTTTTTCGGCTTCATAATACTCTTCCGCGACCGGTGCCATGGCGGCGGGGGCTTCCATATAAACATCCATTCCGCCATCCGTTCGCGCCATTTCCTGGGTGGAGGTTTTCGCGCATCCGCTCAGTACCAGTGTCAAAACCAGAAAAATCGTGAAAAATCCGAATTTCTTCATCTCTTCCTCCTCGTCCTCTACTATAGAGTGCCTTCTGCCTTATTGACGATGCCCGAATCGAAAAGGTTCCACCTTACCAGCCGTCAGCCAGGCGCAGCGCTTGCCGGGCTGGAAACCCAAGTTTCAGGATCCGTTGTTGGACGGCGGCGATATCGTATTCCACGCGCATGTTTTCCCAGGTGAATTTTTCACTGTCCAAGATGGCATAGGATGCCCGAGGATCGTTATCTCGTGGCTGCCCGACCGAGCCGGGGTTGAGAATGACGCGGGGTTTTAAATTGATGGGTCCCTTTGGCTTGGAGAGGCTCCTCGTGACCTTGCCTGAGGTCATTTCCAGGGAGAACATCAGGGGAATATGGGAATGTCCGACAATCGCTGAAGGTGTTGCCATGGAAGAGAAATTGACCATTGCTGTGAAGGTGTCCATGATATATTCCCAGATTGGGTTGCGCGGGCTACCATGGGAGAGGGTAAAGGGGTCGATTGCAATCGTCTCAGGCAACTTGCTCAGATACTCCAGGTTGTCCTTGGTCAGTTTTTCGCGCGTGAGCAGGATGGCTGTCCCGGCGTCTTCGTTGAACTGGTCAACGACAGCCAGGTCGCAGACTGCGTTATCATGGTTGCCCTTCACGCAAAGCAGGTTGGGGAGGGAACGTACTCGTTCGACACACTCGTTAGGATCGGGACCATAGCCCACCAGGTCCCCGAGACACCAAACCGCATCCACCTCTCCGGCACTTTGCAGCACAGCCTCAAGAGCTGTCAGGTTAGAGTGAATATCAGAAATGACCAGGATCTTCATCTTGCCTTCCAATTGGATTGATTATACAGCCGGAAGCCCGGGTTGCTTAACTCTTAGAGTACTCAATTTTCGGGATTATTTCAATTCGCGCACACGCTCGATGATATCAGCGGCGTAGTCGTAACGGCCGAATGCTGGCATCAGGTAGATCCCCTGGACGAGGTGTCTGACCTGTTCGCATAATTCGACGGTCAGCCTGATTCCTGTTTTTGCGCCTTCCTTCCCGCTTTGTTCCATAAGGTGATGGGTTTCGGCAGGGATATCGATGCCGGGTACTTCCTGCTGCAGGAATGCAGCATGACGCGCGCTGGCGAGCGGCAGCAACCCCACGATGAGCGGGATGTTCAACTCCCCATGTTCATCCTGATAGCGGTCCAGGAATCTGCGGACCAGTTCAGCCTGGTAAACCGGCTGAGTCAGGATGAAATCCGCCCCAGCACGAAGTTTCCGCCTCAGGTTCTTGATCTCATCTTCCAGGTTTTGCGGATTGAGGTTGAGAGCGCAGCCTATGAAGAAAGAAGTCGGCTGTCCAATCTCTGCGCCAGAATGGTCGTAACCAGTATTAAATCCCTGCTTAACCAATTTAATCAAGCCTGAAGGGACCAGATCATAATTATCCATCGCGTCAGGGAAATCACCAATGGAGGTGGGATCGCCCATCACGGCGAAAATGTTGCGCACATCCAGTGCATGGGCTGCCAGGAGGTCACCCTGCACGCGCAACACGTTGCGACCGCGGGTGGGGAAATGCAAAACGGTTTCGATGCCTACTTTGTCCTGGATCAGGCTGCAGACTGCCCAGGGGCTCATGCGCATACGCGCCATCGGGCTGTCCGCGACATCAATCACGTCCGCGCCGGCTTCCGCCAACAAGCTGGCTCCTGCCAGGATCTTCTGGGTTTGCAGCCCGCGCGGCGGGTCCATCTCAACTGCGATCACAAATCTTTTCTCTGCAAGTTTTTGCGCCAGGCTGGTGGGCGGTTTTGCCTGGTCAAGCCTGGTTTCCCTGACAGCGGAAATTTGCGGGGTTCCCTCACGTTCGAAGGAATCCACGTTCTGTAAAGCGGCTGCCATCGCGGAGATGTGCGCGGGTGTTGTTCCGCAACAACCACCGATCACACTAGCCCCCGATTGCCAGAAATCACGCGCATACTCGCCGAAATATCCGGCACCGGCCGGGTAGAGAATGCGACCTTCCACCTGTTCCGGCCAACCAGCGTTGGGCATCACACTGAAAAGAGCGGTTGGTTCGGCTGCCCTCATCTGGGTGAGAATGTTGAGGATCTGGTTGGGTCCGCCTGAGCAATTGACGCCAATGACGTCCGCGCCGGCTTCCGCAAGGCGGTGTGCAACTTTCGCTGGAGAGTCGCCGAGCAATGTCCGGTTATCCCTGGTGAATGTCATGGATGCGATTACAGGCAGATCCGGGGCAGACTGGCGGACAGCCTGGATGGCTTCGATGACCTCGTAGAGATCGGTCATGGTCTCCAACAGGATGAGGTCAATGTCTCCATCTACCAGAGCAGAAATCTGTTCGAAAAAGGCTTCCCTGGCTTCCTGCAGCTGTACTCTACCGAAAGGCGAGAGGCGCACTCCCAATGGACCCACATCACCAGCCACCAGCACAGACTTGCCGGATTCGGTCGCAGCTTGTCGGGCGATTTTCACACCGGCAGTATTGATCTCTTTCACCCTGCGTTCCAGTCCGTGTTGGGAGAGTTTGAACCGGTTTGCGCCAAAGGTGTTGGTCTGAACCATGCCGGACCCAGCCTGAATGTAATCCATGTGTACCGACTTGACCAGATCAGGGGTTTCCAGGTCCAGGCAATCAAAACACCCGGTGGAGGGTGCGCCGCGTTGGTGCAGGACGGTGCCCATCGCGCCGTCAGAAAGCAGGTATTTTCGTATTGCCAATAATTCTCGAAATTCGCTTATCGAAATCATGGGATCATTCGCTCATCAACTGGTCAAGTCGGGTCGTACCGACAGTAAAATATCGTGCTTCCGGGTGATGCAGGATAATGGCAGCGGTGGATTGTTCCGGGACAAGTTGGAATGCTGAAGTTAAAGTCATTCCCATCTCCTTTTCAACAGGCAGCAAGGCGAAAACCTTGGCATGGTCAGACAGTTCCGGGATGGAGGGGTAACCCCAGGAATAGCGCTTCCCCTGGCTTTTCGGGAGACCCAATTCAGCGAGAATATGCTTGTGCAGGAAGTCGGCTGTTGCTTCGGCGGTTTGAACCGCGAGTCCGTGGCTGAAATAGGCTTCCGTATAGTTACTCGCTGCTTGGAGCTCATCAAAACGGGTGGTGGCAGCTTTTCCAACTGTGACCACCTGGAGGGCGACCACATCCATGATACCGCTATCCACGCTGGCAAAGTAGTCAGCCAGGCACAGGGAATCACCACCTGGTTGGCGTGGAAAACTGAAGCGGGTCAGTTCACTGGGTTTTGTATCCAGTGAATCCGGGTCATAAACGATCAATTCCTGTCCATCGGATTGCGCGGGCCAATAACCATACACACCTTGCGGAATCAGCCATTTTTCAACAGTTGCCTGTTTACGCATTTCAGTCAGACGCTGCTCGAATCGGACTTTCAGTTCTTCCCACTCCTGTCCATGGGTGTTCTTCGCACCCCAGGAAAGGCGGAACAGGTCGTTCTTCGACAAGGTGTTCAAAAACGACTTCCAGCGGCATCTGACGCACCACGCGAACACCCCAGCCCGGTACCTGCGGGATCTGCTGTGCGGGAGCAACCGATGAGCGGTGATTGGGTTCGGCGGAGTTGACCTTAGATGCTGACTCCTGGAGCGAGAATTCCACTGCTGACTCACGTTTAATCTTTTCCAGGAGTGCGGGTTTTTTCGCAGGGGTTGTCAGCGCATCCATTGTGGATAATCCTTCGAATGCGTCCTTGCAGTAGTACACACCTGGCTCGAAAAGGGTTCCATCCTCTGTGCGCAGGATGCGGCGACCAAAGCGTTCATTGATTGCAGCTCCTCCAATAAGTACCGGGAAATCCAGTTTCCGCCTATGCAGCTCATTTATGATCAACGGCATTTGTTTGCTCGTGCTCACCAGCAGCGCGCTTAAACCGATGGCGTCCGCTTTTTCCTCGATCGCGCGGCTGATGATGGTTTCTGCGGGTACCTGCTTGCCGAGATCCACCACGGCATAGCCATTATTGGAAAGGATTGTCTTGACCAGGTTTTTGCCGATGTCGTGCACATCTCCGTAAACAGTCGCCAGGACGAGTTTTCCCTTGCTTGCGCCTTCCTTGCGTTCGAGGAAGTTCTCCAAGTAAGCGACCGCCTTTTTCATGACCTCTGCGGATTGCAGCACAAAGGGCAGGATCAATTCGCCAGTCCCAAACTTGTCGCCAACCTCCTTCATCGCCGGGAGGAGCACCTCGTTCAAGATGTGAAGAGCGTGTTCATTTTGCGAACGCTGCGGGTCCCCCTCTGCCAGGAGGAGGTCGATATCCGCCTCGATGTTTTCCTTGTAACGATGCACAACCTTCCAATGCAGGCGTTTAGCGGTGGATAATTGTTCCAGAACTTCCTGCTGGGCGTCCTTCCGGGTCTCACCGGGAGCAGCCTGTTGGAAGTACTCGATCAGATGCTGCAGCGCATCTGGTTGGCGGTCAAAGATGAGGTCTTCCGCCAGTTCACGTTCCTGCGGGGAAATGTCCGCGTAAGGGGTTATCGTAGCCGGGTTAACAATTGCCATGTCCAGACCAGCCTGGATGCAGTGATAGAGCATCACGCTGTTGATGATCCCGCGGGCATTGGCCGCCAAACCAAAGGAAACATTGCTCACACCGAGAGAGGTGAGCACACCGGGTAACTCCTGCTTGATCAGGCGGATCCCGTTGATGGTTTCGATGGCAGACCTGGCAAACTCCTCTGATCCTGTTGCCAGGGTGAAAGTGAGGTCATCAAAGACCAGGTCTTCAGCAGCCAATCCGTGTTCATTGACCGCAATCTCATAGATACGCCTGGCAACTTCAAGCTTGCGCTCAGCGGTTTTTGCCATGCCGATTTCATCGATCGTCAACACGATGACAGCGGCGTTGAATAATTTTGCCAGCCGGAAGATCTGGTCGGCTTTTTCCCTTCCACCTTCCAGGTGGGTGGAGTTGATCAGGCAGCGTCCTGGGGCGATTTTTAGCGCGGTTTCCAATACCTCGAGTTCTGTGGTGTCGATTACCAGGGGTAGATTGATCACTGGAGAAATGGTCTTGATCAATCGCTGCATGGTAGCGTTTTCATCCGCCCGTTCGGTCAATGCCACGCAAAGGTCGAGCGCATGCGCACCGCTCTCCACTTGCTGCTGTGCCAGAGTGAGGATGCTCTCGAAATCGTTGTCGAGCACCATTTTCTTGAAGTTTCGGCTGCCCTGGGTATTCAGGCGTTCCGCGATGAAAAACGGAGGAGGAACCTGCAGCATCGGCTGGGATTGGATGGCGGAAGCCAGCATGGGCTTCGGTTCTTTTGTGGTAAGCCGGGGTTTGAGCAGGTCGAGACGGTCGACGAGTTGGCGGAGATGCTCCGGGGTTGTACCGCAGCATCCTCCAACCACCCGTACTCCAAAGCTCTCGACAAATTCTGCCAGAGTCTGGGCAAAGGGTTCAGGTTGGAGGGGGTAAACCGCCTGACCATCGACATTCAACGGCAGCCCGGCGTTGGGGATGCAGGAAATGGGTAGGGAGCAATTCTCTCCCAGGAAACGGATGGGTTCACGCATGAAATCAGGTCCGGTGGAGCAGTTGAGTCCCAGGACCGAGATGGGCAGCTTTTCGAGAATGGTTTGCACCGCGCTGATGTCCGTTCCTAGCAACATTCTGCCCGTTGTGTCCAGCGTAACTTGCGCCTGGATGGGCAGTATTTTTCCGGTTCGTTCAAAGGCTTTCTGAATCCCGTGGATCATGGCTTTCACTTCAAGGATATCCTGGGAGGTTTCGATCAGCAGCAGGTCCACCCCGCCATCGATCAAACCTGCAGCCTGTTCGCCGAAAACTTCGGCAAGTTCATCAAATGTGACATTGGAAAGCTCCGGGTCGTTCATAGAGGGCAGCTTGCCGGAAGGTCCCATGGAACCTGCCACAAAACGGGGGTGACCGGAGGTGGAAAACTCATCCGCAAGCTTCCTGGCGAGCCTTGCCGCGGCGAGGTTGATCTCGCGTGTGCGGTCGGCTAGTTTGTACTCCGCCAGGGTAATGCGATTGGAGCGGAAAGTGCAGGTCTCAATGACATCGACACCGGCTTCAAGAAATGCGCGGTGGACCTTTTCGACTGCTTGTGGATAAGAGATGACCAGGTAGTCATTGCAGCCAGAGGTTTGCTCACCCCCGAAATGCTCTGCGCGGAGATTCTGAAGCTGCAGGTTGGTCCCCATCGCTCCGTCAAAAACGATCACCTTCTCCTGTAGGGCTTTCAAATACGCGCTTATTGGTTTTTTACTCATGGTCTCTCCAGTCTGCTACTGATAAAAACAAACCTCTCGAATGGAGAGGTAAGCCGGTTCACTACCATCTCATCTTCCAGAATTTCTTCTGACGGAGTTGGCACCTGCCATAAAAGGTTCGGTTGCCGAGGTTTCATGGGGCCGGTCCCTCCACCTCTCTTGATGAGCGGGAAAATTTCCCGTATTTCTAACAATTTTACCACGATAGAAATCACTGCTGCTCGCGATGCTTTTCCCTCATTCGCGTCCCGAATTGATATAATGAAGTGTCAGAAATTTTCGATCCACAAGGGGTTTGCCTTGAGCCAGGAAAAGCAAGAATTACCCAACCAGATTCCTTCCTTTCGACCGGTATTCATCACCAGTGTTTTGTTGATCTCCATTGGTGTTATCGGGTTGATCCTATTGGTTATCCTGACCCTTCCCACCCTGGGTCCGCGCTGGTTATTATTTTTCCTTTTAACCCTGATAAGCAGCGGTCTTGTGTTGCCAATCGTCTATTACCTGCATAAACGCTTTCCATCGGTACCCGGTGTTGGTGCAACCGTGCTCCTTCGGGAGGCATTGTTCGCAGCGGCATACGTTGACCTGCTCATCTGGCTCCAGTTTGGCAGGGTATTGAATTTTGCTCTTGCGGTTTTTATTGCCGTGGGGTTCATTGCGGTAGAGTTGCTCATCCGCTGGCGTGAGCGCAGCCAATTTGTCCCGATTTCCCGCGATGAAGAGTGAATTGCAGCGGCTTCCCTCTGTCGATAAACTATTAAAAGAACCCCGTTTGCTGGAACTGACGGAGTTACATGGCCACACGATAGTGGTTAATGCCATCCGCGAGGTTGAGGAAAGTGTACGTGAAGAACTGCTCGGAGGAGAGGGAGAACTTGATGAGCGAAATTTACTGGAGTTGATTGTTGCGCGGATTACTGTAGAACCAGAAGACTCTCCCCGGAAGGTGATCAACGCTACCGGCGTCATCTTGCATACCAACCTGGGTCGGGCACCGCTATCCCAGGATGCACTGCAGGCGATCGAAAGAACCGCGGGTGGATACTCAAACCTGGAATATGATCTGGAAAAAGGCATCCGTGGCTCACGCAGTACTCATGCGCATGATCTGCTGTGTAAACTGAGCGGAGCTGAAGATGCCTTGGTGGTGAATAATAATGCTGGCGCGGTGCTTTTGTGTCTTTCCGCTTTGGCTGCCCGCAAAAAAGTGGTTATCTCCCGCTCACAACTCGTGGAGATCGGCGGAGGATTCCGTGTCCCGGATGTGATGAAACAATCCGGTGCGCATCTTGTCGAAGTTGGCACGACAAACCGAACCCGCCTGTCTGACTACAACGCTCCCCTTGAGGATGGCGCAGCCCTTGTCTTGCGCGCCCATTGCTCCAATTTCAAGATGCTCGGATTTACCGAGATCCCTCCACTGGAGGAGATCACCGAACTTGCGCATCGTTATGGTGTGCCCGTTATGGATGACCTTGGTTCTGGTGCGCTTCTGGATACCAGCCGGTATGGATTGGCGCATGAGCCCATGGTGCAGGAATCCATCCGTGCTGGGGCGGACCTGGTGTGCTTTTCCGGTGATAAACTCTTGGGGGGGCCTCAGGCTGGTATTATTGTTGGCAAAAGGGAGATGCTTGAGCGCATCAAGCGCCACCCCCTGGCGCGGGCTGTACGAGCAGACAAGCTTTGCCTGGCAGGGTTAACCGCCACCCTGCAAGCTTACCTGAATGGGCAGGCGGATAAAACAATCCCAGTCTGGCGCATGATCGCGGTAAAACCAGAGGAGTTACTTTCCCGCGTGGAAGGTTGGATCCAGCAGCTTCAACGAGGGGATGTCATAGCCGCCATGTCAACAGTTGGCGGGGGCAGCCTACCGGGTGAGGAAATGCCGACTTTCGCGCTTGGGCTGAAGATGAGAGGGCTTTCCGGCTTTCTATTAGCATTACGGCACGCGCGTATCCCTGTAATTGCCCGGGTCGAAGACGGTCGAGCGCTCTTCGACCCACGTACGATACTTCGTGAGGAAGAGAATGACTTCCTCCAAATTCTCATTGAAACCTTAAACAGGAGTGAGCAATGAAATCCGATATTGACCAATTAATGAAAAAGAACAAAGTGGATGTCCTGATGGTTGGCGGGGCAGCGCAACACAATCCCTCGATGGTCTATTTCGTGGGAAACGCGCATGTTTCCGAAGCCTTACTGCTCAAGAAGCGCGGTAGCGAGCCGGTGCTTTTCCATTTTGCGATGGAGCGGGAGGAGGCTGCCAAGTCAGGGCTCAAACTGGTCAGTATGAATAAATTCCCCTTTGAGGAACTGGTCAAGGAAGCCGGTGGCAATTACACCGAGGCGATGGTCCTACGTTACAAGAAAATGTTTGAAGAGGTCGGAGTTAAGTCCGGTACTGTGGCAGTTTACGGCATGGAGGATGTCGGACCTTTTTACGCCATGATCAGCCGATTGCAGGAATTGATGCCTGCGCTGCATTTCCAGGGGTTCATTCGTGATGAGATCCTGCTTAACGCGATGATGACCAAGGATGCGCATGAGATCGAACGCATCCGCGAAATGGGCAAAGTGACTGTGAGCGTTGTGGGGAGAACTGCCGATTACCTCACCGGTCACCGGGTGAAGAATGATATCCTGGTACACAAAGATGGATCGCCAGTCACCGTTGGGGAAGTCAAGAACCTGATCAATCTCTGGTTAGCGGAGAAAGGGGTGGAGAACCCCGAAGGAACCATCTTTGCCATAGGCAGGGATGCAGGAATCCCCCACTCGGTGGGTACCCCCACGGACGTCATTAAGACGGGGCAAACAATCGTCTATGACATTTACCCCTGTGAGGCTGGCGGTGGTTACTTCTATGACTTTACCCGCACCTGGACCTTGGGTTATGCTCCGGATGAAGTCCTCAAACTGTACGAAGATGTCAAGAGTACCTATGATATCCTGCAGAGAGAATTAGCGGTCAACGCCCTCTTCGGAAAATACCAAGCAAGGACCTGTGAATTGTTTGACGCTCTGGGACATCCCACTATCGCTAAGGATCCTGCCACGGAACAAGGGTACGTCCACAGCCTGGGTCACGGGATTGGACTGCGCGTTCACGAAATGCCCTGGTCTTCCACGCTGAACTCATCCCCGTTAAATATTCTCGCACCCGGAACGGTTTTCACTCTAGAACCCGGACTCTACTATCCAGACCGGGGGATGGGCGTCAGGATCGAGGATTCCTACGTGACGAATGTGGACGGTACTTTCGAGATTCTGGCGGATTTTCCCAAAGATCTGGTCCTTCCGGTTAAAATGGGATGATGGCATTCAAACCAGCGCGCATCCTTGGAATCGAATCCTCCTGCGACGAAACCGCTGCATCTGTGGTGGAAAACGGACGCGTCATTCTCTCCTCAGTGGTGGCAACGCAGATCGACCTGCACGCCAAGTATGGTGGAGTTTTTCCTGAAGTGGCGTCCCGTCAGCACGTGCGCACCATATACGCGGTCCTGGATGAAGCGCTTCAGAAAGCGCATATGGGACTTGGGGATATCGATGCGATCGCTGTCACCCGTGGACCGGGACTTGCTGGTTCACTCGTGGTGGGGATGAACGCTGCAAAAGGAATCGCGCTGGCGAGGGGATTGCCCCTGGTTGGGGTAAATCACCTTGAAGGTCATATTTATTCTGCCTGGCTGTATCCCTCTGGAACCCCAAACCCGCCCCCCACTCCGGAGTTCCCCATGCTTGCACTGCTGGTATCAGGCGGGCATACGGAATTGAACTTGATTTCGGAACATTTGAAGTACGAGCGGCTCGGGTCTACTCTGGACGATGCAGCAGGGGAAGCGTTTGACAAAGTGGCTCGGTTGCTCAGCCTGCCTTACCCTGGTGGACCCTCGATCCAAAAAGTTTCCCAGGAGGGAGATGAGCAAGCGTTCCTGTTCCCGCGCACGATGCTCGAAGGCACGTGGAATTTTTCGTTCAGCGGGATAAAAACCGCGGTGCTGCGTACAGTGCGTGCGTTCGAGAAGGACAATCGTGCCTTGCCGGTTGCGGACCTGGCAGCCAGTTTTCAGAAAGTGGTGGTGGATGTGCTTTTCACCAAAACGATCAAGGCGGCCCGTGAATACCAGGTGAAGTCGATCCTGGTGGCGGGAGGCGTCTCTGCCAACCGTGCGTTGCGGGAAGCCTTCCAAAGCCAAACAGAATTTCCTGTGCATATTCCCCCGTTGAATCTTTGTACAGACAACGCCGCCATGATCGCAGCGGCAGGTTACTACCATTTTGTTTCCGGGCAGGTTGACCCGCTTAACCTGGATGTTTTGCCTACGTGGCCGCTCGGATCGGTAACTTTTTCATGACAGGTTCATCTAAATGAGTGACATCAATCCTCAATCGGATGCGTTCATCGCGCGTCTGCGTGCCGGAGAGAAAACTGCCTTCGCAGACCTGGTGGACTTGACCTCTGCGAAGATTTACGCGCTGGCGTTGAGGATGTTGAATAACGAACAGGATGCGGAAGACGTGCTGCAGGAAACTTATCTCAAGGCGTATCGGGCGCTGCCTGGATTCGAATATCGTTCTTCTCTCTACACCTGGCTATTCCGGATCGCAGCGAACGAAGCACTCATGTCGCTACGTAAACGCAAGAACGCTGGACTGGTTGTCGAGGTTGATGAAGAAAAGGATGAAGATGAAGCACCATTTGAGATTGTGGATTGGTGCTGTCTGCCTGAGCGGGAATTTCTGACCGCGGAAACAAAGGACCAGCTCACCAAAGCGGCTGACCAGCTCAGTCCTGCTTTAAAAATGGTCTTTTTACTTCGCGACGTGCAGGGTTTTTCCGTCAGCGAAACTGCCCAGATCCTTGAGTTGAATGAAAACGTAGTGAAGACCCGACTGGTACGGGCTCGATTGAAATTACGCACCTTGCTCAGCGGATATTTTTCTGAGAAATTGGGAAAGGAGTCAGTCAATGAGTGAACACGGTCACTGTGCGGATTACCTCGCCCAGTTTTCAGACTATATCGATCATGACCTTGCCCCGGACCTTTGCGCGCAAATCGAAGAACACCTCAAGGAGTGTACCAACTGTACCATTGTGCTGAATACCTTGCGCCGAACGATCGAACTTTATCAAGATGATCCGAACGATGCTGCATTGCCGGAAGGTGTACGGCAGCGTTTATTTGCCCGGCTTGACCTAACTTCAGACAGGGAAAAATCATAAATGAATGACAGCAATGAGCGTAATGAGAAAGAACAGGAATCCCCGCGGTTGTCCGGGTTTCGCTCGTGCCTGGGTGTTCGCGCCGGAGACACATGCCCTACCTGCAAGCAGGGGATCCTGGATTATGATGGTTGGATCACCCTAACTTGTCCGAACTGCGGATACCAATCGCCCCGCGGCGGATTCACCTGATAAACGATGATCACTCCAGTTTGGAGTGCGAACGAATTTAATTATTTGGAGGAAGCATGGATGCAAAGTTAACCTGGCAGGGGAAGATGGCATTTGTCGGTGTGGGTGAAGAAGGAATTTCGATTCCCATGGATGCTCACCCCGCAGTAGGCGGGGAAGGAAAAGGTGTGCTGCCCATGGAATTGATCTTGGTTGGTCTGGGCGGTTGCACTGCCATGGATGTCATTTCCATCCTGGCTAAGAAACGCCAGGAGGTTACTGGGTTTGAAATCAACATGCACGCAGATCGCGCTGAGGAGCATCCAAAAGTATTCACCGACATTACCATCGAGTATGTTGTGACTGGGAAGAATATTGATGAAGAATCGGTGGTCCGGGCGATCGAACTGAGTGAGACCAAGTATTGTCCGGGGATGGCAATGCTGCGGAAGGCTGCGAATATTTCCAACGCTTACAAAATCATACAGGCTTGAGATGAAAAAGACCGGAAGCAGAAATGCTTCCGGTTTCTTACTCCCCGCCTTTGATCTGGCTTGAGGGGTCTGAGCAGGTGCAGGCTTCCACGACCCTGCCGAATTTTCTCAATGTGCCCAGGTAAGGTTCCTTCCCGTTCCCCGCTATCCAGCCATCCAAATTAAACGAAACAGCACCTTCCGCGAGCATCCATTCTCCATTGAACTTCCGGGCAATGTGAACATGTGTTCCGGTCGCCTGTCCACCCTCGCAAGACGGGTGACCGATCGGATCGCCCTGTTTCACCACGATGCCGGGTCGGACCCGGTCGTTCGTTGCCAGATGGAGATAAAAGATCACCCAACCGGTGCGTTCGTCGCCATCAGCGTCAAGGTCTAGCACGGCGATCGCGGGCTCTGAACGAACGATCTGTCCATCTGCGATAGCAGTGACATATTCAACACTTTCTCCGCAGCCGCCAATCACAGAGGGGGGGGCAAAATCAATCGCTGCCAAAGGTTCACCCTCACCCCACGCCGCGTGAGGTCCACCGGTGTAGGTCCAGGTTTTGCCTGCCTGGAATGGGAGGGTCAACAGGGGTTGCTGTAAGTCACCGGGTATATGTGCAGGGCTGCTGGACCATGGATCACCGAATAACTTCGCATAGGTACTTGCCAGTCCGTCAGAATAAATTGCAACCTGGTAGTCAGCGGATGGTAGCACGAGGGAAAAGTAATTCTGCAGCGCGACGGTCGCGGCGTTCTGCCAGGGGTCGGGATGCTCAATCGTTCCATCCTGACGGTTAATCGTATCCACATTCCCCCTGCGCCAGGCGTAGTAGGTGTTGTTCAGAGTATTTACTGCCCAAACCAATTGGAGATAGAAGCCCTTGTGGAACTGGTCTTCATAACCCAGGGGATATAAATCGATTCCTTCCGGGGGTTCAGGTTCACTCAATGCCTGCAACTGGTATTCCGCAAGGGCAAGCAGCAGGCGCGGGCTGACCGAGTAATTCAACGCAATAAAATCGATCAGGTCTCCCCCGCGGCGTGTCTCATCTCCCGCCAACGCGGAATAGGACTTTAACCAACCGTTGGAGGCATCCACGAATGCGCGTGTGTCGAAACCAATCCCCGCGGGTCCGTTCACATAAGCGGCATCTGGCAGGATTTGGAAAGGGGTCCCCCACAATGCTTCATAATAGATCGGAATTCTGTATGTTTGACCCGGTGAGAGGGTAGTTACAGTCTCAGAAAGTTCCGGGTTTGCCTGAAGGATCTCCTCCAGCGTGGTGTTGAAGTGGGCGGCCACAGAGCTTAGCGAATCACCGCTCTGCGCCTGGTAATCCACCAACGTTCCGGGATCGTACACCGGGCGGGTGGGGATGGGCGTGGGGGTCGAGTTCTGTGGTGCTTCGGTGCTCACGATTGGGGTCGGAGTTTCCTGCTCGAGCGGTGGAAGCGGGACGCAGGCGATAAGCGAGGAGAACAAAAAAACCATCGCCACCCCCAGCAAGAGTGTAATCCTCATTTTCCCTTGTTTTCGAATTAACATCCTACTCCAAACTGGTTAGCGATTTAAGGTCTTTGCACGTAAGACCGGGGGGCTGAGAGCGGATCGGAGGTGATGGTCTCTCCGTCTCTCACCAGGTAACCTTCATAGATCTTGTCACCGTTCACCACCCGATACCCATCCATGACGAAGGGGATGGGTCCATCTGCCAGGATCCATTCGCCGTTGAATTTGCGTGTAATATGCGTGTGCGTACCGGTCGCCATTCCGCCTTCACAGGAGGGATGCCCAATTTTATCACCAGCCTCCACCCAGGCACCCACTTTTGCACGGTCGCGGGTTTCGATGTGCAAGTACATGATGTTCCAACCGGTTTGTTCAATCCCATCGCCATCCAGGTCCAGCATGACGATGCCCTCCCCGCTGCGCACTACCAACCCGGAAGCCATCGCGGTCACCCATTCGTTGGAAACCGCGCAACCGCCCTCGCTGGAAGGCGGAGCAAAATCGATGGCGGAAAGCGCACCGTCGGGACCCCAGGCGGAATGCGGACCGCCAGTATAGCTCCACACGCGACCGGCATAAAAGGGGAGTTGAAAATCAGGCTGTTGAAGGTCTGGGGGGTAAAGCGGTTCAACGCTTTGCGAGCGTACCCAATAATCGCCGAACATCCGATTCATCACCAATGGCAGGCTGTTGTCCCCATACAATGCCCCAATCCACTCCGGTTGGTCATACCAGCGGGCGAAAAGATATTGCACCGCGACCGAACCGGCGTTCAATCCCGGGCTGATTCGCAACTGCGTTCCGTCTGCGAAGGGCAGCGTCGTCAGAATGCCTGCCCGCCAGCCGTAATACCCGATGGATAGCTGGGAAACAGTCCAGGAGAGCTGCTTGTACAGCCCCTGGTATTCCAGCTTGATGTACCCCATGGGATACTCAGTTTCCACCATGTTGGTCGGTGTGCCATAGACCCAGTGACTCTTGAATTCAAGAATGGCGAGCAGCAGGTAGGGGTTGATCGAATTCTCGAGAGAAACCCGCTCCACCAGCTCCGCACCGGTATAACGCTTCGACCCGACTACTTCATCATAACGGCTCAGGTAACCGCCAGCGTTCTCTATGAATCCGGAGATGTCAAAGCTAACAGCCGATGGCGAAAACACCACCTCGCTGTCAGGCATCACCTCAATGGAATCCAGGACATCTTCCAGGACGTTGGGGATTATCAGCAGCGTGTTCGGGTTGATCAATCCGCTATCCGGGATGGTTTCGCTGGTCTGAATGCTTTCCCGGTTGACAGAATAGCGCGCCAGGATGGATGGCAGTGTGTCACCGGATTGGGTGTAATACAGGATAGGCGGTTTGGGTGTGGCGAGTGGGTCGGGGGTGCGCGTTGGTTTGGGGGTGCGGCTTACCTTCGGGATATCGGTGAAGGTCGGGATCATCTCGACGGTGGTAGTCGGCGTCGGGATCGCGGCGGTGGCAGTAGGCGCTTCCGTCGTTACGATGGACGCCTGCACAATTGCGGTGGCGGTCACTTCTCCAGCCGTCAGATAGCCCTGTGAGCAGGAGAGCATCGCCAGCAGCAACGAGACCAGACCAGCCATGAGTTGAAGTCTTCTACTTCCAGATTTGGTTAGCATCCACCCGTCCGTCCCAGGCATAGACCACCACACCCTTGCGGGTGAGTGTCCCATCATATTCGATACCACTACCGGCTGCCTTCCAGCCGCCCATGTTGAAGGGCAGTTCTCCATCAGCTGAGATCCACTCGCCGTTGTAACGCCGTGCCAGGTGCAGATGGGTGCCGGTGGAGAATCCCCCTTCACAGGAGGCATGACCGATACGGTCGCCGGCTTTCACCACTGCACCCTCGGCGATGCGGTCCTGCGAGCCAATGTGCATATAGAGAATGGTCCAACCAGTGCCCTCGTTGTTGTCGTTGTCCAGTTCCTGGACGACAGCCCCATTACCAGTCCGTACAATGGTTCCGTCCGCAATCGCGGTGACCCAGGCGTTGGAGTAATAACAGCCAAACAGGTCGCCAGGCGGGGCGAAATCCAGTGCAGCCCAGGCAGAACCCTCGTCCCAGCCAGCGTGTGGTCCACCTGTGAATGACCAGGCGACACTGTCTTCGAAAGGCAGCTGCATCTTCGGTTGTTTGAGGTCAACGGGAATGACTGGCTCAACCGCGCGGTCAAAGGGGATGCCGAAAAAGGTGACATAGGTCTGATAGACACCCTGTTCCGATACTGTCTTCTGCCAATTCACGACGGATTGCCCCTGTCCCATGGCGTATTGCACAGCGGCAGTGCCCGGGTTGATAGTGGGGGAAAATTGCGCCAGTTTGCCATCAGACAGGGAAACATATGAAAGTGTCCCTGCCTTCCATCCATAATATCCGTGGTTCAGCCGGCTGGCAATCCAGCACAACTGTTTGTAAAGACCTTTGCGGACTGGTTCCACTCTGCCCATGGGGTACTCCAGCGTGGACGGGTCGACATTTTTCGTGGTGACCCAGCCGGTGCGGTATTCCAGGATTGCCAGCAGCAGGCGCGGGTTGAGCGAATACTCGTATGTGACGCGCTTGATGATCTGTGGTCCGCTGAGGGTGACTTCGTCCACCTCTTCGGTATAGTCCAGCAGGTAACCCTTGTGCTTGCGCAGGAAATCCCCGATGTTCAGGCTGGCGCTGGCAGGTCCGTAGACCAGTTCGGAGTCGGGAATGATCTTGAAATCCACCGGGTTGACGCTGCTGGTCATGGCGGGGATGGTGAGCACCTGACCCACCGCCAACCAGTTGGGGTCGATCTCCGGGTTGGCGCTGATGAGCAGGTCAAGCTCGACATTGAACCTGGCAGCGATGCCCGCCATGTAGTCACCGTATTGCACGGTGTAATACTCTTCGTTGGGTCGCAGGGTGGGGAGCACGTGAGGGGAGTCCGGGGTGGGGGTGTAGTAAGTCTGCTGTGGTGCCCGGGTCTCAACGATTGGTGCTTCGGTCAACACCGGCTCGGGTTCCTGGGGTGGTTCGGTTGCCACGGTCAACAGCCAGGGGCGCGAGTTCGGCGCGGGTTGAACACAACCGCTGAGCAGGATGATGATGAGCAGGCTGGTGAGGAGGATTGTGCGGAATTGTGTCAACGAAGCCCCCTGATGAGCAGGTCCGGCGTAATATGCCGACCTGCGAGGATGTGCAGGTGTAAATGGAAAATGGTCTGCCCGCCTTCAATCCCGGTGTTGATCACCAGGCGGTAGCCGCGGTCTTCCCCCAGGTACTCATTGGCGAAACGGCGAGCAGTCAGCAGGAGCCTTCCAGCCAGGAGTGTGTCGGTTTCTTCCACCTCGTTCAATGAGGGGATGTGACGGCGGGGAATGACAAGCAGGTGCACGGGCGCGACCGGATGGATGTCGCGGATGACAATGAAATCCTCATCCGAATACAGGATATCGGAGGGGATTTTCTTTTCGATGATGCCGCAGAAGATGCAATTTTCCATATCAGGTTTTGGTTGCAATTTCCTTGCCTTAAAAAACTTCACTTCCGCTATTAAAGCACAGAAGTGAAGTTTTATGTGTGGAGAAAAAAATTACTTGTCGCCGCGGATGAAAGCCTCCGTACGGTCGCGGCACTCTTCATCGCGGAACTGCTGGGGAGGAGTCTTCATGAAGTAGGACGAAGGCGAGATCAATGGACCGCCGATACCGCGGTCGAGGGCGAGCTTGACGCAGCGCACCGCGTCGATGACCACACCGGCGGAGTTGGGGGAATCCCATACTTCCAGCTTGGCTTCCAGGTTCAGCGGTACATTGCCGAAGGTGGTGCCTTCCATGCGGATGTAGCACCACTTGCGGTCAGTCAGCCAGGGCACGTAATCGCTGGGACCGACGTGCACGTCTTCCGGAGGCAGCGGATAGGGCAGCATGGAGGTGACGGCGCCGGTCTTGGAAATCTTCTTGGATTCCAGGCGGTCGCGTTCGAGCATGTTCATGAAATCGGTGTTGCCGCCAAAGTTGAGCTGGTAGGTGTGGTCCAGTTCAACGCCGCGGTCAACGAACAGGCTGGTCAGCACGCGGTGCAGGATGGTGGCGCCCACCTGGCTCTTGATGTCGTCGCCGATGATGGGCAGATTCTTCTCGATGAAGCGTTTCGCTCCAGTATTCCGAGCTGGCGATGAACACCGGGATGGCGTTGACCATGCCGACACCGGCTTCGAGGATCTGTTCCACGTACCATTTGGTGGCCATTTCAGAACCGACCGGCAGGTAATTGATGACCACATCGGTGCCGGTGTCCTTGAGAACCTTAATGATGTCAGCGGTGGGTCCGGGGGCTTTGGTCAGGATCTGGGAAAGGTACTTGCCCAGCCCGTCGTGAGTCATACCGCGCACAACCGGGACGTTCAGGTGCGGGACGTCGCTGAACTTGTAGGTGTTGTTGGGATAGGCGAAAATGGCTTCTGAAAGGTCCTTGCCGACCTTGGTATCCACGACATCAATCGCCGCGCTGAATTCAATATCGCGGATGTGATACCCGCCCAGGTTGACGTGCATCAATCCGGGGACTCTGTCCTCGTCCTTCGCATTCTGATAGAACTGGACACCCTGCACCAGCGATGAGGCGCAGTTGCCTACACCAATGATCCCCACCCTTACCTTTTTCGTATCCGTCATTGCGTTCGCTCCTCGAATCGTGATTGAAGAAATGTGACTCAAATAAGTTGAAAGTATACACATTTCCTTCAGGAAGAACGCAAAAGGACACAAACGTTAAACAAATGTTAACAATTTCTTGCAAATGTTATGAAAACTTGCATCTACGGAAGGGTGAGGTGTTCCCAGAATCGAAGGGTGATGGTTTCGATTGTTTTTTCCAGTTCCTCGTACTGCGGTGAATCCACTGGAGTGCCAGCAGGCGGATACGCAAAGAACGCCAGGGTGTAGGCTTTGCCGTGGTGGAAGAGCAGGGCGAGGTCTGCCACAATCGTAAGGGAATCGGAAAGCGAGCCGCGCTTGTTATAGAGGGCATCTCCTCCTCCAAGGTGCGGACGGATGACACCGACGCGAGTGTCGTCAGAGGGGGTGATTTCCTCCAGCAGGGAGAGCAGATAGGTGCTGGACTGGGGGGAGAGCAAGTCGCCCTGGTAGAGGCTTTCGAGCATGCGTGCCATTTCCGCGGCGGTGGATTGGCGCGGAGTGATGAAGGTGTGCGGGTAGCCCAGCGCCTGAATGGCAGCGTTGGGGTCCTCGAAAAGCGCGAGGGTATTCTCGATCGAAGTAGTTGCCGATTCCTCCGAGTCCACGACCATGGCGCTCATCAACTGCGCGAAGGTGCGGCTGTCCGTGCCATTGGCGTCCAGGTAACCCTGCAAATCGGTCACCCCCTGGTCTTCCAGCAGCTTGAGGAAGAGCACCGCATCCGCCAGCTTGATCACCGAGGCGGGGTGGATGTGCGCATAGGGCAGGCGGGAGTAGTAGGTGGGACCGTCCACCTCACGGATGAGGATGTGCCACTCGCCGCCGGTTTCGGCGAGCAAGGTGTCGATCTCGTTGCGTAATTGTTGCAGGGCGGCGTCAGGTTCTTCCAAGGGCTGGTTTCTGCGCCACAGCCAGAAACCGCCGTAACCGGTGCGCCCCAGGGCGTAATTCTCGCGCGTCGTCCATTCGTAGAACTGACCCGTTCCGGGGCTGGCGGGATCGTAGAGCATCACCTCACGGATGATGGTTCCCCCGGGGATGTTGAGGTTTGTCACCGCGAATGCCCGCCCGGCATCGTCGACGCGCGAGACCACCAGCATGTGCTCAAAGCTGCCGCTGTCGCCGGCGAAGAGGTAGAGGAAATCGCCCGGGTAGAGCGGGTCAGCAGAAAAATCGACCAGGTTGATCGATTCCGGCTGCTCGATCCTGGGGAAGTACTCGTCTGGGAACAAGTTCTCGACCTCAGCGGTATTCATGCCGGGGCGGGGGTCGAGGTAGTAGTAATCGCTGATGTCGATGGCGGGGTCTGCCAGCCCGGCGTCCTGCAGGATGCGCACTGCCAGCGGACCGCACATCGTCTCGGGGTTGGCGTTGAGTCCCAGGTACCCCAGAGAGCGCGCGATCAGAAGCGAGGCATCGGGTGTGTCGGCTACGTAGCGCAAGGCGGCGGTGGAAAGGCGTTCCTGCTGGTCGGCGGTGAGCGGACCCAGGTATCGGGGTTCGGGTGTGGTGGTTGGAGAGGGAGCGGGGGTTGGCAGGGGTGTGAGCGTTGCAGTGGGGAGCTGTATGGCAGGTTGGGTCGGCGGCAGGGCGGTCGGTGTTGGCGCGGGTGCGCAGGCAGCCAGGAATGACAGCAGGCAGAGGACTGAGAAAGCGCGCTTAAGAGAAGCCATTAGGCTAATTAAACCACAGGAACTTGCCGGATTGGGAGGGGATGCGGTATAATCGGCTCTGTTCGGGGCGTGGCTCAGACCGGCTAGAGCACTCGGTTCGGGACCGAGAGGTCGAAGGTTCAAATCCTTTCGCCCCGACACATTCCTTCGACTTTATTCAGAGGTCGAAGGTTTTCTATTCTAGAACTCACTCCGTTCGCAAATTCTTTCAGCCCGACACTCACCTTCGTTCTTTGAAAAGAGGTCGAAGGTTTATTTCACTCGCAAATTCTTTGAACCCGACACAATTGCTGAGTTTCTGAAGAGCGGTAGGATGTTATTGGTCTGTGGTTCTTTTCATTTTTGGAACCATCAACAAAGGAGATGTGACCAGCGCGGGAGGACAATAAAAAGTTTACAAACTTGATAATTATGGTTTCCTGTTGTATCAAAACAACTATTCCAAATGTATACTACTCAATGAATAATCAAAACCGCATAAGTATGGAGGGAAAATCATGGGATACATTGACAAGAATCTAGTAAGTGGTGAAAGAATAATCTATCGGGCAGAAATATCTTGGGCGGCATTATTAATACCATCTACTCTTTCTTTATTATTTCTGGTAATACTTGGTTTAATGATAAAAAACGGAGCTTTCTACTTTTTCCTTTTTTTGATCGTTTTTACAATCTTGTTTCTTGTAATTTTCAGATTGGTTCTAACGATATTAACCACAGATTTTGTTTTAACGGATCGAAGGATTATTGCAAAAAAAGGAGTAATCCGACAGCATTCCTTGGAAATACTCCTTGGCAAGATCGAGAGTATATCGGTCTCACAATCTCTGGATGGAAGAATCTTTAATTTTGGGACGGTCTCAATTATCGGAAGTGGTGGTACGGAAGAATACTTTCCGTCGATTAGCAATCCATCTGAATTGCGGAGACAGGTGAATATTCAAGTTTCAAAACAATAAAAAATGATCCATGTTGTTTTTACACACAAAAAAAAACAACCTCATTTCTATGAGGGGATTCTGCATAATCGCTATTTTCAACGCGGAAACAGAAAATCACAATCTAATCTAATCTTTTAGCTACAGCTTAAAAGTTGTATCATATCCATACAACCCCGCGCACCCAACCTCGCGCGGATGAGGGGTATGCCTTATGGTCCGCAGTAACTTCGATTCCAATGCTCTCACCAGCGACCTGCGCCAGCAACTGCTGCAGCGCGAGGCGGAGCTGGACATTCTCACCGCCGTGCAGGTCGGCCTGGCACAGCGCCTGGACGTGCAGGCGGTGTATGACCTTGTCGGAGACAAGATCCGCGAGGTCTTCAACCCGGATGTGGTCATGCTCTCCACCTACGACCCGGAAAGCAATACGGTGGAGCACCGCTACGCCATCGAGATGGGCGAGCGCATCTACGCTCCCGGGCACCGCCCGCCGGGCGGCTTCCGCGCCCAGGTGATCGAAACCAAAAAACCCGTGATGGTCAACACGCATGTGGCGGAGCTGGCGGCAAAGCTGGGTCAACCGACCATCCCCGGCACGGTGACGCCCAAGTCCTGGCTGGGGGTGCCAATGCTGGTACGCGGGCAGGTGACCGGTATCCTCAGCCTGCAATCCATCACCCGGGAAAACGCCTTTCGCGAAGGGGACAGGCGCCTGCTCGAAACACTGGCAGCCTCGATGAGCGTGGCGTTGGAGAACGCGCGCATGTGGGAGCAGGAGAAGACCTACCGTGAAGCCCTGGAGCACGAGTTCGAGGTCGGGCGCAGCATCCAGGCGGGTTTCCTGCCTGAGGTCCTGCCGCAGCCTGCTGGCTGGGAGATCGCGGCTTACCTCAAGCCCGCGCGCGAGGTGGCGGGGGATTTCTACGATGTCTTCCGCCTGGGCGAGGGCAAGGTCGGGCTGGTCATCGCCGATGTGTGTGACAAGGGGCTGGGCGCGGCGCTGTTCATGACCCTGGTGCGCAGCCTGCTGCGCGCGGTCGCCAACCTGGACGCCTACTCCAACCTGCGCGACCGGGTGCGGCACACTTCCGAACGGCGGCTGCTGGAAGCCGTTCAATTGACCAACAACTATCTCGAGGAGAACCACGGCATGACCGGCATGTTCGCCACGGTTTTCTTCGCCATCCTGGACACCCATAGCGGGGTGCTCAAGTACATCAATTGCGGACACCTGCCGCCCTGCCTGGTGCATCTTGACAACAGCGTCACCATCCTGCCGCGCACCGGTCCGGCGCTGGGAGCCATCCGCGGTACACTGCATGAAGTGAAAGAAGCGATCCTCGCGCCTGGAGAGGTCTTGTTTATGTACACCGACGGAGTGACGGACGCGGAGAACGCGGCGGGGGTCAAGCTGGAAGAAACGGGGCTGCGCCAGTTGCTGCATCACGAGGACTGCCCCGCGGAATTGCTCGACCGCATCACCGCTCAAATCGCCCAGTTCAGCCGCGGGGTGAAGCAGTTTGATGACATTTCCATGCTGGCGGTACGTCACTGTTCTTGATTTACTGGTAAGTTACAGACTGGAGTACAAAATGCGAAAGATACTGGTCTCCCTCATTGTTCTCATCTTCCTTGTCACCCCTATTAAAGTCAGCGCGGATATCGCTCCGCCAGCCCGCCCGCCCGGCGCGAACCCGGTACCCGGCAGCGAGGACACGCAGGTGCGCATGGTCGCGGAAAGCGTGCGGATCGACGTCGCGGCGGAAGGCGGCAGGGAAGAGGGCAAGGGTGGCGCTTACGTCACCGCGGATTTCACCATGCGCAACCTGGGCAGCCAGGATGAGCGCATGGCGGTGCGTTTCCCGGTGGGCAGCGGAGACGGCTGGGGAGGCATCCCGGAGATCGACAATATGCGCGTCAGCGTGAATGGCGCGGAAGTGTCCCTGCGGCAGATCAAGGGTGAGGACCCCACCGGGATGGCGGATGAAGTACCCTGGGTGGAATTCGATGTCGTTTTCCCGCCGCAGCAGGACGTGCAGGTGCAGGTGCGCTACAGCCTGGACGCTGCGGGAGAGCTGCCTTACATCTGGTTCAACTACATCTTTTCCACTGGTGCCGGTTGGCAGGGTACCATTGGCAGCGCGGAATTAATTGTGCGCTTCCCGTACGGGGCGTCGAATCTCAATTACCTGCCCGGCATCCCTGGAAGCAGCTTCCCGAAGACGACCCCTGGCGGGATAGTGGACGGCAACAGTATCACCTGGAGCTGGAAGGACTTCGAGCCGGAAATCGGCTGATAACTTCCAGATCACCCTGGTCACCCCGCCACTGTGGTTCGATATCCGCGAAGAGCGGGAGAGAGTGCAGCAGGTGCCCGGGGATGGCGAAGCCTGGGGCAGACTGGGCAAGCTGTATAAACAGATCCTGATGTCACCGCATGGCGGCAGGGGATTCCGTGATGACACATTGCGGGACGACCCCGGCGCGCAGGAGCTATTCCGGCTTTCGGTGGAAGCGTACGAAAAATCTGTGGAGCTGCTCCCCGATGACGCCCTCTGGCACGCGGGGTACGCCGACCTGCTGGGTTGGTATGGGTATTACGCCGGTTGGGAGGGACTTGATACGCTGCCGTCCAAGCTGCGGGCACTGGAGGAGATCAGTCTGGCGTTGGAACTCGCCCCCGGGAACGAAAAGGTCAAGTTGATCGCGGATACGTTTTCGTTTTACATGGAGGAGGGTATGGTTTGGAATGGCAGCGGGTATGACTTCCCCTGGCTGACCGCCACACCCGTGGCGACCGCGACCGAGATCATCCCCGTGCCGCCCAGCCCGACAGCGGAGGTTGTTGCCAGTTCGACCCCCGAGCCTCAGGTGAACCCAATCATCCAGACGGCGACCTTGCAAGGTGAAAACCCCGTGGAGACAGAAACGGCGGAGAAACCAAAGCCCTCTCTGCCTCTTTGCGGCAGCGCACTGCTCCTGCCGGCGGCTCTGTTGCTGGTGGCAGGAAGAAAATTCCGGCTGTCATAGTTACGGAAATGCTTCTCTGGCAGGCATCCGGGCTATAATACCCATTGATGAAATCCCGGACACTTTTATCGCGTCAAAACCTTGTCCTGGCGGGGTTGTTCCTGCTCCTGCTATTGTCACGCGTCCCTTACTACCTGACCCATCACGTGCAGGAGGACGCCTACATCACCCTGCGCTGCGCGGAGACGCTGGCGGAAACAGGGACATACGGTTTCAATCCCGGCGAGCGCGTCAGCGCTTCCACCTCGCATCTCTATGTCTTTCTGGCAGCGCTTGTAAGGCTGGTCGTTGGCAGGGACACATTCGTGGTCAGCATGCAGGTGGTGAACACGGTCTTGTTCCTTTTTGGAGCGTACTTCATCTCAGCTGCATTGATGCACGAGCGCAAGCCCAGGCTGCTGCTGTGGGTGTTCCTTTCCCTGCTGCCAATTTCCATCCTGATCAGTTATTCGGGTATGGAAACTTCGCTGCTTGTGTTTGTGATCGGCGGAGTCTTCTACCTGTTCAAGGAAAATAAGAACCCCTGGCTGGCGTGGCTGGGGATTGGCATCCTGCCGTGGATCCGCCCGGACGCGGTGGCGTTTGCCTTGATCCTGATCGCTGGTATTAGCCTGCAAGAAAAGCGATTCAAGTACCAGCCGCTGCTCGCCCTGGTTGTCGGGGTTGGGCTGCTCCTGTTGTTCAACCAGGTCTATTTTGGTGCAATGCTCAACCAATCCATCACCGCGAAAGCGCTTTCCCGCAGAGAATTTTCGTGGAATGAATTTTTACTCAACCTGCGGCTGGTGTTTGCTGAGAACGCTGGCGGGATCTTCAACCCGATCCGTACCAAGCTCACAGACCGCTTTGGTTACCCCTTCCTCTTGATCACCCTCTATGGAATGATAGCGGCTTTACGCATCAACCTCGAGGACAGGACAAAAACCCTGGTGATACTTTGCCTGGCTTCCATCAGCCTGGCGGTTCCTGCGGCATATGCGCTTGGCGGGGTGGTGTTTCCCTGGTACATGTGGCCGAGCTCCTTCTGTGCTTACGCGGTGCTGGCTGCGCTGGTAGTGCAGTGGGGCGGGAGTATTGGCAGGTGGAGGATGGTGCTCATCCCGGCAGTGATGCTGGCTCTTCTGGCGGGGATGGCGGGGCAGTGGGCGTACGCTTTCAGTTGGGGAACCAAAGAATACGATTACCGCGGTGGCATGGGCAAACTCTTGCGGAGGAAGCAAACATGGGGATACGCTTTTTCTGGAACCTGCCGGATACATCCCGTATCTATTCCGGGTTGAAAACGTACGATGAGGTTGGACTGGTCTCTCCGCTGGTGGTGCATTACCGCGATGTTTACCGCAGCCGCTGGTGGATGGAATTCGTGCAGGACGCGACGCCGGATTGGATCGTGCAGCGCGGTCATTTTCGTGAGTATGTTACCTACCAGGGATATCAACTGGATGATAACGAACGGAAATGGTTCCTCAAGCACTATGAGTTGGCGAAGGAATTCCAATACCAAATGGAAGACTTCACCGGGAATCCCGTGCTGCTCAGCCTGTTGACTCTGGGGGAAGCAGACGATTACCTGGTCTTCCACTATATCGGCGAATAAAAAAACCTATCTGGTTTGTCCAGATAGGGTATGGGTACCGAAACCATCGGGAGTTATGGCAAAAGTTACAAGCCTTTGACCAGGGTGGCGATAGCGAGCAGTGCGAAGCCTACAAAAACGAACCAGAACGCGTTTGGGCTGACAAATGCGATTTGTGTCAACGTTCCGATGAATCCAAGAACGCCGAGAATGACAGCGATTATCCAAGTGAGTTGTTTTGGCGGTGAGAGTTTCATAATTTGTTCTCCTTATTAATTACTACTTCACCCCGTTGATACCCAAATATAGTATACGGCATTTTTTGAGCACTTGTTACATCATTTAAACCATAGCCCGGTTACCAGCCTGGGTTCTGCTTTGGGCAGGATGATGAGGACGTTTACCACTGCCTGATCATAGGTGACCTTGTAATTAATTCCATAATAGACATCCTTGTCCACCACGTTGCTCAGCTCGTGGGATTCTGCCTCGCCCAGCTTGCCCATAGTCTTGACAATGGACGCGAACTGGGTGTCGGTCATGGCTTTCAGCATCGCTTCATCAAAATCACTAGTGAACAGAGCGTAGTCATCCTGGGCGATTCCGTCCAGGATGTGCTGCAGGAAGGGTTCTGCCTGGGCTGCCACTATCTCACGTTCTTCACCCTCGATGTAGATCACTTCCTCTTTTGGGGAACATGCGGATACTGCCACCACGAGCAGTAGAAGGATGCTGCTGATCAATGCGAAACGTTTCATCTTAGTCTCCATGAGATTCTTTTTGAGTGCGGGGATTATGATAATGCTTAACCTGGAATTTGTAAAATACCGATGAAATCAAGAAAATTATGAAATATTCAAAAATATTTAAAATATCCTTGACAAACCTAAATATATTTGCTATTATATTCAAAATAAACAAATATCAACATAAAAGTATCAATACAGGGAAAGAGGTCGTATGAAACAGACAGTCATTCCAGTGAAACCTGATGGCAAGCTCAATATCAAGGCAAGCGCGGATTTGCGCATTGAAGGGAATTCTCAGCAATTTCTCACCGCGATTGGCGAGCATGGGGAAGCGCTGAAACTCACAGACATCAACGGGGTGGTTGAGGTTCGCGCCTCCGATGATTGCCGTTTACTGGTGCCTGAGATGATGAGTGTGACCGTGGAGCGCTGCGATGGGGATGCCTCGATCAGCAATCTGAAGACGCATTTGATCCTGGGGAAGATAGGCGGCGATTTGACGCTCAAAGCAATCTCCGGTGTTTCGGTGGAGTCGGTTGGCGGGGACATGACCTTTCGCGCTGATGAAGGCGGGGTTGAGGTTGCCCGAACCGGTGGAGACCTGCTCGGAGATGGCGTGCCCTCTCTGACTTCCATGGGTATCGGAGGAGACGTGGTGTTGCGGGATATCCGGGGACCGGTACATCTGGTGGCAGGTGGGGATGTGACGCTTTCGTCAACCCTGAGCGAACTTCCGGTGATGGAGATTCGCGCTGGAGGGGATATCAAATGCGTGGTGGACGCATCAGCCAGGGCACAGCTTGAGCTTGAATGCGGTGATGAGATCAGTGTTGCCGCATGCGGCCAACAGATTGAGCTGGAAGGTGGAGAGTCACTCTCCCTGCCAATTGGGGAAGGCGGCAATCTGGTTGCTTTGAACGCTGGAGGTGACATCAGCGTTACGCAATCCGGCGAAGAATATGATTTTGACCAGGTCTTCACCCGTTGGGATGAAGACTGGAAGGATTTCGGAATCAACCTCGAGAAAACCATTAAGGATAGCCTGAATCTCGCATCCGCCAAACTCTCGCAGGCGTCCGACCAGATGAACCAAGTGAACGGACTTGCCCAGGAGAAGATCGACCGCGCCATGCGCAAACTTGATAAGAAGGGTATCGATCCGAACCGGAAATGGGTGGGGGTTGCTTACGATACCCCTATTCCTCTCAAGGAAAAAGCCAAGGCTGGAATGAGTGAAGAGGAGCGCTTGATGGTGCTGCGCATGCTCCAGGAAAAGAAGATCACGGTTGAAGAAGCCGAAAAACTGTTGAATGCTCTTGACAAATAAAGGACAACGCCATGACCATAGACGAAAACAAGTTGGAAATTCTCAAGAAGGTGGAAGAAGGCACTCTTTCCGTGGAGGAGGGGGCGGACCTGTTGGGAATCCTGGAACGCGGAACGCAGACAAAACAAGGGGTTCCTGAATTTATCGATCCGATACCACCGGGTGATCCGGCACCAGCTGAAGCACCAAATGTCTCCGGCTGCTGGAAGGCAGCCTGGAGCATGATCCTGCTGGCTGGTGCGGTGCTGATGGCGTTGAGCGCCTTCTGGGTTTATCAGGGGTACGAAAAGGCTGGATTTAGCTGGGGATTCTGGTTATCCTGGATCCCGTTCCTGATCGGGCTCGCCGTTATGATCTTTGGTTGGATCCTGATGGATTCCCCCTGGCTGCATGCCCGAATCAAATCAAATGACGGGGGGAAATTAAAGACAATTGTGATCAGTATTCCAATTCCATTCAAATTAATGTCATGGGTTATTCGCACTTTTCCTCAATACATGCCCAAGGATGTAAAGGAAAAGGGAATTGCGGAAATGTTGGAGGAAATCGAAAATTCCTTGAAGAGGGATGAACCTTTCATTGTTGATGTAGACGATAAGGAAGATGGAGACCAGGTGTACGTCTATATCTCAAAATAGATTGTTTATGTCTACTTTACCGGCTCTTATGAGCCGGTTTTTTGTTGCAGGTATAATCACCGCATGTCGAGAACAATGACCTTTGGTGCAGTCCTCTTTTTATTTTTCGGATTGCTCCTACTCAGTACATACCCTGTTTACTATGACAGACATCCGATCACTCTCGATGACCAAAGCCAGGTTTCCGGGGAGATCAACTTAGCGCTTCCCAGGAAGGTGTACCTTGGGCAAAGTGCGAAGGTGACTGCCCGAATCGAGTTGTCGGAGGTCGATGCCTCGAACCTTCCAACGGTGATTACCGCACGACTGGAAAGCAGTATTGACGAGCTCTCACCCAGGGGCGAGGTACTGACAGCGGTTACACCAGGAACACCCCTGGTGTTGATATGGAAGGTCAAACCCTATCAGTCAGCCGATTATCCAGGGATGTTATGGATATCTGCCCGTGGGGAAGAAGGAGAGCAGCTGCTTCTTGCCCGTGAGGTCATCATCAAGAGTCGGACTTTTTTGTTCACCAGGGTGGAAAACATCCGTATTTTATCTGCACTGATGATGAGCGCAGGAGTGGCGATCCTCCTTTTTGGAACAAGGCGTTGGAAGAATCCAACCTGAACCCCCTCCGTTTTGGACAATTTAAACAAATATGATAAAATTTCGATACTAAGTCTCATTTATCGGTGGAGGGATCCTTGCTGCAAGATTGGTTGTACCTGGCAATTTTTCTTGCTTTCGCGATGCTCATTCCGGGGATCGCAATCGGTCTGGCGGGACTGCTTGCCCCGAAAAAACCCACCTTCATTAAGAACACGGTGTATGAGTGCGGGATGGAGACAATTGGCTCCTCCCGAATTCGCTTTAAACCACAGTATTACCTGTTTGGTCTCATCTTTCTCATTTTCGATATTGAAACCGTCCTCCTTTATCCCTTTGCGGTTGCATATCAGCGTGTTGGACTATTTGCTGTACTCGAAGTGGTCCTCTTTATCCTGATCCTTGCGGCTGGGCTTGGATACGCGTGGCGCAGGGGGGCGTTGGAATGGCACACTCCAGACCAGCCTTGAGGAACCGCTAATGTTTCTTGCCGACCCTATCCCGTTCATCGCTGACTGGCTGAGAACGCTTCTCACTGAGTGGGGGCTCTCCATTGGGCTTATCCAGGTAATATTTTTCATCCTGAGCGCAGGACTGCTCACAGTCGGAGGAATGTTATTTACCGTCGGACTCATCTGGTTGGAGCGTAAACTTGGTGGACGATTCCAGGACCGGATCGGTCCCAACCGGGTAGGTCCCTGGGGGATCTTTCAACCGATCGCCGACATGCTCAAGATCTTTACCAAGGAATTCATTACACCAGACGGAACTGATAAGGTAATGTACAACCTCGCACCCATCCTGGCAGTTTCCTCAGTCCTCGGGGTGTTGGCGGTCGTGCCATTTTCCAGCACGGTTTATGGGGTCAACCTGGATGTCGGTGTGCTTTACCTGATTGCGATCGGCGCGATTGGGGAATTGGGCATCATCCTGGCTGGTTTGGGTTCCAACAATAAATATGCCTTGTTGGGTGGTTTCCGCGCGGTCGCGCAGTTGATCACCTATGAAGTACCCCTGGTACTCACGCTGCTCATCCCGGTGATGTTAAGCGGCTCGATGGCGCTGAATGATATTGCCCGCACCCAGACTACCTGGTACATCTTCCTCGCGCCGGTGGCTGCGCTGGTCTTCTTCATCGCATCCGTTGCAGAAAATGCGCGGGCTCCCTTCGACCTTGTCGAGGCGGATTCGGAAATCGTCGCCGGTTTCAATATCGAATATTCCGGATTGAAATTTGGCATGTTCTATGTGGCTGACTTCCTCCATGCTTTTACGTCTGCGCTGGTTTTTGCGACAATCTTCCTTGGCGGTTGGCGCGGTCCAGGTGCTGAGACGGTACCCATCCTTGGGTTTATTTATCTCCTGATTAAAACCGCAGTGGTGTATTTTATTGGTCTTGCGCTCCGTTTCACACTGCCGCGTTTCAGGATCGACCAGATGCTTGCTTTGAACTGGAAATACCTGACTCCGCTCGCCCTTTTCTCTGTTTTGCTGACCACGATCGTGGATAAAAGCCTGCCAGTCGGGTCTGGCTGGCTAAAGTTGGGGGTTCTCCTCGTGGCAAATGTTCTGCTGTTCCTGCTGGCTGACCTGCTGTTGACCCGTTTTCTCAACCATCAGCGCAAGCAAATCCCCCTGGCAGCCGGTCCGCGCCCTGTGGTGGTTGCCCCAGCGAAACCTGCTGCTGAACCTGGCGAGGTGAACTCATGACCTGGATGCAGATACTCTTCCTGCTCAACGCAGCGGTCACCTTGTACGCCGCTGTCATGATGGCGACCTCTCGGAAGGTGGTTCACGCTGGTCTTTGGCTTGTGCTCACCCTTCTGGGTGTTGCGGTGGTTTTTGGTCTCCTCGAAGCCGGATTTTTCACCATTATCCAGATGATGGTCTATATCGGGGCAATTGCGATTCTGATCCTGTTCGGTGTCATGCTCACGCAGGACGCGGTGGATGACACCTTCGAAAAAGGAAAACGGTGGCTGCTGACCGGGCTGGTGTCAATCCTCAGCCTCGCCGGGATTGTGCTGGCCCTTGCCACCTGGCCAAAATTTACAACACTATCATCTCCACTTGAAGGTGGGACGCTGGACCTCGCTGGACTTGGCGAGGCGCTTGTCTCGCCGCAGGGATATGTTCTGCCCTTTGAGGTGTCATCCATTTTGCTTTTGGCAGCTCTGATCGGTTCCATCTACATCGGTTTGGAACGGAAGAAGGGCAAATCATGATCCCGTTATCCTGGTTCCTGGTGCTCGCTGCCGCTTTATTTTGTATCGGCATTTTCACCGTGCTCACCCGGCGTAATACGATCGCCATCCTGATGGGGGTTGAGTTGCTGCTGAGCTCATCGATCATCAACCTGGTCGCCTTCTGGCGGTACCTCTACGCCGACATGCCAGTCCTGGAAGGCGGTATGGATGGACTGGTCTTCGCGCTGATCGTTTTTGTTGCAGCTGCAGCGGGGACGGCGGTTGGATTGGCATTGATCATATCGGCGTATCGGCAGAAGCAGACCATCGTCGCAGATGAAATGGACTTATTGAAAGGTTAAGGTTTGGATAACACTTCCCTTTTCACCACGTTGACCTGGTTGATTCCTCTCCCGCCGCTGCTCGGGTTTGTGTTGATCATCCTTTTCACCAATCGGTCCAAGAGACTCAGCCACAGCATTGCTCTGTCAGGTGCGGGTCTTTCGTTCCTGGCAAGCATGGTTGTGGTGGTAAGAGCGCTCACGAAAGGCAGCCTGGCGGAAGACCCACTTGCCGGAGCAATCAACTGGCTGCCCGCGGGAGGTAGTTGGCTGAAGATCGGCGTGGTGGTTGACCCGTTGACCACCGTGATGCTTTTCTTTGTCGCCTGGACGGTGCTAATGATCTTTATCTATAGCATCGGTTATCACAATTTCGGTCGACCAAAAGGCAAACACGACCAACCGGGCTTACCGCCACATGGTGCGGATGTCTCTCATCACGGTAAGACTGAAACCGTCCCTTCCGTCGAACCCATGTACTCCCGCTTTTTCGGTTTGATCAGCCTGTTCGCTTTTGCTATGTTCCTGCTTGTGGTAAGCGACAACCTGCTGACGCTGTACATCGGCTGGGAACTCATGGGCTTGTGCTCCTACCTGCTGATCGGTTTCTGGTATGGGAAAGACACCGCGCGCAAGGCAGCGCTTAAGGCATTCATCACCACCCGTATCGGGGATGTCTTCATGTTGCTGGGAATCGCTGCTCTTTATTCACAGGCAGGCACGCTGAATTTCCGTGAGATTTTCGGCAACAGCGCAATAATGGAGATGCTGGTTCAAACCACTTCTCCCGTGTTTGGACTGTCCTGGGCGGGTTTGATCGGGCTGCTGCTCTTCTTCGGTACGGTTGGAAAATCCGCTCAATTCCCGCTGCATGTGTGGCTTCCTGACGCGATGGAAGGTCCCACACCAGTCTCGGCGATGATCCATGCTGCCACGATGGTGTCTGCAGGAGTTTACCTGGCTGCACGCATCTTCCCCTTGGTCAGCGCGGGCTGGCATCACGGCGAGTCGCTTAATGCCACCATGACGGTCATGGCTGCCATTGGTGCATTTACGGCGCTATTTGCTGCCACCATCGCACTGGCGCAAAACGATATCAAACGCGTCCTTGCGTATTCCACCATCTCCCAACTCGGTTACATGATCGCCGCACTGGGAATTGGCGCGTTCACCGCCGCGGTTTTCCACCTGGTGACGCATGCTTTCTTTAAGGCGTTGCTCTTCCTGGGTTCCGGATCGGTCATTCACGGCATGGAGCATGGGGTATTCCATACCGGCAAGCATATCGATCCACAGGACATGAGCAACATGGGCGGTCTGCGCAAGAAGATGCCCATTACTTTCTGGACATTCGTAGCGGGTGGGCTGGCGCTCTCCGGTTTTCCGTTGATCACGGCTGGATTCTGGTCCAAGGATGAGATCCTCAGCGGGGCATTTGGCAGTGGACAGATAATGATATTCATCGTGCTGGCGCTGGCTGCGCTGTTCACTGCTTTTTACACAGCCCGCCAGATCACGCTGGTTTTCCTGGGCAAGCCGAGAACGGAAGCCGCGGAACACGCGCATGAATCTGTCCCCACAATGACCATTCCACTGGTCATCCTTTCGGTCTTCGCGATTGGCTTGGGCTGGCTTGGGATTCCGCATGCATTTCCGGTGCTCGGAAAACTCTCATCCGCACCTTTCCAGGTTTTTCTTGGTTCCATGCTGCACACAGAGGCGGTTGAGGAGGCGCACAGCCTGATCCCGTTATTCACCTCGCTGATGGTGTCCTTGGGCGGATTGTTCCTGGGCTGGCTGACTTATCGAAAGGTGAGGGAATCCAGCCAGTCCGACCCAGTTCAAAAAGCCCTGCCCGGACCGTACTCCCTGCTCAATCACAAGTATTTTATGGATGAAATATACGGATTCTTGTTTATCCGTCCTGCGCTGTGGTTTTCGGAGAATGTGGTCTATAAGTTTATGGACCTGAAAGTAATTGATGGCGCGCTGCACGGGATTGCGGCGCTGGGCTTGAAACTGGGCAACCTTTTCAGGTTTGGATTTGATCTGCCTGTGATCAACAAGGCAGGCGATGAACTGGCTGAGGGCACCCATGGACTGGGAAACCTGCTGACGGCACCTGCAAAACGGACGCGTGCAGCAATACCTGACGATTGGCATCGCCTGCGTGGTAGTCGCTGGTGTTGCGATCTTTCGATTCATGATGGCAAAATAAGGTGGACGGCGGATTGACACTGATGAATGACCATTTACTCACCCTGATTCTGTTCCTCCCACTGCTTGGAGCGCTAGTCCTCCTAACAGTGCCATCCGCTAAGGTGAGGTGGATTCGGGGACTTTCCTTCGGTTTCAGCCTGTTACCCTTCGTGTTCAGCATCTTTCTCTGGCTGCGTTTCCCATCAGCAATCGGGCTTGGATTGTTCAAATTCGAGGAACTATTGCCCTGGTTCCCCGCCATTGGTTCCAGTTATCACCTCGGCGTCGACGGAATTTCCCTGGTGATGGTGTTGTTGACCACGCTGCTCACCCCGCTGGCGATCCTGACTTCTTTCAATATCAAGGAACGGGTCAAAGCATACATGATCTTATTCCTGTTCCTGGAAACCGGGATGCTGGGGGTTTTTCTTTCCCTCGACCTGCTGCTCTTCTTCCTCTTTTGGGAGATTGGGCTGGTACCCATGTACTTCCTCATAAACTTATGGGGCGGGGAAAAGCGTAATTATGCCGCGCTTAAATTCATCCTATTCACCATGGGCGGTTCGCTGGGTCTGTTGTTGGCAATCCAGATGATCGGTGTCGTTTCCGGTACTTTTGACCTGGTGCAGCTTGCTCAGTACCTGGCCCGCTGCGCAGGGTTTCAGTTTCCTGGGTATGTCGGCTGGCACGGTCAAAGCCGTCGCGTTCTGGGCGTTCGTCATCGCCTTCGCAATCAAGGTTCCGGTCTGGCCTTTCCACACCTGGCTGCCAGACGCGCATACCGAAGCGCCAACCGCTGGCTCTATGATCCTGGCGGGGTGTTGCTCAAGTTGGGCGCTTACGGGTTCCTGCGATTGGTGCTGCCGCTATTCCCGGCAGAATCCGCCCGTTTTGCCCTCTGGCTGGCCATCCTGGCGACTGCTGCGATCGTGTTTGGCGCGCTGGCGGCAGCGGCGCAGTCGGACTTCAAGCGACTGGTGGCGTACTCATCCATCAATCACATGGGATTCGTCGTATTGGCGATTGCCGCGGCTGCCTGGGCGGGTGGGCAGGTCAACGAAGCGATCAAGGAAAGCGCTCAAATCGCCGTTTCAGGGGCAGTCCTGCAGATGTTCAACCACGGGCTGACCGCTGCTGGAATGTTTTTCCTCGTAGGGGTGTTGTACGACCGCACTCACACCCGCAAATTTTCCGATTATGGCGGATTGTTCGCCCTGGTCCCGGTTTACGGCGGCATCCTCCTGTTCACATCCATGGCATCCCTTGGTCTCCCAGGGTTGAACGGCTTCGTCTCGGAATTCATGATCGTGCGCGGTGTTTGGCCAATCTACACGCTGTTCATAGCGCTTGGAATGATCGGGTTGTTATTTAGCGGGGTATATGTATTGAAAGCGCTGAAATTGACCCTGCATGGACCGCTGAATGAAACCTGGAAAGGCAAGTTGACCGAGATCAACAAGCGTGAGATCCTGGTGATAGCGCCATTGATGGTGTTGATGCTCGTGATCGGCATTTGGCCGGCATGGATCCTGAACCTGATCAACCAGGCAGTGATGACCTGGTTCTAGAGGAGCTTGATGACGATCCCGTATCTTAGTATCCTGGCATTGCTCCCCCTCGCAGCGGGGATCTTCCTGTTGCTGCTCCCCGCTGGCAAACGGGGATTGATCCGCGGGATTTCACTGGCTGCTTCGATCATTACGCTTCTGGTTTCGGTTTTCCTGTTCTTTGCCTATGACGAAATCGCTGCCGGATACCAGTTCATTGAAAAATTCGACTGGCTGCCAACCCTGGGTATCTCCTATCACATGGGTGTGGACGGGATGAGCGTGGTATTGGAGTTGATGGCAGGATTGGTGGTGTTCAGCGGGGTGATGGTTTCCTGGAAGGTTGAAGACCGACCGCGGGAATTCTTTGCCTTCTTCCTCTTCCTGGCATCCAGCGTTTTTGGCGTCTTTGCTTCTTTGGACTTATTTCAGCTCTTTTTCTTCTTTGAACTGGCGGTTTTCCCCAAGTACCTGATGATCGTCATGTGGGGGTCACCCAAGACCCGCGAATACGGCGGCATGAAACTGACCCTCTACCTGTTCATCGGTTCCGTGGTTGCTCTTTTGGGTGTGCTGGCAGTTTATTTCAGTTCCGGTCTGCACACATTTGACTTGCTGGCACTTGAACAGGCTGGTTTCGCGGTGGAATTTCAGCGCTTGTGGTTCCTGTTCATCTTCATCGGGTTTGGCGTGCTGGGGGGCATCTTCCCCTTCCACAGTTGGGCGCCTGATGGACATGTGGCGGCACCGACCGCGGTTTCCATGCTCCTGGCAGGGGTTGAAATGAAGGTTGGGGCGTTCGCCGCTCTGCGCGTCGGACTGATGCTGCTGCCGGATGGGATGCGTTACTGGGCACCGCTGATCCTGGCGCTGGCGACGATCAATGTGGTCTATGGCGCTTTCATTGCCATGATCCAAAAAGATTTCAAGTATGTCATCGGTTTCTCCTCGGTCTCTCACATGGGGTTGGTGTTCATCGGCTTCGCTACCATGACCCCCGAGGGATTGACCGGGGCGGGATTGCAGATGTTCTCACACGGGGTGATGACAGCTCTCTTCTTTGCTGTCGTCGGTATGGTATATGACCGGGCACATACGCGGAATATCAACGAATTGGGCGGTTTGTTCAAGCACATGCCGTTGGCAATGCTGGGGTTTGTAGTCGGTGGATTGGTCTCAATGGGGATGCCCGGTTTTTCAGGTTTCGTCGCGGAAATTCCCATCTATCTGGGCGCATGGAAGACCGCGCCGGTAGTTGCCATCGTTTCCGCTATCTCCATCGTGGTCACCGCAGCCTACATTCTCCTGGTCATCCGCCGGGTGTTCTTCGGGGAGGTTCCCCAGGGCATCAACGGAACCCTGACCGATATCTCTTTGAAGGATAAATTCATCGTGGTGATGCTTTCGCTCATCATGATCCTGATCGGCATTTTCCCATCGATCATGGTTCCCACCATCCAGGCGGGAGTCAGTCACATTCTCAATCTGATGGGAGGTGCCTGATGACAGGGATCACACCTGAAATGGTGAATGCGCTTATTCCGGTGATCGGTCTCGCGGTGCTGGCGTTGGTTCTCCTCGCGGTCAGCCTGTTGAAAAACCAGGCGCTCAATCACAGTTTGAGCTGGATAACCGCTGCCGGAGCGATGGTTGTGGCGGTAGTAACCATCATAGCGGGAAAGCCCTCTGTACCGACCCTACTTTGGGGAGGAATGATCCGCTTTGATGAGCCGGCATTCCTCTTCGGTCTTGTTTTCCTGGCAGGGTTAGCGCTCACTGCGCTATTCGCTTCAATGGAGCGGATGCTGGACCACAAGCCGGAATACTATTTGCTCCTGGTCTTCTCCACCATTGGGCTGATCCTCATGGTTTCTTCTGCCAATCTGATCATGCTCTACCTTTCCCTGGAAACTGCTTCCATTCCCCTTTATGTCCTCGCGGGTATCAAGTACCGTGATTCCCGGTCAGTGGAATCCGGGATCAAGTATTTCCTTTTTGGATCCATCTCCTCCGCCATCGTGTTATTTGGCTTCAGCCTGCTCTACGGATTTGGAGGCAGCGCAAGTCTCATGGCGATTCGCGAGGGAATGCAAACGAACAGTGTTCCACTGGCAGCGGTCATCCTGGCGAGTTTGTTCGTGCTGGCGGGTTTCGCTTTCAAGATCAGCGCATTCCCGTTCCATTTCTGGGCGCCTGATGTTTATGAAGGTGTGCCAACCAGTGTCGCGGGATTCCTATCGACTGTTTCCAAGGCGGCGGGATTCCTGGCGCTGACGCGTGTTTTGATCCATATATTTGGTATTGAGACTTCCTCCACCTGGATGATCCTTCTGGCTGCCATGGCAGTGGCTTCGATGTTCATTGGCAACCTGCTGGCGATCCCGCAAAAGAATCTCAAGCGTCTGATCGCGTATTCTTCGATTGCACAGGCAGGGTACGTACTCATCGGCGTGGCGTCCGGGACAGAGTTTGGCTTTACTGGTGTGGCTTATTACCTGGTCGCCTACCTGGTCACAAACCTGGCAGTGTTTGCCATCATCGCCTGGGTTGAGAGGAGCGCGGGTTCGGGCGACCTGCAAGCCTTCGAAGGGCTGAGCCGCCGTGCACCAGGAATAGCGCTGTTGATGATGGTCGCCCTGCTCTCGCTGGGGGGCATTCCCCCATTTGGCGGTTTCTTTGCCAAGCTGCTTGTCTTTGGCGCGGCAATTGAGAGCGGTATGGTCTGGCTGGCAATTGTGGGCATCATTAATTCAGTAATCGGCTTGTACTACTACCTGCGCATCATGAAACTCATGTACCTGTCCGAACCGGTTAAGGAGTTCACTTATAAGAGGCTTCCAGTTCTGTGGCAAGTAGCTCTGGGCATCTGCATTATTGGGATTATCGTCCTGGGTGTGGTTTATATACCGTGGTATTCGCTGGCAGTCAGCGTTGGCGGCGGTCTTTAAGTTGATTATGATATAATTTGCCAACATGTCTGTCAGGGAACCGAGACCAGATCAGAAGAACAGTACCACAAGGAACTACCTCCTTGCTATTCTCGTGGGGCAGGTAGGAATCGTCACCCTGGTAATTGTCCTGGCTGCAGCCCTGGGAGGGCTGGCATTGGATAACAACCTGGGTACAAAACCCTGGTTTACGATCGGGTTACTGGTCGCCAGCATTCCAGTATCGATTCTCTTGATGATTTTCATCGCACGCAAGACCATTTCAAAAATTAAAACTACACCGGCGAAGGATCAAGACGAGGAGGTAGGTTTTGGAAAAAACCAAGAAACGTAATTGGGGTAAGAATCGCTGGATCGTCTTAACCCTTATCATCCTCAGCGTTGTCGGGGTCAACCTCATCGCGCCGGTCCAGCCTCACATCCAGGTTGCCGCGGAGAATTTGTCCAGCGAACCCTTGTTCACTCTGCCAGTATTTGGTGATTTTTACCTGACCAATACCCTGTTGGCGATGCTGCTGATGGATGTCATCCTGGTACTGATCGCCCTTGGCGTGCGCAATGGGGTCAGGAAGAATCCGGAAGCGCCGAAAGGTATCGCCGGGGTGATGGAGATGGTCGTGGAGATGCTCTACAACCTGACCGAATCCACCACTGGGAAATGGGCGAAAAAGGTCTTTCCCTGGTTTGCCACCATCCTGATCGTAGTGCTCTTTGCCAACTTGCTCAAACTGATTCCTGGTTTCGAAACGGTCGGTCTGCTGCATCACAGCGAACATGGCTATGAGACCCAGGCGTTGGGGGGTAATTGGTACACTGTGCTCAATAAGGAAGCCCACGAGGGCGGGTATATTGTCACACCGTTCCTGAGGGGTTTATCTACTGACCTTAATTTCACCGCGGGATTGGCTTTGATCGCGGTAGTCATGACCCAGGTCATCGGCGTCCAGGCGCAGGGGATCGGTTATTTCAGCAAGTTCCTCAACTTCCGAACCATGTTCAAGAAACCCGCGCTGGGCTTCATGGATTTCCTGGTCGGGCTGCTTGAGTTGATCTCCGAGTTCTCGAAGATCCTGTCGTTCGCATTCAGGTTGTTTGGGAATATGTTCGCTGGCATGGTCTTGCTGGCGCTCGTTGGGGTGATGGTCCCCATTTTTGTTCCATCGATGATCATGATGTTTGAGTTGTTCATTGGCGCGATCCAGGCATTCGTCTTTGGCATGCTGACCATGGTATTCATGGCGCAGGCAACCCAGGGACATGGATCTGAGGAAGCGCATTCGTAAGTTTCGGAAGACATAACAGAGGAGGCTGAGTAAATCCATGAGTGGTGATATCGTACTGGCAGCAAAATTCATTGGTGCAGGCTTATCCATGATCGGCGCACTCGGAGCGGGTGTAGGGATTGGGCTGAGCGTTCAGGGAGCGCTGGAAGGCATGGCGCGTAACCCGGATACTTATGGTAACCTGTTCACGAACATGATCCTTGGGATCGCATTCTCGGAAGCGATCGCGATCTATTGTCTGGTCATCGCCTTCCTGATGCTGTTCGTCCTCTAATTCCGGGTAAAGGAGTTTCCCTTGGAAAAATTAGGTTTAAACCTTGGATTCCTGGTTGTTCAGATCCTGAACTTCCTGATCATCATGGTTGTGTTGCGAGCCTGGGTTTATAAGCCCTTGTTAAGCGCGCTTGAAAAAAGACGCGCCAAGATCGATACTGGTCTTGAGGATGCTCGCATTGCCGCGGAAGCCCGTCAGAATGCTGAAAAGGACGCTGCCACCATCCTCTCTGAAGCCCAATCCAACGCCGCGCAGGTCATCCGCGAAGCAAAGGAAAAAGCTGAACTGGCCGGACGCGAAGTGCGAGCGAACCTGGACGGCGAACTTGCGCAGGCACGCAAAGCAGCCCTGGTCGAAGTCGAAGCAGAGCGGGAACGTGCGTTGAGCGAGATCCGCACCCACGTTGCTTCTCTGGCGATCGCAGCAGCGCAAAAACTGGTCGGCGAAAGTTTGGATGAAAAGCGTCAGCGGGAGCTGCTGGCGGAATTTTTCTCCGGTGTCAAGAAGGGCTCAGTGGTGGTGCTGGAAGAAGCTGACCTGAAGGGTGAAGCTGCTGAAGTGACCAGCGCACTGCCTCTGACGGAAGCTGAACAAAAGACGATCAAGGGCGAGCTGCTGGGCAAGTTGGGCGGGAAGGCTGAGATTGCCTTCAACGTCAACCCCAAAATCCTCGGCGGGTTGGTGGTCAGGGTTGGAGACAAGGTTGTGGATGGGTCCGTTGCCGGGCAGATCCAGTCCCTGAGGGAATCGCTGGAGTAAACTACACGATTCACGAGGGCATGACTGGAAACGAATCCGGGATGCCCTCTTTTTATTTAATGTTATGATGAGTTTCCGATGAGCGAAAAGGTGTTATCCAGCCTATTGAATAGCCTTCCGATCGATTGGCATTGCCGGAATGCTTTCAGAGATGAGAGCATCCACTCGATCCAGTTTGATTCCCGCAAAGTGTCAGCGGGCGATCTCTTCGTCGCCATGGGCGGGGGCAGCGTGGACGGACACGATTACATCTCCACCGCGATCGAGCGGGGAGCGGTCGCAGTGGTTGGAACCCGGGAGATGCAATCGTTCCCTGTGCCATACATCCAGGTGGCTGATAGCCGTGAAGCGCTGGCTTACCTGGCAGCGGCGTTTTACGATTACCCAGGGCGGAAACTCACCGTCATCGGAGTGACCGGGACGGATGGCAAGACGACCACTTCGAACCTGCTTTACCAGGTTTTGAAAAACGCGGGGATGAAAGTCGGCATGGTTTCCACGGTCAACGCGGTCATTGGCGACGAGGTAATCGATACAGGTTTTCATGTCACTACGCCTGAAGCCACGGATGTGCAGCGCTACCTGGCACAGATGGTTGCAGCAGGTCTCACGCATGTTGTCCTGGAATCCACCTCGCACGGGTTGGCTCAGCACCGGGTTACCGGATGTGAGTATGACATTGGTGTGGTGACGAACATCACTCACGAGCACCTTGATTACCACGGCTCGTATCAGGAATACCTGGCGGCAAAAGCGCGCTTGTTCACCAGCCTCGCACAAACTGTGGAAAAACAGAACGGCAATCCGCGTCTCGCAGTCCTGAACCTGGATGACCAATCCTTCCCACTGTTGTCTGCGCAAATCAGCGGTGAGGTGATCACTTACAGTCTTGAGGGGAAGGGTGACCTAAACGCGATTAACATAAACAGCACACCCGCTGGAGTCGATTTTACTGTCGCCTGGAAGGGCAACCAGGTTCCGGTTCACTGCAACCTGCCAGGAAGGTTTAATGTGTCAAATTGCCTGGCTGCCATTGGCGCAGCGCTGGGGTTGGGGATTGACCTGCGCACAGCAGCGACGGGAATCGCCCGCTTGGAAGGGGTGCCTGGACGCATGGAATGGATTGACATGGGGCAAAACTTTACTGCCATTGTGGATTTTGCTCACACGCCGAATGCATTAAAACGTGCGATCGAGACCGCCCGCGAGATGACCTCCGGGAGGGTGATCGCGGTCTTTGGTTCCGCCGGGCTGCGCGACAGGCTGAAAAGGCGAATGATGGGTGAGGTTTCTGTGCAATTGGCAGACCTGACCATCCTCACCGCCGAAGACCCGCGAACCGAATCGCTGGATGAAATTCTGGCTGAGATGGCGGACGCGTCGCAGAAGGCTGGTGGCGTGGAAGGGGAAACCTTTTTCCGAGTGCCAGACCGGGGCGACGGGATCCGCCTGGGGGTGAAACTCGCTCGTCCGGGCGACCTGGTGATGGCATGCGGAAAGGGGCACGAGCAGTCCATGTGTTTTGGCACAACCGAGTATGCCTGGGATGACCGGACCGCCATGCGGGCTGCACTGGGGGAACTGCTCAATCTGCCTGATTTCCCAATGCCAGAATTACCCACTTCGAAATAAAGAAACAACCCCTCAGGGATTCCCAAGGGGTTGTACTTTCGTTTTCTGATTACCGGCCGGAATTCTTGTTCCGATCGAACGCGGGGCGGTTCCCGTCGCGCCGGTCGCTGCCCCTGCGGTCACTCACCACGGCGATCGCCGCTGCCGGAACGTGGTCGTCCTCCACCGGACTTGCCGCCCTTGTCATGTTCCAGGGCTTCTTCCGGGGTCCAGCCTTCCAGGACAGCCTGGCGGGATAGGCGGATCTTGCCGTTGTCATCGATGGCAGTCACCATCACGGTCAGCTCGTCACCCATCTTGACTACATCTTCGACCTTTTCCACGCGCTCGGTGTCAAGCTGGGAAATGTGGACCATGCCGTCCATGCCAGGCAGGATCTGCACGAACGCTCCAAAATCAGCGATTCGCACAACTTTGCCGGTGTAGATGTGCCCCACAAGGGCGCTTTCGGTCAGGCTTTCGATGCGCTCGCGGGCAGCCGCTTCACCGATACCATCCGTGGCAGCGATGTAGACTGTGCCGTCATCGTCAATATCGATTTTGGTGTTGGTTTCTTCCTGCAGTGCCCGGATCATTTTTCCACCCGGTCCGATGATGGCGCCAATTTTATCAACCGGAACCCGGATGGTGGTGATGCGCGGGACAAAGGAGCGCATTTCAGCGCGCGGTACAGGGATGACTGCCAGCATCTTATCGAGGATGCTCAGGCGGGCTTCGTGCGCCTGTGTCAATGCCTGGCGCATGATCTCGGGGGTGATGCCCTTGATCTTGATGTCCATCTGCAGGGCGGTGATGCCCTGGGTGGTTCCGGCAACCTTGAAGTCCATATCCCCAAGATGGTCTTCGGCTCCCTGGATGTCAGTGAGGATGACGTACTTGTCGCCTTCCATGATCAGACCCATGGCAACGCCGGCAACCGCGGCTTTGATGGGCACGCCGGTGTCCATGAGGGCGAGGGTTGAACCGCAGACAGAAGCCATGGAAGAGGAACCGTTCGACGCCAACACCTCGGAAACCAGGCGCAGGGTGTAAGGGAATTCCTTTTCAGCAGGGATCACGGGCAACAAGGCGCGTTCAGCCAGGGCACCGTGACCAATCTCGCGTCGAGATTGTCCGCGCAGCATCTTTACTTCGCCGGTGCAGTAGGGCGGGAAATTGTAGTGATGGATGTAACGCTTGGAATCATTGGGAGAAAGCGTGTCAATTTCCTGGGCTTCCTTGGGGGTGCCAAGGGTCGCCAGAGTGAGTACTTGTGTCTCTCCACGGGTGAACAAGCCTGAACCATGGGCACGCGGACTAACGCCCACTTCGCACCAGATTGGACGGATCTCGGTGAAGGTTCGTCCGTCAGGGCGCTTGTTTTGCATCAGGATGCGCTCGCGCACAACCCGTTTATAGGTTTCTTCAAAGGCAGCCTTGTAACTGGCAATCTCTTTGGCATCCTCGACATCAGTGTATTCCGCCACCACGTTCTCTCCGAGCGCGTCAATGGCATCCTGCAGCTCGTGTTTTCCGTGCAGACTGTCCATCAGCTCGTTGATCTCGCCAGCAGCGCGATTGTACACTTTCTCCACCAGGGTCTCATCCAGGGTGAAGAGCTGAACCTCACGCTTGGCTTTACCAACTTCGCGGGTCATCTGTAACTGGATTTCAACGATCTCCTTGATGGCATCGTGACCGATCTGCAGCGCGGTGACCATGGATTCCTCATCGACTTCGGTTGAACTCGCTTCAACCATCAGGATGGCATCAGCAGTTCCGGCAATTCGAAGGTCTAGGTCAGATTCATCAATCTGGGCGTAGGTCGGATTGAGGAGGTACTCGCCATTGACCCTGCCCACGCGGACAGCGCCAACGGGACCACCCCAGGGGATGTCCGAGATCATCACCGCGGCGGAAGCCGCATTGATGGCGATTACGTCGAGTGGGTTTTCCAGGTCAGCAGACAGGGAAAACATAATGACCTGCACCTCGTTGCGCATGTCCTTGTTGAACAGGGGGCGGAGGGGACGATCGGTGAGGCGGGACACCAGGATGGCGTCCGTGCTGGGGCGACCTTCGCGTCGGAAGAATGAGCCGGGGATGCGTCCGCCCGCGTACATGCGTTCTTCGTATTCGACAGTCAGGGGGAAGAAATCCTGACCCTCCCGTGGTGTATTGCCCATCGTGGCAGCGGCAAAAACAACGGTATCGCCAAATTGAACGGTTACTGCGCCGCCAGCCTGGGCGGCGAGTTTGCCGGTTTCGAACGTCAAAGGACGCCCACCGACGGTGGAAATATATTTCTTGCTTTCTGGTTTCATGTTTGCTCCTAACTTGCTACTCCCGCCTGGTCAGGAACTGAGGAATGCTGGGGATCACTCTGATCCTCACCATTTTTCAATACCTAACCGGCGGCTATGGCGGTTCCGACCCGCAAGTGAGAGGACGAGTAGAGAAATTCTACTCGTCCTTGTAAATCGGTCTAACGGGTGCGGATATTCAGTTTTTCGGTAATGACAGCGAACCGTGAGAAGTCGGTGCGGCGTAAATACGCCAGCAGCCTGCGGCGTTGTCCTACCAGCTTGAGCAGACCGCGCCGGGAGGAATTATCCAGCTTGTTAGCGCGCAAGTGCTCAGTCAGTTGCTTGATACGGGTGGTCAGGATGGCTATCTGGACATCTGCGGAACCTGTGTCCGTATCGTGCAGGTGGTACTCGGTGATCAATTTTTCTTTCGCTTCCTTTGTCAATCCCATGACATTGCTCCTTAAAATGATGTATGCAAGTCGCCATACCCGCAGGGCTCCCGCAGGCAGGTCGAGTCATCGTTGTGGATTATACCAGAGTGCAGGGTACCTGCACAGGTGAGGATCTATCTCAAGTTCGGGTGCTCTTTCAGCGCGTTTTTGAGAGACTCCTGGTTCGTCGGAGAGAATTGATCCAGGATCCTGCGGATGAACCTGCCATATGTGCGTTCCTGATCCCCTCCCATCACTTGCTTGAGGAAGTAGACGGTTTCAATTTCGGAACGCCAAGCTAATTCGACGACGGTTGTTTCCAGGTCGTAAACGTGGTCAGAGCGAAAAGGAAGAAAGAAGGGGTAGAGATAGGTATATATGAGGGGCAGGTTGGGAAAGTCTTTATCCTCGATAAGCGGGTGCAATCCCTGGATTGCCATCGATACGCGCTGCGGGTTATCTGATTTTCCCCATGTCTTCAGTAAAGCCAGCCAGGTTTCGGGATCATTTTTTCGAAGTGTTGATCGTCGCAGTTTTGAGCAATAAGTGCAGCAACTCCCCGTCCATCTCCTGGCTGGTCCATCGGTCGATCCTGCTGAGCACTTCTACGGAAAGATCGGTGGAAATCCTTCCCAGCAGCGCGGATGCAAGCTGACGGAGTTCAATCTCGGGGAAAAGCCAGAGGGCGTCAATCAACGGCAGTATCTCGAGAGGTTTTTCCTGGCACGCTGGCTGCAAGGCTTTTTCAACCTCCAGGCTGAGAATAAGCGGGGTGTTGAAGCGCACGGATTTTGCTGCGGCGAGTTGCGCGGTAACAGGCTGTGTTGGGTCAGAGTAGAGTTCGAACAACGCGCGAATGCCCCTGGCGAGTTCCATTGGGTCAGAGCCGGAACGCAGCAAGAGGTCAAGCCGGGCGCGTAGTTTGGGGAGTTCTACTGCTGGCATATTTTAGTTAATAAGCCCGTGAGAAATACACCTTTTCCGTGGCATCGCGACCGCAGATGATGCATTTTCCCTTGCCGCCGGTTTGGTCATTGGGGATGCACCGGGTGGTCGCCTTCGTGTCTTCCTTAACTTTGGCTTCGCAAGCTGAATCGCCGCACCACCACGAGTATGACCAGCCTCCCTGCAAGACTTCTTTCATCTCTTCGTAATTGGCGGGGTCGTGGATATTGCTGTCCCGGAAGGATTTCGCCTTTTCGAAGAGGTTGACATGGATGGTGTCCAGTAGCGATTTCACCGAAATTCCAATGCTCTCCTGTGGGAGGAAGGATTTGCCCTCCCGTCCGGGGATATCGCGGCGGGATGCCATCACGGACCCCTTTTCGACGTCCTTGGGACCAATCTCGAGCCGCAGGGGAACCCCGCGCATCTCCCAATCATTAAATTTGAAACCAGGGGTGACCTCAGTGCGGTCATCGACCTTGACCCGGAAAGCGGATAAAGAGAGGCGAACCTGGTCTACCACAGGCATGACCTTGCTGCGCTCTTCATCGTTCTTGTAGATGGGCACGATCACGACCTGGATGGGGGCGAGTTTTGGCGGCATGATCAAACCCTGATCGTCGCCGTGGGTCATGATGATCGCGCCGATGAAACGGGTGGATACTCCCCAGGAGGTTGTCCAGCAATGCTGCAGGGTGTTGTTCTCGTCCAGGTATTGGATCTCGAACGCTTTGGCGAAATTCTGACCCAGGAAGTGGGATGTGCCCGCTTGCAGCGCACGCGTGTCGCCCATCATGGCTTCGATGGAGTAGGAGTTGATCGCGCCGGCGAACTTTTCCGAATTACTTTTCCTGCCAGGGATCACGGGAACAGCGGCATCCTCGATAGCGAACTTTGTGTAAGTATCGAGCATGCGCATGGTTTCTTCAACTGCCTCGGCTTGGGTGGCGTGCGCGGTGTGTCCTTCCTGCCAGTAGAATTCGAGCGTGCGCAGGAATAAGCGGGTACGCATTTCCCAACGGACCACGTTGCCCCATTGATTGATCAGCACAGGCAGGTCACGGTAGGACTTGATCCATTTGGAGTACATGTAGCCAATGATCGTTTCTGAAGTGGGGCGGACGACCAGGGGTTCTTCGAGTTTTTCACCGCCGCCGATGGTTACCACCGCCAGTTCGGGTGAAAAACCCTCCACATGTTCCTTTTCCTTTTCCAGGAAGGACATGGGGATGAATAACGGAAAGGCAGCATTGACGTGCCCGGATGCCTTAAAACGTTCGTCCAGCGTTTTCTGGATATTCTCCCACAATGCCCATCCGTATGGGCGGACGACCATGCATCCGCGCACCGGGGCGTAATCTGCCATCTCAGCGCGCTGGATGACCTGGTTGTACCATTCGGAATAATTTTCACTGCGGGGTGTAAGTTTTTCGTTGCTCATTTTAGCTTCCTGTAGGGGGTTTAAGATGGATGGCGTCCACCGCAGCTTCCACATCGGGGACGATGCAGATGAGGTCACGGTCTTTCAAGGAGATGAATCCGCCAAAGGTATCGAATAATTGAGAGATGAGTTTTTGCCAATCCAGTCCGACAAGGATGAGTGGACGGGGGGCTTGTCCATTGATGATCAGTTCGTTCCAGGTGACCGCCAGTTCTGCGAGCGTGCCAACACCGCCCGGCAACACGATTGCGGCATCACAGCTATCGATGAGTGCGTACATTCGTTCGCGGAGAGTCTCAAACTTGTGTTCTTCCTTGACCCACTCGTTAGCCTTACTCTTACGCCACTGCTCGATCTGATTGCAGGTGATGCCGATGACAAAACCGCCTGCTTCGCTCGCTCCGCGGGAAACTGCTTCCATCACCCCGACGTATCCACCACTCATCACCGTGTGACCTTGTTGAGCCAGCAATCGCCCAAGAGACATCGCCTGGGAATACACCTCATCACCTGGCTTGGGAGCAGCACCGCCAAAGACAGCTACCTTCATCGAGTTCCTCCTGTGTCCAGATCCCCTGGCCAGTTGCGGCTGTAATTCTTTTCAAGCTTCTGTATAACGGCTGCTTCCAGATCGATCCCGCTGATGCTGGCAAGTTGCAGTAGGTAGAGGGCAACATCGGCAAGTTCAGAGCCTAATTCATCCGGGTTCTCAGCAGACTCGCCCCACTGAAAGTGCTCCAGCACTTCGGCGGCTTCCAGCGACAGGGAAACCGCGAGGTTACGTTGATTTTGAGGGCGGGGACTGTCTGGCTGGTACCAGCCCTTGGATGAGACGAACTTGTGCATTTCGGCGGTTAATTCCCGGATGTCCATAATTTCCTCATTTAGATACGAGGGATTCCAACGCAATCCTGGCAGAAGTCACCTGTTCCGGGTGCCAGCCAGATTCTGTAACCATTCTGTTGAGATGCAGTGTCACTTCCTGCTGGCTGCCGATATCAAGGGAGGAAAAAATCTTATTGATCTTCTCAGGATCTCGAGATAGTAGTTCACTCCACACGAGTTCAAGGTATTCATCCATAATCGATATCACCACAAATGTAAAAACTAAGATTACCAGATGAGATGGACAGCGTCAAGCATGTGAAATTAAAAAGCCGGACGGTTGAAGCCGTCCAGCTTTGAGATCCTTTCGGGATTACTCTTCCTTCTTGTTTTCCTGTTCCTTCGTGCGAGCGTCGATGACAACCTGGGCGATATGGGCGGGAACAACCTCGGTATGATCGAACTCCATGCTGAAGACCCCGCGACCACCTGTAATCGAGCGCAAGGTGGTGGTGTAGCGCAGCATCTCAGCCAGGGGCACGTGAGTGGAGACAACAGAATGACCCTTTTCAGTTTCCATGCCCTGGATGCGGGCGCGGCGGGTGTTCAGATCACCCATTACATCGCCCATGTGTGCTTCGGGTACGGTGATCTTCACGAGCATGATCGGCTCGCGAAGCACGGCACCGGCGTCCTTGACTGCCAGTTTAAAAGCTTCGCGACCGGCGACTTCAAACGCGACCGGTTTTGAATCCACCGGGTGTTCCTTACCATCAAATACGGAAACGTGGACACCGGAAACCGGATACCCGGCGATAACGCCTTCCTTCATCACACTGAGGATGCCTTTTTGAATGGAACTGGAATAACTTTGGGAAATGGCGCCACCGAAAACATCCCAGGTAAATTCGAAATCCTTGTCCGACAAGGGAGAGACCTTCAGGTGAACCTCTCCGAACTGACCTGAGCCGCCAGTCTGTTTCTTGTGGCGGTGCATGGCGGAGGCTGACTTGGTGATGGTTTCCTGGTAAGGGACCTTGGGCTCGTGCATGAGGATACCGACCTGGAACTTGGATTCGGCGCGGCGAATGGCAACGTCGATATGCTGATCGCCCATGCCCTGGAGAATCGTCTGCAGAGTGGAGGGTTCGTTGTGCCAGCTGAGGGTCATGTCTTCTTCGCATAACCGGGTGAGGGTGGCGGTAATCTTGGTGGAATCTGCCTGCGTCTTGGGGAAAAGTGCGACCTGGTAAAGCGCGCGGGGGTATTCCGGGATGGGCAGGGTCAATGGATGATTTTTATCGCAGATGGTGTTGGAGGTTGAGGTCTCGGTCAGTTTCGGCACGACGCAGATATCACCAGCGTGCACCTGTTTGACCACAATGGTTTCCTTGCCGCGGGGGATGCTGATCGAACCGAGGCGTTCCTCAATTCCCTTGGTCTGGTTCCAGACGCGGGAATCGGGAGTGATCACACCGGAATAGACGCGGAAGTAGGTCTGCTTTCCCACAAATGGATCCGCAGTGGTCTTCCAGACATAAACTGCCAGGGGACCATTGTCCTTAACTTCCAGTGTTTCCTCGCCGCCTTTTCCTGCTGCGACTGGTTTAGGTGATTCTGCAGGCGAGGGCATGATATCGAGGATGGCATCCAGCAACTTGAGCACACCAATGCTGGTGGATGCGGAGCTAACCAGCACGGGAATAAAACCGGAAGAGAGGACGATGGCAGCCAGACCGCGGACAACTTCACTGTCCTCCAGGGATCCGGATTCCAGGTATTTCTCCAAGAGGGAGTCATCCCCCTCAGCGGCGGCTTCCACGAGTTTCATGCGGGCTTCTTCCGCGGCAGCTTTGAATTCCGCGGGAATCTCTTCACCGGTTTTGCCAACGCCTTTATAAGCCTTCATGGTGATCAGGTCGATGACGCCCTGGAAAGCCTGTTTTTCCCCCCAGGGTAGCTGAATGGGGATCAGGCGGATATCGGAATATTCTTCAACGGACTTAAGGGATTTCTGGAAATTCGCATTTTCTCGGTCCATCTTGTTGATCAAGAGGAATCGCGGTAGATTGAATTGAGAACAGTAATTCCAGGCGATCTCTGTGCCAACCTCGAGACCATTCACTGCATCCACGATGAGAATGACGCCATCAGCGACGCGCATCGCCGAGATTTCCTCACCGATAAAGTCAGTATATCCAGGAGTATCCAGGAAATTAAATTTCACGTCCCGATATTCGATCGGGATGACCGAGGTATAGAGGGAAATCGTGCGGCGCGCCTCTTCTTCATCAAAGTCCGAGGCGGTGGATCCGTCCTCTATCCGACCCATGCGGGTGGTCGCTCCCGTGTTAAACAGGAATGACTCGCAAAGGATTGTTTTTCCAGCACCAGAATGGGATGCCAGCACGATGTTTCGAATTTTGTCAGTTGAGTATTCTTTCATGAAAGGAGGCCCTTTTTATTAATGAGATGAATTCAACCTATCAATTTTACCGGACGAACCCTTTCTTGTCAAAGACAACGCTGCAATGAACGGTTCCTTACCTGATTCGCACTCGGGGTGATATAAGTTGTACAATATTATTGGAACTCTATCCATGAATCCTTCGTCATTAATTGTGTGGCGTCTTCTCCTGCTCTCGATCTGTGTACTTTGCAGCCTCTCCCCCTCGAAATATTCTGCCTTTCGTGAGGAAGGAAATCAATTGATCCGTAATGGGGGTGCTTCGCTTTCTGGACCTGCCCAGATGCAGCCTGCTGCTGATCAGGGAAGGATTGGGAGCGATTCTTTTCAGCTAGAGATCAAGGATAACCAGGTTTTCGTATTTCTCAACCACCCCGAAATTGTTATTTCCTGGCAAAGCCCCCGGGAGTGGCGGGTGAGGGAAGCATTTTTTTCAGACCTGAACCGTGATGGGGAGCAAGAGCTAAGCCTGTTGGTCTGGCGGGAGTACCGTCCTTGGCCTGTGGACAGACTGCTTCATTTCGACAGCCTGACTCAGAATTTTCATAACGGGGCAGGGGAGAGTTGTCAACTGATCCTCCTCAAGTGGAAAAACGGGACTTTCAAGGAAGCCTGGGCAGGCTCTGCATTGGCAGCACCCATCCACGATTTACAAGTACTTGATCTGGATGGAGACAGGTTTCAAGAATTAGCTGCGCTTGAGCAGTCCTATGACGTCAATGCGAAAGTCTCCTCTGTTGTTGTCTGGCGCTGGAATGGATTTGGATTTTCTCTCGATACCAGGCTTGAAGGCAGGTACACGGATCTCTGGACCCTGTATGACCAGAAAAGAGCCTGGCTGGTGATACGTTGACCATAGGAGGATGTGATGAACAAGAGTAAATTACTAAAGGTCATTTCGATTGCCTGGATCATCTTGATGATCACTGCAGCCTGTAACCTGCCTTTTGTCGGTTCAATACTAGGGCAAGAATCCGAGAAGCCCGGAAACCCGGCAGAGGTAGTCCCGGGGACAGAAGCGCCGGGTACTGACGAACCGGTTGCCACGCTCCTTCCGCCGGAGGAACTGTATAAGGGAAAATTCGCGGAATTCCCCATCCGCGAGGTGACACTCCCTGAGAAATTCTCAGGAGGATACGAACTACCTTTGACAGCTGACCAGGTGAAAGGGCTGCAAAAGTTCGATCTGACCAAAGCACAGATAGATGCCTTGCTGATGAATGGTTTTGTGGTCAAACCACCGGTTTTTGATCCCAACCGGGGCTACCAGGAGTTCTATCAGGCGTACGAATCGATCCGTTATGATGAAACGCCGATCTTCGTCACCACAGACGCGATGCTTCATGTCTATCATCTGGTCTTCGATAAAATGCTGCGCGACCTTGAACGCAATGCCTTCATTCCGACGTTGAAAGAGTTGATCGCAGCGATGGTTGATTCCACCGTGACCCAATTTGAAACACTCAAAGGGACAGCGTTGGAGGATGCAGCATTGAGGAACGTGGCATTCTTCACGGTCCCCGCCATGATCCTGGATCTCAAATCGGATGTTCCATCCGCGGCGCGCGACCTAGCAAAACAGGAACTCGACCTGATCGAAGCGCAGGGAGGGTTCAGCAATTCTCCCATTTGGGAGACAGGTAGTCAGGCGCAGGAGGATGTCCTCCTTGAAGATTATTCCCAATACATCCCGCGTGGACACTATACCCGCGACGAGGGGTTGAAGACCTACTTCAAGGCGATGATGTGGCTTGGAAGAATGACCTTCAGACTCAAGGACCCGGGCGAGACCCAGCGCGCATTGCTGGTGGTGCAGGCGATCCGCACCGCCGAAACCGAGTCAGGAACCGCGGCGCAAACGCTGTGGGAAACGATTTTTGATCCCACCGTCTTCATCGTTGGAAAGGCGGATGACCTGTCCATCTATGAGTATGGCGCCCTCTCCGACATCATCTTTGGTGAAAATCCGGACCTGACCGCTTTCGCGGACCAGGCGCTTTTGAATGATTTCTTTGAAGCTGCAAAGAAGCTGCCCCCTCCGCAGATCAACTCCATGTGGGTGTAGATCTGGCAGGACCGGGACGATGCCACCCAGGGGTTCCGCTTCATGGGTCAACGCTTCACCCTCGATGCCTACATCTTTGGTCAGTTGATGTGGCGTAAGGTCGGTACCCTGGAAAAACCGCGAGACCTGCCAAAATCCTTGGATGTGTTGGCTGCCATGGGATCAGAGGAGGCTTATACCCTGCTCCAGCAAATGGGAGAGAGTGAATACGAGAATTTCGACACGCAGATGACAAAGGTGAAGGCGGAGGTGGCTTCGTTTGGCGAAGACTCCTGGACGCAGAACCTGTACTGGTCGTGGTTGTATACCCTCCAGCCAGTCTTCGCAGTTAAAGGGTGAGCAATACCCTGCCTTCATGCGTACCCAGGCATGGCTGCGCAAGGATATGCATACCGCGCTGAGTTCCTGGACTGAGCTGAAGCATGACACCATCCTGTATGCCAAGCAGGTGATGGCGGAGATGGGCGGAGGACCGATGGACGAACCCCCCAAGGGATACGTTGAGCCCAACCCGGAAATGTATGCCAGGCTGCTGGCACTGACAGAAATGACGCTTTCCGGTCTCCAGGACCGGGGGCTGCTGGATACCACTACCCAGGGTAACCTGGAAAGTCTTAGGGATGAGCTGGAATTCTTGCTGGATATCTCGCAGAGGGAACTGAGTGGGGGAGAGATCACTGCCGACGATTACTGGCGCATCCAGTATTTTGGCGGATGGTTGGAAGCGCTCACTGTGGCAGCAGCTGACCCGGCGATTCCCGAGGAAGGGAGCGGATACCTGGAGGACCAAAAATCAGCCCTGGTCGCGGATGTGGCAACCGGTATGGGGCGGGTTCTGGAAGAGGGCGTCGGATACCCCACAAATATTTACGTGGTGTCGCCTGTCGCACCGTATCGGATTACGGTCGGCGCGGTGTACACATATTATGAATTCGAAGTCCTTCCAGAGAACCGCATGACGGATGAAGATTGGCAGCAGATGCTGGAATCGGGCAACGCCCCTGAACCGCCGGAGTGGACATCATCATTCATCATCGAATGAAGGTGAGCCGATACGTTTTCAAAGGAGCGCTGATTTTGGCGCTCCTTCTCCTCTCTGCATGCGGGCTAAAGGCGGGTACAGGATCGATACTTCTCGGCGGTGATGTTATCTTATCCCGCGGGGGAGTGGCATTATTCGGGGTGGGGGTAGACGAATACCAGCCCTGGGGTATGCTGCAGAAATACCAGGAGAAGAACCAGGACGCCTTGCTCATGGTGAACCTGGAATCACCCCTTGGCACGCTCCCGACTGGCTTGGATGGCGATCAGCTTGAGATGAACCTTTGCGCGGATCCGTCTGAGATCCGCGTGCTGCTGGAGGGCGGGATCGATCTGGTGACAAGGGCGAACAACCATACTCAGGATTGCCAGGCAGGGGAGGAATCTTCCAAGAGTCAACTTTTCGAGCAGAAAGGGATCGAGGAAGTGACTGCGGGTGACCCTCTTCAACTTGTGGAGTGGCAGGGAATGACCGTCGCGGTACTGGCACTGGATGATGTTTCCAGCCAATAGACCCTTCGGATTACACGGAACAACTTCAGGCTGCGAGAGTTCAATCCGACCTTGTAGTCATCTCGATCCACTGGGGGACCGAGTACGAACCGGGTCCGACCGAAAGACAGCGACAACTCGCCCAGGAATTGACTGATGCAGGCGCCGATACTGATCTGGGGGCATCACCCTCATGTTCTGCAAGAAATGGAATGGTTGACCAGCACGCAGGATGGTCATTCCGCCCTGGTGATGTACAGCCTTGGCAACCTCCTGGCGGATCAGTGGATGCTTCCGCGCACACAGTTATCGACGATTGTTCGGGTGGAGTTCCGGCAACACAGGATTACCGGGATCAAATTGTTGCCAATCAGAATGAAAATATCTGCACAACGCCTGAGCATTGTCCGGGACGAAGAAACAAGGGGATGGATCTCAAATCGATTGCAACTTGATGAATTGGAGCGACCGGGTGTACGGGTAAACCTACGAACCCATTAAGTTCAGTTCGAAAAATTAAAGAATTTTCTCCATCCTCCAGGATGGCTCTTCGACAGTCTGCAGCTTTCCCTGGTGATCGCGGTAAGACCATATACCAGGTTCATCTGCCACGATCTGGAAATTGCTACGTTTATAGAGGCGAATCGCATCCGGGTTGTCCCTGGCGACGTTGAGGGTCAATCGGGCGAAGCGCCTGCCTTTCAGGTATTTTTCCAGCACTGTGAGCATGCGTGACCCAATGCCCAGGTTTCGATATTGCGGTTTGATGCGGAAAGAGTAGAGATATGCGCGCTTCCAGCCATCCGCCAATTCCGGTCGGTCACAGTCCATCTGCAGAAAGACCTGCCCGATAACACCAGTCCCGGGATCTTCCGCCACCCATGCCATCGCTGAACCCCTGACCATCCTGTCGTAGACACCCCGATAGAGGTTCCGGAAATGAGTGAACTCGCCGTCCCATTCAAGTTCCGGGAGATCGGCTTCGGTCATGGTCCGGATGATGATCCGGTCTCGGATTTGTTCCTCAACCCGGTCAAGTTCTTCAGTGGTCATCGTCTTCCTTGATCAACTTCTCGAGAAGATGGGTTTCGCTTTCCTCGTTCGAGATCTCGCCGTCGATCCAGGCAGCCCGGAGGGCATCCAGGATGGCTGCATAGCGGGGACCCGGGGGGATGCCTTTTTGTCTGAGCGAGTTACCATCTGTAAACGGACGGATATGCCTCCAGGAGAGGGCGAAATCTGTAAGCCGATGGATAAAAGTTTCATCCTCGCTCAAACAAGTAAGCAAGTAAATTCCAAGAATGGGTATTTTCTCGACTGCTAGAGAGAATTGGCTTGGTTTGAGTGAACTCAGCTGGTCCTTTTTGTTCGAGGGTTTTTACAACCTGGTCAAGAACCGAGACCAACTGGTTCGTCAGGCGCAGCCTGCGGGCAATCGGAAGCGCGTTTTCCCTGCCAGTGAGCGCAAACCAGGTCAACAACCCGATCACCACCCGGTTGTCGATTCCGCCAATGGTCTCAGGCAGTTCCCACGCGTGTGCCTGTGCTGCTTGCATGGCGTTTCGGAGGATGGGTTCAAATTTCTCTTCCCATCGTAATCCCGGGTGTATTTCTTTGAGCAGGTTTAACTCGCCAAGGCGCGTGATAATTTTGATTGGCTCTTCTTCCTGGAAGATCAGGATAAATTCATGGCGTAGCCGTTCACCCCCCAGCGAAGGAAGCAATTCACGGGCTTCTCCCATTAATTGCAGTGTGCGTTTCTCGATCTGGAAAGCGAATCGCTGCTCAAACCGGACTGCTCGAAGCAGCCTGGTGGGGTCATCGACAAAGGACAGGGAATGCAGCACGCGGATGTACTTTCTACCCAGGTCCTCCAGGCCACCCCAATAATCGTACAACTCCCCATAATGCTTGCCATCCAGCCGCAGCGCAAGGGTATTAATCGTGAAATCCCGGCGATGCAAGTCGAGCTTAATACTGGAGCGTTCAACGACCGGCAGGGCGGATGGGCGGTCGTAAAATTCGGTCCGCGCGCTGATCAGGTCAAGGCTTTCAGGCAGATCGGATGTTCCTGGCTTTTCGATACCAAGTCCCTGGATCAGCTTTGTGTGAATCTCCTTGATCTGCCACTTGGCTGTACCGAAACGACGATGGCTGGTAACCCGACCACCGTAGGCTTCAGCCAATGTTCGCGCGAACTGGATCGCATCACCCTCAACCACGATGTCAAAATCTGGCGAGAAGCGGTCCAATAGCAGGTCACGTACGAAACCGCCAACAACATAGATGGGCTGCTTCTCCCGGGTGGAGAACTCAGCGACCAGTTTTAATAAGCCCAGGCGTGTTGGGGACAATGCTTTTTCCAGTGTTTGCGCGTAATTCTTCTGGGGGGAGGACGCGCTTTCCATTCCCGGCAAGGTTTTTAGCAGGTCCGTACGCGTGACAATGCCAATGATTTCATTACTGGTTGGATCAATCACCGGGATCTGTCCCCAACCAGTTTCTGCCATAAGTTGTTGCAGCTGGTCGATGGAATCGCTGCTCTTCAAGCAATAACTTCCGGCTTCCATTAAGCTGCCAGCGCTCAAATTGAGTTTGTGAGTGACCGCGCGATCAACTGCACGGCGGGTGAGTAAGCCCACTACGGCACCATTTTCGACGACCGGGTACCCCTCATACCCATAACGCTGCATAAGCTTGAGCGCTTCCCTGGCAGGCGTGTCTGGGTCGAGCAAATGAGGTTTTCGGGACATGATTTTGCCGACTGTGATCGAGGGAGGGATGATTTCCTGGAGTATCCTGAGCAATTCTCCCTGGACCTGGTCGAGGGTATCCTGGCTCACTGGTCTTTGGTCTGGTTGGATGAGGGCTGCAGAAGCCCGTTCGTGACCTCCTCCACCGAAGTGTTGGGCTACGAGCGCGACATTGACGTGGTCGGAGGTGGAACGGGCAACCAAGCGGATGCCCTCTGAGGTGACCACCAGCAGGAAGAGCGCGTCCGGGTCGAGCAGATCCCGGAGTTTGTGCGCAATACTTGAGATTTCCTCATTCACATCCAAACCATAGGCTGTGGATATGAGAACCCTTTTGCTGTGGATTTCATGGGTTTGCACGTTCTCAAGAAGTCTGTCTGCAAGCAGCTTCTGTTTTTCTGATAAAGCGGGGTTTAGGAACTCTGCAGCGATCCTCAAACTTGCGCCTTTTTCAAGCAGAAATGCCGCCGCGCGAACATCCTTGACGGAGGTGGAAGTGTAGGAGAGTGAGCCGGTGTCCTCGTAGATTCCCAGGAGGAGGAGAGTTGCCTGAAGTGGTGTGAAAGCAATGTTGGCATCCCGAAGCATATCCGCCAGCAGGGTCGTAGTGGCACCAACCGGTTCGATTTGTTTTTCCCATTCAACCGGAAGGTTCTCCCTGGGTGTGTGATGGTCGATTACGCGCACCCGGGTGCTCGCGTGGATGCCTTTAAGGGTAACCATAGATTGAGTGTCCACCAGGGTCACCCGTGAAACGGAACCCTGATCAAGATCTCTTGCTTCGATAAACGAGAATTCAACCCCATATAGGTTAATAAAATTGCGGACGTTATGGTTTAACCTGCCGGGAAGGATGGGAATAGCCTGGTCCGACAGGAGCTGTGCCGCCAGCAGGGATGCCAGGGCATCAAAATCAGCCTGTTCATGGGTCAGAATTACTTCCATGAAGGTAATTGTACACCAGCGAAACAGGCACTTGGATTACAATTCATTCTTATGGGATTAAGCACGCTGGAATTGGATCGTTATAAGAAACAGGTTATGCTCCCCGAGATTGGTGCGGAGGGTCAGCAGAGACTGAAGGACTCCTCCGTCCTGGTGGTAGGCGCGGGCGGTCTGGGCTCGGCGGTGTTACCATACCTTGTGGGAGCTGGTGTTGGAAGGGTTTGTATCCTCGACCCTGACCATGTGTCCCTCTCCAACCTGCAGCGGCAAATCCACTACACCACAGCAGAGATCGGGCAGGAAAAGGCTCCGTTGGCTGCGGAAAAAATGCTGGCTATGAACCCAGAGATCAATGTCATTGCGAAGGTGGAGCGGCTGACGAGCGGGAACGCGGAGCAGCATATCGCCGGACAGGCGCTGGTGATGGATTGCACGGACAACCTGGAAGCGCGATTTGTGATCAACGAAGCTTGCTCGGATAGAGGTATCCCATTTGTTTATGGTGCAGTGTATCGGTATGAGGGTCAGGTCGCGATTTTCGATGCGAAGCAGGGACCTTGTTTCCGTTGTTTATATGCGCAGATTCCTCCGCCTGAAGCGATCCCGGATCCGGAAATGAACGGTTTGCTTGGTACTGTCCCCGGGGTGATTGGTTTGCTTCAGGCAACCGAAGCGATCAAACTACTGACCGGAATTGGTGAACCCCTGATCGGAAAGCTGGTTTTATACAACGCGCTGAGTGTGAGTTTTCGAACCATCCGCCTAGAAAAGAACCCGGACTGCCCGGTCTGCGGACAGAAAAAATAAATCCAAAAACCATTATTATTGAGAGCAGGGAATGGAAAGAGAAATGAAAAGAGTCCTTTTAGCTGTCCTGGCTCACCCGGACGATGAAACGTTTGGAACCGGGGGAACCCTGGCGTATTATTCCAGTATCGGAGTCGAGGTGCATTTAGTGTGCGCCACGCGCGGCGAGGTTGGAGAAGTCGAACCGGAGATGCTGGAGGGGTACAAGTCCATCGGGGAGTTACGTGAAAACGAACTCCGCTGCGCGGCGCAGCACCTCGGGCTTGCGGGCGTGCATTTCCTGGATTTCCGCGATTCCGGGATGAGTGGGTCGCCTGATAACCATCACCTCCAAGGCTTGGCAGCAGCCCCGCTCGACAAGGTGGCATCGGATGTCATGCATACCATCCGATCGCTGAAACCGCAGGTGGTGATCACCTTTGATCCACTTGGCGGCTACATGCACCCGGATCACATCGCCATTCAGCGGGCAACCGAGAAGGCTTTTTATGATTCCGGTAGTGCAGCAGTCATGGATGACGGATTAAAGCCTTATTCTCCAAAGAAATTGTATTTCCACACATTTCCCAAGGGATTTTTGCGCAGCGCCGTGCGCTGGATGCGGCTGACGGGCAAAGATCCGAGAAAGTTCGGCAAAAACGGGGACATCGACTTGTTGACAATCTCGAAAATCAACTTTCCGATCAACGCCACGGTGGATTACCGCAAGGTTATCGAACAAAAAGAACTGGCGACAGCCTGCCACGCAAGCCAGGGCGGGGCGCGCATTACCATGGGATTGATGGGAATCTTGCGCAGGTTATTCGGGATCACAGATCAATATATGCGCGCGTACCCGCCGCCTGTAAAAAAAAGGGAACGCGACCTGTTTGAAGGGATCTAGACGGACTGGGAGTTCATGTTGAACTCCCGGCTTTTTTAGTAAAAATCGTCTTGATCCTGCTTTTCACCGCCCGGTAGATCGGGCAGCGGTCATAAACTGCTGTAAATGCGACAATCGCTCCAATACCCAGGAGGATCCAGGAAGGACCACGAAGGGCTCCAAATGTGATGAGCACGCCGCCAGCCGCGAGGCGCAGGATGCGGGAGAGCGGGGAAAGCTGTGGATGAATATCCGTTTTTCCCTCTGACAGTTCTCGAAACAAGGTCTCCAGGCTGGTGACAGGTTGAAAACCGGTTTTGCGGTACACCTGCTGACCTTTTTGATATGCCATCGTGGTGGGGATACCCATGATCTTAAGTTCCTGTGCAATTTCCGGGCTTTCATCCACGTTGACCTTCAATAACTCTACCTTGCCGGAATACTTTGCAGCAACTTCCTTGAACAGGGGATCCATCGCGCGGCAGGGTCCACACCACGGCGCCCAAAAATCAACGACGACGGGTTTGCTGGATAACGAGACCTTCCGTTGGAATTCGCTTTGCTTCATTGGAAATTATGATCGGTTGGTTTTGAATTTGAAAATCGCGTAAAGCGGGCAGAATCCGATCAGACCGGTAAACAGAGGGATGAAACCCAGGATCTTGAACACCAACCCGAGGGGTCCAACGACAATATTTCCCCAGCCAAGTACCAATAAAACTACACCTAAAACAATGCGGACGATTCGATCGATGGTTGACTCATTTGTTTTCATAATAATCCTCCAGAATTCCTTTCTGGAGGATTAGATGCTTCGACCCAATAAAAGTGACAGAATTTTGGTTAGAGTTTGATCTTTAACCCACAAAAGTCGCAGGTGATGGAATCCATTCCGCGCAACACGGGTTTGGTGATGGCTCCCCCGCAGTTGGGGCATTTTTCAGGAGCGGAACGGGCTTTCTCCACGGCTGCCTGGTCAAGTGCAATTGCACGGTCGTCGTCAAGTTGATGGGTCTTGGCTTGCATGATGAGCGCTTGCCAGGTTTCACAGCTCTGTCCATCGATATGGAGACTGGCTGCGTTGGTGAACGAACCCGGCTCGAAATCCATTTTCAACCAGTCCTGGTTCTTGAAGACACCCTGCTTTTCAGCTTTAATACTGGAGACTGAAAACACGGGGACCTCGAACTGGAGCTGCTGGATGGTTTTTCTTTCGGTCGTCACAAATAGCACTTTCTTTGTTGCGACCTCTTCCCGCTGTTCGAAGATCAGGCGTTGGTCTGTGAGGAAGAGGATTCCCTCAGGGTCATCATCCTGTTCCTTCCCGTTGCGCGCCCAAACCGCCTTAACCGCCTGGACGAGACTCTCGCCGGGAAGAAACCCAAAACTGGCAGAATCGCTGAAATCCAGAGATTTTTCGATTGTAGCCAGTTGAGATTCAACCTTGTCCACTTCGCGTTTCAGGTCGGAATACCCTGCACGGATGGAGCTTTCGGCGGCGTTCACCCTGGACTCAAAGGCATCTGCTTCCTCTTTCAGTCGTTTTGCTGCGCCACCGGGGTGGGGCATGGTGTGAAGGTTGGCTGCACGACGTTCAAGAGGAACCAATGTGTTCGTCAATTGAGTCGATTCGCGGTTGAGTTGAACCATGACAGATGGTCGTTTCTGAACCCATTGCCGGCGGAAATCCGCTTCCTGGGTTTCAAATATTTTACTGAATGCATACTTACGGTCCCGAATCCTGCGGATACGGACATCCAAGTTCTGGATTCCGGTATCCATTCCGGAAATCTCGTCTCTCAGCGAGGTCAACCTGGCTTTTGCAGACAGGGCATTCACCGCACTTCGGGCGGACGCAATCTCGTTTTTGATCTCATCACCACGTCCTGTGTTCATTTGGGTCATCGATTCCTCCAGTATTGTTCGAACTTGTTCTCAATAATATTATGCACGAAAATACTCAAATCAACGAAGGCAAGTGTCTTAAATCCTACCGCTGGGTTTCTTCGAGGAGAGGTCCAACAGCAGTTTCTCCATTTTGTTGGAAATCTTCTTCCGGTCAAAATTGCGCACCACGTACTCGCGCCCATTCCTGCCCATTTTGCTGCAACGCTGCGGATCTGAGTGCAATTCCCGGATGGTTTGCGCCAGGGCTTGTTCATCTCCGGGAGGTGAAAACACACCGCCATCAGCGGTTTCGATGACCTGGCGAATGGCGCCATCGATGACACAGACCACAGGTTTGGAAGCAGCCATGTAATCGAAGACCTTGTTCGGGTAAGTGGTCTTGTACAGTTCCAGCGGTTTGAGAATGGCAATACAGACATTCGCAGCTGACAGGATTCTGTTCATTTCGACCTTGGGGACAGGCGGGAAGAAACGGATGTTATCCAGTTCCCATTCTTCTGCTAGTGCCTGGAGGGCTGACTTTTCTTTGCCATCCCCGATAAAAACATACTGGATCTGTTGGTTATCCTGGGTCAGCCGGGCAGCAGACAACACCACTTCAAGGTCGTTTGAAGCGCCATGAGCGCCGGCATACAAAACAACAAAATCATCCTGAAATCCGTGTTCCTGCCGAAAGGAACTGCCGTCTTCCTCAGTTGCAAACATCTGGGGGTCAACCCCATTTGGGACCAGACAGATCTCTCGTCCGCCCCGTTGAGTGATGAAGTCGGTGAATCCGGGGGAGTTCACAACCAGCTGATCCGCGTGCCTGTATAGAAAACCTTCCAGCCAGGTGGATAAGCGTATCAATATCGGATTTTTGAGCACCTGCATCGCGATGGCAAAAGCGGGCCACAGATCCCGGATCTCAAACAGGAATTTCACGCGCTTTAACCTGGCAAGCAGCCAGCTTGTCCAACCCTGGAAAAGAGGAGGGGAAGTGCCCCAGATGACGTTAACGTTTTTCACACTTAACCCAATAAAGAAGGAAGAGAACATAAAACTGAAGAAACTAAGCACGCGGTGGAAAAAACTGCGGTGCAAGGCAGCGTATGTGTACGCGCGCAGGATGGTCAATCCAGGTTCTGGGGTCTCGCGAACCAGCCAGTGAGGACGGTCTGTGCTGCTCTTGCCGGTCAAGTAGCTTACCGGGCTGCAGATCACGGTTACCCGGTGTCCGTGGCGCGCGAAATTCCTTGCCATCTCGAAGTGCCTGGTGCCGCCAGGTTCATCGAGGGAGGCGAAAGCCTGGTGGATCAGGAGAATGTGGATACCGCTGGATGGGTTCGCTTCAGTCATGAGGGAATTCCCATTTCGTGGTGATCTCGATCGATTGGCTGGACTCATACTCGACCAGGTAGGATAATGTGGGTATTTTATGCGCGTAGGTTTTCGATTCCCAGCCATGAATGGGACTGTTGAATATTCCATGTAGTGTTTCACCACCACGGATGAGTGAAAGCGTCATGGGTTTCAGTTGCTCATGTCCATCCAATTTCCGGGCATAAATGGTTACCCGTACTTTATTTTGAAAATGGGTGAGGGTAAGAGCTGTACCATCGATCTGATAATACCAATCCGGGAGGAGCCAGTGGATACAAAACTTATGTGTCCTGCTTTTCCCAGGCAGGACTTCCAATAATTCCTGGACGAGGAAGCCCTGTCCCTCGACCGCGTTTAAGGTACGCCGATGGATTACGCCCCGTTTTTTATATCCATCGTGGCTGGCTGCGCACTCGGTTGATGTTTTTTGGATGACTGTTGCCTGCGCCTGGTCGAGCCAGAGGAAACGGCTGATCCTTTCCATCTGATCCATTTGGTCCACGAGGACGGTGTTATGCACCGAGGTGCGGTCCAGTGAATTCGTCCAGGGTTCGGTTCCGTTGTACAAGTAGGTTCCGGCGTCCCGGGCGATGTTCACTCCACACCACCAGAGGTCGACATGCAGCTGGTCGGCGTGCGCCGGGCGACCATGGAATCTCACTGCGCGCAGCGTTGCCCACTGCTCCCCGCTGCCGACTTTGAGCACTGCTGGTGAGTCATAATGCTCCAAGCGGATTAGACCCTTTGCGCTCAACCCCAAGAAGCGAGGGCAGCAGATCCCAATTGCCTGGTGGGAGAGCGGGTTGACCCAGGAAAGGCAAGCGCGGCAGCCTGTAGGGTGGGGCGGTAATCGCGATAGTCGTCATTGCCAAATGGCAGGAGCAGCGCGCCGTCATTGTGCCCGAGGTTGGGCAGTCTGCCGGTCACAGGATCCATTTGTGCCAATCCCCACCGCGTGGCAGATGCCAATCGCTGCATCACTGCCGACGGAATTGCCCGGCTCTGTGAACTCATCCGGTGGTGAAACAGGAGGGCGAGCTGCAGCATCAAGCGGTGATAATTTGCGCTGTGCTGGGAATAGGTGCCGTCTGGCTCCACCTGGTCAAGGATTCCGCGAACAAATTCCCGTTCACCCAACTCTGACCATCCGGCTGCCTGCGGGATGACATTTCTCAAGGCATCCCCTGTGAGCAATAGAGCCAGAGCTTCACTGAGCAGGTGATTATTGTGCTGAGCCCGGGCGTAGTGCAGCGTGACGGGAATTCGGTCAACCTGGAGCAGTAGAACTTCGAGGAGGGCTTGCACCCGCTGCGGAGTGGAAGCAGTTGTATTCTTGAATCCCTCCAAAGCGAACAGCCAGGCAATTGTGCGAAGCGCCATCTCCTGGGCGGAAGACCAATTTGGACCCAGGTTTACCGGGTTGTTCTTGATGAAATCGTCCACGTGCTTCCAAAAGACTTCCGGGTATTTCTCCCTGCGGGTGACCTTCCAGGCGTGAATCAGCGGGTACACCCAGGCAAAGCGGGCTGGTTCCCATGTGCGCTTGATGTCAGCACTGGCGAACTCGTTATCGTAGCGTGTCCAATGTTCAAGGGTAGTATCTGGAAGAGAGAGGTTGAGGCTGGCAGGTTCGCTGCCAAAGGGCTTGAAGGTGCCAACCAGGAGGTCTTGAGGTTGGTCGATGAAAAGCGGATCAATATCTTGATTGAGGATCGCGTCCCAATCCAGGGCGATCCCCATGATTTTGGACAAATCAAGCTGAGGAATGACTTGTGAAAAGCGCGTATCACCAGCCGGAAACCGTTTTTCGAGGGAACCACTTTTACCCTGGAGACGGTAGCGGGCGTATGCCAATAAATTCGGAATTCCCAGTTCTTTAACAAGCAGGAAGGTCTTTCTGAACTGGTTCAAAGGACAATCTCCAGTGAGTGTTTTCTACAGATCAATCACTTTGCCAGTGTGCAGGGATTCCACAGCCGCGAAGCTCGCCCGGGTCGTGCTGATCAGTTCCTGGTAACGAATTGGTGGTGGATTTCCTTGTTTGACGGCTTCAAGGAAAGCAGACCAGGCGGCGGCGTGCCCCTTGTCCTGCCGCCAGGCGGATTTCAAGGTCTTTTTGTTATTCTCCGTGACCATCTCCAGCGAGCGGTAATCATTGAGAATGGCGATGTGTCCTCCCGAGAACACCTCCACCTGCTCCTTGGGATAATTCTTATTCCCATTGGACAGGTAGGAGACCAGACCGACTGAACCATCCGCGTAATGGAAGGTGAGGGTAACATCATCCTGGCGGACCTTTCCATTTTCAGTCAGGGGAAATGCCTGGACGGAAACGGGGAGAGAACCAATCAAAAATGTGAGGAAGTCGATGAAGTGACAGCCCTCGCCGATAAGCCGACCGCCGCCTTGTTCTACATCATTCAGCCAGTGGTTCGGGGGTAGGTAACCGGCGTTGACACGGTAATGAACCCAGGTGGGTTCACTGCGTTGAGAAACGAATGCGCGCAGGGCTACTGCCATGGGTGCAAAGCGGCGATTGAATCCTACGGTCAGGATTGGGCTGCCGTGTTTTTCCAGAACCGGAATCAGCTGATCCAGTTCTTGCTCATTGAGGGCGAGCGGTTTCTCGCAATAGACCGATTTACCGCTTTGCAGTGCTTGTGCAGCCTGGCGGGCGTGGTGGTTGTGGCGGGTCAATAACACCACCGTGTTGATCTCCTCGTTCGCCAGGATATCTTCCTCAGTTGAGGAGGCAAAGCGGAACCCGTATTTCCTGCCGGCGTTTTTCGCGGTCAACCCCGCGGAGGTGGCGATTCCGACCAGCTCAGCACCGCCTGTTTTCTTGATCACTGGCAGAAAGACAGCCTGGGCGTAATTTCCTGCACCCAGAACGCCCAATTTCACCTTCTGGACGGGGGAGGCGGGGGATGTGAGGATCTCGATCCGTTTTCTTGGTTTCTCTGCCTGCTCTTTTTGGGGATAGGTTAACAGAACACCCAGCGAGGGTTCTCTCGTTTTACCGGTGATCAGGTCATATGCCTCCACAGCATTCTCGATGGGGATGCGGTGAGAGATTAAGGGGTGGACATCCACCAAACCCTTGGCAAGAAGTTCCACAAAGGCTTCCAGGTTCCTGCCTTCGGTCCAGCGCACATAACCGACCGGGTAATCGAACCCTTGCTCTTCGTAATGCGGGTCATACCTGCCCGGACCGTAGGAGCGGGAGATCTTAAAGTCCAGCTCCTTGTCGTAATAGAGTTTCCTGGGGATCTGCATGCCGACCGCACCAACCGCGACGACCGTGCCGCGGTCACGGGCGATTAAACCTGCCAGTTCCACCGGGTCGTTAGAGGTAGTATCTGCGCAAATCAGGACATGGTCGAAACCATAGTCCAGCTGTAATGCCTGCCATCTGTTCCAGGCAGGTTTCGCGGGTTGAGACGCGGAATCCCATGGACTCTGCCAATTTTACGCGTTCGGTTGAGAGGTCAATCCCAAAGACCTGGCAACCAGCTGCCCTGGCGATCTGCACAGCAAGCAGCCCCAATAATCCAAGCCCGATGACGCACACCGACTCTCCCAATTGGGGAGAAGCGAGCCGGAAACCCTGCAGGGCAATCGCACCGAGCGTGGTGAAAGCAGCGGAATCAAAATCAACCCCATCCGGGAGTCGGACGAGCAGATTGCGGGGTACCAGGGCGTATTCAGCATGCACCGCGAACCCGCCACCTGCACAGGCAACCCGGTCGCCTTCCTTGAAATCCTCCAACCCTGCTCCCACCGCTTCGACCACGCCAGCTGAGGAATACCCCAGGGGCATGGGCTGGTCCAGGCGGTTCAGGGCAGCTTCGAGGGTGGGCAGGATGCCTTCCCGCTGGGCTTTGGCGATCACCTGACGCACCAGGTCTGGTCTGGACGCCGCTTTGCCGATCAGGTTCTTTCCGGCGAATTCCACCAGCATGCGCTCGGTGCCTGCGGAGAGCAGGGACGCGGTCGTGCGGACCAATGCCATTCCCGGTCGCAATCCGGGAACCGGAACTTCCTCGACCGTGGTCTTTCCGTCTTTCATGTTTTGCAGGATCTGCTTCATGGGATCACCTTGTCAAGATTATATTCTATTATAACCACGACGGTTGTGGGGAGAAAAAGATAAGCTTAATCAATTCTTTGAGAACAATTTTGGCACGAAACATGCACCTTAAAAGGTGATATTTCTTTGAGAGATTGTGGAGGTTGTCATGTTGAAAAAAGTAGTCTGGTCGATCATCATGCTGGGCATGTCCGCGTACGTTTTCTGGGGTCCAGAGGGCGGAGGAGAAGAACCGACGATAACTCCCACCAGCACGATCGTTATGCCGACTGACACCGTGGAACCCACTGCCACAGCTTCACCGACAAAAAAGCCAACCCGTACACCGACTTCCAGCCCCACGGCAACCCTCACCATTTCCTACACGCCGACGGCTACCAATACGCCAGTCCCTTCAGTAGAGCCCACCACATTCACTCCCACAGCCACCGTGGATGAATTCCTGTACATCATTCAACCCTCGACACCGGTTTACATGCGCAATTTCGTGCACACAGCCGAGGCGTGCAACTGGCTGGGTGTCGCTGGACAGGTTTTTGGTCCAGATGAGATTCCGGTCACAGGCTTGATCGTCAAGGTTTGGGGGGAACCTGAGCGGAGAAGCAATTACAGCGGTGGTGGTCACCGGAACCGTGGATGGTTTGCCATACGGTCCAGGCAGTTTCGAAATAACCCTTGGTTCGGTTCCGGTTTATACCAACGGGAAGATGAAGATCCAGGTATTTACCACGGATGGCACACCCCTTTCTGCGCCGGTGAGTTTCGGAACCAGGGCGAATTGTTACAAGAACCTGACCCTGGTTAACTTCATCTCCAATTGAGTCTAAGCTTTGCTGACAGACCCGGGTGCACCAGCGCCCGGGTTTTTGCTGTGTATAATTGTCCCATATGGATAATCAACCAGATGCAAACGATCTTATGTTGTCGGTAACGCTGCAAAGGTTAATGCGGCATTGGTGGGTGGTCGCTGCTGCCATCGTGATCGGGGGGGTGATTGGCAGCCTGTTCCCGTTGATGCGAAAGCCGATGTACGAATCCACGTCGGTGATCTCCACTTCGATTGATTTTGCCTACTCCGGGAAATTGAGCGAGCTCCAGCAGGACCAGATGATCGTCGCGATTGGCAATCTGATCAGCTCTAGTGATGTTTTCCAGGCGGTTCAGGCGGAAGCCGATGGCGAAGGTATCCCCTTGACAGACGAAGAGCTTATAACAAGGTTTGTGCTTTCCCGGCAGGGGTACCAATGGGAGTTGAGCACCCGCTCAGAGAACCCTGCAGAAGCCCAAAAATTGAATGCGATCTGGTTGGAGAAGGCGGAGCAAAACCTGCATGCGGAGAGAATCGCATCGATCAATGCACTAAAAGAGTTGACCACAGGCGAAAACCTGGAAGCGTGTTTTGCCCAGTCCGTGGCTGTGGAACCGGCATCGTCTTCCTGTGACCTGGAAGAATTCCAGGAATTCATCGCGCAAGTAGCCTCCGATGATCAGGATTTCGAAAATAGCCAAAAGATTTTTCTCTTGTCGCGGATTACCACAAGCGCAACTCGGGAGCCGTCCTTTCCCACAAAAGCCGTGGTATACAATCGGAACCTGACCACTTTAGCCGGCGGTCTGATAGGATTGATCGCTGTACTTGCTTTTACCCTGATAACTGATGTCAAGAAACCTGCGAATTAATCGAATTCAACTTCCGGTCATCTGGAAATTTGTCACCTGGGGGCTATGGGCAGGATTGGTGTTGACGCTGCCATTTTCCAGCCTTCCCCTGGTCGCCAGGTTCACAGGATCCAGCGCAGTCGCGCCCGGGTCACTGGTCTTCCTTCTCCCTCTACTTGCTCTGTTCCTTCCTTCCCTTTTTTCAAAGCAGCGTGCAATCCCATTTCATTTCAAACTCATGTTGGGGTTTCTGTTTTTTGCCTTGCTCACAGTCGGGGCAGTCTTCTTCCGATTTATTCCGGATTACAAATCTCAATCCCTGGAAAAGGCTGCTGTTGAGGGGATATTGACCCTGCTGATTGGGGCTGGATTTTACCTTTCCGCATTGACGGTCCCAAACTCCTCCGAAAAACTTGCGAGGACAATGCGAATTCTGAATTGGGCAGGAACCCTGTTGATCGTCTGGTCAATCGCGCAGATACTGGTCAAGCTATACGTCCCGGGATTACGTCCGGTAATGAATGAAATACAAGGTTTTGTCTCGCTCACCCGTATCCTCAAGACGCGCATGGTAGGGTTCGCATATGAACCTTCCTGGCTCGCACACATGCTTAACCTGACTTTCCTGCCGTTCTGGCTTTCCGCCACGATCAACCGAAACAGCGTTCACCGCTTTCGAATCTGGAAATTTACGCTTGAGAACTTCCTGCTATTAGGCGGGGTCGTTGTCCTGGTCGGAACGTTTTCGCGGGCAGGCTTGGCTGCATTCATGCTCGTGGTTTTTTTGCTTTTCGTGTTGGCGAACTACCGCCTGATTCGCAAGTTATCGAAAAAATGGAACCTAAGGAAACGCTGGTGGTTGACCGCTTTGTTGGTCTTCATGATCATCCTCATTTACCTTCTGGTTCTCGTGCTCGGGCTCTTTGTGCTGAGCAAGGTGGATCCCCGGATGGAAGCGGTTTTCCAGGTCACCTCCGCCGAGCAGAGTCCCCTGGTCCAATACGCGGATGAATTGCAGTTTGGAGAAAGGGTTGTGTACTGGCAAACAGGGTGGAATATTTTTAATGATCATCCGATCTTCGGAGTGGGGATGGGTTTTTCCGGTTTTTATTTCCCGGCTAACTTGCCTGACATTGGTTGGGAGTTGGCAGAATCCAGGGATTTGCTCTACAGGTCGCCCGGCCTGATGAATATTAAGAATCTTTGGGTGAGGCTGTTGGCGGAAACCGGAATCATTGGGTTAGCTTTTTTCGTGACCCTGTTAGTCTTTACCCTGATTACATGCATCCAAATCGCCAGAAAAGGGAGCAAATCTCAAAGGATGTTTGGATTCTCTGGGATTTTCATGCTGACCGCGCTCACGCTTGAAGGGTTTAGTGTGGATAGCTTCGCGCTTCCTTATTTATGGTTCACGCTCGGGTTGGTCACTGCTGGCTGGCGCTGGGGGAATGAGCTGGAAAAGGAAGATAATGGATCGTTCTGAAAAGATAATTCTAATTGTGATAATTGCTATGCTCGCTGCTTGTGTTTGCCTGGTCATTGTTTCGGCAGGACTGCTTGTCGTTGTGAATCGTCCAGACAAAAGAAGTCCAACGCCAGCGTCGACACTGCATGTACCAACGACAACAACATTTGAAATTACACCGACTGAACCAGTCGATACACCATATGTGTTCCAGGAGAAACTATCACCAGGCGATACAGTCTCCATCCTGGAGGCGGTAGAGATCCCAACTGCTGACCTGGTGTTGCTGGCGGAGCGGTATAGCGGCAGGAAGGACATTCCCCGACAGCTTCTGACCGAACCGTATCCCTATTCGGTTGGTGACCGGTCCTATTTCTATACGCTCAATAATGATACCAACACAGTCAATAGCATTAGCGCGACGCTGCAATATGCGTCGAACCTGGTGTATTTCTGGGTTGAGGATGGGATGGCGTTTGCGCCAAACGAGTTGAATGAATTAATGGAGGAATTTTCCGGCAGTATCTATTCTCGCAATCGGGAGTTCTTTGGGACTGAAAGGGTACCCGGAGTCGATAATGATCCTCATCTGTACATCCTTTACGCGAGTAACCTTGGCTCCGCCGCGGGATACCACTCATCTTCAGACACAGTGCTCACGGTGGCGGATGAGAAATCGAACATGCACGAAATGTTCTACTTGAATGCAGAATATCTTCCATTGGCCGATGACTATACTCGAACCGTCCTGGCACATGAATTTCAGCACCTCATTCACGGTTACCAGGATCCGAATGAAGAGATTTGGCTCAATGAAGGTTTTTCCGAATTAGCTGTCTTACTAAATGGGTATGAGACCGGCGGGTTTGATACGATGTACTCATTCAATCCGGATGTCCAGTTAAATGACTGGTCGGTAAATGGTTTCGAGAACTCCGCGCATTACGGTGCCAGCTTTCTGTTTACGTCCTATATGCTCGATCGTTTTGGCGAGGAGGTCACCAAGGCGGTTGTGGCTGAACCTGAAAACGGGTTTGCCAGCATTGACAATGTTTTCAGCCGCAACAATCTGACTGATCCGCAAACGGGAGCGCCGATTACAGCAGACGATTTGTTTGTCGATTGGACGATCACGAATTACCTGAGAGACCCGCTGATCGGTGATGAAAGATACAGCTATCAACTCTATCCTGATGCTCCAAGCTTTTTCCCAAGCGATACTGTTTTCGATTGTGAGAATTTCTCCATCAGCCGTGATGTGAAACAATATGGTGTGGAGTATATCGAAGTCGATTGTCCAGGGCGAAAGGTGCTGATGCAATTTTCGGGAGACGCAGCTGTTCCTGTTGTTTCCGCAGGAGACATTCAGGGAAAATTCATGTGGTCTAACCGTGCCGATTCTTCCTATACTTCAATAACCAGGGAGTTTGATTTCACTCTGGTGTCTGCCCCGATCACGCTCTCGTTCGATACTTGGTTTGATATCGAACCGGATTACGATTACCTTTATCTTTTGGCGAAGGGTGGGACGGACCCGCTGTTCGAGATCCTCAAGACTCCATCATGCAGCATCTTGAACCTGACGGGGAACAATTACGGTTGTGGCTACAACGGCAGCAGCTCCGGGTGGAAGACCGAGGTCGTTGACCTTTCCCGATACTCGGGGCAAAAGGTAACCCTCAGTTTTGAGTATGTGACAGATGAAGCCGTTACTGGCGATGGATTCGTCCTGGATAATCTGCAAATCCTTGAAACCGGTGAAACCTGTGATTTTGAAACAGATAACTGCAATTGGGTGGAACAGGGGTTTGCGCGCATCGAGAATGCGCTTCCGCAGGAGTATCTTGTATCTATTCTCTATGGTTCGTCGATCGAACCGGTACAAAAGTTCAGGGTGTTACCTGGCGAGCAATTGGATATTATGCTTGAGCCGACATCAACCAGGGGACCCGTAGTCATCGTGGTCAGCGGAGCATCTCGTTACACACGCCAGGAATCCAGTTATCAAATCATATTGAAAACACAATAACCACCCTTTTACGGGTGGTTATGATTTGCCAATTAATCTTTATGCTTTCTTCTGCAATTTTGCCAGTTCGAGCTTTAGTTCTTCACTGCGGGTTTTTGCCGCGATCTCAAATTCATCCTTAACAAACTCCACCTTTTCATGAAGCTTCGCGCGCATTTCTGTTCCACGCATCGGTGCGAGCAGGAGAGCCAGAACTCCTCCCAAAACCCCTCCAAATAGAAAACCAGCCAGGAATCTCGATAATTGTTTCATGTTTCCTCCTCAGACATAATTATAAAACGAAAGGTTGATCATCTTCTATTTCCGGTCAAGGCGAAGTAACCGAAAACATAAAGGCGCAAGACCAGTCACCCAAAAGCCGATCAAGGCATATCTAAAATATCTCATTACCCAACCCAGGAAAAGGGGGTCTTCCGGGAGGATGATCTTTAATCCGAAATACAGAATAACAATTCCGATGAGTCCAAGAGCATACCTTGCGAGTCGTTTGACTGGCGAGCAATTTATAGTGTACCGAGTGAATTTATGATGCCACCAGGCGTAACCGCTGCTGAATCCGAAAGCAACCCCCGCAATCGTTAAGATCCCATCCAACGCGAACGGATCGGGACTTTCAGCTCCTGCCGCTAACGCGTTTTGAGTCCATTCAGCGGGTAGAGAAAAGTGCTTTGATAGCAGGAGTGAAAAAATTCCGATCAGGATCAGGACAATGGAGAACAGGAAGGCGATCCATTGTTGCTGGACGTGCGATTTCGCCTTCAGCCAGGAAGCCACCCGGGGTTCGAGTTTCAAATAGGCAAGAACAATCAACGCACCGAGTAGCCAACCCAGAACTACATCCCTGACAAAATGAACTCCGAGGTAAATGCGTGATAATCCGATGAAGAAGACGACCAGAATCACCAGGGTGGTCAACCAGGGTTTCTTTTTTGACGCGGCGATGATCCCCCAAATGGCAGCGGAATTTTGTGAATGCCCGGAGGGGAGACCAAAGGAGGTCTCTGATGCAAATGCGGTGACTTGCCTGTCGATCCAGAAGGGTCTCGGGCTGTGAAAGAGAATCTTAAAAGCAGAGTTCAATCCGCCGCTCAGAATGAGCATCATCCCTGTGCGAAAACCAAGTTTTGCATCGATAGACCAATAAAGTGCTGGCATGACCAGGAGAAAGAAAAGTTCATTGCCAAGGAATGTAAACGCCTGCATGGGGTATTGCAGCCAGCTCCCCAGTCCTTGAAGAAAGTGTGTGATTGCCAGTTCAAATTGCATCAAAGCATCCATTTTTCAACCTCTCCAATTTATGACTTGGTCACAAAAAGATTATAGCGCAACAACCTTGCGACTAAGTAGTTCATGCCGTGCCTGGCTGAGTTCCGGCAGACATTGTTTAATCGAAAAAGGACCTGTTCCTTCGTATTTGTGTGAAACAGCAACGCTGCCCTGGATCGCGGCAAAAATTGGGTCGTAATTATTGGAATAACCAGCCAGGAAACCTCCACAAAACGCATCCATGATCCCGGTTGGATCAAGGCGGGGGACTTCATAATCCGGGATGCGATAATGTTTCCTGGTTTGCGAATTGTATAAAAGGTACCCTCTTTGGGATTCCCTGACTACCACGCACGAACAGCCATACCCTCCAATGACTTCGAGCATTTCTGGAAGGTTTTCTGACCTTTTTCGGAATAACTCGCGCATCTCCTGCTCGGTGGTAATGAAGGCTGTCAATCCCTTCACCACCACTGGAATTTCTTCCCAATGTGCCAGGGTCATGGATGAACTTAATGGTAGCAGTGTCATGATCCGGACTGAATGCTTTTGCAGCATGGTTGTCAATTGGACATGAGCCTGGAGATCCAGGGGACAAAGGTGAGCAAGCGTTGCATCCAGATAATCAGGGGGAAAGGAATGCAGTAAAGCATGTGAGTTTCCGATGATCGAATTCTCCCTGTTGAGATCGTTCTCCTGATCGTAATCCAGCAGGGCTGCGGGGATTGGCAAACCGGCTGCGGCGAAAGCAGCGACAGGTCTCAATGGACGCAGTTGAGATTCAGGAGAATAACAAAAAAAAGCTCGCTGGTCGAAGGTCTCCGGAATTACCCGGATCCCGCTGGAATCCAGTTTTTCTCGTTGCAATTGGTCTCGCCATGCCGAAGTAAATTTCTTCGAAACGACTCCTACCAATCCAATGCCATCTGCCCAATGGGAAAGACTACCAGCAGCATAAAGCAAAGAGCCTCCCAAAATGCTTTGAAAGGCTCTGCCGCTCGCGTCAATAACGAATTCCTCCCGGATTTGCCCGATAATGAGGAACCGCACCAACTCACCAGATGTCATTCAAAGTCCGGCAAGCTATTTCTTTCCAGAATCTAAGAGTTGTTTGAGCAAGGTGAAGATGCCCATGCCAAGCCTGGCGCCATCGCCTGAGGTTAACTTGAGTGGTTCCCCTGTCTGTTCCTGTTTGCGAATAATGAGATATGCTCCCGCCAATCCACTCAGGAGACCGACAAGCCCCCCAACAAGGAGAGTAATCATTTTCCAATTCGGTTTTTCAGTCATTATTCCTCCGATGACTTATTTTTCTTGCGCCTGGCAAGGGAGAAAAGTGCTTCAACACCGGAAAGCCTTGCCCGAATGCTGATAAATGGCGCGGTTGAATTTTCTGCGACCCTGGCTGCAGAGGTGTTGAGCGCATTCATCGTCTTCCCGAACAGACGGAATTTTGGGGGCAGCCAGGCATGAAATTTCCTCAGTCCGCGAATCATCAAGAAAATCAATCCAAAAAGGAGGATTCCGGCGAACAGGGCGGGTAGGATCAACCAGATGACTGCGATCTGCGACCATGTGGACGCAGTTTGCATACCGCTGCTTCCCTTGAGAATCAGGTAGATCATGAAGCCGAGTGATGCAGCAACCAGGAGCAGGACAGGCAGCAGGATTTGCAGCCATACATCTCTTTTGTGCTTTCCAGCTTGTTGTTCTATATCTGGGTGTTTTTCATCCATATCCCCATTTTAGCATGGAATCCTTTGAGTATATTAGCTTGCATTGACTCATGCCGCGATAACTCCCATTTCGTGTATAAATATTGAGAATTGTGCAGAATCATGTATAATATAGAAGATTGGATCAAAAAACCGCAATACTGCGTATAGGGTTGCAGGTTGTTCATTCTGATAGTGGAAAGATAGTTACACTCCGCGAGGAGTTTGGATCGAGTGGTTGGTAAATAATGAGTTTTGACATGGTTCAAAAATGGAGATTTTTTCCAATAGCAACAGGGGCTGATGGCGAATTGTTAATCCTCTTACGCCTTTGTTGTGATTAATCATGCTCATAAAACCAGCATAGAATCCTGAAACCTTTCCAAATCTGGTAATTCCTAATTACCAGGATCACTGAGAGAATGAACAACCGAAGACCGAAATGGGTTTTCGGTATTTCTATTTGGAGAGATGGAGAGGGTCATTACCGCCATTCGTGTTCAGCAAAGGAACCACCAGCGGGTCAACATCGACCTGGATGGCGAGTTTGCTTTCGGACTTTCCCGGATCGCATCCGCCTGGCTTAACGTGGGCGACCAGATATCTGAGGAAAAGATCGAACAGCTGAAGGCAAAGGATACGGATGAGGTCGCTTTTCAAGTCGCCCTTCGGTTACTCAACCGTCGATTGAAGACTGAGAAAGAGATGACAGCCAGTCTACAATCCAAGGGTTTTCAACCTGACCAGGTTGTGAAGGTGATCCTTCGGCTGAAAACTGAACGATTGTTGGATGACACCAGATTTTCTCAATCCTGGATCGAAAGCCGAAGTCATTTCCATCCGCGCAGTCATCGTTTGCTCAGGTATGAGCTGAGGCAAAAGGGAATTGCGGAAGATTTGATCGACGATGCCCTTGCGGAATCACCTGCAGAGTCAGACCTGGCATACCAGGCGGCATCCAGATACGCGAGACGTCTTGAGGTTCAGGAATGGAATGTGTTCCGGGATCGACTGTGTGCGTACCTGGGAAGGCGGGGATTCTCTTTCAGCAGCAGCCTTCCGGTAGTGACGACTTTGTGGAATGAGTTGATGCAGGTAGAGGGTAAATCCGGAGAAAATGAAGGAATATAAAAAATGAGAATGCCATTAGAGATCTTGATAATTTTCCTGGTTGTCGCAAGTGTGATCGTCGCCGTGGTACTTGCTTTCATCCTTTTGGGTGCATTCAAGAAACGGTATCAAAAGGAACAGGTCGAAAAAACAAACCTCTTGATGCAGTCCGCGGCTGAAAAAGCGAAAACGATTGAGCTCGAGGCGAGAGACAAAGCCTTGAAAGTGATGCAGGAAGCCGAGCAGGAGAATAACCGGCGCAGGCAGGATATCCTTCGTGAAGATGACAGGCTGCAAAAGCGCCGCGCTGAAGTCGATCATCGTATTGAACGATTGGAACAGCGGGAGATGAATATCAACAAGCGTCAGAGTGTCATTGACAAACGCGCGAATGATATTGAGAAACTCTATACAGACCAGTTGGAAGAGCTTCAGCGTATTGGTCAATTGAGTATGGAAGAAGCCAAGAATATCCTGCTCGCAGAAGCTGAAAAAGAAGCCCGCGCGGATATGGCACGTATCATCCGCCAAATCGAAGCCGAAGCCCGGGCAGAAGGGGATAAACGCGCCCGCGAAATCATCACGGATGCCATCCAGCGTGTGGCTTCCGAGCATGTCGTCAGCGTTTCCACCTCCCTGGTCTCCCTGCCGAACGAGGAAATGAAGGGCAGGATTGTTGGTCGTAACGGGCGCAATATCCGCTCCTTTGAACAGGCTGCTGGCGTGGATGTGATCGTGGATGATACCCCAGAGGCAGTGACGATTTCCTGCTTTGACCCGGTACGGCGTGAGATTGCCCGCCGCTCGCTGGAAAAATTGATCGTAGACGGCAGGATTCATCCTGCTCACATCGAAAAAGTGCTGGCAGACGAAGAAAAGGAAGTCGAAAAAGCGATCATCGAGGCTGGCGAAGAGGCAGCCTTCGAGTCAGGCGTCTCCGCGCTGCATCCCGAAATTCTCAAGATGTTGGGGCGATTAAAGTTCCGCACTTCCTATGGGCAAAACCAATTGTCCCATGCTATTGAGGTTGCCAAGTTGTCGGCTGTTCTGGCTGCGGAATTAGGCGCGGACGTCGAGGTGGCACGAGCAGGCGGATTGCTTCATGACCTCGGTAAAGCCATGGACCACAATACCGAGGGGACGCATGCCCAATTGGGGGCGGAATTTGCCAAGCGTTATGGCGTGAACACCAAGGTGGTCAACGCGATGGCTTCCCATCATCACGAGGTTGACCAGGAATCGATCGAAGCAGTCATTGTCGAGTCTGCCGACGCGATCTCAGGTGCGAGACCCGGCGCGAGGCGTGAAGACCTCGAGCAGTACATCAAACGGCTGCGCGCTTTGGAAGAGATTGCAAATTCCTTCAAAGGTGTTCAGCAAAGCTATGCCATCCAAGCAGGCAGGGAAGTGCGTATTATTGTGCACCCTGAAGAAGTGGATGACCTGACCTCCATCCGGTTGGCAAGGGACATCGCAAAGAAGGTTGAAGAAACCATGCAGTACCCTGGTCAGATTAAGGTCACGGTGATCCGAGAAACCCGGGCAGTAGAATTCGCCAAGTAGCAATCACAGTTCAAGAAAAAAATCAAGGCTGCCAAACCACGGCAGCCTTTTTCATACAGTTGAAATTTAAAGGGTTCAGGGTTTCACGTAGGGGTTGTTTTGAATTTCATTTGCGACTGTAGTGAAAGCACCGTGTCCAGGGATCAGTCGTGTATCTGGGGGGAGGGTAAACACCTGGGTCTGGATGCTTGCTGCCAGGGTGGTAAAATCCCCTCCATCCAAATCTGTGCGTCCAATACCCCGGTTAAAGATCAGATCTCCGACCACTGCCGTCGAGAGAGACGGGATGTAATAGATCACAGACCCTCTGGAATGACCGGGAGTATGGCGAACCTGGATCTCGGCTTCTCCCAAGTTGATCACCTGCCCATGTACCAGCAGCAGGTCAGGGTCTGCGGGGAGGTCAATGGGGATCCTGAAATGCTTCGAGCCGCCGCCATCCCTCCAGAGAGTGAGGTCTGCAGGGTGCAGGCCAACCTGGGGGGACGAATTCAGACCAGAGAGCATGAATTGGAGTCCGGCGAAGTGGTCGAAATGCCCATGGGTGAAAAGAATGCTCTTGATTTGGATCTGTTCCGTGTTAATGAACGCGAGTATAGGGTGAGGTTCAAAGGATGGATCGAAAATTATGCCTTCATGGGTAACATCATCAAAGACCAGGATGCAATTATTCTCCAGGAATCCAGTTGTAAAAATCTCAGCCTTGAGCATTTTCCAATTTACCTTTTCGATTCTCCCGAATCAATAGAATGATATTCATCAAGATGACCAGTGTGATAAGTACGATTGCCACCCGGTATACAGAATATGGGTCGCGCTCATATAACCAACCTGCCAGAAGTGGCGCGGCGATGACAGCGATCGAGGCGGTGGTCTCTGCCATGCCATAGGCGAGTCCGATCTGCCTGGGATGCACCATCGGCCTGGCGATGGCAAGAACGAATGACCGTGCGAGGCGGTAACCTCCGATCATAAAGAATCCCAGTCCAAAATCAAAGATGGTTTTTCCGGTGAGGAAGAAAACCGAGAAGAGCAGCACCAGGAATTGACCGATGATAAAGCCGCCAGAAGCGTTCAAGCTGCCCAGGGCAAGCGTGATAACCGCATTCCCCAGGCTGCCAACTGCGCCGAGAATGCCGATTGTTTGGGGAGTAAACTGGTGCTGATTTTGCAGGAAATTCGGTGTAAGCGGTTGGGGCAGATAGATTGCCAGATAAGTGATCATGGCGACTGCCAGGAAAGCTAAAAACCGATAGTTCTTGAGTAAACCCGCTGGCTTGGTCGGAGGCTGATCTTGGAGGTGGGTTTCCGGATGCTTATGGACAAAGAAAACGATCAAAGTCGATAGGATAAAAATGATTCCAGCGATTTTATAGATGGATTGAAACCCAAATCGTTCCGCGATCACTCCACCAGTGACGGGTCCCAACACCGCGCCGACATGATAAAGACCGGAGCAAAAGGTTAAGGCGCGCCCCACGCTCAGGTTGCCGCGAACAGTAGTGATGTAACTGTTCATCGGAGCGACGACAAACCCGGTCAAGCCATAAAGTACGATACCGACGATAAAGGCGGGAAGGGAACCAGCAAGTGCCATAAACCAGGCAGCGATGGTGCCAATGATCCAGGAAGTCCACATGACCGCCCTCGAGCCAAGGCGATCTGAGAGATACCCAGCAGGGATCTGCGAAACAGCCATTGCCAAACCCATCGCGCTGAAGATTCCGCCAATCAACAGGGGGTCAGCGCCTAATTCCTGCAGATAGAGGGGTTGGAAATAAATGAATAATCCCTCGCCGATCCCCCAGGTGAAAAGGGAAATGGCAACGAGAAGCAGGTTCCGGTTCATCCCTTGCCGAACTTCTGTTTCAGGAATTTCCGGGTTGTCTGGAATATGAAATCGCGGTCAGGTTCACGTATGATGACGTGACCACTGTTTTCCACCCACAACCGGGTCTTGTCTTGCGAAGAAATCTCTCCAAATAAGGTGTCCATGCTCTCTGCAGGAATCCCGTGATCCTGTTTGGATTGGAACATCAACGCGGGAACGCTCACCTTTGGCAAATCAGTCCGCATGACATCAATTAGTTTCTGCAGCTCTAAAATCGATCGGGTTGGGTAGAAGGGATAATCGATGTGATCCTTGATCGCTTCTGGATTATGCCAGTCTGGAGTACCTTTGGCAACTCTGGGCATGATTGGGGCAGCCAATTTCAGATATTTCGCCCTGGGATCAGGTGGCAGGCAGCAGGGTGCTGAGAAGGTCACTACCGCATCCACCTTGTAGCGGGCAGCTGCCAATAAGGCGAGCACACCTCCCATGGACAAACCCATCACTACCTGGCGGGTTGTGCACCCCTTGAGCATGTTGAGACCATCTTCAACTGATGCCAGCCAATCCCACCAGCGGGCACGATTCATGTCTTCCGGTGTGGTGGCATGCGCAGAAAGCCGAGGGGCGAGCAGGGTGTAGCGGTCTTCTGTCAGAGCACCCGCCAGCATGCGCATCTCGCGCGGCGTCCCGGTGAAACCGTGGATCAGGAGAACACCTGTCTCATTACCGGGGATAAAGAAAGGTTCTGCGCCTTTGATTGTCAAGGGTGTGTGCATATCAGCTCCATGTCAAATGATGAGGATGTCCCGGGAAAGGTCACTGAGGGATTCTGCACCGGATGCGGTGATGACGACATCGTCCTCGATGCGCACCCCGCCAACACCCGGTAAATAGATTCCAGGTTCGACTGTATACACCATTCCGGGCTGCAAGACTAATTGATTGGAGGAGAAAATATAAGGTGTTTCGTGTTCTTCCATTCCCAGCCCATGCCCGGTGCGGTGGGTGAAGAATTCGCCAAATCCTCGCTTCGTGATAATCTTTCTGGCAGCGTCATCCACAATCCCAGCCGGCACGCCGGGCTTTCCAACGGCACGACCTGCGGCGTTTGCATCCTGGACAGCGGTGAAAATCGCCCTGGACTGGTCGCTAGGTTGACCGATGACCAGGGTACGGGTCAGGTCGGAGCAGTACCCGTTGTATTTTGCCCCCCAGTCAATGACCACCAGGTCACCATTCGATAATACGCGGTCGGAGGGAACTGCGTGGGGGTTCGCACTGTTGGGACCGCTGGCGATGATTGGCGGGAAGGGCATTTCTGCATCCGCACCCTGGCGCAGCATCTGGATGGTCAATTCCGCGGCAATTTCCTTTTCCGAGATACCAGCGCGGATAAATGGGAGTGTATTCAGGAATGCCTTTTGGGCGATCTGGACTGCCCGCCGCATCAATAGGATCTCCTCCGCATCTTTCTGAATGCGAAAATTAGTAAAAACCTCATCAGCGGCAGAGATGCTGGTTTTTGGCGCGGCTTTTTGCAGAAAATCGGATTCCAGGACTCGAAAATGGTTGGCTTCCACCCCTATCCGTTCGGAGGTTATATCAAGTTTCTCAACTGCCCTATGGAAAGCAGCCTGCCAGGAGGCAGGATCATCCCGGTAGGTGGATGCCAGTAAAGAAATCCGCGATTGTTCGATCTTCCCCACTTCCAACTCCGGCAATACCAATACTGGAGGAAAGCCGAGGTGAACTAGCAGCACGGTCGGGCGCTCCATCAGATGAAAACTGAGACCAGTTAAATAGGTGAGGGTGGACCCGGGATTCAAGGCGATAACCTTGAGATCGTTTCTTTTCATTAATTCCTGCAGATGTAAAAAACGGTGATCCTCCATTGAACTCTCCCAAAGAAAGATTATAGCTCCAAGGATTTGAATGTGTAAAGAAAAAGCGGAGAGTTTTTAAAGCTCTCCGCTTTCATCGATAAATTGATACGATCCTGAATAATCAGGAGTTGATCAGTTAGGCTGCAGCTTCCAGTTCGCTTGCATGTTTTCCCGCGATAAGACCAAAGGTCATACCCGCGTTCAGCGATGTACCGCTGCCAGGATAATGCTCGCCCATCACACCGCCGGCTGCCATTGGGACAGCGTAGAGCCTGGGGATGACGTTGCCCCAAACATCGACGACCTGGGCGTTCTCGTTGATCTTCAAGCCGCCCATATTATCGAACATGGTCGGGAAGGTCTTGAAGGCGTAGAATGGACCAGTTTCGAGGGGGACGAGGAACAGGGCGCGCTCATATTCGGTATCCACACCAGCCTTGGCGTCCTCGTTGAACTTGGCGATGGTGGCTTCGAGCCTTGCCGCAGGAACTTCCATTTTCTCAGCCAGTTCAGCCAGGGTGTCAGCCTTCAGCACGGTGCCGTCCGCGACTTCCTGCTCGAGGTCTTCACTAAAGCCCATGACCAGCATTCCAGGGGCGGCATCGCGGGTGGCGGCGTCGAACACGGAATAGCAGAACTTACCGGGTTGCTTGAGCAGTTCGGTGTTCTTCCAGTCATAGAAGCCGTATTCATTCACGAAGCGGCGTCCGTCCTTGTTGATCATCAGGGCATTGGCAGTACCAAAGGTCCAGAACGCATAAGTCGCTACGATCTTCCCGGGCAGTGTCAGCCCAGGGCAGCCGAGGACTTCATGGATGTTGAAGGCAGCAGCGCCGAGCGCGAATGCCATCCTGTGACCGTCTCCGGTGAGCCCGGGAACGCCGAGTGACTGGCAGTAGAACGCCTGCTCGCTGTAGGCTTTCATCAGTTCTTCGCTGCGGGTGAAGCCGCCGGAGGAGATGATGACACCCTTGCGCGCTTTGATGAACATGTCAGCGCCAGCACTGGTTACCTTCACGCCAACCACCTGACCGGTTGCATCAGTGATCAGTTCCTTGGCTTCGGTCTCGAGCATGACCACTGCACCAGCTTTCTCTGCACCGTCCTTGAGTACCTGGTAGTAAGCCATTCCGCCACCGAGCTCACCATAAACCACGGAGTGAACACGGGCAATCGGCTCGCTGCCGACGTGGTATTCTGCGCCTGCAACTGTCGGAGCGCTTGGGAAGGATGCGCCCAAGGCGATGAGTTTCTCCACATTCGCGGCGGATTGATCCGCGGCGATGCGGGAAAGCTTGGGATCATTAAAGCCCATACCGGCATTCATGTAGTGTTCGTACATCTTGTCGGCTGTATCCTCAATGCCATTTGCCTTCTGGACAGATGTGTTGGAGGCGTAGTAGACGCCGCCGCAGATGGCGGTGGAACCGCCGCCGACAATCTGTTTTTCGAGGACAAGAACTTCAGCCCCGGCTTCGCGGGCGCTGATCGCGGCTGCTGCACCTGCACCGCCATAACCGATGATTACGATGTCTGATTCCTTGTCCCACTTCTCAGGAAGATTTGGGTTAACCGGTGCCTTTGGTGCGCATCCGGCTAATACACCGGATCCAGCGATGGCGACCGCGCCGAGGGCGGTTCCTTTCAGGAAATTCCGGCGGCTGATTTCACTCTTTCGATTGGTTTCCATTTCACTCTCCTTCAATGACTAATAGTTTGAGCAGATATAAATACAGGGGCAACAGACAGATCAGGAATTAGCGGTTTAGATTCACCTCCAGGCGAGAAATTCTTGCATTAATTAAATTGGGTATCCTATTACTAGTATATTGAGAACATGAAAATTATACCAAGTTGTGCCGAAAATTCAATTATTTTTAAGCTACCGCTTGGCTATCCATGGAGCGACCAACATTTGGTTGCAAAGCAGTTTGACAAGAATGGCGAGGCTGATTATGCTAAGGAAACTAATTCACCCAAGGAATCCTTCATGAAATCAACAACCTCGCTCTATTCATCAGATGGTTTTTCGGAAGTGCTCTACGAGAAAATGAAAATGATCAGCCCTGCCTGCGCAGGATTGGCGTTGTACGAGTTCCGCTATGCCCTGGACAACATTGCCCCAGAACTGGGTTGGCAAAGCATCATTGCTCTGCCAACCGCGGAAGTCGAAGCCATCGTGCTTGACTTAAAGTATTTTGAGCGCATCGAGATCAAGCCCAGGAAGAATGGCGAGATCGTTCTGGACGAGAGAATCATGGACCTTACGCGTGTGTTGTTTGTCGGATTGGTGCAGGAGACGTATTCGCTGGAGTGGGTCGAAAAAAATTTCACCTTTGATACCCGCGGTTTTAATTTCCTAGTCAATTCGCCTTACCTGACGATGGATGTAGTTGATTATCTTGGCGGGAAACCCTGGCGGCAATTCCACAAGGGGCAGCAGGAGCTTGAGCGGGTACAGGAAGTGGGTTACAAGGATTTTGAAAAAGCAAACCAGGAGATCGATACCTGCTTTATCGAGACGGTGATGCGTCTCATCCACAAGCGTGGGACCCCGGTCCTGCTGGCGATCGCCGGACCCACGGCTGCCGGAAAGACGGAGATCGTAGAACGTTTGTGTTTTGCGATCGAAGGCGAAGGGAAATCCATTTCCAGCGTGGAAATGGACAACTTCCTGACTGACCGCGACCAGCGCGAAGCTAGGGGGATAGGGTCTCTTGGCAGAGAAGCACTGCATTTTGAATTGTTCAAGACCTCCCTGCGGGACCTCTGCGCGGGGAAGGCGATCACCATCCCACGCTATGATTTCAAAGATGGCACTTCCAGCCACGACCTGCAGGGCAAGCTGAAACCAGGCAGAAACCCGGTCATTATTGAACCCGCGGACATCATTTTCGTGGAAGGCAATGCGCCTTTCCTTTATGAAGAAGTCGCGGGTCTGATCGGCATCAAGGTGGTTTACCTGACCGCTGATGCCGTCCGGTTGAAACGCAAGTGGCGGCGGGATATTGACCTGCGTAAGAAGTACGATCCCTACTACCTGCGCAACAGGTTCTTCAAGGAACAGTACATCATGGCGGTCAAGTGCTATCAACCACAGCTGGTGAAATTGTGACCTTTTTGTCGATACCACCAACGCTGCCTTGTGGGCGGCGACAGGGATTCAGGCGCTGCTCGCTTGAGGTAAAAACCTGCAACAAAGGCTGACCCCGGGAACCATTCTTTCATTTTCTCGTCTGGACTATACTTAACAAAAGATTGGACAGAAAATGAAAAGAGCAATCCTTTTTGTGGTTATCACGATCCTCGCAGTTTCGCTCGCAGCCTGCCAAAAGCAGGAAATCTCTGAACCGATGCCTGTGACCGCAACGATCGGACAGGTCGAACCTAGTCGTGGTGGAAACCTCAGAACCGGCTACCAGTACGCCTCGTCCTGCTTTGAGCTACGAGAGCGCGACTTACACAGACGAAATGGCATGGATCGCGCTGGATTACCCGCAGGGTTGGCAGGTCCAGCAAACCGTGCAGATCGGTGAAAGGGGCTGGCAGGGGGGATTGTTCTCGCCTGGCAGCAGCTTTGAAAGTCTTGCGGAGGGTGACTCGCGCGTGATGATTACCCTTTATGCCTGGGATCCACCTGGTGATATCGAAGCCTACACCGCGCAGCGGAAACTTGCCTGGGATGCCTCCGGGTTTTCGATTCTAGAGGAAAGCACTGATTTCCTGACCGATGACCGGGCTGTGGTGACCTTCCTGGTGGAAACGAGCACGGGAGAACAGATGATTCTTGCATTCCTCACCAGCGGAGATGATTACCTTGAAGTTAACTGCGAGGGTGAGCTCGGGCTCTGCCGGGAGATTATCGGCACATTAAGACCAATCGACTAATTTCTGGATAACTAGCACCAGACACTATCCCGAAAACATCATTGGGGGCTGACCCCCTCACACCGATAACATCATTGCGTCTTGACAAACCCGGCTGCTGTCGGGTAAAATCCTCTCTACCTTTGTGAACGGGCCTGTAGCGCAGTTGGGAGCGCGCTTCAATCGCACTGAAGAGGCCGGGGGTTCGAATCCCCCCAGGTCCACAAGCACGGCAGGCTCGACATAGCAACAACCTGGGCCCATAGCGCAGTTGGGAGCGCGTCTCAATGGCATTGAGAAGGCCGGGGGTTCGAATCCCCCTGGGTCCACAAAAGCGAAAGCAGGAGTAGTAGGTCATCCGTCAGCGAACCGGGAGAGTGAGGTGAGAGCCCGATGAGTGCCACGGAGCACAGCAGACCGAACTCGCCTGAATCCCCAAAAGGGATAGCTGCACCGGTGAAATCATCAACCGGTGACGGAAAACCCGTTAGCGTAAATGAAGCGGTCTGGAACCTTTGACAGACAAGCAGGGTGGTACCGCGGAGAACTTCTTCGTCCCTGGTGAGAACCAGGGAGTTTATTTTTAAGTGACAGGAGCGACAAATGAACCAGAGGATCGAACCTTATAACCCGGGCATGATCGAGCCAAAGTGGCAGGCGAAGTGGGACGTTGATGAGCTTTACCACGCCAATATCGACGATAAAAAGCCGAAATTCTACGCATTGACCATGCTGCCCTATCCATCTGGTGATCTCCATATCGGTCACTGGTATGCCATGGCGCCCTCCGATTCACGCGCCAGGTTCAAGCGCATGAACGGATACAACGTCATGTTCCCGATGGGATTTGATGCTTTTGGACTTCCAGCGGAAAACGCTGCCATCAAAAACAACATTCACCCCAAGATCTGGACGTACGCGAATATCGAGAAGATGCGTAAGCAGTTCCGCAGCATGGGCGCCATGTTTGACTGGCGGCGGGAAATGATCTCTTCTGATGAGAAGTATTACCGCTGGACTCAGTGGTTCTTCCTGCAGCTCCACAAGCATGGATTGGCATACCGCAAGATGTCCCCGGTGGACTGGTGCCCGACCTGCAACACCACCCTGGCGCGGGAACAGGTGTGGGGCGATGACCGTCACTGTGAGCGCTGCGGTACACCGGTGATCAAGAAAGACCTGAACCAGTGGTTTTTCCGCACCACGCGATACGCAGAAGAATTGTTGAACTACGAAGGGATCGATTGGCCGGAGCGGGTAAAAACCCTGCAAACCAACTGGATCGGGAAATCGGAAGGCGCTCTGGTGACCTTCAAGACCGAGCAGGGGGATGCGATCCAGGTCTTTACCACCCGCCCGGACACGCTCTGGGGGGTGACCTTCATGGTGCTCGCGCCTGAGCATCCTCTGGTGCCAAAATTGACCATCGATGAACAGCGCGCGGAAATGGACCAGTACATCCTGGATGCCAGCCGTCAGACAGATATCCAGCGGGAGGCGACTGATAAGGAGAAGACCGGGGTGTTCACCGGTGGCTATGCCATCAACCCGGTCAACGGTGAAAAGGTACCGGTATGGGTGGCGGATTACGTCTTGATGACTTACGGTACCGGCGCGATCATGGCGGTGCCGGCCCATGACCAGCGGGATTTTGAGTTTGCCAGGAAGTATGAGCTGGAAGTGAAGGTTGTGATCCAACCCCCCGGCGCACCATTCATCTCAGGTTCGGAAATGACCGTGGCGGTCCCTGCCAGCGGAACCATGGTGAACTCTGGCGAGCTGACCGGGACACCGGGCGATACTTCATTCCGCAAAGCAGTGGAATATGTGGTGAAACTTGGTGTGGGCGAGGCAGCCACCAATTACCGGTTGCGCGACTGGCTCATCTCCCGCCAGCGGTATTGGGGTTCCCCCATCCCGATGGTGCATTGCCCAAAATGCGGAATTGTACCGATTCCAGAGGATCAGTTGCCGGTGACCCTGCCGGAGGACGTGGAATGGAAACCAACCGGTGAAAGCCCGTTAAAATTGCATCCAACCTGGCGGTTTGTGTCCTGCCCGCAATGCGGCGGGCAAGCAGAACGTGAGACAGATACCATGGACACCTTCATGTGCTCCTCCTGGTACCATTTGCGCTACCTGAGCCCGGATTATGACAAGGGACCTTTCGACCCGCGCGAATATGATTATTGGATGCCTGTGGATATCTATACCGGTGGAATCGAGCACGCCAACATGCACCTGATCTACACGCGATTTTTCCATAAGGCACTGCGGGACTTTGGGATCGTGGAAGGCAATGAACCGATGCTTCAGCTGCGCAACCAGGGCATGGTCTTGGGTGAGGACTCGGAAAAGATGTCCAAGAGCCGGGGGAACGTGGTTTCCCCGGATGTATTGGTGAAGGGGTATGGTGCGGATGCCACACGGGCCTTCCTGATGTTCTTTGCCCGGTGGGACATGGGCGGACCGTGGAACAGCGGCGGGATCGATGGGGTTTCCCGCTGGCTTCGCAGGGTCTGGTCGATCATCCTGGAACCTGGTCAGGCTGGGAAATCGTCTGTGGAAAGTGAAAAAACCTTAAGGCGAAAGGTTCACCAAACTCTGGCATCAGTCACACGGGATTTCGAGATCTTTGAGTTCAATACCATCATTTCAAGCTTGATGGAATTGTCCAACGAGATGGCGAGATTGAAGCCCGAGTGTGGTGGGACATCCGCGTGGAAGGAAGCCTGCGAAATCTATGTGAAAATGCTCGCGCCGGTCACACCGCATATCTCGGAAGAACTTTGGGAGAGGATGGGAAAACCTTACTCGATCCACGTCCAACCCTGGCCGAAAGTGGATCAGGCAGCCGCCAAAGCCGATGAGATCACCCTGGTGGTGCAGGTGAATGGCAAGGTGCGTGACCGCGTGACCGTTCCTGCCGAGATCAGCGAAGAAGAAGCCAAGAGTGCCGCGCTGCAGAGCGAAGCCGTGGTCAGATTCCTGGAAGGGAACGCTCCCCGCCAGGTGATCTACGTCAAAGGCAGGCTGGTTAATATAGTTTTATGATTGATAGGGGCAGGAGTAGATTCTGCCCCTTTTCTTAGGAGGACTGATGAACTTGGCGGAAATGACCTGGATGGAAGTTGAGCAATACCTGAAGAAGGATGACCGCATCATGGTAGTGCTTGGTGCAAATGAGCAGCATGGGTACATCTGCCTCTCAGCTGATGTGCGCATTCCCCAGGCGCTGGCCGAAGCCGCGTCAGACGAAAACCGGAGTGTTGGTCGCGCCTGCACTCAACTTCGGCTGCTCCTCCTATTTCACGACATATCCGGGAACCATCAGCTTGCGGGTCACCTCATTCCTTGCAGTGGCGGAGGATATCGTCCGCTCTCTGTACGGACAGGGTTTTAGGCGAATCCTTATTGTTAATGGTCATGGCGGAAACGCCCCTGCCAAGGTATCGCTTGGAGAACTGGTCAATGAAATCCCCGACCTGCAACTCTCCTGGTATGAATGGTGGAAAGCGTCCTCGGTGCAGGAGGTGGCTACTGCGCATGGGCTTAAGGGATATCATGCTTCCTGGCTGGAAGCCTTCCCATTCCTACGAACGCACAATATGCCGGAGGGCGACAAGCAGCCTTTTGATACCAGCCGAATCCTCTCATCCAGCGCGGTGAGGGAGCAGTTGGGAGATGGGGTGTATGGCGGACCTTACCGGGTTAGCGACGAGATCATGGCAGAGGTCTTTGATGCCGCACTTCAGGATATCCTGAAGCTATTGGAATTCTAATAAATTACCAGAAAGAACACAAATCCTTCTGTAGTGTAAGCGGTCACCCTTCAGAGTAAAATAAGTCAATGAAACTGCACCCCCGCCTGATCGCGCTGGCGAAAGCTACAGGGTGGTCATTTTTGATTATCCTCCTGTTTGGCATCCTTGGGGGTGGGTTGACCCTCTTCCAGGCGTTCCAGCTCAGCAGGGTGATTTCCGGCGTTTTCATTGATCATCATCCCCTGGCAGTCGTCAGCAATATCCTTTTCCTCATCGTTGCGGTCATTTTCCTGCGCGTGTTATTCAGTTTTCTTGAAAACCTCTTTGCTGGTAGAGCAGCGATAAGGATCAAGACCGACTTGCGCAGATCTCTGTTGGAGAAGATTGAAAGGCTGGGACCGGTTTTTCTAAGTGGACAAAGCAGCGGGGAATTGGTCACTACTGCTCTGCTGGGTGTGGAATCGCTCGAAGCTTATTTTGCTCAATACCTGCCCCAGGTGATCTTGGCAGCGGTGCTCCCCCTGGTTACCCTGGTGGTGGTTTTCCCCCTTGACTTGCTTACAGGATTAATCTTTCTCCTGACTGCTCCATTGATCCCGCTATTCATGGTATTGATTGGGTGGGCAGCCGAAGCGTTGACTAAAAAACAGTGGTTAAACCTGACAAGGTTGGGGGATTTCTTCATGGATTCCTTGCAGGGGATTGCCACTCTGAAAATGCTTGGCAGGAGCAAGGATCGGGGAGTACAGATCCTGGATAACGCGGAAGAATACCGTGCGGTAACCCTATCCGTGTTACGCATCACTTTTCTTTCCGCGTTGGCATTGGAATTGGTGGCGACGATCTCCACTGCCGTGATCGCTGTCGAGATCGGGCTGCGGCTGCTTTACTCACGCATAGAGTTTCAGCAGGCTTTCTTTATCCTGCTGATTGCTCCGGAATTCTACTTGCCATTGCGCAACCTGAGCGCTCGCTACCACGCTGGGATGCGCGGAGTGACCGCGGCGGCGAAGATCTTCGAGGTGCTGGACGTACCCGAGCTGGAAGCTGTTATTGATTATTCGGGTGAACCTCTGGCAAACCAATTCAATGGATCATTTGCCATTGAATTTAAAAATGTCACCTACACTTATCCAGGTGCTGCCAGACCCGCGCTGCAAAATATTAACCTGGTATTGAGAGCCAATTCCCATTATGCACTGGTGGGTAAAAGTGGGTCGGGGAAGACCACCCTGGCGTACCTTCTCCTGCGGTTCATTGATCCCCAGGAAGGTGAGATCACCCTCAACGGGATCGATACCCGCTCCTGGACGGGGGAGGAATGGCGGAAGTTTCTGGGGTGGGTGCCGCAGAACCCGATGCTCTTCAATGCCTCCTTTCAGGAGAACCTTACACTCGGCAGGGATGATTACGATCTCGAAGTCCTCCTTTCTACTGCAAAGACAGCAGGGCTGGAGAGCGTGGTCAAGTCATTGTCGGATGGGATGCAAACAAACCTGGGCGAATCCGGAAACCGCCTCAGCGGTGGTGAAGCGCAAAGACTCGCCATTGCGCGTGCCTTGCTGAAAGATCCCCGGTTGATCCTGTTGGATGAACCCACCTCACACCTTGATCCGATGACAGAGAAGCAACTGCTGAACTCAATGGAGGAATTGTGCAGGGGCAGAACGACGCTCACGATCGCCCACCGCTGGAGCACTGTGCGTACAGTAGACGAAGTGATCTTCCTGCGAGATAGCAGACTTGCGGGGTTTGGCAACCATCAATCCCTGCTGGAGAATGTTGGGGCATATGCTGAGCTGGTCAAGGCTGGCGGGGTTCAATGAGCAGCCCGCTAAGACCACTTCTGTTGATCATGCGCGGATTTTCTGGGAGGATCATTCTTTCCTTATTGTTGGGAATTGCCACGATCTGCGCGGGGATCGGGTTGTTAGGCACTTCCGGCTACTTGATCGCCAGCGCTGCCTTACACCCTTCCATAGCTGAGCTGCAGGTTGCCATTGTTGGGGTGCGCTTTTTCGGGCTCTCCCGTGCGATCTTTCGTTACCTGGAGCGTGTGGTCTCGCATTCGGTTAACCTGCGCATCGTCTCAAAGCTGCGCAGCGATCTTTACCAACGGATCGAGCCAGGTGCGCCTGCGAACCTGGCGTCTCAACACAGCGGCGACCTGCTGGAAAAGATGATTGGTGACATCGAAACATTGGAAAATTTCTTTGTCCGGGTTTTTACCCCGATAATTGTCGCCGCGGTTTTCACTGTGGGTTTGGGGGTTTTTATCGGTGGTTATTTTTACCAACTCGGACTGATCGTGTGTCTGGGATTGCTCATTAATGGTTTCATCCTACCAAGGTTGAGTCTGTGGGCTTCGCGGGAATACACAAAGCGAATCGCTGGTCACAATTCCATTTATTCATCCCTGGCTGTGGAATACATCCAGGGACTGGAGGACCTGGCTACAAACAATGCGCTGAGGAGATGGCAAAGTAGACTTGAGGTCGAAAACCAGGGGTTAAAGAAAGCGCAACTTGCGCAGAATACGCTTACCGCTGCGCAAAACGCGCTCAACCTGCTGGTGATGAATCTGACTATCCTGACAGCGGTTGTGCTCACGGTTCCTCTTGTCAGTAAAGGTACGCTTTCCGGGGTGTCGCTCGCAGTCATCCTGCTGGTTGTCTCAGCGGGGTTCGAAGCTACCATCGCAATGCCGCAAGCTGCCAGGGTTCTCACCTCAAGCCGGGAAGCTGCCAGGAGATTATTTACACTCTCCACTTCAGAACCCACTGGCATCGTGTCAAATCTGGCTGAGAAGCAAGAACCCTCTTCTGAGTTGCGTTTAAACCATATCAGCTTTCGCTATCCCGGTGAAAAGCAGTATGTACTTGCGGACATCAACCTGGTGCTTAAACAAGGTCAAATCAAGGCGATCGTGGGATTGAGCGGATCTGGTAAATCGACCCTGTTCGACCTGCTGCTCAGGTTTTGGGAACCAACATCTGGCAGGATCAGCTTGGATGAAAAACCAATCGAAATCTTTGGCGCGGATTCATGGAGGCAGCATTTTGGAGTGATCGGGCAATCCGTTTTCCTCTTTAATACCAGCTTGCGGGAAAACCTGCTCCTGGCAGAGCCCGCTGCCCGGGAAACGCGGCTTTTGGACGTGTTAGGAATGGCAGGATTGGAGAAGTGGTTCTCGGGGCTGCCTGACGGGTTGGATACCTGGGTCGGAGAGCATGGACTTCGGCTCAGCGCCGGGGAGCGTCAGCGGTTGGCGATTGCACGCATCCTGCTGACCGATCCGGACTTTATCCTGCTGGATGAACCAACCGCAAATCTTGATCCAATGAATGAAATTGAGATTCTGAAGACCTTGACCAAAGTCTTTGCCCAAAAGGGGATTTTGATGGTCACTCATCGACTCGACCTGCTTGTACAAGTCGATGAAATCATCGTTTTGGACAAGGGAAGGATTGTCGAAAAAGGGGTAATGCAGGAATTAATCTCCCATGGGGGAGTGTTCCAAAAAATGATTTCCATCCAGAAGGATATGATTATTTCATCTTAACAAGGTTAGCTGGTCAAACTTCCGCTCGTAAAACCTTTTCGATCTCTGCCAGCGGGATCGCGCCTTCCCTGAGAATCTTTACTTCGTCAGAACCGCACTCGATCACAGTCGAGGGAATCCCTCCCGGGCATTTACCGCCATCCAGGATCAGGGGAACGCGATCTTTGAGTTGTCGGAAGACATCTCCCGCATCATGAGGGTTGTTTCCTCCGGAGAGGTTCGCAGAAGTTGTCGCTATTGGTCCAAACCTTTTTAGGAGTTCGATGGCAACCGGATGATTGGGCATGCGAATGCCGATCGAATTTCCGGCGGAAAGGAGTTCCGGCAGGTCAGATTTTTTAGGCACAACGATAGTCAGTGCACCAGGCCAGAAATGGTTGACCAGCCTTGTAGCACGCTCGTTGAGAGGATCGGTCAATAACTCGAGTTGGTCAAGAGAGCCGATCAATACAGCAATCGCCTTATTGGAATCCCGCCCTTTAGCTTCAAATAACTTGATGATGCCTGGGGAATAGAACGCGTTAGCCCCTAAACCATATACAGTGTCAGTGGGAAAGGCGACAATTTCTCCGGAACGTAAAATTTCCATAGCTGCTTCAAGGGAAGCTGGAAGGCTGGCAGGAAGGGTGATGGTGGTGAATTTTTCCGACATCAGTTTTGGATGATCACTCCTCTAGGGATGCCCGCCAGATCCTGGTAACAAGTCACCTGGGCATCGGGATAAAACTTGCGCGTCAAGTCAAGCACCGCATTGGTATGATTATATTGAAATTCCAAAATAATGCATCCCCCCGGTGCAAGCGATTTTTGGGACTGATCGAGGAGTCGATTGATCAACACCAACCCATCGTCTCCACCGTCCAACGCAAGGGTCGGTTCGAACCTGGAAACAGCAAGATTTGCCAGGGCGTTAGTTGGGATATAGGGAAGATTCGCCAGCAATAGATCGAACTTCTGATCAACTTTTACCAGCAGGTCAGAAGGCAGGAAGGTGATCCGGTCCTCCACTTGGTTGATACGGGCATTTTCCCGGGCAATTTCCAACGCGCTTACTGAAATATCAGTCGCCAGCAAGCGCAGCTCTGGGAAGCGGTCCGCCAGTGCGATTGCGATCGCGCCAGAACCGGTGCCGATGTCTGCGACTCGTGTTCTTGCCGGGTGGTTTTCCAGCCATTGAATGGCTTTCTCGACCAATTCCTCGGTTTCCGGACGGGGAATGAGGACTTCGGGTGTTACCCGGAATTCGAGTCCATAAAAATGTGATTTTCCGGTAATGTACGGCAACGGTGTACCTGCGAGCAAAAGGTTGACCGCGTTGTTCAGAAGAACCATTTGTTCCTCATGCAGAGCGAATTCAGGATGGGCAAAAACCCATTCTTTTGGTTGACCGAGAATAGAGGCTGCGATCGTGGAGACTTCAATGAGGGGGAACTCTGTCATCCCCTTCAATTGTTCAATATTATGATACAGCCAATCGCCGAGATTAATCTTCATCCTCATTTGAGGTTGACAGGCGTTCAGTCTCGTCGCGCAGGGAAAGTTCGTCGATGAACTGGTCCAGGTTGCCATTCATCACACTGGTGAGATTGTGAGACGAGTAATTGATGCGGTGATCCGTGACCCTGCTTTGGGGGTAGTTGTATGTGCGGATCTTTTCTGAACGATCCCCGGTACCCACCTGAGAACGGCGGGCGGCATCCCTTTCCTGATGCAGTTTTTCCTGCTCCATCTCGTAGATGCGGGCTTTTAAGATGCCGAGCGCTCGGAGCTTGTTTTGAAGTTGTGACCGTTCATCTTGGCAGGCGACCACCATGCCGGTTGGTTTGTGCGTGATGCGAACCGCAGTGGAGTTTTTCTGCACATTCTGACCGCCAGCACCGGAAGATCGGAACACTTCGATTTCCAGATCGCTCTCCGGGATCGGGACATCCACATCTTCGACTTCAGCCATGACCGCTACGGTGACGGTGGAAGTATGAATGCGTCCGGAGGATTCGGTGGCTGGGATGCGCTGCACCCGATGCACCCCGGATTCATATTTGAACCTGGAATACGCGCCTTTTCCGCGGATCATGAAGATCACTTCCTTGAACCCGCCGATGCCGGTCTCATTCGAGGAGATCATTTCCACCGGCCAATTTCGCGCTTCGGCGTGGAGAATGTACATCCGCATCAACTCGGCTGCAAATAGACCTGCTTCATCACCACCAGCGCCGGCGCGAATTTCAATATAAACGTTGTGATCGTCGCGTGGATCTTTGGGCAGCAGCATGGCTCTCAGTTCCCGCTCGACCGTTTCGATCTGGGGAGGGAGTTCTGCAATCTCGATGGCAGCCAGGTCGACCATGTCCGGGTCACCTGAATCCGAGAGCTGTTTTGCCTGCTCTAATTGATTGGTAAGGGAGCGATACTTCTCGATATGCTGATAGAGCGGTTCAAGCTCTGCCCGTTCCTTAGCCAGTTCAGCCACCCTGGTGTAATTTTCCGCGTTTTCCTCGATCAGTCGATTAAGCTCATTAAATCGATTCTCAATGGCATTTAATTTCTCTAACATCGTATTCCTGCGTCTCCCTTTTTAAAATCACGGCAATTATACCAGTCTTGATTGTTTGCGGTTTTTAAGAGGATTATTTCTCTTTGATGGGTCATCTTTCTAATGGTTTACCTTTTACACCAGTTCGTATAAAATGAATGAAAATTCACTGGAGGAACCAAATGGCTTGTCATGAAAAGCAGGTGATCATATCACAGGAAGCTCCAGCTCCAATTGGTCCTTACTCCATCGCCACAGGCGGTGGACCGTTCATCTTCACCGCCGGGCAGATCGGGATTGATCCTGCGACTGGTGAGTTGGTGGAAGGCGGAATCGAAGCTCAAACCCGGCAGGCATTTCGGAACCTTGAAACAATTCTGAAGGCTGGCAATTCCTGCCTGTGTAACGCGATGAAGACGACAGTATACCTGCGGGATATGGCGGATTTTTCGAAAATGAACACAGTCTACTCTGAGTTTTTTGAGAGAGATTTTCCGGCGCGGACAACCGTTGCTGTGGTTGGATTGCCCAAGAATGCCCTTGTGGAGATCGAGGCGATCTCCATGCTCTGCCAGGAAGATTGCTGTCATTAACCCAATCCAAAAACTCATGCAATCCAGGCTGGTATCGGTCGTAATCCCCTGTTATAACGAAAATCGAACCATCAAGGTCGTCCTTGAGGCGATTCAGCGTCAGACCTATCCATCTGAATTCATCGAGGTCGTCATCGCTGATGCCCTTTCGTTAGACGGAACCCGGGAGCGCATCGCTGAGTTTCAAGCAGCTTACCCGGATATGCAGATCAAGGTTGTGGATAACCCCCAGAGAATCATCGCAGCGGGGTTGAATATTGGGATTCGCAACTCAAACGGGCGGGTCATCACGCGCATGGACGCGCATGCCATCCCCGCGGTGGATTACATCGAAAAAAGTCTGAGCGCGCTTGATGCTGGGCTGGGTGCAAATGTTGGAGGCGTGATTGATGTCCAGCCGGGTGCGGAGACCTGGATTGCGCGGGCGATCGCGGTGGCAACCTCCCATCCTCTTGGTGTCGGAGACGCCCGCTACCGTACCTCCAGTGTGGCTACCGAAGCGGATACTGTGGCATTTGGGACCTTTTCACGCGAAACTTTTGACCGGATTGGTGGTTATGATGAGTCCTTGTTGGTAAACGAAGATTATGAATTCAATACCCGCATCCGGCAAAGCGTTGGAAAGATATGGATCGACCCCGCCATCCGGGCGGTCTATTATTCCCGTGCTGACCTGAAATCACTCGCGCGGCAATATTTCACTTACGGCTTTTGGAAACTGCGCATGCTTCGGCGTTACCCTTCGACGTTGCGCTGGAGACAGGCGCTCCCCCCATTATTTATACTGGGGCTTTTGATGTTATTATTATTCTCAACTTTCTGGTTTCCCGCCTTGATCCTGCTCCTTTCAGTTATTGCTCTTTACCTGGGCATTCTTCTCATTGGTGCGGTCATGGTTGCACGAAAGAGAAAGCAAATCAGTCACATTTTCGGAGTACCCCTGGCGATCATGACCATGCACTTTTCCTGGGGGTCCGGATTCTGGTGGAGTTTGTTCAAATCAATAAAACTGACCGATCGAAATGGTGAATGAAAAACCGTTAGTGAAAAATCGATGGAGGATCCGCAATGGAGAGCGCCAACTTGTGCTCCTGTTCGGCGACCTCCTGGCTGGTTATCTTTCCATCCTGCTGGGCCTGTATTTTTGGGCACAGAAGGATTGGCTGGATTTTTCATGGGCGTTTCTCAATCAGCGTGCGCCGTTCTGGTTTTACCTGCTCCCTTTGTTGTGGATCGTTTTCCTGCTCGAGATTTATGATGTACGGAAAGCCAACCGCAGACCGGACGTCATCCGGGGGGTGATCACCGCGGCAGGGATTGGCATCGTATTCTATCTGATCGTTTTCTTCATTTCCGAACCGAATTCACTCCCCCGCCGGGGTGTACTCATTTTCATTCTCGCAGTCTTTCTGCTCACCATCTTGTGGCGCTTGCTTTATATTCGAATTTTCACCGCACCGGTATTTCTGCGCCGGGTATTGATGATCGGTGCTGGGATGGCAGGCACGACACTGGCGCAAATGTTCAGCGAAATCCATCCTGCGCCTTTTATCCTGGTTGGGTACATTGATGATGACCCAGGCAAACAAGGGCAGACTCTTTCCGAATTTCCGGTGTTGGGAGATGCACTGAAACTTGAAGAGCTCATCGAACAATATGCCATCACTGATCTCATCTTTGCCATCTCCGGGGATGTCCAGCCCCAGACATTCAGGGAGATACTCAGGGCTGAGGAGCAGGGAATCGAGGTGACGTCTCTGCCTGCAGTCTATGAAGATCTGTTCCACCGTGTTCCCATCAAGCTCCTCCAATCAGACTGGGTGTTGCGTTCCTTCATCGATCAATCCCACACCGGCGGTTTGTTCGAGGTGTTGAAGCGGTTGATAGATATCCTCGGTGCGATGACCGGGATGATCGGATTGGCTATTCTGTTTCCTTTCATCGCCATCTGTATCTTGATTGACAGCGGCAGACCCTTGCTCTACTCCCAAATGCGAGTGGGCAAAAACGGAAGACCTTACAAGATGTATAAGTTTCGCACGATGGTGGCGGATGCGGATAAGGATGGCGTGGCAAGAACTGCTGTCGAGAACGATCAACGCGTCACCCGTTTTGGGAAGCTTCTGCGCAAGAGCCACCTGGACGAACTCCCCCAGATTTTCAGTATTTTGAAAGGGGAGAGCAGCATCGTGGGACCGCGCCCCGAACAGATCGAGCTGGTCAACCAGTTCCAGGAAAAGATCCCGTTCTACCGAGCAAGATTATTCGTCCGACCCGGCTTGACCGGTTGGGCACAGATCAACCAGCGCTATGCTTCAACGATTGAAGACATGGCGGTAAAACTTGAATATGACCTGTATTACATCAAGCACCGCAATCTCTTGCTTGATCTGACCATCATCCTGCGGACGGTAGGCGCCGTTCTTGGCTTTAGAGGACTGTAAATGAAAGTTATCCGTATCATGCGCAACCGCTACCTCGTCATTGCTGATATTTTCCTTACGGTCTTCGCTATTCTTGGCGCTTATGCACTGCGCCTGGAATTAGGTGCGTTGTTCTTCTATTACTTGCCATCTGCTTATTGGATGATCGGGGCATCAATCCTGATCAAGATACCGGTCTATTACTTTTTTGGGATGTACCGCAGGTTATGGGGTTATGCCAGCACCAAAGAATTGAGATTGATCCTCTTCTCGGTCACCAGCGCGTCGGTGCTTGTTTCTGTGACCATGATCCTATTGTTGACCTTCAAAGTCTTCATTGGACTCCCGCGTTCGGTGCTTGTCATCGATTGGCTGCTGTCCCTGATCTTGATCGGCGGCATCCGCTTTACCCTTCGGCTGCTTTCGGATAGCGTTAAGTCTATCTCTTCCTCCATCAAAGCGAAGCAAGCGCGACGTAGCCTGATCATCGGCGCGGGAGATGCAGGAGCCCTGGTTGTCCGCGAACTCCAGAAGAATCCCGAATTGAACCTAAAACCGGTTGGCTTTCTGGATGATAACCCGGTAAAAATGAAGCAGCAGATCCATGGTATTCCAGTGGTTGGGGCTGTCACTGACCTTTCCAGGGTCCTTGAGCATAAAAAAGTAGATGAGGTCATCATCGCTATTCCCTCGGCGAGCGGCTCGGTTATCCGCAAAGTTGCCGATGAGTGCCGTCTGAAAAACATCCCTTTCCGCACCATGCCGGGTATCTACGAGTTACTGGGTGGCAAAGTAAGCATCAGCAGGCTGCGCGAGGTGGACATCACTGACCTCTTGCGTCGACAACCGACCCACATGAAGGAAGAATTGATCGGAGAAGCGCTTACCGGTAAATGCGTCCTGGTCACTGGGGCTGGCGGGTCAATCGGACGGGAATTGTGCCGTCAAATCGCGCGTTGGGATCCATCAAAGTTGATCCTCCTTGGGCATGGCGAAAACAGCATCTTCGAGTCCTTACTGGAGATCCAGGAAAGTTTTCCAGTGCTGCCAATCAGCCCGGTCATCGTGGATGTGCGGGATTTCCAGCGGTTAAACCTGAAATTCCAGGAGCACAAACCGGAGGTCGTTTTCCATGCTGCCGCGCATAAGCATGTTCCGCTGATGGAAATGAATATCGCTGAAGCTGTCGATAATAACGTGCGCGGGACTCAAAACGTGGTCAAGGCGAGCGAGATTAATGGTATATGCCAGATGGTCATGATTTCGACTGATAAAGCCATCCGACCGGCGAACATCATGGGCGCAACCAAACGGTTTGCAGAGATGATCGTTTTGGATGCCGCGGCACGCACTGGCAACCGATACGAGGTGGTTCGCTTTGGGAATGTCCTGGGCAGCCGCGGGAGCGTTGTGCCGCTGTTCAAACACCAGATAGCCAACGGGGGTCCAGTAACAATCACGCATCCGGACATGAAGCGATACTTCATGACCATTCCGGAAGCGGTGTACCTGGTACTACAAGCTGCAGGTATGGGAAGTGGAGGGGAAACCTTCGTGCTGAACATGGGTGAACAGGTATTTATCCGTGACCTGGCGGAAGACTTGATCCGGCTTTCAGGACTGGAACCTGGTAAGGATATCGCCATTGAGTATACTGGTATACGCCCCGGTGAAAAACTGAGCGAAGACCTGTGGGAAGAGGGCAACCAGTTCCAGCCGACCCAACACCCGGACATCTTCCAGTATGACGAACCCGGCAACCTGAAAGGTACGGCGCTTAGTTCCAGGATCAAGCATTTGCTTGAACTTGCGGACCAACAGAAGGCGGATGAGATCATTCAGATGGTTGATGAGACTATCCCCGGTTCGTCTCTCGGCGTGACGCCTGCACCTGAATTGTTATCCATCGAATAATCATGCAGACCGATATCAAAGGCTGGGACGAATTCCTGGGAACTCACCCCGATGCAGCCCTGCTGCAGCGTTCCGCGTGGGGTGAATTAAAATCAAATTTTGGCTGGCAGGCAGTTCGCATCGTTGTTGGCGATGCAGGCGCGCAGGTTTTATTCCGGAAACTCCCCGGTAATTTCAGCATCGCGTACATTCCCAAGGGTCCGGTTGGATTATCCCCGGATTTTCTCGATGAGATTGACTCCGTCTGCCATGAGAAAAATGCGATCTTTTTACGCATTGAACTGGATGAATGGGAAGGTCAGGCGGACAGGTATTCCGACTTGGTAAAAAACCTGCGTCCAGCTTCCCCTTTCCAACCCCGTCGCACCATCCTGGTCAACCTTGAGGGAAGCGAAGAGGAACTCCTTTCCAGGATGAAGCAGAAGACGCGATACAACATCCGCCTGGCTGAGAAAAAGGATGTCGTGGTTGAAGCCAATAACAGGGTGGAAGAGTTCCATCAACTTACAAAAACCACTTCGACCCGAGATGGCTTCGGCGTTCATCAGCTCGCCTATTACAAGCGCTTCCATGAACTCTTTCATCCAACTGGGGATTGCGAATTGTTCACAGCTTATTTCCAGGAGCAGCCCCTGGCATCTTTAATTGTCGCCCGGAGCGGCAGGATGGCGTATTACATGTACGGAGCCTCCTCGGATGCTGAGAGAAACCGCATGCCCGCTTACCTGGTGCAGTGGGAGGCGATAAAATGGGCAAAAGCGCGCGGCTGTCAATTCTATGATCTTTGGGGCATCCCGGACATGGAAGAGGACCTTCTCGAAGCTGAATTTCTCCGCCGCGATTCTCACCAGGGATTGTGGGGAGTCTACCGATTCAAACGCGGGTTTGGCGGGCAAGCATTTCGCACTGTTGGCGCTTGGGATAAGGTGTATAAAAAATCACTCTATCGATTGTTCGAAGTCTATCAGAAGCTGAGGGGCTCGCATGAAGGCTGAGCTGGCGGAGTTCTGTTCAAAATGCGGTACAGCCTGCCGCGAGGAATTGATCGAGGGCTATCCAAGACAGGTCTGCCCGGAATGCCATACTGTTTTCTATGAACAATGGAAGGTCAGCGCAGGGGCGAGGATTGTACAGGAACACCGGTTGCTTCTTGTACAGCGCAGGTTTGAACCCTGGTCTGGCTGCTGGCATATGCCAGCGGGATACGTGGAGAAAGGTGAGGATCCACGCGCTGCAGCTGAACGGGAAACACTGGAAGAAACTGGACTGCGGATCAGTGCACAAAGGATTGTGGACATTTACCTTGACCACGATGATCCGCGGGGGGAGGTGCTGGTAATCATTTATGATGGAGATCTCTTAGGCGGAACCCTGACCAAGACAGCAGAGACACTGGACGCGCGATTTTTCCATGCAGAGGAGATCGATTCGATCCCCCTGGCTGGCCCCAGTGCCGAACAATCCGTTCGGGATTGGGAAAAAGGGGAACATGACCGCTGAGATAGATTTCGGCTGGAATGACCTTGTCCTCTCAATGCCCGCCCCTCATTTCCTGCAAACAGGTGAGTGGGCAGCCATCAAAGAAAAGGTTGGCTGGCAAACCCGACAGCTGACCTGGAAGGATGGGGATGGCAAAGTCAACGCCGCGGCACAGGTGCTGATTCGCGAAGTGCGCCCCGCCCGATTTCTGTTAGGATTGCGGGTCGGGTACATTCCGCGTGGACCGTTGATGGATTGGAGCGATGATGACCTGCGCAGCCGTGTGTTAGCCGACCTGGTCACATTTGCCCGCCGGGAGGGGTTGATCTTCTTAAAAATCGATCCCGAAGTGGAAGTCGGCAGAGGTGTACCGGGGCGAATCGACCAGCAGGATAACCCTCCTGGTATTGCCTTGTTGCAGGAACTCAAAGACTCAGGGTGGAGGTTCTCACCTGAACAAGTACAGTTCCGCAACACGGTGATGCTGGACCTGGACGGGACTGAAGACGATTGGCTGGCCCGGATGAAACAAAAGACGCGCTATAATCTGCGCCTGGCACGGAAGAGCGGTGTGACGGTCAGGAAGGCGACGTTGGACGAGTTGCCGTATCTTTATGTACTTTACGCTGAAACCGCAGCGCGGGACGGGTTCATCATCCGACCGGAGGAGTATTACCTGGAAGTGTGGGGTCAATTCCTGAGTAAGGACCTGGCTACCGCGTTGATCGCAGAAGTCGAAGGCGAGCTGGTTGCGGGGCTGGTACTTTTCCACCTCGGACACAAAGCCTGGTATGTCTACGGCATGTCCTCAAGCAGGCACCGGGAAAAAATGCCCAATTACCTGTTGCAATGGGAAGCCATGCGCATTGCCCGGGAAAAAGGCTGCAGCAAATATGACCTGTGGGGTGCACCTGACGAATTCGACAGTGAAGATGGGATGGTAGGCGTTTTTCGTTTCAAAGAAGGATTGGGTGGACAAGTGGTCCGGACGATTGGCGCTTGGGATCTGCCGATCAAACCTTTACTTTATTACCTTTACCAGGTTGTACTGCCCAAGATCCTTGAGGTCACCCGAAGGATCAGGCGACGGCAGATAAAAAGGGAGGTCGCATGAAATTGACAAAGCTGAACCTGGCACACTTACCTACAAAGATTGAAGAATTGCCACGGTTGAGCCAGGCGCTCGGCGGACCGCAAATCCTGTGCAAACGAGACGATCAGACCGGACTTGGCTTTGGCGGCAATAAGACGCGCAAGCTCGAATATCTGCTCGCGGATGCCGTTAAGGAAGGTGCGAAAACACTTATCACCACTGGGGCGATCCAATCCAACCACTGCCGCCAGACCGGAGCGTTGGCTGCCCGAATGGGATTTGAGTGCATCCTGGTGCTATCTGGAGAGGAACCCGAAAAGCGGACAGGAAATCTTTACCTGGATTCGTTGTTTGGCGCGGAGGTCGTTTGGACGACGCGCGAGAAGCGCGAGCAGACGCTGCAAGATGTCTATCAAAACGCAAGCGAAATGGGCAGAAAACCGTACTTGATCCCATACGGCGCATCGAATGCGATTGGTCTGCAGGGGTATGTGGAGGCGATGCAGGAGATCGTTGAGCAGCAGGGTATCGCCGATTGGATCGTGGTCGCATCTTCTTCCGGCGGAACCCAGGCTGGGATGGTACTGGGAAGCCTGTTGCAAGGATTCCATGGCAGGATCCTTGGGATTAGTGTAGATAACCCTGCTGCTGACCTGAAAACGCTTGTCCTCGATCTCGTGCACCAGGGTTGCGAAAAACTGGATCTCAACCTGCAGGTTCCACCTGACCTTGTCATGGTGAATGATGATTATCTAGGCGGCGGATACGCTGTCATGGGAGAACCTGAAATCGAAGCCATCCGCATGTTTGCCAGCCTGGAGGGTCTGCTGCTCGACCCGGTATACACGGGGAGGGCAGCCGCGGGTATGATCGGTCTTATCCGGCAGGGTTTCTTTCAAAAACACGATCGTATCCTCTTCTGGCATACTGGTGGAACCCCGGTGCTTTTTGCTGAACCGTACCTCACTGCGCTTCAATAGCCGGGAAATTTTCCAGGTGGTCAAAATCCGCGTGCTATAATGCGCTTGGAAGCCGAATGAATATCGATATTGCCATGACCATAAGGGTTGTCCTATTTTTTCTCGCGATTGCCATGATCGTGAGCCTGGTGATGGCATTTAAATCCATCAACGCGGGAAGGACGCTTCAGTTCTACCAAAAACGCCAGGTGCTGATCTATCACGGCTGGCGTTTATTCTTACTCGCGATTGGTTTGGGGTTGATCGGCTTTGTGGTGTTTCAATTCGGAGAACCGGTGGCATATCGTTATTTCCCTCCTTCACCGACGATCACCGTGACGCCCACAACTACACTGACACCGACGATTACCAACACCCCATCGATGACCTCCACGCCAACCATTACCATGACTCTCTCGCAGACTTATACCCCTGCGCTGCCGGAGCAGTTGATCGCGACTATCCAGACTCCCGTGGGAGTGGACACAAGCGCTATATTCAGCCCGATCACTTTTTCCAACCAGATCAAAGATGGTGTTGTGATCGAAGAAAAGTCGAATTTTGATGGACCGCTAACGACCATATATGGCGGGTATTCCTATGACCGGATGGTGTTAGGCGTCCAGTGGTCTGCGATCTGGCTGTATGGGGATCAGATCATTTGTGCCGAAACAAGGGCATGGACCTGGTCTTCCGGTGGATATGGGTTTACAGATTGCACTCGGGATGCTGGAGAGTGGCTGCCGGGAAATTACGAGGTTCAAATATTTGTTGGGTCCACCTGGAAGAACTCGGGCAGGTTCGTGATCAATCCTTCAGCTGCGGACCAGACGATGACTGCCCAGGTCACCCCTGGCATCGTGATCCCTACCCAGACACCAAGTCCATTGCCGTAAAAGTCAGATTGTCAGGGTGGCAGGACCAGCCAGTTGTTTCGCGATATCCGCTGAAAGGCTGGCGTTATTTTTTAAGAGGGCGAGGTTCGCTGTAAGGGTTTTCCCGCCTGTCAAATCTCTTAACCTGCCCAGCAGGTAAGGGGTTACAGCGGGACCATTGACTCCACGTTGATGGGCTTCTTCTATTGCCTGGAGGATAAGGGTATTGATCCAATCTATATCCAGAGCGAATTCTACCGGCAGCGGGTTACAAACCAGTACAGCCGAACTATTCCCGGAGGTCCAATGTGCCTGTGCGATGGCAGCGACTTCAGCAGGAGTGTCCACCCTGGCGTCGATCTTCAAACCGCTGCTCCTGGCGAAGAAGGCGGGAAATTCGTCGGTGCCATAACCGAGCACGGGTACTCCCCTCGATTCGAGGACTTCGAGGGTGGCTGGCAGGTCGAGGATCGATTTCGCACCTGAGCACACCACTACCACCCGGCTTCTTGCCAGTTCATCAAGGTCAGCAGAAACATCGAATGTGCTTCCGCGATGCACTCCGCCAATCCCGCCGGTTGCAAACACCTGGATTCCAGCAGTCCTCGCGGCAAGCAGCGTTGCTGCCACAGTTGTCCCCCCTGACCGTTTCGCTGCGAGACCGACCGCAATGTTCCTTACACTGAGTTTCATCAGTTTTTCCCCCCGCGCAAGGCGGGTGATCTCTTCAGATGTGAGACCGATTGCGATCTTCCCGTCTAAAAGTGCAATTGTTGCAGGCTGTACCTCGCTTTGGCTGATAATTTGCTCGAGTTCCAGGGCGCATTCGGAATTTTGGGGGTATGGAAGTCCGTGAGTGATTACCGCGGATTCGAGTGCGACAACCGGCTTGTTTTGCTGGACTGCCTGGAAGATCTTTGGCAAGATTCGATATGTTGGAGGAAGTTGTTTTCCCATGGGTTTGCCCTATAGTAGAATTGATTAAAGACATTATACGGCATGGTATGTTTATCGGTGAGGGAGTATGTTGCGTAAGTTCCTGATCAGTCTTTCCAAAGCAAAATGGGCACAAAGAGCCATCACCCACTGGAAGTTTGCCTGGCGATTTGCTTCCCGTTTTATTGCTGGGCAATCCTTGCAGGAAGCCGTGACTGTTGTGCGACAGTTGAATTCCACAGGGATGAACGCGACCCTTGATCAACTTGGGGAGAATACGACTTCTGTAGAGGAGGCACGGGCAGCGACCCAGGGAGTCCTGGAGATCATCCATGCCATTAAACAGAACCAGTTGCGATGCAATGTCTCGGTCAAGCTGAGCCAGTTGGGGCTATCCATTGATGAAGATCTTTGCCGCGAGAATATTCGCGAGATCCTGGAAATGGCGACCTTGTCGAATTGTTTTCTGCGCATCGACATGGAAGACTCCAGCCTGACGGAAATGACGCTAAATGTTTACCGATGGGCGTTTGGTCTCGGTTACAGGAATGTGGGGATTGTGATCCAATCTTACTTGTATCGCAGCGAAGACGACATTCACAACCTCGCAGGCAACGGCTTACGCGTTCGTTTGTGCAAAGGAGCTTACATGGAATCGCCTGAGCTTGCATTTCCGCGCAAGGAGCAGGTGAACCAGAATTATGACCTGTTAACGAACCTTCTACTGGAAATCTCCAGGCAGAATGGCTATCCTAGCTTGGCTGAAGATGGCGGCACCCCGCCAATACCTGCCCTGGCAACTCATGACCCGGAGCGTATTGCTTACGTGCTGAGGCAGATTGAAGAATTAGGAATGCCGAGGGACGCGGTAGAATTCCAAATGTTGTATGGCATCCGCCGGGATCTGCAAGCGAAACTCGTTGACGCTGGGTATCCTGTCCGTGTTTACATCCCGTTTGGCACCCATTGGTATCCTTACTTCATGCGCCGGTTGGCTGAGCGGCCAGCGAATCTGTGGTTTTTTGTCTCCCATTTCTTGAGGAAGTAGCAAGAAAATTGGAAAGGACGAGTATTACCCGATGAGAGAGAAATCCCGATGAAAAACTCATTCCGCGAGTCGCTTGGATATCGACTTTCCACGCCTTCCCTGCTTCTCTACACGGTTTTCAGTTATTCGCTTGGAATTGGCCTGGCGCATCATCTTGGCGCGTCCCTGGACTGGTTCAATGTATGGCTGGGTCTGTTGCTATGCTTCCTGCTTGTGGAAATGGGCAACTTGTTGAACGCCTATTTTGATCATCCGTTATCAGCAATCACCACCTTATCCCGCAGCGAGCCGCTCTTCCAGAAACTGTTGTTGGTCAAGCGCGGAACCCTCCTCCAATACGCGTTGCTGGTCCTCACTGCGGGAGCGATGCTTACCGTGCTCGTTGCTTTTCGGGGTGCATTGAATGTATCCATGTTAATATACCTTGGACTGGCATTTTTATTATGCTTTTTCTCGGTGGTTCCACCGTTACGATTGAAAGTGAAAGGGTACGGGGAACTTGCGGAAGCCATCCTGATAGCTTTCCTGTTTCCTGCCTTGGGTTTGTCGATGCAGGGAGAGTCATCCCAGATCCTGCTGGTCATGCTCACTCTCCCGCTGGTCCTCATTTATCTGGGGAGAGGAATCGTCCATGGACTGAAAACTTATGGTCACGACGAGACTCGTGATAAGAAGACGCTGGTGACCATGCTGGGTTGGCAAAGATGTGTGCAGGCGCATAACCTTTCCCTCCTTACAGCTTTCCTATTTGTTGGTGTGTTTATCCTCATCGGCTTACCCTGGCGGTTGGGTTGGCCGATTCTGCTTGGTTTACCTGTGGCGATCTACCAGGTTTACCTGGTGATCCTGCTGGCGGAAGGTGGAAAACCACGATGGCAATTGCTTCTGTTTATCTCAACCACTTTATTCTTGCTCGAGACCTATTTGATCAGCCTGACACTATGGATACGATAAGATGACAGAATTCCTGAAGCTCACCTCTGTTGAGCAGGCACTCAATAAACTGCTTGAGAATCTTCCGCAAAGCAAGATTCGCGTTGAAGAGGTGGAGACACTCCAGTCCATTGGCAGAGTGCTGGCTGAAGATATCTTGTCAGATCTGTATTCGCCGGCTTTCGACAGGAGCTCGGTGGATGGGTTCGCGGTACGCGCAAGGGATACCCAGGGAACAAGCGAGACCATTCCCACCTACCTCGAGATCAAGGGTGAGGTGCCCATGGGCGCACCTCCATCTTTTTCACTGCTACAAGGTGAAGCGGGAGTGATCCATACCGGCGGGATGCTGCCGCAAGGGGCGGACGCGGTGGTAATGCTGGAAAACTCCCAGGTGATTAATAGAAGGATGCTCGAGGTTCACAAATCTGTTGCAGCCAACGAGAATGTGCTGCTTAAGGGCGAGGATGTGCAGCCGGGCAGCTTGGTCATTCCTGCCGGCAGGCAGATTCGCCCCGAGGAAGTCGGTGGTCTGATGGCACTGGGCAGGACCAGGGTAAAGGTCAACAAGCAGCCGGTTGTCCACCTGGTTTCGAGCGGTGACGAACTCGTCCCGCCTGACCAGGTACCTCAGCTCGGGCAGGTACGGGATATCAACACTCACTCCCTGGCGGCGCTGGTGGAGCAATTTGGCGGCGCTGCCGTGGTTCATCCCATTCTTCCGGATGATCCTGCCCGGCTTGAAGAAAAACTGAGAGAGTGCTTACAAACCGCTGACCTGGTGGTGATTACAGCAGGTTCATCTGCCAGCGAAAGGGACATGACCGCTGATGTGATCAACCGAATTGGCAATCCGGGCGTGCTGGTGCATGGAGTCAGCGTGAGACCTGGAAAGCCGACCATACTGGCGATTTGCGGTGACAAACCGGTAATCGGGTTGCCTGGCAACCCGGTAAGCGCGCTCGTGATCGCCCGTTTGTTTGTCGTGCCACTATTGGACCGAATTTCTGGCTTGTGTGAAACGCGAATCCTGGCACAGGTCCCAGCCAGAATCACCAGCAACCTGCCTTCACAGGCTGGGAGGGATGATTATGTTCCGGTCATCCTGAAAGAGTTACGAGGAGATTGGGAAGCGAAGCCCATTTTCTTTAAGAGCAACCTGATCTTCTCCATGGTTCGGGCAACCGGATTGGTGCACATTCCCTCTGCAGTGACCGGAATTGCTGAGGGCACGAACGTGACCGTGTACTTGTTGTGAGGAGTGATGGCAAAAACACCTTATCTGCATGATATTCCACTCGATCAAGCACTGGCTTGCTTCGATGCCCGTTTGGAGGCGCTTGGACTGATGAGGATTCGGGCTGTGGAGACCATCCCTGTGAATGAATTAGCTGCCGGGAGGTTGCTCGCAGAGCCGGTTTTTGCCAGGCGCTGTTCTCCGCATTATCACGCTTCAGCAATGGACGGATATGCGCTCCGAGCAATGGAAACCAGCGCGGCGTTGCCTTCAAGACCGGTGGATTTGAAACTGGGTGTTCAAGCGACGATGGTAGACACAGGGGATCCCTTGCCAGTATGGGCGGACGCGGTAGTTCCCGTAGAAGACGTCGAGGTCTACGATGAACCAGGAGTGGTGAAAACTGGGGAAAATACCGATGCGGTGACATGGGTCCGGATCAGGCAGCCGTTATTGCCCTGGGCACATGTTCGGTCGGTTGGGGAGGACCTCATCCAAGGGCAGTTGATTCTCCCGGCAGGTGAAGTTTTGCGGGCGGCAGACCTGGGGTCCGTGGCTGCTGGCGGGGTAACCCAATTGCGCGTAGTCAATAAGCCCAGGGTGGCAATCCTTCCCACAGGGGATGAACTTGTTCCCCTTGAAATCGAACCACAAACTGGTGAGATCAGCGAATTCAATTCAATTGTTCTGGCAGCTCAACTGATGGAATGGGGAGCTAAGGTCGAACGTTTTCCGATCATCCGGGACAAACGTGAAGACCTGAAACGGTGTTTGCTTGAGGCTGTAGATCGCTTTGATCTCATCCTGGTAAACGCGGGGTCCTCCGCAGGACGAGAGGACCATACCGCCAGTGTCATAGCAGAACTCGGCGAAGTGTTGGTGCACGGTGTGGCAGTACGACCGGGTCATCCGGTCATCCTGGGAGTGCTCCGTCCAATTGGAAAGGATCACAACCGGTGTGTTCCAGTAATCGGTGTCCCCGGTTATCCGGTGTCTTCGGTCATGACTGCGGAGATCTTCATCAAACCGTTGCTTACCCGCTGGACGGACAGGAAGAAGATTTCCGATGAAACGATCTCCGCCTTTCTTACCCGCAAGCTCACTTCTCCGGCGGGTGATGATGATTATATTCGGGTCGTTCTTGGTCGGGTAAATGGAAAGCTGATGGCTGCCCCAATTGCCCGAGGAGCTGGCGTGACGACCAGCCTGGCAAAAGCGGATGGCATCCTCGTGGTGCCGAGATTCACCCAGGGTCTGGAACCCGGGGAAAAAGTGCAGATCCAGTTGATGCGTACCAAGGAGGATATCGAGCGGAATCTGATTACCATCGGTTCGCATGATATGACCTTGGAGATCTTGGCGCAGTTCTTTGCTCAGCGTGGAATTCGACTTGTTTCTTCCAATGTTGGCAGCCTGGGTGGTTTATTCTCTCTTCGCCGCGGAGAATGTCACTTTTCAGGCAGTCACCTGCTTGACCCAAATTCCGGAACCTACAATGATCAGGACATCCGCAAGGTTTTCGAGGATGAAGAGGTGAGCGTGATGCGTTGGGTTCAGCGGGAACAGGGATTGCTCGTCCCGCGGGGAAATCCAAAGCGCATTTCCACGCTGGAGGACTTGACCCGAGAAGATGTTTCCTTTGTTAATCGGCAGCGGGGAGCAGGGACGAGAGTTTTATTGGATTACGAGTTGAGTAAAAGTGCCATCGATCCCACCCACATCCGTGGTTATGATCAGGAGGAATACACCCATCTTGGGGTCGCGGTGGCAATTGCCTCTGGACGTGCAGACTGTGGATTGGGTATTGCAGCGGCTGCAGAAGCTCTGGATCTTGATTTCCAACCGCTCCTGGAAGAGACTTATGAGCTTGTCTTTACACATGTTACATTGGGAGATCAACGTTTCAAATCGCTTTTTGAGATCGTTGATGACCGTGAATTCAGAAAGGCGATACTGGCGCTGCCAGGTTACCGGATCGAGAATATGGGCGAAACCCGGGTGATCTCGGCAGAAAACAACAAATAGATAATGGAGGAAAAATGATTACAGAAAATTCGAAAGCACCGGAGTTTGAATTATTGGATGAGAATGGTAACGTGAGAAAGTTGAGCGATTATCGCGGGAAGAAAGTGGTGTTGTATTTCTATCCAAAAGACGATACTTCTGGTTGTACCACTGAGGCGTGTAATTTTCGTGATGACTACAGCGCTTACGAAAAAACAGGGGTGATAATTATCGGGGTCAGCCCGGATTCTTCAGAATCACACCTGAAGTTTAAACAGAAACATGCCTTGCCATTCACCCTACTGGCAGATATGGAGCATAAGGTCTGTGAGCTCTATGGAGTCTGGGGGAAGAAGCAAATGTACGGCAAGGAATACATGGGTGTCTTGCGTACCACTTACCTGATCAACGAGGACGGGATCATCATCAAGGTGTTTGAAAAGGTCAAGCCCGCAGAGCACAGCGTAGAAATACTCGCAGCGTTGAGCGACTGAAGTAAAAGATTGCCGGGATCATTGCAGGCTGATGACCAGCCTGCCTTTTCCCCATAGTTGTTCGAGCTTGTAGTAATTCCGGCGGTCGGGGGAAAAGATGTGAACGATAATGTCGTCCACGTCCGCTACGAGCCAGCCATCCCTGGATTCTCCCTCGATCTGGACAGCTTTCCCAAATTCCTGTTTGACGAACTCGCGCAGAGTGGTCGCCAGCGCCTGCAGCATGCGCTCGCTGGTGCCATTGCAGAAGATGAAATAGTCTGCGAGTGGAGTCAGTTCATGAATGTCCAATAGGACGATCTTCTCAGCTTTTTTGTTTTCCAGGAAATCAACAATTGCGTGTGCTTTCTCTACAGGTTCCAGCTTTCACCTCTTCTTTCTATATGAAAATTCTATCATACCTCGTTGCCTGAAAGAGGATGTGTGGATATCCGTGTGTAGATTGGACCGGATGGGCGCAGGTCAGAACGGATTAGTGCTACATCTCTGATAACCATGTCTCCGAGATCGGGTTGAGGACCATTTTTGAGTGAGCTTAAGTCTGGAGGAGATGCACCTGGTCGTTGGTTAACCCTGGCGATGGTAAGGTGGGGATTAAAGCCCCGCGCTTCAGGCTGGAATCCGAGTTTATCCACTCCCTCTTCAATGGATTGTGCCAATACAGCCATTCGGTCAGGTGCATCCATCCCGATCCAGATCACGCGGGGATTCCGCCACCCGGGAAAAGCTCCCAATCCGCGGAAACGGATGGAAAATGAGGAGGTAGTCAAAGTGATGGTTTCAAGCAATTTCCTTACCTTCTCCAGGGTTGCCGGCGTGACATCTCCCAGGAATTTCAGGGTGATATGGATACTCTCCGGTTTAACGGTTCTTACTTCTCTTGATTTCAGGATTTGGTTTTCTTCATAGAACCGTATGATATGTTCTCGAATATTCTCAGTCAACGGGATTGCAATAAAGGACCGGATCATTTCTGTCATGGGATGCCTGCCGCCTTGATTTGAGTTCTCTATCCATTTTACCTAAATCATGGTATAAGGAAAACTACCCTGCTGTGTTCGTGATGTTGCGACACCGGTTTTGAGCCAACACTTAAAAAAGGGATCCCTCACTCAAAGGATGACGCGATAGGCATAAGCCAAGGCGTCTTACTAAGGCGGGACCCACCTGCTTCGGCAGGTTCAAAACTACGCACCACACGGCATGGCGGGGTCTTTATTTTCCTGTATTCTCGATATTCCGAATAAGAAGTAAATCTGCTATCATCATTGTAAGAATAGGTGATTATGAAAATCGCAATTGTGATTGGAACCCTCAGCCTTTTTATAGCAATCGGTTTGGGTCTCTATTTTGCGGATTTCGGGGTTTTCCTGGGCAGCGACCCAAACGCCTGCAACAAGTGTCACGTGATGGATGTTCAATATGAAGGGTGGAATAACGCCGCCCACCGGGAATTCGCGGTATGCTCGGAGTGCCACGCTCCGCACGAGTTTATCCCCAAGTACTATATCAAGGCAAAATCAGGTCTTAATGATGTCATCCACTTCACACTGGGAGACATCCCAAATCCCTTAAGAGCAAAAGAAAGCACCAGGCGGATCATTCAGAAGAATTGTATTCGCTGCCATTCCGAGACTGTCTCCATGATCAATGAAAGCAAAAAGGATGGCGGCAGGTATTGCTTTGACTGTCATCAAACCGTGGCGCATGGTGAAAGAGGTATCGTCATTGCCCCATACCGTGAGGAATGGGTTTATTCGGAGTCCAACCATGAGGGTGAGTGAAATGAAAAAGAACCGAATTCAAGCGATCATTCTTAGCGGCATCATCTTGATCCTGGCTGGGGCTGTCATCGCCTTGCTGGTTTTCATCCGCAACCAGGTGGAACCGCAGCGTGGGTTTCAACCTCTGGTGGAGGTGGCTGACCTGGAACCGAACTCCAGCGTTTGGGGGGTGAATTTCCCCAACCAGTACACCACTCAGCTGCAGACGAAGGAAAACAATACCCGCACGGTTTATGGGGGTTCCGAGCCTTTCTCGAAGCTTGAGGATGACCCGCGCCTGCTGACCTTATTTGCCGGGAATCCATTCAGCACTGAATACAACGAAGATCGCGGACACGAGTTTGCTCTCGAAGATGTGAAAGTCTCTGAGCGGGTCAACGAAAAAACAGCCGGGGCGTGCTTCACCTGCAAAAGCGCCAGCAACCCGGGTTTGTGGGAAGAAATGGGGATAGCATCTTACGACGCCACCTTGTTCAAGGACCTCTCGTCCAAAGTGGAACACACCATTGGTTGTGCGAATTGCCATGAAGCCAACACGATGCGACTGGTTGTGACCAACCCTGCATTGGATGCCGCGTTCAAAGCACGGGGGATTGACTGGACCAAATTCACCCGCCAGGAGATGCGCAGCGTGGTTTGTGCCAACTGTCATGTTGAGTATTACATGGTCGGTGATAAAAAATTCCTGACCCTGCCGTGGGAGAATGGCACGAATATTGACGAAATCGCCGATTATTACACCGAGGTGGCATTCACCGATTGGGTGCACCCGGATAGTGGCACCAATATGATCAAAATGCAGCACCCGGATTATGAGCTCTACTCCGCTGACAGCACCCATTACAATGCCGGAGTTGCCTGCGCGGATTGCCACATGCCTTACACAAGCGATGGTGCAGCCAAGTTTTCCTCTCATGATATCAAAAGCCCTCTGCTGCGGCTACCGCAGACCTGCGGAGTGTGCCACACAGATGTCGATTATGTCGCTGGACGGGTAAAGGTCATCCAGGGCCTGACCCACGACACGATGATCAATGCTGAAGATGCACTGGTCACTGCCATCGAGGCGATCAAAACTGCTGCTGCTGAGACTGGTGTGGATGAGGAACTTCTTGCCCAGGCGCGCGAATTGCATCGACTGGCGCAATTACGATGGGATTTCATTGCTGCCGAAAACAGCATGGGATTCCATAACCCGGAAGAAGCATTGCGCATCCTGGCGGATGCCATTGATTTAGCGAGGCAGGCGCAACTCCTTGCAGTTCAGGCTGTTCCATAATTCGAAGGCTTTTTCGTTGACATTCTTCTTATCCGTTGCTACACTATGATTGTGAAAAGGAGGTAGCGATGCCATCATTTAAGTTAATATTACAAAGCGGTTCTGGTATGGGAACCGAATATCCTCTCGAAAAATCCGAGCTATTTCTGGGCCGTGATCTCAGCAATGACATTGTGATCAATGACTCAGAGGTGTCCAGGCGACATGTTCGTTTCCTGCTGAGCGGGAACACCTACACGATCGAAGATCTTGGTTCAACCAATGGCACCTTCATCCGCGGTCAACGGATTGGCGTCCCGGTCGCTCTCATGCCCGGGGAGACCATACTACTTGGTGAGAAGGTGTTGCTTCGGTTTGAGGTAACAGGATTACAGGCTGATGCGACGGTGGCATCTTTCCGGACGGCATCTCGACCTGTGCAACCGGTACAACCGTTCGGACAACAAATGCCCGTTGCCCCTGCAACCCCTCCCGTTCAACCTCCCGCGCCTGTTTACGCTCCTCCTGTCCAACCAAGACCAGTCGCGCAGCCTGTTCCGCAAGTTGTCTATGCTCCCGTACAGCCGGCTCCCCCGGTTTCTACGTATCCTCCTGCCCAAAAGAAAAAGAAAGGCTGGTTGGTTGCCTTATTGATCGTGGTAGGAGCGCTCCTGATCTTCTGCATTATCCCAGCGATCATCATTGAGGCTACAAATAGTTACTGTGCTTTGTTCCCTGGCATCTTCAACGCCTGGCAGCCAGGTGCGTGTCCTTAATGACACTGGTTTATAAACGAATATGAGTTCAACCGAGAATCCAATCGAAAAACGGGAGGGTGAGACTTCGCCGCTGTGGAGTAATACCACAAAGATGGTGGTGGGATTGACCTTGGCTGCATTGCTGGTCGCGCTTCTATTCCGGTTTAAGAACATACTTCCACCCCTCCTCGCCGCTGTCATCCTGGCATACCTGTTCTATCCACTGGCTTCCTACCTGAACAGACGGTTCAAGGTTCCCTGGCGACTTATTTCGACCCTCCTGTATTTATTGATCCTGGTGGCGATCATCGGATTACTCACTTGGGGCGGTATCTCGATATTTGAGCAGATCCAGAACCTGATCAATTTTATCCAGGGGTTGATCACAGACCTTCCAGCGCAGATCGAAAAGTGGACAAGTCAACCTCTGTTAATCGGTCCATTTACATTCGACCTGTCGAAATTAGACCTTGAGAGTATCTGGTCAACACTGCAGGGGGTCATTGAGCCATTGCTTTCCAACCTGGGTAGTTTGATCGGCTCACTGGCTTCAGGAATTGGCAGCACGCTCACCTGGTTGCTGTTTATCATCCTGATTTCCTATTTCATTATGTCAGAAAGTAACGGCGTTAGAAGCAGTCTGATCAGGTTGAGAATCCCCCGGTATCGGGAGGATGTCAGCAAGCTGGGGAGTCATCTCGCACAGATCTGGAACGCTTTCCTGCGTGGCCAGCTGCTGCTCTTTGCAATCACAGTTGTCTTGTATTCGATCTTCCTCAGTATCCTGGGAGTACGCTATTTCTTCCTGCTCGCCATCCTGGCTGGACTCGCTCGGTTTGTCCCTTACATTGGTCCCTGGATCACCTGGGCGACCTATTTTTTCATTGCACTGTTCCAAACGAATTATCTGGGGATGCAACCGCTGCCTTATGCTTTGCTTGTGGTTGGGATTGGCATGTTCTCAGATGTCATCATGGACAATTTTGTCAGTCCCCGCATCATGTCGGATGTACTTGCCATCCACCCTGCGGCGGTATTGGTCATGGTGATCGTATCCGCGAGTCTATTTGGATTACTGGGCGTGCTGCTTGCTGCGCCAACACTTGCATCGTTAAAACTCTTGTTAACCTATGTGGTTAGGAAATTGATGGATGAAGATCCCTGGGATGGGTTGCGAAGGGTCAATCCTCCCAAACCCCTGCCCAAATGGGTAAAGGATGCCTGGAATTGGGTTAATACGAGCCTGGTCCAAAATTATTCAGGCTTTTAAAAAAGAAAACTAACTAATAAAAGGAAAATGGAGGAACAATGGCAGATACATACGATCCAAAAGTTACCACAATCGCAGAGACCGAGGGTTATGCGGTCTGGTCGGCAGAAGAGCCGGATGGCGAAACAACCTACAACCTGGAATTGAACAATGTCACAATCCATATGTTTGAGGAGGAATACCAGGAATTCCTTCAATTGATCAAGAAACTAAAGTAAGGTTGAAAACAACTCACAGGGCAGCTCGCGCTGCCCTGTGTCATTTAAGGATTTTCTGCTTTAAGGTAAAATCAACTAGCAAATCAATCTACGTAAGGATAGGCTATGGACTTAAATGATCTCACCCGTTTCAAACAACTTGATCCCGAAGGCATGCTGGGTCATATCGATGGATTGCCGGATCAGTTGCAGGAAGCCTGGCAATTAGGGGTTCGATCCCTTGAGCAGAATAAAAACGAGGTAGGAAACATCGTCGTTTGTGGAATGGGGGGGTCTGCGATCGGGGCTGACCTGGCGGCAGCATACTTGGCGGATCAATTGAAGGTACCGATGGTTGTTCACCGTGATTATGGATTACCGGCTTTTTGCGTGGGAACTGATTCGCTGGTGATCATTTCTTCGCATTCCGGGAACACCGAGGAACCAGCCTCTGGATTGGAGGAGGCGATTTCCCGAGGTTGCAAGGTAGCTGTGTTGACCACAGGCGGGATGCTGAAGAAAAAGGCGGAAGAATCCAGTATCCCAATTTTACAATTCAATCATAAAGGACAACCCAGGACAGCTGTAGGTTTTTCTTTCGGTCTGCTATTGGCATTCCTTTTCCGATCCGGGTTGATCGAGGATCAATCCAGTCAGGTTTCAAACGCGGTGGAAGAAATGCGCAAGCTCCAGGCAACAACAAAAGCAGAAGTCCCTGTGCTGCAGAATCCCGCCAAGCGCCTGGCAGGGCAGATGGTGGATAAGCACGTGACCGTTTTTGGCAGCGGTTTCATGGTGCCGGTCGCCCGTCGGTGGAAGACCCAATTGAATGAGGTCGCGAAGGCGGTGGCATCCTTTGAAGCGATTCCCGAAGCGGACCATAACACTCTGGCGGGGATTTCTAATCCCGCGAATGGGATGAGCAGAGAACTTGCAGTTTTCCTGCGAGCCTCAGCGGACACACCTCGAAACCTGCAGCGGCAGGATTTTACGAGGGAAATCATGATGCTGGAGGGGATCAGCACGGATTTCTATACTGCCAAAGGTTCTGGTCGGTTGGATCAGATGTGGACCACGCTCCTTTTTGGCGATTATCTCGCATTCTACCTGGCGATGGCGTACGGGGTGGATCCAACACCGATTCCTTCGATCATTGAATTGAAAAATCGGATGTCCCATTAGGAAATTAACCTGGCTGCCCGAAACCGGACAGCCTTTTCTTTTCTTGACATTTAGAACATAAGTGCTAAACTATGAACATGGCAGGCAGCGCAGGAATCCGAAAGATCATTCACCTCGACCTGGACGCGTTCTTTTGCGCGGTCGAAGAGCAGCTTGACCCTTCTCTAGCGGGCAAAGCATTCGCGGTTGGAGGGAAACCGGGTTTTCGCGGTGTGGTCTCCTCCTGTTCCTACGCGGCTCGCAAGGCGGGTGTGCATTCCGCGATGCCCACCGGACAGGCGTTGAGGGTATGCCCAAACCTGATCCTCATTTCTGGCAGTTATGGGAACTTTTCTGAAAAATCCAAAGAAGTAATGACCATTCTTCATCAGATAAGCGGATTGGTTGAACAGATCTCCATTGACGAAGCCTTCGTGGATGTAAGCGATCTTCCTGAACCAGTCGAACAGATTGCGAGGGAATTGCAGGCGAGGGTGCTTTTAGAAACCGGGCTTCCTTGCACGATTGGCGCAGCAAGCAACAAACTGGTTGCCAAGATCGCGACCGACACCGCCAAGTCACGCAGCAAAAGCGGTACCTATCCTCGTGCGATCCTGGTGGTACCACCGGGGAAGGAGTCGGAATTCCTCGCACCGTTACCCCTGAAAGCAATGTGGGGGATCGGTCCAAAGTTGGCTGGAAATCTCGAATCCCTGGGTTTCCGTACCCTGGGTGATATCGCCGCATCCTCCATAAAAAGTCTTGAGGCGAGTTTTGGCAGTTATGGCAGGGACCTCTTTTACCATTGCCAGGGAATCGATAACCGTCCTGTCACGGTGGAACATGAGGTGAAATCCATAAGCCAGGAAACCACCTTTGCCAGGGATACCTGTGACCTTTCATTTCTAAAAAGCAAGATCCTGGACCTCTCCTCCAAGGTGGGCTATCGCTTGCGGGCTGAGGGGGTGTGCGCGAGGGTAATCCGGTTGAGACTGCGATGGTCGGATTTCAGCACGCACACCCGCCAGGTTGCGCTTTCCCAACCCACAGACCAGGACGGAGTCATCGCCAGCACCGCCGAGCATCTGCTCATGTCCCTCTGGCAGCCGGACAACCCGGTACGGTTGATCGGGGTGGGCGGAGCGAAACTTGTGGAATCCGCTCATCAAATGAGCCTTTGGGATACACCGACAGAGAAAGAACGCAAGTTATTGGGTGCATTGGATGAATTGCGAGACCGCTATGGACAAAAAGTGATTATCAAGGCGGGTAAAATCAAGGAGGTTAGGCAAAAATAAGCAACGCTCCTGCAGGAAATGGGTTAACCAATCTGGAAGGGTGATATGCACGGTTTCATTTCGGAATCCACCAGCAAGATCTCGGACGGGCTTTGGAGCGCAACAAAACTGATGCTCTTGAGCCTTGTTGCGATTTTGTTCCCTCAATTAATTGAAAGGCAATTTTCTTTCCCATTCAGGTTGCCTTATCTCATTCTCCTGATGGTGGTCGGGATATTCTATCTTTTCCGCTCCCTGGTGAGTCGAAATCCAGACACTCAGAAGGCAATGAACGGGATGGTCGCGGGGGTATTATTCTGGTATGCGGTTCGCTATTCCGGTCTTCCTGAGGACTGGGAATTCTTCAAAACAGGTGGATACCTGCTTTGGTTGGGTTCAGCAATCTTGGTCTTCTTGCTTTGGTCAAGGGTGCTTCCGATCGGAATGCGTTTTACCTTGCTCGTCCTAATGGCTCATTGGTTGGGCAGGCTGCTCATCTTATCCCTTCCATCTATGACTGGTGCGGGTTTTTCCAAATGGTTGGGGATAGGTTCAGTCCGGCTTTTGGGCATTATTGGGTTCTTTATCAGCCTATGGTACATCATTGTGCGCAGCGCTAACCCTCTCCAGAGACGATACGCGGCTGTGGGGCTCTATGCCAGTTTTCTGTTGTTATTCATGTTGTTCTGAGATTCACCTTACGTCTGAGTTGGCTCTATCAGTGTTCGGTAAACCGCTATCATCTGGTCGGAGATCAATTTCCAATCAAATTTTTTGGCATATTCGGCAGCCTGAAGCCCCATCTGATTTCGCAACTCTGGATTGACCATGAGTTCCGTGATGGTTTGGGCGAGCGCATGAACATCTCCACCCGGGACGACTCGCCCGGTGATCCCATCCTGGACGAGGAAACCCAGTCCGCCAACCTGTGAAGCGACGACAGCGGTTCCGCATGCCATGGCTTCCAGGGCGACCATGCCAAAGGATTCATAAAAAGAAGGCATGACCAGGACTTCTGCTGCGGAGTAGTAATACGGCAGGGTTTCCTGGGCTTTCTTCCCGAGGAAAACAATCAAATCCCCGATTCCCAGCTCCAGGCATAAGACTTTCAAGCGAGTCATCTCGGAAGACATCGTTTCAGGTTCTGCTCCCGGTTCGCCGCCGATGATTGCCAGGGAATAACACTCTCTTTCCAGAAATCCGGTTTTCCTGATCTCTGCCAAAGCGCGGATTAACGTATCGAGTCCTTTCAAGGGTTCGATCCTGCCGACGAATAGCAGCAGATTCTTTTCCTTTGGAAAGCCAATAGCCTCCTTGGCTTCATCCATGGGGATCGGGTAAAAACGGGCGGTGTTCACACCTGGCGGGATGGTTACGATTTTTGCAGGTTTGATTCCGTACAGGAAATTCAGTTGGGCTTCTTCAGCCTGGGTGGCAGCGACAATGCGGTCTGCAGTTTGCATCGCCTGTCTTTCTCCATCTATTCGGTAATAGCCTTCGATTTCGGCGGGGGATTGGGCAATACGATTTTTCATCAAACCGAGCGTGTGGAACATTTGTAAAACTGGAATTTTCCACTCCAATTTCAACAGGTTTGCAGCAAGACCGGACATCCAATAGTGACTATGGATCAGGTCATATTGAGTGTTTTTTAACTCTGAAAAATTGGCGATTTCGGCTGCAAATTTGGGAATGAAAGTCGCAAGCTCCGGCTTGGGGAGGGGCGTTTCCGGACCGGCTGGAATATGGACAACCCGGTTGCCGTACCCAAGGTCATGCATCACATGTGGCATATGCTCGTCTTGTGAGCGGGTGAAGACGTCCACGTGGATTCCATCGCGTCCCAGCTGGCGGGTCAGTTCGGCGACGTAGACGTTCATGCCGCCGGTGTCCTTTCCTCCAAGGGTCGCCAGGGGGCAGGTGTGGTAGGAGAGCATCGCGATATTCATGAAGGTGTGCTTGCCTTTTCGCTTGAGGTGCTGATATAATTCAGCCCGGTTAATTATAAGCCACCGTAGCTCAGCTGGCAGAGCAGCCGCTTCGTAAGCGGCGGGTCAAGGGTTCGATTCCCTTCGGTGGCTCATTTGTTACCTCCTTCAGGGTTGATAATCACCACATTGTCTCCATCGTAACAAATCAAAAAGGCAGAAAAATAATCTATACTTATGGAATGTCATCTCGTTTTGTTCTGAAAGCCCTCCAATCAGATCAGAGGTCAGGGTGATCATCAATGTGCTGGATTATCTGGAGAATGCCGCTGGAATTGCTCCAGATAAAGTGGCTTTTTCTGATCGGGAGCGGGAGATTACGTTTTCCCAGTGTTTATATCAAGCCCGAACTCTTGGTACACGAATTCTTGAGCAAATTTCCGGTGTTCTGCGAAAACCTATTGGGGTCTTCATTGACAGGAAAATTGATTGCATTCCAGCTTTCTTTGGAGTGGTATGTAGCGGAAATTTCTATGTGCCTTTCGACCGCGAGCTGCCCTTATCCCGCTTAAGGGTGATGATGGAGAGCATTCAGCCAGCGGGCTTCCTGGGCAGGGCAGGTGACTTATATTTGCTGGAGCAAATGGCGTACTTGGGAGAATTCATTGATTTTGACCTAACAATTCCCATAAGCAACTCGAATGAAGAACTTTCTTGCATCAGATCTAGGCAAATCGACACAGACCCGGTTTATGCCATTTTCACCTCGGGTTCAACCGGCGTGCCCAAGTGCGTGGTTGTCAGCCACCGATCGATAATCGACTTGATCGAGCACTTTACCGCGATCTTTGAGTTTTCAAAGGAGTGTGTATTTGGTAACCAGGCACCCTTTGATTTCGATGTGTCTGTCAAGGATATTTTTTCCACGCTTAAAAACGCTGCAAGGATGGAAATCATCCCCAGGGAGAAATTCTCATTTCCCGGTGAATTGATCAAGCACCTTAATGAAAGAAAAATCAACACGATGATCTGGTCCACCTCAGCCATGCGGATCATCGCCAACCTGAAGGGACTGGAAACGAAAATTCCCCATTACGCGAAAACGATCATGTTTTCGGGGGAAGTGATGCCGAATAAGGTGTTGAATTACTGGAGGCAGCACTTGCCTGATGCCAGGTTTGTGAACCTTTACGGTCCGACGGAAATAACGTGCAACTGCAGCTACTTCAAAGTGGAGCGCGATTTCAGAGATGACGAAATGCTCCCGATCGGGATTTCATTTCCAAATACAGAGATTTTGATTCTGAATGAGAATTATGGGGAAACCCAGCTTGGTGAAATTGGGGAACTGTGCGTTCGGGGAACCTCGCTGGCTCTGGGGTACTACAATAACCTGGAAGAAACCCACCGTGTCTTCTGCCGTAATCCGCTGAACTCCAATTTCGATGAACTGATCTATAGAACTGGTGACCTGGGTTGGCGGGACGAGTCAGGTTTATTGTATTTTGTGTCCCGCAAAGACAACCAGATCAAGCACATGGGTCACCGCATAGAACTGGGGGAGGTGGAGCTGGCAGTGAACGCGCTTGACCTGATTGAGGCGGGTTGCTGCATCCATGATGAATCTTCTGACAAGATCTTACTTTTCTACCAGGCTCCTCAGAAGGTTGACGCTGCCATCCTGGAAAGACTGAAAGTGACCCTGCCGAGGTACATGCTGCCCAATAAGCTGATCCACTTTGCTGCGCTGCCGCTAAACAAAAACGGAAAAATAGACCGCAAGAAGCTGAAGAGCGAATTTGTCCCTCAAACCGGTAAGTGACCTTGCTCATTTCAATCGCTTGGTCCAGGGCAGGAAGTCCTGGGAATATATGAATTGTTATCTATTGCCTGAAGTGATCCAGGGATATATTGATAAGAATCGAATCAGATTCCTGGATGACCAGGACGGAGTTCTCTTGTTTTGCGAGGAACGTGATTTTTATTACCTGTATTTTTTTGTTGAGGATCCAAAGGGTATCGATATCCGTTTTTCTGAAATTAACCTGGGAAAACCAATCGTGATGGACCTTCCTTATCTTGGAGGGATGATCCCTGAAAAGATCACAGCGATCAAAGAGTTTTGGATTTCGAGAGGTTTTCTCAAGCATGATGAATACCGGCATATGAAGAGAAAAATGATTGATTGGGGGAAGGATGAGATTGCCTTCCCGGATTTGCCCGATAATTATTCTTGGGGGAGTGCGCAGCCAGCGATATTTCCTGAGATTGATCGTCTTCTGCGGGTTAGTCTGGACCTCTACAGCAGTCCTCTGCCAGGGCAATCTGAAATGGCAGAAATGTCCGCATCAAGGCAACTATGGGGGTTACTCGATCATGAAGGTCACCTGGTTGGAGCGCTCTGTACAAAAGTCAGTGGTAAACTCAACACCATTCGTCAATTGGCAATTGTCCCGGAATACAGGGGTAAAGGACTTGCGGATGTCATGGTAAAGCAAAATCTTGCAGGTTCCAGGGGTTGTGATTATTTCGATCTATGGGTAAGGAAAAGTAATCAGCCAGCGATAAAACTATATGAAAAAAATGGGTACCGATTTGATGGGAAACAGATTGTCCAGCTATTAAAAATTTGACCAAAAACAGTGAGGAATCAATGGAAGAATTGTTTGCCGTGTTGGAGGAATTGCGACCCGATGTGGATTTCCACAATGAAACTCGTTTGTTCACAAACCGCATCCTGGACTCGTTTGACATTGTGTCCCTGGTGGGTGAGTTGAATGCAAAATTTGACATTGCCATCAACGTGGCAGCCCTGGTATCGGATAACTTTGACTCTGCTGAAGCCATGTGGAGACTTGTTACCCGCCTCAAGGAAGAAGTGTAATAAACCAATCTCTTCACGCTAAGAACCGATGAACTTCATCAGTGTAACCTTTCTGTTTTTCCTGGCAATCGTATTTGGCATCTATTTCCTTGCGCCCCAACGTTGGCGCTGGATCGTATTGCTGGTTGCCAGTTACGTTTTCTACGCCTTTTCGGCTTTATGGATGCTGGTCATACTTGTAATCACTACTGTCATCACTTACGGTTTTGGCATTTTACTGGGTAGGGAGAACCAACGCTTCGAGCAGCAAAAAAGCACTCAATTCAGCGGGTTTTCAACTGAGCAGATCAAAGGTGAAAAATCGAGACATCAACGGATCAAACGAGGGATTGTTGCCGGGGGACTTCTTCTGGTTTTTTCCATCCTGATCGCTTTGAAATATAGCGATTTCCTGGCGCTCAATTTTCACCATCTCTTCCAGGTGATTGGTATTAGGTCAGAGCTCACCGCGTACTCCTGGCTGCTCCCGTTGGGGATTTCCTTCTACACTTTCCAATCCGCTGGGTACCTGATCGATATCTATCGGGGAAAGATCATGCCGGAACTCAACCTGGCAAAGTTGGCTCTATTTGTTTCATTTTTCCCCCAGATTATCCAGGGTCCGATCAGTCGATATAGTGAGCTTGCGCAACAACTTTATGTACCCCATGATTTTGACTATACCAGGGTAAAGTTCGGGCTGCAGTTGATCCTTTGGGGTTATTTCAAAAAGCTGGTCATCGCGGATCGGGCAGCAGTGCTGGTTAATACGATCTTCGACAACCCGTCAGACTACCAGGGGACGATGCTCTTCGTCGGGGCTTTCTTTTTTTGCATCCAGATTTACGGCGATTTTTCAGGCGGGATCGATATTGCCAGAGGGGTCTCGCAAGTATTGGGCATCTCGTTACCCGACAACTTCTTGCGCCCGTTCTTCGCCGTGTCTGTCTCAGATTTCTGGCGAAGGTGGCACATCACGCTCAGCAACTGGATGCGCGATTACATTTTTTATCCGCTCTCCCTTTCACGCGGCTTTGCACGTATGGGCAAATTTACCAGAAAGGTTTTCGGGAATTCCCTGGGGAAAAAAATCCCGACCGTAATTGCCATGTGGCTTACTTTTTTCCTTGTGGGCATCTGGCATGGAGCGAACTGGAAATACCTGATGTATGGCATTTATAACGGATTCTTTATCATCTTGGGGATCCTGATCGGTCCAGGAATTGGTCAATTGACCGGCAAGTTCAAAATCAGAGAGAATCACCCAGCCTGGCGTGGGGTCCAGATCCTGGTTACATTCATCATCATTGTTTTTGGAAGATTTTTTTCCAGAGCACCTACATTGTCAGTTGGGATGGAGATGTTTGGAAATGTGTTTTCCACTTTCAATCCCCGTGTGATGATTGATGGCTCACTGCTCAAGTTGGGGTTGAACCTACCGGGTTTCATTGTATTATTCATCAGCGTCTTCATCCTGATCACGGTTGATGTGCTTCAGGAAAAAGGGCTGCGAATCAGAAAGCGTATCGCCAGGTTCCCAATGGTTGTACGTTGGGTGTTCTATCTGGTTGGTGTGCTGTCTATCCTGGTTTTTGGAATTTATGGGATTGAATATGATGCTGCAAGGTTCATCTACCGAGGGTTCTAATTGATATGACTGTAAAAACCGCGGTAATAAAGAGCACTCTGTTTGTAATAATCCTGGGAGTGATCATCGCGCTCTTGGGACCATTTTTTATTCCGAAGACAGGTGTAATGGCAACGCAAATTCGGATCACGGAAGATTTTTATAATCTACCTGCGGACTCGATCGATGTTCTCTTCCTGGGTGCAAGTACCTTCATGAGAGGGCTCTCACCTTTAACGTTGTGGGAGAAACATGGCATAACCAGTTTTGTTCGCGCTGGTCCTGCCCAGGTTCCTCTTTCCACCTACTATACCTTGTTGGAAACATTAAATTACCAGCACCCAAAGCTGGTTGTTCTGGATGCATCCAGCTTGTATAAAGGTGAATATGATATTAGCGAGAAGGAAACATGGCTGAGGGTTTCCGCGGATCCATTGAAGTTGTCAAGGGAAAAAATCCGAATGTTTGCAGATATTAAGAAATGGAGCCCGCAACAATCCATTCTCAGTTACCTATTCCCCTTTTTTCGCTATCATTCGCGTTGGGATCAATTATCGGTATCCGATTTTGTATTAAACCGGAACGAGGTTGGAGTCGAAAGATTTCCCGGGTTTAAGGGATTTCGCCCTTCAACAGACTTTGAGGGGGTTGACTCTCTCGATGAAGTTTCTGAATCCTTGAACCAATCGGAAAGCGTCTCCGAATTTTCCAGAGAATATTACGAAAAGATTATTGACCTCTGTGAGCAAAATAACATTGACCTTGTTCTTGTTTCCTTACCGAAAGCAAGTTGGACAACTGGAAGGTATGATCTTCTGCAAGAATTTGCTGATACCTATCATATCCATTACATCGATCTTTCATTACCTCGGTTCCTGGAAAAAATGAATTTTGATTTCACCCGCAACTTACAGGATTTGAACCATCCAAATGCTGCAGGTGCTGTGAAGATCACCAAGGAGCTGGGTATGTATATAAAAAGAAATTTTAACTTTGAGGACAAACGTAACGATCCAGCCTTTTCTTCGTGGAATGAGGATCTGAAGTTATATCGAATTTGGATGAAGCGTATTCTACCTGGGTATCCACAGTTGGATTGATGCACAATCCCTTATAATTGACTTATGACCCATAAAACAACTCCCCTTGTCATTGGCATCGCTGGCGGGTCCGGTTCCGGGAAAACTACCGCGGCAGATATCGTACTGCAGAAAGTTGGTCGGCAGAGGATCGCATACCTGCCACATGATGCCTATTACCGGGAGTTGACCGGCTTACCGCCGATCCAGAGAGCCGCGGTTAACTTTGACCATCCGGATTCTCTGGATTCCGGGTTAATGCGTGAGCATATCCTGCGTTTGAAGCAGTGGGAAGCGATCGAGTTGCCTGTTTACGATTTCACGACCCACAGCCGAACCGCGGAAACGATCCATGTCTCTCCCCGCAGGGTTATCCTGGTCGAGGGGATCCTCATCTTTGCAGAACCGATGCTGCGAGAGTTGTTTGACGTCAAGATCTTTGTCGACACAGACTCCGATATCCGCTTCATTCGCCGCTTAAAACGGGACATTGAAGAAAGGGGACGAACAACCGAACATGTCGTGAAACAATACCTGGCTACCGTCCGTCCGATGCACCTGGAATTTGTCGAACCTTCAAAGCGGTATGCCGATGTGATCATTCCTGAGGGGGGATTGAACGAGGTTGCCATGGAAATGGTCATTGCCCGCATAGAATCCCTGTTAAAAGACGAATCCATACGCTGATGAAATTAAGCGGATGGCGATTAAAAGGCGCAAGAATTATTGGCTTGCTATTTGTGATTGCCATTACCGTCGCGCTTTTTATTTTTCGGGATAAGGTGAAGAATCTCGAAGCATTGGGGATTCCCGGGATCTTCCTTTTGTCCATTCTTTCTAATGCAACGCTCATCCTGCCAGTACCTGGATTGCTCTTTACTTCATTATGGGGAACGATCTTCAATCCCCTCGCAGTTGGTATTGCGGCAGGACTTGGAGCTGCCATCGGTGAACTAACCGGTTACATAGCAGGCTTCAGCGGGCAAGGAGTGATTGAGAACCGAAAATGGTTTGATACTGTCACGCGTTGGATGAGGAAGTATGGAGGGCTGACCATCTTAGTTTTGGCTATCATACCGAACCCGCTATTCGACGTTGCAGGTATGGTTGCCGGGGGATTAAAGATGCCCGTATGGAAATATCTCATTTTCAGTTTTTTCGGCAAGACAATCAAGATGGTCTTTTTCGCTTATGGCGGGTATTCCATCCTTAATTGGGTCGGATTGTAAGCTTGATCCTACAATAATGAGATAAGGTATGGGAGTACTCCGCCAGAAGAGAAGTAATCCTGCTCTCTTTGATTATTTATCAGTACCATGGTCTTAAAACTAATAACCTGGTTGTCTGGTGATAATGCCTCAACCTGGGCAATAGTTTTTTGATTTTCGTTCTCATTCAGTTCTGTGATTGTGAATGTTTCAAAACCAGTCAGCCCCAGGCTGGCTGTTTTTTCGCCGTCAATAAACTGCAACGGGATAATTCCCATCATAACAAGGTTCGAGCGATGGATACGTTCAAAACTCTCTGCAATGACAGCTTTTACTCCAAGCATCTTCAGACCCTTTGCTGCCCAATCACGGCTCGAACCTGTTCCGTATTCTTTCCCTGCAAGAATGATGAGTGGAGTATTTTGATTGGCGTACAACTTAGCCGCATTATAAATCCGATAGACTTCACCCTCGGGACTCATCCTGGTAAACCCGCCCAATTTGCCAGGAACCAATTTATTGATCAAGCCGGGATTATCGAAAGTTCCTCGAACCATCACTTCAGAATTCCCTCTACGAGAACCAAACGAGTTAAATAGATCCTTATCTACTCCCAGATTTGACAGGTAATATCCAGCTGAACTGTCATTTGAAATTGACCCTGCTGGGGAAATGTGGTCAGTTGTAATTGAGTCCCCAAGGACTAATAATGCACGTGCATTTTCTATTGTGGGGAATCGTTCTTTCCCTTGACCGGCTTCAAGAAACCTTGACGGTTGAATGTAAGTAGAGTCAGGATCCCACCGATATAATGGTTCTGAATTCGAAGAGTAATTATTCCAGACGGCATCCCCTTTCCGGGAATCCGCGTACGCCCTTTCGTACAGATCGCTTGTGATTGCAGAACGGACGCATGCTTGAATCTCCAGGTCGGTTGGCCAGATATCACGCAGGTAAATAAAATCACCAGCTACGTCCCTTCCCAAAGGGTGTGACGTGATGTCGAGTGTAATATCCCCAAGAATAGCGTAAGCAATCACCAGGGCAGGAGATGCAAGATAATTCGCTTTTACCAATGGATGAACACGCCCACTAAAATTGCGGTTACCCGAAATTACAGCCGTGGTGATCAAGTTGTTTTTTCGAATCTCTTCTCCTACTCCTGGGATTAATGGGCCGGAGTTTCCGATGCAGGTAGTACATCCATATCCAACGATATGGAAACCCAATGCCTCAAGTGGTTTCATCAGCTCCGCTTGATCGAGGTAATCCCTCACCACTGTTGAGCCAGGTGCGAAACTTGTTTTTGTGTAGGGCTTAGGGAATAAACCCTTTTCAACCGCTTTTTTGGCAAGCAAGCCTGCCGCGAGAATAGCATAAGGATTACTTGTATTCGTGCAGGATGTAATGGCTGCCAAAACTACAGACCCATCTTTCAAAGTCTCCTTTTGTGGATTCTCATCTGGCGTATTGGCAAACCTAGCAAAACTATTATTAACCTGGTTAAGCAATACGCGGTCTTGTGGGCGAGTGGGACCAGCCATTGCGGGTGTGACTTTTCCAATATCCAGGGAAAGGTGTTCCTGATATTCCGGGTAGGGTGACCCGGGCTCTCTGAATAATTTTTGTGCGAGCGTGTATGCGCGGACCATGTCAACATGGTTTACCGGTCTAGCGGTTAATGTTAAATATTCAAGGGTTTGCTGGTCGATAGGGAAGTAGGCTGCAGTTGCGCCATATTCAGGCGCCATGTTGGCGATCATGCAGCGATCCGCAGGAGTCAGTGAATCAAGCCCGGGACCATAAAACTCCACCATTTTGTCCACAACGCCATGTTCCCTCAACAGCTCAGTAACCATTAAAACGAGATCGGTGGGCATACTGCCTTCGGGAAACCTGCCAGTCAAGTGAACCCCAACAACGGGGGGAAGGGAAATCTCTACCGGTTCTCCAAGCATCGCGGCGATCGCCTCAATCCCACCTACGCCCCAACCGAGTACGCCAAGTCCATTCACCATGGTTGTATGTGAATCTGTTCCCAATACAGTTTCCGGCAAGAGGAATTGGCGCCCGTGATAATCCCTGACCTGCACCAAGGAAGCGAGGTACTCAATATTTACTTGGTGTACAATGCCAAAAGAAGGTGGGAAAATCCGCAGGTTTCGAAAGTTGGTCTGAGCCCAATGTAGGAACTTGTATCTTTCATGATTTCTTTGGTAATCGCAATGTAGGTTCTTTTCTACAGCATCGTGAGAAGCAAAGTAATCGACCTGAATCGAGTGGTCAATGACCAGGTCAACAGGTATCCTTGGGTTGACCAATAGGGGTGGTTTACCCAACCTCATCACCTCATCGCGCATACTGGCAAGGTCAACCAATAATGGAATACCTGTGAAATCCTGCAATAAAATTCTTGCCGGAAAAAATTGAATGCTGATCCGTTCACTCTGGTTTTCGGAAGTGGTGAACTTTACCAGGTGCTCGCTTTGAAGTGATCCGGTCCGCAACATATTTTCGAGTAATACCCGCCTGCAAAACGGGATGTTTTCAATGTTAAAACCTTTTTCCCGAAGCAATTTCGGCAATGAGAAAAAGCCGAAATCCCGTTCCCCGATTTTCAGATTATCGATGAATGAATTTTGATCAATGATCCCCATACAACACCTCGATGTTTTCAATAATCTTGTCTGCAAAAACAGATGTGGAAAGCGGTTTATTGCGGGGCATCGCGCGGGCAAAATCCAGGGTTACATAGCCTTCCTGAAGTGTTTTTTGGATTGCGTTTTCAAAAAGACCAGCAGCCTCTATCCAACCTATATATTTCAACATTAATACACCTGAGAGCAATAAAGAACATGGGTTTGCCTGGTCTTTTCCAGCGAGCGAAGGTGCGGTGCCGTGGGTTGCTTCAAAAATCGCGACCCCGGTTTCAGGATTAATATTCGCACCAGGAGCTATCCCCAGACCTCCAACTTGTGCAGCGAGCGCATCTGAGAGATAATCCCCGTTCAGATTGGTTGTAGCCAGGACATCGAAATCTCTCGGTCTTGTGAGGGCAATCTCAAATGCCGCATCGGCAATGACATCATTAATAAAAACTTTATGAGAATTGGTTTTAATGAACTGTTCACCAGCTTTTTCGCCTTCCACCTTAAATTGACGATCCACCTGGCGCTGTGTGTAAACCTGTTCGTGGAATTCAGACTCTGCGAGTTGGTAACCCCATTCTCGGAATCCACCTTCAGTAAATTTCATGATGTTCCCCTTATGGACCAGGGTTACTTTTTTCCTATCATTCTTTAATGCATATTGAATTGCAGCTCGTACGAGACGGGATGATCCTTCTTTCGAGATCGGCTTTATTGAGAACGCTGAAGTTGTTGGAAAACGGATGTTAGAGGTATCGATTTGATTCGATTTTTTCAAAAAGTTCAACAATTCATTCGCATGAGGCGTTTCAGCTTCAAATTCTAATCCAGCGTAGACGTCCTCTGTATTTTCCCTAAATATAACCACGTTCAACAACTCAGGGTGATGCACTGGGGAAGGAACACCACTGTACCACTTTACAGGGCGCAGGCAAACATAAAGATCCAATTCTCTTCGAAGGGCAACATTTAATGACCTGAAACCCTCTCCAACTGGCGTTGTGAGCGGTCCTTTAATTCCTACTAGAGATTTGCGGAATGACTCGATTGTGGCTGTGGGTAACCAATCTCCGGTCATCTGGAAGGCTTTTTCACCAGCCAGCAATTCAAACCATTCGATCTTCTTTTTGCCCTTGTAGGCAACAGCAATCGCAGAATCTATCACTCTGCGGGAAGCATTCCAAATATCCTTTCCAGAGCCATCGCCTTCAATGAATGGAATAATTGGATAATCTGGAACCTGTAGGCTGATGCCGTTCTTACGGATGTGATTTCTTTTTTTTATCATAATTGTGGGTTGACAAGATGATTATGAATTGTTAAACTTGTCTTATTATATTGGACAACGTCCTGTTAGTCAAGACAAGGAAAAATAAATGGAAAACGATAATCGAAGTGTGATGCAAAACATCATCGCTGTGATCGATTGTTTCGAGATTTCGAGACCGGCATTGGGAGTTAGAGAAGCTGCCCGGATGACGGATATGGCGCCAAGTACAGTAGGGCGGATCATGCAAGACCTTCGAGACGCTGGATTATTGGAACAGGATGACGAAACCCGGGTGTATCGCCTTGGTTCTAAGATACTAAATTGGGCAGGTATCCTTCTTTCAACTACTGAACTACGTGATGTGTCTTATCCGTTCATGTTGGAGATCAAAGCCAGAACAGGCGAGACAGTGTCATTGTATCAGCTGGACGGAAACGAACGATTATGTATAGAACGCATTGAAAGTGATCAAAATATCAGAATGGTGAATCGAATCGGGCAAAGGTTACCCCTTTACGCCGGATCAGCAGGAAAGGCGATGCTGGCGTTCATGCCAGCGGAAACCGTTCAGGAAGTTCTTCAGCCCACTCCCTTGCAACCATTTACTGAGTCAACGATCATTCATCCCGAGGTGATTCAAAAAGAATTGACCATCATAAGACAGAGGGGTTTTGCGGTCAGCCATGGCGAATGGGTGGCTGATGCCTCAGGAGTCGCTGCACCCCTTTTTGGCATACGCAATGAGGTGATTGGGGGGTTGTCCATTTCCGGACCTTCAACCCGATTTGATTTGGAGAGAATCTCGGAGTATGCAAATCTGGTCATTGAATATGCAAGGCGAATTTCTGAAAAACGGGGATTTATCCAGTCATCCAATCAAAGTTCGGGAGGTATAGATGCGCATCGATAAACGGATTGAAAAGGTTCTACCCGAGTGGCGTGAGCGCCAAAAGAGATTGGTACAGGACCATGGCGAAGTGACGGTTGCGGATGTGACCATTGACCAAATCTACAGTGGTATTCGCGGGGTACCGATTGGAGTCAGTGATATCTCTTACGTGGATCCAATGGAGGGTCTTCGATTACGCGGTTATTCGGTTGAGGAGGTGCTCAAGTTGCTGCCAAAACCAAGGGATGGTGAATATCCATTGGTTGGAGGGTTATTTTACCTGCTGATGACTGGTGAAATCCCCAGCCAGGAGGAAGCAGACCAGATCGAAGTTGAATGGAAGATCCGCAGCAACATTCCAGACCATGTATTCGATTTACTTCGACGGATGCCGAAATATACTCACCCCATGACTTTGTTTTCCCAGGCTATCCTCGCGCTTCAAACCGAGTCTTCATTTGCACGCCGTTATTATTATGGAATAGAAAACAAGGCTGATTACTGGACGTATTATCTTGAAGATAGTTTGAATCTTAACTGCGAAATTACCTGTAATCGCTGCAAACATCTACAACTTGAAATACCGCGAGGGTATTTTCGTGAATCCAAATCCGAACCTTGATTGGGCTGCTAACTTTGCCCACATGATCGGGAAGGATCAACCAGATTACTATGAGTTGTCCAGGTTGTTCCTGATCCTGCATTCAGATCATGAAGGTGCAAATGTGAGTGCTCACGCAAGTCACCTGGTTAGTTCTGCTTTATCCGATGTTTACCTGAGTTGTTCTGCTGGTATGAATGGTCTTGCTGGTCCTTTACATGGACTTGCGAACCAGGAATGTCTTCGTTGGTTATTGGAAGTACGGGAACATTTTCATGGTAATCCTGATGATGAAGCACTTGAAACCTTTCTGAGAAAATCGATTCAAAACGGGAAAATTATTCCGGGTTATGGTCATGCTGTTCTTCGCACCACCGATCCCCGTTTTACCGCCCAGGCGGATTTTGCGCGCAAATATCTGCCTGATGATGACATGTTTGGATTGGTGATGCAAGTCTACCAATTGCTTCCAGGAATTCTTTCTGAGAATGGAAAAGTTAAGAATCCCTGGCCGAATGTTGATGCCATCAACGGTACTCTGCAATACCATTTTGGGCTCAAGGAATATGAATTTTATACCGTTTTATTTGGACTTGGCAGGGTACTTGGGATCACAACTCAGATCACCTGGTCACGAGCCATGACAAAACCATTGGAGAGACCAAAATCATTAACGACCGAGATGCTTGAAAAACTGGTGACTCAAACCGATCTTAGTTAATAATTCACGATATTGTTCCAGGCCAACCTGTAAGCCGCATTCTGTACCTCGGGAGGGTATGCCAAAGCACGGCTCCCGTGATGATGATCATCTCTCTAGGCTGAACGTCACCGTTCAGCTCATGCAGCCTACCCGGGACTCGTAAGAAAACGAGCAGCTTCCCGCCGACCGAAGCCGGCATTGGTCCCTGCTTGGCCTTGCTCCCGATGGGGGTTGCCTGGCCGCCGCATTACTGCGGACGCCGGTGGTCTCTTACACCACCTTTTCACCCTTACCCGTGAGGGCGGTATGTTTCTGTGGCCCGATCCGGCAGGTTCTTCCGTTAGGATCCCCGCCCCGGGTGTTACCCGGCAACGTGCTCTGTGGAGTGCGGACTTTCCTCGACGCTCAAAGAGCGCCGCGATCATCCGGTTGGCCTGGTAGATTGATGATACCTTCAGGTCTCTGAAGCGTCAATCTCGTTTTGACCATCAAACCAAGCCAGATTTGTCTTATAATTGCACGAGTCAATACCCGGAACAACCAAACACATTAACTCTATCTTTAGAAACGAGGAAGATATGCGAAAACCTTTTGTTGCTGGAAACTGGAAGATGAACAAGACTGTTGAACAGGCGAGCGTGCTTGTCCAGGAACTTCTGCCCGGACTGCAACAGGTACCGGAAGTGGAACGGGTACTTTGTCCGCCATCGACTTCCTTGATGATCCTCTCCGCACAGTTGAGCGGCACGGGTGTCGGGCTGGGTGGGCAAAACCTCCATTGGGAAGCATCCGGCGCGTACACTGGCGAAGCTTTCTGCGCAGATGGTGCGGGAGTTCTGCGAGTACGTCATCATTGGTCATTCCGAGAGGCGTACCTATTTCCAGGAAACTGATGAGTCTGTCAATAAAAAGCTGAAAGCGGCATTAGCTCAAGGATTGATCCCCATTGTGTGCATTGGTGAGACCCTGGCGGAGTATGAAAGCGGAGCGACCCGCGAAGTGGTCACCCGGCAGGTACTGGAGGGATTCAAGGACATCGACCCAGCCCAGGCATCTCTGATCGTGGTTGCCTACGAACCTGTGTGGGCGATTGGTACTGGAAAAGCTTCCACCGGGGAAGGCGCGAACGCTGTTCTGCGTGATTATATTCGTCCTGCATTGGCGCAATTATTCGGTTCAGGAATCGCCCAGGGCATTCGAATCCTCTATGGTGGATCGGTCACGGCTGCCAATGCGGCTGAGTTTTTCCACCAATCTGAGATTGACGGCGCGCTGGTGGGTGGAGCCAGTTTGAAGACAGAGGAATTTATCAAGATTGTTGAAGCCGCCAGACCCTGAAAGTAAAAGACCCGGAGTGATCCGGGTCAATTTATTATGCGGTTCCAAATTGCCTGTCCCCGGCGTCCCCAAGTCCGGGAAGAATGTAACCGATTTCATTCAAACGTTCATCCACCGCGGCGAGGTGAATGGGCACTTCCGGATGCGCGGCGTTAAGGGCAGCGATGCCTTCTGGGGCACCAATCACACCGACGAATTTTATCTTTTTCACACCCCAGCGCTTGAGCACTTCCACTGTCGCAGTGGCGGAACCCCCTGTTGCCAGCATGGGATCAAGGATCAGGCAGACCGAGACAGTTGGTTCGGTGGGGAGTTTGTTGTAATATTCGACTGGTTTTAATGTGTTTTCATCCCGATAGATGCCAATATGCCAGACTTCCGCGCTGGGCATCAGGTCCCAGAATCCCTGAACCATGCCCAACCCGGAGCGCAAGATGGGAACAAGTCCGACTTTCTCCTTGAGGATCTTTGCCTGGGTCAACGCCAATGGTGTTTGAACTTGAACTGATTCAGTCAAGAGGTCGGCGGTGGCTTCATATGCCAGAAGTCCAGCGATCTCACGGACGAGTTCCCGAAATTTCTTCGGTTCGGTATTGACATCTCTCAATTTGGCGAGTTTATGCGCGATCAATGGGTGGGGGGAGATAAAAACATTGGACATGAGAACTCCTTGTGTTTCCTCAATTATAGCGTGGTTTCATGAGAACGTTCTACTTATTTCGCATAGGCGTTAATTTATTGATGATGATTTTAATCGAGAGAGTATAATTGACTTCATGGCAGACATTGATGACCGAGTAACTGACCCGCATCCACGCCAGGATGACAGGCTGGACCAAACCTTGCGACCCTCAAAGCTTAGCGAGCTGATCGGGCAGGACCAGGTCAGGCAAAACCTGGATATCCTCATCGCCGCAGCAAAAGCACGGAGGGAATGCCTGGATCATGTTCTATTTTACGGACCGCCCGGGTTGGGGAAGACCACCCTGGCGCATATCCTGGCAAACGAGATGGGCGTAAATATCAAGATCACCTCTGGTCCCGCAATCGAACGCACGGGAGATCTTGCTGCAATCCTGACCAACTTACGGGAAGGTGATATTCTCTTTATCGATGAAATCCATCGCCTGGGACGGGCGGTGGAGGAGATCCTTTACCCGGCAATGGAAGATTACGCATTGGATATAATCATCGGGAAAGGTCCCGCTGCCAGGTCTCTGCGGCTAAAATTGCCACGGTTCACCACCATCGGAGCCACGACTCGCCTGGCATTGGTGACCTCTCCGTTACGCGCGCGCTTTGGCGCGGTGTACCGCTTGGATTATTACGATTTGCCAGCGATGAAAGAGATTGTTGGCAGGGCAGCCGGGCTGCTGCAGGTTACCGCAGATGAGACTGGTGTTGAGGAAATTGCCCGCCGCGCCCGTGGGACTCCCCGGGTAGCGCTCAGGTTGTTGCGACGGGTGCGGGATTACACCCAGGTGAAAGGCGATGGTCTCATTTCGCGCGAGATGGCTGTCCAGGCACTCAATATGCTCGCGGTGGATGCAATGGGCTTGGATGATGTGGATCGCAGGGTTCTATTGACCATCATCGAAAAATACAATGGCGGTCCGGTTGGGCTTTCGACCATCGCTGCTTCCATTAGCGAGGAATCCGATACGATCATGGACGTTGTTGAGCCCTACCTGCTGCAATTGGGTTTCCTCGATCGCACTCCGCAAGGAAGGGTTGCCACCCAACGGGCGTACGAACATCTGCATGTACCTTACTCCCAAAAACCCGACCAACCCCGCCTGATCCCTTGATGATCCTCACCTCTGATTTTGATTATAATCTTCCATTGGAACGGATTGCTCAAACGCCGATTGAGCCTCGACACAACTCCCGTCTGATGGTCCTTAGCCGGGATACTGAAGATTTCAATGATTCACTCTTCCTTGAGATTGGAAAATTCCTTCGCCTTGGAGACCTGCTGGTGATCAACCAGACCCGGGTCATCCCGGCGCGTTTGCATGCCTTCAAACCCACCGGGGGCAGGGTGGAAGTTCTCTGTTAAAGCTTATTGAAGGAGAGACCTGGGAAGCAATGGTAGGCGGCAAACGAGTTATAAAAGGAATGGTGCTCCAGGTCGAAGGCGGACCGCAGGTGGAGATCATAGAAGAGTTGGAGGAAAGCCAACGGTTGGTGCGCTTCCTGGAACCAATCGATAATCTGCTGCAATCAATTGGCGAAATGCCGCTTCCCCCCTATATCCACCAGAAACTCGATCGTCCCGAACGATACCAGACGGTTTATGCTGCGAGCACAGGTTCAGCCGCAGCGCCAACAGCCGGACTGCACTTTACGCCTGAGCTGATGCAGGAACTGGAACACCAGGGAATCCAATTTGCCCGCGTCACCCTGCATGTCGGGTTGGACACCTTTGCGCCAGTCACCGAGGAATGTCCAGAGGATCACAAGATCCATACGGAATGGTGCGAAGTGACTCCCCAAACCGCGGAATTGATCAACCAGGTCCGTGCCAGGGGAGGTAGGATCGTCGCAGTCGGAACCACGAGTGTCCGTACATTGGAAAGCGCAGCAAGGAAGGAAAACGGAGAGGTTCGGGCAATTCCGTTCAGTGGACCAACCGGGTTGTTCATCCTGCCGGGGTATGAATTCAAACTTGTGGATGCCATGATTACCAATTTCCATCTCCCAAAGTCAACGCTGCTCATGCTGGTCAGCGCCTTTGCCGGTCGCGAGCGCATTCTAGCTGCCTACAAGGTGGCTGTAGAGCGGGAGTACCGGTTTTATTCTTTTGGGGATGCCATGTTCATCGAGCGATAATCGACCATGGACAATAAATTTGAGCACGTTAATGGCAGAATTCTTGCCTGCACGAAATGCACCCGCCTGGTGGAATGGCGGGAGCGGGTGGGCAGGGAGAAGCGGCGGGCATTCCGAGACGAGGAGTACTGGGCAAAACCGGTTCCAGGATTTGGCGACCCAAATGCACGTGTTCTGATTGTAGGACTTGCTCCCGGCGCTCATGGTTCGAACCGAACCGGAAGGATGTTCACCGGGGATGATTCAGGGCGATTCCTGTACGCTGCGTTGCATCGCGCTGGCTTCGCGAGTCAACCTTTCTCTATAAATCGCGGAGATGGACTAATCCTTCAGCAGGTCTACATCACCGCCCTTTGCCGCTGCGTTCCACCGCAGAACAATCCAACCAAGTTGGAAATTATGACCTGCCGGGAATACCTCCAAGCCGAAATAGGGTTGCTTAAACAACTTCAGGGCGTGGTTGCGTTGGGAAGATTGGCTTATGACCAAGTATTGCAATTATTCCATCCGGGGGATGGACAGTGGAACCCGCCTGGTTTCACGCATGGTGCATTCTACAAACCAGGACTGCGGTCACCCTGGCTGCTCGCGTCCTATCACCCTAGCCGGCAAAATACGCAAACCGGTCGTCTGACCCCGGTGATGTTCGATCAGATCTGGGTAAAAGTCAACCAGGAATTGAGATATTAATCACTTCTGACAGATGAACCAAACCCGGCTGGAATTTGCTTCAAGTCCCGTGGGGGGCATCAGGCTGCCAAGACGGTCCTTGATCTTAAAGCCGGAGTACTGCAAACAATCCTCTATGTCAGTAATTGTAAACGCCCGCTCGTAGTGTTTTTCTTCGAATTTTTCCCACAATTCACCCATTTTCACGAACCAGGTAATTTTCATGCAGGCGATGTGTTTTTCATAGTCATAGCTGGTACGGTGAAGTTCCAGTAGTTCGGGAGTTTCCTGGGCGACATAACAGCGGTTCTTCTGCCAGGTGACAGAAAGTCCGTAACAGGTATTCATATCGAAAATGAACCAACCACCCGGTTTCAGAGTACGGAAGACACTGTTAAATGAAGACTGCAGATTGTCCTTGCTGATATTGTAGTTCAGGCTGTCGAACCAGCAGGTCGCCAGGTCGAACTCGTTGGAGAAATCCAGGAAGCGCATATCCTGTTTCTGAAAGCCTACTTTTGTGTCGGCTTTCTCCGTACGGTGCTGAGCAAGTCGGAGCATCTCTTCGGATTGATCCACTCCAGTTACCTGCCATCCCTTGAGCGCCATTTCAACCGCAAAACTGCCTTCCCCGCAGGCGACGTCCAGCAGCTTCCTGGTCTCTGGAACCTGGATGTCGTATGCTTCCATTACCGATGGCAGCACCTGCGCCATGGTGTGTGATAGATTGGGGTATTCTCCCCGTGAGTAAATTTCAGCAAAGCGGTTATACATGATGATCTCCCGGTAGCTCCTGATGGATTTTTACCACATCTATTCCAATCTGAACATCCCGCTTATTCTGTCCAAAAAGAAAAACAGCGGATGCAATGGCATCCGCTGTCTCCTATTCTCGATTGATTAACCGCGGGCTTTTAATGCTGACCAGCCAGCGTAACGAGCAGTCTCACCCAGCTCAGCTTCGATGCGAATCAACTGGTTATACTTGGCAACGCGGTCTGAGCGCGCAGGAGCTCCGGTCTTGATTTGCCCCGTGTTGAGCGCAACGGCAAGATCGGCAATTGTGCTGTCTTCGGTCTCACCAGAGCGGTGGGAAGTCACTGCACGCCAACCAGCCCGGTGACAGGTCTCAACAGCTTCAATGGTCTCAGTCAAGGAACCGATCTGGTTTACCTTTACCAACAACGCATTGCACGCATTTTCCTTTATACCGCGGCGAACCCGTTCAGGATTGGTGACAAGCAGGTCATCGCCGACAATCTGGATCTTATCTCCGATTTCCTTGGTCATCAGTTTCCAGCTTTCCCAGTCATCCTGGGCAAGCCCGTCCTCAATCGATACGATCGGGTACTGTTTGACCCAGTTCATCCAGAATTCGACCATTTGTTCACCAGTCAGTTTCTTGCCCTCTTTGCGGAGGTTGTAAGTCCGGGTTTCCTCGTCAAAAAATTCGGAAGCAGCCGGGTCCAGTGCGATGGCTACCTGTTCACCTGCCTTGTATCCAGCTTTTTCGATTGCTTCAAGGATCACCTCGACAGCCTCGTTATTGGCTTTGAGAGCGGGAGCATATCCGCCTTCATCTCCCACCAGGGTGGTGTAACCGCGGGCTTTCAATACGGTTTTGAGAGTCTGGTAGATTTCTGCGCCCCAACGCAGCCCTTCAGTAAAGGATTCTGCGCCAAAGGGCATGACCATGAATTCCTGGGCATCAGTGGACTGCCAGCCGGTATGTGCGCCGCCATTGAGAATGTTCATCATCGGGACGGGCAGGACATGGGCGTAAACTCCGCCGATGTAACGGTAGAGGGGCATGCCGAAGGCGTTGGCTGCCGCCTTTGCGACCGCCAGGCTCGTACCCAGGATGGCATTCGCACCAAGGTTGGACTTGTTCTTGGTGCCGTCCAATTCGATCAGCATCATGTCGATCGCCTTCTGGTCAGCTGCGTCCCAACCGAGCAGGTTTTCCGCGATGGTGGTGTTCACGTTCTCGACAGCTTTCAAAACACCCTTGCCGCCAAAACGGGATTTATCGCCGTCACGCATTTCAAGTGCTTCATGGATGCCGGTGGAGGCTCCAGAAGGGACGATTGCTGTCCCAAAAGTACCATCCTCCAGGATCACGCTCACTTCAACGGTGGGATTCCCACGGGAATCCAGTACTTCCAAACCTTCGACAGATATGATTTCCATTTTCATTTTCCTTTCGAGTATGTCTCGTTTGATTTTTCGCCAAAACGGTATTAGTATAACCGAAATTGATTAGCTGTTAAACGACAATGGTGGTTCAGTGACCGTGATCCCAGCTTTTTTCGCAGCTGCACGCATGAAAGCCTGGAAGAGTGGATGCGGGCGGGTGGGACGTGAAAGGAATTCGGGGTGGAATTGAGTGCCGAGCATGAAGGGGTGGTCCTTCAGTTCAGCAATCTCCACCAGGGTTTTATCCGGGGAAAGACCGGAAAACAACATGCCATTCGCTGCGAAAAGCTCGCGGTACTGGTTATTGAATTCGAAGCGGTGGCGGTGGCGTTCCTCCACTTTTTTGGTGTCATAGGCTTTGGCAGCTATTGATCCGGCTTGGAGAACGCAAGGATACAATCCCAGGCGCATTGTCCCGCCCATATTGGTGATCTGCTGCTGTTCCTCCATCAGGTCGATCACCGGGTTGGGCGTCCCACGGTCGAATTCGGAGGAATTCACCTGGTCTGTGTTGAGTACATGTCTGCCGAATTCCACAACCATCAATTGCATCCCCAGGCATAAACCGAAGTAAGGGATTCTTCCAGTCCTGGCAAGGTTTGCTGCAAATATCTTGCCCTCGATGCCGCGGCTGCCGAACCCGCCAGGTACAATGATGCCGTGCACCCTTTCCAATAAATCCAGCTTCTTTCCCTTTTCCAGGTCCATCGAATGAACCCATTCCAATTCCAGGTCGACGCCTAGGGAGAGCGCGGCGTGCTTCAAGGCTTCCCGGACACTGATATAGGCGTCGTGCAGTTCCACGTACTTCCCTACCAGCGCGATGGTGACTTTTGGCTTTGCCCGGTTTGTTTCACTGACGAGGAGCTCCCAGGCTTTCCAATCCGGTTCTTTACGTGGTTGGAGATTTAATCGCTCCATTAAATAATCTCCCACTTTGAATTTCTCCAACAGCAGTGGAATCTCGTACAAGATGGGGACGGTTGCCATGGTGACCACAGCCCGCTTTTCCACATCGCAGAATTGGGCGATCTTCTCACGCAATTCCTCATGCACAGGTTCATCGCTGCGGGCAACGATCATGTCCGGGGTAATGCCGATGGAACGCAGCTCGTGAACGGAATGTTGGGTCGGTTTGGTTTTAACCTCATCAGTGGCTCCAATATAGGGAAGCCAGGTGACATGCACATAGACCGTGTTTTCCCGCCCGAGGTCGGAGCGGAGTTGGCGAAGCGACTCCAGGAAAGGTAGACTCTCGATATCGCCCACGGTACCACCGACTTCCACGAGGACGATCTCTGCCCCGGTGGTTTTTGCCACCAGCGCAATGCGGCGCTTGATCTCATTGGTGATATGCGGGATGACCTGGATGGTGCCACCCAGGAAATCACCCCTACGTTCCTTGGCGATTACGTCAGCGTAGACTTGTCCGGTGGTGATATTGCATACTTTGTTCAAGCGAATGTCGATGAACCGTTCGTAATGACCCAGGTCGAGGTCGGTTTCAGCTCCATCATCCAGCACGAAAACCTCGCCGTGTTGATAAGGGCTCATTGTCCCAGGATCGACATTGATGTACGGGTCGAGCTTCTGTACCGCCACTTTGAATCCGCGTTCCTTGAGCAGTCTGCCGATGGCCGCCGCGGTGACGCCTTTGCCAACCGAACTGACCACACCACCAGTAAAGAAGATGTATTTAGTGTTCATTAATTCTCCGTTAGGGATTCGGGGAAAAGAAACGAGGAGGGGCTTTTTATCAGCACCTCCCCGGGAGATGTTACCATTGAATTTTTGATGTCGGGATTGAGTCCAATCAATAGAACTTTCCTTTGAATCGTAATTTATCCTATTGTAACAAAAAACCATCCCGGGGGATGGTTTTTGATCACTTCAGTTTGTCTGTACCTTGTTTTCCAGGGTCCTTGCCAGGAGGTCTTCCTGCTCCTTGGAGGCGGATTTTTCCTTGCGGCTATCCATTTTCTTTTTGCGGTCCTTGGCTTTTTCCATCGCTTCGCGCATCGCCAATTCCATGGAAGTTGGTTCGGGCTCCGCGGGTTCGTTGATGCTTTCCATCAATGCGGAATTGTCGAATTCTGACTTTTTGCGAGGTTTCCGTTCTGTTTTTCTCGCGGGTCTGCCTTCCGTGGTCTGGCGTGGAGAGGGGGCGGACCTTGGTCTCTCTTCCACCACGACTTCCGGTTCCGGCTGGATGGCTTTCATGCTCAATTTGATCTGTTTCTTGCGCCTGTTGATATCGATGATCTGGGCTTCGATTTCGTCGCCTTCTTTGACCACGTCACCAGGAACTTTCACATAGCCATGTGCCATCTCGCTGATATGAACCAGACCGGGTCGTTCTGCACCAATTTCAACAAATGCGCCAAATTTCTCCAGACGGACAACTTTGCCTTTGACAGTGTTGCCGACCTTGATCTCGCGCCATTCCAGGTCAAGAGGTTTGATGGTAGTCAGTTCGATGCGTTCATCGCCGTCCTTGCGAACGACGCGTTTGACCCACACATCGATCTCATCCCCAATTTTCAGCAGGTCTTCCAGGCGCTTCACCTGTGTGCCCTCAGGGGCAGTGACCTGTGAAACATGCAGCAGGGCAGGTTTCTCGAGACCAATGTCCACTATCGCGCCTGCGAGATTGACTTTGACCACCTTGCCTTTGTACTGCATTTTTGGTTCTAATGAGCGGGCTTCGCCCGTGTTTTCGATCACATCCATCATAAACCTCACATTTATCGATTAACCGCGAAGGAAGATTATACCCCTTGCGTCGGCTATTGTCAATTTAATAATTGTCTGACAGGCTATTCGATAATTTTTAGTAGCTCCACTATTGCCCGATCCAATTGGGGATCGAGTTCAGCGTTGAAGTCCTCTTCCGTCAGTTCAATGACGATATCCGGAGTTAGTCCCAGTTTGTGGATTTGCCGTCCGTTTGGGGTTAGCCAGCGGGCAATTGTGACGCGTACGGCGCCCTGGTTATTATCCAATGGGACCCAATTTTGCACGGAACCTTTGCCGTAGGTTGTGGTTCCTATGAGTAGTCCTCGACCTCTATCCTGGATGGCACCGGCGGTGATCTCGGACGCTGAAGCCGATCCCTCGTTCACCAGCACAACCATCGGAATCTCTGTGGCAACACCCCCTGAGAGCGCTTCGTAAGGGATTCTTTCACCACTGCCCAGCTCTTCGAGCATTACCAACCCATCGGGGATGAACTCGGAAACGATTTGGATTGCGGTGTCGAGATATCCTCCCGAGTTGTTGCGCAGGTCGAGGATAAGCCCGACAGGTTCTTGTTTCAGAAGTTCTTCCAACGCTATCCGGGTATCAATGGCGGTGTTCTCACCAAAGGTGAACAAGGCGATGTAGGCGATCCTGGAATCGAGCATTTTGCTTTCGATACTTGGAACGGTAATCCGGGCACGCACGATGGTCACGTCGATTTCTTCTGGCGGGTCCCCCCTGCGGATGGTCAGCGTTACCGGCTCGCCCTCTGGACCGAGAACCGATTTAAGTACGATGCTTGGGTCAATTCCAGTCTGGTCCTGTCCATTGATCGCGATGATCTGGTCACCCGGCTTAATCCCGGCTTTTTCTGCAGGGGAGTCCGGCATCGGATTGGTAACAGTCAGGAATTCGGTGGACGTGTCCACCCATGCGCCGATACCTGTGTAAGACCCGTCTAAAGGCAGGGTTGCCTGGATATACTCCTCAGGGTCCATGTAGCTGGAGTGCTCATCCCCGAGTGCGTCAATCATCCCGCGGATTGCCCCCTGCATCAGTTTAGTATCGTCGAGTGGTTGTTCCACAAATTGATCATGGACGATCTGCCAGGATTCCCAAAAAGGAGCGAACAAGGTTTCCAATTCATTTGGTGCAGCCGTAGTGGTCTCAGGTTGCGGAGCTTCCGTGCTTGGGGTAGTCTGGGGTAAGGATTCAAACGGGTTGTTCTTTGGCAGCATCCACCCGGTAATAAACCCGCCGGAAAAGGAACCTGCCAGCAGGACCAAAGCGATGAGGATGAACAGGATCGTTCTTCCAGTGTGATCAGTCTTCATTTTGTTCTCCCAGAGAGTTATTCTTTTGAGTACCAGTAATTTTTAATTCCTGTACGCGAGAGGCTAATTCCGATAACTTCTCGTCTTCCTTGTGAAAAGGATCTTTCATCTCTCTACCTGCTGCTGCAATGCGAGAAACCCAATTTCCCTGGTCGCGTGTTTTATTGCGACCCAGGAATAGGCTCAAATTCACACTGAGGATCAGCAGCACCAGGAAGATGATCAGTATCCATCCGAACAAGGAGAGCGGTTCTCTCATTACATTACACCTTGTTTACGCCATTTCCAGGGGGATGACTTCGACCAGGTCAGCCAGGCTGAGGATTGCGACATCAACGCAAGATGTCCGCACCTCAGTTCCGACCTGGATAGTGTAAAAACCCAGTTCATGGGCAGTCTGTAAGTTTCGCACCTGGTCATCGATTACCACGCAATTCCCCGGGTCGGTGATCTTCGCCAATTGCATTGCTTTTTGAAAAGCCTCGGGTAGGGGTTTGCAATACGGATCAATTTGCATGATATCAATGATCTGTTCGAAACTTTCCCGAACCCCGAGGACATCAAGGACGTTTTCCGCGTGGCGTTGGCTGGCGTTGGTGAAGATCACTTTTTTGCCGGGGATCCGTTTTAAAATGCCCGCCAGAAGTTCATCACGCCTGATGTAGTTCACCAATGGAATATCGTGGACGTAATCGAGGAAAGGGTGCGGCTCGATGTTGTAGATGGAGCGCAATCCCCTGAAAGTCGTGCCATATTTCATCCAGAACTCATCACGAATCCGGGCGACGTTTTCTGGGTTAAAGCCCAGAACACTTATCATATACTCATTCATGCGGTCCCCAACCGCATTCCAGATGCCAGAGTGGCATGGGTAGAGGGTGTCATCAAGATCAAAAAGAAGCGTCTTAAAACTCATAGGCGAAAGTATACCCCATTCCCGTTCTGCCTTATGGGTTTTTCGCTGGGATATAATTGCTGCATGCCCATTCATCTACTCTCTGAAGAAGTCGCTTCCCAGATTGCTGCCGGCGAGGTGATCGAGCGACCGGCTTCCGTGGTCAAAGAACTGTTGGAGAACGCGATCGACTCAGGCGCGACCAGGATCATCATCCGTGTGGAAAATGCTGGAAAAACCCTCATCGAGGTCAGAGATGATGGCAGCGGGATTCCCCGAGAAGAGGTTGAGCTGGCTGTGTCCAGGCATGCAACCAGCAAGCTGACCACCGCTGACGACCTTTTCCATATCCGTACGTTGGGTTTTCGTGGTGAAGCACTGGCATCAATAGGCTCTGTATCCAGGCTGACAATAATTTCACAGACCTCTGAACAGAAAAGCGGGGCGAAATTAGTCCTCGAGGGGGGAAAAACCATTCAGAGCGAATCCATCGGCGGTGTTACCGGAACCGTTGTTCGGGTTGAGAACCTGTTTTTTAATACTCCCGCCAGGTTGAAATTCTTGAAACGAGACATGACAGAGCGGCAGCAGATCGATTCGCTCACCACCCGCTATGCGCTGGCGTACGCGGAGCGTTCCATCCACCTTGACGAGGACAGTAAACCAATTCTCCGCACCTCGGGGAATGGAGACCGCCGTGAGATCCTGGCGCAACTCTACGGCGTGGAGTTTGCCCGGAACCTGCTGGAAGTTTCTTTCGAGGAGGATGGGCTTTCATTGACTGGATTTATCAGTCCGTTAACCATTCACCGTTCGAACCGGAAAGATATCACTTTCTTTGTAAATGGTCGGCACGTCACCGATACTGGCTTGATGACCGCATTGGTGAAGGCATACCAGACCTACCTGATGGTGGGGCGTTACCCCCTTGCAGTATTATTTCTTTCGATACCGCCTGAAGAAGTGGATGTGAATGTGCATCCAGCGAAGTCAGAGGTTCGTTTTCGTGACCCGGACCGGATATTTACTGCAATACAGCGCGCCACCAGGCGGGCTATCCTGGCGTATTCCCCCCTTCCTCAGATCCCCCAAAAAACCTGGCAGCCAATCCCTTTTACACCACCGGCATTGGACTGGCAAAATCGGACATTCGCGCAGAACTCCGGGGAGGACATAACCCCCCTGGCATCGGGTGAGGGGGAAGGCAATCCCGAGGTCTCAGTTACGTTACCGATGAGCAAACTCCCCATCCTGCGGCTGATCGGGCAGGTGGGAGCCACCTACCTTGTGGCAGAAGGTCCGGATGGGCTTTACCTGGTTGACCAACACGCCGCCCACGAGCGTATCCTTTTCGAGAAGATGATACGGGCGAAGGGTTCTCTTGTCTCACAGGTGCTGCTGGAACCCACGTTGGTCCAGCTGCCCCCTCAATCTGCCGCTTTGGTGCTTGACAACCTGGAAATTCTGGAAAGTTTCGGATTTGACGTAGATGAATTTGGGGCAAATACCGTGCGCGTTCGCGCGCTCCCCACTTTGTTTGCTTCAGCGAATCCCCGCGACGCAATCCAGTGCCTGATCGAGGATTTCGAAGAAGATGAGACACCGTTGCAAGGTTTCCGCGAAGAAAGACTCATCGCCAGGATCTGCAAACGAATGGCAGTCAGGGGCGGAATGGTGCTTTCCGTGATCGAGCAGGAGACCCTTCTCCGTGACCTGGAAGCATGTGATGCCCCACGAACCTGCCCGCATGGCAGACCTACCATGATCCATCTGCCGGTTGACTTGCTGGAGCGTCAATTTGGGAGGCGTGGAGCCAGGGGCGTTTGATCTAACTTTTGAAGTTTCTTGACCGCTTCCAGAATCCCGGGGAGAACTTTGGCAACGTTTTCACGAAATATCAGGTTTGCTTGACTGTCTATCCCGGTCGGACTGAAATTGATCATTATCATGACCGCTCCGTGACGCAGGGCTGACCAGGGGAGAGAGGAAGCTGGCATCACTTCCAGCGAAGTACCTGCTACCAGCAGAACGTCTGCATTATCCATTTCGAATTGAGCATCTTCCCAGGCTGAGTGTGGTAATGCTTCTTCAAACAGGGTGATGGTTGGTTTCAGCACTGTTCCACACTCATCACAGTGGGGAATTTCTCCGCCGAGTACTCTTTCGCTAATCTGGTCCGGGGTTTCTGTTTGTTTACCACAATGGAGGCAGGTGTAAGCCCGCATTGACCCATGCAATTCAATCACCTTTAAGGAACCCGCAGCCTGGTGCAGCCCGTCAATATTTTGTGTGACCACAGCTTTGATGCAGCCTAATTCTTCCAGGGAAGCGATGGCAGCATGGGCAGGGTTGGGTTGGGCACCAGTGGCTGCCTTCAGGAGCGGTCTGTACCAGTTGAAGAACCTGCCGGGGTCACGCTCGAAAACACTCAGAGACGCGACTTCCATGGGATCATCCCGGGTCCATAATCCCTGATCAGTCGAACGGAAATCCGGGATCCCTGAGGGTGTTGACATCCCAGCTCCTGTAAATACAACAGGATGCCGGGCGTTCAGAATCATCGCCGCGGCATCTTGATAAGTGGCACGAGCAGGTTGCATTATTTTTGGATCTGAGCGAGCAATTCTTTTGCGTAATCCGTGAATTGCTGCGAGGCAAGCGAATCCGACTGCAGGCGGATGATGGGTACATGTTTTTGGACCGCCTGGTAGGCAAGTTCTGGTACTGGTGGGATCATCACTTTAACCAACTTCCCGGAAAGCATGTCGGAAATCTGAACCGCGGTCAATTGGGAGTCAGACCTTGACCGGTTATACAAGACCGGGTCGATTCGGCGAGCTAATTGGGTAGAGCTGGATTCGAGATGTTCAATGAGGATCTTTGTCCGCTCAGCACATCCTGGTGTGGAGTCTGTCAGAATGATCAGCTGGTGACATAGGTTGCAGAGCTCCACCATGCCCGGAATGAAAGGGGTGCCCATGTCTAAAAGGGTTACCGGTGAGAGACTGGAGAGATGCCTGATAATCTGAACCAGTTGTTCCTTGTTATTGAGAACCCCGGAATCTGCCGATTTGGATGAGGCAAGCAGGAGCCGGAAGCCGAAGGTGCTCAGCAGCAGGTTTTCTTCAGTTTTCTGCCTGGTAATCTCTTCCTTGGAAAGTTTCAAGAGAGATTCCAGCCCCTTCTCAGATTGGATCCCGAGGTCATACCCCCAGGTGCCTTGTCCTGGTCTGATCTCAGCAACCACAACGACTTCCTTGGAAAGGTCAACCAGGCTGGTTGCAAGGTTTATTGTAAAGGTTGAGGTTCCCAAGCCGCCCTTTGCACCCATGACGCCTATCAGAAATCCGGATTTGGGGGTTGATTTGGTGTGTTCCATGGCTTGCGTTCGGGAAAGGAGGGATTTGACATGAGCGATCAACTCAGCGGGGTGAACCGGTTTGGTCAGGTAATCATCCGCGCCGGAATCGTACCCGGCGACTTTATCCTCCACCTGGCTCTTGGCTGTGAACATCAGGATGGGGATGTTGCGGGTGGGCATGCTCTTGCGCAGGACTTCAGTGACTTCGATCCCATCCATACCGGGCATCATGACATCGAGGACGATCAGGTCAGGTAGTTCGTTGTTCGCCATGGTAACTGCCTGCGAACCATTAGTCGCAGCGGCAATCTCATAGCCGTGCCGTTGAAGCATCACGCCAATGAGACGTAACGTCTCAAGATCATCATCAACGATGAGAATCTTTTCTGCCATGTTTCCCTCGCTTTTCTAATATTGTCAGTCTAGCATAATCCTCAAGTGATATCAAGTAAAAATGCGTAAATTTTGGGTCAAAATTGTAGTCAAACTTTTGCCGATGCTATAATCTGCTTGTGGAAAGTACACGATTTAATTATATTTTAATAAATGAAATCGGTTTGGAAAAAACCAAACCGATCCTGATCGGTTTATCGGGTGGTCCGGATTCGCTCTGCCTGCTTCATCTTGCCCGTGAATGTGGTCTGAAGATTGTGGCTGCCCACCTTGACCACGGTTTGCGGGAAGGGTCTGCCCAGGACGCGGAGATTGTTGCTGAGTTGTGCGCGAGTCAACAGACAGAATTGATAAGCAAACGAATCGATGTTCGGGACTATTCCCGGCAGCACAAAATGACCATTGAGGAAGCAGCCAGATCTGTCAGGTATCGTTTTCTGTTCGATACAGCTAATCAAATTGGTGCCCAGGCTGTGCTGGTTGCGCATCATGCCGACGACCAGGTGGAAACCGTTCTGATGCACCTGCTTCGCGGAACTGGCGTAGCTGGTCTGCGCGGGATGCAGATGAAACTCCTGCCAAACTCCTGGAGCGACAAGATTCCATTGGTGAGACCCTTGTTAAAGACCTGGCGATCCGAGATCCTGGATTATTGCCGTGAGCATGCCCTTGAACCCATCCAGGATGAAACCAACCAGGACACGCGAATCCATCGAAACCGTATCAGGCAGGAATTGATCCCGGAATTGGAAACTTATAATTTGAAATTCAAGCAGAATCTACTCAAGACGATAGAGATTATTCAATCGGAAGAGGTTTCCCTGGAGAATCAACTCATTGAGATCCGGGAGGAACTTGTCAGGCAGAGGGGGAAAGAGTATGTCATGTTCAATCAGGCAGGGTTCATGTCCTTGTCCTCAGCACTACAAAGACGGTTGCTGCGGGCGTTAATCGAGGAAGTCAATTCGAGTATTCACGATATGGAATTTGACCTCGTGGATAGAGCCAGGGAATTTGTCGCAACCGGGAATTCCAGCAATTCCATTCAGCTTTTCAATGGAATGGAAATGTTCAGGTATCGTCATGACTCAATTGTGATAGGCAAAGGGAATTGCGCGGGCTTATGGCCGCGGTTAACATTAATGTCCCCGTTTCTGTGTCAGTGCCGGATGAGATCGAGATTGGCAGCGGATATCGATTCAACGCAAATCGCTCACAGGTTAGAGAATTAGACGCATCTCCCTGGACTGCGGTCATTGACGCAGATAAGGTCACCGGGCAACTTTATTTACGCACATTCAAACCCGGAGACCGATTCATGCCCTATGGTTTAAAGGGCAGGTCACAAAAAATGGGAGATTTCTGGACGAACGAGGGATTGCCAAAACAGGCGCGCACAAGCTGGCCATTGCTTTGCGATGATCAGGGTATCGTTTGGGTGCCCGGGTTCAGGATCGCGGACAGATGCCAGGTTACCGCCCGTACCGATGGAGTAATCGAATTCCTACTTGTTCGGACAGAAAGTTAACCTGGGTTAGGTCGCTTACGAGGATCTAATTCTGTGGCAAGCTGTTTCAGCTTCAACCCGACTTCCCGCCACTGAATTTTTGAGATCCCCAATTTTTGACGGATCTTTTCCCGATCCATACCCGAGCGCCAATCATTCAGCGCACAGGTCCAGCGGCACATATCGAAGGAAAGGTGTTTTTTCAGCCCCGCGTCCTTGCCGATGTCTTCCAGCAGGTATTCCAGGCGGCGCGGTGACCAGGGGAAAAGTTGGTCCGCCGGGTGATATTGGACTGAATATTCCTTGTACGATTCCACCCAGTCACCGGTGAGGTCGATATTGCGTTCCTTGTACCTGCTGCCGCTGGCGGAGTAGCGGACAAATAAGCGCGGTCCAGCTGGGTTCTCCAGGTCGAGGTGGTTAAGGTTGATAGCGAGACATTCTCCCTTCTTAATGCCAGTGGAAAGAAGCAAGGTTAGTAGAGCATAAGGGCGCGAGTCCCCTTTGGCAGCCGTGCGCAGTTTCAAAGCGGATTCAACAACCCGTCTTTCTTCATCCGCGGTGAGGATTTCCGGGAGGGGGCTGGTAACAGATTTTTGCAGAACCTTTTCAGCCGGGTCGTAGGGAATTCTCCCGGATTGAGAGAGCCAACGAAAGAAGGACTTTACTGAAGTGATCCGCCGGGAAAGACTTTTAGGGCTGCACGGGACGTTGCGTCCTGTTTGCAGCCAATCAAGAAAACGGTTGATGTCATCCGTGGTGATCGCACCGATGGTGGCGTCCTCGGGGAAGAAACTAGAAAACAAACCCATATCGCCAGTGAAGGCTTTGATGGTGAAGTGAGACCTGCCCTGGTCCAAAAGAAAAATTTCCCAAGAACGAATGGCTGGCAGGAGCGGAGTTTGATCCGTGATATGAATTTCTGGAAGGTTGGTCATCTTAGGCTTTCCTTTTCTGGTTTCGCATAGCTAATTATCAGTATAGACAATCTCGATCGAAATGTCAATTACTCAGCATAGAAGGCTTTCAGGATGATCTCCTTGATAAGCGCCCAATCTGGAAGAAGGACCATGTTGCCGTTTGAGGGTACGATGTAGTCCGAGGTTGCATCTGCTCCAATCGCATAGCCTTCAACCAGTGAAGTATCGCCGGCAACCTTTACAGCGAGAGGCAGCAATTTGACGATGGTATCCAAGGAAATGTCTGTTTCCACGCTCGAGATGAGCAGGTCATACAACTCGGCGGACCGCCCCACCGCGTCCAGGCTCATCAGTTTGGTGAACACCGCCTTTAAGACTTCCTGAGCCCGGCGTAAGCGGTCAAAATCGCTGGAAGAGCTCCTTGAACGAACATACCATAAGGCTGTTGCACCGTTCATCGTGTTCCAACCAGCAGGGATGGTGCAGTACTTATTAACCGCCTGGGGAAGTGCACAGACATCTGTGAGTGTCGAGGCAGCGTACACGTTAACCCCACCCAAAGTGTTGATGATGTTTTGGAATCCAGCGAAGTTGGTCATCATGTAATGATCCAGGGAGACGTCAAAATTCTCCAGGAAGGTTGCCTGGGAAAGGGAAAAACCGCCGTACGCCTGGACAACGTTAATTCTTTCCTCACCCATGCCCGGGATGTATACGTATAGATCGCGGGGAAAGGAGGTCACGGTTACCTTGCCCTGTTCCGGGTAAAGGGAAACCACCATGAGCACGTCTGTCCGGTACCCCATCCCAGGTCGCCAGTCAGAGCCAAGCAGGAGGATATTCACCTGACCGTCCGGGGGAGGTTGGGAAATATTCACGCCGTAATTATCCGGCTCTTTCGTTAGTTCAGGGGTCGCGGGAATTTCACTCCCGAATGGAGTTGGCGTTATCGCGAACTGAGGTTGGAAAGGTGTCGGGGTTGGCTGAAATCTTAAACCGACATTCATAATGAAATCGGAAATTGGAATGACCGTGGGGTTCTGGGCTGAATAAGGTTTGATTGGAAAATTGCACCCAGTCAGAAAAAGGAGCGTCAATGTAGATGTCAGCAATAATTTGCGCATATACAATATTCTACATCAAATCCAATCAGGTGATGGATCGGTTATTAATTTACGAAAACTTGAAATACCGCGTTTCAGGTTGACAATCGAAAATTGTCTGATAGAATTATGCAAAGTTAAGCCGAAGTGGCGGAATTGGCAGACGCGCTACGTTCAGGGCGTAGTAAGCATTACGCTTGTGAGGGTTCAAATCCCTCCTTCGGCACCTTTGACCCGTACAATCGTACGGGTCTCTCTTTTTCTCCTGAATCATGGGTATAATAATCCTGTATGGAAAACAAGAAACGAAAACAGTCCTTTGCTGTTGATTTCAAGAAGATTGGCTTAATCATCGCGGCGGTGGTTCTCTTTTTCCTGGTCATGGACCTTAACTCCCGTCTGAACGAATTATCGCGGCTGAGTGCGCAGGAAGAAAAGGCAGCGACTGTTCTCGCCAACCTTCAAAGTACATTAGATCTCCTGGAAACACAGGTGGCTTATGCCACTTCCGAGGGGTCTGTCGAAGAATGGGCATATACAGAATCTCATATGGTCCGCCCCGGCGAAAAGCTGATCATTCCCCTTTCACCCGCCGGAACATCACCGCAGGTGGTCATCCTTCCTACTCCGACGGTCCTTCCAGTTGAGAACTGGGAAGTCTGGTTGGCCTTGCTTCTGGGGAATTGAATTCAGATACTGACCCTGCCATGGCAAGGTCGTTTTTTTTTACTTCCGCTGTACTGCGATCATGGTTAGATCATCCGAGGGAGATTCACCTTTGCGGAAGGTGTCCAACTGTGATTCCAGGCTGTCGAGCAGATCCCTGCTGGTTTGTGGATTGGAATTCAACAGGCTCTCAATCAGCCGAAGCTCTGAAAACATCTCACCACTAGCAGAAAAAGTCTCCGTTAATCCGTCTGTATAAAACAACACCACGTCACCCGATTCAAGGGTAATCTGGTCATTGTGGTATTCAGCATTTTCAATGACACCGAGGGCGATGCTGCCTTTGTGCAAACTCTCGATCTCATGTGTGGAGCGGCGGATGACCAGCGGTAAGTTGTGACCAGCGTTGGCGTATTCAATTACCCCTGTTGTCGGATCAAGCAAGGCAAAAATACAGGTGACGAACATGCTTTCAGGAGAATCGATTGCGAGCATTTCGTTGACACGCGCGAGAATCTCAGCCGGGGAATTCGTGGACTGGATAGCGAATCGGATTAGCGTCCGGGTTACGGTCATATATAGGGCAGCTGGCATCCCTTTGTCGGCAACGTCCGCGATCACGAGGGCAATCCTGTCATCCCTGGTGCGGAAGATGTCATAGAAATCTCCACCAACCTCGCGGGCAGTCCGCCAGCGATGAGAGATATCCCACCCCTCAACAGACGGGATTTCCTGCGGGAGGAAAGTTTTCTGGATCTGCCGGGCGAGTTGGAATTCGCGTTCTACACGTTCACGTCCCACCATCTCTTCTTTTAGGCGTTCGTTCTGGATGGCAAGGGAGGTTTGTTGGACTACGCCTTTCAACAACTCCAACCGTTTTGGCTGATAAGCGGGTTGAATATTTAATTCCCGAGCGAGCAAAACTCCGTAAGTTTCCCCCTTGATCGAGAGAGGGAAACCAAGCAGGCAGTCCGGGTTGTTCTCCCATTGGATTTCGTTCTCTTGCAGGCAGTTCAAGGAGGACCAGAACTCGACAGGGCTGGTTTCAGGTGTAAGCGGGCAAACCGCCATCTTGTTGGTTTCTGCGATGTTATCCAGCAGGGGGAACTCGCCTGCCTCGAAAAAGCGCTGGAAGACCTTTTCCTGTTCCTGTTTCACTGGGGTAACTGCATTGGAAGGTACAAACCGGGTATTCTTTTCATCCCAAAGATAGATCGCGCAGGCATCCACGCCGACCAGGATTGGCATTAATTGCACGATGTTGTCCAGGATCTCATCCAGGCGGTTCAGGCTCACCACGGATTGTGCCACTTGCAGCAAAACTGCGGTGATGTACGCTTCTTCCTGGCGGTTTTCCACCAGGCGGATGTTTTCCAGACCGACTGAGGTTTGCTGCGCTATCCCCTGCAGGATGGCGAGCGTCTGATCGCTGAAGCGATTTAGAATGCCAAATTCGCCTTTGCTGTTGTGCGAGACCAGCATCGCTCCCTGGAGTTCACCGTGCGACATCAAGGGAAATAGGACCATTGTGCTGCTTCCAGGGGTAAATGTTAGCGTATTAATCCCAAGTTCCTGAACCAGGTCATTGATAAACACCGGGGTTAAGGTGGCATGGAGCTTCAGGAGGGCGATGGAATCCGAATCCCGCACTGCCACCGCATCATCGCCTGGGTCGAAACCATACCAATTTTTAAGTTCAAAGGTTTCCTTGTCGTTCCCAAGCAGGAATATCGCGCACTGGTCGATCCCGACAAGCAAAGGCGTAAGCCGGCACATGGTGGAAAGCAGCGAATCGATGCTCGCGATGGATTGGGTTGCTTCCGCAACCTGAAGAAGGATAGTGGAAGACCAGGCTTCTTCCTGAGCAGAGGTAAACAGCCTTGCGTTTTGAATGGCGACGGCAGCGTAGTTTGAGAGTGTCGAGGCTATGGTCGCTGCTTCTGAGCCGTACCTGCCGACGGTGTGGTGGGCGAGGGTGAGCACGCCAAGGATTTCGTCACCTGATCTCAAGGGTACTGCTATTGAGGAGTACCGGGAGGAAAAGCCACATGCTGCTCCGAGAGGACCGATCGGATCTCCGGGTTTGCGGATCGCAACATTGTCATTGGTCAATCCGTAATTGAGGAACTGCCGTACTTTTTGGGATTCAATGGCTGAGTCGATGATCTTCTTGCTTGCCAATCCTCTTACCGCAGCAAGGCGTAACGGGCGCTCTTCAACCGGTAACGCGGAAATCTCATCGAGCAGCCAGATGGCTGATGCATCACAGGGTAGATGGGTTTCAAGGGCAATCAAAATGTGTTCTAGGAGATCCGGGAGAGCAAGATTGGATGAAAGCATCGAGGCGATCTCATTGAAACTATCTGCAACGTTTCTGCGCCATTTCTCCGTCCGGTAGAGAGTAGCATTACGCATGGACAAGGCGATCCCGGATGCAAGACTCTCGAACACTTTGATAACTTCAGGCGTAAAAGCATCTCTTTCGTCCGACTGCAAATCGAGGATTCCAAGGACCTCTTTTCCAAATTTGAGGGGCATGGTCAATTCCGATTGGATACCTACCGCGTAGAAACGTGAAGGTTTGTACAGAGGATCCTGTGTCACATCCCTGGCTAGATAGGTGTCACCGCTACGGGCAACAGAAGGGATGATGCCCTCGTTCGCATCCAGGTTGTAAGCATACGCGTTCGGTTTTGATCCCCTGGCTCTCAAGCCGCTTCCTGCTTCATAGATGACTTTACGTCTGCCGTTGTGTACAGTGAAAATGTGGACAAATGGTATATTGAACCGGTCGCGAATGACATCGGTGATACGCTGCAGCAGGTTATCCAGTTCAAGTGTGGAGGACAAGGCGTAGCCCACTTCCGCAACAGCGCTCATCTGCTCGGCTCTCTCTCGCAGATTCTTGTAAAGTCTCGCACCCTCGACCGCGAGCGCAATATTGTCTGCCAGCGAACGAAGTACCAGCATATCGTTCTCGTGGAAGGCATCCTTACGGCTGCTCTGAATATCCAGTACACCGAGGATCTGATTTTCAGCAATCAGCGGAAGGACCGCTTCGGCTTTGGTGTGAGGGAGGGCTGGGTGTTTTTTATACACCGGATCGTTCTCAACATCCTTTAGGATCAATTCCTTGCCAGTTTGAGCGACCGTACCGATCAAACCCTCTCCGAAATTTATATCCAGAAAAGGATTGGGAACGTCCGGTACGCATTCCAGAGAGCTGGCGTGGAACAAAAGTTTCTTCTCATCTTGATCGAGGGTGAAGATCGCCACCTGGTATAAGTCAAAAGAACATTGGATTAGGTTGGTCACCCGGCGGCAAAGGTCATCCAGGTCCTGGGCGTTGGAAATCTGGGAACTGACTGAACGCACCAGGGAAATCTGATCGTACCGCCAATTCTTGAGTGCTGATTGGCGGTTAACCTGCATCGCGACCGCTGCAAAGGCGCAAAGACCTTCGAGATTTGCGATCTCGGTCTCAGAAAGGGGTACCTTGTCCATTCTCACTACATGCAAGATACCAAGCAAGTTATTCTGAGTAATTAACGGAATGGCATTTTCATGCTTGGAAAAAACTGGCAAGGATGGAATTTTCCTATCTTTTTCAGCGGTGTGCTGATCAAATACGGTGAGAACGATCGGAGGTGGACTCGAGGTTTGAATTGTGTCAATTTGGGGTTCACCCGGCAAAGGGTAAAAAGGCGCGGACAACCAGAGGAAAGCCTGGCAGTTGAATTCCTGGGACACCAGAGTATTGAAAAATTCCCTTAAACTGGCGGTATCAGGTTGTTTGAGAAGCTCTTCTCCGAAAGAGAGAAACTCTTTCCAACCTTGCTTTTGAATCCTGGGCTCATTCGCCATGCTGTGTTTATATGGATTTCCGCTTGATCATGGTGAGCTGGTTCAATCCTTCACGAAATTCGAAATGGATGTCGTCCATTAGTCGACACATAAGGAAATATCCCAAACCATGGTTTTCGCGTTCCTCAAGGGTGGCGGAAATGTCAGGTACCGGGATGCAGGCAGGATCAAACGGCATCCCATGGTCTTCAAGTATGATCGTCATTGTTTCTGCAGAGGGGAGGCAGGTGCAGGTGATCTCACCGATTCCCTCCCCGCCGTAAGCATGTTCTATGATATTAGAAACAGCCTCGTCCACGGCTGTTTCTATCTCGAAAATATCCTTGAAGGTGAGACCGGCTTTTTTGGATTCCAACCTGACAAATTCAGCAATATTTGCCAGGCTTTCATACCGGCCAGGAAAGAACCTGGTGACCATAATGTCCTGATTAGAAAGATCCGACTGCGGAGATCACATCCTTGTAGATCTGGAAGATGGAAGTGAAACCGGCGAGCTCGAAGACCGCATGGATCTGTTCTGACATTCCAGCCAGTACTAATTCTCCGCGATTGTAACGCTTGCAATTCTTAAGGGTTGCAATCAACACACGCAGGCCAGCACTGGAAATGAATTCCAGGTTAGACATGTCCAAAACGATTTTGTACTTTCCGCGGTCGTTGATCCTGGCAAATTCCTCGGCGAGTTTTGGAGAGGAAGCGCTGTCCAGGCGGCCGCTGACAATGACCACATCACAATGTTTGTACTGGCTTGTTGAAAATTCCATGTTCAAACCTCCGCGTATGTATTCGAATATTTGAAAATATTATATCATGCCCACTTTTATATCTTGACAGTGGGGCAAACGCTCATTGGAATTGTGGTATCATGAAAAAAATTAGTGACGCTAAATCATGCATTAGGACAAAAAGCAGGAAACTTATGAATCAAAAAACCTCTCCACAAGATGTGATCAACAAGTATGCAAAACGGCAGAAATTTATGCCGTATCTACTGGGAGGACTTGCGGGAATACTGGCACTGCTGGGCATCCTCATCATCATTGCTGTGGCAACTGGTTCGGGAAATCCATTGAGCGCCCTCTTTTCAACAAGAACGCCGACCGCAACCGCGACTTTTACTCCAACCGCTACTGTTCCGTCGCCAACTCCCTCCATGACACCTACGGTGACAAATACACCAACCGAGACGGCTACTGCAACTCCCTCTGGACCGATGTATTACGAAGTTCAGCAATATGATAATTGTGCTGACCTGGCAGCCAGGTTCGAAGTTGACCTCCTGGTGCTGTTGGCAATCAATAACCTTGGCGGCGAATGCAACATTGTTCCCGGACAAAAGATCCTGATCCCGGCTCCCGGGCAGGAATTGCCTACGCCTACCCCGTTGCCCAGTGACCTTCCCCGCGGGACCATTATTGAATATACAGTTAGAAGCGGTGACTCACTTGCCAGTATCGCTTCAGAATTCAACTCGACTGTCGAAGATATCATGCTGCAGAATGATATCGATGATGAAAACGTGATCTATCTGGGACAGGTGTTGAAGATCCGCGTGAACCTTGTCACCCCCACTCCGACCGTAGCTCCAACCAGCACGCTCGCTGGGCAGTTGATCAACCCGCCCACGAGCACACCGACAATCACTCCAACACCGTAATCCCTCTGAATAGAAATGACCTCTCCAGCATGGAGAGGTCATTTCTAGTTTTCAGTAATCCAATCAAGGATTTTATTAATCCCGGGGGTATCAACCCTTCCAATTACTTCTAAAAGTTCCTTTTCTGTGAGATTTGCCTGGTTGGCTAGGACAACCAGCAAGTTTCGCAGAAAATCAGCAGGTTTTGCACGAAGTACTGCAGAATGCTTGAAACATTCTTGAATGCTGAGAAGAGGTTCCCTCGTCAACTCTCGCATCAGCTCAGTCGAAAGTAGAGGTGCACTGAGTGGGTCGATAGACTTGTGGTTCCAGGGACAGACCATCTGGCAAATATCACAACCAAACACCCAATTTCCCTGTTTCGACATAACACTTTGTGGAATCTCACCTCGATTTTCAATTGTATGGTAACTGATGCACCCTCGAGCATCGATCGTTCGATCTGGCAGAATGCAGGTTGTTGGACAGGCTTTAACGCATCGCTTGCAGGTCCCGCAATGATCATCCAGGAAGGGTTGGTCTGGTTGCAGCAACTTGTCGATGAATATTTCTGCCAGTAAAACTGTTGAGCCAGCGGTGGGGCTCACCAGGCAGGAGTTTCTGCCGATCCACCCCAAGCCAGCGCGGACAGCCAGTTCCCGCTCCAGGATTGGTGCGCTGTCTGAAAAAACTCTGATCTGGGAATCCTCACCAAGATCCCTTCGCAGGAAATCAACAAGAGGAGTAAGCATCCTGGGAATGCGTTCGTGATAATCCATCCCGACCGTGTAACCGCTGATCAAACCAAGCGAAGGGTCGTTGACCCTTTCAGGTGAATGAAGGGGGTAGGACAACCCCAGGACAATGACTGACTTTGTGCCAGGAAGAAGTTCATCGGGAGAATGCCTCCGCTGTTGATGAAATGGGCTTTGAAGGTATGCCATACCCGCATGGTTCCCCTGGTCCAGCCAGCCCTGGTAAATTGGGAATTCTTCGAGAGGAGCTGCGTCTGTGATTCCGACAATAGAAAAGCCAAGGCGGATTGCCCTGGCTTTGATTTGTGCTTCCAGTGTATCTGACCTGGAACCCAAGGATTTAGGAACCCTCACCAGGATCGGTGGGTTTTTGGGTGGGGGTGGGGGTATTTCCGCCCGGGGTGACGGTGCTGCCAGGTGTACCGGTCACAGCGCCTGGATCACCGACCACGATATCGATGGATGCGTATTCTCCGAAGTAAAAACCGCTGGAACTGTAAAGCTTCCACATGCTGGTGTAACGTCCATTGACGGAAGGAGCGGTGAAATTCGCGCTGATTTCCGCGATTTCTCCGGGTTTGACTTCCTTGGTCAGTTTGAAGAAGAGCGCGTCGCCAGTCCCCTTGAGCGTACCCTGCAGGTACATGATCTGGTAACTGGTGGTCCAGGTGGTTGTGCCGGTGTTTTTGAATTTCCAGGTCTTGGTGAAAACTTCACCAGCTGCAACAACAGTCCCGTCAATATAATTGACATCGCCCAGGAAAACAGAGTTATCGTTGGATGTGTTAGGCGGTGTCGTCGGCGCTTGTGTGTTCGCCGGGGTATTCGTCACCGCGGGGGTGGACGTCGGGGGTTCGAGAGTCACTGTCGGTGTGGGCTCAAGCGTCGGTGTAGCCGATGGCGTTAATGCAGCCATTTGGGTTAGCTCGGCCTGGACAGTTGATGCGATCTCTGTGATCTTGAGGTAAGGATCTTCGGTCGGTTTTGCCGCGCAAGCGCTCATTACCCCAAGACTCAACAGGACCGTCACCAGTCCCAGTATTTTTGTTCGAAACATTTGGTTTCCTCCAATCTCATTAATCGGCACCAATTGTCTGACAATCCTTTCTGGTTGTCAAGACCGCCAATCTTCGGGATTTGATTATAACAGTAGAATTAATTCAAAAAATCGGTGGAAGTGTCGAGCAGCGGTGATTCCTGGACAAAACCCCGTGTACCATCGAAGTTCACGGTATTCACCGCTCCAGGGATGATCTCCATTGTAGCCTGATAGTATTTGTAATAGTACCAGGTCGAGATCTCATATTTCCCCTGTGGCAAGTCATAGAACACGTAGTTCTCTTCGTAGAAGGGGTCATTTGCCTTCTTCTTTTCATATAACTTGGGCGAATAAGTGACGATAGTCCATTTTTTACCGGTTTCAAGGGATTTTAGGTAAATCTCCTTCGACCCCAGCAAAGTGCCATAATCGTTCATCACGCGTCCACTTAAAACCCCATACCCAACAGGAGGGAGCAACCACAGTTCGGGATTTTGTATGCGCTCGTCATCCTGGCTTTTTAACCTGACCTCGAAATGCAGATGAGGTCCGCTGGTCATCCCGGTCATTCCGATCAGCCCTATCTCGTTTCCAGCTTTCACCCATTGTCCACTCTGAACCAACGGTTTTTCCAAGTGGGCATAAACCGTATAAAGGGTATACCCATCAAAGCCAAAGTCATGTCGCAGCATTACCGCGATGCCATAAGGGTCATCAGGAGAGGATGCGCCTTCGAGCAACCCGTACCCGGCAAAAACAACCTTGCCATCAGCAGCCGCGACCACAGGATGCCGGAGCGGGGCTTGTAGATCAATGCCAGTGTGCACATTTCCCAGGTCTGAAAAGTAATACCCGTAACGATAATCCGGAAGCGGCCAGGTAAGTCCAATCTCTTCTATCGGGCGGATAAAGTAAAAGTGGTCATGTGATGACAGAGCAAGAGGAAATTCATACAATGGCGGCAGCCAACCAATTTCCTCAACTGGGACTGGGGTTGGGAAGAATTGCGCCGGGTTCTCCTCTCCCGGGGGTTGATCCTGGGCCTCAGCGCGAGCTGTCACTGCAAGAGACGTGATGAAACCGGGGATGAGAATGCAGAGAACGGCGTACCAACGTATACCGAAAACTTTCATTGGTTCTCCAAAAGCAACATCACCGCTTCTGGCGGGTAAAGGTCCAAAAGGGCTTCCTGCCAGCTCAAATCATCGGCATTAACGAACACATCTAACTGACTGGCAGGGAAAAACGTGCGCCAATTGTTAAGCGCAGGCAACCGCTGCCACCCATACCTGGAGGAGATTTCTGTGAAATCCAGCCAGTACCCCAGCAGTGGAGTACCAACTTTCCCACCCTGTTGGTAGTATGCCTGGCTACCTGAGAACCTGGCGTTGAAATCCCAGGCACTGGCGTGCACAGGTTGACCGCAGGAGCCGTCCTGTTTGCGGCATTTTAGCCAGACCCGCCAGTATGGGACACCGGAATAGTCTTCACGACTGACCGCCATCCAACCGGCGTCGAGGGGGTTCAAGCTCACCGCCAACGCTCTGCCAGTGTACAGCCAGTTTTCACCCAGACCCGGCTGCGGAGGCGTGGTGAGCGGCAGGAGTGCGCTTTCCAGTTGAGAGAGGAAATCCCAGCCAAGTTCCTTTGAGAGTGTCTTGCGCATCACAGCAAAACTTTCATCAACTTCATCAGAAAGGTAGGGATTCGGAGCTTCCACTGCATTGAGGGCAACAATTCCTGCCCGACCGGTTTCGCTTGGCGCGGTGATGACGACATCCCATAAGCGCTCTGGAGGTGATGCGGGATAGTCCCTCAAATATTGCATTACGAGATCAGCAGAGAGCGTCTGACTCCAATCAAACGAACTGATCGTTGATTCTATTTCGATTGGCGGAAAAAAAACGCGACGATCAGAGACCATGTAACCAACCAGGTCATTCGTATACGGGAAGGTTAGGAGTCCCAGCACACCATCGCCAGTCGGGTTGAATTTTGGGTTACAGCCCAGCCCAATTTTAGTTGCAGCAGGTGCATCGCCTTCGAGGGTGATGACCTCGACTGATTCAGCCACGTCTCTCCTGCACCAGGCAAGGGTTTTCCCGTCCGGAGACCAGGCAGGCGCAATAAAATCAGAATCCTGATCAGATCCGATCACCGAAAAGCGATCACCCGGAGTATCCAGGTGGACGAGCCAGATTTCCGCTCTGCCGCTCCTGTCCGAAACGAAGGCAATCTCCCTGCCTGAAGGTGACCAGGCGGGACTGTAATTATTGCCGCTATTGCTGGTGAGTTGTATTGACGACTCAGTGAGATCCTCAATCGATTGAAGGACGATATCGGAATTTGAACCGGAATAATTTTCGAACGTGAGCCATTTTCCGTCGGGTGACCAGGCTGGGGAACAGCTATATCCAGCAAGGTTTGTGACCTGGGTTGTTACACCGTTTTCGAGGTTTAGGAAAAAAATCTGCCAAGTCCCATTCTGGTCTGTGCAATATGCGATTTTTGATCCATCAGGGCTCACAGCTGGGTCGTCAAAATTCCAGGCATCCCCAATCAGGCGGGTGAGTGGAAGATAGGAGGGATGATAAGCGAACAGGTGTTGGTAGAGTCCATCAGCAAGAGAAAGCACGATCAACCCCTGTGTCCCTGTTGAAGCGTCTTGCGGTGTCGATTGAACTGCGATGGGTGTCAGGGTGGTCGTAGGCTCTGGCGTTGTGGTGGGGGGTAGATTCACCTGCGGGGTTGCGGATGGCGGAAATTCTGTTGCGATTTGCGTCGGGGAGAACCGCTGACCGATGCAACCAGATAGAAAAACCATCATCAGGAGAGACCCTGTGATGAAAGGTTTTCTAAAAGGACTGACAGATTTGGTTCTCATTTTATTTGAAGACAGTTCCGCATGGGGGGATTTCAAGGAGTCGACCGCCAGAAAAGGGACGGGTCGATTGCCTGAAAAATCCCTGATATAGACCAGATGCAATAATTGTACCTTTCCTGGGGCGTCGCGTCATCATGATATGTCGCAATGGAATTGAATTGGGCATCAGCCGGACCAACCCGGACTTCAAGATGGAGGTGTTCGGCGACTGTATTGCCGGAGAGACCCACCGCTCCGATCACCCCACCGCAGCTGACCTGGTCACCGACCTGGACGGAGGGGTCGTTCTCCAGATGGGCATACAGGGTGTATAAGGATTTATTCTGCCCATCCCATACAAGCGGGGGCATCTGGGCATCACAGGAGCTGAAAAGGGAGATGTTCTCTTCCGGGATTGGCGTTGGCAATGAGAGGGAGTTGAGTAGATCAGGGGACACCCTATCCAGCGGTGTTTCGATCAAGACCATGTTTCCATAAGGAAAGCGATTGTTCACCACCAGACTCACCTTACCTGGTAGGAGCGCCTGTACCGGGTGACCCATGAAGGTGGTGAAATCCTTGAAGGTAAAAAATGCCAGGTCAATTGCGGGATGACCGGTATCCGAATAGGAGGAGGTGAATGAAAACGGATTGGAAGTGATCGCGTAAAGCTCGTCGAGTGCGATGCCCTTTAATGGTGAACAGGCTGAGCTTAGAGCAAGCGGGGTTCCTGTGGGAAGCGGAGCAGGGGTGAGAATCAGGCTTGGTGTCGCAGAAGGAAATACTGTTGGTGGGGTAGTCACAGAAGGAAGAGGCGAATTGTCAGGAGTGGGTTTGGCAACGGTTTGGCAGCCAGTTATCAATAGACCAAAGAGAATCCAAACGACCCCTACTTTGATTTGTGAGTTTCTTGATGTCGGTAAAATACGTCCCATTCCATTTCCGATCAGGTGACAGGAGAGGAGAGCATGGAGATCACCTGCTCATCTCTGGTTTTCAAAACAGCGGTTAGTTTGAATGGCGGGTGGGCAGAGGATTCGCGAATGTGCAGGGTGAATTCGGCTGTGTTTGAAAAGAGCTCCATGAGCAGGGAGCGTGCCAATTCTCTTCCCTCTGCATCCTCGAGGAGGAGTTCAAGGTCTGGGCGGCTGGTCATATCCTGCATGAACACGTTCACCTTGACCCGCCTGCCATCGTCCAGAAGGGCAGCGACCAGTCGACTGATAGCGGGCTGACTAGCAGAGAGGTAAATGCTGGTTTCGTCGGGAGTTGGCTTCATGGGAAAGGTCTGGCTCAGATCTGAATTCTGCGTGCTTCCATATAGAAACGTTTTTCGTGGGCTTCTCCCATGGAAAAGGTCTTCCGCGGGAGCGCTCCGTCCAGGATGACCGTTCTGAATAGCTCATCTTTCTGCATCGCCGGAAGGTAAAAACCAACGTTGCCTGCTTCGGAGCCGAGGGTGCATACAGTATCAAAGCCATGGACATAATCGAGCTGATTGATCTTTCCATCGTTCTTCCACTTGACCAGGACTGGTTCCAGGCTGCCCACAGGCAGGTTAGCGGATGGAGAAGCAACTTTACCAACCTGGAAACCTTCTACGGTCACAAGTCCGAAAAGATGATCAGGTCCTGATTGTTTGTCCACCACCTCTTTCATTTTTTCAGCACTCACAACTTTTTGGAAAGACAGGCGTCCTTCAAAATACGATTGTAACGTTTCCAATACAGGTTGATTTACTCCAAAAACAACTCTGTGGATTGGTTCAAAATCCAAACCCTTGTCGTGAATATTTTCTATCTCGACTAGGGCATAACTGGCTGGATGGTCCAACCCAACCGACGGCTTCAATTTTTCCCAGATCATCTTCGCAGTTGCCAGGGAGTGGTTGCCATCTCCCATGGCAAAGAGCAATACGCCATAATCATGGGACACGTTGTACTTGGGGTAAAACACCTCTGGTCTGGCAAGGGATTGAAGACCTTGGATAATCTTTCGTTCCAGTTGCAGGTCGTCGATGATTCTGCCAATCAGGTGACCACTGTTTTGCATCAAGTCAAAGTCATAAAGCACCGGCAGTTTGTCCCTGGCTTTTTGGACATCTGCGAACACCCGGTCTTCAGGGTCGTCAATCAGGACGAGGATGTGCGGGAGCTCCAAGCTTGCCCCTTCGCGGATGCGCATGCGGGGAGGCAGACGGTCGAGAATGGTCCCCTCCGTGGCACGGATGAGCGATTGAGAACCCTTTGTGAAATCGTAGCACTCAAGATCAAGCGCGAGCATGATCCCACGCCGGGTTTTTCCGCCGCAGGTGCGCTCCACGTAGATCATCCCGTCGCATTGCTGGAAGATACCCTGCTGTTGGTACTCTTTCATTTTTTCCCAGGCCAGGTTGCTGCGTGCTGCTTCGACCGGGGTGTTGAGATATACCTCCGGGAGGATCATATGGTATGTGGACGGAGAATCCCCCACTTGTCTTGAGACCTCGTCCCAATACTCCGGTTGGGAGGTGTACTGGTCGCAGGCAATAACAGACCATTTTTTCAGGTCGATGTTGGATTTGGGTAAAAGAATCTGGGGAATCTGGATTCCGATGTCAGGGATGTTGTTCATAGTCTCCTCGTTGACATCATTTTACCAGAATCAAAAAACGAACTCCCGGGAATTGTCCGGGAGTTCGTAAACTTTGGCTTACATGTTGGACATGAATGCGAGTCCCAACGCTCCGGGTCCTACATGAGTGCCCAGTACAGGGCTGATGGTGCTCACCACCGCATCCGTCACCAATGTTGAGTTGAACCGCTGCTTGGCTCGTTCCAGCAGGAGCTCTGCTTCTCTCAACCGGTTGGCGTGAATCGCGCATAAGCGGATCGGACCGGTAGCATTCTCAAGCCTCTTCTCGACCAGGTCCAATAATCGATTGATCGCCTTGGAGAGAGTACGGACGCGTTCGACTGCTTCGATGCGCCCATCTTTTAATGCCAGAATCGGTTTCAGATTCAGCATGGTGCCAAGAAATGCCTGTGCTCCTCCGATGCGACCGCCGCGGTGGAGATATTCGAGCGTATCGAGGACGAAATAGACCCCGGTGTGATCAACGGCTTCACGGGCAACCGCGGTGCATTCAGCGAGGGATGACCCGATGGCGGCCATGCGGGCGGCGGATAAAACCTGGAAACCCATCGCCATGCTGGCAGAAAGTGAATCCACGATCTCGATCTTTGCCCCGGGAAATTCCGCTTTGGCTTGACGTGCTGAATCCAGCGTGCCGGATAATGCACCGGAAATATGGATGCTCAGGATCTCGTAATCTTCCTTAAGCAGCCTCGAATAGAGTGACTTAAATTCTTCGGGGGTTGCCTGTGAGGTCGAGGGCAACACTTTATCACTGACCAGGCGGTCATAGAATTGCTGCGTGGATATATCGATCTGGTCTCTTAGAACCTCAGTTCCCCAAATTACCTGAAGCGGAACCAGGTTGATCGGATTCCCATTTAATAGGTCATCCGGAATATTTGACGTGCTGTCTGTTACCACCATCACTTTTGCCATGATCATCCTCCAGTAGTTGACGATAAAAATACACCTGTAAAAACCCTGATTGATCTGAAAGGTTACACCAGGTTTCACCCCCTTTCAGAGCCTGACCTTGACCAAAGTTCTCAACCCGAATAAAATCCAGCCTGTTGTACGGGATATTTCGATATTATAGGATCGGGCAAATCACTTGTTTGAAAATCTGACCGGACGGCTTAACCAGGTATTCCAACAGCTGCGCAGGAAGGGAAAACTCTCTCCTGCGGATGTGGATGCCATGCTGCGTGAGGTACGCCTTGCGCTGCTCGAGGCGGATGTTAACTACACAGTCGTCAAGGAGTTCGTTGCCAGGATCCGCGAAAGGGCAGTGGGGGCTGAGGTTTCCAAAGCCTTGAATCCTGCCCAGCAGGTGATCAAGATCGTCCATGAAGAATTGATCAACACACTTGGTGAACCTGCTCGGTTGAACCTCACCGGTCAGAAGCCTTACGTGATCATGCTGGTTGGTCTGCAGGGCTCGGGTAAGACGACTGCTGCAGCGAAACTCGCCCGTAAATTGCGGTCAGATGGTGAACGCGTACTCATGGTGGCAGGTGATCCGTACCGCCCAGCAGCGGTGAAGCAACTTCAAACACTTGGTGAAAAGATCGGGGTGGAAGTGCAGGCTGACCTGACGCTAAAACCCCCTGCACTTGCCGCTCAGGCTGTGGATAAGGCACAAAAAGGCGGTTATAGTGTCGTCATCATCGACACAGCCGGCCGCTCCCAGCTTGACCAGGCGCTGATGGATGAACTCCAGGGGATCGCCAAAAAAGTCAAACTCACGGAAGTCCTGCTGGTTGTGGACGCCATGATCGGACAGGAAGCGGTACACATCGCGGAAGGTTTCCGGGATAATGTCCAAATTAGTGGGTTGATCTTTACCAAGATCGATGGCGATGCACGAGGCGGAGCGGCGATCTCTGTGCGCAGTGTCACCGGTGTCCCGATCAAGTTCCTGGGAACAGGCGAGGGCGTGGATGCGCTCGAGAGTTTTGACCCGGCAAGATTGGCATCCCGAATTTTGGGAATGGGTGATATGATTGGACTGATCGAAAAAGCAGAGGCAGCTTTTGATCAGAAGATGGAAAAAGACCAGGCTGCCCGAATGCTAAAGGGTCAATTTACATTAGAAGATTTTGCCGACCAGCTAAAGCAGTTACGCAAAATGGGTCCGCTTTCACAGGTGATGGACATGCTTCCCGGGGGAATCGGGCAGGCTGCCCGGAATGTCCCTCCAGAAGAAACAGAGCGGAACATGAAGCGTACTGAAGCCATCATCAATTCGATGACCCGGCAGGAACGGCAGGATCCTGATGTATTAAATGCCTCTCGTCGCCGGCGGATCGCCAGGGGCGCGGGGATGGACGTTCAGGATGTCAACCGGTTAATCAAGCAATTCCGGGATGCCCAGCGTCTGATGAAAACCTTGCAGAAAACAGGCGGGAAGGGTCTTTCCCGTATGTTTAAGTGATCAAAAATGAAACAGCGGTAGTGCGTTCCCTTCAACGCCCCTCGCCAAAGCGGAATTTTTGGATTCACATCATATTTGATCATTTTTTTAAATAACAGGAGAACAATCAATGGTAAGAATTCGTTTACGCAGAACCGGTCTCAGGCACCAACCCAGCTACCGTGTTGTGGTTGCCGACAAGGAAAGCCCGCGCGATGGTCGTTTCCTCGAAATTGTAGGTCACTACATTCCGACAGACGACCCCTTCACGCTCGAAGTCAAAGAAGACCGGGTATATGAATGGATGAAGAACGGCGCTCTCCCCAGCGAATCAGTGTTGAAGTTGTTCAAGATCGTTGGTTTGCTTGACCGTTACGAGCGGTTCAAAAAAGGTGAAGCAATTGAAACACTGCTCGAGGAAGCAAAGAAAGTAACGGAAGAACGGGCAGCTCAGATCAAGTCAAAGTAAAAAAAACGATGACAAATACTGTCTATTCAAGTCACAGGCAGTCCGGCACGTATGACAAGGAGAGCACTGTGAAAGAATTGATCGAGTACGTTGCATTATCACTTGTCGATGATCCTTCCCAGGTGGTCGTTCGCCAGTATCGCAACGGCGGTCGCGAAAACCTGGAATTGCATGTCGCCCGTGAAGATATGGGTCGTGTGATTGGCAAGGGAGGAAAGGTTGCGAACGCGATGCGTGTGTTATTGCGCGTTGCTGCAGCCCGGGAAGGTACTCAGGCAAACCTGGACGTCGCGGAACCAAAATGAACCAGGGAAGCGCCCAGGAGAAAAAAACCAGTCGTCAACCAGGCTCGCCCGAGAAAGGCGAGCCTGTCTACATCGCAGTCGGGAAGATCCGTCGACCTCACGGTGTGCAGGGGGAAATGTCGATGGAAATAATCACAGATTTTCCAGAGAAAATCAAACCGGATCTTGATGTATTTGTTGGAACCAAGAAACAACCCTTCCAGATTGCTTCTGTTCGAAGCACTGCTTCCGGATTATTGATCCGATTTAGTTCAATCGATAACCCTGAATCTGCAGGACTGCTGAGAAACCAGGTGGTATTCATCCACGCACCAGAGCAGCGTGAACTTCCCAAGGGTCGATATTATCATCATGAAGTCATCGGGATGAGGGTGATCAACGAGAATGATCAGGTTCTTGGCGTGGTCACGGAGATCCTGGTCACTGGGGCGAACGACGTCTATATCGTTCGCGATGAGGGTGGAAAAGAAACCTTACTACCCGCAATAAAATCGGTGATTCTCGAAATTGACATCGACAGTAAAACCATGAAAGTTCATGCCCAGGAGTGGGATTAACCTTCAATGGATTCCAGGATTTACTGGGTGGGATTCAACCTTGTCAAGGGAGTGGGAGCAATCCGGCTCAAACAGATTCTGGATTTTTTCGGCTCTCTCGAAACTGCCTGGAATTCTCCTGCGAGCGGGCTTGCCGCTGCGGGAATCCCTCCTAAAGTAATCGAAAACTTCAACGCGGTAAAGAACCAGGTTGACCTGGAAAAAATCATGTCCAGGATCGACGCACAGGGAGTCAAGGTGCTCACCTGGGAGGACAGAGATTATCCCCGCCGCCTCAAGGAAATCAACCAGGCACCGCCAGTTCTATTTATTAAAGGCTCGATCAATGTTGAAGATGATTGGGCGGTCGCGGTCGTGGGCACCCGTCGGGTGACACCATACGGCAGGCAGGTGACCGCGGAGATCGCAGGCTTCCTGGCGCAGAACGGTGTGACCGTGGTCAGCGGACTGGCACGAGGAGTGGACGCGATCGCGCACCAGACTGCGCTGCAAGCCGGAGGCAGGACAATCGCCGTATTGGGCAGCGGGGTTGATGTCATCTACCCGCCGGAGCATCGTAAACTTGCTTCTGAGATCTCAGAGCAGGGCGCGCTGGTCAGTGATTACCCCCTGGGGACTCAACCGGATGGCGTCAATTTTCCTCCCCGCAACCGCATCATCTCCGGGCTGTCACTTGCCACGGTGGTCGTGGAAGCTGGTGAACAAAGCGGCGCATTGATAACGGCGAAATTCGCGGTTGACCAGGGAAGGGATGTTTTTGCTGTTCCAGGTAGCATCCTGACCCCGCAGAGCGAAGGGACCAATCGGTTGATAGAACAAGGGGCACGCCCCCTTCTTAAAATGGCGGAGATACTGGAAGTATTAAAACTTGAGCAAATCCCGGAAAAACAGGCAATGCGTAAAGCCATCCCGTTGAATGACCAAGAAAGGCGCCTGATGGACCAGCTTTCTCCGGAACCTGTTCACATCGATGAGCTTTGCGGGCTGACAGGATTGCCAATTCATGATGTTTCAGCTACACTCACCATGATGGAGTTAAAAGGTCTGGTTTCCCACGTCGGCGGCTTGAATTACGTCTGCATGAAGGAAACCAGGGCAAAATATCTGACAAAATGACCCTTGACCATTTCTACGCGGTGATTATGGCTGGAGGCGGCGGGACGAGGCTTTGGCCGATTTCCCGTAAGTCCTCACCCAAGCAAGTCCTGAAGCTTTTTGGAAGCCAGTCGCTGTATCAACTGGCGGTCGATCGGTTGGAGGGCATCTTCCCGGATTCACACCGTTATGTGGTGACCATCGCTGAACAGGCGAAGGTCCTGCAATCCCAGACCCCCGGCATCCCTGAGAAGAATTACCTGATCGAACCCGCTCCGCGCGGCACGGCTGCCGTGGTTGCGATGGCAGCTGCAACATTATTAAAAGGTGACCCTGATGCGACACTGGCGATCCTCACAGCTGACCATTTCATGGCAAACCTGGATGTCTTTCACAACACCATCAGAGCTGCTTACGAACTTGCACAACATGGATTGTTGGTGACCCTGGGGATCCAACCGACCTTCCCTTCAACGGGTTATGGGTATGTCGAAAGTGGTGCGAAACTTGGCGTGTACAATTCATTGGACGGATATGAGGTAAAACGGTTCGTGGAAAAGCCGGATAGCACCACGGCTGAGTCTTTCCTGCAATCCCCCATGATGAATTGGAACTCTGGGATGTTCATCTGGCGGGCTGACGTCATCCTGCAGGAATTCGAACAGTATATGCCTGATCTTTGCACACGCATCCGATCGATCCATCCTTACCTGGGCATCGATCATGCTCATCTGAACTTCGTCAAGAAATGGCAGGAAATCCAACCCCAAACCATTGATTACGGGATCATGGAGAAATCCAAGCGGACTGCAGTGATCCCGGTGAAGGATTTGGGATGGAACGATATCGGCAGCTGGGATTCCTTTTTTGATCTGACTCAAGCGGATGAGAATGGTAATATCCTGGTGAATGTTCAGCATGTTGGGATTCAAACCTCAGGCTGTCTGGTCGTTTCCGATGATCCCTCCAGCCTAGTCGTGACTCTGGGGATCAAGGAAATGATCGTGGTGAAAACTCCTGATGCTGTGCTCATCTGCCCGCGGGGAGAGAGTCAGCACGTCAAAGACCTGGTGAACTACCTTAAGCAAAACAATTACACCCTTTTCCTTTAGAGAGGTGACCGTGGAAGCCTATTGCGTAAAATGTAAAACCAAACGTGAGATTGAAAACCCGAGCGCTGAATTCAACGCGGTGGGAACACCCGTGACAAAGGGAAAATGCGGCACCTGCGGTACCACTCTCTATCGCATCGGCAACACACCAGCGCATGATGGTATGGAACGCCCTGTTCGGCTACACTCCAGACCGCGCAGCGGGAAATTGGTGATCGTGGAGTCTCCTGCGAAAGCGAAGACGGTCGGAAGGTTCCTGGGAAAAGGGTACACCGTGCGGGCATCGGTTGGGCATGTGCGCGACCTGCTGCGCTCGGAACTCTCCGTGGATGTCGAGAACGACTTCCAACCGAAATACAGAGTTCCCAACGAAAAAAGACCTGTTGTCAAGGAACTGAAAGTACTCGCGAAAGAAGCAGCGGAAATTTACCTGGCGACAGACCCTGACCGTGAAGGGGAGGCGATTGCCTGGCATCTGCTCGAAGCAGCGCAGATCGAACCAAAACTGTCCAAACGTGTGGTCTTTCATGAGATCACGGATCACGCCATTAATGAGGCTTTTGCAAATCCGCGTGAGATCAACATGGATCTGGTCAACGCGCAGCAGGCAAGGCGGATCCTTGACCGGTTGGTCGGTTATTCCATCAGCCCGGTCCTGTGGGAGAAGGTGCGCAGCCGGTTGTCTGCGGGACGCGTGCAGTCGGTCGCGTTGCGGTTGATCGTTGAAAGAGAAAGGGAGATCGAGGCTTTCAACCCGGTGGAGTATTGGTCGATCGAAGCGGAATTGACGCCGGAAGGAAAGAAGACCAAGTACACCACGAAACTGGCGAAGATCGACGATACCGATCCTGATTTGAGTAACAAAGAGCGGGTCGATGGTTACCTAGTGGACATTGAAGAATCCCCTTTTACCATTTCGAAAATCAAGAAAAGCGAGAGACGCAGAAAACCATCCGCTCCATTTATCACCAGCACTTTACAACAGGAAGCCTCAAGGCGGCTGGGTTACACTGCGCGCAGGACGATGATGATTGCCCAGCAATTGTATGAGGGCGTGGACGTAGGCGAGGGCGGTGCAACCGGTTTAATCACCTACATGCGAACCGATTCCACGAATATTGCCGAAGTCGCGCAACAAGAAACGAGGGCTTTCATTCAACAGACCTATGGTGAAAATTTCCTCCCGGAGACTCCTCCGCAATACAAAACCCGGGCTGTCTCTGCTCAGGAAGCACATGAAGCCATCCGTCCCACCTCGGTAAACCGGCAGCCGGAAAAGATCAAGGAATTCCTTTCTCCTGAGCAATTTAAACTCTACCAGGTGATCTGGCAGCGGTTCGTCGCATCGCAGATGGAATCGGCGGTGTATGACACCCTTTCTGTGGAAGTGAACGCGGCTGGGAAACAGCACCAATACCTCTTCCGGGCATCCGGATCAACCATCAAATTCCCTGGTTTCCTCATACTTTATGAGGATGCAGCCGATGAAGATCAGAAATCTGACGAACCGGAAAATATTCGTATCCCGGCCGGGTTGGAAGAGGGACAAAAGCAGAATTTGGTGAGACTTATCCCTGAGCAGCATTTCACCCAACCGCCTCCGCGTTACACCGAAGCGACCCTTGTTCAAGCCCTGGAAGAAAAGGGGATCGGGCGCCCATCCACTTATGCACCAATCCTTTCGACCATTCAACAGAGAGGATATGTTTTGCGCGAGGCGAAGCGGCTTTCTCCAACTGAAACCGGCATCCTGGTCAATGACCTGGTGGTGCATCACTTCCCGGATATCGTTGACCTGGATTTCACCGCGAACATGGAAAGCAACCTGGACCGCGTGGCAGCCGGGGAGGTGGATTGGCAGGGGGTGATCCGTGATTTTTACGTCAGTTTTGAGCCTGAGGTGAAAAAAGCCATCGCCGAGATGCCTGTCACCAAGACCGAGCCTGAAAAGATCGGGCGTGCCTGTCCGGAGTGTGGGAATGACCTGGTCATCCGCTGGGGTCGATATGGAAAATTCATCAGCTGCTCCAATTTCCCTGCCTGCCGGCACACGGAGGCTTTACTTGAAAAGATCGGTGTCACCTGTCCGAAGGACGGCGGAGACCTCGTTTTGAGGAAAACGCGCAAGGGGAGGATCTTCTTCGCCTGTGCCAATTATCCGAATTGTGATTTTACGAGCTGGAAAAGACCCATTACTGCGCCTTGCCCGAAATGCAGTGGGCTGATGGTGATTGCGAACAAGAAAGAAGTTCAGTGCACCCAATGTGAAGAATCGTTTCTTATGGAAGAAATTGGGGTAGTCATTCAGGAATAGGCACATAAATTGCAACTATTTGGTTGTTGATTTTGTACGCCTATTCATCTACAATGTTCTGTAGGAGACTATCATGGAAAAGATCAAGGATTTATTCAAACGACCACTGATCACCGGGATTGTTGGATTGGTTATCGGGTTGATCATTGGGCTGCCGCTGCTTGGTTGGGGACTTTTCCCTGTCCAGTGGAAAGATGCTGACGCAAGCTTGCTGAGGCAGGATTTAAAGGACCAATACCTCTGCATGATAATCGATTCTTATAAAGTGAATAAGAATGCTGATCTTGCGGTCGCGAGATTTGACTCTCTTGGAGTGAACGTATCTGAAATTTCTGATGCAGTCAGTAATATCACGACTGGCGGCTGCAATTACCCCGCGGATGACAAGGTCATTGTAGCGCTCAAAGCGTCCTTACTTGAGAAAATGCAAACCGGACCTGGTTACCAGGCAGAAACGCAGAATCCACAGGTTACCCAGGTGCCGGCAAGTGAACCGCGCGAAAAGAGTAAAACAGGACTCATCCTGGTTCTGGCTGCCCTCTTCCTGGCGATTGGTGCTGCCTTGGCATATATTTTCCTCATTCGTAACCGCCAGAACCGGGAGCCCATCCCGCCTGACCTTGAAGGTGATGAAGGTTACCTCGAAGGCGAGGAGCAGGACTATCAGGAAACCCCTGCCAAGAACGTCCCCTCTACCCGGCTCCCGGACGAGGGTCCTGTCGCGCACTTTATGACCGCTTATGTGATCGGGGATGATCTTTACGACGATAGTTTCAGCATAGATGGACCCACTGGAGAGTTCCTGGGAGAGTGTGGGGTTGGTATTTCCGACACGATCGGTGTCGGCGATCCTAAAAAAGTGAGCGCTTTCGAAGTCTGGTTATTTGATAAAAATGACATCCAGACCGTGACGAAAGTACTGATGAGCACACATGCCATGAATGATAACGGCATCCGCCAGCGTCTGGCGTCCAAGGGTGAACCCATCCTGCTCGAGCCTGGTCAGCAGATCCTACTGGAAACCGCGACCTTGCAGCTCGAAGCGCGTGTCATTGAAATGGTTTATGGTCAGGGAGCCTTACCGCCTAGCAGTTTCTTTGAAAGGTTGACACTGGAAATCTCAGTCTGGCAAAAATAGACGCGATAGTATGGTTTACAAAGAACCGGGTGATGTCAACCCGGTTCTTTTCTATGCGACTTTCAGGACTTTAAACTTGATCTCGCCAGCAGGTGTACTGACGATGATGAGGTCATTCACCTTTTTTCCCATCAGGGCGCTGCCGATGGGAGAATCAAAAGAGATCCTGCCGTTCTTCGGATCGGATTCCTTTGGACCAACCAGCATGTAAGTTTCCTCATCCGTCTCGCCTTCCTCGCAGATGGTCACCTGGCTGCCGATGTTGACCACTTCACTTCCAATCGGGAGGTCGTCAATGAGGATGACGTCTCTCAGCAGGTTGGTCAGTTCAAGGATGCGCCCTTCAATAAACGCCTGCTCTTCCTTGGCTGCTGAATAATCCGCGTTTTCCGAGAGATCACCCATCTGAATCGCAGCTCTCAACCGTTTGGCGAGATCCAGCCTGACGGGACCTTCCAGGTCATTCAATTCGGCGCGATATTTTTCAACGCCTTCTTTCGTTAAATAAGAAGGTGATGCCATATTTCTCCAATTCTACAATTCTAAGGCAGTGAAGAAGGGTCAAACAGTTTCCCGTATTCGTCCACCGCAAATCGATCAGTCATGCCCGCCAGGTAGTCACAAATCGCGCGTTCCTTTCCCTTTTCCTCAAGTTGAGGTTGGAAGTGTAGGGGAAGCATGGTTGGTTCTTCCTGGTAGGCGTTGAACAGGCGGGTAAGTACCTGTTCAGCTTTCTTTTGCATGCGCACCACGCGATAATTCCGGTACATGTTCTTAAACAGGAAGTCTTTCAATTCACGATTTCTGGCGCGCATTTCATCTTTAAAACCAACCACATTATAAGGCAGGGATTGTAGTTCCATCAAGTTCTTCACGCCGCTGGATTCGATCGTCGCTGTTGAATCCTCGATCATCCCATTTACTTCGAGCCCGATCAACTCACGGATGATCTGATGGCGGGTAAGGTCATCCAGCTGGCACGTATTCAGCGGGAAGTGCTTGACAGCCATCTTCCATAAGTCAATCCCTTCCAGCATTTCCGTGGTGATCATCCCCGAGCGAAGCCCATCGTCCAGATCGTGCGAGGTATAGGCAAGTTCATCGGCAACGTTGGTGATCTGGGCTTCGAGGTGCCCACGGAGCTGGGGGTCAAATTCAAGCGCATCGGTCTTGTCATATTCAGTCTCATGCTTCACCATCCCCTCGAGCACCTCCCAGGACAGGTTCAACCCGGGAAATCCAGGATATCGATTTTCGATCTCCGTGACGATGCGATAGGAATGGTGATTGTGGTTAAAACCGCCATGATCCTGCATGAGCTTGTTCAAGATCGATTCACCGGAATGACCGAAAGGAGGGTGTCCGAGATCATGCGCGAGGCAGATGGATTCCACCAGGTCTTCATTTGCCCCCAATGCCCTGGCAATTGTGCGCCCAATCTGGGTGACTTCCAGGGTATGGGTCAGCCGTGTTCGATAGTAATCGCCTTCATAGTTGATGAAGACCTGCGTTTTGTATTCCAGCCTGCGGAAGGCGGTGGTATGCAGGACACGGTCCCGGTCGCGCTGGAAGCAGGTGCGGTAATCGGGTTCGCTCTCCGGATATTTTCTGCCTTTGCTGCGGCTGGCATGGATCGCGTAAGACGCAAGGCGGGCTTCTTCTGCAGCCTCCAGGAATTTTCGGTCGAATTTCATCTGTCAATCCTTTCCTGCTTTGAGGATCCTGGTTCCTATCTTTTCACCTGCCAGGACTTTTCGGATGTTGCCACAAGTCTTTCCTGAGAAAATGGTGATGTTTTCACAGGCACCTTCCGTGACCAGGTCGCACATCTCGCTTACTTTACTTCGCATTCCACCTGTCACATCGAGGCTCTCTGCTCCGCTCAGAGCCAGGTTTGTAACGGCGAGGCTGGAAGGGGTTAAATGGGTGATGAGCTGTTTCCTGGCAGGGTAATCTGACCAGATACCCTCTTCGATTCCCGCGATCAGGATATGGTCTGGATGCAGTTGGGTCGCCAGGTAGGAGAATAACTCCTCCGTGGAGAGAATGGTGCCACCGAGATCATGATCAAAGAGCGTGTCCCCGTGGATCACCGGAATCAGGTTGTGGGAAAGCGCAATCCTGATCAAGGATAAGTCCCATTTAACAACATTCCTTGTTTCAGTAGTCACTTGTGAACAAGGGGAGAATGTCACCGCGTTTAGTCCTGCAGAAATTAGTACACGCATCAGGATGCTATTTAAAGCACGGGCCTCCTGCCAAACTTCGACGAACCCCTGCCATTGCTCCGGGCTTTGCACGCCGTCACGGGTTCCATACCTTGCGGCTGGAACATGACCAAAGGAACCGGACCCATGTCCGAGTAGAATCCGCAAATCAGGATAGAGGTTCCTGATTTCAACGAGTTCACTGGCAAGTTGCCGGATGACCTCAACGTTGGGGGTATGAGCAGTTGCTTTATCGGTAATCAGAGATCCGCCAAGCTTTAGAAAAACCAATCGGGGCATCATTTTGGTGCTCCTGTAAAGGGCAGTTCGGTGTGGAGTACACGAACAGCACCTGCTCTGGTTAGTGCGTTGGTGACAGACTCTGCTTTTGCCTCGTTAACCAGGGCGATGATGTTCCCGCCTATTCCGCCACCGGATAGTTTTGCACCGTCAGCTCCGGCGTTGAGCGCAGCGCTGACCAGGTTATCCAACACCGGGCTCGAAATCTGAATTTCTTGCAGAAGCATATGGTTCTGGTTGAGCAGATTTCCCAATCCTGCAATCTCCCCCAATTCCATGAGCCGCTTGCAGTTGAACACGAGGTCACCAATGGCAGCGAATTTGTGGTTATAACCACGAGGATCATCTTGCCAGCGTTGGCGCACGCCATTGACTGCATCTGCGGTTGATGCTGCAACCCCGGAATCCGCGATCAGAAGATGGAGGGGTGCATTAACTTCCAGGAGGTGAATGGGGTGATCCCGCTGGAAAAACACCGGTTTTTGGAAAGTAATGACGCTGTTATCGATCCCGGAAGGGTTGCCGTGATGAATTTTTTCGATCTCATATGCTAGTTGGTTGACCTGTGTATCGCTGAATGGATGACCAAGGAACTCGGATAAGGCACGCAACATCGATACAGAAACAGAAGTGCTTGAACCCAACCCGGATCCTAACGGGATGGAGGAGGAGATGCGGATTTCGCAGGCTGGAAGGTGGTCGACTCCGAGTTCTTGCAACACCAGGTCAATTGTTCGCTGAACAGGGTCGGAAGGCTCCAGGTTGAGAAGAGAAGTTTCCATGCCAATCGCCGGAGCGATTAATCGGACTTCACCGGTCTTTGCTGAAGGCTTGGCTAACACCACTGTCCGCGATTGAACTTCGAAAACAGGGATGGCGATAGCGGGAAACCCATATACCACTGAGTGTTCACCACAAAGGATGATCTTGCCTGGAGCGGAAGCAGAAATTGCGGGCATACGAATTAGAAGATATAGAAAATAGTCAGGATGGACAGCCCCCAAAGGAGAATCGTCGCCTGAAGCGGTCTGTCCTTCAGTAAAAGTTCTTCCGGTTCTCCGCCGGCATTACGAATCTTGATCAGGTAAAGATAGCGGAAGATGCCATAGAGCACGAACGGAATGGTCAGCATCATGGCATGGTTGTCCGGCAGGTTTGGCGCGGAAAAAGTATAGAGAGAATAGGCAATAATCGTTGTCGCGGAGACCACCGTGATCATCTGGTCGATGAATTCCACGGAATAGCCCGTAAGGACTTTACGATGAGCTTGCGGGCTGTCATTGACCAGTATGCTCATTTCAGCGCGGCGCTTGCCAAAGCCAATATAGAGCGCAAGCAGGGTCATGACTACATACAACCAGGGGGAAAAGCGCTGCACTTCGATGACCGATACGCCAGCAGCCACGCGCAGGACGAAACAGGAGGCGATTACCATGACGTCGATCAAAGGCATGTGTTTAAGCCACTTTGAGTAAGCCAGGTTCAGCAGGAAATATACCGCGCAAATTACCAGGAAGGCAGGTTTAAGTAGATAAGCACCCACCAGGCTGATGGATAGAAGCACGAGCGCTACAGACAGAGCAACTCCAATCGGCAGCTTACCAGAGGCGATTGGACGATCCTTCTTGACTGGATGATTGCGGTCTGAATCCCGGTCAATGATGTCATTAACAATGTAAACACTGCTGGCGAGAAGGCAGAAAAGGAAAAAAGCGATGAGGGTGTTGTTGAAGGCATCAAACACCAGCAATTTTCGGTCAAACACCAGGGCGGCAAAGATAAAGGCGTTCTTGGTCCATTGCCGCGGGCGCATTTCCTTGAGAATGTATCTCATCATGAAATAAATATATCACAAGACTGATTTTCAAAAGTACAATTATCAAATGGAAAAAACCCGGTTGGATATCCTGGTTGAGACGCGAGGGCTTGCGCATAGCCGGTCTGCCGCGCAGAGACTGATCATGGCAGGTTCCGTACGGGTGAATGGGCAGGTATTCCTGAAAGCATCAGAGAAAGTGCTGTCCACTGATATTATCGAGGTCACTGCACCACCGCGCTACGTTTCAAGAGGGGGTGAGAAACTGGAAGCTGCTTTGAGCGCTTTTGATCTGGATGATCTAAAAGGCAAGGTCTGCGTGGATGTTGGCGCGAGCACTGGTGGATTCACCGATTGCCTGCTGCAACACGGCGCGGCGAAGGTGTACGCGGTTGATGTTGGTTACGGTGTTTTGGATTGGAAGATGCGAAATGACCCGCGCGTGGTGGTGATGGAACGCACGAACGCGCGGCACGTCACTGGATTTGATGACCTCATCCAACTTGTCACGATCGATGCGTCATTCATTTCTCTTGGTGTCTTACTACCAGTGATTCGCAAGTGGTTTTCCGAGGATGCCGAGGTCATCGCCTTGATCAAACCTCAATTTGAAGCTGGAAGGTCAGAATCCGCCAGGGGGAAAGGAGTCATCCGTGACCCGCTGGTTCATCATCAGGTGCTCACGCGGGTATTAGCCAACTGCAACCAGGAAGGGTTTCAAATCCACGGACTGATCCGTTCGCCATTAACCGGACCCAAGGGGAACATCGAATTCCTGGTTCATCTGAAAATCCCTCAGCCAGGGATCGATGACCTGGAACCCCTGGTGGAAACAGTCCTGACTCCCATTAACGATCTATCCTCTCAATAGCCCCTGTCTGCAATGGTATACTTTACGGCAGTATGTCCGTAGAGCATATCCGTAACTTTTGTATTATTGCCCACGTGGATCACGGCAAATCCACGCTGGCTGATCGCATGCTGCAACTCACCGGGACGATCTCCGACCGGGAGATGATGGACCAGGTGCTTGATTCCATGGATCTTGAACGGGAAAAAGGCGTCACCATCAAGGCGAGCGCAGTTCAGATGCAATATGAACTTGCTGGCAAGGTTTACGAATTAAACCTGATTGATACTCCAGGGCATGTTGATTTCAATTACGAGGTGAGCCGTGCATTGGAAGCCTGCGAAGGTGCGCTGCTGGTGGTGGATGCCACACAGGGGATCGAGGCGCAAACCCTTGCCAACCTCTACCTCGCGCTGGGATCTGACCTGACCATCCTGCCCGTGATCAACAAGATCGACCTTGTGTCTGCACGCCCGGATGAGGTGGCAATGGAGATCGAAGCGCTGCTGGGGACACCGGCAGAAAATATTTTACGAGTCTCGGCGAAAGATGGACTCAACGTTGACCAGGTTTTGCGGGAGATCGTAGAACAGATCCCACCTCCCAAAGGGAACGATTCCAATCCACTACAAGCACTGATCTTTGACTCTCATTACGACCCCTATAAAGGTGTGATTGCATATATCCGTGTTGTCCAGGGAAGCATCCATTCGGGTGATTCATTACATCTGATGGTTACCAACTCTGACCTGAAACCGGTGGAGATTGGGGTATTCGTGCCGGGGATGACGCCAATCTCCGAATTGCACTCTGGAGATGTTGGCTATATTGCCACAGGGCTGAAGACGGTCAAAGAATGCCGCGTCGGGGATACTTTCACGCTGACCGCCAATCAGGCTGCGCATCCTTTACCTGGTTACCGACATCCAAAGCCAATGGTGTTTGCCGGCATTTACCCGGTGGATGGCGAGGATTATGAGTCGCTGAAGGAAGCTTTGGAACGGCTGCAATTGAATGATGCTTCCCTGGTTTATGAACCAGAAACGTCGCAGGCATTAAATTTTGGTTTCCGCTGTGGTTTTCTGGGGCTTTTTCATATGGAGATTATCCAGGAACGTATCGAACGCGAATATGACCTGGACATTGTTGTCACAGCCCCTTCGGTGGAATATGAAGTCACGCTCATTGATGGTCAAACCCTCATGGTGGACAGCCCGGCGCAGTTGCCAGAGGAAGGGCAGATTGCCGAGATCCGTGAACCCTGGATGCGGTTGGAAATCATCTCGCCAACGGAGTTTTACGGAACGATCATGGAGCTCACCAAGAAGCGAAGGGGCATGTTTGTCTCTCAGGACTATCCCGCACCAAACCGGGTGCAGTTGAATTATGAGATCCCCTTATCGGAGTTGATCGTCAATTTCTTCGATGACCTTAAATCCCGGACCCGGGGATACGCGTCTATGGATTACCACTTCCTGGATAGCCGTCCCGGCAACCTGGTGAAAATGGAGATCCTGGTCGATTCTGAACCTGTGGATGCCCTCGCTGCCATCGTTCACAAGGAAGACGCGTACCATAAAGGGCAATCCCTGGTGACCAAATTGAAAGCATTGATCCCGAGGCAAATGTTCGATGTTGCCATTCAGGCTTCTGCCAGCGGGAGAGTGATTTCGCGCGCCACCGTAAAAGCCCTGCGCAAGGATGTGCTGGCGAAATGCTACGGTGGCGACATTACCCGTAAAAAGAAACTCCTTGAGAAACAAAAGAAGGGGAAACGCCGCATGAAGATGGTAGGGGACGTTGAAATTCCCCAGGAAGCTTTCATGGCGGTCTTGCGCCTGGAGGAGGATTGATGTCCTCCACGCCAAAAACGGGGAAAAAGTGGCTGCGTTTTGTACCCGGACTGTTCATCAGCGCTCTTGCCATTTATGCCATTATCCATTTCACCCGATTCCAGGACGTGATGCTCGCGATCCGGTCTGTCAAGGTGTCCTTTCTCCTTTGGATAGCGCTCCTCGCTGTGCTCAGCCTGGTGGTCAGGGCGGTCGCCTGGCGTACGATCCTAGGGAACCGGGTTGACCTCCGCACGAGCTTCTTCGGAGTAAGCGAGGGGTATTTTCTTAATAATTTACTCCCTCTTCGTGCAGGTGAGATTGGACGCTCATTATCCGTAGGAAAATCCTCAGGATTAGGAACATTTCATGTTCTCTCAACAGTGGTAATCGAAAGGATGTTTGACATTCTCTTTGCCGCTGCGTTGTTACTGATCACCCTGCCATTTGTGGTCGGCGCGGATTGGATCAGACCCGTTGCCTACACAGCGTTGGGGCTGGTGGTATTGGTGATCATTCTCCTTTTTCTTGTAGCCAGAAACCGGGAGAGGGTTTCAGGGTGGATTATCACCCGGAAAGTAAATGAAGGGTTCGTCAAGACGAGAATCATTCCGCAGATTGAAAAGGTCCTGGATGGGATGGCATTATTCACACATCCCGGTCAGTTTCTCTTAAGCCTTGTTTGGATCGGTTTGTGCTGGCTCATCTGGACGATCCTGTATCGTACCACCGCAGCTCAAATTGTCCCTGACGCACCGCTCTGGTGGGGGGCTTTTGTGGGAAGCCTGCTGGCGCTTGGGGTAGCGATTCCATCTGCTCCAGCCGCCGTGGGTGTGTTTGAAGCATCTTTTGTCGGGGCGCTGGCGATCCTTGGAGTTCCATCCGGACTGACACTGGTGTACGCGGTCATCCTGCATGTCAACCAGGTGTTTTTCTCGATGATATTTGGATTGTGGGGCTTGATCCGCGATGGCAACCGGATCTCCCAGATTTTCAAGCTCGCGGATAATCATCAACCGGTACAGGAAATTTGACCATTGTGAGGTAAGGAAATGAAAGGGTATACGCTCATCACCGGGGGGGCAGGTTTTATCGGTTCCAACTACGTTGCGAGATGCTTGTCTCGCAAAGAGAAGGTGGTCATTTTTGACAACCTTTCCCGCAGCGGAGCATCCTTGAATCTGGAATGGTTGAGCGACCAGTTTGGTCGTGAATCTTTTGAACTGATCCGGGGTGATGTCCGCGATGAGGCAGCGATCAGCGAAGCAGTCCGGGGTGCAGACCGCATCCTGCACCTGGCAGCCCAGGTGGCTGTGACCACTTCGGTTACCGATCCCCGCTCCGATTTTGAGATCAACGCCAGGGGAACGTTCAACACGCTCGAAGCAGCCCGGGCTTCCGGTAGAAATCCGGTTTTCATTTACGCTTCCACCAATAAAGTCTACGGCGGGATGGAAAACGTACCCGTTGTGGAAAAAACAACCAGATATGATTACGAAGACCTCGAGTTTGGTGCGAGTGAAGAACAGAGTCTTGATTTCCATTCACCCTATGGCTGTTCAAAAGGGGCAGGCGACCAGTATGTTCGGGATTACTCCCGAATCTATCAACTTCCCACGGTTGTGTTTCGCCAATCCTGCATTTACGGGACTCGCCAGTTCGGGATCGAAGACCAGGGCTGGGTTGCATGGTTTATAATCGCGGCACTGACCGGTCGACCACTCACGATCTATGGCAATGGCAAGCAGGTGAGGGATCTCCTATTCATTGATGATCTATTGGATGCCTATGACCTGGGTTTCAGCCAGGGCAATGGAATCCAGGGACAGGTCTTCAACATCGGTGGGGGTAGGCAGAACGCGATCTCGGTGTGGAACGAGTTCAAACCCATGCTTGAGAAATTGGTTGGCAGGGAGATCAGGGTCAAGAGCAAGGATTGGCGACCCGGTGACCAGCCTGTTTACATTTCCGATATCCGCAAAGCAGTGAGACAATTGGGTTGGCAACCCAAGGTCAATGTCGCAGATGGCGTGCGACGGCTCGTAGAATGGGTGAGGGGTAATCTTTCCTACTTCGAATGAAAATCCTCATTGTGCTCACTTACTACCGTCCGCATATCAGCGGATTGACCATTTACGCCGAGCGGCTCGCGCATGCGTTCGTGCAGCGTGGACACCAGGTGACAATTTTGACATCAAGGTTTGAGGATTCTCTTCCTCTGGATGAAGTCCAGGACGGCGCCCGTATCGTCCGGGTCCCGGTGGCTTTTAGATTGAGCAAGGGTGTGGTCATGCCATCTTTCGGACGCATCGCAAACAAGCTGGTGCGGGAGCATGATGTCATCCAATTACACCTTCCCCAGTTTGACGCTGCCGGGGTGGCGTTGAGAGGGCGATTGGCAAGGAAGCCGACCATCATTACCTATCACTGCGACCTGGAGCTGCCGTCCGGTTTATTTAATCGTTTGGCGAACCTGGCAATCTTGTTGATGAACGACCTGGCAGCCTGGTTCACCCACCGTATCGTCAGCTACACCGAGGATTACGCCGCGTATTCGCATTACACAAGGCGATTCATGCGGAAAGTACGGGTCGTCCCGCCGCCGGTTGTCTTACCGGAGGTTACCAGCTCGTACATGGAAGAATTTTCCATTCTTTCCAACCCTGAAAAACGACGGCCTGTTATCGGCATGCTAGCCCGGTTTGCATCTGAAAAGGGGGTGGATGTCTTGTTGGAGGCAATGCCGCTTGTCCTCGAAAAGTACCCAGAGGCGTTATTCCTTTTTGGAGGACCCTACCAGAAGATCATTGGAGAGGAGCAATACTTTAACCGCCTGCAACCGATCATTGCAGGGTTTGAGTCCTCTGGCAATTGGAAGTTCCTGGGTTCTTTGAACCCAGGCGATGCGGTAGCCTTCCTGGCGGCTCTGGACCTGCTCGTTGTACCCAGTTTGAACTCCACCGAATCATTCGGGTTGGTGCAGATCGAAGCGATGATGAATGGCGTTCCCTGTGTTACCTCAAATCTTCCTGGTGTCAGGCAGCCGGTGAAGGTACACGGGATGGGATCGATTTTCGAGATTGGCGACTCAAAGGAATTGGCGCAAAAGATCCTGTTCAACCTGGAAAAATCAAAAACTGAACCCATCCAAAATGATGATTTTTCAAGGTACTCACCCTTGCGCGTAGCGGACGCATATATTAAATTATTCCAGGAGATTGCCGAGGACCTGGCTTAAGGTTTCCCGGCTCAGCGGAGATTTACGAGTGGCGATTGAAAAAGAGCAATCAAGTGTTTCAACCAAAACCAAGTCCTACCGGTTTCCCTGGGTGTGGGACTTCCTGCTTATCGGCATCCTGCTGATCGGGGCTTTTTTCCGTTTCACCGGAGTGGATTGGGACGAAGGTTACCATTTGCACCCGGATGAGCGTTTCCTGACCATGGTGGAAACTTCGATTCAGCCGGTTGATTCTTTAAAGCAATATTTTGATACAGCCGCTTCCACCCTTAATCCAAATAATGCTGGTTACACCTTTTATGTTTATGGCACCCTGCCCTTGTTCATTGTCCGGTATGTAGCAGGGTGGTTCGGACAATCCGGTTATGACCAGGTGAACGTGGTTGGGAGAGTCCTGTCCGGGTTGTTTGACCTGGGAACACTTGTTTTTGTGTACCTGATCGGTAAGCGGTTATACAGAAACGCGAGACTGGGATTGCTGGCAGCATTATTCGCATCACTTGCCGTGCTACAAATCCAGATCTCCCATTATTTCACTGTCGATAATTTCGCCAATTTTTTCACGTACGCAGCGATATACACTGCGGTGTTTATCTCAACATCTTCACAAACTTTCACCAATGATGAAGAAATCACTGGCAGGACACCGGTCTTGCCAAAATTTATAAGGAAGCATTGGGGAAGTTTCGTACCCTTTGCGTTTTTCGGCATTCTTTACGGGATGGCTTTGGCTTGCAAGGTCAGCATTTGGGCACTGGCATTATTGTTACCCCTCGCCGCATTCATTTATTATTCGAAACTACCTTCCGAAAAGCGCTATTGTTCCATCAGCTATCTTGCGAGGAACCTGGTGCTTGCAGGGTTTCTTGCTGTTCTCGCCTTCCGGATCTTTCAACCTTATGCATTTAGTGGACCCGGTTTCTTCGGGCTGCATCTTAATCCAAACTGGATTTCCAACCTAAAAGAACTCAGCGCTCAAAGCGCAGGGGACATCGACGTGCCATACGCGCTTCAATGGGCACGCAGACCGCTTACGTTTGCAATCAAGAACCTGACGTTATGGGGCTTGGGGCTGCCGTTGGGAGTCCTCTCTCTAGGCGGTTTGATCTGGATGGCCTGGCGGTCGATCCGGGGGGATTGGCAGAAGCACATGCTCATCCTTGGTTGGGCTGGATTCATTCTCATCACCCAATCCCTGAATTGGGTTCGCAGCATGCGTTACCTGCTGCCGGCATACCCGGCATTGGCGTTAATCGCCTCCTGGACGTTATTCAAGCTTTTTGAAGGGAAACCTGCGGCAGCCCGGAAGTTGAGAGGGATTACCATCAATTGGCGTAAGGTCCTCACGGTGACTGCGGCAGTATTGACCATCACAGGAACCGGTGCCTGGGCGTATGCCTTCCGCTCGATCTACACCCGTCCGGTGACCCGTGTGGCTGCGAGCGAATGGATTTACGAAAATATTCCGGCAGCGATCAACCTCAAACTTACTCTTCCTGGTGGAGATAACACAAACCAGCAGCTCGCATACCAGAACTCTGCCCTGGTTAGCTCAACAACCCCCTTGATTTACGGATTCACTGCACAAAGCGATCTACTTCTCTCCAGCATCAACCTGGAGCATGTCCTGAACCAGGCGGGAGGAGACCAACCCATCTCGTTGCTTGCTTCTGTCGCTGAGAAGAATGGAGATGTGATTAATTACCTCACATCGGGTTTTACACAATCAACTTTTACGCCAATCTCAAGTCAGCAGGGTGACCCTGTCATTATCCAGTTTCAGCAACCTATTGCGCTTGAAAGCAAAAAAACCTATCAACTCGAAATCGTGGTGGTAGAGCCTGACTACTGGCTAAGATTGTCCGGAGGTGCCTGGTTGGAGTACCAGGGGCAGCCCGGGAAGTCTGTACAATACCTTCCGCCCCCGGTTTACCGGCTGAGTGAAACGAATCCCTACCAGGTTTCCTTTTTCCCGATCGAAACATCGGATTTGAAAGCCATCCACCTGAACCGGGTGGTTGATCTACTGCATCTTAATAACACGAAGCAAATCTCTGCCACGCTGGTCAGGGCGGACGCGCCAGAAGACATCCTGGGGCGGGGAACCATAACAGCCAGCTTCCTGCCAGGAGATGATCCACGGGGTGAAGCGGTTGAGATCGTCTTTGATGAACCTGTGACACTGATCAAATCAGTGGGTTACATGCTTCAGTTCAGCTTGAAGGGCGAAGGCGAGCTTGGAATCTTTAATAGCATCCCTGTGATGGAGTCGACCTGGGATGATGCCATCCCCTTATCCATGCATGGATACAACCAGTGGGGGTACTGGGACGGGCTTTATGGGAATGTACGTAATCTCGAATTGTATTGGGATGATAACGAAACCAAGCGCACCCTCCTGCAATCGACCCTCGACCAATCGGATGCAATTTTCATCAGTTCCAACCGTCAATGGGGTACGATCCCAAGAGTGGGTGAACGGTATCCTCTCACCAGCGCGTATTACCGCGCATTGATTGGCTGCCCGGAGGATAAGGATCTCCTCTGGTGTTACTCTGTAGCTCAACCGGGTATGTTTAGCGGTTCACTCGGGTTTGAACTGACCGCGGTTTTCCAGAATGACCCTGAGATTGGCCCTTTGAAAATCAATGACCAGTTTGCGGAAGAAGCCTTCACGGTCTATGACCACCCCAAGGTGCTAATTTTCCAAAAAACGGCTCAATATGATCCGCAAAAGGTTCAGGAAATCCTCGATTCCGTTGACCTCACTTTGGTGGTGAAAAAGACACCTCGTCAGGCGAGCGATTTTTCCGGAGACTTAAAACTCACCGGGAAGGAATTGCAGATCCAAAGGAACGGGGGAACCTGGGCGCAACTCTTCCCATCAAATTCGTTGTTGAATCGCTCACCACTCGCTTCTGCGGTCGCCTGGTACCTGGCAATTCTGTTACTGGGCATGCTTGTCTTCCCAATTACCAGGAATGTCCTGCGTGGATTGCCGGACATGGGCTACGGATTTAGCCGGCTGGTTGGACTGCTGTTACTAGCGTATTTCACTTTCATAATCTCTTCTTTTGGCGGAACCTTCTCTCGTTTCACCATTATTGGCGTGCTGGTAGTCCTTGTGATCGTCAGCCTTGTGCTCGTGGTGAAACAAAAGGAAAGCTTGCTCGCGGAGATCCGCGCCAGGAAAAAGGTGTTCCTGGCGATTGAAATCGTTTTCCTGATCCTTTTCCTGATCGACCTTGGAATCCGCATCGGAAATCCCGACCTCTGGCATCCTTGGAAGGGCGGGGAAAAGCCCATGGACCTGTCGTACTTCACGGCAGTGCTCAAGAGCACGACATTCCCGCCATATGACCCCTGGTATTCTGGCGGATACATAAACTATTACTATTACGGTTTTGTGATCGCCGCAGTACCGGTAAAGTTACTCGGCATACGCCCTGACCTTGCCTACAACCTGATCATCCCGACGCTCTTCGCACTGACCGGCATCGGTGCTTTTGGCATCGGTTGGAACCTCTTTGCCCGAAAATCTATAGACGGGAAGGAGAAATCAGGCAGCGAAGGATTAAGAGCTTTGGCAGCCGGTGTAACCGCGACTTTCTTCCTGCTCATCCTGGGCAACCTGGGTACACTAAAGATGATCTGGCAGGGGGTGCAGAAGCTGGCAGCACCGGGAGGGGTGATCGACAATGCCGGTATCCTTTCCCACCTCAAGTGGGTAGTCCAGGGGTTGGGTCGGTTCTTCACCGGAGCGCAGTTACCGGTAGGGATCGGAGAGTGGTATTGGAATCCCTCCCGCGCGATTCCCGGCGATGTCATCACGGAATTTCCACTCTTCACCTTCATCTATTCTGACCTACATGCGCACATGATTGCGCTGCCGATCACGTTGCTGGCTCTCGGCTGGGTGGTTTCGATCTTGAACACCAGGATTCAAGGGACAGGCGAACAGAAGAAGTCCAGATGGATTTCCCTTGCAGTTTCTGTAATCTTTGGTGGACTTGTGATCGGGACATTGCGTCCTACCAACACCTGGGATCTGCCAACCTACCTTCTGTTGGCTGCGATTGCCCTGTTTTATGCAAGTTTCAGATATGTGGAACCGCCGCCCTGGTTCCTTGGAAAGCTGCATCCAACCTGGCGTTCGCTATTATATGCTGCCTGTTGGGTATTTTTGTTCGCAATGGTTAGTTTTTATGCCTACCAGCCATTTACCGCAAAGTATGGGCAGGCTTATGGAAACATTGACACCTGGACCGGGGATCATAGCCCGTTGGGTTCCTACCTCGTGCATTGGGGCTGGCAATTTCTACTGATCGCCACCTGGTTCACCTGGGAAACCCGGGAATGGCTGGCAAGCACCCCGCTCTCAAACTGGAAAAAGATCAAACCCTACCTGGTTTATGTCCAACTGGTTGGTTTTCTGTTCCTGATCGTATTGGTGATGTTAAGCATCCTCGGAATCTCCGTTGGCTGGATAGTCGGGATATTGGGGATATGGGCATTGATCCTCATGTTGCGACCCGGTCAGGCAGATGCCAAAAGGCTGGTTTATTTCCTGGTTGGCACAGGGCTGATATTAACCCTTTTTGTTGAACTCTTTGCCCTTTCCGGTGACATTGGCAGGATGAACACAGTGTTTAAGTTCTACTACCAGGCATGGACGATGTTCTCTATCAGTGCAGCGGCGAGCCTGGTGTGGTTGTTCCCGGTTGTGACTGAAAAATGGAAGACGTGGATTGCGAATCTCTGGCAGGCAGTTCTGGCATTTCTATTGATCTGTGCTGCGCTTTACCCCTTCTTTGCCAGCTTTGACAAGATCCGTGACCGCATGTCAATGGATGCACCTGCCGGATTGGATGGCACAGCATTTATGGCGACCTCGCGCTATTATGATGCCGGCATCGACATTGTCCTTTCTGAGGATTATGCTGGCATACAGTGGATGCGCGAAAATGTCATTGGCTCTCCGGTGATCGTTGAAGCCAATACCGTGGAATACCGGTGGGGGAATCGTTATACCATCTACACGGGCTTGCCGGGAGTACTGGGTTGGAACTGGCATCAACGGCAGCAAAGGGGTTTCCTGGACTATAACGGCATTGCTGACCGGTTGAATGAGATTCCATATTTCTATCAGACCGATTCAGCGGAGGATGCGCTCAGGTTCCTTGAGAAATACCAGGTCAGCTACATCATCCTCGGACAGGTGGAACGGGCATACTACCCCGGAACCGGGTTGGATAAATTCGAAACCTTTGATGGCGTGTATTGGCAGGAAATCTTCCGCATCAACGATACTGTGATCTACCAGGTTCTTGACCCGCGACGAGGAAGTTAACATGTCTGGAGTTCTGGCAAGTCTCGTCTGGTATCTGGAAGCAACCCTCATCGGGTTGCTGGTATTCCCATTGGCGTTCCGGATTTTTCCAAAATTGGGGAGCCGTGGGTTCGCATTCCTGCGCCCGCTTGGCTTGTTGGGTTGGGGATACCTCTTCTGGCTGCTCACTTACCTGGGAATCCTGCAGAATGACCTGGGTGGTCAGATCGTCACTCTCCTCTTATTGGGGATAATGGCGTTGGCCATTTCCGGTGTTGAGGGAATCCGGCAATCCTTCCGCTGGCTTAAGGACAATAAGAGGATCGTCATCGCGGTCGAGCTGGTTGCGCTGGCTTTTTTTGCCTTTTGGGTGCTCATTCGGGGGATGGACCCGGACGTGGCATACACGGAAAAACCGATGGAACTTGCATTTATCAATGCCATCCTGCGGTCAGACAGCTTCCCTCCTTATGATCCCTGGCTATCCGGCTATGCCATTTCCTACTATTACGGCGGCTACATTCTGCTGTCGATGCTCATTCGCTTTTCCGGGGTAATTGCTTCAGTTGGTTTCAACCTCGGCAGCGCCCTATGGTTCAGCATGACAGCGGCGGCGACTTATGGCATTTTGTTTGATCTGGTTCATGCCTGGCAAGCCCGCGCGGCAACAGACACGACACCCCTCAGAGATGGTCAGAAAAATCGGCTTCCCTTCTTTTCCGCCCTGCTCGGTCCCCTCTACGTATTGATTGCCAGCACCTGGGAAGGGGTATTGGAGATCCTCCATTCTGGTGGTGCATTTTGGAAGGCGGATTCATCCGGTCAACTGGTCTCCAGGTTTTGGTCATGGTTGTCGATCAATGATCTTACAAGTGCACCTTCCCAGCCCTTTGACTGGCTTCCCATGCGCGCTTCCGGGTGGTTGTGGTGGCGTGGTTCGCGGGTTCTCCAGGACCTGAACATGCTTAATGAACACGTCGAGGTAATCGACGAATTTCCGTTCTTCACCTTCCTGCTTTCCGACATGCACCCGCACCTTCTCGCTCTGCCTTTTGTGCTTTTGGCAATCTGTTTGTGCCTAAACCTTTTTCTTAGTAGGGGTGGGAGACTGGTCGGCAAGAGTGGTCTCCTTTCCCGGCTGCGGGACCGCGAGACCTGGCTGGCTGCGCTTATATTCGGCAGCCTCGCGTTTATCAACACCTGGGATTTTCCCATCTACGTTGGACTCTACTGCCTGGTGGTGCTCTTTTTCGAAATCCAGCGAAACGGCTTTACAAAGCATAGCTTCTTTAATTTTTTCCTAAACGGGATTATGCTCGGTCTGTTGGGTGTGCTGATTTTCCTGCCGTTCTACATCGGTTTTGGTTCTCAGGCGGGGGGGTTCCTGCCGAGCATGGAGTTCATGACCAGGGGTGTTCACTTTTGGATCCTCTTTGGGGTTCTGCTAGTCCCGCTTCTTGCCTGGTTGTTCCATCTCCTCAGGCTTTCTCAATGGAAACAAACCGTATTGCGTGGTCTCAAAATTTCCGGACTCGCTTTATTAGTCTACTGATCCTGATGTTGGCGTTCGGATTGCTGCTATTCTCATTTCAGTCGATCGGAGCCAACCTCTCTGCTTCCATAAATCCAATCGTATCTGGGATTGGCATCAAGTTATCCCAGGCAGGCAATGCCTTGGCAGGGGTGCATGGAGGTTTCAGCGCTGGAGCGGTTCTGCGCGAAGCACTGCTTCGCAGAATCCAGGCACCGGGGACCTGGATTACGCTGTTGGTCATGCTGACCTCGGTGGTGGGGCTGTTGACTGCCAGTGGAGTCGCAAGAAGGGACACAACGGATGATGTCGGCACAGAGAAAATATCCCGCTGAGAGCAAGGTGGAGTACTTTGTCCTGCTCATGGTGCTACTCGGAGCAGGCTTAACACCTTTCCCGAGTTTTTCTACCTGCGGGACCAGTTTGGATGGCGTATGAACACTATCTTCAAGTTTTATTTCCAAACATGGATTTTGTGGGGCTTGGCAGCGGGATTTGCATCGGTGGTGCTCTTTACTCAACTGCGTCGTTGGAAGGCAGTTCTCTTCCAGGTTGCCTGGATCATTACGGTTGCCATGGGACTGGTCTATCCACTGCTGATGCTTTGGAATAAAACCGATGGATTCTCCCTCAAGGGCTGGACGCTTGACGGCAATTCCTACCTCGAAACTTATTATCCAGATGATAGTGCTGCCATGCAGTGGCTGCAGCAGCAGCCTGTGGGTGTCATTGCAGAAGCAGTGGGAAATAGCTATACCGAATACGCGCGTATTTCCACCCGTACCGGATTCCCCACGGTGCTTGGCTGGCCGGGACATGAAAGCCAGTGGCGCGGAGGGGGAGCGGAGATGGGCTCCAGGTTTGCGGATATTCAACGACTTTTCGAGAGCGATGACTGGAGTGAGGTCAGGGAAGTTATCCGCATGTATAATATCCGCTATGTTTACGTCGGGTACCTGGAACTTTCCACTTACCGTGTCCAGACCGGCAAATTCAATTCCAAGCTGGAAGTTGTCTACCAGAACCAGGGCACAACCATCTACGAAGTCCCGGAAACCATGAGACTGGAAACCCCTTAAGGCAGCCATGCAGCGATACCGTTTTTCCATTGAGCATACACTTTACCTGGTGATCCTGGCGCTCGCCCTGTTTCTCCGATTTGTGTCCCTGGGTCAAAATCCACTCGACCCGAGGGAATCGGTTTATGCGTTGCAATCCCTGGCGATTTCACAGGGAGAACAAATCACAATTACCGGCGAACCTGGATATGTCGTCTTTACAGCTGCATTGTTTTCCCTTTTTCAAGCGGATGAGTTCTCTGCCCGTTTCTGGCCGGCATTATTTGGCTCATCATTGGTGTTGGTTCCCTTCCTTTTCCAGAGGATCATAGGCAAAAAGACTTCTTTGCTCCTCTCCTTATTTCTGGCGATTGATCCGATCCTGGTGGCACAATCACGCGCTGCTGGCGGTAGCATGTTTGCGTTGCTGGGGCTATCTGCGGGCTTTGGTTTTCTAATAAATCGAAAAGCGCTCCCTTCCGGAATATTCTTTGGATTGGCAATCCTGGGTGGAGTTAATCTCTGGTTGGGTTTACTGGCTATCTTGATCTTCGGACTTGTCTTTTCTAAAAAAGTACGACTTTTCCTGGCGATGGATGGATTTCCTCGAATGGACCCGGCAAGAGACGGGCAAATTCCTCTTGTCTCTTGGTGCGATGCTGGTGTCGCTTGGAACAATCTTCATGCTCATACCCCAGGGAATCAGTGCGATTGGGTCGGGGTTGGTTGAGTATATTGCATCCTGGTTAGGAGAGGATGGACTCCGGCTGCCCCACGTGCTCATCGTCTGGTCGTTGACCTATCTGCCTATCCTGTTAGTGGGACTCTGGGGATTCATCACATGCAAACGAGAGGAACTGGGCGGACGGCTGGCGATTTTGGCTTCTCTCGTCTTTGCTTGGTTGATTGCCGTGCTCAATCCGCAACTCGCAATGGAAAATCTTGCCTGGTCCTCGATCCCGCTTTGGCTACTGGGCGCTTTAATGGTTAAAGATTTCATCTGCAGCCTCGTTGTGAAACAGAGGATTGTTTGGGTGAGTATGACAGCCCTGTTTATTGTGATGTGGGGTTTTTCCTTTACCAATTTGAACAATCTTTTCTACGAGATTTCACCCAGCCCGGAAATCATCCAGGGAAGATTGATAGGTGTTCTTTTACCATTTGTTCTGCTTGTGCTGGTTTCAGTCCTGGTATCTTGGAGTTGGTCAAAAAAAGATACATTCAATGGGATTCTCACTGGTATCCTGATTGTGCTGATGATGTCAATCCCTGGTTCCACCTGGCGGGCGACCGGAATGACAAATCAGAAAGCAAATGAACTCTGGCACTCAATCGGTTTTCCGGTTGGAGCGAGTGGTCTTGAAGAAAGCCTGAATACCTACGGGAAGTGGGCGTCAGGGCAGGCGACCGGTGTGGATATCCTGGTGAGCGGGGTCGAAGATCCTTCCCTACGCTGGGCGTTACGAAATTATAAACAGGTGGAAGATTCCACCATTAATGACCCGGAATACCAGTCTGTGGTTGTCATTACTGATCTGGATGACACGATTCAATCAGCGTCAATATACCGCGGTCAGGAACTTACCTGGCTTGTCAGCCCAAACCTGGATCAAATGGGAGTTCGCGATTGGGTGCGCTGGCGGCTATTCAGGCAAGCGCCAGCTGTCGAGAGCAGTTATCTATTATGGGTAAGAAATGATATTTTCCCGGGCGGATCCAGCCAATAAATTTGAGGAGAACAATTTGACTTCAGGAACCCAATCGATCGTAGTAGCCATTGATGGACCAGCAGCTTCCGGAAAATCAACGCTGGCAATCAAACTATCCCAAACCCTGGGATACCTGTATTTCGATACCGGGGTGATGTACCGGGTGGCAACGCTGGCTGCGCTGAACGAATTGGGGACTGTCGGAGACGAACTTGCCGTCACAGCGCTCTCTGAACAGATTGTGATTGACGTCTTTCCGCCCTCTGTTGATGACGGACGTACGATGGATGTGCAATTGAACGGGCAGGATGTTACCTGGGAAATTCGAACCCCACGCATTGATCAGAATGTCTCACCAGTGTCTGCTTACACGGGGGTGCGTACCGCCATGACCACCCAGCAGCGCAGGATCGGAGAGCGCGGGAACACGATCATGGTTGGGCGGGATATCGGTACGGTGGTTTTCCCCCATGCGAAGTATAAGATTTACCTGGACGCGACGGCAGAGGAGCGTGCCCGCCGCAGATACCTGGAAGTGCAGGCAAGAGGCGGGGAGAGTACCTTTGCAGGAGATCCTTGATTCGATCAAACGCCGGGACCAAATCGATTCATCTCGGGCCTGTGCCCCCCTTAAAGCTGCACCCGATGCTTACATCCTAAACTCGGATAACAAATCAATTGACGAAGTAGTTATAGAAGCCCTGGATTTTATTCGCACGAAATCCGAAAATGTTGGATAATTAGACTGCGGTATTCATAACAACCGGGAGAGGATAAGTATTCCCCGGTACATATTGCTTAACTGGAGCTTGGGATGTGTGACACCATTGTAGCACTGGGTAACTCGACTCTGGATGGAAACGTGATCTTTGGGAAGAACTCGGATCGCGAACCCAATGAAGCACAGCAAATGATTCTGATCCCTGCGGCAAACCACGTGCCAGGAGAGGAAGTCCATTGCACTTACATTGATGTTCCCCAGGTCGAAAGGACTCACGCTGTCCTGTTATCCAAACCCTTCTGGATGTGGGGTGCAGAAATGGGAACCAATGAATTTGGGGTGACCATCGGGAACGAAGCTGTGTTTACCAGGACCCCTTATGGGAAGGATCCTGGCTTGATTGGCATGGACATGCTGCGCTTGGCGTTGGAACGAGCGCAAAATGCAGATCAAGCTCTCAGAATTGTCATCGACCTGCTGGAGAAATATGGTCAGGGAGGGAATTGCGGATTTGCCCATAAACTTTATTATCACAACAGCTTCCTCATCTGTGACCCGGAAAAGGCATGGGTGCTGGAAACTTCAGGGAAGGATTGGGCTGCGGAAAAAGTCGAGGCAGTTCGCAGTATTTCCAACGCGATCACAATCGGAAACCATTGGGACATGGCATCCGCTACGCTGGTGAGCAACGCCATGGAAAATGGCTGGTGCAAGGATCCTGACGGAATTCTCATTTTCCCGGTGTTATTCGGACTTGATCTACACGTCCTTCAGCGATGCAAAGAAAAGGCAGAGCTGCACGACCCAGGCACTTCTGCAGAGCAAGGGCAGGATCACACCAGGATTGATGATGCAGGTGCTGAGAGCACACACGAATGATAGCGAGAACTATTCCCCAGCCCACGGAATTACCGGGGCGGATGTCTGCTGCCACGCTGGCTGGGGTCCAATTCGTGGCAGCCAGACTGTTGGTTCGATGGTTTCCCATCTTGGAAAAGGCACAGCTCATACCCATTGGTTAACCGGAACTGCTGCTCCATGTACCTCGCTCTTCCGTCCCATATGGATGGACACGGGTGTCCCGGAGCATGGAAAGGTACCGATTGGAACCTATGACGAAACAGCATTGTACTGGAGGCATGAAACGCTTCACCGCGAGCTTTTGAGGGACTACAGCACCAGGATGCCTGCAGTCAGTACCTTACTGGAAAATGCCCAGGAAAAGATGATTGACCTGGCAACGAGTAATGTAAAAAGCGCAAAGAATGTTCGAAGGTCGGTATCCGAAGAGTGTTTCCAATTGGCTGATCAGGCTGAACGTGAATGCCTGGCAGTTGGAAGGAAAATAAAGCCAGTAAGAGAACCGGGTTTGTTGTATGCGTCCGCCTGGCGTAAATTCAATAAGGAAGCAGGGATCGAGCTGGAGTAGTTTCGTCTCATGATCGAACTGCACACACTGGGTAATTCACCGTACGTGGACACTCCGTACCATCTGATCGGATGGATCGGATGGTTCATGCTGGCAGCATCGATTCTTTGGACAGTACGTCAGCGCTGGAGCCTTTCCCGCCCGGAGCGATTTTGGCTGTACCTGGTGATCCTCACCCTGTCAGCTGTTACCCTGAATCTGGTATTTGTCTTTAAACTGCCGCTTGGAGAATCCCTGCCCCTGCCCAATATGCTTCGGGAAAGCGGGCTGACCACCGTTTTAGTGTTATCCAGCCTGCCTATCATTCTTGCAGCGGGGTACCTGGGTACTGCTCCGGCAGTTTTCATCGGATTCATTGGCGGGATCATCAATGGACTGTGGAACACGCACTCGATCTTTACTCCGCTTGAATATGCAGCACTTGCTCTCATCCTTGGTCTTGCGCTCCGGCAAAATTATCGCACCGGGTTGTTCAGGTTCCTGCGAACACCGCTTGGCGCAGCGCTCGTTACGCTCATCCTTTCAATCCCTTTGTTCCTGGTCACCACCTTCTTCAGCACGAACGGCTCCCTGGCTGCACGGCTCGATTATGCTTTCACTCAATCCTGGACACTCATTTTAAGTAATGCCATTCACCTAATCATTGCGGGAATCCTTTGCGCTGTGTTGTCGCTGCCCCGCACGACCGGCTGGGTCAGGTTCCGGACCCTCACGTTCTCGCCTATCGAAAGCGGGCTGCAGGGAAGAGTCCTGTTCTTCGCGTTGCCATTGACCATTTCATTTTTACTTGTCCTGGCAGTCACGGATTGGATCGTCGCGGGTAGGGCAGCCAGGGACATGCTTGAAAACCAATTGAAAGGCACTGCGACCACTGCGGTGGAAAACATCCCCTCGATATTCGAAGTGGGTCAAAGTTTGTTATCTTCATTGGTGGAACAGGAACTCCCACTGAAGGAGAAGACTGACCTTCAATCCGTATTAAAACAAGTATTCGGGAGATCCCATTTTTCACCCAGTTCTATGTATTTGACCTAACGGGCGAACCGATCACAGGTTATCCAACCAGGGCGATCGAACAATTTAGATTGACGGCTGAAGAAGACGCCGCGATAGACTTGGCATTGAATGGGGTTCTCATCCAAAACTATATTATTCCACCCGCTGGTGGAGAAGATGCTGCCCAGGTGGCGTTCATTGCTTCCATCCCTGATGAATATGGTCTCTCGCGTGGGGTTCTGATCGGCAGAACAAGCTTATCCATCAACCTGTTCACAAAACCGACCTTATTGAGCATCGAGTCGATCAAGAATAGCGGCGGTTCGGGTGCGATCCTCGACCTGAACAACCAGGTGTTATTCCACACGAATCCCAACCTGGTGATGTCCACATATGAGGGTATCCTGCCTGAAAGCTCCGGGTCCATTCAAGACCCGGGGACAACAGGAGAGCGGCAGATGGTTTACGCTGCGATCGATCCCGCCAGGGGGTGGAAGGTCATTCTGACCTTACCCGCCAGTTACGCCCAGGATCTCGCATTACGCATCGCGATTCCACTGCTCGCGATATCTTTCGGCATTTCCATCCTGGTCTATTTGCTTCTCCACTTGTTGATTAAACGGATGACTTCATCATTATCTGACCTGGCTGGGAAAGCAGATAAGATTGCCAAGGGGGAACTGGAAGGGCCGATTCACTCTCTTCGGGTGGATGAGATCGGGCGGCTTTCCACCGCTTTTGAACAAATGAGGGGCAGTTTGAAATCCAGGATTGATGAACTGGACATGCTCCTAAAGGTCTCACGCGGGATGTCACAAAGTTTTGATCTATCCGCGACTTCGCAGCACTTGCTTAGCGCGCTCTTGTCTTATGGTGGAGACGCTGCCAGCCTCGTCCTGATTCGGAACGGCAGCCAGGAATGGGAGGATGAATTCACTGCCTACCGGGCGGGAAAAGAAGCGGAAAGCATGGCATACCTTGACAAAGGGATACTTGAGTTATTGAAGGGTGAAACCTTGTTGATCATCCCGTCACGGACGCGCATTAAGCGGCTGGGTGTCCCTACCGGCGCTCCACTTCCCAACGCGCTTGCCGCCATACCGATCCAGACCACCAGCGGAATTAGTGGGTTTTTCTGGGTCGCATATATGCAACCTCACCGTTTTCTCGATCCTGAAGTGAAATTCCTCAATACCTTGACCGGTCAGGCTGGTCTCGCGGTAGCCAATGCCAATCTGTATGCCAGCGCAGAAGTAGGAAAAAGGAGATTGGAATCGGTGCTTCGTTCGACACCGGAACCGGTGCTTGTGGTCAGCGGTGAAGGTGGTTTGCTGCTGGCCAATCACGCCGCTGAGCAACTTGCGGACCTGGTCTCCTCTGAGCAGGGTTCAGGACAAGGTGGAAAGATCCTGTCGGAGGGATTGTTGTCTTTTATTCAACTCTCTTCGGGGAAAGGTGATGTTGCAGAAGAACTTGTTCTCGAAAACGGGCATACCTACCTGGTGTCACTTTCTGACGTAAGCGTTGATGAGCTCAAAGGCGGGATGGTATGTGTCCTCAGGGATATCACCGATTATAAGAAACTGGAAAAACTGAAATCTGAATACGTGGCGACAGTGAGTCATGACCTGAAAAACCCCCTGGGGATGATGCGCGGTTATGCCACGATGATCCAAATGGTTGGCGACCTCAACGAACAGCAGAAGACCTATACTGCGAAGGTGATCGAGGAAATTGATAACATTGCCAGGATGGCAGACAATCTGCTTGATGTGGGCAGGATCGACTCAGGTGTTAACCTCCAGATAGAGAAGATCTCACCTTCATCCTTGATCGATGATGTCATTGCGCTGCTCCAACCGCAGGCGATGAACCGCAAGGTGCAGATCCTGAAGGAGTTAACCCTAAGCCAGGAACTGACCATTGATGCAGATCGGGCATTGTTGCAAAGAGCATTGTACAACTTGATCGATAATGCGGTAAAATATTCTCCTATCGGCGGACAAGTAAATCTCCGCATGGATTCACAGGACAAGGACGTAACATTTGTCATCCAGGATCATGGACCGGGGATCGCACCGTTAGACCTTAAAACCATATTCGAGGGGTACACCCGGGTCGGGAAACCTGAGAACACCGCACAGCGGGCTACCGGTCTTGGTTTATCGATTGTCAAATCGGTCGCGGAACGACACGGAGGAAAAGCCTGGGCAGAAAGCAATTTAGGGAAGGGGAGCACTTTTTATCTGCAGATTCCGCAACGCCAAACGAACAAGATTGGTAAAAAAGTCAAGGGTTAATATTCGTGAATTTGTGGTAGAATACTCATTTGCATGTATAAAATGGGACTTATTCGATAATTTTTGAGCGCATAACTAAGATTGCGCTTATCCGTTTTTAACCGCTCCAGGTCATTTATTGAGGAGGCATTAGTGGAAACAAAAAGCTTGGTGGCACTCCGTATCAACCTTGCATCACCAGAGACCATCCGCAGCTGGTCTTATGGCGAGGTACTGAAACCCGAAACGATCAATTACCGCAGATTACGACCAGAAAAAGACGGGTTGTTCTGCGAAGCCATTTTTGGGCCTTCGAGGGATTACCAGTGTTACTGTGGAAAATACAAGAACCCTCGATACAAGGGCATCGTTTGTGATAAATGTGGCGTGGAAGTTACACGCTCAGCCGTTCGCCGAGAGCGGATGGGGCATATTGACCTGGCAACCCCGGTCGCCCATATCTGGTACACCCGTCGTATTCCCTCCTATCTTGGCTTGTTACTCGACATTTCTCGCCGAAATCTGGACCGGGTTCTCTATTTTGCTCAGTACATCGTCACTTATGTTGATGATGATGCCCGCCAGAAAGCGCTTAAACGGCTTGAAGATGAGATCCATGACTCTGAACGCGAAAGAGCTTCACAGATCAATGCGCGTATCCTGGAAGTTAAGCAGGGCAGGGACAAACAGATCGCTGAACTGCAAAAAACCAGGACGGAAATCGAGTCCAAAACTGAGGAAGAGATTGCCGCCCGGCTCGAGCCTGTCATCCGTGAGGGTCAATCCCTTGAACGGGAACTGACCGAGAAGATCGGAAAAGCAATCAAGAAACCTATCGTTTTCGCTGCCGCGGAAATTGTTATTGCTGAAGCCGGGGAAACCATTTCTTCAAAGCACATTTCCAGTGTGCAAAAAGTGGTCAAGGAAAGCCTGGAAGATATCGAAAGCGAATATAAAAAAGAGCGACAGCGCGATGTTGATCAACTCAAGATGAGCATCGACCAGGTCAAGGCTGAAGCTGAACTGACCATGGAAGAGTACCGTAATCAACTGGACGATCAATCCGCGGATTCGGCGGATCAGAACGGACAGCTGCGTGACGAACTGCAGGAACTGCGTCCGTTCACCTTCCTTACCGAAAGCCGCTATCGCGAATTGAAATCCCGCTGGGGTCAAGTCTTCCGCGCAGATATGGGCGCAGAAGCGTTCTATGATATTTTACGCCGGCTCGACCTGGAAAAACTGGCAGAGGACCTTTGGACCGAGGTCAGGACTTCCAAAAGCAAGCAAAAACGTAAGAAAGCCACCAGCCGCTTAAAAGTTGTTGAATCCTTCAGGCGCTCCGGGAACCGCCCGGAATGGATGATCCTGACGGTTTTACCGGTCATCCCGCCTGACCTTCGCCCGATGGTCCCGTTGGATGGCGGACGTTTCGCCACCTCGGACATGAATGACCTCTACCGCCGCGTGATCAACCGCAACAATCGCCTTAAAAGGTTGCTTGAGTTAGGCGCTCCGGATGTGATCGTACGCAACGAAAAACGCATGCTCCAGGAAGCGGTTGACTCCCTGATCGACAACTCGCAGCGTGGCAAGGCTCTCTCCCGCCGCGGTCGCCGCGAACTGAAATCATTGAGTGACATGCTCAAGGGTAAGAAGGGCCGCTTCCGCCGCAACCTGCTTGGTAAGCGTGTGGATTACTCCGGCCGGTCAGTTATCGTGGTTGGTCCCAAGTTGAAACTTTACCAGTGCGGGCTTCCCAAGTCCATGGCGTTGGAACTATTCCGACCTTTTGTTGTTTCCAGGCTGGTGAAGCACGGTTACGCAGCCAATGTGAAAGGCGCGCGCCGCTTTATCGAACGCAATCGCCCGGAAGTTTACGAAGTCCTTGAGGAAGTCATCAAGGAACGCCCGGTTTTGTTGAACCGTGCCCCGACGCTGCACCGCCTTGGCATCCAGGCTTTTGAACCCATTCTCATCGAAGGCAGTGCCATCCAGCTTCATCCTCTGGTCACGACCGCTTTCAACGCGGACTTTGACGGAGACCAGATGGCTGTTCATGTTCCTTTGTCGGACAAAGCAGTCAAAGAAGCACGTGAACTAATGTTGTCATCCAAGAACCTGTTAAAGCCAGCTGATGGAGAACCGATCATCAGCCCGGCAAAGGACATGGTGTTGGGCATCTATTACCTCACCATCCAGGATGCAAAACCGCATAAGGGCGATGGCAGAATTTTCGCAGACATTGATGAGTTGGAATTGGCTTACCAATTACAGCAAGTGAATATTCATGCCAACATCAAACTAAGGGTCAAGACCTGGTTTGATGATAAGCACCAAAGGATGGCGACACAGGAAGTTAAAATTCTCGACACAACCGTCGGACGCGCTCTATTCAACCGGATCCTTCCGGAAGAAGTCCAGTTCGTCAACGCTGTTCTTGAAAAGAATGCGGTCAAGAATCTCATCGCGGATGTGTATGACATTTGCGGTGAAAAAGTGACCACTGAAGTAGCGGACGCAATCAAGGATATCGGATTTGAATACGCCATGAAATCGGGAACCACGATTGCTGTTGCTGATATCACGGTTCCGGAAGAAAAGGTTGCGATCCTGGCGGCTGCCCAGAAGGAAGTCGACAAGATCAACAAGGATTATCGCCGTGGTCTGCTGACTGAAATGGAACGCAACGAACAGGTCATCAAGGTCTGGCAGGATACGACCAAGCAGGTTGGTGACGCGGTACGTAGCGCTATGGACCCGAACGGCAACCTGTCAACAATGGCGAATTCAGGCGCAACAAAAGGCGGATTCGGTCCCATCTCCCAGCTGGCAGGTATGCGCGGTTTGATGGCAGATCCGGCAGGACGTATCATCCGCCTGCCGATCCAATCCAACTTCCGTGAAGGTCTGACGGCTCTGGAATACTTCATTTCCACGCATGGCGCTCGAAAGGGTTTGGCTGATACAGCCTTGCGTACAGCGGATGCTGGTTACCTGACCCGCCGTCTGGTGGATATCGCCCAGGACATCATCATCAACGAAGAAGATTGCGGAACTGAAGATGGCATCTGGATCCAGCAAGGAAGAAGATGTTGCCGGTCAGAAGTTCAGCGAACGCCTCTACGGCCGTACCGTGGCTGCCCGTGTCTTTGACCCCAAGACCGGTGAGGTTTTAGCGGAACGCGATGAAATTCTTGATCATGACCTGATCCGCGTCCTGATGGCGGCTGGCGTTGAAAAAGTATTTGTACGTTCCCCGATGACCTGCGAACTGATCCATGGCATTTGCGCAAAATGCTACGGTATGGACCTGGGACGTGGCAAGCTCGTGACACTTGGCGCAGCGGTGGGTACCGTTGCAGCCCAATCCATCGGTGAACCTGGTACGCAGCTTACCCTGCGAACCTTCCACACAGGTGGTGTTGCCGCCGGAGGTGATATCACCACTGGTTTACCGCGCGTTGAAGAACTCTTCGAAGCCCGGCGTATGCCGAAAGGCGAGGCGGTCATCACAGGTATCGCGGGTAAGGCAACCGTCATGCAGCCGGACCGCGCCAGCGAGCAAAAGATCGTGCGCGTTGAGCACAGCGAGATGGTATCAGATGAATATGAAATTCCGGAAGAATGGACAATCCTAGCCCAGGATGCCACTGAGATTACCACGGGTGATCGAATTGCTTCCCTTGGTGAAGCTGCAGATCAATGCCCAACATGACGGCCGGGTGAGGGTAGAAGGACGCAAGGTTGTTGTTTCGTATGAACAACGTGAGAGCGAGGATTATGAGATCCCCAGCACCTCGCGCCTGATCATCCGTGATGGCGCAGATTGTCGAGGCTGGTGAAGCCCTGACTGAAGGTTCGATCAATCCACATACCATCTTGAAGATCAAGGGGCGAGAAGCCTCCCAGAAATATCTGTTGACCGAGATCCAAAAGGTTTATCGTGCCCAGGGTCAGAACATCAATGATAAACACTTTGAGGTGATCATCCGCAAGATGGTTGGTCGTGTGCAGGTGCTGCGTCCAGGTGATTCGAATTACCTGCCGCATGGATGTGGTTGACCGCCTTGAAATCAAGAAGACCAATGAGGAACTGATTGCAGAAGGCAAGCAGCCGGCGAGATTTGTTGAAATCTTGTTGGGTGTAACCAAAGCCTCTCTCGAGTACGGAATCCTTCCTGTCTGCGGCATCCTTCCAGCATACCATCAAGGTTTTGGCTGGTGCGGCTATCGCCTCCACAGAAGATCCTTTGTTCGGGCTGAAGGAAAACGTCATCATCGGAAAATTGATCCCGGCTGGAACTGGTTTTGTCTACGGCAGGTTCCTCCCAAAAGTTGAACCGACCCCGGAAGTAGAAACAAGCGAAGAGAATCCGGTAGCCGAGTAAGCGAAAATTAACCGAACCGGATCCTGAATACAGGGTCCGGTTTTTTTTATTAAATACAGCGCTTTGATGGCAAAGCAAAACACTTTCGTTGTACACTTAATGGAGTTCGATTAGAGGAGTAAATTCCATGGATATGGGTTCCGTTCGCAAGGTCGACATTAATCACGAAATGCAACAATCCTACCTGGATTACGCGATGAGCGTGATCGTTTCCCGTGCACTTCCAGATGCGCGTGATGGGCTGAAACCAGTGCAAAGGCGGCTCCTCTACGCCATGTACGATATGGGATTGAGAGCGGATTCGGGTTATAAAAAATCTGCGAGAATCGTTGGCGAGGTACTTGGTAAATATCACCCGCATGGCGACCAGGCTGTTTACGAAGCCATGGCGCGTCTGGCTCAGGATTTTTCGATGCGCTACCAATTGGTAGATGGACAAGGTAACTTCGGGAGCGTTGATGGAGACCCGCCAGCCGCGATGCGGTACACTGAGGCGCGACTGACTCCATTTGCTTTGGACCTGCTAAAACAGATCGATCAGGACACGGTGAATTTCAGCCGTAATTTCGACGACACACTGGACGAACCGCAGGTGCTTCCATCTGCTTTGCCAAATTTACTGGTGAACGGAGCTTCCGGCATCGCGGTTGGCATGGCGACCAGTATCCCTCCCCACAACCTTGGTGAGGTGGTGGATGCCCTGGAGTACATGTTGGAGCACTGGCAAAAGCTGGATGATATCACGGTGGGCGAATTGATGAAGTTCATCCAGGGACCGGATTTTCCCACCGGTGGGATCATCCTTCAGGAACATGAACAAAATGAGATCCTGGCGGCATATGCTACCGGAAAAGGGAAGATCACTTTAAGGGGAAATGTGCATCTTGAGGAGATGTCTCGCGGGAAAAACAAAATCATCATCGCTGAACTACCCTATATGGTCAACAAATCAGCATTGATCGAGCGCATAGCCGAATTGTCGCGGGAGGGGGTGCTGGAAGGTGTTTCCGATTTACGGGATGAATCTGACCGGCAGGGTATGCGCATTGTCCTGGAGCTCAATAAGGCAGCTGACGCTGAGGGAGTATTGCGGGAGCTCTACAAGAGAACTCCTCTGCAGGTCACTTTTTCGATGAACCTCCTGGCGTTGGTTAACAACGAACCCAGACTGTTAACCCTTAAACAAGCCTTAAAGGTCTACATCGAGCATCGCATCGAGGTGGTCAAGCGGAGGAGTGAGTATAGTCTCCGGAAAGCACAGGAACGGATCCACATCTTGGAAGGATTGCGGATCGCGCTTAAGTATCTGGATGAGATTATTGCCTTGATCCGCAAGGCAGCGGATGCCGATGAGGCTCGAGAAAAATTGATCAAGCGCTACACGCTAAGCGTGTTACAGGCGAATGCCATCCTGGACATGCCGCTAAAAAGGCTGGCTGCGCTTGAGCGAAAGAAGATCGAAGACGAATACCGGGCTCTGTTGGAACTGATCAAGGAACTGCAAGCGCTGCTTAAGTCCCCGGCAAAGCAGCGGGAAAAGGTTGAAAGCGAACTCCGCGAAATGAAGCAGCAATACGGTGACCGCCGAAAAACCCAGATTTTCAATCTCAGTCAAGGAAGAGCAGCTTCTGACCTGTTGACTGTTAAGGACGTCACACCTGTCGAGGTGACCTGGGTGGCGATGAATGAGGCGGGAAAGATTGCCAGGTTCGCAGAAAACAAAGCTCCACGGCTGAGCGGAAGAGAAGCACCGGTGCACCTGCTGCACACAGATTCACATCAAACCCTTTATATTGTCAGTGAAAGCGGACAGGCGGCCGCGCTCTCGGTGCAAGCGCTCCCGACGGTCGAACGAGTGGAGGATGGAATCGATTTTTACAAAGCCAGCCCCTTAAGAGACTCCGACCAGGTTGTCGCGCTGCTATCCACACACCCTGGCAGCAACGGCGAGGACCTGTGCATTCTCAGCATTACTGAGCAGGGCATGATCAAGAAGTCTTTGGCAAGTGAATTAAAAGGTCCGTCTTCTGATATTTTCCAAATGGTGAAAGTTAATGAAGGGGACAGGCTTATTGATGTTCAATTGGTTCAAGATAAAGCCCAGTACCTGGTCATGACAGAAAAGGGCATGGGGATCCGCTTTGAAGGCAGTGAGGTTCGTGTGATGGGACTGGTGGCTGCTGGAGTGAATGCGATCAAATTAGGGAAGGATGACTGGGTGTCTGGTATGACCGAATTGAGTGGGAAGGGCGAAATCGCCTGGGTCACTTCAAATGGTCTCGCCTGGCGGGTCGGTCTAGATGATTTCCCAGTACAGGGGAGGTACGGGCAAGGAGTGATCGGCTGCAGGCTTGAGCCAGGCGTCCGGGTGATTGGATTGTGTTTTGGTAAAAAGAATGCCCAATTCGCGCTTCATTTCCAGAAAGCAGCAGCCAAGCTGTACCGGATGGATGAGATCGTCCTAACACGAAGAGCAGGAAAAGGAATTGAACTGGTAAAAACCGGGCCAGGAGAAAAGGTGATTCGATGGGTCCAGGTTAATGATCTGTCGGAATGAATTGTGGTAATCAGGCAACGATATTAAAGTGGCAATAGTGATAGATCACTTTGCCATTTTTTATTCCTAGGGTGTCCTGACCATCTTTGACTTTCCCACGGTAAGATGTGCATTTCCAGGTGTAGTGAATCGTATTTCCTGTGATCTCCTTTGAAGTGATGGTGAACACGCCATCGTTAAGCTTGTTGGTCAGGATCCTGCCCCAAAAACCGCGAATCTCCGCGTTAGTCTGGATGGTTTCTTCAGCCGTGACCAGGACCGCGTTCGCTGCGTAGAGTTCCAGGAATGGATCGTATTGTCCAGCGTTCAACGCGGCGAAGATCTGGTCTGCCAGATCAGTTACTATCGGACCATCGTCAGGCCAATCATAATTGGCAATGGCATTCCAAACCCCGGTTAGTTTCGTCCGGCATTCATCCCATGAAAAGAAGTTGGCAGCGGACAAGCCCAGGGAACGGGCTGTGTTAAGGAATGTGATAGTTTCACTTGTGGTAGGTGCCCACCCAGATTCGTAGAAAGCAGGTCCGGTCGGGATGACCGGTCTGGAGGGGGTCAGGGCTTTGAACTCTGAGACGCTTTTCTTCAGGTCCGCAGCGGGATCGTGTGCCAGCATCCAATAGACCTGGGGCATGTTGAGGTCGCATTTTTCCAGGAAAGCTGCGAAGGGGAATGTCGGGTGCCAGCTTGGCCATCGATAAGAGGACAGGGCTACAGGTTTGCTCGGTAATCCTTTGCGCAATGCGGTCATGAAACTTCGGGCAACTGCTTCCCTCCCGGCCAGTTTATACTCGGCTTCCGCGTCAATAATGTATCCGTCCATCCCGAATTTCTTGGTCTGAGAGATGGCAATGGCAGCTTCACCCGCCGGGTCATATCCATAAATGTAGTGCCAACCCCACACGCCAATTCCCTTTGAGCGCAGGGCATCTACAACCGGCATTACCAGGTCGCGACCCTGGGAGTCAACGTTATACGGACGTGTGTCATTGGCAATCTTGATCATCACGTGGGTGAACCCGGCAGCTTCTGCAACACGCGCGATCGCCGCGGGGTCTCCACCCTCACAACTGGGGATCTTCCAAATCCACATTCCCTTGCCATTAAGAATTGCCATTATTCCTCCAGATTTCCTGATCAGTTGCCAGGCTGGAGATTCCCAGCCAGACCGATCTGCTCAGCGATACCCCGCATCGCAGAGATCACGTTTCCGCAATGCTCCCAAAGTTCGACACCGAATTCTTTTGCAGCAATTTCGATCTCTTCACGGTTCGCGCCAGCAGCGAATGCACGGTCCTTCCATTTTTTCCTGACGGAGGACGGTTCAAGATCGTAAAGCGACCGGGAAGGGCGGACCAAAGCGACCGCGGTGATGAGTCCGGTGATCTCGTCACAGGCATAAAGCGCTTTGGATAGCCTTGAAACCCGGGGCACGCCGCTCTCAGAGCCATGCCCAAGGATAGCTTCGATGATCTCCTCAGATACGCCATATTCTCGTAAAATTGGAACGCCTTGAACCGGATGTTGCGCTGCGCTGGGATGAATTTCCCAATCGAAATCGTGTAGAAGACCGGTCACTGCCCAGACATCCGCTGGTTCATTCAGGGTGCGTGCATAGAATACCATCGCACTTTCAACCGCAAGCATATGGTTGACCAGGTTTTCATTTTTTACAAAATCATTCACAATTTCAAGTGCAGTTTGTCTATTCATCGTGTTGCACTCGTTAATCTCTAAAAACCGGTTCTGAATCGCCCAATACAGGAAGGGGGTGGGAGACCCAAACTTGCCAAACAGCGACTAAAGTCGCGGGGATCTCCCGGATCTTCCAGAAGAGGAAACTCCTGGGGTGATAATCACGGAGATCAGCATTTACTCCGGTGGCATCAATACCCAGCTGTCGGCAGGTAAACAAGGCTCGCGGAAGATGATACGCTTGCGTGACGAGCAATGCACTTTCCAATCCGAAGATGGCTTTCGCACGGTAACAGGTATCGTAGGTTCTCCTTCCAGCGAAATCAAGCACAATATCCTCTTCCGGGACTCCCAATTCGAGCGCGTAACGTTGCATGGCTGCTGGTTCGTTGTAGTACACAAACCGGTTATCACCGCTCATCAGGATCTTCTCCACTTTTCCTGCCTGGTAGAGCCGTACCGCAGTCGTCACACGGTCTTTCAACACAGGCGAAGGACTTCCGTCCCTTTGAAGTCCTGCACCAAAAACGATTGCTGCCCTGGAGGATGGAGATTCCTCTACGGAATACATCCTGCCATTGGCTGAGATACCCGAGATCAATCTTGGGATGCCGAAAGCAAGAATCAGGGCAACGAAGAGCCAAAACATTAAATGCAAGATCATGTTAAATATCTTCTTTAGCATAGCAAGATTTGTACCAATCTTTAAAATTTGTGAGAATTAATATCCCAGATAGTCTACCAAGTTCACACCGCTGGCAATCACAACCTCGCGAAGTGGGTCGAAAATTTCATCCCCAGCCTGTTCCAGACCCTCGATCAGAAAGGAGGTTGACGCACTTAGCACCTGGGGACCATCCGGTTGACTGCCAAATTTTTCAATTGCCGCTGATAAGGTATTGGCTACTTGGGGATCAAGGAGATTGTTGTACACCAGGGTCAGGTTGGGGATTATCGCCTCAGAACGCCAGATCACAGTGACTTCATTAAGCAAACCAGGGTATTCCTCAAGTAATTCTGAGGATGTGCGTGGGTCGCCCATGATTGCGTAGGTAGCTCCAAATTCACAAATGCCTCCGGCTCTGATTCCACGAATCACACCGGTACTGGAGCGCATAAAAACAGGATCTTGGGTGGTTATACCCGTCATTTGCAGGTACCCCCAGGGCACAACATACCCCGCCAGTGAATATTCATCCAGGAAACAGGGGCGGGTCTCAGAGAATTGCTGTAATGCAGTATATTCATCCGCCTGGTTCTCAGCCAGGTCCGGATCATAGTAACTTTGGTACCCGGATTCAGAGCGAGCGAGGAACTGGGTGCCATACGCAGTCAGGTTGTAGCTTCTGGTCACAAATGCAACAGAAGCAATCTCATTTTGCTGCGCGTAGATATAAGTTAGTGGAAGCATCCATGTGAAGGAGACCCGCCCGGCGTCCATCGCTGCGAGCAAATCAAAGTGCGTATCGAATTCCAAGACTTCGATCACTAAACCGGTCTCATCGGCGAGGGACTGGAGAAAAGTTCTTACTGCGGGCTCCTGCCGTACTTTGTCCTTATAAACAAACCCCATGGTAACTGGATTACCAGGTTGACCCACCGGGGGTAGCGTTGGTGTACTTGTGAAAGTGGGTACAGGATTGTCGCCAGGCCACCTTGGAGTGGGAGTCCGCGTGAACGCGGAAGTGGGAGTTGGGGTGATGGTCAGTTCGGGGGTCCGTTTGGAACAACTGGATAAACCTGGGATAAGGAGTATCGAAAAGAGGAAAATCAACAGATTTTGCCCAAGTTTTTTATTCCATGTATTGCTAACCGGTTTTTTCATAATCTGAATGTCCAGGCATCCGAGGCGTATTTGGTACGAACAAGGTCTTCAGCGCGGGACAGTTCCTCCTGGGTGGGTTGGCATTCGACCCATTCAATCTGGAATATCTCAGCGAATCCTTGAGTAAAGGCTTTCTGCGCAGCACCATAAGGAATCAAGTTTCCTAAAACAGCTTCAAGGGTGGTAGCGTGATCAAGCAGCCTTTTATTTGCTGTTATTCGTTCACTTTCATCAAGGAATTTTATCACGCAGTTGATCCGTGCCAGATCACCAAACAAAGGCAGCGACCCATGCTGCAATAGACCGTTATACTTCCTGGCTTGAGCTGAGCCAACCAGTTTTTTTCCACCTGTGGTGATCTCGTAATTTGATGGGGTTTCAAAACATACCGGTGCGGACTGTTTGGAAGATGAAGACGGATATTCTTTTTCGTTGTTTGCCTGTACGCCAAGCAATGACAAAGCGCGAAGGATCGCCTTTGAGATCAGGTGATAGCTTTCCAACAGGCTTCCGGCAAGCGTGGTTTCATCCGCCGGTGCCGTGATCGAGTAGGTTAATTCATCCACATGCAAGATCGCCCTACCCCCGGTTGGTCGGCGAACCATCCCCCATCCCAAGCCCCGCAGCTCCGTGAGATCGATCTCATCCTGACGCTGGGCAAAGCCGAGGGAGAGAGTTGCCGGTTCCCAGCCGAAAATCCGCAGCGTAACAGGTTGTGCTTTGCTTCCAGCACTGATAAGTAAACTTTCATCCAACGCCATATTGAAAGCACCAGCAGCAAAGGGCGAATTTATCAACCGCCATTTCTTTGTGACGTTCTCTAGTGCAACCTTGATAGTCATATACCTCTTAACAAAATTGATAGGAATATAGTAAAATATATTTTAATGCATCATATCGTTTAACTTTGCTCGAATATGGGAAAAACAAAGTGAAGATATTGATCAAAGTGGGAAACAATTGAACATCCAGCGTCGCTCTGTCTACAACGAGAATTGACAAGGTGTTATTGATTAAATCCATAAAAAGGAGGTGGTCGATACATAGGATTCTGGTTCGTTCCATAAAAAGGCAATACCAAAAATATTTTTGAGGAGAGAAAAATGAAAAAAATGTTGTTTGTGTTAAGTGTCATCCTGGTCGCCACCATGGCTCTGACTGCCTGTGGTCCAAAAGAAACCGGACCAGTTACCATCAACCTCTGGACTAAAGAGGGCGAAGCGGATGGCGGTTTCCAGTACGTTACGGCATTAACCGATGCCTACACTGCTGCCCACCCGAATGTGACCTTCGTAGTCACCAACAAGGAAGTTGAAACCCTGCGCGAAGACTTCCAGACCGCCAGCCTTGCCGGTTCCGCTCCGGAACTGCTCTGGACCGTGTCCGATCATCTTGGTCCCTTCACCACTGCTGACCTGATCCAACCGGTTGACAAATTGGTTGACCTGTCACAAGTACGTTGGCAGCGCCACGAACGCAGTCAAGACCCCCGATGGTCAGACCTGGGGCGTTCCCATCGCCAATGGCAACCACCTGATGCTGATCTTCAACAAATCCTTGATGCCCGTTGCTCCTGCCAACACTGACGAGCTGATTTCCATGGGCAAGGCGTTCCTGGAAGCGAATGAAGGCAAGCTTCCCCTGGTCTTCAACCAGACCGAAGCTTTCTGGTTTGTTCCCTGGTTGGGCGGTTTCAATGGCAAGGTCTTCGCCGCTGACGGTGTGACCCCCACCTTGAATACCCCTGAATTCATCGCTACCTTGAGCTACATTGCTGAAATTAAGGCTCTGGGCATCATCCCCGCTGAAAGCGATTACGATGTCTCAGATACGATGTTCAAGGAAGGCAATGCTGCCATGATCATCAACGGTGACTGGTCGCTGGGTGGTTACAAGGAAGCCTTGGGCGAGAACCTGGGTGTTGCACCCATCCCGCAGGTTTCCTCAACCGGTACATATCCTGCTCCTTTCACCTCTGGTGTGTTCTTCATGATCCCGAAGGGTCTTGAGGGCGCGAAACTGGATGCCGTGGTTGATTTCATGAAATTCGCCACCAACAAGGACAACCAGGTTGAAATGGTCAAGAAACTGACCCGCCTGCCCGCCCTGACCGAAGCCCTTTCTGATCCCATCATCACCGATGATGTCATCCTTTCCGGTTCCGCTGCCCAGATGAGCTATGGCACCCCCATGCCCACCAATATTGAAATGCGCTGTATTTGGGATGCCATCAAACCCGAACTGCTGCCGACCTACAATGGTGACACTGCTCCTGATGCTGCAGCTGCGAATGCACAGGCTGCTGCCGAAACCTGCATCGCAGGACTTGAGTAATTCAACATAATGAGAAGAATTCTCATTCTTCTCTAAATAAGGGTATAAGCCGGGCCGTAGGTTGGCCCGGCATTTCCCATTAATCATATCTGAAGGAGGAGAGATCATGATCACATCAGACGTGATCTTCAAGAGCCTGGGCGAGATCGGCACCACGGTGATTCTCATCGTCGCGGCAACAGTTCTGGTCGAGGTGCTGCTTTACTACATCCTGGTCAAATGGCTCAAGTACAAATACGCGCTTCCTTTCATGCTGCTGACACCTGCAGCGATCGGCCTGATCGCCCTGGTGATTTACCCCCTCCTATGGGAATTGCGACTCTCCTTCACCAACATGTCGCTTAAAGCATTCAGGGATCCTGAATTCATCTGGTTTAAAAATTATGTTCGAGTTTTCACGGAACCAGTGTTAAAACAAAGAATGTTCTTCCCGTTGTTGGGACAAACGGTTCTATGGACTGTCATTAATATATTCTTCCATGTTGCTGGCGGGCTTGGACTCGCCATGCTTCTAAATCGAAAATTAACCGGCAAGGGAATTTACCGGACAATCCTGATTCTGCCCTGGGCTGTTCCGCAGGTAATTGCAGTTCTGGCCTGGCGCAGTGAATTCAATTACACGTATGGGTACTTCAACCTGATATTGCAGCGGATAGGCTTACAGCCAGTAGAATGGATGACTTCACCTCTACCAAACTTCTTCGCGATGTGCATGACCAATATCTGGCTCGGTATCCCCTTCATGATGGTCACGCTGTTGGGAGGGCTGCAGAGCATCTCCGGTGAATATTACGAAGCTGCGGATATGGACGGCGCGACAGGCGTGCAAAAATTCACGAATATCACCCTGCCACTATTGAAGCCGGTGATCACGCCCGCGGTCCTTCTGGGTACCTTCTGGACATTCAACAACTTCAACGTGCCATTTTTTATCAACCAGAATGAACTTGAAACCTCTGATATCATGGTGACTGGATTGTTCAGGGCAGCCTTCCAATATAATCGTTACGGGTTCTCTGCTGCCTTTGCTTTTGTCATGTTTGCCATGTTGTTACTCTTCACAGTCTTCTATATGAGGTATACAAAGACCTTGAAAGGAGTGTACGAATCATGAGCGCCCAAGTACAAGCCCACGGCAAACTCACGAAGGAAAAACCCATCCGCAAGAAATCCTTCTTCTACGGTGGTAGGGAAGATTCTCCTTTCAAACTCACTATCATTCACATCGTTTTACTGATTTGCTGTGTCGTCGCCGTGTTCCCAGTCCTGCGCGTTTTTGCGATTTCTTTACGACCTGGCAATCGTCTGATGTCTGCTGATCTTTCGCTCATCCCGGCAGATGCGACACTCGAATCATACAATGTGATCCTGTTCGATAAGCCATTCCTGAGTTGGTTGTGGAACAGCCTATCGATCACCATTGCTACGGCACTGATCGGCGTCATACTAGCAGCAACCGCGGCTTATGCCTTCTCACGTTGGAAATTTCCCGGCCGGTCTGTTGGGCTAATTTTCCTCCTCGCCACCCAGATGATTCCCGCCTCGATGTTGATGATTCCAATCTACATTTTGGCGATCAAACTAGGCATGGTGGGAACATACAAGGGATTGGTCATTGCCTATTGTGTCACCTCGATCCCGTTCAGTATTTGGATCCTCAAGGGATATTACGACACGATCCCGATTGACCTGGAGGAAGCAGCGCGAATTGACGGCTGTTCCCAGATTCAGGCATTTCTAAGGATTCTCCTTCCGCTCTCTTCGCCTGCTCTGGCAATCACCTTTTTGTTTAATTTTACAGCGGCATGGAACGAGTATCTGCTTGCCAGGGTCATGCTGGGCTCCCAAGAGAATCTGCTTACCTGGCCGCTCGGCTTGCAGCGACTCCAGGGGCAATTCCAGACCTCGTGGGGCACTTTCTCAGCAGGGTCCATTCTTGTCATGATTCCGGTGGTCGCCTTATTCCTTTATTCCTCAAAATGGCTGCTTAGCGGGCTCACGATGGGCGGTGTCAAGGGGTAAATCAGGCTTCAATTACCAGGAGACCCCGACGTTTTTATGAATCGGGGTTTCCTTGTTTCATCAGGTTCTTGAATGAAAGGAAGGAACTATGAAAAAAGTCTTTCGTATTTTCTCGATATTCCTTGCATTGGCATTCATCATCAGCGCGTGCGGACCACTCGGCTTGGGAAGCAGTAATGTGTTGTATGTCAATCTGACTTGGCACCAACATCAGCCCCTGTACTACAAAGATGCCGATGGTGTCTATACCCGTCCCTGGGTTCGCGCCCACGCGACCAAGGATTACTATGACATGGCTGCCATGGTGGCAGATTATCCGAATGTGCATGTCACCATCAACATCACGCCTGTACTGATGAAACAATTGGACGACTATGTGAATAATGGTGCAAAGGATTATTACTGGGTATTAGCTGAAAAACCCGCAGCAACCCTGACGGACGAAGAAAAAACTTACATCCTGACACGATTCTTCGATGCGAATTGGGATAACATCATTGGGCGTTTTCCGCGATACAAGGAATTACTTTCCATGCGTGGTGGCACCACGAGCGAAGCGATCGCTGCCGCCGTGGGAAAATTCTCTGAACAGGATTTCCGCGACCTGCAGATTTGGTTCAACCTTGCGTGGATCGACCCAATGTTCCTGGCTGAGGAACCGCTGAAAGCACTCGTAGACAAGGGCGAGGGGTACAGCGAAGAAGACAAGACAGTTCTATTCGACCAGGTGAGGGTGATCATGAGCAAGGTGATTGCCATTCACAAAGAGCTTCAGGACGCGGGGCAGATCCAGGTGACCACCACGCCATACGCGCATCCGATCCTGCCCTTGATCTATAATACGGACAAGGCGGCGGTCGGTAATTCCTCTGCTGAGCTGCCGGAGCGTTTTTCCTGGCCGAACGATGCTATTGTGCATTTGAACAAGAGTGTCGAAATGTACGAGCAACACTTCGGGAGAAAACCAGTGGGACTTTGGCCAGGTGAAGGCGCTGTTTCGGACGATATCATTCCCCTGGTTGCCAAGGCAGGTTATCAATACATGCAAACCGGAGAGGCAGTACTGGCTCCAACGCTTGGGATCGGGACATTCACCCGGGATTCCCAGGAAACTGTGCAGGAAGCTGATGCCTTGTATAGACCGTATTTCCTGGCTGCACCGGATGACAAGCAAGTGGCAGTCTTTTTCCGTGACCAAACTCTCTCGGATAAACTCGGTTTTACTTATTCACAGACACCCGGTGAGGTTGCGGCTGCTGACTTGATGCAGCGGTTGGAGAACATTCGCTTGAGGTTGAAGGCAGAAAAAGCCAAAGGACCGCATATTGTCAGTATCGTGTTGGACGGGGAGAATGCCTGGGAGTATTACCCGAATGATGGCAAGGAATTCCTGAGCGCGATGTACCGTATGTTTAATGATAGCAAGACCATTAAGATGGTGACTCCCTCTGAATACCTGGAGATGTTCCCCAAACAGAAGACCCTGGATAGCATCTACCCGGGAGCCTGGTTCAGCCCGAATTATGATACCTGGATCGGTGAATCTGAGGAGACACAGGCATGGAATTACCTGGTTAAAGTAAGGGAGTTCCTCGCCAAATATGACGTCAGCAAGAAATCAGAAGCCCCCGCAGAGGCGGTTGCGCTCGCCCAGGATTATATGTACCTCGCGGAAGGTTCCGATTGGTTCTGGTGGTATGGAGCTGACCAGGATTCGGGAGTTGACGGGTATTTTGATGTTGGATTCCGTGCGCTGCTTGCAAAGGTATATGAATCGCTTGGGCAACCAGTGCCCAGCTTTGTCAACGTACCCATCATCCCCAAGGCAGTCGAGCAACCTGAAAAAGGATATTCCGAGGCGGAGACTCCAGAGATCGATGGCACGGTTGGAGCAAACGAATGGAGCACTGCAGCCACTTACCCGGTGAATGGCAGTGCTCACGTCTCTCAATTAAGTTACACCATGGATAAACAGGGGTTGTATCTAAAGTTGGATCTCAAAGCACCTCTTCTAGAGACGAGCAGGCTCGGGATTTACCTGGATATGCCCGGAGGCACAGTCAGTTATCCCTTTGCCAGGGAAACGGACTTACCCGACCAGACACTTCTTGGCATCGCGGCGACTAATTTATTTGAGTGGGATGGTGTCGCTATGAACAGCTATTTACCAGTCACTGATGGTTGGAAGGCAGGGACTGCCACTGAAAGTATGACCGTCGTTGAGGATGTGCTGGAGATGATGATCCCACTGGCTGAGTTGGGTGACCTGTCGGCTGGTGACGACATTCGTATGGTAGTGGTACTTGAACCATCCAAGGAACTTTTCCCTGTAAAGGGTCCTGCGCAGATTATCCTTCCAGACCTCGGACTAAGCACGCCTGTCCTGGAGATCGTTGACCCCCAGGGAGACGACCATGGTCCCGGGAGCTATTCCTATCCTCAGGATAGTGTGTTCTCTGCTGGGAATTTTGACATCCTGAATTTCAGTGTCTCAACTGACGCTAAAAATGTGATCTTCAAATTCAAGTTTGCAGGCGCGGTCCCCAATCCCTGGAACTCCGGCAACAACCTCTCACTGCAGAGCTTGGATGTGTACATCGATAAAGATCCAGGCAAAGGAACTGGAAACCGACTTCTGCTGCCGGGCAGGAACGCCTCGCTTTCTACCGGGAACGGATGGGAATTCGCCATTTGGGCTGAAGGTTGGACGCCAGGCATTTTTGCGCCTGATCCGGCAACGGGCGACCCGAAGCAGCTAAACACTGCTTACAAGATAATCGTTGACCCGGCAGGGCAAACTGTGACACTACGTGTACCCAGGGAATCACTTGGCGAAGGAGACCCTGCGGCATGGGGGTACGCGGCAGTGGTGATGAGCCAGGACGGTTATCCCTCCACCGGTGTATGGCGGGTGCGGGATGTCCAGGAATCGGCTGCCCAGTGGAAGATTGGTGGGGGACCTGCGGATACTAATCACACGCGCATCCTTGACATTGCCTGGCCAGCGGAGATCGATCCAACGCAGGCAGTGATCCTGGGTACGTATCCAACCTCGACTGTGGGGATTGACACATTGGGTGCAGATGACTTTGCGCAGATCCCCTTGTTGATAGTGCAATAGAAAACCGTTATACTTGCCCATGCGGGTGGATTAGCCCATCCGCATGGGTTTGTTTTTGTAACCATCTTATAACCAAAAATTGAGAATCGATGACAGAGAACGGTAATAACCAAGAAAATCAGATCGAAATAATAAAATCAACCAGGGATTCTGTGGAACTGGTCCTCCCGGACGGACGGGTCTACACTGGAAAACGAGGCGGGACACTGTCTGAATTGTTGCGGGTCCTTCCCGAATGGGGAGACCCACCCATCATGGGAGCGGTTGTAAACGGGGAGCTGCGCGAACTCACCTATCCGGTGGTGATGGATGCCAGGATCAGGCTGGTCACCATGGGGGATGATGATGGAGCGCGGATTTATCGTCGATCAATCACGTTTCTTTTGGAAGCAGCTTTTGAGGAACTTTTCCCGAAAGTCAGTATGACGCTTGACCACTCGGTTTCAGCGGGCGGATACTATTGCCAGGTGACTGGTAGAGATCCCCTGACGTCGGCTGAGCTTGAAAAGCTGCGCAATCGCATGCGTGAGTTGGTAGAGGCGGATATCCCCTTTGAGCGGCAATCCGTACCACTTGATGAAGCCCTTGCATATTTTAAAACCAAGGGGTTTGATGACAAATTGCGCCTGCTCAAATACCGGCAAAAGGAATACCTGATCTTATACCGCCTGGGGGACCACCGCGATTATCACCACGGATACTTGGTACCTTCAACCGGTTACCTGAAATGGTTTGGATTGGAGGGGATGGGTGAAGGATTCATTCTTCAGTTTCCTCGGAGGGGTTCACCCACCAGGATTGGACCCCTTCCCAGTTACCCAAAGCTGTTGAGCGCGTTTCGTCAATACGGTAAATGGCTCACGCGTTTAGGGATCGACTCGGTGGGTGCACTGAACGACACCATTAATGCCGGAAAGATCCGCGAGATTATCCTGGTCTCTGAAGCTCTTCACAGCTTGCAGATCAATGATATCTCGCAGCAGATCGCTGAGCGGTCAGAAGAAGCGCGAATCATCCTGATCGCAGGTCCTTCCTCATCCGGAAAGACCACCTTTTCGAAACGTCTCACAGTGCAGTTGCTTGCCCTGGGATTTTCACCGTTCCCGCTGGAGATGGATAACTATTTTGTTAACCGCGAGGACACACCGCGAGATTCCAAGGGGCAGTATGATTTTGAGTCCCTTAGCGCGATGGATACCCACCTGCTTTCTGATCATCTGAAGAGGTTGTTGAATGGGGAGGTAGTCCGACTGCCAAAATATGATTTTATGGCAGGGAAAAGGAAGGAAGGAGAAGAGGTCCAACTCGATCCTGGGCAAATGGTGATCCTGGAAGGGATCCATGGGTTGAACCCTAACCTCCTGCCGGAAATCGACCCTGCCACGACCTATAAAATCTATGCTTCCTGCCTCACGCAGTTGAACCTTGACCGCTATAACAGGATTTCCACGACGGACACCCGCTTGTTACGCCGGATCGTACGCGATGCCAGGGAACGCGGATACTCTGCCCAGGATACGATCAAACGTTGGGAATCTGTGCAGCATGGCGAAAAGACCTACATCTTCCCTTACCAGGAAAACGCGGACAAAATGTTTAATTCAGCCCTGGTTTATGAATTGTCAGCAATCCGCAGGCTGGCAGAACCAGTATTACGCCAGGTTCCGTACGGGACTCCCGAGTATGTGGAGACAAAAAGGCTGTTGGCTTTCCTGGAATGGTTCCAACCAATCGAGACCGGGATGATCCCAAATAATTCGATCTTGTTGGAATTCCTGGGAGGTTCAATCCTAAGCGACTTTCGCTTATGGGATTAAAATACGGGTTCAGCCAGATGACTGAACCCGAAGTTATCAATCTTTGTATTAATTCACCAACTTACGTTTTATTGCCTTTCCAAGGCGGTTTATCCCTTCGTTGATCTTTTCCGGATTGCAATAGGAAAAGTTCAGACGCATTGTGTTTTGCCCGTCGCCGAGCGGATGAAAAAATTCTCCTGGGACAAATGCGACCTTTTCCTCAATGGCTTCCTGGAGCATGGACGTCGCATTGATTTTTTCCGGCAACACCAGCCAGAGGAACAATCCGCCCTCGGGATGGGTCCAGGTCACGCCCTCCGGCATGTGTTCCTCGAGCGAATCCAGCATTGCATCCCGCCGCTCATGATAGACGCGCTGGATAACCTTGACGTGCCGGTCAATAAACCCATGTTGACCCACCTCGTGAGCGACGATCTGGTTGAAGGTCGAAGTGTGCAGATCCACGCCCTGTTTCGCTAGGGCAAGCTTGCTGATCACATCCTTTGGCGCGATCACCCAGGCAAGCCTTAACCCGGGGGCGAGGATCTTGGAGAAGGTGCTCAGGTAGATCACATTCCCGGTGTAACTCCCATTTTGCACGCGCATCTGAGAATCGAGGAGTTCGACCGCCGGAAGATGTTCACCCTCATAGCGCAGTTGACCATATGGATCATCCTCGATAATCGGCACGCCATAACGGTCTGCGATTTCGATCAATTCCTTCCTGCGCTCCACTGGGAGCGTGGTACCGGTCGGATTCTGGAAGTTGGGCAGGACGTAGATGAATTTCGGTCCAGTGCGGAGAGCTTCATCAAGCAAGTCAGTCCGCATCCCAAATTCATCCGTGGGAACCGGGATGTAATCCGCGCCGTAAGCATTCCATGCCTGCAACGCTCCCAGGTAGGTGGGTGATTCCACCAGGATCCTGTCTCCGCGATTGATGAAGATCTTCCCAAGCAGGTCGAGGGCTTGCTGTGAACCCGATGTGATAAGGATGTTATCGACATTAACGTTGATGCCGATATTATTGGTATGGCGGGAAATCATTTCCCGTAATGGGACATAACCATCAGTTCCCCCATACTGTAATGCTGCTGCCCCATGATTTTCAAGGACATAATTACAAGCGCGCTTGAATTCCTCCACTGGAAATACATCTTCTGCAGGAAATCCTCCGCCGAACGAGATCATATCCGGTTGCTCGGTGATCTTGAGCAACTGCCGAATTGCAGAAGCTTTCATTTTGTGAGTTCTTTGTGCGTAGCGGTAATCCCAAGGGGTCTGCATTTTCACCTCTCTCAAATAGATTTTTGGATCATCTTAAAGCTTCGGAAAACGACTGACAATTATAGCCGGGGTTGGAAGGACAACACGGTCGCCGGTTTGCAGGTCCGCGGGAGGTTTGCCTGCTTGTTTTGCCGCGCTTTGGAAGATGGCGATCGGTGTGCCTTCAACAGCGGCTTTCTCATCGATATAAACCTGTCCGGTGAGATAGCCTTCTTTATCGATGGCGCAACTGGTCACAGTGCCGATGACCCTTCCTTTGTCGTCCAGTACAGGGTCACCGTTGTGCGCCATGCGGACAGCTTTCTCCTGGAAGCGGAACCGGGCAACAATAGACTTGCGGGTGGATTCATTTTTAATGAAGGACTCCCTGCCTATAAACCAGGGTTTATAGGTCTTTACATAAGACCCAAAACCTGCCTCTGCCACGCCTAGCCCTAATTCACCACCCATCTCATGACCATAGAGCGGGAGACCCGCTTCAGTACGTAAGGAATCGCGCGCACCGAGACCGCAGGCTCGCATGCCCATTGGCTCCCCGACCTTCCGCAAAGCCTGCCACAAGTCAGCGGCTTTTTGGGGATGAATGAACAACTCGAATGCCATTTTTTCACCGGTATAACCGGTACGGGATACGATCAGGTCGAAGCCGCCAACGACCGCATCACATAGTTCTGTGCGCTTCAGTGACTTGATCTTTTGCTGTGTTTTTGCATCAGCACCAAGACTGAGCAGGATGTCTCTGGATTTTGGTCCTTGCAGGGCGATATCCACGCGCATATCTGGTCCAGCTTTGGGGTCACGCAGATTTCGCAGGACTACGTTTCTGCCAAAAGCCCTCGCCGCCGGATCCGCCCGGTCGATGAGCACCTTACCCTCACGCACACTATTCAACCAGTTCCAATCCTTGTCGTCATTGGAGGCGTTGACCACTACCAGGTAACGATCGCTGCTCCGGCGGTAAACCAGGGTGTCATCAATCACATGGGCATCGGGATCGAGAAAATGGGTGTAACAGGATTCACCAATTGCCAGAGTGCCGATGTCATTACCGCAAACACTATCGAGGAAGGTTGCTGCAAAGGGTCCCTCCGCCTGGTACACGCCCATATGGGCGACGTCGAACAGACCGGCAGCCTGGCGGCAAGCCAGGTGTTCTTCCAGAACCGAACTGTACCAAACCGGCATCTCCCAACCCGCAAAGGGGATAATCTTCGCACCCATCTCCTTGTGAACTTCATAAAGCGGAGTGCGTTTCAGGTCCTGGTTTTCGACCTCTGCCCATGAAAATTCCGGTAACGGCGACCCCCCTGATGTGGAAGTTTTTCCAATGAAAAACGGTTTGCCAATTTTTGATTGGATCGTTGGAGATTTTTCAGTTTGGTCAGCTACCCCTTCTTCGATCGTGATCGGACCCGGAATGCGCCTGGGGAGGTCGTTGTCGAATGAGACGTACCCATCCGAGAGTTCGCGCAGGAAAGCGCTGGCAAGCCCAAAATTCTTACGGTTGATGCTGAATTGAAAGTGCTCGAGAGAGACGCATTTTAATACTCCTTTTACCACCCCCAATGGCGTATGTAATTCAGCATCGTGAGTTTCGTTGAGTTTGAGGGATTCAACGTCCGCGCTGAAGATGTAATTCACAAAATGGAGGATGCGTTCGCCCTTAAGATCGAGTGTAATGCGCGATGATTTCCCGGCAGGTTCATCGTCCAGGTAATATAAATGCGGATAACCACTCTTGCTGTGGGGAAGGTCTGCTCCAGCCTTGGCGCACAACACTCTTACTCTGATTTTCGCTTCTTCCAGTGTCTTGAAATCCACCTTTGCCCGCTGGGCTGGACCCTGGCGGGTATCGACTGTGTAGGGGGTGATTGCCTGCAGGATGTCCGCGATGATATCTGCCAGTGCAGCCATTTCAACTTCCTTAAGCCCACGCTGAGTGATCCAGGGGGTTCCGAATCGAATACCGGAAGAACGCAGGGCAGTTTTATCTCCGGGAATTGTGTTGCGGTTGAGCACGATCCCGGCGACATCCAGGATCCTTGCTGCATAATCACCGGAAAGTGACGTGCCATCCGGTCCAACGATGGTTTTACAATCGAGGTTTGCCAGGTGGGTATCCGTCCCGCCATAAGAAATGCGCAGTCCGCGGGCTTCAAGCCGGGAAGTCAACGAGGCGCAGTTTCGGATGATCTGTTTCTGCAGTTCCTGGAATTGTGGTGTTTTTGCGATCATAAAGGTTGTGGCAAGCGCAGCGAAGACGTGAACATGCGGTCCTCCCTGCTCGCCAGGAAAAACTGCCTTGTCGATCTTCTTTGCCAGTACGGAATCACTGGTGAGGATGCACGCACCCCTCGGTCCGCAAAGAGTTTTATGGGTCGTAAAAGTGATCACGTGTGCGTAGCCAACCGGTGACGAGATTGCTTTACCCGCAATCAAGCCGGCGATGTGGGAGACATCCGCAAGCAGGTAGGCACCTACAGAATCCGCGATCTCCCGGAACTTTACCCAATCAGGTACCCAGGGGTATGAAGAATACCCGCAGATGATCACCCTCGGTTTCACTTCCAACGCCTGGGAAGCCAATTTCTCATAATCGATTTTTTCAGTCAGTGGGTCTACGTTGTAATGCGCGACCTTGTAAAGTTTTCCAGACCGATTAACAGATGACCCGTGGGTGAGATGTCCGCCATGAAGGAGGTTCATGCCCAGGATGGTATCGCCAGGTTCTATGAGGGCATGATAGACAGCATTGTTGGCTGGTGCACCGGATAATGCCTGGATATTCACATAAAGCTGGTCTGCGGTAACTTTGTCGGTGGCGAAAACCTCTGCGCATCTTCTGCGGGCGAGCGATTCGACCACATCCGCGTATTCAACTCCCTTGTAATAGCGCGGATCCGCATAACGGCGATAATAGGAGAGCCGATCCTTGTAATCCAGGATCTCGGTTTCGCTCATCCGGCGTGTTTCCTCATCCGGATACCCTTCCGCGTAAAGGTTCTGGAAGACTGATGAAAGAGATTCTCTAACCGCTGCGGGGGCTGTGCTTTCGGAAGCGATCATGATCAATTTGCGGAATTGTCGTTCCTGCTCGAATTGGGTCAATTGATATACTTGCGGGTCGACGTCTGAGAGTGAACCGCGGATGAGAAAATCTTCCATTTGATTCTCCTATGGATACTAGTGTAGAAACAGAGATAAAAAACCACCCCGAGATGTTGAACAGGCAACATCTTTAGGTGGTTGGTTTAGGTGGAGTGAGGTCATTCGTTTCTCAAAAACCAATGCTGATTTCTTGCGAAACCAAGTTCAGTTACGAGAAGCTGATTGCGACCTAATTGTAGCCTTATGTAGCCGCATGGTCAAGGTGTGGTTCCTTGCGGATGGAAAATTAACCCAATTTTGCAGATAACCACTCCAACATGACCTGGATGACCTGATCTTTTTCAGGCTCATTATGAAGTTCGTGGTAATACCCTTCCCATTCCTTGTAAGTCACCAGCGCTTTCGGTGCGTCCGCAGCGAATTGCCGGGTTAGTTCCGGGCTAACCAACCTGTCTGCAGAGCCTTGAAGTAATAGCACCGGCCAATGCAACTTACCGGGATTTGCCTGGATGAATCGACCATTTGCGAGAAAATCAAGTCCAAGGCGGGAGGAAATGAATGGATGAACCAGGGGATCGGCAGAGTATTTCTTTTCCACTTCCGGGTCTCGAGCCAGACCGGTGCGGTCTAAGCCGTTGTTTATCTTAAAGGTTGGGGCGAGTTTATACATGACTTTACCAAGGAAGAGAGTAGCACCACTCACTGGTTTTGCAGTGCCCAGTCCGGGGCTGGTGACGATCGCACCTTTGATTTGCGCCTGGTGGGTGATCGAGAAGTAGAGCACCAGGTTTCCTCCAAGGCTGTGCCCATACAGGAAAACGGGCAGCCCGGGATGTCGCGAGGTGGCTTCATCGAGACTCTGGTGAATGTCGGTCATCAAGGCGTCATAAGATGGTGCATGTCCGCGCGAACCCTCGGAACGACCGTGACCGCGCAAGTCAAATCCGGAAAGGATAAAACCGGCATCGGTGAATTTCTGTGCAACATACTGGTAGCGGAGTGCATGTTCACCCAAACCGTGGATGAGGGCAACGACTGCTTTCGGTTTTTTCTCAGGGAGCCATTCCACAGCCTGCATGGCGAGCCCATCCTTCGATTTCCAGGAGAATTCATTTTTTTTCATATTCACCTCGATAGAAAATCAGATTTTGCTTTCGTTGTACTTTATAATTCCTGCTACATCTATAGTGTAGCTGAAAGCATAAAAAACCACAAATCAACCTTGCCTGGATTGGATAGCCAATGACAGAAACGATGGAAAAAAATGAAAGCCTCGCGCTTTCCGAAGTGAAGGGTTGCGGAACAATTGCGCTGCTTGTTTTCCTCGGGCTCTGGATTCTCGCGCTTTCGGGAATCAGTCTTTTTCTGAGATGGTCAATTGAGCAAACCATGTTCGAGACTGACCAGGGGGTGATGGACGGAAGGTGGGTAGCCCACCTGGTGACATCCTTGCTGGTCCTACTTGCCCTTGTGCCCTCATTATTCCTCACACAAAACCGCCGCCTTAAGTTGGCATTCAAGGCTTGGGTCATCGCCGGGTTATTTTCAGTGCTAAGCGTACCAGTCAAAGCGCTTTATCTCACCGCGCAGATTCCAGTTTTTACGTACCTGGCAGTGCTCTTATTCCTGATGTCCATTCTGGGTTTCGTGTTTAATCGCAAGGAAAGTATTGGTAATGGTTTTCCTCGTGCCAATTTTTTGGGTCTGCTTGGACTGGTTACTTTGGGTACATCGATCCCCTGGCTGCTATGGGGAGCGTTGGGTTCTTTAATGGACATCATCTCAGTCCTGCTTCTGGGGGCATCTTTCGGTTTGTTTGTCATCCGGTATCTTAAAATCGGTTATCTGGAAAGAACCCAGGGTTCAGTGGGTTATGGGTCTGCAATGGATCTATTCTTCGATGGGTTTGTGACCTTTCTTTTCCTGATCATCATGGTTTCCGGGCTGGCGCAAAATGGCTCGCCAGATCCTCCTGGTTTTAACAATACCCGTTTCCGGGCTGGTTCTGGTGGTTTTCAGCTTTGCAGGATTGAACCGGTCTGGAGCTGCAAGGTTTCCGGTATTTCTAATATCAAACCTGACGCTGGTGATGCCGCTCGCCTTTTTTGATGTGGATGAACTTTCTCTTCTCGTCGGAAGTGGAGAAGGCGAGATCCTCTCCTGGGCAAATAAAACCGGGATCAACGCCTTTGGGTTTCTACTCGCGAGTTCTCTTTTACTCTTCTTTCTCAGCCGGATGATCACCAGGATGTCTCTCCCCCGTTTTTGGGATGCCCTGGCAGGCGGCATTTGTTTTCTTGCATTGCCTGCCATCTATTTTCTTGCTGGAACACCCGGTTTTTTTGGAGACCGGTTGTTCGTGATCTTTTCTGAACAAGCGGATGTAAACAAAGTTTCCGTAGATACTACCGCTCACTGTACGGAAGCAAGCCTTATACCAATTGCTTACTGCTACCGCCACAGAAACCCAGCAAGAGGTTCGCACTTCTCTGGATCGTCGGCAAATTTCTTACACACCTTATTATCTGGTCAATGCGCTGGAGGTGAATGGGGGACCTCTGGTGAAAATGAGGTTGAGCAGCATGAAAGGAGTGGATCGAATCCTGGATAGCCCCCGGTTGCGTCCACTGCCGAAGACAGTTGATGCTGAAAAAGGAGATGTTTATTCCCCACCTGATGGCACGCGTTGGAATCTTGAAATGATCCGCGTTCCAGAGGTGCAGGAAATGGGCATTAAAGGGGCGGGCGTTGTGATCGGACAAGCAGACTCAGGTGTGGAGGGAAGCCATCCGGAACTGGCTGCTTCGTACCGGGGGCAGGGTGACTCCAATGATTACAATTGGTTTGACCCATGGAATGGGACCGGCAGCCCGGTGGACAATGGCGGTCATGGCACCGGCACGCTCGGGATTGAAGTGGGGACAACGCGGGGGATCGCACCGGAGGCAAAGTGGATTGGTTGTGTCAACCTTGCCAGGAACCTGGGAAATCCTGCCCTCTACCTGGATTGCATGCAATTTCTCTTCGCGCCATACCCGCAGCATGGTGACCCATTCGCTGATGGGGCTGTGTCTCTTGGAGCGGATATTGTCAACAATTCATGGGGATGCCCAAAGGTGGAGGGGTGCGACGAGGAGGTGTTTCAACCTGCTATGCAAGCGCTGAAGGCTGGAGGGGTCTTCATGTCAGCGGCAGCAGGGAATACCGGGTTCTATGGTTGTTCCACGGTCAGTGACCCTCCCGCAATCTACCAGGATGTATTTACTGCAGGATCGGTCGATAAGGTTGGGCAGATTTCCAGTTTCTCGAGTATTGGTCCCGTGGATCTCCCCGGACGGAGTTACCAGAAACCCGATCTGCTCGCTCCCGGTGAACAAATTCTGCTGGCAGCGCCTGGCGGAACCTATACCTTTGCCAGCGGGACTTCCTTTGCAGCACCGCATGTGACAGGCGTGGTCGCCTTGATGTGGTCGGCGAACCCTGAGCTTATCGGGGATATCGAAACCACAACGCGTATTTTACTGGAGACAGCGCAGCCCTTTAATGGGGTTGAACCGGATTGCGGTTCCGGGACTCCGGGATCAGGCGCAGGAATCCTGGATGCTTATGCTGCTGTAAAAGCAGCAATTGCGTTAAAATGAATCTGATGAGCAACCTTTTTCGAATGTGAGGGTTTCTTTAGTTGAATAAAAAAATTGAGCCGGTAGAGATCACAGACGCCAACGCTGTTCACCTGGCTTCCCAGGGCGACACAGATGCGTTCAGTTATCTTTACGAATTGAACATCGGACGTATCTATAACTACGTGTTCTTTCGTATCGGCTCCGAGGCGGATGCGGAAGATATCACGGCGAGAGTGTTTCATCGGGCGTTCAACCACATAAGCAGGTATGTGGACAAGGGAGTCCCATTTTCTGCATGGTTGTACCGCATCGCGCACAATCTGATCGCAAACTGGCACCGGGATAATCACCGCAAGAAAGAGGTTTCTCTCGAGGACCATATCGATTTTCCGCATCAGGGCGAATTGCCGGAGAGAACGCTGGAGCAGCAACAGGAGACAGAGAGGTTGTTGAAAGCCATCCGCAGGTTGTCTCCAGACCGCCAGCAATTGATCCTGCTGAAATACCTGGAAGATCTCCCGAATGCGGAGATTGCGATGATCATGTCCAGGACGGAAGGCGCGATCAAGAGTCTGTACCACCGGGCGTTGATTGCCCTGCGAGAAGAACTAACGGGACCACAAGTGACTGGTAAGATTAAAAGGAAATGGGGAAGGTTGAGAATGAATGGATTTGGAAACATCGGGCAAGTCAACTTTCAAGGGCTGGAGGATACATTGGACCGGGTTTTAAAACCGGTAAACCCTGACCCAGCCTTCGTTGACGCGCTGAAGTATAAATTAGCTCACACACCTGCTGTTCTACTCGAAACAAGCCGACAGCAGCCCTGGCTGGCGATTGTAGGAATCGGTCTCGTTTCCGGTGCGTTGGCTTATTGGCTTTACAACAAACTCAAGCGTTGATCTTTTTAGTTGGATTTTATCGAATCCAGTTTTTGTCTTAACTGGTAACCAGAGGGCTCTACCATTACGCTCCCATCGGGGAAAACGATCGTCGGAACGCTGCGGTACCCATTGTTCATGCTTTTCACCAGGTCGGCTGCAGCCTGATCCTGGTCGATATCGATCCATCTATAGGTGATACCCAGGTCCGCAAATACCTGTCGTGCCCGCCGGGTGTCTCCGCACCAGGTTGTACCGTAAACAATTATTTCCTCTGAAGTCATAACGAATTCTTCCTTTTCAATTCTTCAATAACGAATTGCGCATCCCGAATCAGGTCAATTCCCGGCGGGAGGTTGTGGTCGAGGTCGACTGACATGGTCAAATTGTCCAGGGCATGATGAACGGCATTTGGCAGCACTGCTCTCGGTCCGGGATCTTTCATCAGTTCAAAATTATTTCTCGATATCACCTCAAAACCGTGGTTGACCAGAAACTCTCTCACTGCAAGTCCGGCAGCACGACGCGCACAAACACGGGATAACCCTGGTTTGCCTTCTTTACCGGCTTTTTCAGCGTTAGCTAATTCCTGGCGAATTTCACCTGGCAAATCCATTGATATATTTTAAGCCATAAAGAGGGTTCAGGGAGAGTGTTTATGTTAAAATCGAGCACATGACCATCCGAACCGTTTTCATGGGTTCATCCGAGTTTTCCACCACGATACTGGAGCGACTCGCTGCAGTTTATCCGGTATGCGGTGTAATCACCCAGCCTGACAAACCCGCCGGACGCGGGAACCGGTTGACCCCTCCACCTGCCAAGATTGCCGCCCTGGATCTTGGTTTGCATGTGTTCCAACCGGAAAGGTTGAGAGCACCAGACGCGTTCGAAACCCTGGCATCCTGGAAACCCGATCTGATTGTTGTCGCGGCGTATGGACAAATTCTACGCCAAAATGTACTGGACTTACCCCCTTATGGCTGCATCAACGTGCACGGTTCCTACCTACCCCGGTGGCGAGGTGCTTCTCCAATCCAGGCAGCCATATTGAATGGTGACCTGGCGACGGGAGTCACGATCATGAAAATGGACGCTGGTGTGGATACAGGTCCAGAGCTCGCGAAGGAACGGGTGACCATCGAAAACAACGATGATTACATTTCCTTATCCAGAAAACTGGCTGTAGCAGGGGCTGGACTTCTTATCAGGACCCTTGAAGGGTACCTTGCTGGAAGGATCGTTCCGATCCCACAGATAGAGGAAGGCGCTACATATGCGACACTCTTGAAGAAAGAGGACGGGTGTCTGGACTTCCAGATTCCAGCGATTGTGTTGGAGCGTAGAGTCCGGGCTTTGGTGGAATGGCCGGCATGTTACATGACCTGGGAAGGTCAATCCCTCAAGGTTCGCAAGGCGGGAGTGGAAGAAAAGTCAATATTGCTGCCGGGGCAGCGTGGTGTGATCAATGACCATCCGGCTGTTGGCACAACATCTGGTGGACTGGTATTCCTTGAAGTTCAACCGGCAGGTAAAAACTGGATGAAGGGGCAGGATTTCCTACGTGGGGCAAGAAATTGGTCAAACTGAGCATCGCATCTTACATCATCGAGGAAATTCCATGACAGTTCCAGGTTGGGTTCAAGAGAGTGTTTTTTACCAAATCTTTCCTGATCGATTCTATAATGGTGTAAAAGCCAATGACCCGGCAAATGTCCGCGGTTGGGATGAGCAACCGACGATCACCGGATTCCAGGGAGGTGATTTACGCGGGATCATCGAGCGGATGTATTACCTGCTCGATCTCGGTGTGAATGCAATCTACCTAAACCCGATCTTCCTTTCCCCTTCAACGCACCGTTACAATACCACGGATTATTACACCATTGACCCCCGTCTGGGCAGCATGTCCGATTTTCTCACCTTCCTGGATGTAGCACATCGCAACCAAATGCATGTGATTCTGGATGGGGTATTCAACCATTGCAGTAGAGGATTCTTTGCCTTTATTGATATCCTGGAAAACCAGGCAGATTCAGGATACAAAGATTGGTTTCATGTCAAACGGTTTCCAGTGGATGCGTATTCGCCAGGTGATGCGGTTTCCTATGATGCCTGGTGGAAATATAAGAGTTTGCCCAAGTTTAATATCAGCAATCCGGAAGTCCGAAAATACATTCTCAAGGTAGCGCGATATTGGATCGAACAGGGGATTGATGGCTGGCGGTTGGATGTGCCCAACGAAATTGATGACGACAGTTTCTGGAATGAGTTCCGTCAGGTGGTGAGGTCCGCAAATCCGGATGCTTACCTGCTCGGCGAGATTTGGGATGGGGATAAACGGTGGGTTGGCGAATCCCATTTTGATGGATTGATGAATTATCCGATCAGGACTTTGATCCTTGATTTGGTAAATGAAAAGATCCAACCTGCCGCCTTCTCCAGAAAATTGACAGAACATTTCGGACAATATGATTTCAAGAACACACTGGCGATGTACAACCTCTTGGGCAGTCACGATACCGAAAGGCTGTTTACCCTGCTTGGCAACAGTACCCAGAAAGCCAGACTGGCGAACCTGCTATTGTTTACGCTTCCCGGAGCCCCAGCGGTCTATTATGGGGACGAAATCGGTCTGACCGGAGGGAAGGATCCTGATTGCCGCAAGACATTCCCCTGGGAAGATAACCGCTGGAACATCGATATCCGCAATGCAATCAAGAAGCTTAATCCGGGTACGGAAGAACCAACCTGCTTTGCAACAGGGAACCATCCGGTTCCTGGAATTACAGGCTGCATCTGAGCTGGTGGGATTCACACGGAGCTTTTTAGACCAGGAGATTATCATCCTGGTGAATTCAGGTCCGAAAACACATCGGGTGCAGTTGCCGGTTTCTGCGAATCACTACCGTGACCCGCTAACAATGAACGAGTATCTCTTGACTGATGGCAACCTTGAAATAACCTTGCCAGCATGGACAGGCGTTCTCTTGATCCCTCAATCCAATTGATTTCGGCTGATTGTTGAACACCAGTCCCGGACTATTCGGACTCGTGAATTTCTGCGCCCGTTTTGCGGAGGTATTTTCGCTGCCATTCATACAGTATGTTAAGCGCCTGGATGGGAGGGAGGTCGTTTAAATCGATTTCCCCGAGTTCGTCAAACAGCGGATTTGTCTCCGGGAATAGGCGCAGTTGAGAGGACTGGTCAAAATCAAGCGAGATTGCTGACCCCGCGCTTGATTGAAGCTGATGCAGGATTTCGCTGGCTCTGGAGATCACCGGGCGTGGCACCCCGGCGAGCTGGGCGACGTGGATCCCATACGAGCGGTCAGCACCACCGGGGATGATCTTGTGTAGAAAGACAACCTGCGTTCCATTTTCCGTGACTGCCACATTGTAGTTTCTAACGCCGGGCAGCAACTCGCTTAGTTGGGTGAGCTCATGGAAATGGGTGGCGAAAAATGTGCGCGAGCGTAAGCGCGGATGATTGTGGATGTACTCCACAACCGACCAGGCAATTGACAATCCGTCGTACGTCGAAGTTCCCCTGCCAATCTCATCCAGGATGAGCAGGCTGCGCGGGCTGGCATGATTGAGGATATTAGCGGTTTCAATCATCTCGACCATGAACGTTGATTGACCGGCATGGATTTCATCTTGTGCGCCGATGCGGGTGAATATTCGGTCCACCACGCCAATGACAGCACTTGACGCCGGGACGAAAGAGCCGATTTGCGCCATGAGAATGATCAACGCAACCTGGCGCAGGAAGGTGGATTTTCCGCTCATATTCGGACCGGTGATCAGGCGGATAATTTCGCCCTCCTCCATGGAGATGTCATTGGGCACGAACCTTTCGCTTACCAGGGTGGTTTCCACTACCGGATGCCTGCCATCCTTGATATTCAAGGTGGTGTCCCTGGTCAGGTTTGGTCGCACATAAGACTGCACAGCGGCGACCTCTGCCAGGGCTGCCTGCACATCGAGTTCACCCAGAGACCGGGATGCGGTCAGGAGCGATTCGATATGAGGACGCAGCTTGCTGCAAATTTCTTTAAACAGCCGATTTTCGATCTCACGAATGCGTTCCTCCGCGTTCAGTACCAGCGATTCATACTCTTTCATCTCCGGGGTGATATACCGTTCCGCATTCACCAGAGTTTGTTTTCGAATGTATTCGGGGGGTACCTGGAGAGTGTTGCTGTGAGTGACCTCGAGATAATACCCGAACACTTTGTTGTATCCAACTTTCAATGTTTTAATCCCGGTCCTGGCTCTTTCCAGACCTTCCAGGTTTGAGATCCATTCCCGCGCATGGCGCGACATCTCGATGATATTGTCAAGTTCCTCTGAGAATCCAGGCTTGATTACGCCCGTGTTCTGCAGCGTTGCCGGTGGTTCGTCCGCAATCGCGTTTTCGAGGAGCTGAATGACTTCCTCAGAAGTCTGTAGATTGTCGAGAATGGTTCCCAGTCCCAGGTTTTGTGAAGATAAGGTTCCCTTGATTTCGGGGATCCTCTGCAGAGTTGCGCGTATTCCCACAAGATCACGCGGCTGGGCGGTATCCCCCACGATACGCAGAGACAAACGTTCCAGATCGTTCAGTTTGATGAGTTGGGAACGGAATTGGGTGCGATCCAGGGCGTTTTGAAAGAACTTTTCAACCACATCCTGCCGCCTGGTGATCGTTTCAAGATCAAGTAAGGGTTTGCTGATCCATTGCCTCAGGCAGCGATGCCCCATGGGGGTAATTGCCTGGTCAAGGATCGAGAGCAGCGAGCCATGTGTTCCACCTTTGCGGATCGTTTCAGTCAACTCAAGATTCCGCCGGGTGGCACCATCCAGGATCATGAAATCGCCAGTACTGTACGTGGAAATCCGAGTCAATGCCTGTATGGCATCGGGTTGGGTTTGTTCCAGGTATTGCAGAATCGCACCACTGGTTTGGATCGCCAATGGCAGACCCTCTATGCCGAATCCTTCCAGTGTTGATACCTGGAGCTTTCGCATAAAGATCTCGCGACATCGACCACTTTCAAAGCGCCAATCTGGTAAGCGGGTGAAATGCCCGCCAATCGAGTTATTGAGTTTCAAGGATTCCGGCAGAAGGATCTCAGCTGGTTCGAGCCGGAAGAGTTCCGACCTTACGTCTGCTTCCGGATCAAGCGATTCCATCTCGGTAACAGAAAACTCACCAGTGGTGATGTCCACATAGGCGACACTGAAGCGGTTTTCCTCCAGCAGGACTGCGGCAAGAAAATTATTCTCTTCGCTGTGCAACAGCCCGGGTTCGATCACAGTGCCTGGGGTAACCACGCGGACGACTTTGCGAGGGAAAAGACCACGGGCAGGCTGGTCTCCGACCTGTTCACAGATGGCAACGTGATAGCCCTTTTCGATCAGGCGGGAGAGATAATTTTCGACCGCGTGATACGGGATTCCCGCCATGGGAATGCGCATGCCTTTGGCGACATTACGCGACGTGAGCACAATGTCCAATTCTCGTGAGGTGATGTGGGCGTCATTGTCAAAGGTTTCGTAAAAATCACCCAAGCGGAAGAAAACTATGGTGTCTGGATATTGTTTCTTGATATCCAGGTATTGCTGCCGAATTGGAGTTACTTCATCAATCATGCATCATCCAGAAATGAATCGACCAGGCAAGGACTTGACTGCCTGATCAATTCGAAAAATTTGGTCAATCTAGAGTTTCTCGCCGCATTCGGCGCAGAATTTCGAGTTTGGAAGGAGTTTTGCGCCACATTTCGGACACTTATCCTTGGGTTTCAGTGAGAACCCGCATTCCGGGCAGAACTTGGCATTTGCTGCCAGGGGTTTTTCGCAATTTGGGCAGGTGGCGGTGATGCCTTCACGCCAGTACTCGGTTGCCAGTTTCTTGTCTTCTTCTGCCATGGCGGCATGAGCCCAAATCTCTTCTACTGATTTTGATGCCTGGGCGGCTGCCATCTCCACGCCAAGGTCTGGAGCGCAATCCTTGCATAAACCCTTCTTTACGTTCCAGCATTTCTCGCGGCAAACCCAGTTGTTGCAGCGTGGACACTGGATGAAATAGGGTCTGATCTCTTTCACGGCATCCACGAAGTTTTGATCGTGCGCCTTTTCCCAGGCTGCATTGTGGACCCGGTCACCCAGGTTCGCTGCGGTGCCAAAAACCCCTCCGAAGATACTGGAAGCCGCATCCAAGGCATCGCTAACTTTTCCAGTAATTGAGGGGACGAATTTCGTTCGGTATCCGGATTGACACCTCGAGCAAATAAATTCAAACTGAAACCCTCTTTCAGTTGATAGATCGTTGTAATTCTTCACGAATTCCAGATGTTCTACCATGGTTCCTCCAATGGATCGTGGATTTGAGTGCTTAACCAGATTATATACCATTTGATTCTGTCGCGTTCGTTTTAGAACCTCCATCTTGGTATAATTACGCGACATCCCATCAGGAGAACAATACATGGAACCCACATCGGAAAATAAGTTTGATCAGGTCTTTACCGGGATTGAAATCGGAACGGGGGCCTGGGCCTGGGGGGATAGAATGATCTGGAATTTTGGAAATGGTTATGGCGAGAAGGACGTGAGGGAGGTATTTGACGCCGCTGTTGTCAATGGGGCAACCTTTTTCGACACTGCGGAGGTTTACGGGCAGGGAAAATCCGAGACACTTCTCGGACAAATGATCAAAGAAACCGGTGCTTCGGTGAGGATCGCCACCAAGATGATGCCCTTTCCCTGGCGTTTGGGAAAAAACGCTTTGCGGAATGCTCTTCAAGGCAGCTTGAGGCGGCTGCAATTTAATTCAGTTGATTTGTACCAAATGCACTGGCCCTTGAAACCGGTCAGTATCGAAACTTGGATGAACCGGATGGCTGATCTATTGGATGAGGGACTGATTAAAGCTGCCGGAGTTTCCAATTACGATCTCGAAAAAACCCAGATTGCACACAATACCTTGCAAAAAAGAGGATATCGGCTGGCATCCAACCAGGTGGAGTATCATCTGCTTGAACGGCAAATCGAGAAAAATGGGGTTCAGGCATATTGCCAGTCAGAGGGGATCAAGATAATTGCGTATAGTCCGCTTGCGATGGGCATCCTCACCGGTAAATATACCCCCGAGCATCCTCCCAGGGGAACGCGGGCAGTTCAATACAATGCAGCATACCTGACTAAGGTTGCGCCTTTATTGAAAGCATTAAGCCGGATTGGCAATGATCACGATGCCAAGACCGCGGGGCAGATTGCCTTGAACTGGCTCATTCAGAAAGGCGCGTTGCCAATCCCAGGTGCGAAAAACCTTTCTCAATTGCAACAGAACCTTGGTGCGACAGGTTGGGCAATTTCAAGCGATGACATTAATTTGCTTGACGAATTGAGTCTCAAGGTCACTGAATCATAAAGGGCGATGACGATGAAAAAAGAAAAACAAGCTTTTCTCCCGTTCCATGCTGTGAATGAATTCATGCGGGATGATTTTCGAATGCAGGTGATCCAGGGGGTCTTTTCCCAGGTCGAGAAATGCGCTTCTGAATCCAGGTCAAGATTGATCAAGCTGGTAAATAAGGGTGTGCAGGTTCCGGGATTTCGCAATGGTAACCAGGCTCCCGTACATATAAAAGTTAAGAACAGTCAGGGTTATTTTGAAAAATCAGCTGAATTCGCCGGCGTTGTGATGGAATGTTGGAGCCAACTACACAATGATCTGCGAGAAAACCTTCATGCGTTGTTGTTGGAATACGATTGGAAAATCCCAGCGCTTTCTGAAGATCTGTCACTATTGCCGGGATTCCAGGTTGATTGGCCCAAGGGACAGAGTTTTGAGTACTTATGCCAGACAGTCAGGGAAAAATACCCTGATACTCAGGAATCGGATGATGAAATCAGTTTGATGGTGGTGTGGGTAGGGAACCGGCTGCCGGTCAATCAACCAATTGAAAACGAAGACTCAGATCAATCAGTAAACTCCAGTTCCTGATCATCGAGTGCGGCAAGTTCGCCCTGGGGTTGTAACTCGATTTCCCCAAAAGGTTCTGCCTGGTTGACATCCACGATATGACGTTTGATCAACTCCAGCATTGCCAGGAAAGCAACCACGATATCCACCCGGTTGCGGCTTTCCATCAACAGGGTGCTGAATTTTACTCCTCCATCCCGTCTGAGCACTTCCAGAATGGCGGAAATCTTCTGACGAATGGTCACCCTCGGTTGCGAGATCACCTGGCTTAAGGGAGGGAGATTCCCGTTCTGATAAAAGATCTCCCGGGCTGCCTGGACCAGGTTGTCGAGTGTAAAATCACTTAGATCCAATTTGCTGTTAAGTTGAATTTTCGGGGAGGAGTCCAGACGTAAATAGGTATGCAATCCTGCAGATTCGCGGTGCTCGAGGAAACCGGCAAGTTCCTTGAATTTCTTGTAAATAATCAACTGCCTGGCGAGTTCTTCTGCTGGATCCTCATCTGGAACTAGTTCAGGTAGAATCGGTCGAGGCAGTAAAGCAGCGGACTTGATCTGCACAAGTTTGGCTGCGATGACGAGGAATGCAGAAACCTCTGCTGGATTACGAATTTCAAGATTTTGCAGGTAATCCAGGTATTGGTCGGTCACTTGCGCCAGAGCAAGACGGGTAATATCCAACTCTGCCTTTTCGATTAATTGGAGCAACAGGTCTAACGGACCCGTATAAACTTCGGTATTGATCGTGTAGCCGTCTGCCTGGTGACCCGCTATGCGAAAATCCATGCTGCCAATTATAGCAGAAACGCTGTACCGTCTCTGTTTCGCCGGTTTATAATTGACTCTATTCAAAGGATGAAACCATGATCGATCGTCTTAAATGCAAACACTGTGGCAGCAGCTATCCCTTAACTGGGAGCGCCATACCGATGCGACTGTGGCGGTTTGTTTGATTTCACCTCTCTTTCCGCCTTTGTCCCCCCCGATACCCCTGCGTTGAACTGGGGGGTGTGGCGATACTTCGAAACTATCCGAATGATTAACGGCAAACCCCATATTACCTTGGGGGAGGGGAATACACCGCTGTTACATACTGAGTTCGGAGGTCGGCAATTATTCTTAAAAATGGAAAGCCAGAACCCGACCGGGTCTTACAAGGACAGGGGGACAGTTACCTTGATGGATTTTTTAATTAGCCGTGGAGTAAAAGCGGTGGTCGAGGACTCTTCTGGTAATGCGGGTGCATCCCTGGCAGCCTACGCTGCACGAGCAGGAATTCGAGCCAGCATCTTTGCACCGGAATCAACATCAGGACCAAAACGAACACAGATCGAACGATATGGGTCGGAACTGGTCCTTATACCGGGTCCGAGGTCTGCAGCCAGTGATGCGGTCTTGGAGGCAGTGAAAGGTGGGCGGGTCTATGCCAGCCACGCCTATATGCCTTTCGGATTACCGGGCATCGCGACCATTGCTTTTGAGGTCGTGGAACAACTTGGTTGTGCTCCAAAAACCATTATTGCTCCTGTAGGGCATGGCGGACTGCTTTATGGGATCATGCTGGGCTTTGAAAGCCTTCTGGCTGCCGGGATGATCGATCGACTTCCCTGGTATGTAGGGGTTCAACCGGAGAATTGTGCGCCATTGGTCAGGACATTCCGTGAGGACAAGTATTTGATCAGCGAGATTGTACCCAAGAGGACCACGGCAGAAGGCACAAGTGTGACCAATCCGTCTCGGGCAGAAGCAATCTTGGAGCGCATGTACGCAGGTCAGGGTGTATTCGAAGAGGCTTCAGAGGATGACATTGTGAAGGGTTATCTTTCCCTGGCTCAAAACGGAATTTATTGTGAGCCGACCTCAGCCTTATCCCTGATTCCAGTGCTCAATGATAAAATAGGTTACGAAGGTCCTGTTGTCGCTATCATTACTGGATCTGGATTGAAAGCTTATCCAAATATTGGATAAGAATAATTAGATCGCGAACTCCCCTGCCGAGAGGGGTTGGCGCTCTCCTTATTCTGGGAGAAATATCGATTGGATCACCAAAATTCATCAACTCTGAATGAATCTCCAGAAGCCCTGGCTGCGAGGTTATTTTCAACGTTTAATGACCTGCTTTTGTTAAGCCGGGCGCTGACGCATAGATCTTATCTAAACGAACACCCGGAAGCCTTGGAAGACAATGAGCGTTTGGAATTCCTGGGGGATGCTGTATTGGATTTCCTGGTAGGCGCATGGCTCTACGAAAACTATCCGGAGATGCCTGAGGGCGACCTGACCAGGATGCGTTCTGCACTAGTCCACACTGCCCAATTGGCTGAGTTTGCCCGCGAGATTGACCTCGGAAAAGCATTACGCCTGGGCAGGGGGGAGAGCCAGGCAGGCGGTAAGGACAGAACCGCGCTTTTGTGTGACACGTTTGAGGCCCTGGTCGGCGCATTATACCTGGACCAGGACATTCAAGGTGTAAAGGAATTTCTTTACCCTTTCCTGATTCGAGCTTCGGAGGATATCATTGTCAACCACAAGGATGAAGATCCGAAGAGCAAACTGCAGGAATGGGCGCAAGCAAAGGGTTACCAGGCACCGATCTACCTCACCCGGAGTATTTCCGGTCCAGATCATTTAAAGGAATTCGACGTCGAGGTCTATATCAACAATATCGTACACGGCTCTGGGAGCGGTCCGAGTAAACACGTTGCCACAAAGCAAGCAGCTATCATGGCGCTCCAAAAATTAAACCTGAACGGATGATGCGTTAATGCAAAAACCTCGCTTGAATGCACTGGAATTACACGGATATAAAACTTTCGCCGGTCGGGTGTTGTTTGAATTTCCCGGGAACGTCACCGCCATTGTGGGTCCAAATGGTTCTGGTAAATCCAACATTGCCGACGCACTGCGTTGGGTGTTGGGCGAGCAGTCGTATACCTTATTACGGGGGAAAAAGACCGAGGATATGATCTTTCTCGGTTCAGACCAGCGTCCCAGAGCCGGTATGGCTTCTGCGACAATCAATTTCGACAATGGAAGTGGTTGGCTACCGATCGATTATTCTGAAGTCGCAGTTTCGCGCCGCGCGTACCGGGATGGCAGTAACGAGTATTTTCTCAATAAGCAGCGTGTACGTCTGAAGGATATATCCGAGCTGCTTGCCCAGTCAGGGTTGGCAGAAAGGACCTACACCATTATCGGACAGGGGTTGGTGGATGCTGCCCTTTCCCTTCGCCCTGAAGAGAGGCGCAGGTTCTTCGAGGAAGCTGCTGGTATTGGGTTATTCCGTTCCAGGCGTGAAGACGCGCTAAACAGGTTGGAGAACACCAGACGCAATCTTGAACGCGTGGGTGATATTCTGAGTGAATTGGAACCCAGGATGAAAAGCCTGGAAAGGCAGGCAAAACGGATCGAAGAATTCGACCGGGTTAAGGATGACCTTCACGTTCTCCTGAAGGATTGGTATGGCTTTCACTGGCAGAACACACAGAAGGAATTGATCCGAAACCGGGAGATCCTCAAGAATCAGGAAGCGCGGGTAAACACAGCGCGGGATCAGCGAACGGCGATTGAAAAACAGGTGGATGAGTCGCGGTTGCGGCTGCAGGAAGTTCGAGCAAAATTAAATCAATGGCATGGCGAGTCTTCCCAATTGCATAATCGCAGGGAGCTGCTGAGCAAGGAAATCGCAGTTTTGGAAGAGCGTCTGAGATCATCCAGGAGTCTGCTGCAAACCTTTGAAAGTCAATTGATCCGTGAAAAAGAGCAGAATCAAAACCTCACTATCAAACTGGATGGAATCCTGAGCGATCAGAAACTGGCGAAACAGGAATATTCAGAGAGTCTTCAACAGCTTGACCAGGCGAAGAGCAGGTTTAATCAACGAGAAGTTGAGAGAGCGGAAGTTGACAAGCGCATGCATGAAGAGCGCCGCAAACTGGTTGAAATTGAGACCAGGATGGTTCGCAGTAAGGCTCACCAAAGCGAGCTACAAAATCGACTTGTGAACCTGAAGAATAGCCAAACCACGCTGACTGAAGGTATCAAAAAATCAGGTAATGAACTCACCGATTCAAAGGATCGGGTAGAAGAAACCATAATCTTAAAACAAGCCGCAGATGGGAAAGTTCAAAATACGGTCGAAAAACTTGAGCGATTAGCCCGGAGTATTACCTCGACTGAAGAAGAGGTTAGGAACAAGACCTCTGATATTTCCCGATTGTCGGCGGAAATCGCCAAGGTCAGTGCGCAGATCGAGGTGCTTACGCAAGCACAAAACGCGCTTTCCGGCATGAGCGAAGGTGCTAAGAGTCTCCTGGTAGCTGCCCGGTCAGGAAAGGTCTCCAGAAAGCTGGATCCGTTGAATATGATCCTGGAAGTCCCTGCTGATCTGGAAATCGCGGTCAGCTCGGCTCTCGGCGATTTGCTGGATGGCGTAGTCTTCAGTCCTGACGAAGATCCTGAGTTGGTCTTAAACTGGCTTGAAAATGACGATTCCGGAAAGGCTGTGCTTCTTCCAGCGCAACAGGGCCGGGTGTCTGAAAAAATGAAAATGATGAAGGCTGCTAATGTTATCGGAGTGGCAGCTGACTTAGTGAAGTGCAGATCAGAGTATTCAAGTTTGATCACCTTGCTCCTGGGAAATGTCCTGGTTGTGGAAGACCGAACAACGGCCAGGATGATGGTGAAGGAGATCCCAAACTGGGGAAAGATTGTGACACGGAAGGGAGAAGTCTTCTCGGGCAACGGTGTGATCATCGCAGGAAAAGAAAAACGGTCCGGATTGATCAGCCGGCAAAGACAGAAACAGGATTTCGAAGTCAGTTTATCGAAACTCAAAAAGGAATTGATCCATCAAGAGGGATCGCTCGATGCCGCACAGAAGGAGCTGGATGACCTGATCGAAGAACGCCACTCGCTCAATTCGCTGCTCAAAGAACAGCAAAAAGAACAGGCGGAAACTCAAAAGGCAACTGATCAGGCAACCAGAGCACTTGAGCAGTTCACCCAACGGCTTGAATGGCAGAATTCCCAGGTAAACATCTTGATTGGTCAGATTAACGGAACTGAAGCGGAATTGACCACCCTGCAGCAGGAACTGGAAAATGGGAATAAACAGGTTCAGGAGATCACTGAACGAATGCAAGCGGATGGAAATTCGCTGGGAGGATTACCGATCGATGAATTGCAGGCAGAAGTGGTTCACTGGAATACCACTGTGGCTTTGAATGAACGCGCGGTTCGGGATCACGAGCGCAGGATCGCTGAGTTTGAACAGACCATTATCCAAAGCAAGCACACACTCTCCACGACCGAAAAGAAGCTCGAGGAACTTCAAAACCAGATCCTGGAAGCCGAAAAAGATGGGGAAGCAAAACGAGTTCAGGAAACTGAGATCAACAGGGAGAGTGGGTTAATTCAACAAGAGATCGATCCGGCAGAAACGGAATTGAGCTCTATTGAGAACCAGTACGCCGTCCTCCAGCAAGGATATTCACAAGCGCAGCAGGTCGAAACCAACGCCGATAGGGTTTACTCCCAGGCGCACCTGGACATGACCCGCAGCCGCGAAGCGCTGGAAAGCCTGAGGCGGAAGATCGAGGAGGATTTTGGTCTGGTGGCACTCGAGTATTCAGAGGATGTCAGCGGGCCAACTCCGCTGCCTCTGGAGGGTGTCAATAAATTGGTGACACTGACCGAAATACCAAAGGAATTGGAAGAATCGATCAACCGTCAGCGGGCATTACTGCGCCGGATGGGTGCAATCAATCCTGAAGCCAAAGCTGAATTCCTCGAAGTGAAGGAACGTTTCGAATTCATGACCTCCCAGGTGAATGACCTGCTGAAGGCAGATACCGATCTTCGGCAGGTGATTGCAGAGCTTGATGAGATCATGCAGAAGCAGTTCCAGGACGACCTTTACAGCGGTCGCTGCTGAATTCAAAGATCTCTTCACCCGTTTGTTCGGTGGCGGTTCTGCCCGTTTGGTGATGACAAACGAAGAAGACCTTACCGAAACAGGGATCGATATTGAGGCAAAGCTTCCCGGTCGCCGTGAGCAAGGTCTCTCTCTCCTTTCCGGGGGAGAAAGGTCACTGACCGCGGTCGCCTTAATATTTTCCCTGCTAAAAGTCTCTCCAACACCTTTTTGTGTGCTGGATGAAGTGGATGCGATGCTGGATGAAGCCAATGTCGGAAGGTTTACTGAGCTCCTGAAGGAATTAAGCCTGGAGACTCAGTTCATTGTCATCACACACAATCGAAATACAGTCCAGGTGGCGGATGTGATCTACGGAGTTACCATGGGGCGGGATTCCGCCAGCCAGGTGGTCAGTTTGCGGTTGGATGAGTTGAGCGAAGAAATGGTGAAATAAGAAAGAGGGCTGCTCTTCAATCGGCAGCCCTCAACTTTAAAACCGAATCTAATTATTGAACGCCAGAGGTGTCCACGCGGTATTCAGCGGGGATTGCGGGCGTGTTGGGGATTACAGATGCCCACCGGTCGAATTTCTTTATTTCGAACTCTGCACGGGCTTCATCAAGATACTTGCTGTAAATCAGGTTTTTATAAGTATCCAGCTCTTCCTGGGTGAGTTCGCGAACTTCATGACCAAGAACCTGGATCACATGGTAACCGAAATCTGTTGCTACTGGTTCGCTGATTTCGCCAATTTCCAGGGCATACGCTGCCGTTTCGAATGGCTCAACCATTTGACCGGTATAGAACCAGCCCAGGTCTCCACCAGTGGTGTTGTTGGAAGTATCGAGGGATTCAGTTGCAGCGATCGCGGCAAAATCCTCACCTTTGCCCAGGCGGACAATGATGCTTCGCGCCTCTTCCTCGGTCGCGACGAGGATATGGCGTGCCCAAACCATGTCCTGATCGATTTTCACATCCTTGGTGAGGTAATCGAACATTTTCTGGTTGGTGAGCAGGCTCGTCACATACGCACGGAAATCCGCTTCGGAGTAGGGGAATTGAGCGCTGATGTTCGTGACCATATCGTTATAGAGCTGCTCAAATCCAGCCTGCGTGTATTCCGTCGGCGTGGGGGGAATGCTTGTAGCCGTGGGAACCAGGGTCGGAGTGCCAGTTGCTACGGGGGTTTCCGGTGTCGGAGTTTCGGGTTCCGGCGTCGCAGTGGGCCATTCAGTGGCGGTTGGGGTGATTGTGACGATTGCTAACTGCGCAGGGGATAGCGTGGACGTCGGTTTATAGGCGTAGGTGGGTTCCACGGTTGGTGTGCCATTCGGGTAGTAACCGAAACCGCGCTCCAGCTCCTTGGTGATATCCTCTTCCGACACAGTGATACCCAGCTCCTCTGCCTTTTGAGCAAGGATGGCTTCGTTGATCATTTTGTCAAGAATATCACTTCCATACTGGACGTAATTGTCCAGGCTGTTTTGCCACTCAACCAGGGTTGATTGGAAAAAATAAGCCATGTAAGACTGGGAGTAGCTCAAGAAATTTTCAACAGTTGAAAGGCGTTCATATTGAACACGTTTCTGGAAATCTTCGACAGTGATCGTTTCTTTGCCCACTTTGGCAACGGGTTTGTTGGGAAGAAAAACGGTCTTGTCCAACACTCCATAAACGATTAGGATCACCACTGCTGCCAGTACTGCGATCGCGCTGAACAACAGGATTCGATTCTGCCTCTTTTCCCGTTCAAGCCGGGCGAGGTGTTTCTTGCTGACCAGCTTGGGTGTATCTTTTATTTCATTGTTTGCCATAACGGCCTCTTTATTTCCACCAGTTTAGGTGTGATGTATTCCAGACAAGTGGAACAATTGGAATATTGTTAGCGGATCGCGTCAGTCCAGCGCTCTCCGGTGAAGGGCAGGAGGGCGATATGGCGGGCACGTTTCACAGCGGTTGCCAGGGCACGTTGATGTCGTGCGCAGGTGCCAGTCTGACGGCGTGGGCGAATCTTGCCTTCTTCGGTGACAAAGCGGCGAAGCATGTCCGAAGCCTTGTAATCAATCGCGATATTCTTGTCTGCACAGAACTGGCAGATCTTTGGGCGCGCTACATAGCGGCGCGGACCGGAAAATCGCTCGTTTTCGTTTGAATTTTCATCTGACATTTTTTACTCCATTAGTACGGAAATTCTTCATCCGTTTCAAAATCTGAATCCTGAGGTTCGGGTTGCGTGTTGTTGGCTTCCCGTTTTTCACCAAGCGCCATCATTTCATTGGCAACGATCTCAATGCTGGTGTGTTTGCCGCCTTCAGAATCATCCCAACGCCGCGTTTGAAGGCGTCCCTCCACGTAAACCTGTTGACCTTTAACCAGGTATTGTTTGCAAATCTCCGCCAGGTTTCCCCAGGCGACGACATTGAACCATTCGGTCTCGGTGTGTCTTTCGCCCTCGGAAGTGCTCCAGGAACGGTTGGTTGCAACAGTGAAGGTTGTCACCGGTCTTCCGGAGGGGGTGAAGCGCATCTCCGGATCGCGGCCAAGATGACCAATGATCATCACTTTATTCAAATCGCGGCTCATTTTCTTGCTCCTTAAAACAAGAACTACTCGACAACGGTGATCATGTAACGGATCACAGGTTCCAGGAACTTCAAATTGCGATCAAGTTCAGTGGTGAATGCCGGGGGGAATTGCGCGGTGATCATGACATACTGACCATCACGTTGTTTCTTGATGATATATGCCAGGCGGCGCTTGCCCCATACATCCACTTTGGCAATGGAACCGCCAGCGGTGGTGATCCATCCCTTGACCTTTTCAACTGCATCGTTGAATGCAGTCTCATCCAACTCAGAACGGATGATTAATACAACCTCGTATGTACGCATTTTTATGACCTCCTTTCCACGGGTTTGCCCTCAAACATTGCCGTAGGCGAGGTTGAAGGCGGAAAGGCAGCAGGATTACTGCTTACCAGACGTGATATTTTACCATAAAATGCTGGAATTCCGTTTTACTGTGTTTGACTTTTGGTTTGGTCTGGACATGAAGGCAGGCAGGTGGTAAAATCACTTTCGTTGTTGGGGGCTCGTCTAATGGCAGGACGACTGACTCTGAATCAGTTAGTAGAGGTTCGAATCCTTTGCCCCCAGCCTATGAGACTCGAAAGAGTCTCTTTTCTTTTTCAGAGGTTCGAACGAGTGGTAAACCCGAAGGGGGTACCACACCCATGAGGGTGTATATCCTTTGCCCCCAGCCTTTGAGACTCGCAAGAGTCTCTTTTCTTTTACAGAGGTTCGAACGAGTGGTAAACCCGACGGGGGTACTACACCCATGAAAGGTGCGATGCACCCTTTGTGTGAAATTTCCTTTGAAGAGAGCCTTTCAGTGTGATCGTTGATCTTCCCTCTCACAATCTTAAGATGGAAGGGCAACTAAGTTTATAATTGACTAGGTTTTATAGCATGGAAAAAATCCACAATAATTTGAACTTTTTCCGAGACCGGGAGTACTTTCTCTTACTGGTCCGGTTTGCACTGCCAATTGCCCTGCAGAACCTGATCAGCTCCCTGTTAAACATGGCGGCGGTGATCATGATCGGGCAATTGGGTGAAACTTCGGTTGCCGCGGTCGGGTTGGCAAACCAGGTATGGTTCCTGCTCAACCTGGTCGTTTTTGGTATTGTCAGTGGTTCTGCGATCTTCATCGCGCAGCTTTGGGGAAAAGGGGACGTTCCAAACATTCGCAGGGTTGTAGGTCTGGGAGGAAAGCTGGCTCTGGCTGCAGCGTTGGTCTTTTGGTCACTGGCAATTTTCTTCCCACAAGTTACCCTCAGGTTGTACACTGAAGATCCCGAGGTGATCCTTCTGGGCAGTCACTATTTGCAAATATTCGGCTGGTCTTTCCTGTTCTTTGCCATTACCGGTGTCTTCAGCGCCGCCTTGCGATCAACAGGAAATGTTCGTCTGCCGTTGGCGGTGAGCACAGGTGCATTGGGTCTGGACATTCTCCTGCTTTATCCTTTCGTATTCGGATTTCAGCCACTCGGCATCCAGGCGATGGGAGTGGAAGGCGCGGCAATAGCAGGTCTGATCGCCCGTGTGTTGGAATGCCTGGTGATCCTGATCATGGTTTATCGCAAGAAAGAAAATCCAATCGCAGCTGGCATTCGTGATTTCCTCGATTTCGATATCAAGTTCATCAAAGCAGTCATGAAACCTGTCCTGCCTGTGATCGCCAACGAGACCCTTTGGTCGCTTGGGATCACCACTTACAACGCTATCTATGGGCACATCGGCACCGAATCGATTGCTGCAATAAATATTAACGGTACGATCGACAACCTGGCATTTGTCATTTTCCTTGGAATTGGAAATGCGACTGCAATCATGGTTGGTAACCTCATCGGGCAGGGAAAGACTGAAAAGGCATATATCTATGCCGGCAGGTCATTGGTGATCCAGGGGCTTGGTGCGATGTTCATGGGCTTAATGGTGTATCTGCTTGCCCCGAACATTCTTCAAGTTTATAAGGTTTCACCGCAAGTCATCGAAAATGCCAGAGCTCTCCTGACCGTGTTGGCGTTGGGGATGTGGGTTAGGGCTTCAAACCATGTCATAATCATCGGTGTCTTGAGAGCAGGCGGAGATACAAAGTTCTCATTGATGCTAGATGGGTTAGTCATCTGGTTTGTCGGTGTTCCGCTGACGGCTGCCGGGGCTTTCCTTTTCGATCTTCCGATCTATTTTGTGTACGCTTTGACGCTTAGTGAAGAGATTACCAAGTATGCGGTTGGGTTGGGGCGTTATTTTTCCAGGAAATGGATTAACGACTTAACCGAGCGTGTACAATTGACATGAGTGTAAAAATTATCGTGTACTATATAGAAAATTGAAATAACGCGTATGCGAGGAGCGTTCCATGAAAGCAATTGTGTCCAGGTTTCTGGAAATCTTTGAAAAAGTCGTGATCTTCAGCCTGATTGCGATGATGGTCATTGTAATCATCTTATCGACAGTCGACCTGGGGCAAACGATTTTTGTGGACATCTTCAATCCACCGGACATCCTGATCAATACCAATGAATTGCTCGACATCTTTGGCGCATTCATGCTGATCTTGATTGGGGTTGAGTTACTTGAAACGATTAAGGCTTATCTGAGCGAACATGTTGTGCATGTGGATATTGTCCTGAATGTTGCATTAATTGCGGTTGCGAGGAAGATCATCATCATTGATGTGAAAGAGTACTCAGCCCTTTCATTGGTGGCTATCGCTGCGATTGTCATCACCCTGGCAGGCGCGTATTTCTTGCAAAAAATCGCCCGGCGCTGAGTATTGATCTGGAAAAAGCCACCTTTGCTAATCTGCGAAGGTGGCCTTTTATATGACGGGGATTATTAATATCAATTCTTTACACAAAAATCAATGAAGCTCCCACCCAATAATAATGAAGTTATTTGAATGCATGTTTCCTTGGATCTTTTACCAGACGAGCGAGCGCAGCCACCGAGATCAGTCCGATACTGGCGGAGGTGATGAAGGTAACCGAGTAGCCAAAGCTATCCGCGAGGAGACCACCGACCAGCGGCGCGAGGATCGCGCTGGGAGCAATCAAAGTGTTGGACATGCCCACATAGGTTGGGCGCTGGCGTTCATCGCCAAATTGCAGGCTCATCGTGATACCAATAGTCCAATAGGCAGTCGCCGCGATGCCGTTGAGGATAAAGACCAAAACGAACCAATTCGGGTTCTTGATGATGATTGCCAGAATAGCGCTGAGGACCGCGCTTAACCCGCCCAATACCAACACCCCTTTGCCGGACCATTTATCCGCCAGGCGACCAAGCAGAGGGTTTGCGACCACCTGGGTGATCATCAGAACGCTGGTCATCACACCTACAGTCAATACGCTCATGTTCAGGTTCTTCACCGCAAAAACCGTATAAAAGGCGAATGCCATCATGCCAAATTGAGAGATGAAACGGCTAATTAGAAAATTCCGGAAGGAAAGATCATTTCGTAATATCGATTTGATATTCTGCCAGAGTGGGGGAGGAGGAGGAATTTCTCCCTCCGGGATTGGTGCAGTTTCCCTGGTCATGTTTAGAAAGAACCAGGAAAGAACATAGAGACCGGAAGCGATAAAGAATAGGGTTGAAAAATCGTAAGGTGGTTTTAGCTTCACGAGCAGCAGTCCTGCCAGCAATGCGCCCAGGCTGGCGAGCAAATTTGCCGCAGCAGACTGCGCGCCGAAGAATGTACCGCGAATATTCCCCGGGATGACTTTGCTGATCATAATTTGCCAGGCATTGGCAGTTAAACCAGAACCAAGCCCTTGCCAGACGAGGAGAATGAACGAGGCGATCAGGGCGGCAGTCACCCCGATCTTTGGGAGCAGCAAACCCACAAAAGCCAAACCGAGGATTGGCAATCTTTCCTGGGTTGTCATGAACGCCACAAAGGGTTTTATTTTCTTCATCCTGCTGATCTTGTTTGCCAGGAGCAGCTGGGGAAGCTGCCAGCCCATGTTGTGGATCGCGGGAATCAGTCCGATCAAAGTGGCGGAGGTGGTCAGGTTAGCGACGAATAACGGGATGATCGTAGTGTAGGAAGCAAAGCCAACACCGAAGCCAAAGAAAGCGCCATCGGCGATGTTAACCAAAATGTTGTGCTTTAAATCCTGATCAGTGTTATCGTTCAATTTCAACCTGTCCATATGAAAACCCCGGATCGAATCCGGGGTCGAAGACTTTTGATACTATTTCTTATTAAAACTCTTCGTCCGAATCGAGCTCATCCCATTCCTCGTTACCGTCTTCTTCTTCCCATTCTTCCAATTCATCTGCTTCGTCCCAGTCGTCATCAGTGGCGGCTTCGGCATTGGCAGAATAGGTCTTGCATCCGGTATCCGGGTCCAGTTCAACCATACCTGCGCTGCAGATCCCGTCATCCAGGAATGCGCAGTCGAGATAATGACACCTAATTCTTGGCATAGATTTCCTCCTTTTGATTAAAACCGATTTTTTCTAATAGCATTACGAGACTAGTGATAAAAACAACCAAAACGGATATTGCAGATAGTACACACCATTGGCAGAATGCTCGGATCACGAAAGCCTCAAGGTAGGTCAGATATGTTGAAAACAAGAGACCAACCAGGGATATTCCAAAAATCAAATAGTCATTGTAAAACCGGGTAAATTTTACCCTGTTTCCATAAAGTGAAAAAAGCAGGATTGTCCCAAATGCTAACATTCCAAACAGAGCAATTGGAATTCCCCATAATTCTGACCATCGGCTGGAATTCACTGTCGCACAGTCCCCTAATCCCGGGGTACAGTAAATTGGGATTTGGCTGAATTTCACATATGACAAGTAAATGGAATCCAGAAGCCCGATGAGAGCAGCGAAGCGGATTATGAACTGTGCGGTTCTGAGATTGTTCTTTTTAATTTTGGTCATACTTAATCGGCAGCATTTTACACCATTCGACAAGGTGTGTAAAGTGGCACGATGTTAATTGAAAGGTGAAATTATCCTGGATTCAGCCGGTGGGCTTCCATCACATTTGGCAGGTTCTCGATCCTGGACAGCACTCGAGATAATTGAGCAATGTCGGCGATGTCAATCACCATCAGCAGGTTGGCGAGGTTGTGTGTGACATTGATCTTGATGTCTTTCAGGTTGATATTCTCGTTGCTTAGCACCTGGGATATATCGTTCATTAACCCCTGGCGGTCATAAGCACGGATCTGGATCTCGATTGGGAAGGCATGCCTGGGTTCGCCCCATGTGACCCGCACGATCCGTTCACGGTCCTGCATGCGCAGGATGTTGGGACAATCCTGGCGGTGAATGGTCGCACCTCTCCCGCGTGTGATGTAGCCAATGATCTCATCGCCTGGAGCTGGTTTACAGCAACGAGCGAAAGTTGAGAGGATGTTGTTCAACCCCAGCACAGAGACGGCATTCTCGGTAATGTCAATTTTGTCTGAAGTAGGCTTGATCTGGAAAAGCGTGGATTGGTCCGGTTCCCCCTCGGAAAGGGTGTTGATGATATGACCGAGAGAAATGTCGCCGCAACCCACCGCGACATAAAGGTCGTCGAGGGTTCGAAAATCAAAAGCTTTGGAGAGACTTTCCAGGTCATAACTGGGGATGCCCAGGCGCTTCAATTCTCTTTCGAGTATTTCCTTGCCCTGCGCCAGGTTTTGTTCACGATTTTGGTGCTTGAACCAGGATTTTATTTTGGAACGGGCGCGCTGGGTCTTGACCAGTCCGAGATTTGGATTCAACCAGTCTCGCGAGGGACCTCCCTGTTTGGCGACCAGGACTTCTACCTGCTCGCCCGTTTTGAGCGTATATTCCAGGCTCACCAGTTTCCCATTAACTTTTGCACCACGGCAGCGATTGCCAATCTCGGTGTGAACGGTGTAAGCAAAGTCAATGGGGGTTGCCCCGGCAGGCAGGTCAATGATGTCACCGCGCGGCGTGAAGACGTACACACGATCCTGGAAAACGTCGGTTTTCATGCCGTTAACGAATTCGTCGGCATCCTCCACTTCCTGCCGCCATTCCATGACTTTCTTCAGCCAGTTGATGCGTTCTTCGTAATGCGCATCGCGCGGACCCTTTTCCTTGTAACGCCAGTGCGCAGCGATACCGAACTCCGCGTTTTGATGCATCTCAGAGGTGCGGATCTGCACCTCTAAAGGTTTTGCGTCATCGTAGAGCACTGCTGTGTGAAGGGATTGATAGAAATTATCCTTGGGCGCAGCAATGTAATCATCGAATTCACCCGGTACCGGGCGCCAGTGGGTGTGAATAAGCCCAAGGACAGCATAACAGGAAGGTACATCGGGGACGATCAAGCGCACACCACGTAGGTCGCGAACCAGTTCGAAGGGTTTATCCTTTTCCACCATTTTGCGATAAATCGAGTAGATATGCTTGCTGCGTCCTGAGATCTCCACCTTGATACCAGCTTCATTAATGATTTCCCCCAGCCTGTCAGCGATATCCTTGATCTGGCGTTCGCGTTCCAGCCTGGTCTCAGCGAGTTTTTGGGCGATCTCTTTGTACTTTTCCGGGTTTGTGTAGCGGAAACCGAGGTCTTCCAATTCCCATTTGAACTGCCAGAGACCCAGACGGTTGGCTAAAGGGGCGAAAATGTCGAGGGTTTCCTGGGCGATACGAATGCGTTTCTTTTCCGCCATGAAACCCAAAGTGCGCATGTTGTGCAACCGGTCTGCCAGCTTAATGAGGATGACGCGGATGTCATCTCCCATGGCAAGGAAGGTCTTGCGCAAGGTCTCATTCGCCAGTTCCTTGCGGCGGTCCCGAGCCAGCTGCGAATCGAGAAGGGCTTGCTTTTCCTCCTCGTTGTTGGCGTCATCGAACATGGACTTGTCGTGTTGGTCAGCGCGGGAGACCCTGGGCAGATGGGTCAGCTTGGTGACCCCATCCACCAACGAAGCGACTTCTTCGCCAAACTCTTGGCGGATGTCAGGCAAAGTAACAGACGTGTCCTCGACCGTATCATGCAGCAAGCCGGCAGCCACAACCACCGGCTGTACGTGCATTTCCGCCAGGATGATAGCTACGGCGACGCAATGTGAGATATAGGGTTCACCAGAGGCGCGTTTCTGTTCCCCGTGCGCCTGTTCGGCGAAGTAATACGCTTTGGAAATGAAATCTCGATCAACAAGGGTATAGTTCTCCGGGAGGACCTCCAGGAGATTCTCGAGGAAGGGGGTAGCCTTGTCCGTGCTGATCATCTTTTTACCATTTGTTCGTATAAGTATATCATCCCGCGTTTTCTAAACCGCAAGGTTAAAATTAAGAACAACCTGGATCCAGCCCTATTTTAGGAGTTCCTGTCCTTCAAACTTCCGTTCAGGAGATAGGTAGTTGAGGATCTCCTGGTCTTCGCTGGTTGTTTGCATTTGAACAATCCTGGTGAGTAATTCACCCATCGCCGGACCAAGCATGAACCCCTGCCCGCACAATCCGACACCCAGGAGGAAATTCGAGACTTGTGGTGACCAACCAGCGATAGGAAAACCGTCAGGGGTCATGGGGTATAACCCGCGCCAGGTTCGCCGTACGCGAATATTGGTCAAGCGGGGCATGATCTCGATCATACGTTTAGAGACCATGGGGAGGAAGCTGCTCGTCTCATTCACGTCCTCCCCCCACGCGCTGGGACTTGGCGTGATGCAGAAGATGACCTGACCGGTGATATGCTGGTAGAAATAGTAATTTGAGGATCCGGGTGAGGGGCGAATGTCGACGATCATCGGTCCCAGGAAACGGGCGACCGGCTCGGTGATGGCAGCTTCGTGACTGTCTGATTTGACCGGTAGCGAGACCCCCGCCAGGTTTCCGACACGAGCCGCGCCTGGTCCCGAAGTGTTTATCACCACTGCGGAAGAGTATGTTCCACAGGTAGTGGATACGGATGTGATTCGATCATTTTCCACATTCATCGAAATCACAGGTTCATTGAACTTGAAATCAACCCCAAGATCCACCGCGTGAGTGTAATACGCATGGTTCACAAGTAAGGGAGAAGCGCTGCCATCGTGAGGGGAGAATGTTCCACCAATCAGACCATCCGGGTTTAGATCAGGGACGAGCTTAAGCAGGTCGGCTTGTTCGTACCAATCATTAATCAGCCCATAACGTTTTTGGATGACGAGCAGGTCCTTTAATATCTTCTCCTCACGCGGTGTGTAGGCAACAAAGGTATATCCGCACTCATCCCATTCAATGTCATCTCCGAAAGAATCTTTGAAAGTGGAGAATATTTCGATACTGCGCAGACAGAGTCTGATCTTGGCGGGGTCGGAATGCGTGGCGCGAATCCCACCAATGGCTCGCTTATTGGAACCCTGACCAACGCTGGGAACAGATTCCAGTACCAGCACCTTCAAACCGGATTTTGCCAGGTAATAAGCTGTCGGAGTTCCCAGAGAACCCGCGCCGATGATGATGACATCATATGTTGGTGTGTTCATTCTTCCCCCTCCTCATGGCTGCCGGCAAAGGTACCCAGGGGTACTTCGATGAAGATCGGACGCCGTGAAGGATCGGTGATCTTGTCATAGGGAATGTCTTCCTCGCGGAAGAGACGGTGGATGAGAGAAGCGCATGTTTTTGCGCCGCATGCGCCCATGCAGGCGCGGGTGACGGTCTTGATCTCGTTGAAATCCCGGTAACCCTTGCGGATCAATGCGCGGATTTCACCCGCGGTCACGTGTTCACAACGGCAAACGATGGTGTCGTCCGCCACGTGATTCACGTACTGGAACATGGGCTGAGTGATCTCTGCAGTTTGAATGCGGATGCCAGCAATGAGCGGCGCGATCTCCTTCGCTGCTTCCACTTGGATGATCAGGGTCCGATCACTGGAAGGGATGGTGTGCAGGTCGAAGATATCCGTTTCGCCCAATGTTTCTCCTTCCGTGTCCAGGATGGTTACGCGGTCAAATTTATTGACTGTTTCGGTGGAGAATTCGTACGGAATCGAAACGATTGGTCTATCCGGATTGGAACGGTAATCCACCAGGGTAATGGCCAACCCGGGGCAGCCTGCCACACATTTTTCGCAAACCTCGCAGCAATAATTATTCCCCACGAAGGTTGGTACGGAACGAATATCTCGTTTATCAACCACGATCAACCCATGCGGACAGAGGGAAGAGCAGGGGTCACAGGGAATCTCCTGGTTGCAATGAAATACCGGGATAACGCCGGCAGGCACATCCGGGAACATTTCAGAATAGGTTGCACCAGGACTGGATTTAAGCATCTCGCCAGTGCGATACCATTCTTTTGGAATTTCACCTTGATAAACTCCCAGGGAGCGGGCAATCTCCAGTCCGCGGATCTTGCCGCTGAAAATTGCAGCGGACGCCTCTGCGATCTCCTCTGCATCTCCTGTGACGAATGCCGGAATATTGAAATCGACTGCTTTGCGGTAGAACTCGTTGACCGGGTCAAGACCGACTGCGATCAGCACTGCATCACAGGCGAAGGATTTCTCTGTCCCCGGGATCGGCTTGAAATTCTCATCCACCTCAGCGATGGTGACCGATTCCACACTGGTCGGTGCCGTTGGCAGACAGTATGGTGTGGGAGGTGTAGATGGGTACACCCATGCGCACCAGCTTGTCCTTGTGCACCTTGTATCCACCGCATTCGGGGAGCGCTTCAACGAGACCCACCACGCCTATGCCCGCCTGGAGGGCATGGTACCCAGCTATCAAGCCCACATTTCCACCACCTACGATGAAAAGTTTTTCCGCGGGTCTCACCAGATCGCGGTTGACCAGGGTTTGGAATGCACCTGCTCCGTAAACACCGGGAAGGGTGTTGCCTTTGAAGGCAACGAACTTCTCGCGCGCGCCAGTTGCCACCAACAGCATGTTGGGTTCGATCAGGACGTAGTTCTTTCCATCCTTGAGGATGCCAACCTTTTTGTCGTTGAAAACCGCCAGGCAAGTGCTGTTCTTCCAGACCTGGATCGAGGGATGGCTCAGCACCTCTTTTTCCAGGATCGTGGCAATGTCAATCCCGCGTGTACCGGCGAAAACGGCATCGGTGGAGCCAAAAAAGCGGTGCGTTTGCAGCACCAGCTTTCCGCCCAACCTGTGCTTGTCATCGATCAGCAACACGTCCACGCCAAGTTTTCCCAGCTCGATTGCAGCTGAGAGACCAGAAGGACCCCCACCGATGATTAGCACGGGTACCTTGAACTCGGGGATTGGGGTAAGCGTGGGTATGGATTTGACTTCGGGAAGCTCCGGGTGACCTGAGTTAGGCTCGACAACCAACCCGGGGCTGACGATCTCCATACAGGACTTGACCGGTTTTCCATTGGCGACGACCATGCATTGGGAACACTGACCGTTCGCACAAAAAATGCCGAGAGGGGAGCCATCCTTGTGATGGTAACCGAAGATATCGATCCCATTCGCCATTAATGTGGAGGCAATGGTCTCGCCTTTCTTTGCGTATAGTTGATTTCCTTGCCAGGTGATTGGTATGGTTTCAGTTTCACTTACCGTTAAAATCGGGTGCTGCTTGATCCGACGATCGGGCATAAAGGTACCTCGACTCGATGGGTGTATGGGGTGCGGTGGTTCAGGATGCTCTTCAATTGTACCAAATCAAACCAGTGAGCATCTACTGATAAAAGGCATGCTCGACGATGATATTCAGTCTTGGTGATAGAATTATTTCCTGAAAGTGGAGGTGGAGATGAAACGGATTGCAGTATTAACCAGCGGGGGTGATGCCCCCGGGATGAACGCCGCTATTCGCGCGGTGGTGCGCAGCGGTGTGGTGAAGGGGATGGAAGTTTTTGGAGTCAGGAACGGGTACGAAGGTCTAATCAACGGACTTTTCACTCCTCTTGGCACACGCGATGTCGGCGGGATCCTGCAGCGTGGCGGCACCATCCTAGGTAGCGCGCGGTCTGCTGAATTCAAAACGGAAAAAGGTCAACTTAAAGCCCTCCGATCGCTGAATGAAGCTGGGATCGAAGGTTTGATCGTGATAGGTGGAAATGGTTCCCAAACAGGTAATCATGCCCTGCACAAGTTGGAGTTTCCGGTGGTGGGTATTGCTTCCACAATTGATAATGACCTGTATGGATCGGATATCACCCTGGGTGTGGATACCGCCCTGAATATCGCCCTGGAAGCCATCGACAGGTTGAAAGTTACCGCTTCCTCGCACCAAAGGGCTTTTCTAATTGAGGTGATGGGGCGCGATTGCGGATACCTCGCATTGATGGCTGCCATCGCTGGCGGTGCGGAAGCCGTGGTGCTCCCGGAAATTGAAACTGATCCGGAAAAAATTGCCGAGATTCTCACCCGGGCTTATGAAAAAGGGAAAGCGCACGCTATCGTCGTGGTGGCAGAAGGGGCGAAATACGACGCGACCGCTCTCAGTGAATATTTTATTAAGCACAAGGAAAGGCTGGGGTTTGACCTGCGGGCGACGATCCTGGGGCATGTGCAGCGGGGCGGGACTCCGAACGCCTTCGACCGCATCCTGGCGAGCCGGTTGGGAGCGTCAGCAGTAGAACATTTGACGAATGGAAAAACTGGTGTCCTGGTGGGTGAGATAAAGGGAGAAATTGTCGCGACTCCCCTGGAAAAAGTGATCAAGACCAAGAAAATTCTCGATCCAAAACTTATCGAGTTGGCAAAGATGCTGGATTAGAAACAATAACCGGTGAAAACCGGTTTATTTTTTCATTCTCAGGTAAGCTTCAATGAATCCATCCAGATCGCCGTCCAGGACAGAAGCAGAATTTCCTACTTCGAATTCTGTTCGGTGATCCTTGACCATTTGATAGGGGTGAAGTACGTAAGAACGGATCTGGCTGCCCCATTCAGCTTTTTGATAGACTCCCCGTAAATCGGAAAGATGCTTGTCCGCGGCGATCTGGGCGAGGTCGAGCAGACGGGAGCGTAGAACGCGAATGGCGTTTTCGCGATTCTGCATCTGGGATCGTTCGTTTTGGCATGTCACAACCAGACCGGTGGGCAGGTGGGTGATGCGCACTGCGGTGGCATTCTTCTGGACATTCTGTCCACCCGCTCCTGAGGATTTATAGATATCGATCTTCAAATCGTCCGGGTTGATCACGACAGAAGGGTCTTCCTGCACTGCTTCCGGAAGGACTTCAACCTGTGCGAAGGAGGTGTGGCGGCGATGAGCAGAGTCGAAAGGCGAAAGCCGAACCAGCCGGTGAACACCTTTTTCAGCGCGAAGATACCCGTATGCGAAAGGTCCATTGACCACCATGCTCACGGTCTTAATTCCGGCTTCTTCTCCTTCGGTTTGGTCAAGGATCTCGGTGGTGTAACCCTTTCGTTCACACCAACGCAGGTACATGCGTTCCAGCATGGCTGCCCAATCCTGTGCGTCCGTGCCGCCTTCCCCGGTGTTGATGGTGAGCAGGGCGTTTCCCTTGTCATACTTTCCACCAAGCAGCGTGGAGAGTTCCAATTGACCAAGTTCTGCCTGGATGGCGGTCATTTCCGAAGTAAGTTCCGCTTGCAGACTGGGTTCACCCATTTCTGCCAGTTCCAGCGTATCCTGGATTCGTTTTTCCAGCCTTTTCCATAGGGAAATCTCGTCCCGCAGATCGGCGATACTTTTCATTAATTGTTGAGCCTGCCGGGGGTCATCCCAAAGGGCGGGGTTTTCACTTTTTATCTGGAGTTCGTCTAATTGGGTTTCTTTTTGAGCGAGGTCAAAGACGCTCCATGAGGGAGTGAATTGACGCACGGTTTAGTTCGAGAGTAGAGATCATGTCATCCATTGGTATCACCCTTAATTGGACTGGGAAAGTATGTTTTCGACGAATTGCTTCCGATTGAACGACTGGAGGTCTTCCACCTTTTCACCCAGCCCGGCGTAGAAAATGGGGAGGTGGAGTTCATTTTGGATGGCGAATGCCATTCCGCCCCGCGCAGAAGAGTCCAATTTTGTGAGAATCACACCATTGACTTGTACTGCCTCCTGGAAGGCGCGTGCCTGGTGCAGCGCATTCTGCCCGGTAGTAGCGTCTAAAACCAGCAGGACAGCGTGGGGAGCGCCTGGAAGGGCTTTGCCGACTACCCGGTGAACTTTCTTCAGTTCTTCCATCAGGTTGTAGCGAGTGTGCAGCCTTCCGGCGGTATCGATGATCAGGATATCCATCTTGCGCGCTATGGCTGCCTGGACGGAATCGTAGGCTACCGCTCCCGGGTCACTTTCAGGTTGCCCGGCTATCACAGGGAGGTTCAACCTGTCTGCCCAGACCTGCAGCTGGTCGATGGCAGCGGCACGGTAGGTATCCGCAGCAGCCAGGAGGACACGTTCGCCCTGGTCCCTGTAGAGCTTACCGAGTTTTGCTGCAGTCGTGGTTTTGCCTGAGCCGTTTACACCGACCATCAACATCACAGCGGGTTGGTGGGCAGCAAGATTCATCTCGGTGGTGGGCAGCAGGTGATCAAGAAGTTCTTTCGCGAGTAACTCAAAGAATTCTGTTGAACGTGTGACGCCGACGGATTCAATTCTTCTGGAGAGGTTGGTGATGATCTCCTGGCTGGTTTCGAGTCCGACGTCCGCCTGGATGAGCAGGGCTTCAAGATCCTCCCAGGTTTCAGCGCTGATCTCGGATGCACCGAGTAGGGTCGCGATCTTACCGAACGCGGCTTTTCGTGTTCGTTCAAGGCTAACTTTCCATTTCGAGATCATTTCAGCCATAGTTCAAGGATTATATCATGCAGGGTTTTCGCGGTCAGGCGAGGTGGCGGGACGCAAGTTGCCCGCAGCCTGCCTGGATGTCGATCCCGCGCCGCAGGCGGATCGTGCAGGGGATGCCATTCTTTTCCAGCGTCTGCTTGAAGAGTTCAGCCCGCTCGCGTGTGGTGGCTTGTCCCTCAAAACGCGAGGTGGGGTTCAACGGGATGACATTCACATGGCACAAAAGTCCTTTGACCAACCGCGACAGTTCTTCGGCATCTTTCACGCTGTCATTCACATTTTGAATTAGTGCCCATTCAAAGGTCAAACGGCGGTTCGTTTTGGCAACATAATCTCGACATGCCTGGATGAGGGTTTCAAGGGGATAATGCTTGTTGATCGGGAGAAGTGAAGAACGCAACTCATCATTGGCAGCGTGCAGACTGATTGCCAGGTTGACCTGTCTATCCTCCTCGGCGAAGCGCTGGATCATTGGCACCAGCCCCACGGTTGAGATCGTGAACCGGCGCGCGCCCAGGTTGAGCCCTTCCGGCGCGTTAAGGCGGTCGATGGCAGCCAATACCGCGTCATAATTCTGAAATGGTTCTCCCATGCCCATGATGACGATATTGGTGACCTGTTTGTCCTTCAATCGTAATTCGCGGGAGTAGTGCAACACCTGCTCGACAATTTCACCTGTGGAAAGATTGCGTTTAAAGCCCATTTGACCGGTCGCGCAAAAGACACAGCCCATGCCGCAGCCGGATTGTGAAGAGATGCAAAGCGTATCGCGGACATCATATTGCATCAGCACGGTCTCTATCATATTCCCGTCTGGCAGCCGAAAGAGCGTTTTAACCGTTTCTCCGTCAGAGGAAACCAAGCGCTCAACCGCATGCAGGTGCGAAAAGTCCATTTTTTCTGCCAATGCTTGCCTCAACGTTTTAGGCAGTGTACTGATATCCAATGGTGAAGTGCCATGTTGCGTGTAGAAATAATCCCAAACCTGGGCAGCGCGGTATTCCGGTTGCCCGAGTTCCCGGATGAACCGGGTGAGTTGTTCTCTATCAAGGTCGAAGAAAAACGGATTAGCGAACATTAAAAAGATCGATAAGCGCTGACAGGTCAGCCGTCACCAGGTCAGGTGGAGGGGTGTGACGCTGTGCATCCTCTCGGGTTGCGATTCCTGAAAGAACGAGAGCAGTACGGCAGCCCAGCCGCTGACCTCCAAGGATATCGGTTTCCAGGCGGTCACCCACTGCCAGGGTTCGCTCTGGTGCAGAGCCTAACAACTCAAGCGAGAACTGGTAGAGCGTGGGATTTGGTTTTCCAGCGATGATCGGCTTCACGTCCGTGGCGATCTCAATCGAGCCGATGATCGCTCCTGCGCCAGGGATCATTCCCCGCGGTGTGGGGTAGGTGCGGTCAGGGTTGGTTGCGTAAAAAGGGACGCCGCTGCGGATGAGCAGGGTCGCGGTCTTCAATTTTTCAAAATTGACTTCACGATCCATGCTGGCAATTACCGCGAGCGGATGCTCCTCTCCCACGTAAAAGCCTTCTTTTTCGAGAGCTTGCGTCAGCCCGGTTTCACCGACAATATAAACCGGACCTCCATTAGGGTGCTGTTGGTGAAGAAGGTGGGCAACCGCCATGGAGGATGTGACAATACTTTCCAATGGGACATCCGCGCCAAAGCTGGCGAGTTTCTCCACGTATTGCCGGGGGGTACGGGTGGCATTATTCGTAGCGAGCATATACTTCAATCCCAGGGCATTGATGCGATTGAAGATCGCGGGCAGGTCACCAATCGCGGTGGACTCACGCCATAGGACGCCATCCATGTCCAGGATCAGTGCTTCAATCACTTTCAGAAAATCAGGTTGCATGTTTCCTCAATAAATGAGCCGGATAGCATCCGCCATCCGGCTCCTGTCTTAATTGTTGGTTCAGTGCTTGGGCGCGATCAGCACCTGGTCCACCAATCCGTAATCCACGGCTTGCTGGGCATCCAGATAAAAATTGCGGTCGGTATCCCGTTCGATATCTTCCATTTTTTGCCCAGTGGATTCAGCCAGGATACCCATCAGGCGGGCTTTTAACCGCAGGATCTCGCGTGCCTGGATCTCGATATCGGAAGCCTGACCTTCAGCACCGCCTAGTGGCTGGTGCATGTGGATCGTGGCATGGGGGAGAGCGTAACGCTTGCCCTTGGTGCCTGCGGCGAGCAGCACGGTACCAAAGGAGGCGGTTACGCCGACCGCGACGGTGCTGATCTTGTTGGGGATCATTTTCATCGTGTCGTAAATGGCGAGACCGGAGTAGATCTGCCCGCCGGGGGAATTGATATACATCTGGATGTCGGCATCGGGGTCTTCCCGGCTTAGCACAAGCAACTGCGCGACGACGGCATTCGCCACCTGGTCGTCAATGGGGGTGCCGACAAAGATGATACGCTCACGGAAGAGCAGGGAATAGATATCGTAAGCCCGTTCGCTGCGCCCGGTCGATTCAATGACCATGGGAATGACATTCTTGAAATCAGGGATGTTCATGTTGTCTCCTTGTTATTTCGTTGGTTCAGTGCCGCTCTCCCCAGTTTTCCTGGGTTTGCGGGTCTTCACCGGTTGCGTTTCAGCGCTGACGGCTGGTTCTGCTGATTCAGTTTCCGGGGAGGTCTTCTCAACCTTCGCGGGTTTCTTTTTAGGTTCAGTTTTCTTCTTTTCTTCGACTTTCTCTTCATCTGCCATGCCGGTAGCGATCGCCTTCAGGCGCAGGAAGACATTGTTGCTGTGCACGCGGTTGGCAGCCTGCATGGTGAAGGCATTGGCAACCTTTTCGGAACGGAGTTGTTTCTCAAGCTTTTTGTAGTCCATGCTTCCTTGCATTTCGGTCAGCATCCTGCCGATCTCAGCCTGCACTTCCTCGTTTTTGACCTGCACTTTTTCCTGGCGGGCAAATTCATCCATGATCAGCGAGCGCTCAAGACGTTTCTGAGCAGCGGGCTTGACCTCTTCCTCCATCCAGGCTTCCTTCTCCTTTTTCAAGGTTTTCAGGTAGGCATCCAGTTCCATATGCTTCTCTGCAAGATCCCTGGTGACGGCTTCAACCACGTGTTCCATCTCGTGCTCGAGGAGCTGCGGCGGATACTTGACAACCGCCTTGCCTCTGAGATCATCCATCAGCCCTTCGTAAAAATTCTGGTCATATTCCGCGGTATGCCGCGCATCCAACTGCGTCTTGATGCTTTCCGTGAATTTTTCGACCGATTCAAACTCACCGAAATTATGGATGAATTCGTCGTTCAGTTCCGGCAGGGTGAGTTCTTTGATGGTCTCAAGCAATACCTGGAATTGGACCGCCTTGCCTTGCAGCTTTTCGAACTTGGATTCCTTCGGATATGTGTACTTAAAAGTCTTTTCTTCGTTGGCTGTCAGTCCCTTGAGATTGTCTCCGAAACCGGGGTACGGAAAGTCATTGGTTTCAGCATCGCTCTCGCCGATGACTAATTGGAGCGGAGAATCTTTCAGCAATTCAGGCTGTTCATCCTCACCCGGCTTCAACAGGGTGGCGTTGACCTTGACGTAAACCAGATCGCCTTCCTTCGCTTTTCGTTCCACGGGTTCCGCGGTGGCGTACGTACGGCGCAGGCGCTGGATGAATTCTTCCACTTCCTTTTCGCTGGCGGTTTCCGGCTGGTACTCCTTGCGCAATTCCTTGTAGCTACCCAGGTCTACCGTGGGTTCCAGGGGAACGATGAAGGAGAATTTGATATCGTCTTCCTTGGAAATGTCCTCCAGCGAACCCGGGGCTGCGGGAGTGATCTTGGCTTCGTCGAGCATTTCCGGGTAGATGGCTTCCACCATCAGTTCGATGGCTTCCTCCTCGATGGCAGGCTCGCCGTACAGGCGTGCGATGACGTCGTAGGGGGCTTTGCCGGGGCGGAAACCGGGAATCTTGGCTTTTGAGGCGATCTTGCGGGCAGCCTGGTGCTTGTATTTATCCAGGGCAGCTTTTTCGAATTCTGCAACCACCTTGACTTGATGGTCTTCGCGGGGTTCGGTCGTGATTTTCAATGGTTTTTTCCTTCGTTCAAGTTTATTAATTGGTGGGGAAAGAGGGACTTGAACCCTCACGCCTCGCGGCACATGATCCTAAGTCATGCCTGTCTGCCAATTCCAGCATTTCCCCGAATGCGAACGAATTATAAGCGTAAGGGGAAGCAGCGTCAATGAGAGGGAAAGAAGTCTAATATATTTCTAATCTATCCCATTGTCCGATCCATACGCCAACCAGGCGGGGTTTTCGGCTATAATCACCCCGTTTAATCTTGTACGAGGAGAGTAGGATTGTCCAGAGTCTATTCAACTGAAAGCGCCGGGCGGGACAGGACCCGTTTATCCAAGTCGATCGTGCTCGCCTTGCGCGAGTTGATGAAACAGAGCGAGCCGAATGACCAGACCCGGGACCTGGCGGCATATGTTGTCCTGGCACTTGAAGAAATCGCCAGCGGGATCGATGCGTCGGTGGCAGCTTGGGAGAAGCGGGATTACTGGGTGAAGGCGGATAAGTTCAGGTTGGAGTGGGAGTGGGCGGGGAAAACCGCTTTGAACCTGCGGGAAGCACTAAAGAAGGAAGATTGGGGCGCGGTGGCGGTTAATGCTGTGCAGGTGGGGCAGCGGTTGAAGAAGATCACCGTCGCAGAGCGGCACCGCCTGGGGACGCCCTGGGTGGGGGCGTGGAAGCGGTTAATCGGAAGCAAGCCATGAAAAGGTTGAAAAAACCTTTTCATGGCTAACCTCATCTCGGTCGCGGGGTGTGGTTGGAATTCATAGCCATCCACATGAATTGATGTGTGAATCGTATCCTGGGGGTTGCTACCGGCTCAACTCAAAAGAACGGATCGCCTAAACCGCGGACCAAGCCATCGCTGCAATAAAAGGTGGGTTCAAAGAGCGAACCCACCCAACTGCTACTTCTAACAGATTCCTGCTATTACTTTTTCTTGAGGATGATGCGGGCGTCGACGACCTTCAGCCCTTCGCCTTCTGCGTACACCAGCACCGGGTTGGCATCGGATTCGGCGATCTCGTCCTCCAGGTCGAGGATCATGCTGGAGTAGGAGACGATCACGGCTGCCAGCGCTTTGCGGTCGCGGGGAGCTTCTCCGCGCACACCGGCCAGAATGGGCGCGCCGCGGATCTCGTCGATCATTTCCTCGGCTTGCCTTCTTGGAAACCGGGGCGACGCGGAAGGTGACATCCTTGAGCACTTCCACGAAGATACCGCCCAGGCCGAACATGACGGTCGGTCCGAAGGTGGGGTCGTTGACCGAGCCGAGGATGACCTCGGTGCCCCAGGGAGCCATTTCCTGGATGGCGATGCCGTGGATGTTGGCATCCGCCTTGTAGGCTTTGGCGTTCGCCAGGATGGTCTTGTAGGCATCGCGGACACCCGCTTCGTCCTTGATGTTGACCTTGACGCCGCCGGCATCCGATTTGTGCAGGATGTCCGGGGAGACGATCTTCATGACGACCGGGAAGCCGATCTGTTTGGCGAGCGACACCGCTTCATCTTCGGATTTTGACAAGCTTGGTTTTCGTGACCGGCAGGCCATAGGCTTCGAAGACCTCCTTGGCTTCGATCTCGGTCAGGGAAGTGCGTCCAGCCGCGCGGGCATCCTCGATGATTTCGCAGGGCTTTTTTGGCTTTGAGTCGGGGTGTGTCTCTGCATGCGTGGATTTTTTGGATTCCTGCAGGCGGGCATATTCGCGCAGGGCAGCCATGGCGTTGATCGCGTCATCCGGGGCGCAAGAAGGCGGGGATGCCGTTCTCGACCAGCCAGCCCATGGCGTCATCGGACTTCTCGCCGCCGACCAAGGAAACGGTGATGGGTTTGCCTTTGACACCGCTGTCCTCAACGGCTTTCTTGATGCTTGGGCAATCTCGACCGGGTTGGTCATGGCGGTTTCGCAGTACAGAACGACCAGGCCGTCGGTCCAGTGATGGGCGATGGCAAAGCTGGGTGGTCTCGTAATACCAGTCGTTGCCAGCCATGCCGGTCATGTCGACCGGGTTCTTGGCGGAGCCGAATTCGGGCATGTGTTTCTTCAGCTCGCCTGCACATCCTCGGGGGCGAACTTCAGGGGGATGCCGTATCTTTCGGCGGCATCGGTGGCCAGCACACCCACGCCGCCGCCATTGGTGATGATGAGCATGTTGTCGCCCTTCATCGGCGGCTGGCAGGAGAGGGCCAGGGTGCGGTCGAAGAGGTTGTTCAGGTCCGTCGCCTGGATGACGCCGGCCTGCTTGAAGGCGGCACCGTAGACCTTGGCAGCACCGGCGAGTGAACCGGTGTGGGAGGCGGCCGCAGCAGCGCCGTGGGCGGAGACGCCGGATTTGAGGGCGATGATGGGTTTGTTGGGTTTGCGGCGACATCGATGAATTTGCGGCCGTCCGCAAGCCTTCAATGTAAAGGGAGATGCAGGTGGTGTCCTTGTCATCGTCGAGCCAGTCGATCAGGTCGGCGAAATCGACATCCGCCATGTTGCCGATGGAGATCAGCTTGTCGAAACCGACCTTGCGGGTGTAGGTGGCCAGTCCATGGCGATGAGCAGGGCGCCGCTCTGGGTGATCAGGGAGGCCTTGCCAGGCAAGGGCAGGCAGGGGGCAAAGGAGGCATTCAATTTATCGGAATTGGAGAGCGAACCGACGATGTTCGGACCGAGGACGCGCATGCCGTACTTGTGGGCAATACGCACCAGCTCTTCTTCTAGTTCCTTGTCGCCAACTTCACTGAAACCGGAGGTGATGACGATCAAGCCCTTGACGCCTTTTTTGCCGCATTCTTCAACAACTTCCTTCATCACCTTCGCGGGGACGCAAATAATCGCTGAATCAATTTCACCAGGCACATCCTCGATCTCAGGATAGCACTTCAATCCCTGGATCTCAGTTTCTTTCTGGTTAATGGGATAGATCTTCCCCTTGTAACCATCCTTCAGAAGGTTCTTGATCACGGTGTAGCCGATCTTGCCTGGTGTCGCTGATGCCCCGACAACTGCCACGGTCCTGGGTCTCAGCATCTTGTTCAGTACGTTTTTGTCCACTGTAGTTCCTCCTTAAAAAGAATTCGATTTTCTGAAAATGATTTCAATTGGATTTACCCAAAAAAACGATTTTTAACAACAATATGATACTCTTAATTGTGCCATTAACTGTGATACAAAAGTACTCAAATCTATGACAATTTATCATAATTAAGGAACTATGCAAAACTTTCACCAGTTTCTTGCGGGAATTCAAGAGCAGTTATGGAATCCAACGCTCATTGCCGGGGTAATTGAATCCGCGCTTTCATCAGTCGATCCTTATCAGTCCGTGAAGCGTTCAATGCGTTTGGAAATGGATAGTGTGTTCGTTGATGGCACGCCGTATCCGCTGTCGCCTGAGTCCAAAATTCACCTCATCGCCATTGGCAAGGCAGCGGAATTGATGACACTGGCTGCCATGGAGGTTTTGGGAGACAAGGTGTACGCTGGTGTCTGCGTACCGAAATACCCGGCAGGTCTGCTGCAGGCGTATCCCCAGGTGGTCACGATCAAAGGGGACCACCCTGTTCCAGGAGAGGGCAGCCTGAAGGCTGGGAAATCAATCCAGGAACTCCTTCAAGGTCTTTCTCCTGATGATCTCGTTCTCGTGCTTCTCTCTGGCGGAGGGTCGTCATTGGCGACGCTGCCAGCGGACAACATTGACCTGCAGGAAATGAAACGGATGACTGATGAACTACTCTTACACGGGCAGCCGATAGGTGACATTAACACAGTGCGCAAGCATCTGGATTTGTTAAAAGGTGGCGGGATATTAAGGATGGCGCAACCTGCCAAAGTCGTTAGTCTCATCCTCTCCGATGTTATCGGAGATCCGCTGGATGTGATTGCATCTGGTCCAACCGTCCCGGACCCCACGACCTTTCACCAGGCATACGAGGTGCTTCATCGAACCAATATTTCCCCCAGTCTAATTCCAAACATTATTCATCGCGCTGAGTGCGGGTACCGCGGGAGAGATTCTGGAGACCTACAAAGGGATTGAACCAGGGATTCAACCAGCGCAAAACGTATTGATTGGCAGCAACCGGATCGCCTGCGAGGAGGCAAAAGAACAAGCTATCTCGCTCGGGATGCGCGCAGAGGTGGTCACCACCGAGCTTAACGGCGAAGCCAGTGCCGCTGGCAGAATACTTGCTGCTTATGCCCGGAGACTGAGAGAGCAGGAACAAAAAGGGGTGTTCATTTTTGGCGGCGAAACCACCGTTACAATCCGAGGGCGAGGATTGGGGGGCAGGAATCTCGAAACCGCTCTGGCGGCGGTTGAAGGCATGGCTGGAGTGAGAGATTGCGTGCTGGTCACGTTGGCGACAGATGGCGATGATGGTCCCAGCCAAGCGGCAGGCGCGGTGGTCACCGGTGAAACCGCGTCACGAGCCGCCGAGATTGGGCTCGACCCGATTGCTTACCTCGCGGAAAACGATTCCTTCCATTTCTTCAAACAGCTCGGGAATTTGCTGGTGACCGGACCCACCGGCACTAATGTAAACGATCTCGATTTCCTTTTCCTGTTTAAAAAACTCCCGGTAACACCGGGAGTTATCGTTCAGTTTTGATATCGTGCTTTGATGGAAGGAATCAGGTATTCTTCAAAGGCGCGTTGCTCATCGTATTCTGGTTTCCAACCCCAGTCTCGCGTTGCCGCGCTGTCGTCCACATCTGCGGGCCACGAATCCACGATCTTTTGCCTGGCGGCATGGGGTTCGAAGGAAATTTTCGCGTTCGGGAACGCCTTTAGAACATGGTCGTAAAAATCCTGCGCTGTTGGGCTAAAGCTGGTGACGTTGTACACCTGCTGTTCGAGCGCTTCGCTTGGGGCGTTTTCCAGCATCAATAAGGAGCGGATGGCGTCCGGCATGACCATGAAGGGCAGGCGCGTGTCCGACCGCACAAAGCAGTTGTACGGTTTCCCCTGCGCGGCGTGGTGCAGCATTTCGGGTCCATAATCACTGGTACCTCCGGTCGGGATGGTCATGGAACTAACCAGACCGGGGAAGCGCAAACAGCGAAAGTCCACCGTGTTCCGCACCTGGTCAACCGCCAGCTGGCGGTAATAGCGGCTGTAGTACATCCCCAGGTGTTCGCAATAAAGCTTGTTGCAGCCGTACATGGTGATCGGGGTGTTCCAGTGGTGTTCCTTGATCTTGCCGGCTTCACCCTTGCATTCCAGGCTGGGCATCCCATATGCCGCGATGGAGCTGGGATAGAGGAATTTAACCGGACGTCCCTGCCAGGAGGACTGATCCACCGCGAGGCGCAGCAGGTTGAGGGTTCCCTCCACGTTTACCTTGTGCGCGGTTTCCGGGTTGTACTCTGCTTTGGTCGAAAGGATGGAAGCGAGATGGTAGATGGTGGTGATGTCGAATTCAGCCACCAGCCTGCCGAGCAGCATATTGTCAAGGATGTCCCCCTGGATGGCACGCTCACAATAGGGGCAGCAGACTCTCATCCAGCGGCTGCACATCGATGGCGATCACCTTTGACTGCCCGGTCTTGCCCAGGTGCGTGATCAAGCCATGACCGATCTCTCCATTCGCACCTGTGATCAGCACAACTTCTTTTCGCATAGTTATCTCCCTGAATTTTTGAGATATTATGATTATATATAAAAAGGGTTCCGGAAATCTCCAGAACCCTTTTTCTTTATTAGACTAAGCAGTTGCGGCTTTTTTGTGGAACCAGGTCTTCCATTCCTTGTTTTCCCACACCACCAGGAGTGGCGCAGCGATGAAGATGGACGAGTAGGTACCGCTGAGCAGTCCGACCAGGAGGATCACAGCAAATTCGCGCAGGGTAACGCCGCCAAAAAGCGCGAGCGAAAGGAGCAGGAACTCCACCGTCATCAATTGGGTGTTGATCGAGCGCTGCAGTGTCTGCACGATCGAGTGGTTTGCCAACTTCTCAAATTCCAGTTTGCGCAGTTTGGAACTGTTCTCGCGGATCCGGTCGAATACCACGATCTTATCCTGTACCGAGAAACCGATCACGGTGAGTAGCGCGGTCAGGTATAGTGAATCCACTTGCCAGCCAAAGAGTTTTGCACCGTAGCCTGTCAATGCCAGCACGATGAGCACATCGTGGAGCATTGCAATGATGGCGCAAATACCATAACGGAAGGCATGCGGAACGCCGCGGAATGCGAAGGTGATGTAGATGACCACCGCCAGCGCGGCAAGTCCGACAGCCATCATGGCGCGGTTGGTGACTCCCTCGCCGATGGATGGTGTGACACTATCTGACCGTTGGATGATGATCTCACCACCCGAGATCTGCGAAAGCGAATCCAGGATGCTCGTGCGAACTTCGTCAGACAAGGCAGAGGAGCGCAGGATGAGAAGACCATCTGTAGAGGTCTGGATCTGGGCATCAATGATCCCGTTCTGGTCATACACATTTTTAATTACTTCGGTGGACGGAATTTCTCCATTTGGGAATCTTAATTCCAGTAGCGTCCCGCCCTTAAAATCGATGGAGAGGGGCATGCCAAAAACAGCCAGCATGATCAATCCAGGGATGATGATGAGCAGGGAAAGAGCAAAAAAGTAGTATCGTTTACCAAGAATATTCAGCATTGGGTTCCTCCTATGCCCCGAAGAGCTTTTCGTGCCGGGCAGGTTTGATAAAGTCGGTCACAATGCTAAGGAAAGTTCGTGTGACGACGGTTGCGGTGAATAAGGACACGACCACACCGAGGGAAAGGGTGACTGCGAAACCCTTCACGACCGTAGCGCCGAATGTGGATCCAAACCAGAACAGGATAATGCTGGTGATGATCGTGGCGATGTTTGAATCGCGAATAGAGGGCCAGGCGCGTTTCCACCCCAGCTCAATAGCCTGTTTCAGGGTTCGCCCCTCGCGCAGCTCTTCCTTCAGACGTTCGAAGATGAGGATGTTTGCATCAAGGGCGCTTCCTGTTGAGAGCAGGAAACCAGCAATACCCGATAGGGTGAGGGTGACCGGAATCAGTTTGAATAACGCAAAAGTGATGGCTGCATAGATCGCGATGGCGACCACGGCGATGGCACCCGGGAGGCGGTAGTAGATGATCATGAACAGGGCAACGATGATGAAACCGATGACGCCAGCAAGAAGGCTTTTTTGCAACGAATCTTCTCCAAGCGTCGGACCCGTCACGCGGCTTTCAACGATCTCCACCGGAACTGACAACCGCCCATAGCGGAGGGTGACCGCGAGGTTATTTGCGGTTTCAGAGGTGAAGTTACCGGAAATGACACCCTTTCCATCCGGAATAACGTCATTAATACTGGGACTGGAAATTACGGTCTTATCCAACACGATCGATAAGAATTTGCCTTTATTTGCAGCTGTATGACCCGCAAAGATCTTTGTTCCGTTCTCAGACAACGTGAAATCAACCACGATTTCGCCTGTCGGAGTGGTTGTAACGATGACGTCCTGAATATCCACGCCAGTCATGACCGTGTGCCAAATCGTTTCCGGAGTTTCGGTTCCGGTTGGGGCTTCTGTAGCCACAGGGGCGATAGTGGGTTCAACTGTTGCTTCGACTGGCACTTCAGTAGTGCCAGGAGCAGTGATCGCGCCGGTGTAATCCGTCTGGATCACAGTACCCGCTTCCAGGTAGGTGTCCCCGCCATCCACAAATTCCAGCAACCCGGTTTGCTTGACAGCTGCGATCACATCCTCGGTGTTGGTAAGACCTGGGAACTCTCCTAGGATATACTGGTCACCGGCGACCTGGAAGATCACTTCGCTGACTCCCAAACCGTTGGCGCGACTCTCCAGGATCTTACTGGTGTCTTCCAGTTCCTGGCGGGAGGCATTGACCCCGGCTTGCGGGCTCAACAATACCTGCATTCCGCCGCGCAGGTCGAGACCAAGGACGGGCTGCATTGAACGTTCAAATGTGCCGATCTTTAATCCTTTGCTGCCTTCCGCGCGGGGGATATCCACCCAGATGACCGCGGCGAGCAGAACGAGGATAAAGATCAAGTTGATGTATCGACGATCCATAAAAGCGACCTCCAGAAAAGACTTCTGCCAGGTTGACTGGCATAACTTGTGAATTATACTCCAAACTGTTAAGTTGATTTAATTAGTTAACCCTGATGGTTGGAGATGAAACGATCAATTTCCATTTCCACGAGGTTTCCCAACTCATCGGCGGTCAGATTATCAGTCTGAATGCAAATATCTGCGTGTGCCAGAGCATGCCGCGTTCTGTGGAGTTGTTCGTTGTATTCTTCTTGCGTCCAATTGAGGTTTTTTCGCTTCAAGGTCACTTCATAGGTAACTTCCAGGAAAACCAGGATGTCCGGGTTCGTCAGCCGCTGCCACATGTCCGGGACATATGAATGTTCCTGGGCGATATGGCGGCAGCGATAACCCCGGTTCGTCAGCCACGAGACCAGTGTGGACTTGCCGGAAGCGCATACTCCCACAACTCCTATGAGAAGGTCGGGAGGATGAATTTCAGGAGGTTCAAATTGCGCGGTCATTGGTCCACGCTTGAATAATTGTGTGTTGAGTGTTAGTCCTTGAAATTCGGAACAGGCAATCGAACCGACATTCGCCTGATGAAATCTGTTTCTGCTGGGGTTACACGCAGAACTACGATGCTCATGTCATCGTTCGGACGGTTACTGTCAAGCCGGATCGCCTGACTTAGTACGGTATCAGCGATTTCCTGGGCTGTGGGGTTTTCCTCTTCCAGGAGGTTTTGAAGCAGCAGGCAAATGTCCATGGGTTGTCCGGTCCGGTCTCCGGCAAAGCGGATCCCATCGGTGAACATGACGATCGTAATCCCGGTGGCAAGGGGGAACTCGGTGATGGTGGGACGAATATTGCGGGAAGTTCCAATCGAGACACTATCTCCGGCGATGCATTCCACCTGGTCCATGCGGGCGATAAACAGGGGTGTCGGGTTATTGCGCGTGATGACGATGGTCTGGGACTGGAGGTCAACCGAGAGGATGTTCAGGCAAGCGGTCACTTTCCCTGCTCGCTCGGTAAACAGGTTGTCTGACGCAGCACGTGCGGCAGCGCCATCCCGAACGCCATCTGCCAGCAGGTTCACCACCTTGTGGACCACCATGGTCGAGACGGCTTTCGCTCCTCTGCCTGAAGTTTGCCCATCCGCCAGGACGACAGAAACGCCGCCGTTGGGTCGTTCAACGATCTCAAGGGTGTCCCCGCTCTCTGAGACGGCATATTTGTTAATCTTGGCAACCGCGATATCTATTTCCATGTTAAAAATTTTACATCAAAAATTCGGTTACAATCAATATGAATTACAAAATTCAAATAACTGCAAACCAGGCTAGTACCAACTCAAAATTCGACACTGTATTTATCTTGACGATTCCAAAGCTGGAATGTATAATCTCTCCGCCTGTCAAGTAATGACGGGTACGGACAATTTGACAGGAGTATAGAAGATGGTACCACTTCCAAAAAGAAAACTTTCCAAAGGCAGACGTGACCGCAGGCGCTCACAGGATGCGCTCGTTACCGCGAACCTCGTGCAGTGCAGTAACTGCGGCGAGATGAGATTACCCCATACAGTATGCTCAAATTGTGGGCACTACCAGGGTAAAGAAGTACTACACATTGAAAAAGAAACAAAGAAAAAGTAAAGAATAAGTAAAGAAGAAGTAAAGCAAAAACGGGCGTGAGCCCGTTTATTTTTATGTATCCTCTCCAGGTTCAAATTCCTGGAAGGTTTCGTCCTCTTCGACAGGGGAGGCAGCCCGGAATGGGTTGAACCTGGCGAGGAGCCGACCGGGGATCGAACCCTGGATGAAGACTCCCTTGCGTAAGTGCTCGATCCGGACGACCTGGCCTTGCTCGTGGAAGACCGAGATCAATTGACCCTCGCTGAAGGGAATTTGTACTGAAATCTCATTGAAATTTTCGAACAATTCACGTTCAATCGCAGTGAGCAATTCCGACATTCCGAGACCTTTAAGCGCAGAAATTCCGACCGCGCTTGGAAATTCTTTAAGAAGTTCACTGGTCATATCGGGCTCAGGCAGCCTGTCAATCTTGTTCAAAGCAACCAGCATCGGGATCTTGTCCGCGCCGATATCACTAAGGGTATCGCTGACCGATTGCGCCTGTTCCAACGCGTTGGGATGGGTCACATCGACCACGTGAATTAGAAGATCCGCTTCCGAGATCTCTTCCAGGGTTGCCTGGAAAGCAGCAACCAATTGGGTGGGCAATTTCTGTATGAATCCGACCGTATCAGTAATGAGCGCCTGGTGCCCCCCGGGAAGCTCGACCTTGCGGGTGGTGGGATCGAGCGTAGCAAAAAGCTGGTCAGCAACCAGGACATTCGCATGCGCCAGGCGATTGAGCAGGGTGGATTTTCCCGCATTCGTATAACCAACAATGGAAATCATTGGGATGCGGGAGCGTTTTCTCTGCGATCGATAGCGGCTGCGATGAGCACGTACCTTTTCCAGCTCCTTTTTCAGGAAGGTGATACGTTTTCTGATCTCCCGCCGGTCGACTTCCAATTGAGTTTCGCCAGGTCCGCGCAGCCCCACGCCTCCGACAGAGCCTGCACGTCCGCCGCCACCTCCAGCCTGGCGGGCAAGGTGAGTCCAGGCGCGGGTCAGACGGGGGAGGCGGTATTCGTATTGGGCAAGCGAAACCTGCAGCATACCGTCGCTGGTACGGGCGTGTTGCGCGAAAATGTCCAGGATCAACGCTGTGCGGTCTATCACACGGATATTCAGTCCAAATTTTTCTTCAAGCTCTCGCTGGTGGCGGGGAGAAAGCTCGCAATCGAAAATCACCAGGTTTGCCAGGGTGTCCTCTGCGAGTGCTGCAATCTCTGCCACCTTTCCAGAGCCGATGTACGTACTCGGGTTGGGAGTATTCAACCGCTGGGTTGTTTCGCCTACGATTTCCAGGTCGGTCGTCTCCGCCAGTTGTGCCAGTTCTGCCAGGGAATCTTCCATGGAAATCAGGGAAGGTTCGCTGCGCACTTCAATACCGACGATGAAAGCTTTTTCTCGTGGTGCTTTTGTTGGATGAATGGATTTACTCAAGCTTAATTCCTTTTCCAGTTCTTGATTCGTTCCATCGCCTGTTCGATCCTCTCAGTGGCGGTACCCAGGGAGACCCGAAGGAACCCTTCGCCATGTTTGCCGTATACCACACCAGGGGTTGTGCTTACCCCGGTGTTTTCCAAAAGGCGGGAGCAGAATTCTATCGAATTCTTTTCCCCCTCAGGGAGTTTTGCCCACACATAGATGGCTGCCAGCGGAGATTCCAATTTGAAACCCGCACTCCTTAACCCTTCGACCACCAGGTCGCGGCGTTTTTTGTATACATTGTTGCGTTCTTCGATCCAATCCTGATCTCCAGTAAGAGCGGCAACCCCCGCGGAGAAGATCGGACCAAAGGTCGAGGTATCCATCTGGCTCTTGTAGTTGAACAGGTAGTCGACGATCTGCGGGTTGCCAACTGCCATGCCAAGCCGCCATCCAGCCATATTGTATGTTTTCGAGAGGGAATTGAATTCTATGGCAACGTCCTTTGCGCCGGGAACCTGCAAAATACTGGGGGCATTGTAACCATCAAAACAAATATCAACATAAGGTGCGTCGTGAGCAACCAGGATGTTGAATTTTTTCGCAAAGGAAATGACGTTTTCAAAAAAGGACATGCTGGCAACAGCGCCTGTTGGGTTGTTCGGGTAATTCAGCCAAAGGATCTTGGCGCGTTCCGAGACCTCAGCCGGGATCTTATCCAGTTCTGGTAAGAATCCGTTGGAATCCAGCAATGGAAAATGGACGATTTCACCTCCAGCAATGATCCCGCTGGCGCTGTAAACCGGGTAACCTGGATCCGGAACCAGGGCGACATCCCCCGGGTTGAGCATCACCTGGCTGAGATTGAACAGTCCTTCCTTTGAACCGATCAAGCCGAGGATCTCATGAGCCGGGTCAAGGGTGACTTCGAAGCGGTTCATGTAGTATTCTGCAACGGCATTCTTGAAAGCCGGGGTGCCGCCTGTCGGGGAGTAACCGTGAGTATCGCTGCGTCGGCTGTCCTTCACCAATGTTTCGATGATGAAATCTGAAGGTGGAAGATCGGGTGAACCCATGTCGATGCGAATGACATCAGTACCAGCGGCTTTCATTTGCGCGATCTTTCTTCCAAGAGAAGCAAAGAAATACGGCTCAAATGAAGAAATCCGATCTGCAGGAGGGAAATTTGACGCGATGGTCATGGATGGTTGTTCTTCCTTTTTTTGTGTGATTAGGTTAAGTGTACGCCTACCGCTCATTTCTGCCAACTATGGGTTTGACCCACCCAGCCAGGAAACCAGGATATTTCCAATGACCTTGAGGCTCTCCGGAGATACTTTGTCGGAACTATCTTGACTTGTGTGCCAATAGGGGTAATCAAAGTCGATGATATCCACCGCCGGGATGCCTGCTTCAAGAAAGGGGATATGGTCATCCAGGATGCTGTACTTCTCTTCATCGATAAAATTTTCCCCATAGCCTAACTGATCGGCAATTCCCCATAGTTCTGTTGTCAGCGTGTCATCAGATTTTTCTTCGCGGAAAACATTGAGGTCCTCGTCACCGATCATATCAATAATCACCGCCGCATCTGGTTTTTCCTGAAGAGAATTCACATAAGCCCGCGAACCAAGGATCCATTCCCACCCGGGAAGTCGTCCCTGGTCCTCAGCATCGAAAAAAACGAGCACGATCTCTGTATCCGGGTCTTCCTGGCAGCACCCTGGCGAGTTCAAGCAGCACAGCGACCCCTGACGCGCCATCATTAGCCCCCGGTACCGGTTGAGCAGCCAGCTCCGGGTCGGGATCGCGGTCTGCGACGATACGAGAATCATAATGCGCCCCAACCAGCAGCGTATGTGTCCCTGTTCCTTTTCGGGCGATGATGTTGGTGATCGCATGGTCGAGCGCTGAGGTTTCCTGTAGCTCCACCTCCCAACCTGCTTTCTTCAGCGCGGTGGTGATGTATCGGATTGTTTCCGCGTGTGCCTGGGATCCCGGTGTTCGCGGTCCGAAATTCACCTGGTTGAGGACATGCTGGTATGCCTGGTCACCATCAAATTCCAATTGTTCTGGTTTCGGTTTCAGGAAAAGCAGCACGATCACCAAGATTGCAGTGATGACAACAACAAAGGGGAGTAATAGTGATTTTCGCATTATTCCTTCAAACCCTCTTCATGGCAAAAATCCATCAGGGCGTGCATAGAACGGTTGGCAAACGCGAACCCTTTTTCGAACTTGTTATTGACACGGAATCCTAAAGGGGGTAATAGCCCCAGGTTGGCCTTCATTGGTTGAAAATTCTCTGGATTCGCGTTTTCTAAATAATTGGTCAGTGAACCGATCATCGTTTCACGGGGAAAGCTAACCGTGTTTTTGCCTTCGATTTGCCTGACCAGGTTGATTCCTGCGATCAAACCGGACGCGACATTCCCCAGGTAACCTTCAATCCCGGTAATCTGACCGGCGAAAAATAGATCCTCACGGTTCCGGAATTTCATGGTGGCGGATAACACCTCGGGGGCGCATATGTATGTGTTTCGGTGCATCTGTCCAAAACGGATGAACTCGGCTTTCTCTAAACCGGGGATCAGGGAAAACACCCTCTTTTGTTCGCGGAAAGTGAGATTGGTCTGAAATCCCACCAGGTTGTAGAGCGTGTCTGCCATGTTTTCCTGACGTAGTTGCACCACAGCGTAAGGTTTGGAATTATCGTGTGGATTGGTTAAGCCAACCGGGCGCATGGGTCCAAAGGCAAGAGATAGGGGATTACGGGCTGCCAGTACTTCGATGGGAAGACAAGCCTCGAAATAGCCACCCTTTCCCGCATTTACTCCCTCTCCAATCTCCTGTTCATTTTGCTGGAGTGTGGTCTTTTGTGCATTTAGCAACTCGGTGATAAATCGGTCATATTCTTCATGCGTCAGAGGACAATTGACATAATCAGCAGCATCATCAGTGTCGCGTTGGTAACGGGAGGCGCGAAAAGCAATTGTGTTGTTGACGGAGTCGCGGGTCACTATTGGCGCCATGGCGTCAAAAAAGAATAGCAACTCTGAACCGATGAGCCTGCTTATGGACTGGGCGAGTTTATCTGAGGTTAGCGGTCCGCTCGCAATCACCGCTGGGGTGAGGGGGATCTCAACCGCTTCCTCGCGGATTATCCTAATCCGAGGATTTGCCTTAATTCGCTCTGTAACCCTTTGCGAAAACAGGTCACGTTCGACAGCCAGCGCTCTGCCGGCTGGGATCTGACACTGACGGGCAACCTCAAGGATGAAAGAGTCCAGATATTCCAGTTCCAATTGCAGCAAACCAAGCGGTCGGTTCCGCAGCGTTGATCCGAGGGAATTGGAACAAACCAGCTCCGCAAGGTTTTCGGACTTGTGCGCGCCAGTTGTCTTTTCTGGTCTCATCTCGATAAGTTTAACGGTAAAGCCCGCCTTCGCGATCTGCCAGGCAGCTTCACATCCGGCGAGCCCTCCACCAACCACAGTGATATTTTCCATTTTTACCCTGGTTATTGTACCATTTCGCCATCAAGCAGTTTGGCATAAAACTTGCACTATACTCCATAATCCGCTATACTGAGTGAGGAAAAGGCAGCCATGTTCCAAATCCAACACCATTCCACCAGACCCATGACCACAGCACATCTCGCACAGACGATGACACTGTTATCTTTAACCACGGATGAGCTCAAACAACAGATCGATTCCGAGCTTTCCGCCAATCCTGCTCTGGAACTTGTAGAGGATAATCGTTGTCCCATGTGTCACCGTGCATTGCCTTCTTCGGGGAAATGTCCGGTCTGCAGTCTTCCGGCGAACGTCGATTCAGAAGAACCGGTGGTCTTTCTCTCTGCGCGAGACGAGTTCATCCCCCGCAAGGATTACGTCGAACCTGGCATGGATGATGAACCATTCGCCCCGTCTGTTGAGGACCTGCCGACCTATGTATTGCGGCAGATCGCTCCAGACCTGAAACCCGAGCAAAGGGGAGTGGCGGCTTTTCTATTGACCCATCTCGACGAGGATGGGCTGTTAACAACGACACTCATGGATGTGTCACGATATACACACATGCCGATCAATCAGGTGCAGGAAATACAGCACATCATCCAAATGGCAGACCCGGTTGGCGTCGGATCTATGGACACCCGTGAAGCCTTGTTGGTTCAATTACAGGTGTTGGCAGAGAACGGTGTTATCCCTGAATTGGCAGAAACCCTGGTCAGGGAAGCCATGAATGAACTCAGCCATCACCAGTACGCCGACCTCGCGCATAGGTATAAAGTCTCGTTGAAAAAGATTGTTGAAGCGGCGAAATTCATCGCTGAGAATTTGAACCCCTTTCCGGGACGTTCTCATTGGGGGGATGTGCGCGCTCCAGGTGCGGATACCACCCAGGTTTACCACCAACCGGATATTCTCATCAATTACCTGAATGACGATCCCGGGAAATTACTTGTCGTTGAAATCGTTATGCCTGTTAGCGGCACCTTGCAGGTTAATCCATTATTCAAACAGGCAATTCGACAGGCAGAAGAAGATTCCAGGACTGAATTGAAGCAGGACCTGGAAAAAGCATCCCTTTTCGTCAAGTGTCTGCAGCAAAGGAACCACACCATGGAACGAATGGTGAGCCGGGTTGTCAGCCTGCAAAGAGATTACATCGTTAGGGGAGAGAAATACCTTCATCCGGTAACACGGGCGAGTATTGCCAGGGACCTGGAAGTGCATGAATCGACAATCTCCCGTGCGGTTTCGAATAAGGCAGTCCAACTGCCGAATAAAAGGATCGTTCCGTTGTCCTCATTTTTTGATCGGAGTTTGAATGTTCGCAGCGAACTTCGGGAAATCATTGAGAAGGAATCCAAACCATACAGTGATTCTGACCTGGTGTCTTTGCTGAACGAGCGTGGATACGAGGTCGCGAGGCGGACGGTCGCGAAATATCGTGCCATCGAGGGTATTCTCCCAGCCCATTTACGGAGGGCAACTGCAAAAGCCACATGAAATCCTTTGGGAACTCTCTCACAAATGTCTTCGCAGCGAAAAAGGAACCTGGTTTCAATGAAATTTGTGCACTGTTAAATCTTGAAGAATCGCCCTCAGCTCTCGTTGATATTGAGAACGGGAGCTTTTTATTTATCAATAGCCGCATGATGCGGTTGACAGGGTTTGCAAACCAGGAAATAATGGGGCAGGTTTCTGGCAAGATTTTCCCCGAACTTGATCTTGGTATAATTACTTCAGGGGAATCCCGAGAACAGGTGGTTTCTCATAAGGACGGAACCACGAGTACGCTACTTGTGCGATTTGACTATCTTGATCCGAAAGCTCACTGGGTGGTCTTTAGAGCAATTACCGAAAAGCCACTAAATGTGGGTCCCCAAAAGCCTGCCTTTGATTTAATTCAGCCTCTTCTGAAATTGATAAAACTGCCCGAAAATGAAGACCTAATGGAGCGGTTAACCCTGGCACTTATCGTCTGTGGAGAGATTGTAAAAGCAAATTCTCTTTGTCTATACCTGGTCGATGCGAATACACCTCAGCTCAAGATTGCTGCCAGCCATGGAACTGAAATCGATTTTCCGGCAGTGTTGCCTTCCTCTGATCTCGCCAGGTTTGACCAGCCAGGCATTTGGGAGACCGGCAACCGTGTGCTTTCTGAATTGCAGCGCTTTGCAAGGATAAACAAGGTAGATTACCTCGGTACCGCACCCTTAAAACAAGGTGAGGGAACATTGGGATTATTGGTGGCTGGAGGACGTGGGGGGAAGCCTGATGGGATCCAGGCAGAACTCCTGGGTTTGCTCTCCGCGGTGTTGGTAGCTGAACTTCAACATAATATCCTCACTGAAAATCTCAAGAAGGAAATCATTGATCTGCATCAGGAAGTTCATTCCAGGAAGATCGTCTTCGAGAACATGAACGAAGGGGTTGTATTGCTGAATGATCAACTGAAGGTATTGGAGATCAATTCAACCGCGGAATGGATGCTTGGGTACGCCAATTGGGAGGTGAAAGGCCAATCCTACGAAAATGTGTTGATCGGTTCCGAACGATTCCTGCCGGCACTGCACGAAGCCCTGGAAGGGAAACCCACTCACGATATCGGAAACGCTTCACTCAATAGACGAAATGGACAGGCATTTCCTGTGAAGGCTAAGGTAATTCCGGGTGGGAGCGGTGAAAAGGTCGGCTACATTGAGGTTTTCATCGCGGACATTAGTGAACATGAGCAAAGTAAAGCTCTGACACAGCAGTTGGAACACCGCGCTGTATTGGGAGATTACACGGCGGCATTTGCCCATGATGTCCGCAATCCGATTAACAATATATCCACGGGTTTACAGTTGATACAGGCAAGACTCGCTGAGAGTGATCCCAACCTGGATGTGGTCAACCGAATGCAAGGGGATTGCACTCGTTTGAATCACCTCATGGAATCTTTCCTGGCTTTTTCACGACCTCTTGAATTGAAATTCGAACCCATCGATGTTGAAGGGTTCCTAAAAAGGATCCTGGATCGCTGGCAACCACGAATGGCGAGGGAAAATGTTGTTTCAAGTTTGCACATTGAGGAAGGGACTCCTCGAATTGTAGGCGACCCAAGATCGCTGGAAAACGTTTTCACCAATCTAATATCGAACGCGCTTGAGGCAATGAATGAGGTTGGAGACACCCTGGTAGTTAAGGTAACCAGGTCGGGAAATTCGGTAAACCGCTCACGCGTGGAAATCAGCGTTTCCGATAACGGTCCTGGAATCCCTGCAGACATCGCAGAGCATATTTTCGAGCCCTTTGTGACCACCAGGCAAAAGGGAACCGGACTTGGACTGGCGATTAGCAAACAGATCATTACTGCACACAAAGGCAGTATTCGGGTAAACTCATTCCCTGGTGGTACAGTATTCACAGTAGAGATCCCATCTGAAAACGGAGAGTAACGCATGAGCTTTACAGTCCTGATGGTCGATGATGAAGAGAATGCACGGCAGAATATCGGTGAATTTCTGACCAGCAAAGGGTACGAAGCTGTAGGGGTGGCAACTCTAGGGGAAGCGCGGGAGAAGATCAACAAGGGCGAGGCGGATGTAATTCTCCTGGATGTACAGCTAAAAGGGGAATATGGTCCAAACCTCTTGTACGAAATTGCTACCTTGTCAATCCGTCCACCAATCATCATGATCACAGGATTTGGGGATATCGAAACCGCCGTGGACGCGATGAAGAATGGCGCGACAGATTTTCTGACCAAACCAGTTAACCTGGGGCAACTTGAAAAATCCCTGAAGCGTGCCTGCGAGATTGTCATGATGCGGCGCGAACTGGAGCATTACCGCGAGTCACAAGCCCAGAATAGGGATTTTGTGACCGGTGAGAACGAGATGGTGACGCAAACCATTAAACAAGCCTTGATCGCCTCGGAAAAGCAGGTTTCTGTGCTTATTACAGGCGAAACAGGGACTGGAAAGGACGTGGTTGCCAAGTACATCCACACCACTGGTCCCAGGGCTTCAAAGCCCTTTATATCGATCAACTGCGCTGCCATTCAACAAACCATGTTGGAATCAGAGTTATTTGGACATGAGGCTGGCGCTTTCACCAGCGCGGACAGGAAAAAACCGGGATTGATGGAGGTTGCGGATGGCGGTGTGCTATTCCTGAACGAAATCTCTTCGATGCCGCTTGATATCCAGGCGAAACTCCTGACCGCCATTGAATCTCAATCCTTCCGCAGGGTTGGGGGAACCGTCTTGATCAAGGTGGATGTACAGGTACTGGCTGCATCGAACCGGAATCTAAAAGAAATGATTGCAAAAGGCGAGTTCCGTGAGGATCTTTATTTCCGCCTGAAGGTTGTTGACCTGGATATGCCGCCTCTGCGGGAACGTATCTCAGATCTACCTGAATTGGTCGGGTACTTTATCCGCGTGTTCAACGCCAAGCAAGGGATGAACGTACTTGGTGTGTCTCGCCCAGGCGATGGAGGCTATGATAACGTACACCTGGCCAGGGAATATCCGCGAATTATCCAATGCAATTGAGCGCGCGATGCTTTTCTGTGATGGGGAAACCATTGCTTTAGGAGACCTTCCAAGGGATATCTCGTCACAAAGCTAACACACACATTGGCACACAAATTGCATCATGTCCTTCAGATCAAGATTTCTGGAGGGCATGATGTTTTCGATGACTGTAAATGATTTCTTCCTGACGATGGCTGCAGCTCTTATGCTTTGCGGCGTGGTGATCCTGGGTATTGGTGTCTTCACCCTGATTGGCAAGATCATGGGGAAGGAGATGAGAACGATAGCCGATCAGACCGCGAAGATTGCCCAAAAGGGTTTAACCGATGAGGTCGCTGGATTGGTGGGCAACGCGCGTACGTTGATTGAAGTGCTCAACCAGATGGTGAAAACAAGTGCAGGGGTGGGTATCTTCCTCATGGTGATTGGGCTTGGGTTATTGGCAGCATCCTATTTCCTTGTCCTGCAAATCAACTAACCAAGTCTTTGCTGGTCACCAGGTAGCCGAAAGGAGCAGAGATGCAGTTCATTGATTTAATCTCCTCGATTAATCCTTCACTCTCCCAGCAAATGGTGAGGGTGAACCTTATTGCATTACGCAGCGATCCTGTCATCTGGCGCGGCGTTACCGAAATCCCTCAGAATTCGTATGCTTTGGAGTACCTGCGCTCCAAACAAAAAGTATTGAATCCGGGAACCCTGGCGGAAGCCTATCTGGAAATTGATTCCAAAAAAACAATGCAAGGAAAAACCAGGTTTGCCCCCGAATTCCTTGAAAGACTGTTCCTCTTATACGAAAACTATATCCAGGATCCGACCCCTGCACTGGATTTCAAATGCGCAGCCGAATTAGCGATTGGGCTGGTTGAGAAAAACAAAGTAGGACACAAATGGTCGGAGATTATCGCTGACATCATCAACAGAATGAACCTCAAAGATTCGGCAACACTGGTGAAATACTGGGGCAGTGTTTTTGGAATTATTATCAATTTGATCGAAGACAAGGATGCCTTGCTTTCTGCCATGCTTGACCAACAGAATCCATTGTTGGTGCTGGATCTTTTTATCCACGTCATCCGATGTCTGGTTACCGAGAACGTTGAAAAAGTTGAGATCCTCCATAAACATTTGGAAGGCACAAAACCGAGTCTTCAGGCTCTTTTCCTCCGCAAGTTAAAACCCCTGGTTGATAACGAAGTGTTAAGCCAGACCGCTCAACGATTGGAGAAAAAATACCTCTCAATCGATCTGCAACCGCAATATGTAAATGATTACTGGGACCACCTTGAAGGGTCGTTGAGTTTCGCGCTCAAATTACAGGCCATTGCTGAGATAGCTGCATTTGCCGGGGATGAGCCCAATTCACAACGCTTCAATAAAAAATCCGTCGAAGCCCTCGATGCAATTTCTGCGATCGCAAAAATTCACCAAACAGAACTCCGGCGACACGATGAACCTGCGATTTCATGGGAGGATAACCTTTCTCCCGAAGTTACCCGCGAATTGTTATATGCGAATGTTGAGATCGCTGCCAGTGAGGGTGATAGAACCGGCAGCGTTCTTAACGCTCTGCAGCGCGCAAAAAGAATGCAGTCCATGGGGAACAATGACCTAGCGCAGAAAGAACTCCGAGACCTGTTTATCCAACTCAGCGATGGAGAAATCAGGCAGGTGATCCTTTCAGGACCAAAGTTCGCAACCAGGTGGGACCCGCAAGAAGTTGTGGATTTACTGGTCAAGTTACAATGCCACAATGAGGCACTGCGGGTTGTCCGCTTGTTGTTGGAGGATAAACCGGCAGATATGAGGTTGAATCAGATCGCTTTCGACCTGACTTCTGCCACTGATGAGAAAGAAGATGCACTTTCGCACGCTCAACTTCTCTTCGATCTTGATCCCCAAAACCCGGTAGTCCAAAAATCATTATCCAAGGCATATGCAAAAAATGCTGATTACCAAAATGCATTGCGTGTATCCAAGCTTCTGTTGGAAGGTAATAGAGAGCCCGCACCTGAGGATCAGTTGCAGACAGCGGGTTATTGCCTGAAAGTCGGCGAATATGAAGCCGCGTTAACTTATCTCCTTACTGCTTTGAATAACAATCCGGAGGATGCGCGGGCACTGACCCTGGCGGGGACTGCGCTGAAAAATTTGGGAGAGAACCAGAAATCAATGGACTACCTGGAGCGGGCAGTTCTATTGGAAGGTGGTGATCCGGAAGCCTGGTTACTGCTAAGCGATTTGTACTGGCAGAACGGGAACAAACAGGCTGGGCTCCAGAAATTGAAAGAAGGCATCGCCGCGACACCTGGTCATGCTGACCTCGAATTTGCTTACGCCTTGAAATTAATTGACACTGGAGCAGTCGCGGACGCATTTCCGCTGCTGCGATCACTCTCAGAGAGGGAAAGCACTCTGGAGGTTGATCTTGTGCTCCTCGATGTGATGAAACAAATGGGAGCTCCAGAATTATTGAAGGTTGCTGAGGGGATTTCTGAGAAATACCCGGATAATTCGCAGGTTAGCGCGGTACTGGGCACTATTCTGGTGAATGCGGGAAAGCACAAGGAAGCCTTAGCACATCTCAAGGACGCGAAAGTTAATGGTTCATTGAATACAAACAGTCAGATTGCATACCTGCAGTCTTTGGTCCATTGGAACTACCGGGAATTTAAATATCAACCGGTGCTCACCAGACCGGAATTCCTGGAAGCATTTTCAATTGTTGATCAGTTGAAAGCGAACGAGAACGAAAACGGCTTGGTAGCCCTTATCGAAGCTGAAATATTATTGGCAGCAAATGAGAATTCGGTTGCCTTTGAGAAGTTTTCCGCGTTGATGAAGAGCGAGGAGTTGAACCTGCGAGACTGGTTTTTACACAGAAATACTGGTTTAGCGATCAGCGCAAGAGAAGTCGCAAAGTTTGACCTCGCTGAAGCGGCAATACATGAGGTGCTCGAAGTTGAGCCAGAATTCACTGGCATAAAAAGGATTGCTGCAGAGATTTACGCTTTGAACGATAAAAATGAACTTTCTACAGATGTCGCTTCCTCAATCTACGAAGCAGCGGCTGAGGACGCTGAAGTCGTCTCCTGGTATGCGGACCTGTTGAGAAAAAACGGGCAGGAAGATAAGGCGGAGATCATTGTATCGAAGGCGATTGCGAGAAATTCGCGGAATCTCTCCTTGGTCCTTAATCTTGCAGAGCCGCGGTGGTTGTCTGGTGAACAGGAAAGAGCCATAAAGGGTTTGGAAGCCATCAAGCCGTTGTTAGCCAAATGTGAATCCGTCTCAGAATTGATCAGAACAGCGCGCGGATTCGCCACGGTCAGCGATCAAGGGAGCGTCGAACTCTGCCTGCAGCAGGCAGCCGGGTTGGATGGACTGGGTGGTACCCTCAACCTGGCTGGTTACCATCGTGAAAAAGGAGAGATGGAGAAATGCCAGTCTCTCTTGATATCCAAACAAAATGAAGACCCACTCGTGTCCATTCTGCTTGCTGAGGTTATGTCTGCGGATGGGAATGACGAGGAAGCATTAAGGATGTTGGAACCAATTAAGGATAATGGTTTCAGGCTTACTCCTGATAGCAACTTTTACCCTAAAGAATGGAAGCGCCTGATCAATGCGCAATCGCCCGGTCTTGAACTGCAAATGTCGATATTGATCAAGAAAGGGAAATATTCAGATGCAGCAAGCCTGGCAATCAACAGCCTGGCCAGCCAGTATGGGAGTCCTGAAACCCGGGCGACCACAATTGAATGTGCCTTGGGGGCGGGTCAAAAGGAATTGGTTGACCAGTTGCTCGCAGTTGAACCAACACTTTTAATCGATCCCTCCGCGTCATACTATCGGATGCTGTGGAATGAGCGCGCGCTGGACAATAAGGACATCGCGCTTGTTAAAGTCATTTCCACGGACAATGAGCTCGGGAATGAGACCCTCTTCGACAGAATAACCAACATACGGTTAAACCATCTAGGTGGTGACCTTGCAAGCGCAGAGGAGGAATTCCAGGAGATTCTTGAAAATTGGAAGTTGGTGGAGCAATGTCCGCTCATCCAAAAATTCAGTCTCCTACGTAACCTTTTCAAAGCAGCCCAGGAGTTAAACAGATGGTCAGATGTGGTCTGGCTCATCACGAACACGATTGGGCTGTTTACGGGCCATCAATCGCTTTTTGCACTCGCTTTCCAACTACTCGTCCGGGCACTTGAATTTGGTAATCGATTCGAAAACATGGATGTCAAGACGCACACTATCCAGTCCACGGATTCCGAAATCTTGCGTAAATTGTTTGGGGAACTTTTGTCAAATTCTGATAACTTGAATATCGAGGATCGAGAAAAATGGACCTTGCGGGGTAAATTGGCAATCAATCCAGAACAGGGATCGATCCGTGCATTGGCGACCCTTACACCTGAGCCGGAAGATGCTGCAGCGTTGATGTCTGCTTTGCGCAGGGGAGGACAGTCCGAGATTGTGGTGAAGGTTGCAAGGAAGTTTCATAAGGATCCGATAGTACTATTCGAACTAGCCCGGGCTGAGACGGATTTACAAAAGTCTATTGCAGCGGTCAATTCAGTCCTCGATATCGAGCCCGAGAATCCCCTGGCTTACTGGCTGTTATCCGATTTGCTTATAACAGAAAACAACAAGCAAGATGCGATCCGCGCCAGGGAGGTAGCATTATCCTATTGGCCCAATGAATCAGAGTGGCAGGTTAAAACAGCAGACCTCTGGGCTGATCTTGGAAATATTGACAAACAGGTTGAGCACCTGCAAGTAGCGCTGCAATTCTCTCCGAAGAACGATGACCTTCATGCCACGCTGGGGAAGGCGTTGGTTGCTGTTCATGAATTGGATAAGGGATTGGAACACCTCCGCACCGCTGTCGGAATAAATCCGAACAGGTCGGATGTGTGGACCTCGATAGCGGAAGCGCATGAGGCTGCTGGTGACCTTGAGGAAGCAATCGTAGCAGCGCAAAAAGCCGCCGAGATGGATCCTTTCTCAACGGTCCCTCTATTGACCTCAGCACGTATACACTTGACCAAGGGAGAAAGTGCGCAAGCCATAACTGATGCTGAAAGGGCAGTGGAAATTGATCCATCAAATGCTGATGGCTACTTATTGCTCTCGAAATTACACCTTGAGCAAGGCGATAAGCAATCCGCGCTACTTGATTTGGAAAAGGCATCCAACTCGAGGAATGCAACCCTCCATACAATGGTTCGCCATGCGCAGTTGTTGAAGGAACTCAGTGGACCGGAAGCTTCCCGTGGTCTTTTAGATGAATTTTCTAAACGCTATCCAGAAAATCCGGATCTTCTCAAATATCTTGCGGAAGCGGAAAATGAGTGTGGAAACCTGGAGTATGCACAATCGGTGGCGAGGAGAGCATTGGAATTGCAACCCGAGAATGCTGAACTCCACCGGTTGTTCGGAAAAATTCAAGAGAAAAGCGGTAACCTGGATCAGGCAGCGCTCTCTTACGGTAAATCAATTGCGTATGATCCACAATCGGTGGATGGCTATGTAGACCTCAGCCATGCATTCTACACTCAACGGGAGTACTGTAAAGCCAGGGAAGTACTGGAACAGGGAATCGAACGGAATCCCCGGGAAATCCGACTACTCATTGTGCTGGCGAACATCAGCAGGGAATCAAAGGATTACACACTTGCCGAGGAAATGCTGCGCAGGGCATCCGAGATCGAACCGCGGAATCTGGATGTACATCGTCAACTTGGCGCGGTACTTGCACTGAACATGATACACCAATCCCAGGAAGCGAGTGTTCAATCATGATCTCTCACATTTCCACCAAGAATCAAACCGGGGTCCGAATGCTCAAGCGCGACAGGATGTTATCGATGCTTGAGATTGGTCTTGAGGTGAAGGCATTCAGGTTCACCCGTCAGGCAGCATTAGCCTGGCTCACCTCGTATCCAGGTGACCTCGAGGTGAACCTTTTTTACGCCAAGGCTTTGGTGAAAGAGGAACGATTTGGTCACGCTGTACCGGTAATACAAAAAATCCTACATGCTGACCCGGAATACCTGCAGGCGGCTCTCCTTGCCGAAGTTATCTTTGAAAAGGACAAGCCCGAATTCCTTCCGACGAGCAGCGGTGTCATTCGTGCGCTGGGTGGTTCTCCGGTGCATAGTGATACCATCCCTGATTGGGGGGAACAACTCCGGCAGATCAGGCAAGCGATTGGTAAAGGAAATTTGAAGGATGCACAAAGCCAGTTATTGGTGATCATAAGCCGGACAGAACACATTGAGCTCTCAGCTCTTGCTCACCTTAACATTGTCAAGGGGCTGGAGGATCCGCAATCCCTGGTCAACCTTGCCCGTTTGTACCATTCAAGACTTCCGGATTGTATTCAAATTACCCTTCTCCTGGCGATTGCGCTCATGGACAGCGGGGAAGAGGACGAAGCGGTGTCGCTGTTGCATTTTTGCGCTGCCAGTGATCCTGCCGGGCAGGTTCCATCCAGAATTTGGGGAGAGGATTTCCCGTACAAGCCTCTTTACCCTCGAGAATTAAGCATTGAATTTTGATCTGCAAATCCCTGCGGAGGTGGCAGCCAGGTTGGGGATGAACCAGTTGGGTCCGGGAAAAACAAAGCAGCCGACTGACACCCTGAATGTTGATCTGACTGATGTTAAGGCGTTTGATGGATATCGAGTATTGCCGACCGAAAATATGACTTATCCGGTTCACCCCGGAAAGGTGAAAGAGATCAAGCCAAAATCTCCTGACGTTGTCGAGATCGAAAACAACCTTAAGAAGGTTGCGGAACAGATCGGACAACCTGTGGTCAACAACGCAGATGAACGATTTCCTGCCCACATCATCCTGACCATGAAATCCGGACTGCGAAAACAATACGGGGATCAGAGCACCCAGGTGATCCTCGATGAAATGGAAAAATTGACAAAGGTCATCCGGGATCGGGTTGGTTGGTCATCGATCCTGTTCATGCCAGATGAATTGAGCATCTGCGGGAAATACGATATCGTTCCGGTCGATAATCCAGACCCCTGGAAGATTAAGCTTCGCACTTGTTGATCTTGATAAGGCGTTAGCCAGGTCAGGTGAGCGCATCGGCAGTGTGTTGATCGTTGGCGGGGACAAAGTGGTGCCATTCCACCGTTTGCCCAACCCGACGGATGACGCGGATAGCGATGTCCCCTCGGACAGCCCATATGGGGCGGTGGATACAAATTATTTTGTTTCAGATTGGTCTGTGGGACGCCTCCCCGGGGAGGATGGCAGCGACGCTGGTTTGCTGATCTCGCAATTACGCGGAGTTACCCTATCCCACCTTGATGACTCGATCGCGCCGGATTGGTTGAATTCAATCTTTCGATGGTTATTCTTCTGGCAGAGCTCCCTTGTGAAGAATTTCAGCAATATCGGTTATTCCGCTTCAATCTGGCGAAGGTCCTCCCTGGCAGTTTTTCGCCCGGTCGGTGAGGGAAGGAACCTATTCCTGACCCCGAATACCAGGGGTGTAGATTTCGATATCCGCAAATTTGGACAGGGAGAGATCGGTTATTTTAATGTCCATGGGGTCGAGGATGGAGCAGAATGGTATGGTCAGAAAGATCCGGTAGAAAACGATAACGGACCGGACTTCCCAATCGCCCTCAAACCGGCAGATCTGCGGAAAACCAGCACAATCCCCTCCATTATCTATTCGGAAGCCTGTTACGGTGGGCACGTTTTGGGTAAGCGGGAAGATGATTCCATCGCACTCACCATGATCGGTAAAGGGGTGCAGGCATTCATCGGCTCTACTACGATTTCGTATGGTTCAATTACAACCCCCCTGATCGGGGCTGACCTGTTCGGATACCTGATCCTGTCCGCTTTGCGGGATGGACTCTCCATCGGAGCTGCCATGCTCAAGGCGAAGGTTGAGTTTGTTCGCGAAATGAACCGCCGGCAGGGCTACCTGGACGGGGAAGATCAGAAAACCCTCATCTCTTTTGTCCTGTACGGAGACCCGCTGGCGACCTATCACCCGAACCAGAGCATCCGAAAGTATCGCCCCGCGGGAAGTTACCCATGTCGCGGTAAAAACCATTTCGGATAACCCTGTGCTCGATGAACAAACACAAAAACTTGCGCCAGCCTTACTTTCGAAAGCAAAGAACCTGGTCAAGGATTATCTTCCAGGGATCGAATACGCAGAAGTTCGCATCCGAAATCAGCAGCTCAATCAGAGCGGATGTGGCTGGATTGGGCAAAAATCCCAAGGTTAGCGGAGACCGCACAGGCAGGGTGACCGTGAGTTTCAGCAAGCAGGTCACACAAGCAGAGAGGTTCACCGTCAGTATGCTCGCGTGACAATGGACAAGGATGGCAAGGCGATCAAGGTTGCGTTATCCCGATAATCACAAGATCACTACACAATACCACGGTGCTGCCGTGGTATTTTTATTTGGATTTCGAATATAATCAATCCACAATTTTGAACTCCAGGCAGGTGATGCGATGACGAAAATAATGACAGGAACCGAAATCAGGCAATCATTCAATGATTTTTTCATTTCCAAAGGGCACACTTTTGTGCAATCCTCTTCACTGGTTCCGGGAGGAGATCAAACGCTGCTGTTTACGAACGCTGGTATGGTGCAATTCAAGGATGTTTTTCTGGGCACCGACACACGTCCATACAGCCGGGCGGTTAATTCACAGAAATGCATGCGCGTAGCCGGAAAACACAATGACCTGGATGATGTCGGCCGGGACGATTCCCATCACACCTTTTTTGAAATGCTGGGGAACTGGTCCTTCGGTGATTACTACAAGAAAGAAGCGATCTCCTGGGCTTGGGAGCTTACTGACCAGGAGTGTGGAAAATCGATCCCTCGATCCTCTATACCACCTGTTTTAAGGATGACAAAGGTTCGATTCCAACAGATGAAGAAGCCGCCGGATATTGGCATGAACAACCAGGGATGAACCCTGAGCATGTTCTGTTCTATGGGCGTAAGGATAACTTCTGGGAAATGGCGGAAACCGGACCCTGCGGACCCTGCAGCGAGATCCACATCGACCGCGGGGAGTCCTATCTGCAACAAGAAAGACGAACCCGGTCATATTTGCCGGGTCAACGGAGACTGCACCCGCTACCTGGAAATCTGGAACCTGGTTTTCATCCAATACAACCGCGTAAGCCAGAATGAGTTTCTTCCACTTCCAGCAAAACACGTGGATACCGGAATGGGCTTGGATCGAATTGTTGCTTACTTGCAGGGCGTGGATTCAAATTACCGCACCGACCTGTTCATGCCGCTCATGGACAAGTTCAGGGAACTGACCGGAGCAACCCTTGAGGAAATGAATGCGAACTTTACGCCTTACCGCGTGGTCGCGGATCACGCCAGGGCGAGCACTTTTCTGATTGCGGATGGCGTTGTGCCTGGAAATACCGGACAGGAACTACGTCTGCCGCATGATCATCCGGCGCGCTGCCCGTTTCGGAAGCAAACTGGGGTTGACTGAACCCTTCCTGGCTGAGATCGCGAAAGTGGCGATAGAGCTTTACGGATAGCGCATACCCTGAATTGACCAAAAACCGCACTGGTATCCTGGATAATTTGACCAGGGAAGAGAAACGCTTCCAACGAACCGTTGAGGCAGGGGTTTCCCAACTGGATGAATTGGTTCAGGATTTGAAGAAAACCGGAAAAACCACGCTTGATGGAAAAAAGGCGTTTGAGCTCTACGCGACGCACGGCTTGCCTTTGGAGATCACACGGGATATTCTCGCGTGAAATTGCCTTTGATGTGGATGAACCCGGTTTTCGCGAAGCGATGGAAGGACACAAGGTCTTATCCGGAGCAGGGAAGGCTTTTGGCAGCATGGGGGGGAAGAGGTGGGACTCTTCCGCGAGATATTCAAGTCTCTCGTCTCGCAAGGGGCGATGGACAAAGCAGGCGTTCAGCAGAATCCCTATCAATGGCTTCAGGTTGAAACCACCCTGGCTGCGCTGATCAATGATGGCGAAGCAGTACTGGAAGCAAGGGAAGGGATGGAGGTCGAGGTTATCGTTCCGAAAACCGGTTTTTATGTTGAATCGGGCGGGCAGGTGAGCGACACAGGCTGGATCACTTCGGTAAATGGAGATTGGGAAATCGAGATCCAGGGCGTTCTGAAACCCGCGGCAGGTATCATCGTGCATGCGGGGATCGTGACGAAAGGGAATCCAAAAGCAGGCGAAAAAGCCATCGTGCATATTGACAAGGAACGCAGGATGAGCACCATGCGCAACCACACCGCGACACACCTGCTGCATGCTCAACTTCATCGAAGTTCTTGGAAACCACGCCCGTCAGGCAGGCTCACTCGTTGCTCCTGATAGGCTTCGCTTCGATTTTACCCATCCGGAAGCACTGACAACCACGCAACTGGATGCCATCGAAGCGGGTGTAAACCAGGAGATTCTCGCGTCTCATCCTTTATTAATCAAGGAAAAGTCCCTCCAGGAGGCGATGGACGAAGGGGCTATGGCGCTGTTTGGAGAAAAGTATGGACAAACAGTGCGAACAGTTACGATCGATGAGGAACACCCAATTTCCTATGAATTATGCGGTGGAACGCATGTGGACAACACTGGTGAAATTGGCAGCTTCATCATCATTTCAGAGGGCAGCACCGCGGCAGGTATCCGTCGAATCGAGGCGGTCACGGGCAAGGGTGCCTACGAAGTGATCCATCACCGCAACCAGATCCTGCGTCGAGCTTCCAGAGCGGCGGGTTCTTCGGTCGAAGAAATTGTGGAAAAAGTCAGCGGAATGAAAGACGAGATCGATTCTTTAAAAGACCAGGTTCGAAAAATTAGGCAGGACCTTGTTCAAAGAGAATTTATTGAGAAACGAAGCCAGGCAAAGAATATCAATGGAATCACTGTGCTGTCAGTGGAACTTGAGGGAGCTGACCTGGATACACTGAGGCAGATGGCTGATCAGTTTCGTTCTAACAACGCGACCGGTGTTGTGGTTCTTGGATCCGTGATCAATGAGAAACCGATGATGATCTGCGCGGTCACCGACGACCTGGTAAAAAGGGGTTTATCTGCGGGTGAGGTTGTCAAGCACGCCGCAGCGATCATGGGGGGCAGCGGCGGTGGAAAGCCGTCCCTTGCCCAGGCAGGCGGAAAAGATCCTGCCACGCTTAAAAACGCGCTTTCCAGCGTTTACGATTTTCTTAGTGGAAAAAACTAATCAAAAAGAGGACTCCGTTCGGAGTCCTCTTTTTAGCTAACTTTCCGGGAGCCAGCAACACAAGACGAGTTCCTTGGCTGCCTTTACCTCATCCAGCCTACCCACCGGAGTATTGTGAGGGGCATTTTTTAGCAGCTCGGGTTCTGCGTGGGCTTCATCGGCGATGTTACGCAGCGCGTCCGCAAAGGCATCCAGCGTTTGCTTGCTTTCCGTTTCAGTAGGTTCGATCATCAAGGCTTCATGAACGATGAGCGGGAAGTAATTTGTGGGCGGATGGAACTTATAATCCATCAACCGCTTCGCCACGTCCAGCGCGTGAACCTCCGGCGCATCCAGCCAGCAGCCTTCCAGGACGAACTCGTGCATACACACACGGTCATACGGTAGATGGTACTTATCCCTCAATTTTGAAAGTAAATAATTCGCGTTCAATACCGCGTATTCTGAAACCTTGCGCAGCCCTTCAGGACCATGCATGCGGATGTAGGTAAACGCGCGGACAAGCACTCCGAACTGCCCCAGGAAGGATTTCACCCTGCCAATTGAATTTTCCGGTGTGATAAGTCCGTACAGTGGTGGTATTTCATCAGTAGCTTCTTCAACAATACCGATGAGTGGAGCAGGAAGGAATTCAGCCAGGTGGGCAACCACACCCACGGGACCTGAGCCTGGTCCTCCGCCACCATGCGGCGTGGAAAAAGTCTTATGCAGGTTGAAGTGCATGATATCAATGCCAAGTTCAGCCGGGCGGCAGATACCGAGCAGCGCGTTCATGTTCGCGCCATCCCCGTAGACCAGCCCGCCGCAGTCATGAACCATTTCTGTTACTTTAAGCACATTCTCATCGAATAGACCCAGCGTGTTCGGATTGGTCAACATCAGCCCTGCTACTGTATCATCGCACAAGACTCTCAAACTCTCCAGGTCAACGTTCCCGCGGCTGTCAGAGGGAACTGGCAGCACTTCGAACCCGGACATGGCGGATGTTGCTGGATTGGTGCCATGAGCGGAATCCGGGATGAGAATGTGGGTACGTTTGAGGTCACTCCGTTTACGATGGTACGCACGGATAATATTCACCCCGACGAATTCGCCCTGCGCTCCGGCTGCCGGCTGCAGGGTGATCGCAGAAAATCCGCTGATCGCCTTGAGGTACTCCTGCAGGTTGTACATCAGAGCTAGGCTGCCCTGGATGGTCTCGAGCGGTTGAAGCGGATGAACAAAGGCAAATCCGGGGAGACGCGCAGTAACCTCATTGATCTTGGGGTTGTACTTCATGGTACAGGAACCCAGGGGATAGAAACCGCTATCAATGCTGTAATTCTTGCTGGAAAGGTGGGTAAAATGCCGTACAACATCCACCTCGGAAAGTTCCGGTAGAGGAAGATCCGTGCGTGCAAATTCAACAGGCACCGCCACAACGGGGACATCCGGTTTCGGGAAGCGCACCCCATGTCGTCCGGGTGAGGAGATCTCAAAAATGGTGGGCTCAGTCATGGTTGACCTCCTTGAGGACTTCAGCGAAAAGTTCGATCTCCTCTTTTGAGATCATTTCCGTAACTGCGATGAGCATTTGATCTTTCAAAACAGGATCGACCGATCCGAGGTCCAACCCGCCAATGATCCCATGCTCCAGCAAGTGAGCATTGATCTTCCTTAACACTCCTGGGGCACTTGACAGTGAACTCATGGAAGAAAGGACCAGAATTGGTAACCAGGAAACCAGGAATCTTGCCGATCAAGCTGGCAGCATAATGTGCCTTTTGATAGCACAGGTTGGCGACCTCTTTCAGACCTTGTTTGCCAACAGCGCTCAGGTAGGTGGTCGCGGCGAGCGCCATCAAGCCCTGGTTGGTGCAGATGTTGGAGGTTGCTTTCTCTCGGCGGATGTGCTGTTCACGTGCGGTCAGTGTCAGTACATATCCTCGACGACCTTGGGCATCAACCGTCTCGCCGACCAGACGGCCAGAGAGCTTGCGTACCAGATCCTTTTTTGTTGCCAGGAATCCCAGGTAGGGTCCGCCAAAAGAAAGTGGGATCCCGAGGGGCTGACCTTCGCCGATGACAATGTCCGCGCCAAATTCAGCTGGCGTCTTTAACAATCCAAGGGCAATTGGATTGACCGCGACAGCGAGAAGTCCACCCAGTTCATGAATCTTCCCTGCCAGCGCGGAAAAATCGTACAGGTTACCGAAGAAATCCGGGTACTGGACAAGCACCAGAGCAGTCTGTTCATCAATCAATGCCAGGAGGTCTTCGGGGGATTCAAATGAACCGTTAACAGCTTTCCCGGTCTCAATATTGATATCCTCGTACCCGCAAAGGTAAGAGCACAGCACTTCGCGGTATTGCGGGTTGACCGAGCTGGAAAGGACCAGTTTATTGCGCTTCCCTCGAAAATGATGGTATGCCATCACGCCAGCTTCAGCGACTGCTGTTGCACCATCATAATGCGAGGCATTACTGACTTCCATACCAGTGAGAAGTGAAATGAGAGACTGGAATTCAAAGATCGCCTGCAGTGTGCCTTGCGAGATCTCTGGTTGGTAGGGAGTGTATGCCGTATAGAATTCACCCCTTCTAAGGATGGTGTCTACGACCGCAGGGATATAGTGATGATAGGCACCAGCCCCGAGGAATGAGAGCAGTTCTTCCGTTGTCTCATTGGCTTCTGCGTAATCAGATAGCTCCTGTAGAACTTCCATCTCGGTGATACCCTCAGGAAGTTCAAGCTTGGGAAACCGGTATTTTTCGGGGATATCTGTGAAGAGGTCTGCAATGCCTTTCACGCCGACGCTTTTCAGCATGGCGCTCTCTTCATCCTTGGTATGGGGAATGAACATTAGTGACTCCGGGTCTGACAGAATTCCTCGTAGGTTTTCGAATCCATCAGGTCATTCAATTCGGAAAGTTCTTTCAATTCAGCTTTCAATAACCAGGCTTCCCCATACGGGTCAGAATTGATCTTCTCTGGTGCATTCGAGAGGGCTTCGTTGACCTTGATGACCTTACCGGAGATGGGCAGGCTGACATCTGCTGCTGCTTTGACCGATTCGATCGTCGCGACGGAGGTACTCTTGCTAACCTCATCGCCCACGGCTGCGGTTACCTCAACAAAAACAACATCGGATAGTTGTTCCTGGGCATAATCGGTGACACCAAGGGTGGCGATATTGCCCTCAACCAGGATCCATTCATCAGTTTTGGAATACTTCAGGGCTGCGGGTGTGTTCATGTTTCCTCCAAGATTAGTAGTCTAACAAGCGTACCGTAAGTCTACCCCAGATTGATTCGTTAAATTTACCTGGGGGCTTGTGAATATCTTCATTCTACGAATCAGACCCAAAAAAGTCAAGAAAATTTAATTTCTTACCTCTCTCTTGCTTCGAAGGGGGAGAAGGAAGGCGAAAAATCCGGCAAGACGCAACCCAAACGCAACCAATAAACCGGTTTGAATACTCGACAGGTCAGAGATCGTAGTTCCCAAAAGTGGGGCAATTACCATTGCGAGAAATTGCATCATCTGGGCGAAAGAGACAAAAATGGCGGAGTATTCAATGGGAACGGTTTTCATCAGTTCATCGAAGAAGACCAGGTCCAATCCGGCGGAGAACACACCAGCAAAACCAGCGATAAGTGCAATCTGCCAGGGTATCGTGGTGAAGCTAAGCAGCAAAGGATAAAGCGAAATTCCCAGTGTGGTCCAGACAAGGACGGAGTGCGTTCCCCGGCGTTTTGATTGACGTGTCCACAAAAAGTACCCAATCACCAGGATGGCGGTCTGCGACATATTAATGACTGAGATCCAACCGTCAGAGACTTTGGCGACGCGAACGAGGTAAAGGGGGATGAGCGGTGCGGAAAGTTGAACACCTGACATGACGATAAACCGTTTTGTGAGAAACCTGGTGAACGCTTTTTCGCCCCAAACAAGATGCCGGAATTCTTCGAACTGAGCTCTAAACGATTTTCCAGCGGTTAAAGGCGGCGGGATCGTCTGCTCCAAAACGATGTGAGAAGAATAATAGAAGCTGATCAACCCTCCCAGCGACATGCCAATAAACATCAACTGGTAATTAAGCGGAAAGATGACCCGGTCAAGCAGTTGTCCGATCGCCAGTACTATCAGTGTGGTGGTTAACCCCATGGTTGACCAGCGTCTGGACATGAGTTCAAATCGCCTGGTTGGTCCTGCCACTGCGTTCATCACCACTGAGAATGTGATCGCGACAATGGTCTGTGGCAAAGTGGCGATTGCCCAGATCAATAGAATTGAATTCACCAGCATTGCGCGCGGGATGAGGAACGAAACCAACCCGGTCAGAGCGTAGCAGGCAATCACCAATAAGCGGGCTATGCTGAACCACTTGATTATGTTGGATTGGCGTTGTAGAAACCGTCCCAGCGGTATTGCCAGGAGAATTCCGGTGATTGCGGGCATGGATGATAACATGGCAATCTGGAAGGAAGAAGCGTCAAGGTGCGTCAAAAAAACGGGCAGGAAAGGAGCCGCTGCATTTGCCAGACCAACACCGATCGCGTCGATTTGGACATTGCGGAAATTCTTCCTGGTTTGCCCGGTAATGATTTCGGGTGGAGGCTGCGTCTGATTGTTCACTTGTTTTCTTGGATACTTTGCTCCGAATTATACCAATGAGTCCGGATGCGGATAACGGCTGGCAATATTCCCATGCATTGATATAATACGAGAACAGACGTCAAACAGGAGAGCTCATGGAAACAACGATCGATCAGATTCGCGAAGCGCATCAGGTATTGGCTGAGTACGTATATGAAAAACACCCAGTTGTTCATGGGTATGCCAATAGAACGTTGCATATCGATTTGACTACCAGGAAGATCACCGCGAAACCGGTTAACGAAAAAATGAAGGATACTTTTACTGGCGGGAAAGGCTTCTGCCTGTGGTTGTTATGGAATAGCACCAAACCGGAAACACGTTGGGATGATCCCGAGAACGAATTTGTCATTGCTGGTGGACCGATCGGCGGGATCACCTCTTATCCTGGAAGTGGAAAAAGCACAGTGGTCACCATCTCGCCGCTAACCCATTCAATAATTGACAGTAATGGCGGCGGCTATTTCGGACCTTATTTGAAATATTCCGGATGGGATGCTCTGGAAATCCAGGGTAAATCAGAGCAAGAAGTTGTCATTCTGATTGACGGTGATACCGGTGTTGTCAGGATCGAAGCAGCTCCCCTGGATGCCATCGACACGCATATCCTGAACAAGCAGTTGACTGCCCTTTATGCCAGGGATGATAAGGAAAAACGATCACTCTCGATTGTTGCTTCCGGTGTTGCGGCTGCGCATCTGCCCATTTGTGGCGTTAATCTCAGTTATTACGATCTCCGGAGGGAAGAGATCCGCATCAAGCAGGCTGCCCGTGGAGGTACTGGGACAGTGCTGCGAGATAAACGCGTGAAAGCGATCGTAGTTAAATATTCCTCTCTCTCAGGTGATAGCAATGGCGCAGCGAACATGGAATTGATCCGCGCCGCGGGGAAAAGGATCAACAAGGAAATTGCGACGTTTGACTCCTCCCAGAACGACATGAGCCATGTGGGAACTCCGTACTTGGTTGAGATCATGAACAAGTTCGACATTCTGCCCGTGCAGAATTTCCGCTTCGGTTCGGATCCGAACGCGTATAAGGTTAACGGGGAAGTCTGGAAGTCGCAGTATGACTTCCGTGGCCCGGACGGCTGCTGGTACGGTTGCAATTTGGCCTGTGCCCACATGGTGCCGCATTATCACCTGCAATCAGGTCCCTATAAGGGACAGGCTGTTAGTGTGGATGGACCTGAATATGAATCATTAGGCGCGTTGGGTTCCAACCTGGGAATCTTCGATGCGCCGGCGATGCTTGAATTGTGCTTCTATTGCGATACCTATGGGATCGACACCATTTCGGTGGGTAATGCAATGGCATTTGCTTATGAATGTTATGAGCTTGGTATTATCAACCAGGAGAAGACAGGGGGATTGGATCTGACCTGGGGCAATGCGGAAGCAGCCTTTGAGCTCCTGCATCAGATGGCGCGGGGCGAAGGTTTCGGCGTGACAGTCGGACAGGGCGTGAGGAGAATGCGGCAGATCTTTGTGGAAAAGTTTGGAGCAAATGAACAGCAATTACGCGACATGAGCATGGAAATCAAGGGATTGGAGATTTCGGAATACATCTCAAGGGAATCGCTTGCTCAGCAGGGCGGGTACGCTTTAGCATCGAAAGGACCCCAGCACGATGAAGCCTGGTTGATTTTCATGGATATGGTTCACAAGCAGCTGCCGACCTTTGAAGCAAAAGCTGAAGCGCTGCATTATTTCCCGGTTTGGCGCACCTGGTTTAGTTTGCATGGTCTGTGTAAATTACCCTGGAATGACATCATCCCTGAGTCCAACAAAACTGCCAAGGAACCTGCCAAGGTCCCGGAACATGTGGAAAATTATTGCTGGCTTTATGAGGGAATGACTGGTAAACCCACAAAACCGGAAGACCTGATGGCGCAGTCTGAAAAGGTATATAACTTCCAAAGACTATTCAACTTGCGGCTGGGGTTTGGTACACGGGAACACGACTATCCTCCTTACCGGTTGATCGGTCCGGCAACCCCGGCGGAGTATAACGCTCACACGGAACGTTACGATTCCCAGTTGAAAGAGATCCTGCACCTCGATCCGACATCCATGTCTGTCGAGGAGAAAATTAGCGCGGTTCGCAAGTACCGTGAAAATCAGTACGAACAGCTTGTCAACGCGGTATACAAACGCCGCGGCTGGTCCACAAACGGGATCCCTACTGTCGATACTGTAAAACGGTTGGGGATTGACTTTCCGGATGTTGTGGCGTTGATCCAAAGGGCTGGGAAGTAATCCGTTCGGTTGGTATAAATTGAGAGGCGGTTGCCAGATAATAACATCTGGTATAATCCGCAAAAAGGAGTATTGGAGGTTGCCTATAAGAATTTTGTGGATTTGGTACAAGATGAAGGGAATAGCGCATGGACCAGGTTGAACCTGGTTGACGAGGATGAGGGTTCTTCACCGCAGGGTGAAGTTAACCGGTTTACACCGGGAAAATCGAGAGATCAGCGGATGCCCTCCGGACTGAACCAGCCCGACCTTTCATAGAGAGCAATTACATCTTGTCCCTCGTTTGGGACTACATCAATAATTATTTCCGATGGAGGAAATATGTGCGGAATTGTCGGCTATATTGGTGAGAAAGACGCGACACCAATCATCCTGAATGGTCTAAAGAAACTCGAATACCGCGGCTATGACTCTGCCGGTTTGGCAGTGCTCACTAATGGACACATCGAGGTTCGCAGAGACGCAGGGAAACTGAAAAACCTGGAAATCCTGCTGATAGAGTCGCCAATCAAGGGCAAACTTGGCATTGGGCACACCCGCTGGGCAACCCATGGCGAACCGACCGCTCGCAATGCGCACCCACATCTCGGGAGCACTGGTGAGGTGGTGGTAGTCCATAATGGCATTGTCGAGAATTTCATCGAGCTGAAGGATGAATTAACTTCCGAAGGAGTTGTCTTTCAATCGGATACCGATACAGAAACGATCGTGCACCTCGTCGAGCGATACATGAGCACCAGTATTGATCTGGAGACGGCTGTGCGAAAAACATTGGGAAGACTGAAAGGCGCGCATGGGGTTGTGATCTTTTCAACCAGGGAACCGGATAAAATCGTGGCAGCCAGAATCGGGAACGCGGGCGGCGTGGTGATTGGTCTAGGTGAAGGGGAGAATTTCATCGCATCGGATATCCCAGCTATCCTGGAGCACACGCGCAGGCTGATGTTCCTGGATTCATGCCAGATGGCGGTTGTTACCCGCAGCGGGGTCGAGATAAAAACGATAGAGGGAACCCCCGTTGATATGCAGGTCTCCACCGTTGCCTGGGATCCGGTGGCGGCTGAAAAAGGGAATTACCGGCATTTCATGCAAAAAGAGATCCACGAGCAGGTACGGTCGCTCACGGATACCCTGGCGGGAAGGGTGGATTTTGAAAACGGGACCATCCGCCTACCCGAATTGAACCTAACAAAAGAGCGCGCCAGTGAAATCAACAAGATTATCCTGACGGCCTGTGGTACCGCTTCCCATGCCGGCATGGTGGGCAGGATACTGATCGAACGTATAGCTCGCGTCCCTTCCAGCCTGGAAATCGGTTCTGAGTTCCGCTATGCTGATCCGATCCTGGATGAGAAAACTACAGTGGTTGCGATCAGCCAGTCAGGAGAGACTGCGGATACGCTGGCAGCGATGGATGAAGCCAGGAAACGCGGTGCACAACTATGGTCTATCGTGAACGCAATTGGCTCGCAAGCCATGCGCATCGCCGATGGATACATTTCCATGCAGACCGGTCCAGAGATCGGCGTTGCTTCAACCAAGGCTTTCACTGCACCACTGGTTGACCTTTACATGCTCGCGGTTCTGTTGGCTGACCTGCGCGGAACCATCTCTGAAAGCCAGAGGAGATCGCTGGTGAACGACCTTCGTCTCGTTCCGGAACTTGTCGGACGCTGCCTTGACCGTGACAGCGAGGTGGAAGAAACGGCAGACTTTCTCAAGGACACTCGCGATATGCTCTACCTCGGGCGCGGAATCAACATGCCGATCGCTTACGAAGGAGCTCTAAAACTAAAGGAAATTTCTTACATCCACGCAGAAGCTTACCCTGCCGGAGAGATGAAACACGGACCAATCGCCTTGATAGACAAGGATATGCCGGTCCTGGCGATTGCCACCAAAGACCCCTGGTATGAAAAAATGATTTCGCAAATCGAACAGGCAAAGGCGCGTGGCGGGGTCGTGGTCGCTGTTGCCACGGAAGGGGACGAGCGGGTGGCTTCGCTGGTTGATCGGGTGTTGTGGGTGCCTGCGACTCCTTCCTGGATGCTCAGCCCGGTCATCACGGTCATCCCATTGCAGATTCTTGCCTATCATATTGCTTCTCTGCGTGGACTGGATGTTGATCAGCCAAGAAACCTGGCAAAATCAGTTACCGTAGAATAAGCATAATTGACCTCGAAAAAAGAGCAGCGGAACCCCGCTGCTCTTTTACGTTATCCTGGCTGTAAGCGCGGTGAGGATGGCAGAAACCAAATTGGCATTCGGGATCACCGCGGACAGCGGTTCTGTTTCAAAGAAAATTGCTGGACCGCTCTGCGTGACCTCCCAATGGATAACAAAGCCAAGCAATCGTAGATTTTCAACCTGGCGATTAATTCTTACTGCTTTTGAGTTTCCAGTCGAGTCCCCGGTAGCTAATAATCCGAGTGCAATTGACTCTGCTGACTTCTCAATATTTTGATTTTCTTCATTTCGCTCCAGAAGCTCATTGGATAGCACTTGGATCAAGAGTTTTAAAAGCCGCGGATTGGGCGAAGCATTTAACTTGAATCTGGTTGAAGGTCTGCCTGCGCCTGATTGATTCGAGGAGGAAACAGGATAAATGGCTCCACGATTTAAAAGGTGTCCCAATTGATATCGGATGGCAGCTTTAGTCAATCCAATCTTCTGGCTTAGCTGGAGGACTGAGAGTGGCCCCTCTTTTTGGAGGGCGGATAAGATTTGAGTTTCTGTTTTCATTTTAATTAAGACAAAATATATTTGCTTAATTATAGACTTGACAAGAGGTTTGGGCAAGTTACAATCAAGGTATTCAGAAACACAGGAGGTTCGCATGGATAAAATGGAACTCCAAAAACCAGGTGTGGAAATTCCGGCTGAGCTCGATCAGCAGGTCACTGTCACAACGCTGGATCGTATTTATAACTGGAGCAGAAGCAATTCGCTTTGGCCAATGATGTTCGGACTTGCCTGCTGTGCAATAGAAATGATCTGTACGGCAGCCGGTAGATATGATTTTTCGAGATTTGGAATGGAAGTCATGCGTCCAAGCCCGCGCCAGGCGGATTTGATGATCGTTGCCGGAACCGTGACCAAGAAAATGGTTCCGCAAATCGTGCGCCTATACAACCAGATGTCTGAGCCAAAGTACTTGGTAGCCATGGGCGCATGTGCCTCTGGCGGCGGACCTTTTAAAGAGGGATACAACGTGGTTCCAGGTATTGATACCTTTCTCCCCGTAGATGTATATATCACTGGCTGCCCGCCAACTCCGCAAGCCCTGCTGAATGGCCTGATCGCCCTCCAGAAAAAGATAGAAAAGGAATCACTCGCGAATGCTCGCTGGTACAAAAAAGAACCAGCTGTTGATTTCCCGATCCCAGAGCTGGGTCCGGACCTCTTTGACCCGGGGAAAAAGGACCTGATTAGCTTTGAAACTCATAAAATTGAGGAACCACCACTAGTGGAAGCCTCACCGGAGGAGGTGGCATGATGGATTACCTGCCTTCAACCGAAGAAGTTTTTAAAAATTTGTCTGTTCGTTTCCCTGGAAAGACCAATCTTGATGAAAGACACGGTTTCCACGGAATCCTGGTCGAAGCTGAAAACCTGCTTGAGGTCATGACCTGCCTGCGTGATGAGCATGGCTACGATTATCTTTCCTGTGTGACAGCAGTCGACGATTACCCTGAGGATAGGTTCGAGGTTGTTTATATCCTCTATCGCTCCATTGGAGGAACCGAGTTGGAACTGAAAGTTTTCACCTCCAGAGAAGAACCGTTTTTGGATTCTGTGACGCACTTATTCCCAGGTGCGGATTTTCAGGAGCGCGAGGTGTGGGACATGTACGGCATCCGTTTTCAGGACCATCCAGACCTGAGGCGGTTATTATTGTGGGAAGGGTTCGATGGATACCCCCTAAGAAAAGATTGGAAGGAACCGCTTTTTGAGGAGGAAGTTAAACCCTTTAAGAATCGCTGGCCGGAGGGGAAGGGATTCAGGCTTGAGCTTACCAATCCTTTCCAGGATAATGTGCGTTATCCAAAGAACTTTGATCCAACTGAATGGACACCCCTTGCGGAAAAAGCACTGATCGATAGTTTTCATCGCTCGACAGGCAAAGTTCCTGGGGAATTGAATACCGACCAATACCTCGTCAATATTGGTCCTCAGCACCCCTCCACTCATGGCGTATTTAGAATGGTCGCCTTGCTCGAAGGTGAAACGGTCGTTGACCTCAAACCTGTCTTCGGATATATGCACCGGAATCACGAAAAGATTGGTGAACGCAATACGTTTCTGCAGATCATGCCCTACACAGACCGCCTGGATTATCTTGCTTCCATGAGCAACAATTTTGGTTACGCGATCACTGTGGAAAAACTCTTAGGAATCGAACCTCCGGAGAGAGCACAATACCTGCGGGTTATCATGGCAGAACTGACCAGGATCGCCAGTCATACCATGTCGATCGGCTTTCTGCTCAATGACCTGGGTGCGTTCTTTACCCCGTCGTTATACGCATTGGAAGAACGTGAATTGATCCTGGATATCTTTGAATCGGTATCCGGGTCGCGCATGATGTGCAATTACTTCCGCTTTGGTGGAGTAGTGCGAGATATCACAGAATCGGATTTTAAGGCGGTAAAAACACTGGTCGAAAATCGTTTGCCCAGGAAGATCGATGACCTTGACCGGTACCTCACGAATAACGAAATCGTCCGCTCAAGATGTGAGGGCGTTGGGGTGTTAACTGGCGACGAAGCGATTGCTTTTTCAGCCGCCGGTCCAATCCTCCGTGCATCCGGTATCCCTTACGATATTCGGCGGGCTGAACCTTATGGGATCTATGATCGCTTTAAATTCGATGTGTGTTACCGGAATCACGGAGATGTTTACGATCGTTACCTGGTTCGGTTGGACGAGATCCGTCAAAGCCTGCGTATTCTTAATCAAGCGCTGAGGGAAATCCCATCCGAAGGTCCGGTAATGGCTGGTAAAGTCAATTACATGATGAAAATCCCGGCAGGAGAAGCCTATGGACGCGTGGAGGGTCCCCGGGGTGAGCTGGGTTATTATGTTGTCTCTGATGGGAAGGCGAATCCGAAGCGGTACCATGTTCGTGCGCCATCAATGATCAATTTAACCGGACTGGCGAAAATGTGCATTGGCGGCAAGATTGCCGACGCAGTTACCATCCTTGGGGCGGTGGATATCGTGCTTGGCGAAGTGGATCGGTAAGGAGGAGAGATGAACGGATTAGGTATTCTCAAAGGGCTGGGCGTAACGATCAAGCACTTCTTCGCCACTTATTGGACGGACATCGCCAGGAGGAATGCACCAGGCGGAAAACGCGGCGCAGTAACCTCAACCGGTTTATTCACAGTGCAATATCCTGAGGAATCGGTAAAAATCCCCGAAGAATTTCGGGTTATCCCGTTCCTGGTTTATTCCCTGGGAGAGGATGGGGGCAGGAATTACCGCTGTACAGCTTGCGGGATTTGCTCAAAAGTTTGTCCGACTCAGTGTATTTGGATCACAAGGAAAAAGGACGAATCAACTGGAAAACCAATCGCCGCTTCAGAGGAATTTTATATTGATGTGGATAAATGCATGAATTGTGGTTCGTGCGCTGAATTCTGTCCATTTGATGCGATCAAGATGGATCATGATTATCAGATTGCTTCCTACACCAGGGGAGAGACACACATTTACAATAAGGAAAGACTGGGGAGACCTCTCGAATACTATGCTAAAATTCGACCGATGAATTTTACTCAGGAAGAAGCAGTACGCGCCGCGAAAGCGGTTGCTAAAGCAGAATGAGCATGTTCAACCCGGATACCGAACTATTTTTTCCAATGAGAGTGATCCCATTGCTTGGGACTATCCGCGGGGAAGAATGGCGAGGACTAATAGGAAAAGTGACTCAACCTGATGCCAGCGAGGTTGAACCTGCCGCGATTTCCCTTATGCTGGTTCGTCTTTGCGGGTGCGTTAATTGTAATGTGGATTCATTCCGCGCAATGCGCGGGTGTACCGAGTGCGCACGGTTAACCTTGCGGCGCATCAAGAGCCCGGACTCAGAATTGTTACAGCTCTATGAAAATACAAAAAACGAAGTTACCCTTTTTCTTGAGAAGAGAGAGAAACCTAATTAAAACCCTCGTTTAGGTCTACGGAGATTTTAAAGTCTCGGGTTAGTTATCAGAAGCGGAACCCTGAAGAAAGCTGAGATTGTGATGGAAAAAACTGAACAGAAAATTGTAGGCATTCGATTTTCAAAAGTAGGGAAGCTCTACAATTTCGATGCTGCCAAATGTGAGAATATCAAGAATGGGGATGTGGTGGTGGTGGAAACCAGCCGGGGTTGGCAATTGGGGGAGGTTGCGCAGATCCTGAATAATCCGGAACACCCAATAGAAGGCGGATGGAAGCTGATTGACAGGCTGGCAACTCCGAAAGACTTAATCCAAAGGCAATTTTGGCAGGCAAAGGAACCTGAGGTCGTCGAGGAAGCAGCGAAAAGAGCAAAGGAGCTGCGCCTGAAAGGGGTCAAGATCGTCCTGAGTGAATACAGCTTTGATGGAACGAGGTTGACCGTGTTCTTCAGTTGCGAAACGGAAGAGAAGGTCGAGCTAAAATCGCTCCGATCTGACCTGCAAAGGGCTTTTTCACCGGCCCAGGTGGAGGTAAAACAGATCGGTCCCAGAGACGTCGCCAAATATCTGGGCGGGATGGGGGCATGCGGGCTTGAAACGCGCTGTTGCTCAAAATTCATCACGGATTTCAGCTCGATTTCGATACGAATGGCAAAAGAGCAAGGGATCTCGCTTACGCCGACTGAAATCACCGGGATGTGCGGCCGGCTCCGCTGCTGTTTGATCTACGAATACGATAATTATGTGGAAGCTCGTAAATTGCTTCCCAAGAAGAACAAACGGGTTCTGACTCCGGATGGCGAAGGAAAAGTTCTGGACGTCTATCCGATACGGGAATGTCTTCTGGTCGAGATTCCTGAAGTGGGGAGACGTGAATACCACAAAGATGTGATCCGGCTGATCGAGGACAAGGATGCGATCGAGAAAGCAGCTGAAACCTTTCCCAAAAAAATGAACACGGGATGTGAGAATTGTCCCAAAAAGTAATCCCCCATGATGGTTTTAATGGGTTTGAAGGTTGGACAATCCCCAAGAATATCCTGGTCATCCTGGCGCACCCGGATGACCCGGAATTTTTTTGCGGAGGAACCATTGCGCGTTGGTGTGTAATGGGGCACAAAGTCTCCTACTGTTTGTTGACCAGGGGGCAAAGAGGATGGATACATAACGACTTAACAGCAGAACAAATCGGTGTTCATAGAGCGAAGGAACAGCGGGAAGCCGCCGATGTGCTGGGGGTTGGCGAGATCAAGCACCTGGATTTTTTGGATGGAGAGCTGATTTCTGACATTAATTTGAGAAATGAAGTAATCTGTCAGATCCGTACACACAAGCCGGATATTGTCGTGACCTGCGATCCGCGAACATTTTTTACTTCACCGAACCGGATGAATCACCCGGATCACCGGGCTGCGGGTATGGCTGTTTTTGATGCAGTATTTCCAGCGGCAGGGAATCCATGTTACGAAGTCAATGATGAGACAGGAGTGACACTACCTCCGCATCAAGTTGGGGAACTTTGGTTAGCCTTAACATCCTATGGAGATACCAAGGTTGATGTGACGGAATTCTTTGAGACAAGAATGAGGGCATTGCTCAAACACCGGTCGCAAATACGAGAGATAGAAGAGACTTTCAGAGAACGGATGGCTGCCAAAATGGTCGTCGATGAGGTTCGCGGGGAAAAGATGTACATTGAGAACTTCTGTCGAATTAGGTTCGCATGAATAAACTTATTAATCAGATAATATAAGGGATTTTCCCTCGACTTATTACCTGGTTGACATTGTATAGTGTGCATGGTACACTCTATTTGTCTGATAAATAGGATAAATAGCGTGACGAAAATTCGAACTATACGCGAATTACCCCCTCTGTTGTCCTACCTGGCGCAGCTCACCAGCGATGAAGAACAGCGCATCCCCTCGCTTTCAGATTTAAGCAAGATACTTGGCTCCAGTGTGGCATCTCTTCGGGAGCAACTTGAAGTCGCCAGGTTCCTGGGTATTGTCGATGTTAAACCCAAGGCGGGCATTAAACGGCTGCCTTATCGGTTTAAACCTGCATTAATCACCAGCCTGGCATACGCTGTGGAATCTGACTCCATTCCGTTTCAGCAGTACGCTGACCTGCGCAGGCACCTCGAGTCTGCCTATTTTATCGAGGCGGCAAGATTGTTGACAAACACAGACCTGGATGCGCTGACCGAGATGATTGGAAGTGCACAGGCAAAGATCAAACAAATCCCCGGCAAAATCCCTTTAACTGAACACCGGGAATTTCACCTCCTGTTTTATCGAAAACTGAATAATGAATATCTCAATGGCATCTTTGAGGCTTACTGGGATCTCTACCGTATAGAAGGGTTGGAAATTTATTCTGACCTGCTATATGCGGACAAGGTCTGGCAATACCACGCCAGGATCATTGACCAAGTCAGGCTTGGTAACTTCAGCCAGGGTTTGAAATTGTTGGTCGAGCATATGGACCTGCTGGATCAGAGGGAAAAGACCTTTCCAAGGCTATCATTCGAATAATGGAGTGATCAGTAATGAATAATGTGAGCAAGATCGAAAATGATTTCTGCGTTACATTCAGCACGATCAATGGATCAGGGAGCGCCACTGCTAATATCACTCTCATGCGCGCCTTATTCCGCATGGGGATCCCGGTCACCGGAAAAAACATCTTCCCATCCAATATCCAGGGACAACCCACCTGGTTCACCTTGAGATTAAGCAAGGATGGGTACCTGGCTCGGGTTCAGGAGGATGACATTGTCGTCGCGATGAATCCAGCTTCGATTGCGGAAGATATTGCCAGCCTGGTACCGAACGGCGTGCTGTTAATCCCGGACGATTTCCAGGTATCCGAAGCACGTGATGACATCGTGATTTATTCGATGCCGGTGAGACACCTGATCAAGGAAGCCAATATCACCCCGAATTTACGCGATTACATTGCCAACATGGTCTATGTGGGAATCCTGGCATATTTACTCAAGATCGATCTACCGTTGATCCAGGAGGCGTTGGAATATCATTTCAAGGGGAACCAAAAAGCGATTGGGATGAATTACGACATGGTGAATGCCGCGTTTCAGTGGGCGGCTGCCAATCTTGAAAAGTCGGACCGCTACACAACAACCCGGATGAACGGAACCGAGGGCTGCATCATGACTGATGGCAATACCGCGGCTGCCTTGGGTTCGATCTATGGTGGAGTTCAGTTCGCCGCCTGGTATCCGATCACACCCGCAACCAGCCTGGCTGAATCTCTGAATGAATACCTCCCCCAGTTGCGAATAGATCCTGAAACCGGGAAGGAAACATATGCCGTGGTGCAGGCAGAGGATGAGCTGGCAGCCATTGGCATGGCGATTGGCGCGGGTTGGGGTGGGTTACGGTCGATGACCTCCACTTCAGGGCCAGGATTGTCATTGATGACAGAATACCTTGGGTTGGCTTATTATGCAGAGGTTCCGGTGGTTGTCTGGGATGTGCAACGGGTGGGTCCAAGCACCGGTATGCCCACACGGACATCCCAAGGAGATCTGACCATGGTGAATTTTCTCAGCCATGGCGATACCCAGATGATCATTCTTATTCCAGGATCGATCAATGAGTGTTTCGAGTTCGGCTGGAAGGCTTTCGACATTGCTGAGCGACTACAAACCCCGGTTATTGTTCTTTCCGATCTGGATTTTGGCATGAACCAATGGATGACAAAAAAATTCTCCTATCCTGATTTTCCGATGGATAGGGGAAAGGTTCTTTGGGAAGATGGTCTGCAAAAATTCATCGATGAGCATGAGGGGGATTGGGGGCGATACAAGGATTACGACGGCGACGGGATTCCTTACCGGACGGTATTGGGAAACCAGCATATCCGCAGTGGTCATTTTGCCCGCGGGACAAGTCATACTGAATATGCTGGATACTCCGAAGATGGCAAGGAATGGGTAGATCTGTTTAACCGCATCAAGGCAAAGTTCACGACAGCACTGCAATACCTGCCAAAACCCGAAGTACAAACTATGGTTGACTCTTCAATCGGTATCATCTCCTCGGGATCGATTGATCCCGCGGTCATTGAAGCGCGCGACCTGTTGAAGGTAGCGGATATTCGGTCTGATTATTTGCGCTTGAGAAGTATTCCTTTCGCTGAGGAAGTCAGAGATTTTGTCAGAAACCATGATAGGGTCTATATCGTAGAGATTAACCGGGACGGGCAGCTGCACCAATTGCTCACCATGGAATATCCAGCGGAAGCGCATAAATTTAGAAAAATTGCATTTATGGACGGTTTGCCGCTGACGGCAAAATGGATCAAGAACCAGGTTATCGGAATGGAGCACTAAAATGACAACAACCCCTCCAACCCAAACTCAAAATGTAAACAAGGCAGGGCTAACTCGGGCAGATTACCGCGGCGCTCCTTCCACGCTCTGTCAGGGCTGCGGTCATAACGGTATTGCTGCGCAGATCGTTGCAGCCTGTTATGAAATGAATCTTGTTCCTGAAAAGGTTGTGAAGTTCAGTGGGATCGGTTGCTCCAGTAAGAGCCCGACCTACTTCCTTGGCAGATCTTTTTCCTTCAATGGCTTGCATGGCAGAATGCCATCGCTCGCGCTCGGTGCGATGTTTGCGGACCGGACGCTCGAGGCAATCGGCGTGAGCGGTGACGGGGATACTGCCAGCATAGGCATGGGTCAATTCAAGCACTTGGTTCGGCGGAACGTACCAATGGTGTACCTGGTCGAGAATAATGGCGTTTACGGACTGACCAAAGGACAATTCTCGGCGACTGCCGAAAAAGGGTTGAAGCTGAAAAAGCAGGGCACGAATCCTTTCCTACCTGTTGATATCGCCATGGAAGCGTTGATTTCAGGTGCCACCTTTGTTGCGCGCTCTTTTGCAGGCGATCCCAAGCAGCTTAAGGAGTTGCTTAAGGCTGCTATCGCGCACTCTGGTATCGCAGTGATTGACGTAATCAGCCCTTGCGTAACCTTCCACAATCATGAGAATTCCTTTCACTCTTATTCGTTCGGCAAGACACATGAAGAACCCCTGCACGACCTCACTCTCGTTCCAGCGCGTGAGGAGATTACTGTCGAAGATTTTGAGAGCGGGATGAGTCGTGAAGTCACACTGCATGATGGCAGCAAGCTGATGCTAAAGAAAATCGAGAAAGATTATGATCCAACCGATCGTTGGCAAGCCCTGCGGATGTTGGAAGACGCGGCGATGAACAATTGGTTATTGACAGGAATGATCTATATCGAACCTGACGCGCCAACACTATTCGACCAGTACAACATGGTTGAAACGCCTCTGAACCGTCTACCAGATGAAAAAATTCGACCGCCCAGGGAGTCGATTGATAAACTGAATCAAATGATGTTTTAGTTATTCAGTTTAGATCGATGATGAGTACACCCTGTGGGTCTTGTTAAAAATGACACCCACGGTTTCCATATCAGATTTGCTCCGGAAATTACGTTCATCCACCTGGATGATCTCACCTTTTTTGAACCGGGAAGCGCCAAGAATTTTTGCGACCTCGGAATAAAGCAAGGCGTTTCCGCCCAAACCCTGGTATTCGGGCAGCAAGCCGACGCCGTTCAAATCGACAACCCGGGAAAAGCGCTTCCCTACAAGCAAATGAAGCCATCCAAGGGGCCAAAGGTTGCCTTTGGCTCGGCGCAACGCATTTCCAAGGTCAGGGTAGGCAACGATGAAGCCAGCCAGGTCATCTCCATGGAGGATCAACTTTAAAAGATTGGGCTCAGCAACCTCAAGGATATTGTGGATGAGCAGTTCGAATTCTTTCGAAGTGGAAGGATAATAATCAGGATTCTTCTGGAACGCTTCATGATGAACTTTCTCGATCTGGGGAACCCATTCAATCACCTCGTTGGCGGAAGAGAAGTTCTTAACCTGGAACCTGCCCCTCGCGAGTACTTTTTCTGCAACCTGGTGGATAAGCTTATCTGGCAGCTTGTCCATGTAACCGGAAAATAGATCGAAGTATTTGGTGAAGCCGTTTCGTTCAACCAGGTTGCCATAATACGGGGCATTATATTGGATCCCCATCGCTGGGGGTTGGTCGAAACCCTTCACCAGCAATCCGGGGGCATTTGAACGTAGGAAACCTCTAGGTCCAACAATTTTATCTAGATGCCTCTGGTGTGCCCATTCCTTGGCATAATCGAACAGTTTTTGGGAGACTTCGAAATCATCAATCGAATCAAAGTAGAAAAAGAAAGCAGAATTTTGTTTGTGAAACTCACAAAAATTCCGGTTGTGGAGGACAGCCATTCTACCAAGGACTTCACGACCATTCTCAATGACGATAAAGTCAGCGTCTGAGTGTTCGTAAAAAGGATGGTTTTCTGGGGTCATCACTCGTTCAATCTCACCCGGAAGTGGTGGGACCCATAAAGAGTGCCGTCGGTATATCTGAAAAGGCACAGACCGAAATACTCGAATGTCCTTTTTGTTCCCTTTTTCCAAGACACGAAGTTCCATACGATTGGTCCTTATTAAACCTTTTCACCAATCGTATGAAGCAGCGCCAGGTTAGGCAAGCGCATCGCGCCGACCGGAAAACCGGAAATCAACACCACCTGGTCGCCGGATTTATAACTCTCGTTTTTCATCAAATACTGATCAACGCCGGTGACCATTTCCTCTAAAGAATTCGCAAATGGAACAAGGACAGGTTGAACTCCCCAATATAAGGAAAGGAGAGGTAACCTGGATGGTTCCGGCGTAAATGCAATGATCGGGACGCGGGGACGGGTTTTTGACATGAGTAGTGCCGTTCTCCCGGTCTGGGTAAAGACCGCGATATTGGAAACATTGCGGTCATGGGCGAGTGTTTTTGCAGCCAGAGAGATTACAAGGGCATCATCCTTCAGTGCTTCCTTGGGAAACTCCTCAACCTGTCCCCATTCCACCCGGTGTTTTTCAGCTTCACGAATGATGATATCCATCATTTTTACGCTCTCAACGGGGTAACTCCCGGATGCACTTTCTGCGGACAACATCACCGCGTCTGTGCCATCATAGATTGCATTGGCGACGTCTGAGGCTTCTGCTCTTGTGGGACGGGGATTGCTGATCATGGATTCGAGCATTTGAGTGGCGGTGATGACTACCTTGGCATGCCGGTTGGCGCTGCGAATGATTTCCTTTTGGATAGCGGGTACTTCGGCAGGTGAGGTCTCAACACCGAGATCACCACGCGCTACCATCACGCCATCCGCAACGTGCATGATTTCGTGCAGGTTCCTGATTGCGGCAGGTCGTTCCAGTTTTGCAATGATGGGAGTAGAACCACGGGTTGGTGCTAACTCTTTAATCATTTCACGAACCTGATTGACGTCCTCGGCTGTTTCGACAAAGGAGATGGCGACAAGGTCAACCGAATGTGCCAAACCGAATTCCAGGTCTGTGTGGTCTTTCTCTGTGAATCTTTCGATTCCCAGGTTGGTACCCGGAAGGTTAACACCTTTGTGGGCTTTGAGTAATCCCCCCAGCACTACTTTCGTACTTACTGTTTCTCCAATCACTTCCACCACTTGGAGTTCAAGCTTGCCGTCATCCAACAGAATTCGGTTTCCTGGTTTGACTGCCCTGGCAAGATTGGGCACATCAAGCGGTAAGGCGATTTCCCTACCTGAGTGATCTTCCTCTCGGGTCCCAGTCATGTATAAGTCTAACCTTGTGCCTGCTTTCAACAGGATCCCTTCCGGGGGTAAGTTGCCAACCCTCAGCTTGGGTCCCTGCAGGTCTTGCAGGATGGCTACTGGTTTCCCAGTTTCCCGGGAACAGACCCGGATCATCCCGATGAGTGCTTCATGGCTTTCATGAGTTCCATGAGAAAAATTCAGCCGGGCGACATCCATGCCCGCCTTGATCAGTTTCGTGATGGTCTTTTTGTCAGAAGAACTTGGTCCAAGTGTGCAAACGATTTTCGCCAGTCGGTTCATATTCCTCCGGGGATTAAAAAAAAATAAGACCGTACGTATCTATGTACGGTCTTATTGTACTCTTCGTATTACGCTATCTCAAGCACTTTTTTGATCTTTGGAAGTGCCCAGTCGATGGTTTGCTGGTCAATGACGAGCGGAGGTGCAAAACGGATCACGTGGTCGTGAGTTTCCTTTGCCAGGATGCCCAGTTGTTTCAGGGCTTCACAGAATCGGCGGGCTCCGCCAGCCTGCGGGTGTAATTCAACTCCGATCAAGAGTCCTTTACCTCGGATTTCCTTGATATGTGGACTCTGGATCTTCTTTAGCTCTGACATGAAATATTGACCCTGGGCTTCCGCTTTTTCGATCAGATTCTCATCGCGAATCACTTTGAGGGCTGCCCTGGCGACCGCGGCTGCAACTGGGTTTCCACCAAACGTTGAGCCGTGTTCCCCTGGTTTATAAAGCCCCATGATCTTCTTGTCTGCCAGAACTGCCGAAACCGGGTAGAAACCTCCAGAAAGCGCTTTCCCGATGATGACCATGTCAGCTTTCACGCCATCGTGTTCCATAGCGAACAGCTTTCCTGTGCGTCCCAAACCAGTCTGGATTTCATCGGCGATGAAGAGCACATTATTCGCTTTGCAAGCCTTGCTGACAGCTTTCAGGTATCCCTTGGGCGGGATCAAGACGCCGCCTTCTCCCTGGATGGGTTCAAGCATTACCGCGGCAGTATTGGGTGTGATCGCTTTTACGATGGCTTCAACATCACCATAAGGAACACGGACGAACCCTGGGGTGAAGGGTCCGAAATCGTCTTTATAGAGCGGTTCACTGGAGAAGGAAACGATCGAGATGGTGCGGCCGTGGAAATTGCCTTCCGCGACAATGATCTCAGCCTGGTGGCGGGGAACACCCTTAACCGTGTATGCCCATTTCCGGGCGAGCTTAAGCGCGGTCTCAACGGCTTCCGCACCGCTGTTCATCGGCAGGGACATGTTGTAACCAGTCATTTCCGCAATTTCCTGGTAGAAGAGCGGAAGCTGGTCGTTTCTGAACGCACGGGAGGTGAGGGTGACTTTTTTTGCCTGGTCGACCATCGCTTTGAGTATAGCAGGATGGACATGCCCCTGGTTGAGAGCGGAATAAGAGCTGAGACAGTCCAGGTATTTTTTTCCATCGACGTCCCAAACCCATACACCGCGTCCTTTGGTAATGACCACGTCCAATGGATGGTAATTATGCGCGCCGTACTTATCTTCCAGTTCAATGTAATCCCTTGAATTCATGTTTAGGCTCCGAGTAGAAGTTTGTATAAAATGGCTTTCTGTGCGTGCAGGCGGTTGTGAGCCTGCGGGAAGATCTTTGAGTGCGTTCCGTCGGCGACTTCATCGGTCAATTCCTGACCACGGTGCGCGGGGAGGCAATGAAGAACGATGACGTCCTTATCTGCTTCGCTTACCAATTGACTGTTAACCTGGTAAGGAGGGAATACAGCTTTGCGTTTTTCGGTCTCGGCTTCCTGCCCCATGCTGGTCCAGGTATCCGTGTAGATCACATGAGCTTGTTTAACGGCTTCGTGAGGATCGCGGATAAAGTTCACTTTACAGCCTGAGGTTTGCGCAATCTTCCTGCCCAGGTCAATGGCAGCCGGTATCATGTCGTAACCCTCCGGGCTTGCCAGGGTGAAATTCGCTCCCAACTTGGCACAAACATGCAGCAAAGACACCGCCACATTGTTTCCGTCTCCAACATAAGTGACATTTAACCCCTTCAAGGAACCAAATTTCTCAAGGATGGTGAGCGCATCTGCCATCCCCTGGCAGGGGTGATTGTAATCGCTCAAACCGTTGACGACGGGAACACTTGACCATTTGGCGAGTTCAAGCACATGGTTATGGTCAAAAACACGCGCCATGAGGGCATCCACATACCCGGATAAGACGCGGGCGACATCAGCAATCGATTCCCGTTGCCCAAGACCGATCTCGTTCGGGGAGAGGTAGAGGGCATCGCCACCCATATGCCGCATTGCCATGTCAAAACTGACCCTGGTACGCAAACTTGGTTTTTGGAAGATCATGGCAAGAACTTTACCCTTGAACAAGGGTTGATTTCCTCCGGAAAAATGCTCCTTTTTTAATTGAATAGCTAGGTCAAGGAGTTGTTGGATCTCTTCGGGCGAATAATCAGTGATTGCCAAAAAATCTTTTTTCATAAATGCTTCTCCATTTTTGGGGTTTGATCTGCTTCCGAGTATAACATAGACCTCCTGATCGAACTTTCAGGAGGTCTGGTGATCGGGAAAACTTGTGGTTATTTACCGAGTTTTAACTTACTGATTGCATCGCTTACCATCACATCCATGATCGGATAAAGGGCTTTTCCTGCAAAATGGTGCAAAAAGTAAAACAGCTTGCTTTCAAAACCGGGTAGGATCAGGTATTTACCCCGTTCGATTCCGTGTACGATCTCCAGGGCTACGGCTTGCGCGGACATTAATTTCGAGGACCCTGCGATCTGTTTCGTGATGAACGGTTTGTACTTTTTTTCATAATCGAGTTGAGGAGTGTCAGTATCCGGAGGGAAGACGATGGAGACCTTGATCCCATGTGGCTTTAATTCTGCCCGCAACGCATCAGAAAGTCCGGAAATGGCGAATTTCGATGCCCCGTAAGCCGTGTATCCGTAGACGCCAATAAAGCCTGCAATTGAAGAGACATTGATGATATTCCCGGAGCGGGCTTTTTGCATGTTTGGAACAAGTTTCTTGAGAACATTTACTGTTCCGAAATAATTTACCTGCATCATCCAATCGAATATCTCAGGTTTTAAACCGGTGAAAGTACCCGGATGAGCAACACCAGCGGAATTGAGGATGATGTCTGGGCATCCAGCCGAATTCATGTGTTGGTCCAGTACATTATTTAAGGATTCCCGCTCTGTGATATCCCCGACGATAAACTCTATCCTTTGATCAGCGGTTATCGCACTGGATTGAATTTCCTGAACGGCTTTCGTGAGGTAATTTGTGTTTCTGGAGAGGATGGTGACATGACTACCACGCGCTGCCAGTTCCCTGGCAACTGCGAGTCCAATTCCACTTGATCCCCCCGTGATGAGGGCTTTCTTACCAATAAAGAAGTCACTTTTCATCTTGATCAATGTCCACACGTTGAACAGGACCCACCGGAACATCCCGCGCAACCACCTGCGCTGGATGAGCTTGACCCGCCTTGCACCTTGGAAAAACAGGCGCTGGCAACACGTTTCGTCTTCTCAGACGCGCATTTCTTGCAACTAATGGGAGAATCAGAATCCCTCATCGATCGAAGGGCTTCGAATTTCGAACCGCAGGATTGACATTGATACTCATAGATCGGCATAGGCAATAATCTCCTCTAAACACTGATTTTACCGCTTTTCGAGTGGCAACTGCACAAACCTGAGGTGATAGATCGCGATTCCGGCGGATACCGCCGCATTTAAAGAGGACTTGATGCCAACCATGGGGATATGGAGGACTTCGTCCGAGAGTTCGAGCACACCGGGATCAACACCAGCAATCTCATTTCCAATCACGATCACGTATGACGATGACAGAAAATTCTCGAAAGAAAAATCAAACAGGGATGTGGAGTGTTCTGTACTTTCAAGCGCGATGATTCTGCTTCCAGTGGTTTTCAATTCGACGATCAGATTGACTGCATTGGGATGGTAACTCCAAGGGGTATGATCCTCTGCTCCAAGGCTGCTTTTTATAACTTTCGGATGCTCTGGTGTAGGGGTTGTACCACAACAATACAAGTGCTCAACTCCCGCACCGTCAGCGGAACGAAATATTGAGCCGACATTCTGGCTGCTGCGCAAATTATCCAAAATCAACGAAAACTTGAGATTTGTGCTTTGATTTACCGTGGTGCTTTGGTAATTTGAAAACGATTCTCCAATCGGACGCATCGCTGAGGAACAAAAAGGACAGAAATCGACTTTCTCCACTGAAAGGTTTGAGGGAAACCGCAGCTGGCAGTCGGGATTGGTACATTCGTACAATTGAAAAGTCGGCAAGACTGGACTCATTAATCACTGAACGAAAGCAGGGTTCTCTCAATGAGCGTTTCTTCCAGTGCAATCCCAAATTCCTGGAGAAGTTCTTCTGGACGACCCGTTGCCCCAGGTAACATGGTCATTTTTACCTGGAAGCCAACCTGCCCTGATGAACCAGGTTCTAATTCTTCAACGAGGGTCCGCAGGTCATAGGATTTCCCACGTCGTTCTCTGAAACAATTCTCTCGTTGGAGGAATTCTTGAATCTTCTTCAGCAAGTCCTGGTGAGTTTTCCGGTCAAGCAGGGTGACCCGGTACACAGAACTGGTCACAATTGTTTGGAGAGGTGGGGCAGAAAGGTCGATTTCTGATAGTTCAAGGATGGTAATCCCGGGCTGCAGTGTTTTATTCAAATCAAGGATCAATTGTGAGGGATCTGCGTCATCCTTAGTCCAGAAATCCAGTACTTCAAAGGAACTTGTAAAACCGAGAGGAAGTGGACAGGCTTGTTGGATTTTGGGCTGTGGGTGAAAGCCCTGCGAATACGCCAATTGGATGCCTGAACGGCGAAATGTTCTTTCCCAAACCTTGTGCATATCGAGGTTCCCGGTAAAGCGCAGTTCATCGCCCTTGGAATATCGGATTCGGAACCGTTTCATCAGGAGACCTCCGGGCAGAACCACGAGGCGTCCGGCGCAGCCCGCTTTACTTCCAGAAAATCCGGAATAATCCCGCAAGCATGGCACTTCTCCCGACAATCTGAAGTGGTGACGCCTTGTTTTGAAAGCTCGTACTCCCTTTCAAGGAATTTTCTGGATATCCCAGCATTTATATGATCCCATGGAAGCTTTTCAGAAATATCTCGTGATCGGGTGTACTCTTCCAATTTGATTCCGTGTTCGTCAAAGGCATCCATCCAAACGTTGAAGTTAAACTGGTCCTGCCAGGCGTCAAAGCGGGCACCCCGCCTCCACGCAGATTCGATCACCTTGCCCAAACGCCTGTCTCCGCGCGAAAGAACTGCTTCAAGGATCGTTTCCCTCGGGTTTGACCATGTCATCCGCAATCCAGGACCCCGCAGCTGGTCTTTGAGAAGATTCTGTTTTTCCAGAACCTCAGGAAGGGGAGCAAGAGCTGCCCACTGGAACGGTGTGTGAGGCTTTGGAACGAAGGTGCTCACTCCGACATGGAGGTTGGCTTTCTTTCCGATCGTTTTTCTTCCCTCCACGATGACTGCCTTTGCCAGGTCTGCGATAGCCTGCACATCTTCGATAGTTTCATCGGGTTGACCGATCATAAAGTAAAGTTTGATGGACTGCCAACCCCTGGAATAGATCTCACGGGCAGTATTGATGAGTTGTTCTGCCGAGATGGGTTTATTGATTTTGTCGCGCATCCGGTCTGACGCTGCTTCCGGGGCGAGAGTGAAACCACCCTGCCGGGAGCCCTTGAGCTTCTCCATGATATCTACGGAAAAGGATTCAATACGCAGCGAAGGCAGAGAAACCGTGAGATTTTCTCCTTTAAAACGTTCATGAAGTAGGTCAGTCAATTTGTTTATCTGCGTATAGTCACTGGATGAAAGTGACAAAAGGGCAATTTCCTCGTATCCTGTTTTTTCCAAGGACTCTTCAATTGCAGTGAGGATCGCTTCAGGAGAACGTTCCCGGACTGGCCGGTTGACCATGCCAGCATGGCAAAAACGGCAGCCACGAGTACAACCTCGCATGATTTCCATGGCGATCCGGTTATGAACGACTTCGACCGAGGGAACAATGAAACGGGTAGGAGGAGGCGGTAGGGTGGCGCAAATCCTTTTCGTCACTGACAACGGCGCGGACTCGTCCAAAAGCTGGAGTTTTGAAAAACGGTCATCTTTATCATATTCTGGTAGATAAAGAGAGGGGGTGTAAATTCCTGGTATTTTCTGTAACGCGTGCAATTGGTCAACTCTGGATAACCGATGCTTCTTACCGAAAGAGATGGAGTTGATAATCTCCTTGATCACCTCTTCTCCTTCGCCGATTACAAACGCATCGAAAAAATCCGCCATCGGTTCCGGGTTATAGGCGGCATGTCCGCCCGCGATGATCAGGGGGACAGCGTCGCCTCGGTCAAGTGAGCGAAGTGGGATGCCGGCAAGATCGAGGAGGTTCAACACATTTGTGAAGATGGATTCATAGGGCAATGTAAACCCGATCAGGTCAAAGTCCTTTAACGGTCGTTTGGATTCCAACGAATATAGCGGGAGTCCGTTTTCCCGCATAGCGGCTTCCATGTCCAACCAGGGGCTGTAGGCGCGTTCGCAGAGCGTGTTTGGCAGGTTGTTGATGATTTCGTAAAGGATCATCAGTCCAAGGTTGGGTACGCCGAGATCATAGATATCAGGAAATACCAGGGCAACCTTTGTGTCGACCCCCTCCCAGTCCTTTCTGACACTGTTAAGTTCACCACCAAAGTATCTGCCAGGTTTCTGGACACCTGGGAGAATTTTCAAAAGGGTGCTTTTAATCGTTTCTGAATTATTGATCAACAAATACCTCTAATAAGTTGTTTCAGATAAGTTCAATTTGATGGTCGAGTAAAAGTTCATCTGGATAATGGGTTTCAATGAAGGGAATGACACTTTCAAGAAGCCGCTGATTATATCTCAGGTCGTTAGAAATCACCGCACAACCGATTAATGCGGATTGCCACGAATCCTGATTGCCAACTTCGGAAACTGAAAGGTTAAATTCTCTTCGAATTCTATTCACCATGTGTGCTAAGCGTCCACGTTTCTCTTTCAGACTTCTGCATCCGGGCAGGTTGAGTGTGAGTGTTAACGTGGTAACAATTGGTTTTTCCATCGAATAGTTGTGATGTCTTGTCATCTGGTATCCATATGTGTACAATGCAAGGGTTAATATAATATAGAAACCAGAAAATTACATGAGCGATATTGAACAATCCTACCAATCCAGCCTGGATTTCCTGTACAGTTTTGTAGATTACAGCCTGACAAGGCAATTAAGATACTCCCCGGAAAAATTCAACCTGGACCGGATGAAAGCATTTATGTCGTTGATGGGAGACCCTCAGGCTGCTTACCCAGTGATTCACGTAGCCGGGACCAAGGGCAAGGGTTCCACATCAGCTATGATTGCCAGCGTCCTCGCAAAATCTGGGTTCAAAGTTGGTCTCTACACATCCCCTCATTTGCACGATTTTGTTGAACGGATCCAGGTCAACGGACAACCTATCTCCTATGCCGAACTGGTTGCTCAAGTGGCTCAACTTCGCTCCTTTACACCGTTGATCGAAGAGATTACGACATTTGAGTTAACAACAGCCATCGGCTTTTCTGCCTTCAAGAAAGCCCAGGTGGATATTGCCGTCATTGAGGTGGGGTTGGGTGGGCGTTTGGATGCGACGAATATCGTGAAACCAGAAGTCAGCGTGATCACTTCTCTCTCGATGGACCACATGAACATCCTCGGTGATACGCTTGAAAAGATTGCTTTCGAGAAAGGCGGGATCATCAAGCCAGGTGTTCCAGTTGTCTTATCCCCTCAAAAAGAGGAAGCGAGGAAGATAATCTCTACTTTATGTTATGAAAGAGGTTCTGAACTGATCGAAGTCGACCAGAAGTTCGAGTTTGGGGTCAGCAACATTTCCCTCGAGCGACAGTCCTTTTGGATTAAGCTTAATGATGAGTCATCACAACGCGAACAGTATTCTCTTTCGTTACTTGGGCAGCACCAGGTCTCAAACGCGGCAACTGCTTTGGCAACAATTGGCGTGTTGCAGACCAAAGGGTACGAGATAACCGGAAAAGCAAAAAAAAAGGGGCTGCAAAATGTCAATTGGCCAGCGCGGTTTGAGATCGTGAGTAGAGATCCTTTGATCATCCTTGATTGCGCTCACAATCCTGATTCATGTGAAAAATTATGCAAAACCGTCCAGGAGTATCTACCAGGGAAAAAACTTACCCTAGTATTTGGAGCTTCAGAAGATAAGGACGTAGAGGGGATGTTCGATTTCCTGTTTCCGGTCTGTGACGAGGTGATCGTGACCAGGAGCGTGCACCCAAGAGCGGCTGAACTTAATTTACTGGTAGAATTAGCACGAAAACACGGCAGGCAAGCGACGTCGAATGAATCGATTGAACATGCGATTCAAACCGCTCTGTCGACTTCAGGGGAAAAAGATGGCGTGTTAATCACCGGTAGCATTTTTATCGCGGCGGCTGCGAGAGAGATCATACAGAAACACACAAAAAAGGTTAGTGATACACCATGAAAGAAGACTGGAAGAAACGACAGGAAAACCCCGAAGAATTTAACACCGGGTTGTACCAGAGAACCGATGAGCTGTATCAGGTTCCGGACACCGTAACTGATGAGGACAGGACCATTTATCGACCGATCCTGGTCATGCGGGATATCATCGTTTTTCCGCGGATGGTATCTCCAATATTTGTACTTCCCGGATCGAACATGGATGCCATCAATTACGTACAGCAAAATAGCGGCACCATGATCGCGGTCATGTTAAAGGACAGCGATATCGAAAAACCAAAGCCAGAAGATTTTCTGCCTATAGGCGTGGAAGTTGCTGTGGGCAGATTATTAAGCCTGCAGGACGGTAACGCTTCAGCACTTGTCCAAGGTCGGCGTCGGTTGCGTATTCTGAATATTGTGGTTGAAGGTCCCTTGATGTGGGCTCGCGCAGAAGTAATCCAGGAACCAACCACATCTGACCGGCAGACCGAAGCTTTGATGCGCACCTCCCGGGACTTGTTCGAACGCTGTGTTCAGCTTGACCGCACCCTCCCGGACGAAGCCCACTTGTTTTCTCTAAACATCACTGAACCAGGATGGTTGTCAGATATGATCGCAACAGCGGTCTCCCTGCCATATTCCGAAAGGCTTGACCTGATTAAAATCCTCAACCCGAAGGATCGATTGAAGAGATTGAACTGGCTACTTGCACAGGAATTGGATGTTCTGCAGCTTGAGGACGAGATCCAAACGCGAGTTCAATCCGAGGTCGATCGATCTCAAAGAGAGTACTATTTACGTGAACAATTGCGGGCAATTCAGAATGAACTTGGAGAGGGGGATATCTGGGCGAAGGAGATCTCTGAGCTCCGCGAGAAAGTGGAGATTAAGAGGATCCCGGAAGATGCCCGTAAACAGGCTTTAAAAGAAATAGAGCGTCTCACCCAAATGCCTTCCATGGCTCCTGAAGTCGGGATCATTCGAACTTACCTGGATTGGATCCTGGATTTACCCTGGGAAGAATTCACAGAAGATAATCTGGATGTGCGTCATGCAGCCAGGGTATTGGAAGAAAACCATTATGGTTTGGGAAAGGCAAAGGACCGCATTCTGGAGTACATCGCTGTGAGGGGGCTGAAACCCAAGAAGGATCGGCAGCCAATCTTATGCTTCATCGGACCTCCGGGCACAGGCAAAACCTCATTAGGAAAGTCGATAGCGGATGCCTTAGGTCGCAAATTTGTGCGCTTATCACTTGGCGGGGTTCGTGACGAGGCTGAGATCCGTGGTCATCGCAGGACTTACGTAGGTGCATTACCTGGACGGATCATTCAGACGATGAAAAGGGCTGCATCGGTGAATCCCTTGTTCATGTTGGACGAAATCGACAAATTGGGAGTGGATTTCCGTGGAGACCCTTCCTCCGCGTTATTGGAAGTCCTTGATCCGGAACAAAATTATGCTTTTTCAGACCATTACTTGGAGCTTCCCTATAACCTTTCCAAGGTAATGTTCATCACTACGGCCAACAGCCTGGCGACGATTCCTCCTGCGCTCCTTGATAGAATGGAAATCATCGAATTTCCAGGTTACATTGAAGAAGAGAAAGTGGAGATAGCACGCAGGTTCCTGATCCCAAGGCAGTTGGAAGAAAGCGGACTGGACCAGCTTGATATCACATACGATGATGATTCTGTCCGCAAGATCATCCGGGAATATACCTACGAAGCTGGTGTGCGCAATCTTGAACGAGAAATCGGAAAGTTGTGCAGAAAGTTAGCCCGACTGAAATCAGAAAAGAAAAAGCATTCCAATCATTTCACCGTTGAACAGGTGGCTAAGTTTCTCGGTCCTCCGCAGTTTTTTATGACAGAAGCTGAGCGGATGGATGAGGTTGGCGTTGCAACTGCAATCGCCTGGACAGAGAATGGCGGGGAAATCATGCCTGTTGAAGTCTTGATCATGGAAGGTAAGGGAAATCTGCAAGTAACTGGTCAGATTGGCGATGTGATGCAGGAATCAGCGCAAGCCGCATTATCCTTTGTAAAATCCAGGGCTTCCCAATTCAAGGTAGACCCAGAGATTTTCGAAGAAGTGGATGTGCACATTCACATCCCGGAAGGCGCGATTCCAAAGGATGGTCCGAGCGCAGGAATCACCATCGCCACAGCCCTAATTTCCGCGTTTACTGAACGTAAGGTTTGCAAGGATATTGGTATGACTGGCGAGATCACCCTGCGTGGAAATATATTACCCATTGGGGGGGTCAGAGAAAAAATATTGGCTGCCCACAGGGCAGGTTTGAAAACTGTCTTACTTCCAGAAAAGAATGCCAAAGACCTCGTCGAAGTACCGAAAAAAGTGCGCAGCGATATTAAGATCAAGTATGTGAAACACATGGATGAAGTTTTAAAAATCGCGCTGCACGCGGAACAGGTTCCCAGTAATAGTGCAATCCATCGACCAAAGAGCCGAAAAACGACAAAGCAAACCAACAAAAAAGAGCGGTAACGCTCTTTTTTACTCTTCCTGTTTTTGAATCGTTGATCTTAGCGCCAGGATCCCATTGCGAACCTGGGTGAGGGTTTTTTCGAGTTCGCCTTCAAGGGAGGAAAGGCTCTGAATCGTATATGCATCTGCCTCACGTTTGATCTGTTCCCCTTCCAACCTTGCTTGTGCAATGATCTGGTCTGCCCTGGTTTGTGCTGCCTGGGTGATGGGTTCGTTTTCGACCAGTTTCTCGCCTTTTTCCCTGGCTAGGGACACAGTTCTTCCGGCTTCTTCCTGTGCCTGGGCAAGGATGCGGTCCCGCTGGGCAAGAAGTTGCTGTGCCTTCTTGATCTCTTCCGGAATGGTCACGCGCATCTGGTCAATCAGGTCCAGCATTTTGTCTTCATCAACGATGACACTATGGGTAAACCAGATCGGTTTACTCTCATTAAATAACTCTTCAAGGCGATCAACCAGATGTAAGATATCCATTGCCCTCTCTCCTGCTATTGTTGTTAATGATTATAAGTCTAAACACCAATATTTTCACTAATCACGGGCTGGAGACACCGAATTGAGGGATGTTAGTCCGTCCATTTCAGTGATTTTTCGATCCAAAGCGAGCTTCACATTAGGGGGAACCATGCTGGAAACGTCCCCTCCCAGAGTCGAAATTTCCCTGACTGTTGATGAAGAGAGGAATGTATGCTCCTCGCTGGTAATCAAGGCAATTACTTCAATATCTGGTGCAAGATGATGGTTTGCCAACGCCATGCGAAATTCATATTCAAAATCAGAGATGACCCTCAAACCGCGGATCATTGCCTGGGCTTTCAAATCCCTGCAAAGCTGAACTGTTAACCCGCTGTAGCCAATGACTTGGATCGAGGGTTTTCCTTTGAAAACATCCTTGACAAGCTGAAGACGTTCCTCGGGAGAAAAGAGCGCATTCTTGATGGGTCGGTCATAAACTGCAATAACCAATTCATCCACGATCTTCTCAGCACGCAGGGCGATATCAATATGTCCGTTGTGGATGGGATCAAAAGTACCTGGAAAGACAGCTTTGATCATTCTACCTCCTAGCTGATGTCACTGTTTTGCGTTTGCCAGAGTTCGCTTAAACGGGATGCTAACCCTTGATTTTCAGGCTTCTCCAGGTTTGGATCCTCCTGGAACACAACTTCGGCAAAGTGGCGCGCTTTTTCAATCAGACGGATATCGGTGAGGTTCGCTAATTTAAGATCGGCAAAACCGGACTGTCTGTAACCAATAAAATCACCTGGACCACGCTGCTGTAAATCCTTCTCTGCAAGGATAAAGCCATCGTTCGTTGCGACCATGGCTGCCAGACGTTCATTTTCATACGCATTTTCATCTTCCGGGATGAGTAAGCAGTAAGATTGAGCAGTACCGCGTCCAACCCTGCCACGTAACTGGTGCAACTGCGCAAGACCAAACCTGTTCGCGCTTTCGATGAGCATAATTGTCGCGTTGGGCACATCCACCCCGACTTCAATTACTGTTGTGGAGACAAGGATTTGATACTCTCCATCCCGGAATCTTCTCATAATTGCCTCCTTCTCGTCAGGGGGCATTCTGCCATGCAATAAACCTAATTTATGCTGTGGGAAGACTTCCTTTTGAAGGTAGGCATGTTCATCTACGGCTGCTTTTTGATCCTCAACATCACCCTTTTCGATGAGTGGGTAGACAATGAATACCTGGTGACCTTTTTCGATCTCGGCGTTGATCTGTTTGTAAGCTTTTTCTCGGACGAAGGGATGCAGCAATTGTGTTTCAACTGGTATCCTACCCTGAGGCATCTCATCGATAACCGAAATATCCAGGTCACCAAAAATTGTCAATGCCAGTGAACGGGGAATGGGGGTGGCGCTCATCACCAGCAGATGAGGGTTCTCGCCTTTTTGTCGCAGGGTTGAGCGTTGGGCGATGCCAAAGCGGTGTTGCTCATCGATGATCGCCAATTGCAGATTCTTAAATTGAACGGGTTCTTCAAGAAGCGCATGAGTCCCAACTAATAACTTAATGGAACCGTCCTGAAGACCGTTATTGATCGATTCCCTTTCTTGCGCGGTGGAGTCTCCGGTCAATAAGCGAACGGAACCCAAAGGAAGCACTGGGGTTTCCGCGGTCTGGCTTTCAAGAACACGAGTCAGCGTTTGATAGTGCTGCTCTGCGAGGATGCTGGTCGGGGCGAGGAATGCTGTCTGTCCGCCACCAAGGTTGATAGCCAGGGATGCAATTGCGGCAACAATCGTTTTTCCAGACCCGACATCGCCCTGGATTAACCGGTTCATTGGGTAACCCGAAGCAAGGTCTTTCCTGATCTCCTCTATCACTTTTCCTTGAGCAGCGGTCAAAGTATACGGCAGTGTCGCAGTAAATTGTTGGTATTGGTCCTCCGACAAGGAATAAACAGTCGCATTTTCGGAATGCCAGGCTTGTTTTTGTTGCTGCACACCAAGTTGCAGGTAGAAAATCTCGTCAAAAGCCAGGCGTTCCTGGGCTGATCTTAACAAGGATTGGCTGTCCGGGAAATGGATCTGATGCAATGCTACAGGAAGATCAACCAGGTTTGCAGCTTGCCTGATCGTGGATGGCAAAGGATCGCCGATTTTGTTTATATAAAAATTTATCGCGTTCCTGGTTGCGAGACGGATATCTTTTTGGGTCAACCCAGCGGTCAGAGAATAAACAGGGATGATCCCATTAGTGTTCAGGTGCAGGTCATCAAGATGTTCGATGGCAGGGTTGGTAATCTGTTTTCTGCCCAGGTACATATTTACTTTTCCAGAAATCACCAACTGGGTACCCCGGCGGAAGTGGTTCTCAAAGCTGTGAATGTATTTCAAAGAACGGAAAAATACCAGGCGTAAGAAACCAGTCCCATCGCTGACAATAACTTCGACCCTGGCTTGATTCTTCGCCTTGATAGGAGTTGTCAGGAAGGATTGAACGGTGGCAATGACTGTCAACTCATCATCATACTCGATCCGGTTGATCGGTTTCAATTGGGAGAAATCATCATATCTTCTCGGAAAGAAATAGAAAAGATCCTTGATCCTGGTCACACCAACTGATCTGAATAACTCTTCCTTAACATCCCCGACACCATTCAAGACTTTTACACTCGATTCCATACCAAGAGATGAGGAGTGATTGCCTTCAATCCCTCTTGAAGGGGTGTTTATGACCTGTTGGTTGGGTGGTTCGGGCGGGGTCGGATCGAATGCTGGTTTTTGTGTTATTACCTGGTTATTGCTAGTTTCTGTGGGCTGGGAATGATTCAAGTCCCGTACTTTCCGCAGAATCTCCCTGGTCGAAGTTTCTCTTTCTGAAACAGGCATGTCTGAATAACCCAGGCAGTGAGACTGAATTTCAGAAATCAGGTCTCCCGGAATGTTTTCAGCAATTGCTTCTTTTTCCCAATTCGGGAAGAACTTATCCAAGCCGCCGATGATGGTTCGGTTGGTAAAATTAACCTGGATTTCACAATTCAGTATCTTCAAGAGAATCTCGTAGGGCTTTTTCATGGGTATATTTTACAGCAATAGTTCCCCCCGCACAGTAAAGAGATATTTCTAGAGCAGTTTTTCCTGGATAACAAGCCCCATACCCCGGGGACCTATCAAGGTTGCCAGGAAAGAATTGATCGGATATTCAAAGTATTTCGCCTCAGGGTGTTCTTCTTCGATGTATTGCTTTATTCCCCGAAAATCAGCAATCGGAGCTCCTTCGGGGAGGATGAAGGAAACGGTGTCTAAATTGTCAAATTCGTCAATAAATTCGATGGAATAATCGATCAATGCGCGTATATTTTTGATCTTTTCCAAAGGATTCAGTTTCCCATTATCCAGCGATAGGATTGGTAACACTGAAAGCATCTCACCTGCAATCGATTGCCCCCGGTCTAGGAAACCGTACTTATGGAGATAGGAAAAGTTCGATGTACTTAGCAGGGTAAAGATGTGTGGGATGATCTGCCTGAGCTCCTCCTCGATCAAATCTGCTGGAAGGTTTTGTTGAATCAACTCATGAGTTCGCTGGATGAGGAGTCCCTCACCGATTGAAATTGATTGCGAATCGATCAAGTGAATTTTTGCCCGTCCGTGCTGCCTGGCGGCTATTTTTTCGACAACCGGATAAGCGGGGAAAAGGTTGCCAGACGCAACAATCAAGAATAGGTCATCGTAGCGCTGTTGGTATTCCTCCATGAAGGCAGCAATTTCGTCTTCCCTGGGTTCCAACAATGTTGGGGTTTGAGCAGGCGAGATCCACTCTGGCAACTGGGAAATTTTCAACTGGGTGACATCAAGATCCTCACCCTCCTTCAATACGGAATACGGGATTATCCCGATATCCTTTGAGGAGGTAAGGAGTTTTTTTGGGAGTTGCGCCGCGCTGTCTGTGATGATGCAGCTCGAGCTCATGTAACTACTCGATGGATAAGATTAGGAAGTAATGGGGTTGACCGCCATTGTGAATCTCGATCTCATGGTCCGGGTAATGTTCCTGGATAACATCTGCGATCCGTTTGACATCTTTTTCCTCGATGTTTGAACCGTAGAATAAGGTTACCCTCTCACGGTCGTCCATATCCGATTTTTCAAGGAGACGCAAAGTGGCTTGCTCAACATCCTCCCCAGATGCAACTACTTTCCCGTCCAACAGGCTGATGATATCGCCTTCCTTGATTGTGACACCATTGAGCTCAACAGAACGGGTGGCGGTGGTTACTTCACCGCATTCTGCTTCTTCGAGTGAGTCATTCATTTCATCCACGATCTGCTGGATTTCTCCGTCAGGATTCCATCGCAAAATTGCCGAGATTCCCTGGGAAATGTTCCTGGTGGGGATGACTTCAACCTGTTTCACGCTTTGCAGCCTGGCGGAGTTGGCGGCAAGAATGATATTTTTATTGTTCGGCAGAATGATCACTTTATCTGTTGGCAGGTCTTCAAAGGATTTTAGAATTTCCTCGATACTGGGGTTCATGGTTTGTCCGCCGGAAACGATGGCAGCGGCTCCCTGGCTTGCGAAAATTTGAGCCAGACCAGGACCCGGTGCAACCGCCACTATGGCGATACTGCCTGGAACAAATTCCTGGAATGTGATCTCACTCTTCTTTTCCTCGATCCTTTTCATCTGGTCAACCAGGTCTTCTTTATAGATCTTGGAAATGGTGCCCAGTTTCTTGATCAACGCTTCGGGTTCATCCTGCTTTGCGGTTTCAAGATGAATGTGCATGCGGTAGAGCCCTTCGCCTTCACCAACCTGGATGGAAGTACCAATTTTTCCCAGGTCGTCATAGAAAGTGTCGAGGTCCAGGGGTTCATCAGGAGTGAAATCAATCACGACTTCCACGTCCTGTCCCTCCTCAACAACTTCCATTGCCTCGGCAAATTTTACAGTGGATAAATCGTGCAGAACTACAGGGGCTTCATCAAGGGATTGACCATTGATGGAGCGAAGAATCCCTTCCAGAATAAAGAATAATCCCTTCCCACCAGAATCAACAACTCCAGCAGTCTTAAGGATCGGCAGCAATTCAGGCGTATATTTCACGGATTCATCCGCAGCTTTTACCGCATCTTTAAAAACTTCGAGGAGATCACTGGTTCGATTCGCAGAATTCTCCACAGCGATGGAAATATCTTTGATCACGGTGAGGATGGTTCCTTCAACCGGGCGAACGACACCTTTATAGGCTGTGTTGCGGCTCTCGATCAAAGCACTTGAAAAGATCGGAACATCCATTTCCTCGAAATTGTCGAGTGCCCGAGCAAAACCGCGCCAGATTTGAGAAAGAATTACCCCCGAGTTTCCCCTTGCGCCCATCAAAGCACCCTGGGCAATATCCTTTGCGATCTTACCGATATTGGTTTCATCCTTAGCGGAAATTTCATTGTACGCAGCTTGCATGGTGAGTAACATGTTCGTTCCAGTATCGCCATCAGGAACAGGAAAAACATTGAGGGAATTTACTGTTTGCTGGTTTGTTTTAAGCCATTTTAATGAGCATTCCAGGAAAAATTTCAAGTCCTGACCATTAATGGACTGCACTGGGGAGGGTTTTTCAGTCATGGTTTTGTTCATCTCTGTGTGAGTCTTGATCATCATTCATCATCACATATCGTTAGTCTGTGTTGCTGATCCTCAACCCCTTTACGTGAATATTGACTTCACGTACGGACATTCCTGTCGTGGACTCGATCTGGTACTTTACGAGTTCAGAAAGATTAGAAGCTACTGATTTGATCCTGGTACCGAATTCAATAATTATGAATAGATCAACGACCACATCGTTACCAGCGACATTCACGTTCACACCCATCAGCGGGTCTTTGACAATCGCATTTGTAAGACCCTGGGTAAGATTTTTCGCTGCCAAACCGACAACCCCATAGGATTCGAGAGCGCAGTGATTGGCAATCGTAGCAATGGCACGGTGCGAAATGAAGATGCTTCCTGAAGAGTAATTTTTCTCGGTCATTTTTGGTGTCCTTGTTTATAACAGACAATCTTGAAAAAAGATACGGGTTGTGGTAAACTCAATGCTTGTGCTGGTGAGGTACGAATAAAATTTAACAAATTTTTGTTGTGTTTTGATGAAAGGATTTTCCAATGGCAAAGTGTGAATCATGCGGCAAGACCACTACCTTTGGCCACAATCGAAGTTTCTCTTTGCGAGCGACCAATCGTTCCTTCAAACCGAATCTTCAGAAAGTCACCGTTCTTGTGAACGGACAGAAGGTTCAGAAGGTTCTTTGCGCAAAGTGCATTCGGACGATGGTAAAGAGCTAAGCATTGCCTCAAACTGGATAAAAATTGTGGCCCCGTGCCACGATTTTTATTTTAATGCCGATCGTAAATTCACAACAGCTTTTTTGATTCCAACATGAGATTTGAAAATTGCGGAAGCGCAAACAAAGGTATCTGCGCCTGCCTCTGCTACCAGTCCGATGGTTTTTGGCGAGATCCCTCCATCTACCTCCAACCGGATTTCCCTTCCAGTCATAGTAATCATGGATGAGGTTTCTTTAATTTTCCCAATGATCTCCGGCATGAATTCCTGTCCAGAATAGCCAGGATTCACAGTCATAATGAGTACCATGTCCACCAGCGGGAGGAGAGGTTCCAACATTTTCAGGGGAGTCGCGGGGTTTAATGCCACTCCCGGGTGACACCCATTGTCCCTTATCATTTTCAAGGTGTTAACCACAGCGGAATTATTTTCCGGGTGAATGGTGATGTAAGACGCACCTGAGCGGATGAAGGCCGGAACTACTATCTCTGGTTGTTCGACCATGAGGTGACAATCCAGGGGGAGGTTGGTTGTTTCGCGACAAGCCTGGACGATTACATGTCCCATGGTGAGAACAGGGACAAAATGTCCATCCATCGCATCAATATGGATCCAATCGACGCCGGCATCTTCGCACTGACGAATCTCGGAGGAGAGGTTGGCGAGGTCTGCCGAGAGGATGGAGGCGGAAAGGATCGGATTCATATCTACCTCAGAAGGTTTGAAATTCGAAGAAAAATGAACAGCCAGAAGGGGACCAAACCGCCGACAAGCAGGAATGTCAGCAGTTCGAGTCCAATCATTTTCCAATCAACCCTGTATGCATTGATTTCAGCAAGCGGTTCAGTTGAGGGGGGGCCTGAAAAAACCTTGATTGGCGGGGGAGACGAGGCGTTCGGCAGCGAGGGAGAAACCCCGCTTTTTGGACTTGAATTATTTTCAAAATGCGTCAGGACCCTGCCTAATTGGTCCGCAGTTCGATATCGGGCAGAGGGTTCTTTTGCAAGAATTTTCAAGATCACCTCTGCAATTCCATCAGACATATCCGTGGTAAATTCACGCGGATCAGGAGGTTCTTTTGTTCTGTGCAGGAGGATCAGCTCATCCGCGGTCGTGGCTTCAAAAGGTAATCGTCCAGTGAGCATTTCAAACATGACAACTCCAAGAGAATAAACGTCTGAAGATGGCGTGGGGATTGCGCCAAGAGTTTGCTCTGGTGAAAAATATAAGGGCGAACCCCAGATGACATCCTGGTTTTCCTCAGAGTTCATTGTGGAAAGGGCACGTGCAATGCCGAAGTCAGTGATCTTTAACCGCTGGTCGCGGGTGATAAGCATGTTTTGAGGTTTTACGTCGCAATGGACGATTCCAGCACGATGCGCGTAGCCGAGACCGTTGCATGCCTGGATGATCAATGGAAGGGCGATTGATTCGGAAAATCGCCCGTACTCTTTGATTTTTGACTTTAGGTCTTTACCCGGAAGGAACTCCATCACAATGTATAAACCCGTTGGGTCTATCCCAAAATCGAACACAGTCACAATATTTGGATGGGAAAGGTTGGCTGCAGCTTTTGCTTCCTGGCGGAAACGGTCCTGAAACGACGGGTCACTGGAAAATGCTTGCAGAAGAAGCTTTACAGCTACAGGTCGTTCCAATAATTGGTCGTAAGCTTCATAAACGAGAGCTGTTCCGCCCTTGCCGACCTGGTGGAGCAGGCGGTACCGGTTTCCAAGCATCTTTGTTTCCCCAATGGGTATAGTCATTCCAAAAATTATAACATGTAGAAAATTTCAGGTTCGTTTATAATTTCTTCTTATGAGAAACCTCTTCCGGTGGTTAAGATCTGAACCCTTAATGCTTCTGTTGCTGGCAATTCCATTTGCGATCCTCAGTGATCTTCTGCACTGGAATCCAATCCTGACCTTTTCTCTGACTGCAGCGGGAGTTATTCCGCTTGCGGGATTGATCGGTGATTCAACAGAGTCGCTTGCAGCTCATACCGGACCAAAAATTGGAGGGCTGATCAACGCCACGCTAGGAAACGCGGCAGAATTGATTATCACCTTGTTTGCCATACAAAATGGGTTACTTGAACTGGTGAAGGCATCCATAACAGGTTCAATAATTGGAAACCTGCTCCTAATCATGGGCATATCCATGCTTGCCGGCGGAATAAAGAATGGTGTGCAGAAGTTCGATCGCCAGGGTACAGTCAACAATACAATCTTGTTGGCAATAGCGATTTTAGGGTTGTCAATCCCTTCACTCTTCAGTCACTCTACAGTCAAGGGGATAGACATCAAGGTGGAAATTCTCAGCTTGAGCGTAGCAGGCGTCATGATTGGGCTTTATATACTTGGGATCCTTTTTTCCCTCAAGAACCGGACCAAAACTGATCTCGGAATCCATACTGCAGAGGTGGAAAACGCCCATCATTGGAGCGTAAAAAAATCTCTGATCGTGCTCGCTATTGCAACCAGTGGAATTGTCTGGTTAAGCGAGATCCTGGTTGGCAGTATCGAAGCGGTGGTGGCAGGCTCTGGAATATCGGAATTTTTCCTCGGCATTATTCTTGTTCCCATAATCGGCAATGTCGCCGAGCACCTGGTAGCGGTCACCATGGCTGCCAAAAACAAGATGGAGCTTAGCATTGAGATCGCTGTATCCTCAAGTCTTCAAATAGCTCTCTTTGTTGCACCGGTTCTGGTTTTCATCAGCCTGCTTTTCGGCAATCCATTGACGTTGGTATTCAATTCGTTTGAATTGGCAGCCCTCGGTGCGGCAGTAATCGTCAGTTATTTTGTGGCGGCTGATGGTGAATCCAATTGGCTCGAAGGTGCAGCATTGATGGCGGTATATGTAATATTTGGTTTGGCTTTCTTTATCTTTCCTGCCTAATGATGCCTGAAAAGTCAAATCTGGTTAATAAATGGGTCATCATTGGAGCGGCGATCACAGCCGTTGCGGTCTTGTTGTACGTATCCATTTTCCTGGCAGACAAGAATTACACAAATATTTCCCAGGCAACCCCGCTGGCTCAAATTACCGTGCTTGCGGCTGGAGAGATCCCAACCCCTGATATTCGGTTATTAGAGATTACATCTACACCTACCAAAATCTTTGTTGATTTAAATGGTGGAATTACTGCCACGGATTATGTAAAAATCGAGGGGACTGCCGGAAGTGGATTACGCATTCGTTCAGGACCCGGACTTAACACAGACACTGTGTTCATTGCAAATGAGTCTGATGTTTATATTGTGATTGATGGACCTGTTGACATGGACGGTTTAATTTGGTGGAAATTAGCGACACCCTATGATGAAAATCGACAGGGTTGGGCAGCTGCGGATTACCTGACAAAAATCGTCTCAGACTGACCGCGACGTTACATTTTTGTTGGTTCGTACCATAATTTAGATTGACTATTAGGGTGTACAATATTTTAATCATGATGGTGGCACAATGGTGAATCCTGCAGACCGCTCGATCACACAACCTCTCGAGACGCGTGATGGATTGTTACAACTCAACCAGGGGACAGTCCTTGTTAACCGTTACCAAGTTCAGGATGTGGTGGGTATCGGTGGAATGGGCTCTGTATACCGGGCACGGGATTTGCATTTCCCGAATGTCCTAAAGTTGGTTGCGGTTAAGGAGATGATCAACCAGGCACCAGATCCCGTGATCCGAAAGAATATTGTTGCCAATTTCGAACGCGAAGCCAATATCCTTGTAACCCTGAATCACAATGCCATCCCAAAGATCTACGATTTCTTTTCTCATGACGAGCGTTCTTATCTTGTCCTGGAGTTTATCCATGGGCAGGACCTGGAAACGGTTCTAAAGAAGAATCTGGAACCTTTGAAGGAAGACCAGGTCATTATTTGGGCGATTGAAATTTGCGACGTATTGGAATATCTCCACAGTCATAAACCCGAGCCGATCATTTTCCGCGATGTTAAACCCTCAAATTTGATGGTCAACCAGCAGAATCACATTGTGCTGGTTGATTTTGGTATTGCCAAGATCTTTAAAACCGGGCAAAAAGGGACGATGATCGGAACCGAGGGGTATTCCCCCCCCGAACAATATCGCGGAGACGCGACCCCGCAAACCGATATTTATGCCTTGGGAGCGACATTACACCATTTGTTGACTCATCGGGATCCCCGGCTTGAACCACCATTTTCTTTCTCGGACAGACCGATCCGTACAATTAATTCGCAAGTTTCTCAGGAACTCGAGCAAATCGTATCCACTGCTTTACAGTATAAACCGGAGGAACGTTTCCCTTCGGCGACAGCAATGAAAGAAAAACTAATTGCACTGGCGAGAAAAACTGGCGCATTATCCAGGGCGAATTCCGGCAACCTGGTTTTGAAAGAACAAACGGTTAAGCCTGTCTGGACATTCCAGTGTGAAGATGAGATTCGCGGTTCTGCGACGGTTAACGCGAATGTGGTATTTGTTGGCGCTTATGACAACAATCTTTATGCAGTTGACGCTGCCAAGGGGGAATTCCTTTGGAAATCAGCGGTGGGCGGCGGGATTATCTCAAAGCCTCTGGTGGTGAACTCCCAGATCATCTTTGGCAGTGCGGATGGAAAGATTTACTCAGTTCAGGAGAAGACCGGAAAACGGAACTGGGAGATGCCAACGGGAGGACCTGTTCGCTGTTCTGCGAGGCACTCAGAGGGATATCTCTATATAGGATCCGACGATGGGGTGCTATATTCCATTGACCTGGTCAATAGCCGTAAAAATTGGAGTATTAAGGCTGAAGGCGCCATTCGATCCACGCCGTTTCTTACACCGGATATGATCTATTTTGGCAGTGAGGCAAACGAATTCTTTTGTGTGGATCTGCGTGGGCAAGTAAAATGGCGATTCTGGACGAAAAAAGCTGTGACATCCTCACCAGTAGTGTGTGATGGGATTGTATATTTTGCCTCCTTGGATGGTTTATTTTACGCGTTGGATGCGAAATCCGGTTGGGTGGTGTGGCGCTTCAGGATGGGAAAAGGTTCGATTTCAAGCCCTACGATTTCTGAAAACCTGGTATTTGTTGGATCGGCTGACGGGTATATTTATTGTATTGAGCGTGCAAACGCCAGGGAAGTGTGGCGCTTTAAAACCGACCACCAGGTGAGCGGTTCTCCCCTGGTTCACAAAGATGCTTTATATTGCGGCTCAGCCGACGGCGCTTTCTATTGTGTCGACCTAAAAACAGGCAGGCAACGGTGGCGTTTTAATACCGAAGGTCCAATCACGGGAACGCCAATCGCGGACAATAACTTGGTCCTGATTGGGTCGGCTGATCATAAACTGTATGCATTTATAGCTTGATCAAGGTGGGAAATGGAGGTCGAATGGCATCAATAATCAAAAAAATCTTTAAGAAGAGTCAACCACGGCGGAATGAATCCGCAACGATTCGTACTACGCCTCTGGCAGAAGAGTTACTTCCACCTATAGATTCGGAGAATAGTAATAAACCCTATCCCAATCAATTCATTCTTGGAAGTGGGCAATCAGTAGGACGGCAGCGTGATCATAATGAGGACGCTTTATTCGCAATGTCCAGTATTCTCGCGGATGACCAGGCTGGGAAGCCCTTTGGTCTGTGCATCATAGCAGATGGGATGGGCGGACACCGGAACGGTGAAGCGGCATCAAGCAGCGCGGTTCGAGCGGTTGTAAGGCTGATCCTTAACAGGGTTTATGGTCATTTCCTGGATAATTCAAATGTTCAACTTGAGGAGGGTCTACAGGAAATCCTCGAACAAGCAGTACTGGAGGCACAAAAGGCTGTTGTTCGGTACGCCCCTGGGGGTGGAACGACCTTGACTATCGCATTGATTGTTGGTGGACAGATCACGGTCGCCCATGTCGGGGATAGCCGCGCATACTTTGTCCATCCGGATTTACGGCTGGAAAAAATTACTCGTGATCATTCTCTTGTGCAGACACTTGTCGATAGAGAAGAGATTTCGGAAGCTGAAGCATTTGTCCATCCACAGAAAAACGTCCTGCTTAGGGCAGTCGGGCAACCGGATCCCTACCGGGCGGATATCCAATCGCATCAGATCCCTAAATCCGGGAAGTTGATGCTTTGTAGCGATGGCCTCTGGGGGGTAGTGCCGGAAGGGGAAATCATGCGCATCATAGGGAAGTATAAAGAACCAGTAGAAATTTGTCAAAAACTCGTCGAAGCCGCCAATACCGCAGGAGGTCCAGACAACATCAGTGTTGTTTTGGTCGATTTCATAGGAGAATAAAAAATGGGGGAATCCTTTTACGATATCCTGGGGGTTGTGCGGAATAGCACGCAAGCGGAAATCAAGCAAGCGTATTTCAAGCTTGCCAGGCTTTACCATCCTGATTCCAATCCTTCGGTAAGCTCCACTGAACGGTTCATGAAAATCCAGAAGGCATACGATACACTTGGTAATCCAAAAAAGCGCAAGCAGTATGATCAATTGGAGCCCGTACCACTGTCTTCTTCCTTTCCAGGGGAAATCTGTATCCATCAAAGTTGCCAGTTTTTAGACCCTGATAATCCAGCGCAATTGGCGTATGCTTTGATAGAAATGAAGGCAAGCACGCAGGACAAACCTGGAACGAATTGTGCTCCGAATATTTGTTTTGTAGTTGACCGTTCTACCTCTATGAAGGGACATAGAATTTAACCTTGTTCAGAACGGGATAAAGGAATTTCTGAAAGAAATCCCTAAGAATACATCGATTTCCCTGATTGCGTTCAGTGATCAAGCAGAGATAGTCCTTGCCCCGACCAATATCAAAGAACTCGCAACGATTTTCCAAAAAATTGATAGTATAGAGACCAGCGGTGGGACTGAACTTTACCACGGGCTGGAGGCAGGAATCAATTTCCTGTGGCATGGAAGGGGAGAGGATTGGGGACGGCATCTTTTGATCTTTACCGATGGGAGAACATACGGTGATGAGGACAAGTCCCTGGAGCTGGCGAAAAAAGCAGCTTCAAGAGGAATCAAGATCACTGCTCTTGGCATCGGGCATGAGTGGAATGACATCTTTCTTGAGGACTTAACCAATGCCACAGGAGGGCAATCCCATTTTATTAATCGGCAGAAGACCTGGACGCCTTTTTCAAGGCATTTCAGTCAGAAATCGTCAATGAGATTTCACATGGCATGACATTGGATTTTGTACATGACAGGAAAGTCAATCTTGAATCAATTTTCATGGTGCACCCAGGTATTGCCAAGCTTCCAAATCAATCTCCAATCATCCTGGGCAACTTATATCAAAACAAGCAAAGTTCTTACTTGATCTCATTTCAGGTCACTGAACCAGTAGGTGTGGGCGACCAGGTGACCTTATTGGATGGACTGCTCAAGATGAAACTCAAGCGGGGAGTTGATACATTGTCGATCAATGAAAGACTCAGAGTTTCCGTTTTAGCAAAGAGGAATACGGAAAAGGAAAATCCACCCGTTGAAATATTTAAGGCACTTTCGCTTGTGACCATGTATCAAATGCAGGAGAGAGCACGAAACCACGTGCAATATGGAGAGTATTCCGCTGCGGTCAAGCAGCTTGGGCAAATTGCGACAAGGTTCTTTGCCCAAGGACACGATGACATGGCTCAAGTCATCTTACAGGAAGCAGATAAGATAAAAAAATCCAATTCCTATAGCAAAGATGGCGATAAGAGGATAAAATACGGAACGAGATCTCTTTTGCAACTAACTGAAGAAAATTCGAGGATAGAATGATTCTGTGTCCAAACTGTCAACATAAAGAATTACCAGGCGCATTGGTTTGCAGCGAATGTGGCGCTGAACTTGTTTCAATGGAGTTCTTGAATACCAAAGCCATACGGAAAACACCCTCAGACGTTCTTCAAGCGAACGCTGAGATTATTCCAATTCCAGCAAAAAAGACCACCCGTTCGACGGAGACCACAGTCTCTCTGCATATTATCGATAGCGGTCAGATCCTTCATCTTTCGACCGCCAGGGAATTCACCCTGGGAAGGATGATCGAAGGACAACCAATCTTGCCTGATATCGATCTTTCCCCTTATGATGCCTTCACTCTTGGCGTGTCGCGTTTGCACGCTGCGTTACGATTCGTGCAGGATGATATCGTTGTTTCTGATCTGGGCTCTTCCAATGGCACACGAGTAAATGGACAGAGAATTGTCTCGCACGTGGATTACCCGCTAAATCATGGAGATGTTATCTCCTTGGGAAAATTGAAAATCCAGGTGCTCATTAATCGGTAGGAAAAAGGAGATACTGTGCCAATCATCATCCTTCACATGCTTAATGAGGACCCGGTCATGGGAGATATTGATGAACTTCCGCAAAAGACAGATACCCTGATCTACATTAAGAATCCGCGCAGGCGTGATGGAAAAGACCTCCCATACCTGGAGGTTGACATTACTACGGCAGCTTGGCCAGTGAACAGGTTGTCATTTTTCGAAATTCTTCCTGGTTCCGAGGAAGAGGAAATCATAAGTTTTGTTCGGGAATAATCGGATGGCAGAAGAAAAATTCCGGAATAAGTTGATCCTGGTTGTCGATGACGAAGAACGCATGGCGCGGTTTATTCGACTGAACCTGGAACATGACGGCTTCCAGGTGGTTGAGGCTTATCGAGGGATGCAAGCGATCAACGAGATCCGGGAAAAGATGCCCGATGTTGTTATCCTGGATGTAATGATGCCGGATATCGATGGATTTGAAGTATTGCAATTGATCCGTGAAACAAGCCAGGTTCCGGTGATCATGCTCACCGCCAAAGGCGAAGAGGACGACAGGGTTCGAGGTTTGGAATTAGGCGCTGACGATTACGTCACAAAGCCATTCAGTCCAAGGGAACTCGTTAGCCGGGTTAGAGCGGTGTTACGTCGAATCGAGTCGATTTCTGCATCCGAGGAAGGCATCATCCAGGTGGATACTCATTTACACTTGGATTTTGGGAAACGAGAGATTTGGTTAAATAATGAGTTGGTCAAGTTACGTCCAACAGAATACCGACTGCTCTATCATCTTGTCCAAAATGCGGGCTGGGTATTGACCTATGACCAGATCCTTGCCAAGGTCTGGGGATATGAATACAGGGACGAACCTCATTATGTCCGTTTATATGTTAATTACTTGCGACAAAAATTGGAAAAAGATCCTGCCAATCCAAAATATATCCTCACTGAAAGAGGTGTGGGATACCGATTCGTTGACTTCAAGAAACAGGAAATGTAACTTTTTGGGGCGTGCAGCATCTAATTTGAAAATTTGATAATTTGATTATTTGGAGAGAAAAATGTTCACAGAACCTATTCATGTTACAGACCAGGCTTTCGATAAAACTGTCCTACAGTCCACCTTACCGGTGGTGGTTGATTTTTGGGCGCCCTGGTGCGGACCGTGCCGGATGGTAGCCCCTGTGCTCGATAAGATCGCAAAGGAATACGCCGGAAAACTGGTGGTCGCCAAAGTCAACACGGATGAACATTCAGAATACGCCCTTAAATACGGCGTGCAGGGTATTCCAACCATGCTGTTCATCTCTGGTGGCAAAGTGGTTCACCGACAAGTTGGCGCGCTGCCAGAAGCAAATATCCGGGAAATTGTGGATGAGTTTATTTCCCTGATAAAAGACCCACAATAAGTATTGAGAAAAAATAAAGAGGGCTCTGCGTTTAGCAGAGCTCTCTTTTTACATCTCGGTACTTCTCTCAATATTTGCCCCCAGGTTACGGAATTTGATGTCCACTTTTTCATAACCCCGATCGATCTGGTTGACATTTCGAATTGTAGATTTACCGTCAGCAGAAAGAGAAGCGAGCACCAATGCCATACCAGCGCGGATATCCGGACTTTCCATCTTTTCACCGGATAACCTTGTAGGGCCCTGAACGATACAACGATGTGGATCACATAGGACGATTTGTGCACCCATGCCAACCAGCTTATCCGTAAAGAACATACGAGAGGGATACATCCAATCATGGAAAAGGATGGTTCCCTTCGATTGGGTGGCGACCACGATGGCGATACTCATCAAATCTGTTGGAAAAGCGGGCCAGGGCATGACACTAATGCTGGGGATCACTCCACCCAGGTCTGGTTCGATTACGAGTGGCTGTTCGGAAGGTACAAATATATCTTCTCCGCGCTCCTCCCAGGTTACACCAATCCGCCCCATAACGAGCTTGATCATGTCCAGATACTGATTACCCGCTCTCTTGATCGTGATTTCGCCTTTGGTGACGACAGCAGCGCCAATGAAACTGACCACTTCAAGGTAATCAGGTCCGATCTCAAACTCTCCGCCATGCAAGCTGCTGACGCCTTGAATGTGCAGGGTGTTGGAACCGATGTTTTCAATCTTCGCGCCAATGCAATTCAAAAAGTTGCACAACTCCTGGATGTGCGGTTCGCTGGCTGCGTTACGGATTTCCGTATCACCTACTGCCAGAACGCTTGCCATAATCGCGTTTTCCGTTGCGGTGACGCTTGCTTCATCCAACAGGATGTTCGCGCCTTTCAAGCCGCTGGAGAAAAACCGAAATTCTCGATCGTAGATCACTTTCGCGCCAAGTTTTTCCAGAGCCAAAATATGCGTATCAACCCTCCGCCTGCCGATCACATCTCCTCCAGGTGGGGGAAGTCGAAATTCGCCCGCACGGGCTACCAGTGGTCCGGCAAGCAGAATAGATGCCCGAATTTTCCGGCAGATATCTGGATCAAGTGAAGTTGGTTTAATATCTTTCGCCTGGAGCTTCCAGACGTTTGACTCGATGTGTTCAATCGACACACCCAGGCTTTGCATCAGCGAACCCATCGTTTGTACATCCTGGATGTTGGGTACATTTCTTAAAGATGATCGGTTCTCTGGTCAATAAACATGCAGCCAGAAGCGGAAGTGCCGCGTTCTTATTTCCCCCTGGTGTGACCTCCCCACGCAGAGGGGTTCCACCAATAATCGAAAACTTGTCCACGATACTCCTCCTGGGTGATTTTCCTTATTATAAACCGACAATTCAGCTATCTGGCAAGATTGGCGTCCTGGGATTACTGGATTAAGATTAGGTGTATACTGCAAATCTGTGTCTTTATACTTTTTAAGAAGAGGTTCATTATGATCACGGTGGAAAAAGTTGAGCTTCACTCGAAAAAGCAGGTAAACGAATTTGTTCAATTTCAATATGACCTCTATCGGGAAACCCCCCAGTTTTGCCCACCTTTTTTCAATGATATAAAACTGATGCTCGACAAAAAAAACCACCCGTTTTACGAACGATCGGACGGGGATTTCTTTGTGGCAAAAAAAGAGGGGAAAGTCGTTGGTCGAATCGGGGTTATGGTCAATAATCCCTTCAACGAGTATCACAAGACCAAAAAAGGACAGTTCTATCTTTTTGATTGTGTAGATAACCAGGAAGTTGCCAATGCTTTGTTTAACGCAGCATTCACCTGGTGTCGAGAGCGTGGGCTTGATGATATCGTCGGACCCAAGGGGCTCTCGGCGTTTGACGGATATGGATTGCTTGTCGAGGGATTTGAGCATCGTCAGATGATGACAATGATGAATTACAACTTCGATTACTATCCCCGCTTGTTGGAAACCGCTGGGTTTGAAAAGGAAGTAGACTTTGTTTCGTGTTACCTGCACAAGGACGCATTTGTACTGCCTGAAAAAATCCAGGAAGTTGCGCGGCGAATTCTGAAAAGAGGAAAATTCAAGGTACTCCGCTTTAAGAGCAAACGCCAGATGATCAAGGATTGGGCGGACAAGATCGGGGTAGCTTACAATAGTACTTTTGTAAATAATTGGGAATATTACCCATTGAGTCAGCGAGAGATCGATATGCTGGTGAAAAACCTGATGGATGTGATCGATCCCAAGTTGATTAAGATCATCACATTCGAGGACAAGATTGTCGGTTTCCTCCTCGCGTTTCCAGACATCACAAGTGCTTTACAGAGACATGGTGGAAAGCTCACGCTTTTTGCGATCCTTGATATTCTGAGAAGTTTCAAGACGACAAACTGGGTGTCCATCAATGGCGCTGGGGTGTTACCGGAATATCACGGCAGCGGCGGGAATGCGTTGTTATATGCCGAAATGGAAAAAACGGTGAAGGAGTATGGTTTCGAGAATTGGGAGCTTACTCAGGTGGCTGAAACGGCCGTGCAAATGAGAAAGGATCTGACCACTGCAGGCGGGGTTCCATATAAAAACCACAGGGTTTATCATCGGAAATTGTAACTTCCAGAGATCCCGAAAGGGATTTCTTTCTATTGGTTGCAGGCTTGTATAATTGAGTAGAGGATATTCAGAAGAATGAATCTCAGGTCCACCCAATCCAGGTTGTTAATAATTGTCATCATATCCGTGTTGCTCGTTGTTCTGGTGTTTATGGGTAGCCGAGCGGTTGTGCGTGAGACGACTGGCGGTTTTGACCTGCTGACCCATTGGAAAGGTGCACAGCTTCTCCTCCAGGAAAACCTGGACCCCTACTTGTCCACAACAACAGAACAGCTCAATTTATTTCTAAACTCAGTGGGTAAGCATGAGGACTCAAAGATTAATCGATTCGAAAAACCACTGTATGCCCTTTTATTCTACGCACCTTTGACCGTTTTTAAGGATATTGAAAACGTGAGGTCCGTATGGATGACCCTGAATGTTCTGTTACTCCTTGTGAGTGGATATGTTCTCTACAAATTGGTCAAGCTCCGCATTCCCCTATTGTTATTTATCGGGTTAGCCGTATTCCTGCTTTTTAGTTATCCTTCTTTTTCCTCTCTACTGAGTGGGAGCCTCTCAATCGCGAGTTTATTATTCTTGATCCTCTCTATTGCTGCGGTCATAAAAACCGATTATGAATCTGCAGGTCTTTTGTTAGCATTCAGCCTGGTTGACATTGAGTTTTCAGGGATTCCAGTTTTCTTTCTCATCGTTTGGTCTCTAATAAACCGACATTATCGGATCATTGGTTGGTTCATGATCACATTGCTTTTCCTTGTGGGTTTCTCAATGCTGTTCCTGCCCATTTGGCCGGTTCATTATGTTGTTTCGGTTTTTGAACAAGGGTTGACAGGGACAAGCGTTTCTTCTGGAGACTTTAACCCCGTGCTGCAAAGCAGGTTCATCGTAACAAAGAATGTCATCTTATTTATCTTGCTTTTCATTGAATGGTTCATGGTTAAAACCCGAGATAACTCCAGGGTCTTGTGGCTGGTTTTTCTAACCTTCTCAATCTCTTTGTTAATACTGAACCAGGATATTTCTGAAAAAGCAGTGGCTATCTTTCCAGCAATCTTTCTGTCGATACAAGTCTTTTCAAGACGATTTCAAAGGCGGATATCGTCGGTCATCATGTTATTGCTCTCGGTGGTTTTTCTGATTTCCTGGTTTTTATCGGGTTGGTTGCTCCCCGGAATTCAAGTGTTTTCTGCACAGCTTTCCAGCGTAGTTCTCGTCGTGGTTTCCTTGATCCTTCTTTATTGGGTCAGGTGGTGGATCACAAAACCAACCGCACAACTTGAAGTATGAAACTGAATCCACGAACACTCATTTATTTTTATTTTTTTGGAGTCTTGGTTAATTTGCTGGTTGCCTTGCTGATCCGCGAACCGGGTTACATGGATGCTGAATATTACTATGCCGGAGCGCAGCGAATCGCTGCAGGATTGGGGGATTCAGAACCTTACATTTGGAACTATCTGTCCTCTCCGCAGGAACTACCCGCTCCGTCCTTTACTTACTGGATGCCGCTCACATCTCTATTGGCGAGCTTGAGTCTGTTGGTAACCGGAGTAGACCATTTTCTCGCTGCGAGGATGCTGGTGATAGTCATTTCCGGTTTTATCCCAGTCATTACAGTAATCATTGCAACGAAATTCACTAACTCCAAAGCCGGAATCCTTTTGGCAGGAATTATTTCCATATTTCCGGTTTATTACCAACCTTACATCTCAAATACCGATTCCTTCACAATTTACATGCTTCTTGGCGGGTTGCTTCTCCTTTTATTTATTAAGGTTTTTCAAGGTACTGAAAAGTGGTTTCATTTTTTCCTCCTTGGGTTGATAACTGGATTGATTCATCTTTGCCGTGCAGATGGACTCCTGGTTTTTTTATTTGCATGCGGTGCCATCATCTTCAGGATGATCAAAAAAAGAAGAACTTTGCAGTCCAAGTGGAACCTTTTACTGCCTCTCTTCTTTCTGCTTATTGGCTACCTCTTCGTCATGGGATCCTGGTATGTTCGCAATTTATCGGAATTTCAGACCTTCATGCCCCCGGGTAACACCTTGCTACTATTTTCAACCAGTTACAATGACATATTTAAAGTCTTCACCGACCAGCTGACACCGGACCGCTTTCTTTCACAAGGGGTAGGAACGATCGTGCTTATCAGGGGCAAGGCTTTTTGGGAGAACATTAAGAGTATCCTTGCAGTGAATGGCAGCTTATTTCTGAGTCCCTTGATCATAATTGGAATTTGGAAGACCAGGAATATGGTGCTAACAAAGCTGACTGCTGGGTTTATTTTTCTGAATCTAATGACCATGTCCATCCTCTTTCCTTTTGCTGGATATCGAGGTGGTTTTTTCCACACGAATTCCTTGACGCAAACAGCGCTCTGGGCACTGGTCCCTGTTGGTCTTGAGGTTGCTCTTGATTATGGAAGTCGAGTTCGAAAATGGAACTACCAACAGTCCTGGAGGGTTTTTTCGATTGCGATAACGGCTGGTTTGTTTTTATTATCCGCTTTCATGGTCTTGCAAAGGATTACTCCAGGAGGTGACCCCGAATTTTCCTGGAACGGTCGTTTGGCTGGTTTTCAAATGGAAGATTCGGTAATCAGCGAAAAGACAGGGGACGTTACATCAAACATCATGGTAAATGATCCGCCTGGGTATCACCTTGCGACAGGTCGAAATGCAGTTGTGGTCCCCACCGACAACCTCGAGGCAGTTTTTCAAGTGGCAGAACAATTCGCAGTCCGGTTCATGATCCTGGACAAAAACAATGTCGAGATCAATCACGAGTTGGCAGGATCTTACGCCTTTGGCCATCAGATCATTCTTTTAGTGGATCTTGGTGATATAAGAATATATGAATTCCTTGAAAGATGAACGTCTGAAATCAATTTTCGATAAGGCGAACACAGTTAAGGGTTTGCTCCTGTATTCAATTGTACTTTGCGGGGTCATTTTTGGTGTTCAACTGGCTGTGAGTCTACTCTCGAATGGGGTCGGGTTCCCTCTCGATGATTCCTGGATCCATCTCACGTATGCACGGAGTCTGGCAGAAGGAAGAGGTTGGTCATATGGCCTCAATCCACCTTCTGCTGGTTCTACGAGTGTATTGTGGACGCTTCTTCTGGTTCCCGGTTTTTGGCTTGGTGAGTCCGGATTCTACATCTGGACAATGGGGTTGTCTTTTGTTGTTTACAGCGTGCTGACTTTTTGCACATTGCTCTTATTCAAAACCAGGTCTGGAGCAAGGATTGAATCAACTTTGTTTCTTGGAGCGATTGTTGCTCTCGAGTGGCACTTACTTTGGGCGTCAGGTTCGGGTATGGAAACGCTTCTCGCTGCTCTTGGTTACGTAGCTGCATTCCTGTTAATAACAGCGGAAAGACCAAAATTTATCCTGGTCGGAATGGCAGTTGGTGCGTTGTCCGCTATTCGTCCTGATGGAATTACCATAATCGGTCCTGCAGTCGTGGTACTTGTGTGGAAAATAGTCGAAACAAAAGCGAATTGGCGTTCGGTTATTTGGCTATTGCTGGGATTGTCTATCCTGGTACTACCGATGATCCTGCACAATTACGCGCTCGCTGGTTCTCCTTTTCCCAACACCTTAACTGCCAAGGTATTGGAATATTCGGAGACCTTGCAGCTTCCATTTCTTACCAAGGCGGTGAGGTTGTTGAGTGTGTTCATCACCGGAGTGGGAGCATTTCTTGTTCCTGGATTTTGTTATCGTTTATATTTTGCGCTCAAAAAGAAAGAAATATGGTCATTAACCTTTTTCGCCTGGTTTTTTGGATTCATATTGATATACATATTTCGATTGCCGGTGAATTATCAGCATGGACGCTACCTGATTCCGCTAATTCCGATGTTTCTCTTTTTCGGCTATTGGGGAACGGTGGAATTCTTCGGAAAATGGAAGTACTCGAAAATTTTCCATGCATGTGTTTTGGTCATTGGAGTTGCATTTGCTACGCTGGGAGTGAAAACTTATTCAAATGATGTCGCAACGATAAACAATTTGATGGTCAACCCGGCAAAATGGGTCAATGAATCCACAAAAGAGGGCAGTCTCATTGCCGCCCATGATATTGGTGCGCTTGGTTTTTATGGGAACAGGGAGATTGTAGACCTTGCCGGTTTGATCGAACCATCTGTGATACCGATCATTCGAGATGAGGCTGCACTTGTCGATTTCATCCATGAGTCTAATAGCGAGTACCTATTAGTTTTTTCAGATTGGTATGGATTTACACAGGGATATCAACCTGAAAAAAGCTTCATTTTTGGAGATGGACAATCATTAAAACAAGTGGATATTTACAGGATAAAATAGCAGAAAATATACCCTTATGCTATACTTGGTAACTTAAGTGTTTGAGATTGGGAGAGGAGAGCAGATGGACTCACCGTTTAGCGCCATCACAAAGTCCAAGGATGATTTCCAACAAGTCATCGAGGACCAGATCATCCAGTCAAAAAATCAGATCAAGGAACTGATGACCGCTCTTGAGCAGAGCCAGGTCGAGTTTAACCGTTTAACCCAAAGGAAGGCAGCGGTTACCGCTCAGCTTCAAAAGATCCAAACCAATCTTGACTCAACCACCAAGGAGGAGATCCGAGACCTGTTCACCCAGGCCATGGATTCCCAGCAGCGTTTGTTGGTCATGCGAGGACAGATCGAAAAGAACCAGATTCAACTTTCTTCATTGAATGGCATGGTGGATGTTCTAGAGCAGACCCGTGAATACCTTGTGAACGCGGAAAAGGAAAGTAATAACAGTCAGAAAACCGTCGCCAATGCAGAGATGGTAAGGATGTTAGTGCTTGCACACGAAGTCGAAAGGCAAAGACTTTCCCGACAGATGCATGATGGTCCGGCACAAACCCTCTCAAATTTTATCGTTCAGGCAGAGATCGTTTCCAAGCTCTATGATATAGACCCCACAAAAGCCAAAGAAGAGATCGAGAAACTGAAAAGCGCATCAATCAGCACGTTTCATAAGATCAGAACATACATTGCCGATTTGCGCCCCATGTCATTGGATGAATTAGGCCTTGTTCCAGCGACCAGGAAGTATTTATCGTCACTGAAAGAGCAAAATGGGATAGAAGCGAACTTGATGATTTCCGGAAATGAGAGAAAGATGGAGGAATTCATTGAAATATTTGTTTTCCGCTCTGTTCAGGAAATCATATCTGATGCAATCAATCGTAATCAGGAGATGAGCGCTTCTCTTCGCATCGATGTTGAACTGCAATTTGAGTCAAACCAGGTTACGCTCGTGACACAAGATAATGGCAAGGTTCCAATAGCAACATTAATTGACAAAGAATCTGGGGTTGGTTTATCAACCATCGAAGAACGAACAGAACTACTTGGGGGGTCCTTCACATTTTCTTCATCGTCTGAGGGATCCACGCAATTTACCGTCAGTGTTCCGTTGATAATTTCAGCGGTTACCTAGATCTTCAATAATATTTTCTTAGGAGCAGAAAGATGACGACAATAGGGATCCTTACCGGAGGAGGAGATGTCCGGGATTAAGCCGCCATTAAGTCTGTTGCAATGAACGCATTTGACCAGGGGTATAAGATGGTTGGAATCCGCCGCGGTTGGGGTGGTTTGCTGAACTATAACCTGGATGAACCTGCTACGCATGATTACTACGTGCGTGCCTTGACCAGAGATGATGTCCGCACAGTCGACCGAACAGGTGGTACCTTCCTTCACACTTCCAGGACAAACCCGCAAAAAGTGAAAGCAGGGGATGCCCCCGACTTTTGAAAAACTCGAAATATGGGAAACCGCTTGAAGATGGAACGATTGACTACACTGACTATATTCTAAAAGTGATCGATCACCTGGGTATTGATGTATTGGTTTCCATCGGCGGTGATGACACTTTGAGTTTTTCAGTTAGATTGAACCGTGAAGGATTCCCGGTGGTTGGAATTCCAAAGACCATGGACAATGATGTTTTTGGTACCGATTACTGCATCGGGTTTTCCACTGCTGTGACACGTAGCGTCGATTTCATCACGAACATGCGCACCAGTGTTGGGTCTCATGAGCGTATAGGTATTGTCGAGTTATTTGGCAGGAACTCTGGCGAAACAAGTCTGATCTCCGCATACTTGAGTTATGTTGACCGGGCAATCATTTCTGAAGTTCCCTTTTTAACATCGAAAGATTGGCGGATTTTCTACTGGAAGATAAACGTAACAACCCTTCGAATTACTGCATGATGACCATCAGTGAAGGCGCAACGATGGAAGGCGGAGCAATTGTAGAAACGGGAGAGGCGGATGCTTATGGTCATCGCAAACTTGGTGGTGTGGGAGAGCAAACTGCTGAAATGATCAAAAAGCTGACCGGTCAGAATATCATGTACCAGCAGCTCGGTTACCTGATGCGTTCCGGCGCGCCAGATTCCCTGGATCGCATGGTCGCGATGTCCTATGGAACATTGGCAGTTCAGTTGATCAAACGGAAGGAAACCGGAAAACTGGTTGCGCTCCATGGCGGAAAATACACTACTGTCCCTATCAATATGGTACTGGCAGGAAAAAAACGAGTGGATGTACCCAGTTTCTATGATATTGAGAACTATATTCCCAAGATCAGGGATTTTATGGGTATTCCCATGTTCCTGAGCTAGGTTGACAATCTTCGATAAATATGTCAAACAACCCTCAGAAGATCTTAACAGATCGATACTTGGTTGTACCTCGAACAATCGTTTTCATCCTCGAAGAGGATAAGGTGCTTCTTCAAAAGGCTTCTGAGACAAAAAAGATATTTCCAGGATTATTTAATGGGCTTGGTGGTCATATCGAGCGGGGAGAAACCCCGCTCGAAGGTGCCAGACGAGAGCTTTTTGAAGAAGCTGGTCTTGTTAGCGATGATTTGCAGTTAACAGGAACAGTGCATATTGACGTGACCGAACATCAGGGTATCCTGATGTTCGTTTTTATGGGCAAGAAGGTTTCCGGTACCCTAACCGGCTCAGAAGAGGGCGAGCTGTATTGGGTTTCGCTGACAGATTTGCCAGGATTGAAACTTGTGGAAGATGTCCAGGAAATTATCAGGAACTCAATGACAAGTCTTGAACAAAGAAAGTGCTTCTTTGGGAAATACCTATATGATGATGCCGGGCGGAAAACCACGATCATTGAATGGGATCAGGATTCGGCTCGCTGGTAAAAAACCAAGAGAGTAGACCCGTATTTCCGTTGATCAAATTCCTGCAGGTTACGCAAAACCGCTTGCTTGTACTCGATTGGATGAATTTGGACGATCACCCAGCCATCATCCGACAATAAATGCATGTTCTTATCGACACTCTCGAGGGCTTGCAGCCAAATTTCCTTGTATTGCGGTGGGGCGATGTAAATGTAATCATATGATTCACCCGGGTTGGAAGTCAGAAATTTCAGGGCATCCATATTCATGACTTTCGCCCCTTCTTCCGTGCGGGTGTGTTTCAAGTTCTCCTTGATCGTAGCGACTGCTCGAGTGTTGAGATCGATAAAACGGCAAGAGCTGGCGCCACGGCTGAGCGCTTCAATCCCAATGCTTCCAGTACCCCCAAACAGGTCCAGGAAGGTAGCGTCCACGATGTCCCCCGATAGGATATTAAAACAAAGCCTCTTTAACCCGGTCGGTGACCAGTCTGGTGCTATCACCGGGAACAGATTCCAGCCGGATACCCCTGGCTTTCCCACCAATGATCCTGGGCTGTGCCATTATTTAGACACCTTCAACAGCTTGACGAACTGCGAGGATATTCGCGCGGGGCGCGTGTGATCGGGAGTACACAGCCTGTGCCGAGGATAAATCGCTGTCCTCCGGTCTCAGCAATCGCGTTTTGAGCCTCAAGATTCACACTTGCAGGATTCCCATTTACGAGCGTATCCCATTGCCGCAATCCACCGCAAACAACAGCCTTTGAGATTTTATGGGCTTCGGATAGGGAGGGAACGGTTTCCTGGTCGTGCCAATTCAGGATAGACGCGGGATAATCCTTAACTTCTTCAAAATAGATAGAATTGCCGTGAATATGAACCAGGTTGATCCAAAGACTTTTACTGCCCTCAAGGAGTTTCAAATCATACGGGAGAACAAACTCACGGAACTCTGCAAGGCTTAAAAGACTGGATTGTGCGTGCTGCACCGCGAGGAATATGCCATCAATACCGACTTCAACACATCGATCAATAAAGTTGCGTGTGTTCTGATAGAGGACGTCCAACCCTCTGCGTAGTTGCTCCGGGTGCTGCCGCATATGGATGAGTAATTCCTGACGACCAACAAGGTTCTTTGCCTGTGACATGGGATCAAAGATCGTTTGTAGAATGGGAACATCCACCGGAGCTTCCTGCCGAATCTTTTGTAGGCACACCAACTGGTTTTTCAAAAACCCCTGGTTTGGATCGAGTGGTTTCAGTGTTTCCCATTGTCCTGCTTCAATGATTGGGTAGGAGAGGTAGTCGCGGGTTCCCTCTGGGTTTCCACGCCAGGCATCTAATCCACCATAATCGCGTACGCAAAAAGAGGAAGCAGGGGTGACCTTGATAAAGTCCCAATCAAATTGATTCTGAAATTGGAGCACTGATTCTGCAAGAGTCGTTGGCTCCTGGTCATCCACGGGGAAGTGACGCCACAGGGCAACAGGGGGACGATCTGGCATTTGACCGCTCAAACAACTCTCCATTCGCTGCCTGTGATTCATTCAGACTCCCTGCTTGAGACTGGAATTTTGAAGGTCCATAACCGGTTGATGAAGTAATTCCAAAGCATCACCACTAAGATCACCAGGGCGAGAGAAATGTTGTGACCGATGATCGTGGGGGAAGAATATTTGGAAAATATTGATCCGCCAGGGGGATGAGTTGATTTTTCCAACCAGGCAAACAAAGGGGTACGGATAGCAAGCCCAGCCAGGCTGACGATGACGAATTGGGTCAGTTGCTTTGCCACAGGGATGTGCCGTGTCTCTGGGAAAGTCCACAACCTGTTCCATAGAAAATTGTTGTATCACAGCCAACGAGAAAGAAATGACACTTGCCCAAATTGCAGAGAATTTCAATAATGGACGCCAGGAGATTGAATACGCCAAAATCGACCACTGACCCGAAGATGCCGACAATTCCGAACTTGATGAATTTCAATCGTTCGGAGGGATTTCGAAGGATACTCATTCCAGTTCTAACTTGTTCTTAAAGTATTCGATTGTTGGCTCGAGACCAGCCTGTAAATTCACCTTAGGTTCCCATTCGAGGATCGTTTTTGCCCGATCGATATTTGGGCGCCTTCGCTGGGGATCATCCCCGAGACGGGAGTCTTTTTTGATACCAATCCAGCAGGATTGCTGGTCAACTTATTGATCTCGTTTGCAAATTCCAGGATGGAGATCTCTGCAGGGTTGCCGATATTCACCGGGAAATGTTCTTCGGACATGAGAAGCCGGTAGATACCTTCTATGAGGTCGCTGACATAGCAAAAGCTGCGGGTCTGCTGTCCGTCGCCATAAATGGTCAGGGGTTCTTTTTTCAACGCCTGGAGAATGAAATTCGGAACCACGCGCCCATCATCGAGCCGCATTCGGGGACCATAAGTATTGAATATCCTTACGATGCGCGTATCCAGACCATGAAAGCGATGGTAAGCCATGGTTAGTGCTTCTGCGAAGCGTTTGGCTTCGTCATAGACCGAACGGAAACCAATTGGGTCTGCATGACCCCAATAGGATTCTGACTGGGGGTGTTCCAACGGGTCCCCATAGATTTCACTGGTGGAGGCTAACAGGAAACGGGCATGATTTGCCTTGGCGACTCCCAATGTGTTATGTGTGCCTAACGCTCCCGCTTTCATGGTTTGGATCGGCAAGCTGGGGTAACTGTAGGGAGATGCCGGGTTTGGACTGGCAGGTGAGGCGAAATGCAATACCGCGTCCAACTTACCGGGAACAAAAATGTATTCGGATACATCGTGCTTGATAAAGGAAAAATTCTCGTTTCCAGATAGGTGAGCTATGTTTTCCGGGCTGCCAGTAATGAAATTATCCATCCCGACGACTTTATGATCAAGCTTCAATAAAAAATCGCAAAGATGTGAGCCCAGGAAACCTGCAGCACCTGTAATTAGTATTCTCATTGATTACCTCCAAGTAATTCTTGTGATTGAACCATCGCTGGTGATTTGCCGTACATTAGCGCTTTCCATTTCTGCAACAAATAGATTGCCTTGTGAAATAAAAGCAAGAAACTGAGTAGTCGAGTCATTGAAACGAGGTGCCCAACTTATCGTCTGGGGATCAAGTCCTTGTTTTCCTTCACCTGGATACAATTTTCGTTGGTTGGAACCGTCTCTGTCCATGGTTCTCAGAGAATAGCGGCTGGTTTCACTTTCTTCCGGGACAATTGCGGCAAGGTAACCTAACTGATAATCCAAGGTTTGAGTAAATGGGGAGGTCATTGGATATGCAAAAAGACCCGCGTCTCCAACGAGCTTAACAGAGGTCTGTTTTTGCACCAGGAATCCTGATAAACCAAAGGAGCTGCCTTGAGCAGCATCTTCTCGAGAAGAATAAAAAATCACTTCATTGTCTGGAGACCAGCTGATTCCCGGGACCCATGCCCAATCAGTGCTTGCCTGGTAGGGGCTAAATTCGATGAGTGGTTCATAAGTCCCGTCACTGATGTTCACTATTCCAATGCCATCCGGGCGGGTGTAGGCTACTCGACTTCCATCAGGAGACCATTGATAAATGGTGCCCCACCAACCATACTGCCCGCCGGCATTCGTTTCAACGATTGTTTTATTATCCACTTGTTTACCATCTGAATCAAATTGATAGGTTATAAGATCGTTATTCGCTTGCCAACCTGGTGGTGTGGAACGTGGTTCTACGGTTGAGTAGGCAAAGGTCCGAATCTTACCAGGAATCCAATCCCCAAAATGGACCACGTTGTTTACATTGGTCGGAATCGGTTCAGCGTTTTCATCAAGCAGATTGACGATCCAGAGGGAATTTATCCTATCCTCTTCCAGTGAACTACGTGAAAACAATAACCATTCAAAATCTGGAGAAATGGAGAATACACGTCCATCCAGGTCGCTTGTGGAAACCACGATGCGGCGGTTTCCAGTGTTCCCCTCCATGACCCACGCATTTGAGTTTGATATATAAGCCAAAGTTCCATTGATTTCAATTGCAGCAAACGGAGACTGAACTCCGATCATGACGATTTCCGGAACCGAAGGTGAGACGATTTCAAGCTTTACAATCGAACGTGAAACCTCCGCACCATCTTCATAGAGAATGCGGTATGTGGTAAGTTGTTTTCCGTTAACGCCGGATTGGATGAGGATTGTTTGTCCTTCCGCGATGGACTCGTTTTTCACTGTTTGTTGTTCAAAGGGCAGTGTGTCCTCGAGAACCTCAAATTCTTCCGTTACCCTAACTATGGTGATTTCCGCGCCGTCCACCAGTACGGTCGTCAGCGCAGGGGTTACCTTGTCTAATTGAGAAATCTCAGCGCTTATGGAAACCAGGACTTCTTCTGTGGTGACACCAGCAGGGAAAGAATACGAATTATTTTTTCCCGAATCCAGCACAGTAACCGTGATTTGGTCGGGTTGGCTTGAAATGGTACATCCTGCTGCAGCAAGAAATACCAGGATGAATGTAGGAATCAGGAGTTTTCGAAAAAGCATTTGGTCATTCTTATTCGGTTATAATGAAGCCAACTCATTAACTTGGTAATTATAGCATGCCTGACCTTGATAAACCTACTCCAACTCCAGACCCAAAAAAAAGAATCGAAGCTCTGCTTTTCATTGCTTCTTCACCAGTATCCATTCAACAAATTTCTGAAACACTCTTGCTCCCTGCGAAGGATATTGAGAGAGTTTTAGAAGAGCTCGAACCCTCCTACCAGGGACGTGGAATCGCGCTCCAGCGATATGGGGGCAAGTATCAACTCACTACCGCTGCAGAGTGCGCAGATGATGTGGAGCGGTTTTTGGGTTTGGAAATCTTCGGGAGATTAAGCAAAGCTGCGGTTGAAACCATGGCGATTATCGCTTATCGTCAGCCAATCACGCGCCCCGCAATTGACAGCATCCGAGGAGTTAGCAGCGATGGAGTCATAAAAAGCCTGCTCTCCCGTGGTCTGATCCAGGAAGTGGGTCGTGCTGAATCTCCGGGTCGCCCCATCCTATTTTCGACCACGGTGGATTTTCTACAGCATTTTGGGCTGAATTCGATCGATGAATTACCGCTTTACGAAAAAAGCGAACAGGAAGAGGAGAGTCCAAAGAATGGACTCCTGAAGGACTAATATGGCAGAAGAACGGTTACAAAAAATCCTGGCTCAAACCGGGTTTGGATCAAGACGATCTTGTGAAACGCTCATCGATACCGGAAGGGTAACGGTGAACGGAATAAAGGCAATCATTGGGCAAAAAGCTGATTCCACAAAAGACAAGATCACTGTTGACGGAAAACTTATCCCCCAACCTAAAGCATTCCGGTATTTTTGTCTGTATAAACCCAGGTTTGTACTTTGTGACAAGGATGATCCTGTTGGGAGGAAATCCGTTTTTGATATGGTGGAGGACGGTAACGAGTTAAGTGTGATTGGGCGCCTTGACTACGAAAGTGAAGGATTGGTCATCCTGACTAATGACGGTGAATTGGTCAATCATCTAACCCATCCTCGCTACCAACATGAAAAGGAATACCGCGTCCTACTCTCCACCCATCCGGATGACGAACAGCTTGAGATCTGGCGGCGTGGGGTTGTTTTGGAAGACGGGCACAGAACCCAGCCGGCAAAAGTGTTTTTAGAAACCAAATCCGGGAAAGGAGCCTGGGTACGTGTGGTTCTCAAGGAAGGTCATAAGCGTCAGATCCGTGAGATGGCGAGGTTTACCGGATTGTTCATTGTTAAATTGGTTCGTGTACGAATCGGTAACCTGACGATGAATAATCTCAAACCGGGGGAATTCCGACAACTTTCCTCGATTGAACTGGAAAAGTTGAAGGAAAAACCCACACCATCAACAAAAAAACGCACGGTCCCCCAAAAAAGCACTGTTCACAAAAAGGGTGCTGTCTCCAAAAAGGATACTGTACATATAAAAAGGTCAGTTCCCAAGAAAGGTACTGAATACAAAAAGGGCACTGTACCCGAAAAAGGCACAGTACCCAAAACTCGCTCTTCCTCTAAAGCCCGCTAAGCAGAAAGCTTTGCTTCTATTTCTTTAATCATTTCCAAAGGCAGGGGATTCTCCTTTGCCTTTTTTCGAATGACTTCCTTGAGCTTCGAGGTTGTGGAGGCAGTAAGATCTGAGCCTTCAGCTTCTATGGTCGCTTTTTCATTCGTGAAGACCAGAATCGCTTCTGGTTGATGATTCTGAATGTTGATCGATTTCTTAGCAAGGAATTTGGTGAGATCAGTCACCGAATACCTGGCTTCGTTTTCCGGTTTTCCCATGTTTTCGCCACCAAAGGTTTTCATGAACCAGTTTCCGCCGGATTGTTTCCAGCGATCCTTACCGGCATCATACCGAATCGTTCCGCCTTGAGATAAGGGAATCAGGCAGATTAACCCTGCTGGTCCCACAAGGAAATGGGACACATCAGTTGAGTAATGGTAGAGTGAATATTTATCATCCAGCCCTTTCAATGCGGCTGAGAGCTTTTCATCCGGGCGGGGGGATTTACCCCATTTTGACATGTAGAAATTGCCAATCTGGAATGACAAAAAGCCGAGGATCAATGCTCCAAAAGTATAGGGAAGCAGCGTACCATCCTTGTCGCGAAACGAAAGGAACATGCCAACGCCTAAAATGAGCAAACTCCCAATGGATAATATGTTTCCTATCTTGCCGTTTCGCTTAATTATTTTTTCATTTGAAATGATTTTCATCAGGACCTCTAATTCAGGGAAAATGAAGTGATATTGATCTTTGTCTGGATCTCTTTTTGGAGAGCTTCCAGGAGTCCGGAATCCACAGACCGACGGGCAAATTTCACTGCTGAAACGAGAGCCCTCGCGTCAGATCGACCATGACCAATGAAAACCAACCCGTTTACTCCAAGAAGAATGGCTGCGCCAGTTTCTGCGGGATCCATCATCTTTTTCAAAGCGCCAAATGCCTTTTTTGCCAACAAGTACCCAATCTTGTTAATTACACTCGCAGAGATCTTTTCGCGTAAGACATCAATAATCAGTTTCCCGACTGCTTCGCTTGATTTGATGAATACGTTGCCAGAAAAGCCATCCGTGACGACACAATGAACATTTCCTGCGAAAACTTCCTTGGGTTCTACATTCCCATAGAAATTTATTCCGCTTGATTGTAGCAGGGGATAGGCATCCTTAACAAGTTGGTTTCCTTTGCCGGCTTCTTCGCCATTGGAAAGCAGTCCAATTTTCGGGGAGTTTAGTCCAAAAATCTTACCTGCGTACACACTTCCCATGATTGCAAATTCCTGAAGGAACTCAGGCCGGCAATCTGCGTTCGCCCCCGTATCCATGAACACACATTTTCCTGTTTTCACAGGAATCAAGGCTGCCAGCGCTGGACGGGAAATGCCGGCGATTCTGCGTACGATGGTCACCGCGTTGAAATAAGCCGCGCCGGTGTTTCCTGCGGTCACAAATGCATCAGCTTCCTTTTCGCGCACAAGGGCAAGCCCTACCGCCATTGAGTTCTTTGGTTTCTTCTTGAAGGATTCCACGGGTTTGTCGGTCATTTCCACAATGTCTGGAGCGTCGTGGAATTTCAATAGATCTGGATCAATCCCCAGCTCCTTACATTTTTCGATTTAAAGATCTTTTTTCCCAACCAGGAGTACCTCTTCCCCCTGCTTTCTTAATTCAAGCGCTGCCTGGATTTCCGGGATCGGATGATCGTCACTACCCATTGCATCCAAAACGATTGCCATGATCTCTCCTCTAATAAAGTGCTTGACAGTCTACCGTCAAAGGTTATAATATGCCAGTTCCTGCGCTGGTGCTGGAATTGGCAGACAGGCATGGTTGAGGGCCATGTGCCGCAAGGCGTGTGGGTTCAACTCCCACCCAGCGCACTGGGAAAGCCGCGTGAATGCGGCTTTTTTAGTTCCTCCGTTCGACTGTGAACCTGGTGATCTCAAGTAAAGCTTTCCGTTCTGGACAATCCGGTAATAAGAGCAAGTGGTCTTCTGCCCGCCTGGCAAAGCTCTTTGCTTCTTCAAGTGTCTTATGCATGGCGTCACTTCCTGCTACTTCTGCGACAAGATGGTCGATTATCTGGTCGTTGTCCAGGCATTTTCCCTCAAGGATTAGCTTAACGCCAGGGTTTTCCGGAAAGGATTCTGCAAAGTTAATCATAGGGAGGGTGATTAACCCCTGACGAAGGTCTCCGCCGACCGGTTTCCCAATGGTTGCCCGGTCACCAGAATAATCGAGCATGTCATCCACAATTTGAAATGCCATGCCGAGTTCGTAACCAAATTTTCGCAATATTTCTTTTTCTTTTTCAGCAATATTGCTGAGGATCGCTGCTGTGTGAGCAGAGGTTTCAAATAAAGATGCGGTTTTTGCAAAAATTCTTTGATAATAATCCTCACGATCGACAGTACAACGGCTCTTAAATAACTGGTTAACTTCTCCATTAACAATCGTCATCAGTGTTCGGGAAAAAATCTCCATAATCTCAATGGATTGGGTCTTGGCTGCCATATTTGCTGCGCTGGCAAAAATGAAATCACCTGTGAGAATCGTTGCTGCCGGCGACCATTTGGAATTCAAGGTTGGAATTCCTCTGCGCAATAGGGACCCATCAATGAGATCATCATGCACTAACGTGGCGGTGTGTAGTAGCTCGATTGCAGTTCCTAAGATGACCAACCTTTCCTGGCTGGCTTGCAGCAGGTTTCCAATCAATAATACGATTATCGGGCGAATCCGTTTACCACCCGAGGCAAGGATGATGGAAATTGCTGCCTTAAGATCCGGGTGGTAGTTTTCCACCTGGGATAACATCAGGGTCTCGATACGATCAAGTCCTTGTTGAATGGTCGGAAGTGTGGACGAAGTGAGAGTCAAAATGATTAGTCCATTAGAAAGAGATCACAAGCTGTCTTTGTGGTTGTTTCCGAGACATGAAAAATATTGCACTGTTGTAACTCCGCCAGTCTCGACGCAATCTCTGGGATGAAAGCCGGTTCATTTCGTCTTCCACGGTGAGATTGGGGAGGGAGGTAGGGTCCATCGGTCTCGATCACAACCTTCTCAAGCTCTATTTTACTAAAGAGTTCGTGTTTTTTAGATGCATTTTTGTAAGTAATAGGTCCGCCAGCGCCAATCACAAACCTATTTGCGATAGCCAATTCAGAATCATGAAGATCACCTTCAAAGGAATGGAAGACTCCATTGTGGATACCAATACTGCCGTTTGCGTAAGACTCCTTCACCATCAAATTTACCTTTGCCAGGCAGTTCCGGCTGTGGATAATGACGGGTTTACGACATTCCTGCGCGATTTCCAGCATCGCTTGAAATACAACAAGCTGGATGTCAAGGTTGTCCACCCTGTGGAAGCAATCCAGTCCAACCTCGCCGACAGCGACCATCTTGGGGTGTTGAAGCAGGTTCATCAATTCTGTTCGCTGCGAAGGGTGGTAGTCTTCGCAAGCTTCGGGATGGATTCCGACAGCACCGAAAACCGATGCATATTTCTCACAGAGATCAATTATTGCGTAACTTGATGCCAGGTCGGTCGATGGGATGATGATCCGATTCACCTGGTTGCTAAGTGCATTATTAATAACCAGATCCAGATCATCCTGGTACTCCGGCAAGTTCAAGTGGCAATGGGTGTCGACAAAGGACAAATTTACGCCAATCCTGCGATCTTTTGTCCGTCTTTGAGGATGGCTGCAACCTTGTCTTTATGGGTAGTTTCGCAGTAGACACGCATGATAGGTTCGGTACCGGAAAAACGAATCAACAGCCAACCGCCATCCTCAAGCATGAATTTATAGCCGTCAAGTGAATTCAGTCCGGTGACTTTCAGACCGCCAATCAGTTCGGGTTTTGCTGACAGGATCATCGCTTCGCGGTCCTTGCGATTGCCGGTAAATGGCGTATCAATCCTATCGTAATAATGCGAGCCAATTTTTTCAAACAACATTTGCAGCAATTGCGAGGGAGTCTTGCCCGTTTTTACCATAAAATCAAGCATATACAGACCTGCAAGAATGCCATCGCGTTCGGGGACATTTCCCTTGAAGGCGTATCCGCCGGATTCCTCTCCACCAATCATTGCATCCGTCTCGAGCATTTTCGGGGCGACATACTTGAACCCGACTCCGGTCTCGTAGACAGGAACATTATAAATCTTACCTAGTTTTTCGAGCATGCTGGTTGTGGAAAGCGTTTTGACGATTGGTCCACGTTCCTTGCGAATCTCAAGTAAATAGTAAGCCAGTAAGGCATAGACCTGCAACTGGTTGACGAAGACACCATTCTCGTCACCAACGCCGACCCGATCCGCGTCACCGTCGGTGATTAACAGAATGTCGCCATGTTGGATCACGGTTGTCTGAAGTCCCACATCGATATTGGGTGGTATAGGTTCCGGTCGCTTCATTTCTGGGAAGATCGGATTACGCTGATCATGGATCTCAAGAACAACGGTCTTACCACCAGATAACAGGCGGGTGAACCATCCTGCGCCGTTGCCCCACATGGCATCAACGATGATGCGCAGACCTGCTTGTTTGATCGGTTCCAGGTCGATCAGATCCTTTAAATGCTCTATGTAATTGACAGAGGCATCAAAATAAACCACATCTCCATTTTTCAGAGCTTCGGTGAACGGGAGAGTCTTCACGTCACCACTGTTTGGGGGAATCAGCGACTCGATCTCTTTCAGTCCCTTAGGAGCGATTGCACCACCAAATTCATTGCGTACTTTAAAGCCGTTGTCAATTGGAGGGTTGTGTGAGGCGGTGATGTTAATCGCACCCGAAGCTTTCTTGTCCACGACAGCATACGCGATCACTGGTGTGGGGGTAGCCCCGTCAGTTAGAAAGACTTTTATCCCATTGGCACACAACACCTCAGCCACTGCACGGGCAAAATTTTCGGAGAGAAAGCGTTTATCATGACCGACAACAATCCAATGCCCTCTTTTTCCGTGATTAAGCAGGTATTGCGCAAAGCCCTGGGTGCAGCGTCGAACATTGGCAAAAGTGTAATCCTCAGCGATCGCTCCACGCCAGCCATCAGTTCCAAAAATGATCTTATCAGTCATAATTGCTCCTGTAATTATTAGTTTCTTATGATAATTATATCAGTCTTGAATCCTGAAGTTTTCGCCGTGCTATAATCACTTCGCGAAATGAAGAAGGATCGTAATGAAAAATGCGGGTCAAGATACCATAAAGAGTGTTGCTATCGCCATGAGCGGGGGTGTCGATAGTTCAGTCGCTGCCGCGTTGCTTCGTGAGCAGGGATACCATGTTTTTGGGGTCACAATGCAATTATGGAACGAGGATCCTCTCCGTGCGCAGCACACAATCGATTCCTCCCGAAAAGTATGTGACTTTCTGGGTATTCCTTTCCACGTCCTTGACCTGACAACTCAGTTCCATCATTTAGTCGTTGAATATTTCCTCAAAAGCCAGTTGGCGGGACGAACTCCAAACCCTTGTTTTGTCTGCAATCAAGCAGTAAAGTGGGGGTTAATGTTGGAAGAGTCCTTGAAATTGGGAGCAGACTTGGTCGCGACAGGGCACTATGCAAGGGTACAAGTCACCGACGGTTACTTCCAACTTTATAAAGGGGTTGATCCCCGGAAAGATCAGTCCTATGTGCTGGCGGGATTAAACCAGGCACAGCTAGCTAGAGCGATTCTGCCACTGGGAGACATGAGTAAAGATCAGGTTCGAAAGATTGCGCGTAGCTATAATTTGCCAGTCGCTGTTGACACCGAATCACAAGACCTTTGTTTCCTTGGCGGTGTCGCCCAGGACCGATTCCTCTCCAAGTACCTCAGTGAAAACATCCGTACCGGGAAGTTATATTCTATGGATGGCGAACTAGTCGGGGAACATGAAGGACTGGTTCATTACACGATTGGTCAAAGAAAAGGATTGGGATCTGGCAATGCAGCACCGATTTTTGTTTTAAAAAGGAAGTGGAAACGGACTCATTGATTGTCGGAACGAAGGATCAACTTGGGAATAAACTGGCCAGAATTCGACGCCTAAATTGGATAAGTGGCGAAATACCGGTATTTCCACTGCGGTGCTCTCTAAAGATCCGTTATAAAGCGACTCCGGTCTATGGGAAAATTGATGTGGATGAAAATCAAAACTTTTACGTGCGGTTTGATACCAACGTACGAGATGCTACACCAGGGCAATTTATCGTTTTTTACGATGGCGAGCGTGTCCTAGGTAGCGCAGAAATCGAACAAGTTTTACGGGAGGAAAAATGACTTTTGCAGGATTTCTATTGGGGAGCGTGATTGCTCTGATTTTTGGAAGTGTTTTCCACTTTTGGCGAGGGGGAGCGATCAAGTGGTTGTTGTTTTACCTTATTCTGGCTATCATCGGGTTCTGGATCGGTCACCTGGTGGGGATCGTGATCGACTTCCACTTTCTGCAGCTTGGAGCAATCAATCTTTCCGCAGCGATACTCTCAACCTTACTATTCCTTTTTGTGGGCCATTGGCTCAGCATGGCAGGAACCCAACAGAAAATTGCAAGGAGCAAGAATGTCCGACGCTGATTCGTTAACGAAATCTGGTGATCTGATCCAATTGGTAGGTTTGAGTCATAAATCCTTTATCCTAACACTGGCAACGGGTGGAGAATTCCACACCCATCGCGGAGTTGTCTACCATGACGAGCTGATCGGCAAGCCCTGGGGAAGCCAGGTCTTCAGCCATAATGGCAGTCCATTTTTTCTCCTCCAGCCATCATTCACGGACTTGTTACGAAGCACCAAGCGCGCCACACAAATTATGTATCCCAAGGAGATCGGGTACATACTTCTGTATCTTGGAATAGGACCGGGAAAACGCGTTATCGAAGCTGGCACAGGCAGCGGTTCATTTACCACTGCGTTGGCGAATGCGGTAGGCGAGACAGGCAAAGTATTCAGTTATGAAATAAAAGCAGCCACGCAGCAAGTCGCAATCCGTTCTCTCAGCCGGCTTGGTCTGGACAACCGAGTTGATTTTAAAGTCAAGGACATCCAGGAAGGCTTTGATGAAAAACTTGTGGACGCGCTTTTCCTGGATGTGTCCAATCCTTATGATTACCTCGGTCAGGCACGGGACGCCTTAAACCCCGGTGGGCACTTCGGTTGCATCGTACCAACGACCAACCAGGTAATGAAGCTGCTGGTGGCACTCAGGCAGCATGATTTTGCATTTATTGAAGTGTGTGATATTTCGATTCGGTTCTATAAAACCGAGCCCACCCGGTTTCGTCCAGTTGATCGTATGATTGCGCACACAGGTTACCTTGTTTTCGCTCGACCAGTACTCCTGGATCGGACCAATGGAGACAGGCGTCTTTTGAAGGAGATTGGGGCATTAAACCTGGCAGATGAGGAATTTGAAGCGCCGGAATTTCCACCAGATGAAGATTGACCAGATCGCACTTGAAACACGGTTATCGCCCAGCCTTAATACTTTCTCCGATTTTTCAACATGTGGAGCGGAAAATCGGTATCCAGCAGCAGTACTTGTTCCTTTCGTTTGGATGAACGAGGAATGGCATCTCTTGTTCACGCGGAGAACATCCAGCGTTGCCACGCACCAGGGAGAAATTTCTTTTCCAGGTGGGGCAGTTGACCCGGAAGACAAATCTCCGATCGATACCGCTTGCAGGGAAACATTTGAAGAGATTGGGATTTTACGAAACCGGATAAAAATCCTGGGAACTCTGAATCCGTACCCGACCATATCGAATTTTTGTGTAATACCGGTGGTGGGAATCGTTGATTGGCCAGTCCCTTTTTATCTCAATCCAGACGAAGTGGAGAAGTTGCTTATGTTCCCGGTTGCCTGGCTCATGGAGCAGCGGAATTGGGATGAAATCGATTACACACACCCATCCGGTGTGGTGAGGAAGGTCATCCGATATTTACCGCGAGACGGGGAGATTCTTTGGGGGATGACCGCTGGAATTACCAGAATTGTTCTAGAACTGATATAAAAAACAATCGACAAGCATCTTATCGCTTGTCGATTGTATATATTGATTGAGCCGGTTATTCTTCTGTTTCTTCCTTTTTACCCTTTTCGATCACTTCGGGTTCAAGAGCACTTTCAGCAGCTGCGATGACATCGGCTTCTTCAGCAGCAGGCGCCGCGATCAATACGACTACTTCGTCGCCTGAGGTGAGCACTTCCACTCCCTCGGAGACTATCACATCCTTGACCAGGATCTGGTTTCCTATTTGAGTGAGGGTGGCGATATCGATGATGAACCTTTCGGGGAGATTTCCGGGAAGGGCTTCGACTTCAATGGAAGATAATCCCTCAACAACAATGCCACTGAAATCTTTGACTGCGGGGGAAACGCCATTGAGCACAATGTTGACTTCCGCGCGAATCTTTTCAGTGAGGGAAACTGCCTGAAAATCCACATGGGTGAAGATGTTCTTCAAATAGTTTTTCTGCTTCTCACGGATCAACACTGCAATTTTTTTGTCATCCAGGTTGATTGTGATGACACTGGAGGAGGTGGCTTTATTCAATACCTTGGTCGCTTCTTTATGATCCATGGTGATGGCAACCGTTTCAAATTTGTGACCATACACAACACCCGGAAGCTTGGATGCCCGGCGCAGTGTACTGACCTTTTTACCGGTCAATGTGCGTTTTGTTGCATTTATTTCAAACTTTTCCATCTTATTTTACCTTTCGAGCGCCTCTCACCTGGGTCAAGCCCGGTTACCTTCGCTCTATTGAGATTATTGCCTTTTGGGCAAAGTTGAATTTTAGCCGTGTAACCCGATAACGTCAAGCGAAATCTCGAATGTTTGCTTTTTCAATGCACCCAATCTAGTGTTCTCTGGACCGCCATTTTCCACTTCGTGAAAAGAGCTTGGCTAGTTTGCGGGTTCATAGTCGGACTCCACTCTTGATCCTGGGACCAATTGAGAACCAGCTCTTCTTTGTCTTCCCAGAAGCCAGTTGCCAGTCCGGCGGCATATGCAGCCCCAAGGGCAGTTGTTTCTGTTATCTTTGGTCTTACAACCGGGACTTGCAGGATGTCTGCCTGGAATTGCATCAACAATTCATTGACTACCATTCCGCCATCCACTTTGAGTGAGGTCAGTCTGGTATTAGAATCCAACTGCATCGCATCTAGAACTTCCCTGGTTTGATATGCTGTGGCCTCCAGTGCCGCGCGAGCGATATGTCCCTTATTGGCAAAACGGGTGAGTCCGACAATAATCCCGCGCGCATCTGAACGCCAATATGGCGCGAACAGCCCCGAGAACGCTGGAACAAAATAGACATCTCCATTATCCTGGACAGTCCGGGCGAGTGGTTCAATATCACTCGAGTTTTCGATAATCTGCAGGTTATCCCGCAGCCACTGCACCAAAGCCCCGGAGATGGCAATAGAGCCCTCAAGACAATATACAGCGGGTTGGTTGGCGACACGGTAACCCACGGTAGTTAATAATCCATTCTTACTAAATACAGGAGTTGTTCCTGTATTAAGCAGCATAAAACAACCAGTCCCATAGGTGTTCTTGGCTTCTCCAGGCTCAAAACAGCATTGTCCGAAAAGGGCAGCCTGTTGATCACCCAGGTCGCCAGAAATAGGGACGTGGTTGAGAACGCCATGCGTGTAACCATAAACCTCTGAACTGGAGGTGACAACAGGAAGAATATTTCGAGGGATGTTCAACTCGCGGATTAACTCTTCGTCCCAATCGAGGGTTTGCAGATTCAGCAGTAGGGTACGAGATGCATTCGTCACGTCTGTGATATGGATGCCGCCCTGGGGACCACCGGTTAGATTCCAGATCAACCAGGTGTCAATATTCCCGAATAACAAATTTCCATTTTGCGCTTCATCGCGCAATTTGGGGATTGAGTCTAAAAGCCATTTCACTTTCGGACCGGAAAAGTAAGTCGCTAAAGGCAGACCAGATCGAGCTTGGTATAAATCTTTTAGACCCTTGTCTTCAAGTTGCTGACAAATCTGATCAGTTCGGGTATCCTGCCAAACGATTGCATTGGCGTAAGGAATACCTGTTGTCCGATCCCAAAGCACTGTGGTTTCGCGTTGATTGGTAATACCGAGGGCATGCAAATCCTCTGAACTAAGCCCTGAAACCCTCATCGCGTTTTGGATGACTTCCTCGGTGTTGCGCCAGATTTCCAGGGCATCATGTTCAACGAGACCGGGAGCGGGGTAGATTTGTCGGTGTTCTTTTTGACTCTGCGCCACAATATGCCCCAGCTTGTCGAAAACAATGAATCGGGTGCTGGTCGTACCCTGGTCTATCGCGCCTATGAATCTTCCCATTTTCGTCATCCTCCTTTGCATATAGAATTATACAGGAACACTTTTGGAGGATGATGAAGATAAACACTCTTATAGCTGTATTGTTCAGCATTATATTAATCGCGAGTTGTGCAAAAGACTTTGACCCTTTAAATAAGGTTCATCGCACACGCATTTCCGATATACAGGGCTGTGGGCATTATTCACCCTTTCGTGGAAAATCGGTCGAAAAGATAATCGGGATTGTCACGTCCCGGGTGAGTAATGGCTTCTACTTGCAGGATAGTGAACCCGATGATCTCGTATGCACGTCAGACGCAGTTTTTGTGTTCACCCAATCTTTTGCAGAGGTTCGACCAGGTGACAAGGTTGAAGTTTCAGGCATGGTTGAGGAGTATTATCCCGGAAATCCTTCTGACCACAATTTGCCAATTACAGAAATCCGGCTTGAAGAGATTCGTTTGCTTTCTCAGGATAATCCTTTACCTGCAGCTATAGAAATTGGGGGTGAAGGTAGAGAGATTCCTGGTTTTAGTATTGATGATGACAAGCTTCGAATCTTTCAACCTGATCAGGATGGGATCGATTTCTTCGAGAGTCTCGAGTCTATGCTGGTTATGGTTTCTTCTGGGCAGGTTGTTGGTGCCAGGAATGATTACAACGAAGTCGTAATCCTAATAGGCGGATATGACAAATTTAATATGGTATCGTCAGATGGCGCATTGTTGATGGGGGAAAGTGATTTCAATCCAGAGCGGGTCATCCTGAACCTTAGTTCCGTCAATCAAGATCCGGTTGATGTTGGAGCGGTATTAGAAAATCCCGCTATCGGAATCATGGATTATGAATACGGGAATTACAAGGTCAATACTTTCGGTAAAGTAAATTTCAAAGAGAGTCAATTTCAGGGGAATAGATCAGCACAAGAAGTTGGTGAATCTATCAGATTGGTATCTCTCAATGTTGAAAATTTATCCATGGATGATCGGTCAAGCAAGTTACGTAGACTGGCCGAGCTGGTCACGAATCAACTAGGCTCACCGGAAATTCTCCTGCTGCACGAGGTCATGGACGATTCCGGGACTGAGGATGACGGGACGGTTTCGGCTATAGAAACTATCGAAAAAATAAAGCAAGCTATTCTTGATGCCGGCGGGGTGAAATATGAAAGTATTGTGATGGATCCTCAGGACAATGCAGATGGAGGTATTCCCGGTGGGAACATACGCTCCGTGATTTTATTCGAGGAACAAAATGAAATCCAATTCTCTAAATCAGGCATCTTACCTGCCAATCCACTGCGAATCGGTGAGGATTCAATTGATTTCGCCAACACACGCAAGCCGTTGGTTACGAATCTGAGTATCAACGGAAGAGAGGTAATCGTCATTGCAGTTCACCTCACGTCCCGTGGAGCTGATTCCCCGTTATTTGGTGAAATCCAGCCTATTTCGGAACCCGAAAGATCGAAGAGAATGGCGCAGGCGAGTTACATTGGACAATATGTGCGAGAATTATTACGAAAGTCTCCTGAAACCATAGTGTTGGTTGCAGGTGATTTCAATGATTACCCATGGTCAGATACCTTGACATCTATAAAAGGTGGAGCAACGTTATTCGATGTTGGTGAACTTATCGTCCCAGAAGAACGATACACCTATATCTTTGACGGGAATGCATTCCAATTCGATACCATACTCATTTCGACGACATTCCCTGTGGAAGGGATTCGAGCTGAGATTCTGCATATCAACACATTGTTGGATGAAACTTTGCAGTTCAGTGATCACGATCCAGTGCTGGTGGACCTATCCATTCCGTGAATTTGTTAAACTCAGGATACTGTGAGAGTCTGACCAGTTATCTTGCGAAAATGGTAACCGTAAATAACCATGGTAATCGCCATGGGGAACTTGCGGAAGTCATCACGGAGAGTCCAAAAGATAAGATCCCAGTAAAATCGTGATTCCGAGGAAAAAAGTCCCATGCGAAACAGGGTTTTCACAAAAGCAGCCAGGTCCACAGATTGGAGATGGGCTTTTCTTGTGACAGGCTTGTAATTCCTAAGAAAAGTCTTTATTCGAGGATAAAGCATTGCAGGTGAATAGATAGTCTCAATAATTTTGAAATAGCCTTCCCTCAACTGGTCAGCACCCATGATCGTGCGGATATTGGTAGTCCCGTCGGCATTGTCTCCGGACATGTATCGCAAAATACGATCCTCCCGCTCGAGGCGTCTGAATAATTCCGTGCCAGTTGGTGCTTGGAGAAGCCCCACCATGGCGGTGACGATTCCAGATTGTTGGATGAAGGTAATCATCCTGTCAAATATGTCAGAAGAATCATGATCGAAGCCCACAATAAACCCTGCCATGACCTGCATCCCTTTTGATTGAATGCGGTGGACACTGTCCAACAAACTCCGCTTTGAATTCTGTTTTTTATTACATTCCAGAAGACTGTTCTCGTCAGGTGTTTCGATTCCGATAAACACATCTTTAAAACCAGCAGCCACCATTGATTCCATCAGTTCATCATCATCTGATAAATTTATGGATGCTTCTGTGATAAATTCGCAACCATTTTTTTCTTTGCGCCAATCAATCAAAGCGGGCAGGATTTCTTTCTTGAGTAAACCCTTGTTTCCAATAAAATTATCATCAACAAAGAAGATGTTTCTCCTCCAGCCTGCTGCATAAAACTGGTCAAGTTCAGCGACAATCTGTTGCTTGGTCTTGCAACGGGGTGTGTGACCATATAAAGAGGTCACATTACAAAAATCGCATTGATAAGGACATCCTCGAGAAAATTGGATACACATTGATTCATATTCTTTGAAATCGATCAAAGAAATGTCTGGGAGCGGGCTTGTGCTAAGATCAGGAAACCCATGGCCTTGATAACGGCGTTGCAACCCCTTCCCAGACTGCATATCTTCTATCAAGTCAGCGATACATTCCTCGGCTTCTCCAATGACAATGGAGTCTAGATTTGGGAATCGTTCCGGTTCACATGAGAACAATGGGCCCCCGGCGATGATGGGCTTATGAGCTTTATTGACCATTTTTATTATTTGATCTACTGATTCGGATTGGACATTCATTGCGCTGATCATCACAAAATCAGCTTTTTGAATATCTGAATCCTTCAGTGGGTGAATATTCATGTCAATCAGCTTCTTATTCCAGTCTGCAGGTAGTAATGCTGCAACAGTCATCAACCCCAATGGGGGATTGTTGATCTTCTTGTTGACGAACTTCAAAGCGTATCTAAAACTCCAAAAAGTATCCGGAAACTTTGGATAAACCATTAAGACATTCATAAAACCTCCATTTACACTCCTATCATAGAGTCTAATGTGAGTCAATTTATGTGAGAAAAGTAACAACAGAAAACCCATTTAATTTAGGTTAAGAGGGTGCGATATGACTTTTAGGACGTGAATCCGGAAAACCCGGATGCTATAATTAGGCGAAATGACCCAACAGAATGGTTCCACAAGGTTTTCGCTTAATACCGGAATTGACCTGGCATTTGCGTTGGTTGTTTTTGTCACTTTTTTCACCGCTTTCAGTACATATGCGATTTCGTCGATTTATCTTATTTTGGTCATTGTTTGCCTGGGAGTCGCATTCCTGAGCAATGGCATATACGGTTTTTCATTCGCCCGTCGCTCCAATTCTTTCATCGTAAAAATCATATACCTCTCTCTACAATTATTTTTAGGAAGTTTGATCATTTATTACGGAAAAGGCGCCGGGTTTAGTTCATTGATTCTCCTGCCTGTTGTGGCGCACACAGCCATCCTTTTTGACCAGGATTGGGCATTAATCGCAAACGCAGGTATCCTTCTTTCTTTTGGGATTTCAACCTGGTCCTATGCACATTCAGTTCAGGAGATTTGGAAAAGCTTTCCAACTTTTTTTGTTGGGCAGGTTTTCATCTTGATCTTTACCCAAATGGCATTAACTGAACAGAAAGCACGGCAACGACTGGAGGTCCTGGCGGAGGAACTCGCTGATGCGAATAAGCATCTCAGCGATTACGCAGACCAGGTACATGACCTGGTAATTGCAAAAGAGAGGAACCGTTTTGCCAGGGAGATTCACGATGGGCTGGGGCAATACTTGACAACAATTCACATGCAGATCAATGCTGCATCAGTGATCGTCGACAAGGATCCAAAAAAAGCCAGCCATATTCTGGAAAGTGCCAAATTAATGAGTGTGGAAGCTTTGGAGGATGTACGGCAATCCGTTTATGCTTTGAGAAAAGATTCATTGGAGATTGAAGACCTGGTATCCAGGTTAAAAAGGTTGGCAGATGGATTTGTCTCAGAAAACCGGAAAGTTCTTACCCAGGTGATTGGAACACCCAGAGATCTTTCACCACAAGTGGACCACACTATTTTCAGAACTGCACAGGAAGCTTTAAACAATGCACTGAAATATTCACAAGCGACAATAATTAACATACTTTTAGATTTTCATGAAGGGGACCGTGTTGCTTTATCGGTATCTGATAATGGAGTTGGAAGTGATAACACCGAGATCGGTTTTGGTTTGATTGGGATCCAGGAGAGGACGCGATTACTAAATGGGGAAGTGCAGATCGACTCTTCACCGGGTAAAGGTTTTTTGGTCAATATTCATTTGCCAGGATAAAGCATGCCTATCAAGATACTGATTTGTGATGATCAATCCTTGTTCCGCGAGGCTCTACGAACACTTTTAGGTTCTTACACGGATCTCAAAGTAGTGGGAGAGGCTTCCAACGGCGAAGAAGCAATTCGCATGATGACAGCAAAATCACCGGATATCGTGTTGATGGATCTACGCATGCCTGTAATGGATGGCGTGGAAGCAACTCGCAGGATCGTTCAGGTCGCCAGGGATGTGAAAGTAATCGTTTTAACCACGTTTGATGACGATGAAACCGTTTTTGAGGGATTGCGAGCCGGCGCAGTAGGATATCTGCTGAAAGATGTATCTTCTGAGAAATTAGTCGAAGCCATCCGCGCCGCCAACAAAGGAGAGTATTTTCTACTCCCTTCCATTACAGCAAAGGTGGTGTCAGAATTTTCCCGCATCTCAAAGCCGCTTGTCAAGAAAGCCGAGATGGATCTGGTTGATCCATTGTCACCCCGCGAGATTGAGATCATAAAAATAGTTGCTTCAGGTGCAAGCAACAAAGAAATCGCCGAATTGTTGTTTATTTCGGAAGGAACTGTGAAAAATCACCTTTCGAGTATTTTGAGCAAGTTGGGCGTGAGAGATCGAATGCAGGCAATTCTTAAGGCAAAAGAATTGGGCATTATTAATATCTGAGGGAGCTATGAATACCGAGACTAGTTCACATGAAAAATTCACCCAACTCGCACCGGTTATCGGAAGTATTTTGGTTCTTTCCGGTATCCTGTTATTTATCGACCAGAGGATCAAGACCAATTGGCTCTCAATATCAATTCCCATCGCAATCGGTTTGTTGATATTGATTTGGGGAATCTTGCGAAAGCAGCTTTGGCCAATTATTTTTGGTTTTATTTGCTTGGCTGCAGGAGGTTCTCTTTTCTTTGGAGTACAGCAGATTTTCCCCATGGAAATTCCATTCCGGCTAGTACTCATATTTTTCACTTTTGGTATTTTTTTGTTGTTTACATTTATGACCTTGCTCATTTTCAAACGAAAATGTTGGTGGCTTTTATTCCTTCCTTTTATCCTTATTGGATTGGCATATCAGTTTGCTTTTCAAAAACTAAACCTGTTGGATTTTGTCCTGGTGCATAGCCTCGCGGTCAGCCTGGTATTCTTGTTTTGGGGGACGATAAAGAAAATGATCGGGCTTGTAATCCCAGGGACCTTGATCAGCACGATGGGGGTCGGTGTATTCACTGCATGGAACGAGCTACAAAAACCTGAAGCCCTTCAGTCCACCGGGACTATGCTTGTTTGGTTTTCTCTTGGATGGATCCTGGTGACGATTTTTAACAGGATCATTCATAAGAAGTTTACATGGTGGCCATTGATCCCAGGCGGGATAATGTTGACGGTTGGAGCAGGCTTATATCTTGGTGGTAATCCGGAGAATGCAGTCGGTTTTCTTGGTAACACAGGTTCGGTGGCATTGATCCTGTTAGGCGTTTATCTGATCCTGATGAAATTTGGAATGAACCATCGAAATCATTGATATTCCTCCTGTTCAAGATGTTCAGTATCTGATAAGATAACAGGTTGCTTATATTATGTAGATTGGAAAATGAATGGCTCAAATCAGATATGATATTCGAAATATCGCGATTATTGCACATGTTGATCATGGGAAAACCACCCTGGTTGACGGTCTATTAAAACAGGCACGTGTTTTTCGCGAAAACCAGCAGGTTATGGAACGAGTTATGGATTCCAACGACCTGGAACGGGAACGGGGGATCACAATCCTTGCCAAAAACACTGCCATCCTCATCCCGGATCCGAAAACCGGAGAGATGGTAAAGATCAATATTGTTGACACACCCGGACACGCGGATTTTGGCGGTGAAGTGGAACGCGTAATGAACATGGTGGATGGTGTTCTTTTGCTGGTTGATGCGGCAGAAGGACCCATGCCGCAAACCCGGTTCGTCCTGAAGAAAGCGCTGGAGATGGGTCACAAGCGCAATCGTGGTCATCAATAAAATGGACCGCAGCGATGCGGATCACTGAACGAGCGGTCAACCTGACCTTTGACCTGTTCGTCGAACTTAGGCGCAACTGATAACCAGGCTGATTTTCCAATCATTTACGCAAATGCCATTACACAACAGGCAGGAATGACCCCGAAGTTGGAAAATGACCTGCAGCCTCTTGTTCAAGGCAATTCTGGAAACAATTCCTGCTCCTGTAGTGGATGTTGATGCTCCGCTGCAACTGCTGGTCACAAATCTTGGATATGACGATTACCGCGGTGTTACTGCAGTTGGAAGGATCCATGCCGGAAAATAAGTGCCGGAGCAGTCAGTAGCGCGCATGCAGAAAAATGGGACAGATTTTACCAGAAAGAGCCCGGTATCTGTACGTCTTACCAGGGATTGGACAAGGTTGAGGTTGAGCAGCAGAAGCTGGGGATATTGTTGCAATCGCCGGCTTGGAGGGAATTGAGATTGGAGAAACACTGGCAGATTCACAGAATCCGGTTGCATTACCGGTAATTCATGTTGAAGAACCCACTGTCAGAATGACCTTCGGAGTAAATACCTCTCCGTTTACGGGCAAGGAAGGGAAATGGAGTACATCCCGAAAGCTGCGGGAAAGATTATTTGATGAATTGCGAAATAATGTATCATTGCGTGTAGATGAAACAGAAAGCGCCGATACTTTCATTGTGTCGGGAAGGGGAGAGCTGCACCTGGCGATCCTGATCGAAACGATGCGGAGTGAAGGGTATGAATTCCAGGTTTCGCGACCAGAAGCAATCTTTAAGCGGGTGATAATGGCGAAATTCTTGAACCATTTGAAGAATTGCACATTGATACAAGCCCGGAATCAGTGGGAGCGGTAGTTGAAATGCTGGGAAAGCGCAGGGGAAGAATGATGGATATGCAGAATAACCCTGATAATACTGTGCATTTACGATACATTGTTCCGACCCGCGGATTGCTGGGATTTCGATATCAATTCCTGACGGCAACCCGAGGAACGGGAATTATGAACTCCTTATTCCATGGATACTTTCCACTCGCAGGACCGATCAGTTCCAGGGCAACCAGTTCTATCGTTGCCTGGGAAACCGGGCAGACTACAACCTTCGGGTTAAAAAATGCAGAAGAACGCGGTGTCCTGTTCATTGGCGCAGGAGTGGAAGTCTATGAAGGAATGGTCGTTGGGGAAACCCAGAGACCGGATGATCTAACTGTGAATGTTTGCAAGAAGAAACATCTTACAAATATGCGTTCATCCAATAAGGATATTGAGATCCGGCTGACTCCACCGCAAGAAATGAGCCTTGACCAGGCGATTGAATACCTGGCGGAAGATGAATTGTTGGAAGTTACTCCGATCAATTTTCGCATCCGTAAACGCATTCTGAATACTGAAGAACGAGGCAAGCAGACCAAAAAAGCCAAAGAATTACTGGAAGATTCAAGAAATTAAAGAAATTGATTTTGACCATTGACTTTTTAATTCCATTATGATAAATTTAGTCTACGTAGGATGCAAAGTAGTTCTTGCTGGATGTAATAAACTACAGTCCAAGGCGAAAGCTCCAGGACTGTTTTTATTTGACTGCTCCGAAAGAACGAAACAAATCCTTAAACCAGTTGTATTTGCTATAGGAGGCAAAGAAATGTCAGAACGTATCATCGGTACAGTCAAATGGTTCAACGGAACCAAAGGTTATGGTTTCATTTCCCGCGAGGGCGGAGAGGACGTATTCGTCCACTTTTCCGCAATCCAGGGCGATGGTTACCGCAACCTCGAAGAAGGACAGAAGGTCGAGTTCGTCATCGAAAAAGGCCCCAAGGGTCTGCAGGCCAGCGCTGTCAAAATCGTCAACTAATTAAACAGAAAACTAACAAAATCCCGTCCTAGTGACGGGATTTTTTGTTACTCTTTCTCGATGGCTTGCCAATAGCCTTTATCCAATTCATCGTCTGAGAGATGGGCATATCGCTGCGTAACCGCGATATTGCGGTGCCTTGCTAACTCTTGGGCGAGTTTTAGATTACCGGAGGACCTTAATACCCTGGTCACAAAATAATGACGGAACGAGTGAGGTGTTATTTTTCCGACAGCCTCTTCTCCTAGAAATTGCCTGATCCGGTCGGACACGATGTTCCTGCCAGTAGTGGTAGTCATGGGTTTGATTTTTGTGCCTGCGCCTTTATCGTGTCGCGCAAACAACGGCAGGGATGCAATTGGTTTTCCACTGCTGCCGTCCAACTTTGCTCTTTCGTGTAGATAATCCAATAAAGCATTGGTAGCCCGGGTAGAGAAGCGGATCACATCCTGGCGGTTTCCTTTACCAATGATTAAGGCTTTACCCTCGTTCCAATCCAAATCTCCGCGGCGAAGATTACAGGCTTCGTGGACCCGCAGACCAGTGTCTGCCAGCGTGTAGAGGAAAGCACGATCTCGTAAATTGATCAATTTTTGGGAAGACTCCTCTGTGGGGATTGTTATCAACTGTTCACAATCCTCCAGAACCTTCTCAATTTGAGAGATTGGAAACTGAGGAAGACGCTGTCCTGGCGTGCGTGCTCGTTGATGGATCAATGAGCGGATCCTGGGAAGATTGATCTCTTTGATCCTTTCCGCAACCAGAAATTCATAGAAACCGACTACAGCTGTCAGGTAGAGGCGTTCTGTTGTTGCCGCGTGGTTTTTGAGAGATTTTGTCATCAAGAGGATTGCATCCTCTGACAAATCCTGGATGTCTGTCTTAATTGGGTCAATGTCATTTAAACGTAAGGTTTCCTGGAAAAATTTTAATCCATTGGAATACGTGGACGCGGTGTGTTCGCTTCTAGCCAGTCTCACTGAAGCAATGTATTCCAAGGCGCAGCTATAGATTGTTTTAGTAGGCATACCGAGATTCCCTTGAATCTGTTATTGATTATGATAATAATACTTATCGAAACCATAATCTTTTTAATAGTATAAATCTATCGCTCCCCTTTTTCAAGTGGTAAATTATTTTGAATTGCACACAAATACAAAAATATGTATGAATGGAGAATGATAACTAAAGCCAAATCCCCTCATCGTTTCCATAAATTTATTTGAAATTACTATTTGCAGAGTGTCCTGGCTCTGTAAAATAATCTTGTATTGCGTTCAACATGCCATCCTGTAGTCTTACCCAGAACTCCAGAGCTGCAGTGTTTTGGTTTTCCTCAAAACGTGCAATCCAATGTTCCAGGTCAGAATTTTTCAGACCCCTTTCCTTCCAACGGACGAGAAATTGCTGGATAATGTCACGGGTACGTTGAGTTTCCCAAGGTACAGATAATCCTGCCTGGTATTCAATGATCTCCTTGACCAGATGGAAACTCATCTTCCAGTAGTCAAAGTGTAGGTCAAAATGAGAAAGTATGATTTCATCAATGATTTCTTCCACCCATTTACGGTGAAACCTACACGAACCTGAATTTTCTGAGTAAAGTTCGTATATGAATCTTTCAACATTCTTTTTCCCTAGCTCTTCAGGTGGAATAAACTCGTTCCCATAATAGGAAAAATACTTCCCCATGATCGGCATTGGAGAAAACATACCAGGTGTCCAGTACTGGTTGGGAACCATGCAACCCCCTTTGCCATGAGCATTGTAAACAGCCAGGGCAAGGGTATTTTTCTTGTGTTTTCGGTCTATAGCTTTTGCCGCTTGACGAATACCTTTACTAAATATCTTGCCTTCCTTACGGTTCAAGATCATGTCCAGGAGTGCTAGTGCTATTCTTGCATTTTTCATAGAATCCGAAACCAGGTTAAATCCTTTTAAGCTGCCTGAGAACTTAAACACAGGTTTGGCGATTTCCAGATGAAAGACCCCGGGATCAAGAATCTCCTTATAAAAGACCTCCATCAACCAGGATAACAAACCTCCAGTCTGGATCGCATCTAATCCAGCGCTGTCAACCGCCTCATTGACAAGCTCAGCGGCTCTTTGATCAAAAATTCCCAAGTTCGGACCCAATGCCTGGTAAGGCTCGAAATCTTTGCGATATGGACCAAAATATTTCTTGCACGCAATCGAACACGGCTCACCGCAGTGAGCGAAATTCCGCGGTTCAATAATTTCTTCGTTGAATTGTTGGAGGTAGTGATCCCGGATAAAATTCTGATTCTGCTCCAACCTTTCCTGGTAAGAATGGTAAACCGACTGGTAATTGAAACTAAATAGTCGGTCTTCAGCTTCGTGCATATTGACGCCAAAAGTACCACCAGTATCAAACTTTGGCACATATCGATATTTTTCACTCAGCGCCAGGTCTGTTTTGAGCGCGGTCTGACCAAAATGCTCCAAAAAATACTGGTCAAGCTGCTTTCCTTCCTTAAGCGCAGGATCCTGCCAGTCTCCACCGAAAATGAATCCTGCGATCCGATGATATTGATATAGCCGAGATCCCAGTCCTCCCCTACCCGCCCAATCGTCTATTGCTGACAATTCTCCGTTTTTGATCTGGCTCGAACCAATCGCGCCAAAATTGGTAAACCTCGCAGCGGGACCCACGGTTAATATCCGCCAATAACTATCTGGAAATAATGTTTTATATTTCTCGAATAAATGTTGCTGCAACCCGTAGAAACCAAGTCGGGCTCGTCCCTCATTATCTTGAAAACCCCTCCAAAAGCGTCCTGGACGAATGGGCTCAATTGACAGGGAGTAATCCCCGTTGTAGTGCCGAAAAACGATCACACTCGGCGTTTTTGCTCTCCCGCGCAGACAGACGTAATTCACTCCAGTACGATGCATCACGTACATGGCACCGCCAAGGGCTGAAATGTAAAATCCTTCCCATTGCGGCGAATAACCACAAAAAATCATTCTGCGGGTACCGGCAAGCGGCGATCCTGCCAATAACCCCCCTCCAAAAGTAAGGCAATTGGGATCGTCTTTGAATTTATGCCATCCATATTGGACAGGACCGACGAGGGTCTGGTCGAGTGGGCAATCTATTCCCCAGGAATTGCTGGAAAGGTCAATATTCAATTCATATAATACTGAACGATTTTTCATGCCATTCTCCATCACAGTTTATTCTATAATAAACTTGTGGATATGAAAAAAGAAAATTTCATTGATCTTGCTTATGGTTCCACCAAGATTCCTTGCTCTTGGTCTCTACCAATTGAGCCAGTTGTCATCCAGGCGACCTTTCTGGCTGCTGGAAACCCGGAAAAATTGGTACGTGAAGCACTGGAAAAACCAATCGGACGTGCCGCACCTTTTGGGTTATTGACCCCACATAGTCAGATTGCCATCACGATCAATGATAAAACGCGACCAGTCCCCAATGGTGTCTTGATTGCTCCCCTTTTAAATCTTTTGTCACAGATGGGTGTTCCGATCGATAGGATCACTTTTTTTATCGCCTCCGGAACTCATAAACCAATGAAGCCCGCCGAGTTTATTGAAATCCTTCCAATGGAAATTGTTCAATCATACAAGGTTGTGGCTCATGATTGCGATCACCTGGCAGGGCTGAAGTTCATTGGACACACAACACAAGGCACTCCTGTGTGGATTAATGCGGATTTCTACCATGCTGACTTGCGTATCGTGGTCGGGGATATCGAACCGCATCATTTTGCCGGTTATTCTGGCGGAGTAAAATCAGCAGCTATCGGACTTTGTGGAAGAGAGACCATATCAGCCAATCACAGGCTCTTACTCGATGATCGGTCGACTATTGGTACGTATGAGCAGAACCCCTTGCGAATGGATATTGAGGAGATTGGTAGTTTGATCAAGGTGGATCTTGCCTTGAATTCAATTCTGGATGATCAAAAAAAGATTATTGAAGTGTTTTTTGGTGCGCCAATGGATGTCATGCGCGCAGGGATCTCTCTTGTTGATCAGATGTGCCGCATTCCGATACGGGAAAAGTTTGATGTGGTAATCGCCAGCGCGGGCGGTTACCCCAGGGATATCAATCTCTACCAGGCGCAGAAAGCGATGTCCACTTCAGCACAATTCTGCAAACCTGGCGGCAAATTGATCCTGGTCGCAGAATGCAGGGATGGGATTGGCAGCGATGGTTACGAGCAGTTCATCAAGGAAGTAAAAAGTGTTGACGATGTAATCTCCAGGTTTTCAAGCCAGGAATTTGCCCTTGGAGCCCATAAAGCTTTTCTGACCGCGAAAATTCAACACCGCGTTCATACTTATCTTTATTCAGCCATACCTTCTGGAGTGGTGTCCAGGTTATTTTTTACACCCGTTACACCTAATCAACATGGATTACGATTAAGCGATCATACAAAATCAATAGACCGCGTTGCCATACTTCCTTATGCTAACGTGTGTATGCCAAGTCAAGCGTAGGAGGAGTTATGAAAAATGTTGAGATTTATCAGCATATAGAACTTGATGGCAGCAGCTTTTATCTTGGCGAAGGGGACACAGCGGTTTTATGCCTGCATGGTTTCACTGCCACAACTACTGAGGTGCGACCAGTCGCGGAATATCTGGCAGCTCATGGATACTCAACCGCTGCTCCTCTTCTCCCGGGGCATGGAACCTCTCCACAGGATCTAAATTCTAAAACATATCAAGATTGGGTGCTCACCGCTAGTGATTCTCTTGAGAAATTGGCCAAGAATCACAAGCACGTGTTTGTGTTAGGTGAATCCATGGGGGCTTTGATTGCCCTGTACTTATTGGCGCATTACCCCTTTGTGAGTGGAGGGTTAATCTTTGCGCCAGCGCTACGGATTCCCAGACTTTGGCAGTCAAAGTTGTTTTGGCCTTTAATAAAAATGATGCCCAAGGGTGGCGATGGGGATGATTCGATGCCCTGGAAAGGGTACAATATCCTGCCACTCAAAGCTGCTGCCAGCTTATTCGACTTTCAAAGAGTCGTTCAGAAAGAGCTATATAAAATTAACCAGCCACTTCTGGTTTTCCTGGGACAGAAAGACCAACGTATTGATCCCCTGGGAGCGGTAATTGTGCTTGACAGGGTCAACTCAAAGAATAAGGAATTGGTGATGTTGCCGGAATCCGGGCATGTGATTCTGCTTGACAAAGAAACACCGGTCGTTTTTAAAATGAGTCACGAATTTCTCGTTCGGTTCTCCAGTGAAACCGAAGGGGAGTCATTCGGGTTATAATAGTTATCGATAAAGTAAGAAACTGGAGAAGATTATGGATAAGAATTTCGGATCTCTCGGTAAGACTACCGTAGCGCCAGATGTGCTCATCTCCATTTGTCAGTTGGCGACTCTAAGTGTTGAGGGCGTCAGCCGAATGGCAGTGGGGCTAAAAGACGTCAACACATTGTTAAAAAGAACTGCAAGCGAAGGTGTGAAGCTTGAAGTGGAAGAGAATATGGTATTTATCGACATTTATGTCATCCTTAAACGGGACGTAAAAGTTGTCAAAGTGAGCCATGCCATTCAAGAGCAGGTTGCACGGGAAATCACTGATATGGTCGGGATGGAAATTGGACGGATCAATATTCACGTCGAAGACATCGACTTTGGGGGTTAGTATCCACCCATGAAATCCAGGACCAAGGCACGAGGGATTGCCTTACAGGTTTTATACGAATTTGATCAAGCGGGTCACCCGGTTGGGGATGTATTAAGCAGCCGATTAGCTGAAGAAAACCTTGAAAGCCAATTACAAGAATTCACCCGGGAAATCATCACAGGTGTCATTCCGATCATTGAGCAACTTGATATCGTAATCACTGCCCATGCTCCCGAATGGCCATTGGACCAGGTGGCAGTCATAGATCGAAATATCCTGCGAATTGCTGTTTGGGAATTTGCTGTATCAAAATGTTCACCAGTGAAAGTTGCGATCAACGAGGCAATTGAACTCGCCAAAACTTATGGCTCGGATAGTTCCTCAAGGTTTATCAACGGCGTTCTTGGTAGCCTTGTGGACCATATCTCTGAAATAGATAACCTATTTAATAAAAACCCCCGTTAATTGCATGGAAATGAGTAATATGCGAAAAAAATTGCTGGCTACCAGGTACTATGCAGCCTTTTATTTCTTTCTGCTATTTTTTTTACTGGTTGCTTGCTCACCTGTGGGTATCACAGAATTCACTTCTACTCCAACTGAATATCCCAAAGCGGAAGTGGTAATTGAAGCCCATTTGTCTGAACCATTACCGGAAGGAATTAGCCTTTACCTTGAAATTATTGATGATGTAACAGGACTCTATTTCAACGCTTCCCGCCATGCAATGGCTGCCTTGGATGAAACACACTACTATATCCGCATCCCAGTGATGGTTTCATCGGAATTGAAATATCGATACGTCAGAATCGGAGAGAATACCCAATTTGAATCGAATTCCATGGATCAGCAAGTCCGTTTTCGTATTGCCAGGGTGGACGGACCAAACATCATACATGATGAGATCGCAAGTTGGTTTAACGAACCGTTTTTAGGTGTGACAGGGAAGATTTCTGGACAAGTTTTCGATAAACTTACCAATTCCCCCATCCCAAATCTCTTGATTGTCACCGGTGGTCTGCAATCGATAACCGCCTCAGATGGAACTTTCCTTTTCGAGCAGATTTCCCCAGGGTTGCATAACCTTGTGGTTTACAGTCTGGATGGTGGTTACGAGACATTTCAGCAAGATGCCCTTGTGGCAGAGAAAGCCGTGACTCCAGTCCACGTGGCGCTCGAAAAACGGCAATTAACGAGTGTGACATTCACGGTCAGGATTCCAGATGATTATGAATATGATACAAATTTACCGCTAAGGATCATTAGCAATCTTCATACGTTGGGGAACTCATACGCGGATCTCGCAGGAGGAGCTGCAGGCAACGCTGCGAACTATCCTGTAATGGAAAAGACCGACGAAAAAGTTTTCAGACTAAAACTCTCACTGCCTGTTGGAATGCACCTAAGGTATAAGTACTCTTTTGGGGATGGGTTTTGGAACGCGGAACTGAATACGGACGGAGCCTTCAAAGTTCGAGAATTGATTGTGACAAAGAATAACGATGCTTATGACCAGGTATTGACCTTTTTAGCACCTGAACAAAAACCAGTGAGAATCGAGGCTGATGTACCACTGACAACTCCAAAGAATGAAAGTGTGTCAATCCAATTAAATCCATTTGGGTGGATGGAGCCTCTGCCAATGCAGAATGCAGGAGATAGGTGGTTTATTGAGCTCTATTCACCCTTGCACTTGCTTAATGAAATTGAGTATCGTTTCTGCCGGAATGGTATCTGCCCAACAACACCCCAAAATGCCTCTTCAGTAGGAAAATTCCTTGCAGATTCGGAACCACAAACGTTCAAAACAAAGATCGAAAGCTGGGATGATTTGAATGACCCGACACCATATACTGTGATGACCTATAGTCCAGATCTCGCTCCCCGCCCTGACTTCATGACGGGAATAGAATTAACACCCTTCATCCCAGTATCGTGGCTGCAAACCATTGATTCAAGCACCTCTGCAATCAAGGATCTTGGAGCAGATTGGGTCATTTTTTCCACTACCTGGACGATGAGCAGTGATTCTCCCCTAATCATTGAACCACTGGCAGGACGGGACTTGCTTTGGGATCAACAGATCTTGCTTAACTCGCACTTAACAAGTTCCGGAATACAGACAATTCTATATCCAAAAATAAACTATACGCAATCGTCGATAAAAGACTTAGAGTCTCACAAAGAGGATTTAGATTGGCAGAAGGATTGGTTTGCAAAATACTCCCGCTTTGTACTCCAATCTGCTGACCTTGCCGCAACACAAGGCATCCCCTATCTCATGATCGGGGATCCAGCGGTTACGATTGCTGGCATTTTTCAGAAGGATTGGATTGAGTTGCTGAGCGGCATCCGGGCACGCTACTCCGGGCAGATCATTGGTGTGGCCGGGATCTTTTCAGATGGCGAAGTAATTCCTGAGTGGTTGGACATGGTTGATATGATCTATGTTTTGGTCGCGCCTGATCTAACTGGGGAAAATGATTTTTCAACAGAATCCCTGGTTGATGTCTTCGGTCGAACGCTGGAATTAAAAGTCAAACCTATTCACCAAAAATTAGTAAAGCCAATTCTTATCGGATTCGTAGCAAATTCTTCTAAAACAGCTTTGCGTGGAATATCACTCGGGGAGTATATCCAGAAGAACCAGGTTCAACACTTCCTGGATGAACAGCCTGATGAAATGATTCAAGCAATGCTATATAATGCAGCAGTTGTTGCAGCATCAAAGCAACCATGGGTGACTGGTTTCTTTGCAACGGGCTATTCTCCTTTTCTAGCTGTCTCGGATGCCAGTTCTTCGACCTATGCAAAACCAGCTTCTGACGCATTATGGTTTTGGTATCATTTTTTACTGAATAAATGACAAACATGGAGGGGATTCTTCAATGCAAAACCCAAAAGAGCTATTGAATACCCTGAGATCCAAGTCAACGAATTGTGTTCACATTAACCTCACCAAATCAATTCTGGTCGAAATCGCTGTTCTGAATAATGAAGGGGTGCTATCAGAATCTGGTGCGCTCATAGTGGATACCGGAATCCATACGGGACGCTCCGCTACAGATAAATTCATCGTGGACCACGAGACAAAAGAAGACATGGAAATCGCTTGGGGACAGGTCAACAAGAGGTTTCCTTCAATAAAATTCCAGGAGTTATTTAAGAAGGTCATTCATTACCTATCGACCAGGGAGACTTTTATTCAAGATGTCTACGCTGGGCGAGACCCGGAATATTCTTTCTCATTCAGGTTCATCACAGAAAAAGCATGGTCAGCTTTATTCACTTCCAACCTGCTCGCACAAATCAATCATGATACGATTGCAGAACCAGACTTCACCATCATTCACGCGCCTGATTTCTTTGCTGACACTGCTACCGATGGGACAGAAACTGGAACCTTTATCATCATTGATTTCCAACAGAAGATCGTTTTGATTGGTGGAACTTCATATGCCGGAGAAGTAAAAAAATCTGTCTTTACCGTAATGAACCGACTCCTACCGAACCGGGACGTTTTTCCGATGCATTGCTCAGCAAATATCGGGAAAGCTGGTGATACTGCCCTCTTCTTTGGGCTTTCGGGTACCGGAAAAACAACTTTATCTTCCAGCCGGGATCGATTTTTGATCGGTGACGACGAACATGGATGGTCGAAAAATGGTATCTTCAACTTTGAAGCAGGCTGTTACGCGAAGACAATAAATCTAAATCAGGAACTTGAGCCATTGATCTGGTTTGCCTCCAACCAATTTGGAACAGTCCTGGAGAATGTAGGTTATGATCCGGTAACAAGAGTGCTGGATTTTTCTGATTGTTCGAAGACTGAAAATACGCGTTCTGCATATCCGCTTGCCTATATTGACGGTCATGTTGCGTCAGGACGTGGAGGGCATCCCAGTCACATCTTTTTTCTTAGCGCAGATGCGTTTGGGGTTTTACCGCCCATCTCCTTGTTGACTGTTGACCAAGCGGTGTATTATTTTTTGCTGGGTTATACAGCCAAGCTCGCAGGTACAGAAAAAGGACTTGGCAGCGAGCCACAGGCTACCTTTTCCGCTTGTTTTGGGGAACCCTTTCTACCCCTTTCCCCAATCCGTTATGCCAATTTACTGAGGGATAGGATCGAAAAACATCGACCAAAGGTATGGCTGGTGAATACTGGCTGGACTGGAGGGCAATACGGAATTGGTAGTCGAATTAAACTCGGTTACTCCCGAGCAATGCTACAGGCCGCATTGTTGGGTGAAATTGATATTGACCAGATGCAACAGGAAAAATATTTTCGGCTAAATATCCCGAAAACAATCCCTGAGGTTCCGGTTGAGGTCCTTGATCCAATAAAAAACTGGAAAGATCCTGCAGAATACGCCAAAGTTGCCGGAAAGTTGATCCTGAATATGCAAAAGCGAATGGATGAATACCGAAGTCAATTGCCAATCTCGGTTCTGCTGAGTGGTCCAGCATAATAAAAATCTGGTTGATTCTAGAAATAGAAAAGCGCAATCGCTGCGATGATCAGGAAAGGCGCATAAGGGAAGGCTGTCAGCGCACGATATTTCCCACTCAGAGATGTCACCAGTAAATAGACCATTGAAAACGCTCCACTCAATAGGATGGCTAGCAAAACAATCCCAACTGTTCCTGGCCAACCGGTGAAAAATCCCAAAAAAGTGGAGACATATACATCACCAAAACCAAGAGCAACCTCATCTATTTCCTGATGCCTGATTTTCCCCAGGATTTTGGTAAATAATTTTCCGAATAGAAAAAGCAAGTACATGAACAAGAAACCAGACACACCGCCAAGAATTGTGATCAGCCAGCCGGGCATCAGAACCCCAAACACGGGAACGGTCTGTGTCCACCCGCGCATTAAAATTCCATAGGCGAGGAATAAAAGAATTCCGATGATACTGGTCTCGATTAATACTGCCCGGTGTTCAATGTCAATGACTATTACGACCCCAAGGAATAACATGATGGGGAGAGTTGCCCAAAAACTGAGACCGCCGAGGGGGAAAAAGTATAGAAGGATGCATGCTGCGATTGTGAACAGCGGAACGAGTTTGACGCGTAAGGGAGAGGCTTTGTGGCAATTATGGCAACGGAAGGAAAACAAATAGTTTTTGAGGGGGAATGGTTCAGTACAGTTTAGACATAATGGTTTCGAGAATCTTCGTGTATAAGGCAAGACATCCGAGAGATAGTTGATTAATACGCTTAGCAGGACACCGACGACTGCATAAAGGATCACTGTGAACATTAAGGTTCCTCCAACTCTCTGATGGTAGATACTCGAAATAGTATAATCCAACAAAACAGATGATGATGACTGAAACATCCAACCTAACAAAACTATTGGATTTCTTGAGGACAGACAAAGAATTCCTTGAAAATACGCCTTATTGGGTCTCCCAACCAGCCCTTAAAGAGTGTATGCGTGATTTCCCGCTAGACATTAACCCATCTTTTCAGAATAGCCTTGAACGGTTGGGAATTAGTTCTTTTTACAGCCACCAGGCTGAAGCAATACAAGTGGTAATGGCAGGTCAGAACTGTGTGATTACAACAGGTACTGCCAGCGGGAAAAGTTTGTGTTATCAAATCCCTTTGATCAATCAGACCTTGCAGGATGGCATTAGCACAAGTTTGCTGCTCTTCCCGACGAAAGCATTGGCTGCTGACCAAATGAATGCTTTTAGGCATTTGATGCCGGAAGGGTCGTTTTTAGCAACTTCCCCTGCGATTTACGATGGTGATACTCCTCAACGGGAAAGACAGGCGATAAGGACGCGGTCAAAAATCGTTCTGTCGAATCCGGATATGCTCAATCTGGGTATTCTTCCCAACCACACCCGTTGGGCTGAATTTTTCCAGAATCTACACTACATTGTTCTGGATGAGATCCATATCTACCGCGGTGTTTTTGGTTCTCATGTGGCAAATGTCATCCGCAGACTGAAGCGGATCTGCCAGTTCTATGGCTCGAAACCTGTCTTCATTCTCACATCTGCTACCATTCATAATGCCGCGGAGCATGCACAAAAGCTGATCGAACTCCCAGTTGTCCACATTTCTGACGATGGGGCACCAAAAGGGGAACGACATTTTCTTGTGTATAACCCGCCTTTGATCATGCCAGAATTGGGTGTACGGGAAGGGTTACAATCGACGACTCTAAAGTTCCTCATCCAGCTTTATTCAAGGAATGTTCAGACTCTAGTTTTTTGCAGGACCCGCCGTTTTGTGGAGTTGTTGTTACGCGAAGCAAGGATGCTTCTCAGAGACTCGCATGAACGTATCAGGGGTTATCGCAGTGGTTATCTCAAGACAGAGCGAAGAGAGATTGAGAATGGTCTGCGAAGTGGTGAGATCCGCTGCGCGATCGCAACAAACGCCCTTGAACTCGGAGTGGATATTGGGGGAGTTGATGCCGTACTTTTGCCTGGTTACCCGGGAAGTATTGCTTCATTGCGGCAGCGTGCAGGAAGAGCCGGTAGAGAATCTCAACCTTCAATGGCAATATTCATCGCTTCCATGAACCCACTTGACCAGTACCTGACCAGGCACCCGGAATACCTTGTCGAGCAGAACCCTGAACAAGCACTGATCAACGCTGATAACCCCTTGATCTTGATGATGCACCTGCAGTGTGCGGCGGCGGAACTTCCATTTCGAAAAGACGATATCTTTGGGGCTGTGGATCCCAACGCCTTATCTGAATATCTGGACTTCCTTGTTGAGCAAGGTGTTTTGTTTCATAAGCTGGGTCAATACCATTGGGTTTCAGATGACTATCCCTCGGCGCATGTATCTCTGCGCAGTGCCTCCAACGCAACCATCCTTTTGGAAGAGCAAAGCGAAGGATCAACTCGAATTATTGGTGAAGTGGATTACAACAGCGGACTATGGATGGTCCACCCTGGCGCGGTGTATATCCATAGTGGAGAAACCTATCGGGTGGAAAAACTCGATCTTGACAACAATATTGCCCAATTAATTCGGTCAATCGATGACTACATCACCGAGCCGGTTACCGAAGTGACTGTTGAAGTCATCCAGGTACAAAAACACAACTCCAATGCGCTTTATGAGCGTTATTATGGGGAAGTAGTTGTCCATACGCGCGTCACTGGTTTTAAACGGGTACAGTGGCAAACTCGTCAGGTACTTGACATCAATGAGCTGGATCTTCCTGAAACCACTTTACGCACATCTGGATATTGGATTGTGTTTAACGATACTCTGGTGGAACAAATGAAAGCGATGAATTCATGGCAAAGCGAAAAGAATGATTATGGAGTAAATTGGAATAGCATCCGGGAAACGGTGCGTAAGCGGGATTCTTATACCTGCCAGGTATGTGGCGTACAAGAAACCATAGAATCGCATCACGTGCATCATAAGGTCCCTTTCAAAAGGTTTCTAGATACCTCCTCAGCAAATGTCCTCTCTAACCTGGTCACGCTCTGTCAAAAATGCCACGCTATAGTGGAAAGCCAGGTTCGTGTGCGAAGTGCTGCATCCGGTGTAAAGCATCTTTTCGAAAACCTTTCTCCATTATTGGTGATGTGTGACCAGAATGACATCGTCGCATATTTTGATCCGGCAGCTTCCTTTGCCGACAAGAAACCGGCAATAATATTTCATGATGCTGTTCCCGCAGGAATTGGATTGTGTGAGGCATTATTCGAAAGGTTTGAGCAATTAGTTAAAATGGCGGATGAAACAATTACGACATGTACATGTAATGATGGTTGTCCAGCTTGTTGTGGTCCTGCGCCGGAAGATTCAGTGGAAAGCAAGCAAATGACCAAGCGCTTAATTGCCCTGATCCAGGAAGGGCTGTGATGGAGTCATTTTCTGACAAATTAAAAAATCTGGGGTTTAAACCAGCGGTAAGTGTTCCTAATTCAAACAAGAAACACCGAATAACTCTCGAAGAGAAAATTGGAGGTTGCGTAGTTAGCAATTCCTTGGGAGAATTTGTTTTAAAAGAGGAAAATTATCCCACTGGATACCGGCACGGAAATGTCATTTTTCGGGATCAATGCGATTCTGATGCTTTACAACGGATCGCGCGTTTATCACGGGCAGTTACTTCGCTCGAACAGTATGTATTTTTGGATACAGAGACTTCCGGGTTATCTGGTGGGACCGGTACCTTTGCATTTCTCGTAGGAATTGGGCAATTCCGTAAAACCGGATTTCTGTTGCAACAATTCATCATTCGAGATCCACTCGAAGAAGGTGCGATGTTGTTGAACCTTGCGAATTCAATACATGATACAGATGTATTTGTCACTTACAATGGGAAATCCTTTGATTTGCCCATCCTTTTGAATCGCTACCGTCTAAATCGATTACCTGTCGATTTTAAAGCCAACGACCATCTTGATCTGCTGCATGTAGCACGGAAGATTTGGAAAAACCAGCTCCCTGCTTGTGGACTAAAGGATATGGAACGGGATGTAATAAAGTTCACCCGAACGGATGAGGATATCCCGGGCTGGCTGATCCCCGATATATATTTTGATTACTTGCGCAGCAATGATCCTGAAAAGATCAGCAATGTGGTTTACCACAATGCAATCGATGTCGTCTCACTTGCCGCCCTTTTTCTGCATACCAGCTGTTTGATCAATCAAAACAACGAACATGGTGATATGACAGCCGGAGACCTCATCGCTTTGGGAAAAGCGTACGCTGACATAGGAGAAATTCAAAAAGCAATAAACATCTATGCGAAATTGAGGGATTTGTTTCCGACAGATACCCTTTCCTGCGAGGTTTCATTACGAATGGGAAGTCTATACAAGAAACTTGAAGATCTTGATTCCTCTTTGGTCAATTGGACGATGGCGGCAGAACAAGGTAAACTTGAAGCATGCATTGAGTTATCGAAATATTTTGAGCATAAAATTCGAGATTTCAAGCAAGCGCTGACCTGGGCGATTAAAGCCGAGATAATTGCATATGATATTAAGACTGATAAGAGATTATCCGATTCCATTCGACATCGAATCGAACGGATAGAACGAAAGGCAGGCAAGAATGTTTAAAAGGACTCCGCGCGAAGAAGTTGTTTATGTTGCCAATGGTATGCTGGAGGCTGAATCCGTTCGGCTGTTGCTGGAGTCGTTCAAAATTCCAGCATTCCTGAACCAGGAGTCCGCAGGAATTGTCTATGGACTTACTGTCGGTCCACTCGGCGAAGTTGAAGTATTGGTCCCAAAACAATTCATCGGTGATGCAAAACAGATCATCTCGGAAATGAAAGCTGGAAACCTCGAATCCTCCGACCAGACGGATGGAGATTAGCGCGAAGCTTCTCTTGATTTCTTGAGTCTGAAAAACACTTTTTCTGGTGTTAAGGGAAAGTCATCAAACCAGACCCCGGTTGCATCATGAACAGCAGCAATTAACGCTGGCACATAAGGTAAGAGCGGCATCTCCCCCATCCCTTTGATGCCCCAAGGACCGGAATGATCCGGTACTTCCATGATGTACGAAGAAACATTTTGAGGAACATCCAACACTGTTGGAATAAGATAAGTGGAGAACTTGCGCGTCAACGCTTTTCCCTCATGTTGGATGAAATTCTCACAGATCCCATATCCGTGCGCTTGAACGATCGCGCCTTCAATCTGCCCTTCAATTAGTGTCGGATTTACTGCTTTGCCGACATCATCAACGCAATAGACATTCAGCACCTCGATCTGTCCCGTTTCGCTGTCAACTTCACATTCAACCGCTTCTGCAACATAACCGTAAGCAAAGTTTGGTGTGCATTCGCCTGTATCTTTATCGAAAGGCGATGTTTTTGGCGCCCAGTATTGATACTCGGCAATCGCCGGACGCTCTTCGTTTTGCCAATGCGCAAGGGCTTTTTCTGCTGCCCCTTTGATCGCGTTTCCAGCCATAAAGGTCATTCTCGAAGCACTGACGCTTCCTGAATTATTCGAGGTAGCTGTGTCAGACGCATCCAAATAGACGATCTCAGGGAGTACACCAAGTGCCTCCGCTGCCAGCTGGATAAAAGCAGTGTGGGAACCTTGCCCTACTTCTGCACCTGCGTGTCTCAGGACCACCTTTTCAATATCGGTTTTGCCATGCAATTCAATTGTCGCCCAACAGTTTTCCGGAGCTCCATAGGAAAAGCCAACATTTTTATAGGAACAGGCAAAACCAATTCCATGTAATTTCCGCTGGCTGCTGGTTACAAGTTTTGACCTTTTTGTCGTCCAATCGGATTTTTGCGCACATTTTTCGACTACCATGTCGAGAGATACTCCTGGCGGAAGTAAAGTCCCTACGGACATTAAATCCCCTTCATGAAACAGGTTCCGTTTCCGAATTTCTACAGGATCCAGGGATAACTTTTCCGCTAATTTATTGATTTGTGTTTCAGCGGTATATGCAGCCTGGGGTCCTCCGAATCCCCGGAAAGCCCCCCCCGGAATGTTGTTGGTATAGTATGCATCTGCATCGACTTCAACATTCGGAATATTATAAGGACCGGTGCACATCAAAGTGGCGTTTGCCATCACTTTCGTGGATGTATAAATATACGCCCCGCCATCGGCAAGAATCTGCACTTTCGCTGCTGTGATATGACCTTCCTTATCGACTGCCCATTTCGATTTGATCCGGTAAGCGTGCCGCTTGTGGTGACCGATGATGGACTCTTCTCGAGTCCAAACCAGTCTTACTGGCCGATGAATACCCATCTCCTCAAGTTTTAGGGTTGCCAATGCCAGGATGATCTGAACGGACATATCTTCCCGTCCGCCGAATGCTCCACCAATTGCCGGGTAAATGACCCGAACTTTCTCTTTAGGCAGGTTCAATGAGTGAGCAATTTGTTCCTGGTCCTCATGGGTCCATTGTCCAGCAACCACAACAGTAAGTCTGCCTTGATCATCCATGAAACTGACGCCGGCTTCAGGCTGCAGATAGGCATGCTCCTGGACAGGAGTCTCGTAAACTGCTTCAACGATACAATGTGCCTCGGAAAACGCCTCATCAACATTTCCGCGACGGATCTGATAATGACAGAAGTGGTTTGACTCCAGTTCTGGATGAAGGAATGTTGCTCCTGGATGGAATGCATAGTCGATCGAAGAGATAATTGGTAGATCTTCGTATTCGATTTTAATGAGATTTCGTGCTGTTTCTGCTGCTTTTTCAGTTTCCGCGACCACCAATGCTACCTGGTCTCCAATGAAACGCACTCGATCAGCAAAGGCTTTATTCGAACCAGGTCCGCAAAGGACAGGCTGGTCGGAAACAATCAAGCCATATTCATTATTGGGAACATCACTGGCTGTGAGAATTGCCACAACGCCGTCAATTTTAAGCGCTAGCGACGTGTCAATTGTCCGGACGATGGCATGTACACGGTCAGAGAATTTAACTTTCATGTGAAACTGGTCTGGGAAATCGATATCTCCCGGGTATTGGGCTTCTCCCCTCACTTTGGCTACTGCATCGATGCGATCAAGCGACAAACCTATCATTCGTTTACCCTCTCCTATCAGAACTTATCTACTTGATCTAAGGGGATATCCTGAGGTCCATACTTCTTGGGTCCAAAAAGCCAGTTTATCAGGAAAGTCACGAAAGCGATCAAAGCACTGATCACAAGCGTACCAATGGCTGCGTAAAAGACTTTTACGAATAAAAATTCATCCTTGAATTTCGGCATTACCAAATCCTGGGGAATTACAAGCCAGGGCAGATCAGAACGATTATCGAGTAATAGCGATGCCACCATAAATAGAATTATGGGCACAACCACCGCCATGAGGCAACCAATCCCTCTCCAGATGGGATGCACAGGAAGTGATTTGGGTTTTGGTGGGAGGTCCGATGAAAACATCTTGTGTTTTGACATTTTAATCTCCTGACTCTCTTGCTGCCTTTTCGATTGCGCTTACGATTTTATAATACCCCGTGCAACGGCAAAGGTTCCCGGAAATGGCGGTTTTAATCTCATAAGTTGTGGGTTTGGGTTTTTCCTCAAGAAGTTTTACCGCGGACATGACAAAACCAGGTGTGCAATAGCCGCATTGTACTGCACCTTCTTTTACAAAAGCTTGCTGGACTGGATGGAGTTGGTCTGGTTGTGAAATCCCTTCGACAGTGACAACAGAAGCGTTGTGTGCCCTGGCGGCGGGTACCAGGCAAGCCATCACAGCCTTACCGTCCAGGAACATGGTGCAAGCACCGCACTCCCCTTCACCGCATCCCTCTTTGCTGCCAGTCAGGTGGGCGTCCTCGCGAACCAAGTCAAGCAATGTCTTATCAACAGAAGACCTGAATAAGTAAGGTTTACCGTTGATTTCGGTGCTGATCAAGGCCTGGTCTTCAAACTCCTCACTTGATGTCAGGGAGAAAGTATGGAGTTCGACTCCTTCAAGCGTCACTGGTAGAATATCAGGCTGTTGATCGCTATTTGATTGGAGATCTTGTAACCCCCGCTTCACCAGTAGCCTGGTCATCTCGGCACGATATGCGTTCGAACCGCGAATATCCGTAATCGGTGTAACTTCCGGGATAGGTTCATTTTCAATAAGTGAGTACGCGTCAGCGAGATTTCTCCCGATTAGTTTTTGTTCAATTGAGGACAATCTATTGGGACGGGGGGATACTGCGCCGGCAGAAATCTTACATTGTTTGATGATCTCGCCTTCCATTCTTACCACGAATGCACAATTGACAACCGAGATCGCCTGCGCTTTTCTGAGACCGAGCTTATGGAAAGTTGAAACAGTACCGGTTGGTTGAGGGGGAAGTGTAATCTCTTTTACTATTTCACCCTGGCCGAGAACGTTCTTTCTTACACCGGTAATAAATTCGCTTACAGGGATAACGTGTTCTCCATTTTTTGACGCAAGTACAACTTCAGCACCCAATACGACCAATGGAGGGATCGTATCGTTAGCCGGGGAAGCTGTGATGATATTGCCTACGACGGTTCCCCGATTTCTGATTTGTGGGGAACCCACCTCGCTGCATGCCATTACCAGGCAGCGTGCTTGGTTTCTTAAAAGCGTAGATCGCAGCACCTGGTTATGAGTGACGCAGGCTCCAATATGTATGATTCCATCAGAATCCTCATCAATTCGATCCAAACCAGGCAGCCGGGAGATATCAATCAATGTCGATATCTCCGGGCGCAATCCTTGTTCAATTTCCAGCACCAGGTCGGTACCGCCGGCGATAATTCTGCTTTGACCTGGATACCTCTCTAAGAAAACATAGACATCCTCAATAGTTGCAGCGATGATGTATCGATCCCACATATTTCCTCTTCTAGATTGATATGGTCTTGGTTTGAGCACCAACTATCAGGATTTCAGCCAATATACTCAATGCAATCTCTTCCGGAGTCTCAGCGTCGAGTTGAAGTCCGATTGGCGAATGAATTTTCGATAATTGTTCGGTTGAGACCCCTGCTTTTAATAAACCTTCAAGAAGCGAGATTTTTCTTTTCTCAGACCCGATCACTCCAATATATCCCGCTTTTGAGTGCAGGATTGGCGGTAATCCTTCAATATCGACATCCGCGTTTCTGGTGGTGAGAACAAAGTAAGTATTTTCATTGATTTCTAAACGTATGTTTAGGTTTAATAATGGGCTATGAATGTATTCATCTGCTCCAGGACAAGCTGATGGAGTGCACATCTCAAGCCTGTCATCCGAAAGTACAACGTGGTAGCCCAGCCATTTTGCCAAAAAAACTACTTGCCTGCCAACATGACCTCCACCAACGACAACAATGGTTAACTTTGGCAATACCAGATCGATAAATACTTCAATCTCTCCGACAGTTTTTACTGTGCCATTCTCCGCTATTCCTTGATATTGGTAGGAAAAAATCGTTGCATGATGGTTTATGAGGGCGGCGAGGCTTTTCTCAATCACAAGCTGCTCAGCTTCTCCACCTCCAATGGTCCCATCGATCCTGCCCTCTTTTGTCACGAGCATTTTCGCGCCGATATGACGCGGTGTGACCCCAGTACTTCTCGTGATCATACACACCGCTACTGGTGTTCCATTGGCTTCCAATTGCGCGAGACGGGCAAGCAGTGACAATTATTCCTCCAACAATCCGAGAACTACTGGAAGCAGCTGCTTCTTCCTGGAGACGACCCCTTCTGCGAGGCGGGTGGAATCTGGCATCGGAATATAGGGCAGATCGTCCAACAGCGGAGGTGGATTGGAGAAAAGCAGTCTGCTCGAGCCGCGAACCACATCCGTGATCATCAGCATGGCGAACTCTACATTTTTCGTTTTTCTCAATGTCTCGAGCGCTGAATTGAGTGATTCAAGGTGTTTGTCAACCTCGTTCAGGTCACTGACTTCTGCCTGTGAAATGGCAAAATCCTTTCCCCCGGCTGTATAGATTTTCATATCGCTGTTTACGACATCTTGTGGTGTGCGATTGCCAAGCCCTGCGCTGGCAGACAAAATCTTCTCCCCATAGGATCGTTTATTTTCCTTTGCCAGGGGACTACCAGGGACGAATGCCCAACGTGAAAGCCGTTCTGCGGCTTCTTTGTCACGCTTGGTGGTGGTGGGAGATGTGAGAATCAGGGTGTCGGACAATAACCCGGCAAGCATCATCCCGGCGATCCTTGGAGGGGCGCTTAGACCAGCTTCCTCGATTCTCTCTGAAACCAGGGTGGAGGTACTCCCCACGATATCAACTGTCATTTTAATTGGGATATGGGTGGACGGGTTGCCGAGTCTGTGATGATCCAGAATTTCTATGAGCTCTGCTTCTTCAAGCGAAGCCACGGATTGGGACGGTTCATTATGATCAACAAGTATCAGCTTCATTCTTGGCGGATTGAGCAGGTCACGTTGCCTGCAAATACCAACATACCTTCCCATTTCATCGATTACCCAGACTTCGTCTCCCTCTTCGCGAAGAATGCGATTGAGTACATCACGAATCTTGGTGTTGATGTTATATTTTGAAACTTCGGTATCCGCAGCTTCTCTGCAAGGGTACTCCAGGATGCTGTTAATCGAGACTTCCTGTGATTTGTAGGTAGAACCGACCAATTTACCAAGAAAATTGAACAGACTTCTGCCTGTGATAAGCCCAAACGGGGTTCCGTCTGAATTTATTACCGGCGCAATCCCTCCCGTCCTGTTGGAAATCGACCATGCCACTCGCAAGGGGACATCCGGTTGAGTTGAATCCAACCGTCGAAGGACGGATTCAAACCGAGGAGAAGCGTCTGTAATTAATACGGGGGTTTCAAGTTCGAGTGTCTTCAGAACCCAGGAGGTCTGTTGGTTGACCGCTCCTGCCCTGGCTGCCACAGTATCCTGACCATCGCGTTCACGAAGAAGCCAGGAATAACCAATCGCCGCGGCAATCGAATCTGTATCCGGATTTACGTGTCCAATGACAAAGATTTGCGATTTCGTCATAGTTACCTAATTCATTTCCCTTTTTTGGAGTGCTAGCCAAATCCGTTCTGGTGTGGCGGGATTCTGAAATAATTCAGCACCGCAGGCATGTGAGATCGCATTTGCCACGGCTGGTGCGACTCCATCAAGGGGGATCTCTGCCACTGCTTTCACACCAAATGGATGTGAAGGTTCTGCGGATTCTACAAAGATGACACCTAGTTCAGGAACTTCATCTGCTCTGAAGATATGATAATCTTGCAGGTCCTTTTCCCGGGCTTCCCCCTTCTCATTGTAAAGCATCTCTTCGCAGACTGCGTAACCCAACGCCTGGATCATTCCGCCTTCTATTTGACCAGAAGCGGTTAACGGGTTCACGATGACACCCGAATCCACTGCCATGAGCAATCGATCCACCACAAGTTTGCCAGTTTCAATATCAACAGTGACTTCAGCAAACTGAGCGGCAAATGGTGGTGGCGAAACTGGAGAAAAGAAAGAGCCAATCCCCATGATCTGTTCCTGATCTCGGTGATGCAGTGTTGATAGAGCGATTTCCTGTAAGGTAACCGACTTACCGTCAGGGGCGTTTGCTCGGCGGTTTCTTAATGTGATTTCCTCAGGTGAAACCTTTATGGAGTCAGTTGTTAACATTTCCGCAGCTCGAATTTTGATTCGTTCAGCTGCCATTTTTGCTGCATTTACTACCGCAGCACCAGAGACATACGTGGTACTCGATGCGTACGCGCCTTTATCGAAAGGTGTGAAATCGGTATCGGAAGAATAGACAAGGATGTCATCAAGGGGGACACCAAGAATTTCGGCTGCCATTTGCCCAAGTACCGTGTCCGATCCGGTTCCGAGGTCCGTTGCTCCAACGAGTAGATTAAATGACCCATCGTCGTTGATCTTGAGGCTTGCCCCACCCATATCCAGGTAAGCGATGGCAGTTCCCTGCATCACAGTAGCAATCCCAATCCCTTTTCTCAAGTGAGGTTTTCCAGGTACCGTTTTCCAATCAGGATTGTTGTACTTTTTGTCCCAGTCCATCGCTTTTCTCCCGAGCTCGACGCATTTTTCCAATTTGATCAAGGGAATGATCTCGGGACGTGGTTCACGACCTTCACTCCAGGAAGTACTAAAGGGATGAAGTTCTCCTGGTCTCAGTGCATTTTTTAGTCGAAATTCAATGGGGTCCAGTCCTAATTTCCTGGCAATGATTTCCATTTGCCGTTCTACTGCCCAAAAGCCCTGGGGAACTCCATAACCACGGTAAGCGCCAGCTGGTGGATGATTTGTGTACACAATGTCCGCATAAAAACGAATATTTGGATTTTTTCTGTATTGCCCGTCTCCAACATAGAGAGCCATGGATTTATGCCCGGTGTTCCCAGTGACTGTCAACGCATGGCATCCATAAGCCCCTGTATCGGTCAAAACGGTCATCTCGTTTGCCGTGATTGTTCCGTCGTTTTTTACACCAGTTTTGAGACGGATTTTCATCGGATGACGTGAGCGCGCTGAGGTGAATTCTTCTTCACGGGTCATTTCGTAACGTACCGGCTTCCCGGTAGCAATGGTGAGATGACCGACAATATCCTCGACCAGAATTTCCTGTTTTCCACCGAAACCACCGCCGATCCTGGGTTTGATTACCCTGATTTTCTTGACGGGCAGACCAAAGACAGGTGCGAGAATGCGGCGTGCATGAAATGGAACCTGGGTGCTTGTACGAATGGTTAATCTTCCATCCTCATCCCACCAGCTAATGGCAACGTGCGGTTCAATATGTGCCTGTTGTACTTTGGGGACTTCATACTCATTTTCAACAACTAAATCGGCTTCGCTGAAACCCTTTTGGATGTCGCCGATATCAATATGAATTCTTGCAGCTAAATTCGTTCGAGAATCGGAATCCGCAAAATTTACATATTCAGGTTCATCATGGAGGATGGGAGCGCCTGGCTTTTGAGCGTTCTTCGGATCAAATAGAACCGGAAGTTCTTCATAGTCTACTTCGATCATGGCAAGCGCCTGTTGTGCGATCTCTTCACTTTCAGCAGCAACGAATGCAACACGGTCACCAACATAGCGGACTTTTTGATCCAGGCTGAACATATCCAGCGGACCAGGTATAGGATCAGATTGTCCTGCGGATGAATAAATAACCCTGGGAAGGTCTTTGTAAGTCAGAACAGCGTGAACACCTTTTAAGTTTCTGGCTTTTGAGACATCGATATTTTTTATGAGTGCGTGCGCGACAGGACTGTAGAGCACTTTAGCGTATAGCATATCCTTGAATTTCAGGTCATCAGTGAATGCCGGGTTTCCTCTGACAAGCTTAACCGCATCTACCTTGATATCATTCTTGCCAATACGGTCATAGGAGGTCTTCAGATCAGAATGGATTTTTGGACCATAATCCAGTTTAGCGTCGTTGAGCATATTTAAAATTGCCTTGACTGGTTTTGCATAACCAGTACACCGGCACAATACACCGGATATGGCTTCTCTGACCTGGGTTTCACTGGGGTGTTTTTCTTTTTCCAGGAGCGACTCTGCCGCGAGGATCATGGCTGGGGTGCAATAGCCGCATTGGATTGAACCGGATTCAACGAAGTTCTGTTGTAGTTTGGATAGTCCCTTTGATTCTTTCCACCCCTGATCTGGCTGCTCTCCTTCGTTTTCGATCGTTCGAATGGAATGTCCCTGGGCTTGAAATGCAAGGATGGAACAGGAGTTGATCGGTTTTCCATCGATCAGGACCGTGCATGCTCCACATTCCCCCGACCCGCAGCCACCGAATTTAGCTCCAAAAAGTCCTTCAGCTCTCAGAACCTTCAGGAGAGAATCAGAGGGCTGAACGGAAAGCGATTGGACTATTCCATTAATCTCAAGGCTGATAATCATTTTAGCTCCTTCTGACCAGTCAGAGCTGTCAGGGAACGCTTTGCTAATACTTTCGCTGTATGGATGCGATATTCAGCACTTGCCCATTCATCCTGGCTCTCGCTCAAAGCACTTTCAATTGCGACATCCATGTTATCACCTACAACACCATCGAGAACTAGCATGGGGGTTTTACCAAATCCACCTGCCGCGAGCCTCATTCGATTTGAAGCCCAAATGGTTAGATGAGTGCAAAGCACGGGGATATCCAGAGGACTTCTGCCAATGGACTCGAAGGCAGTCCTTATTTTTGTATCAATGACGACTTCCGATAGAATTACACATTCGTTCCAGCTATTCTTTTGAGCAAGCCAGTTTCCAAGTCGGATTCGCTTTGAACCTGGTTGCCATACCAATTCCGCATCCAATCCAAGTAGAACGGTCAGGAATGGAGAGCGACCAGTTGCTGAGATGATCGTTCCTCCAAGGGTGGATTGTTCGCGAACATTCCTGGCGGCTTCAATATTGAGCGCATCACTTAAGCCTGAAATTTCAGTCAGATCCATCCGCATGGTTTCAAGCCTGGTCATGGTTCCGATGGAGATCCGATCTGGACTCTTTTTGAGATATTCCAATCCACAGTTTTGCAGATCAACGACAGAGAATTCTTCTGTTGCCTGGCTGAGGAATGAGCCACCCGCAAGGGGTCGAAAAGAGCGGTCTCTCAACAGGATCGCCAGACTCTCATCAAGGGAATTTGGCCGAATATAATTCTTGATCATCTTGACAACCTTTCAAAAATAACCAAATTACTCCTGGGCGAATGTATCGATGAGGAGATGGACATCTCCCCCAACCGGGTATAGGATTGGACAGGTGCAACCATTCTTACGATATTCTGCAACTTTTGCCTTTGCCTCTTCCGGCGTTCCGGAAGCAGTTATGCGGGTGATCAGCTCTTCTGGAACAAGGTGTTTTGCCTTCTGAATTTGCTCATGAGTCGCGGGCCATCCTAGAATCGATTGGATCTTTGAGACAACTTCATCGGAGACCCCACTAGCCTTTGCAATATGAGGTTGCTGGGCAAGATATTGGGTTAATAACTCCCTTGTCGTATCTATGGCTTTATCATGATCCTGATCAACAGAGCACACTACCAATTGAGGTCGATCAATATCATCTATGGTTTTTCCCGCTTTCCTTGCTCCTTGAGAAAGCAGGTCAATTGCCTTTAAATTGTACTCCGGGGCAACACAGTAATTTAATACTACGCCTTCCGCGATTTCTCCGGTCATTTCCATCATATTGTCACCCGTCGCGCCAATGTAGATCGGTACATTTCTGGGTTCTTTTCTTCCATGAACAACATCAAGCTCTATTCCGTTAACATGAATGAATTCACCGTCAAAGGATACTCTCTCCATGTTCAACAAGCGCTTGAGTACTGTAATAGTCTCTTTCATAGCGGTGAGCGGTTTCGTCCGGTTAATACCGACATTTCTGGCGAGCGGGTCCCACCACGCTCCGATTCCGCAAATGATTCGATCCGGTGCCAGATCATCCAGGGTTAGAAAGGTTGATGCCAACAGACCGATATTGCGCGTCCAGTTATTGATGACTCCAGAACCGATCTTAATCTTGTTTGTCACGGCAGCATACGCAGCCATCGGCACGATCGCGTCGCGTACCAGACGGCTTTCAGCTTGCCAGATTGCATCAAACCCACGTTTTTCAGCGTATTGAACATACTCAAGTCCATCTCTCAAATCGTGTGCATCCTGCAAATATAGTGCAACGGGTTGTTTCACAGTGACCTCCATTAAATATTGCCGGTTTTTTGGGTAATGGTTTTCAACAATTCCAGGTCTTCAGGAAGATCCAGGTCGAGTCCGAGAGATTCGATTTCAATAATCTCTGTTCTGGCTCCTGCCCTCTTACCAAGTTCAATGTGTTTCTGGAAAGATCCCGGACCATAACAGAACTGGATTAAACCGGCTGGGTTAATATACAGGCAATTTGTGCCATCGTTACGCCGGTCCGGAGAGATCAGAACTTCTGGAGGTTTTCCAGAGTACTCCAGAAATCGGTTCAAGTCTTCTTTTTTCAATAAAGGGAGGTCAGCAGGAATTACCATGATCTCCTGCGCAAAATAGGTTTGCGCAACCAATGACGCTCTTTTCAGTGCAGTATTTAATTCGGGATTTCCGTTTTCAAGAACTGTCTTCGCTCCGTAATCTCTGGCTATTGTCAATACAGCTGGGTCACGGGAGACAACTAATATCGTGTCAATTCGGTCAAGTGTGGAAAGAACATTAAGCGAATTAAGGAGTAAGTTTTGATTAAGAGCAGCCCTTTCTTCTTCAGATAGGACTTTGGAAAGTCTGGATTTACCGCTTCTGAGAGGTTTGACCGGTAATATCGCCCAGAGTGTCATAATTTATTCGCCTGAAGTACCTCTTTCCCGAAATCGATCACCTCTTGGGCTAAACGAGTTTTCTGCTCATTAGTTGTCATGAGCGTATCGGTGACCAATAAAATTATACCGCATCGCTCGATTTCCGTTCTTTCGTCACTATCTTGTTTATCAATAACAAGCCCATGAATGATATCTCCATAATACCTGGCAATGGACATGGCCGATGTTGGGAGTCCCATTTCTGAGAACATCTTGGCTGCTGGTCCTTTAACCGCTCTACCTCCTATGAACGGAGATACTGCGATCACTTTCTTGTATTGGAGGTGTTCTTTTACCCCATCTACTGCCAGGATAGGCGCAATACTCACATAAGGATTGGATGGACAAATAACTATCAAATCGCTTTGCAAAATTGCTGTAATAGCATCTTGGCTCAATGTTGCCTTTTCAATGCCATCAAACCGAATCGAAGAAATCCGGGGTTGAAACCGATGTTTAACAAAATATTCCTGGAATGGGATTTCCCCATATTCAACAGTATTTACAATTGTCCTGACCGGTTGGTCAGTCATCGGGAGTATGCTAACCTTGACATCTCTAGCCTTACATAAATACTCGGTAATTTCGGTAAGACTTATTTGTTGGGTTAGTTGATTGGTTCTGAGTACATGTGTCGCCAAATCCCGATCACCAACACTAAACCAGGTTTCCTCACCGAGTTTTGCCAACTCATCCAGAAAATGAAAAGTGTCCTGGTCTCTACCCCACCCTTGTCCCGGTTGGTTTACACCGGCAAGATTATAGAGGACAGTATCGATATCAGGTGATACGTACAGCCCATGATAACTGAAATCATCAGCAGTATTAACTATGACAGTCAATTGCTCATGAGATAGTATGCTCGATAGCCCTTTTACTAACTTGGCTCCTCCTACACCTCCAGCGAGTGCAGTGATTTTCATAGACGTAATTACCGAAAAAGGTCAGAATTTTTTGGACGGATGAGTTCTTCCATTGAACTTTCTCTAAGTTCGTATGGAAACCCTCTTACATGGATAACTGGAGATGCCTCATCAGCCTGCCCCATTAACAGGGATGCGCCACCAGCCAGTTCATCTGCAGCTCCTATAAGTGTTGCACGAAGTTGGTAACCAAATAAATCAGGTCTTCCGCGAAGGTCAACCAATCCGGGCAAACCAGATAGTCCAATGCTTATGCCCGTTGTTCCGTTTCGCCATGCTCTTCCATGGGAATCAATGATCATAACCCCAATTTTCTTGTGATAATGTGTTTCAAGCTTCTGCCGGATCAGTTCAGCGGAGAGGTCAGCGTTTTTGGGAAGGAGCAACACAAAGGATTCAGCGTAATCTCCTCCTGTCGAGTTCGAATGATCGATTCCCGCATTTGCGCAAATGAATCCATTTCGATGTTCAACAATAATCAAGCCGGGACGTGTGCGGACAACGCCTTTGCTTTCTGAAAGGATCAATTCGACCAGCCTTGGATCCTTTTTTACTCGAATTGCGATACGTCTTGCTCTCAAGCCAGGCTTGACGTCCCTTAAGTCTACAAGACGGTTCTCTGATTTTGACACGATTTTTTGAGCCAGAATAAAAATATCGTTATCACCGACTTGGAGTTTTTGTCGCTCGCAAGCCTGGACGATAATATTTGCGAGGTCGTCGTTTGCCTGGATAAGCGGAATTCCGTTCAAAGCCGTAAGCGTGAGTTGTCTACCAGTAGTCAAAATACTATTCCTGATTAGGTCCAGTGATTTTAATTCCCGATTCTTTGCTTCCATAAACCTTGTTGATGTTGATTAAAAGAGATGTTAACCCTTCCACGACCATGGAATTCTCAATTGGACCAGCATCCCAGGCTTTCATCCCTGCGTCCTTTACCAATTGGATTGCTCTGCCTCGTATTTCCCGGTTGGCTCCGCACACGAGTACATCGCAATCGATATCCCCATCTTTTAATAGCCGCTCGTACGAAATATTTTGGAAAGCAGTTATTACCGGAGTCTCTTCGCCAAGGATTGTCTGGGCTTCCATTCCTGCGCTCCCCGCAGCAGGCATCTGGACAACCGATACCTTGGGAGGAACCAACGGAACGGTTACATCGATGAATAATTTGCCCTTTACGATATCTTTAAGATATTCAAGCATACTCACATGAGCTGCAAAGGGGACAGTGAGTACGATTACATCACACCAATCCGCTGCCTGGGCATTTTCCAGACCTGTAACAAGTTGTTTTCCAAGGATTTGATTGGTCTCGTCTGCCGCGGACTGAGCTTTTTCAACCTGTCTTGAGCCGATGATGACCTCATGTCCTGCTTTTGCCCAACGATATGCTAAACCTTTTCCCTCTTTACCTGTGCCACCAATGATTGCGATCTTTTCTGGCATTCCTGCTCTCCTTGTTAATGCTGTTGGTGATAGCGGTTCCAAACTTCTGCCGATAATCTTCTTGAATGTTCTGCAATCTCATGTTCATCAAGGGTTGTGAGTTTTCGATCCTCCATCAGGATACGACCATTAACCATCGTCATTGTTACCATGGAGTCTCTTAATCCAAATAGAACGTGCCAGGGAAGATTCCCTGTGTTGAGTTGTGTAATGGGGTCATAATCCACCAGGATCAGATCAGCGACGGCTCCAGGGGAAATCACTCCAATATTCCTTCCAAAGAAATGGCTGGCGAGTTTTGCGTTGTTAAAAGCTCCCATTTCATACACTTTATCGCCCGGCATCGCTTGTGGGTTCTTCTTCCATGCTTTATGAACAAGATAACAGGTTCTCCACTCGTCCCACATATTGAACGAAAAACCGTCATTGCCTAAGCAGACTGGAATACCCTTGGATAGGAATAAATCGATATCCGCCATTCCGACTGCATTATTCATATTGGAGCGTGGTTGGTGGGTCAACCATGTATCAGTTTTGTGGATGAGATCAAGTTCTGCCAAATCTAGGTGAACACCATGGACAAAGATGGAATTACATCCCGTTATCCCCTTTTCATGCAGCCTTGCGATAACTCTTTTTCCGGATTTATTTTTACTGTCTTGCTGGTCTGAAATATCCTCTGCTACATGAACGTGAAAACCTTTCCCAGTCGGTATTGACTGACTGACTTTATCTAAGGACTTATCAGACAATGTCAGACCGGCATGCAGACCGAACATGCTGGTGACCAGCCCATTCTGGTAATTTGCAGAGGATGTTTTTTTGATCATCCGAGAATTCTCAAAAATACCCTCTTCAAATTTTTCTTCTCCTCCGCGGTCTGTAACTTCATAGCATAAACTCCCCCTCACACCTGAGCGAAGGATAGCTTCTTCTATGGTATCAAGAGAACCCGCTATAAAGTTAGGCGACGCATGATGGTCAAATATGCAGGTCGTACCGTGTTTGATTGCATCCACGAGACAAGCTAGGCTGGAATAGTAAATGTCCTCACGCTGCAGTGATTGATCAAGTGGCCACCAAAGTTGCCTCAATATAGAAGGAAAGTCTTTTGGCGGGTTTCCATTTATGGACATCCCCCGAGAAAATACGCCATAGAAGTGTGTGTGTGCACAGATGAGTCCGGGGAATAGGTATTGACCGCGAGCATTTAATGCCTTTTCATTTCGAAACTTGTTTTCAAGCTCTTTGGTAGGCCCTACCTCACTTATGAGGTTATCAATAATTAGTGCTGCATAATTGTGAAATATTTGATTAGGTGATGAATTGAGGATTACTGAGCAATTCTTGATAAGCATGTAGGCCTCCACATGAATTTTAGCACATACGTATTAGTGATAAAATCAGTAAATATAAATTTGGAGAAAATATGACTACGCGAAATATTTCATTAGATACCTTTGTTAAGAACAAACCTCGTCATCTAGAGTCTCTTATAGGATTTATTCGCATTCCATCGATTTCCACAGATCCGGCTTTTGCTGATGATGTTCAGGCAGCAGCGATCGCCCTCTCTGAAAAGCTTGCCCAAATTGGTATTGAACATGTCCAAGTATTCGCAACGAAACGTCATCCAATTGTTTACGGAGACTTCTTGCACGCCGGGGAAGCGCAGCCTACGATCTTAGTTTACGGGCATTACGATGTCCAACCTGTTGATCCTATTGATTTATGGAAATCTGATCCCTTCACGCCAGTTCTCGAAGGTGAGCAACTTTATGCCCGAGGTGCTTCCGATATGAAAGGGCAAATTTTTGCCTGCCTGGCTGCTGTAGAATCGATCCTTTCTTCTGACCGTATGCCAATTAATCTGAAATTTTTGTTCGAGGGGGAAGAAGAAATAGGCTCACCCAATCTGAAGCAGTTCATGCTAGATAATAAAGAGCTTCTCAAGTCCGACGTATCCCTAAATCCTGATACAGGTATGCTTGCAGCAGATCTTCCAACGATTACGTATGGATTGCGCGGTTTATCCTATTTTGAAGTTCAAGTGTTCGGTCCGGATAAGGATCTTCACTCCGGTCTTTATGGCGGCATTGTCCACAATCCGGCTCAGGTTTTGGCAGAATTGATTGTCAAAATGCACGACAAAGAGGGCAAGGTTACACTTCCCGGTTTCTACGATAATGTTGTTGAGCTTACCTCAGAAGAACGCATTGAATTAAACAAAGTGGAGCACCGTGACGATTATTTCAAAGCCCAGACTGGGGTCCCTGCCCTTTGGGGCGAATCCGGGTACACGCCTATCGAGAGAATAGGCGCAAGACCCACCTTGGAGGTGAATGGTTTCCTCTCTGGATTTGTTGGTCAGGGCTCAAAGACGATCATCCCGTCAAAAGCCATGGCAAAAATCTCAACACGGTTAGTGCCCAATCAGAACACAGATGCAGTTTATGGCCAATTGAAGAAATTTATGGAGTTGAATGCCCCTCCCACAATTAGATGGGAGGTTGAGCAGCTCAGTACCGGTTCTCCCAGTTTATCTGATATTCATATGCCTGAGACGGAAGCACTATATCAAGCTCTTAAGACAGTATGGGGGAAGGATCCGGTGTATAAACGTGAGGGAGGAAGTGTCCCTGTTGTGGCAGATATGCAGGAATACCTGGGAATCGACTCGGTGTTGACCGGGTTTGGTTTACCCGACGACAATGTTCATTCACCTAATGAAAAATTGCATCTACCCACTTGGGAAAAGGGCGTTCTCGCGCTAATCCACTTCTTTTACAATGCTGAACGGAAGTAAATGTGTCTGAATCCTCCTGCAAACCGTTAAAGCTCCCTTCATACGGGGGACAAGCATTAATTGAAGGTGTCCTCATGCGGGGTTCTAAATATCTCGCTGCGGCAATGCGCTCGCCGAATGGGGAAATTGTCATTAAAACCGAAAAACTTGGAGGCCTATACCGGTCTAAGCTGACAAAAATAGCCTTCCTGAGGGGAATTGTAATACTTTGGGACGCATTGGGTCTCGGCACTCGTTATCTTACAGAATCCGCCAATGTTCAAGCCGGAAGCGAGGAGAAGATTGAGGGACCAGCATTATTCCTTTCATTGTTCGTTTCTTTTGCAATTGCCATGCTTTTATTTTTTGTTGCCCCTGCCGCAATTGCAGCTGTTTTGGAAAAGATCTTTCTTCTCACGCCATTCATCACAAATTTGTTTGAGGGTTTGATCAGGTTGATTTTCGTACTCTTGTACATTTGGGGTGTTGGTAAAATGCCGGATGTCCGGCGCGTATTCTCCTATCATGGTGCTGAACATAAAACAATTAACGCCTTTGAGAGTTCTATACCGTTGTCTCCTGAAAATGTTCAGGCGTTTTCTCTTTACCACCCGAGGTGCGGTACTGGATTCGTAATCATCTTGGTTATTTTTTCAGTTGTGTTATTCACTATGCTTGGTCCTATCCCGAACCTCTGGATACGTTTCGCCAGCCGGATCGCACTACTCCCTTTGCTTGTCATGGTAGCCTATGAATACATGCGGTTTGCCGCCAACCAGGTCAATAACCCGATGCTGAAATGGTTATCATTCATCAATATGAAAACCCAGCGTCTCACTACGGTTGAACCAACACTCGAAATGATAGAAGTTGCAATTGCTGCATTTAATGCCATGTACACCCTTGAAAACTTACCGGAGGAGAGTGGGAAGGCTTAAACCCTTTCTTTTTGGATTTTTAGCTGGAACTCTGGTTGCCAGCCTCCTTGCAGTATTGTTTCTAAAACCAATCCTTGGCGATTTGACAATAGCCCACGAAATGCTCATCCAAACAGGCGCAAGCCCGACCCCTACAGATGTTCAAAATTCTTTAGAAATATTGAGTAAAATAAATATAAATCAGGCAGATGCAAAAGAGCTTGAAGAATTACCGGGAATTGGAGAAGTAAAAGCGCGAGCAATCATAGAATTTCGGGAAAAGTATGGTGAATTCGCCAATCTTGAAGAGTTGTTGTATATTCCAGGGATCACAGCAAACCTCTTGGAAGCAATCAAATTTTATGTATATGTTAAGTAGGTAGAAAATGACTCTCAAACAAATTATTGAAAATGACCTTCACGAAGCTATGCGCAGAAATGACGAGCTCTGGAGGACTACGCTCAGAATGTTGCTCGCTTCACTAAAAATGATAGAGATTGATAAGCGCTCACCTCTCGAGGAACTGGAAATTGTATCTTCAATCCAAAAAGAGATCAAAATGAGAAATGAAACGCTGGCAGAACTTCAATCTACGGACCGTCAAGAGCTGATCAACAAGGCAATGCAGGAGATTGAAATTTTAAATCATTACCTCCCTGCGCAACTTTCTGATGACGAACTTTTTGGCCTTGTTAAAGAAACCGTAAGTGAATCAGGCGCTGTTGGAATAAAAGAAATGGGAATCGTCATGAAGGCGATTTTACCGAAGGTCAACGGTCGGGCTTCTGCCGAAAGGATCAGCATCGCAGTAAGAAGAACGTTGTCATAATTGTGAACACACTCCCCTCAAGTCAATTTCGAATTAATAAAACCAGACAGGTTTATCGCATTTTCCTCCTCTCTGTAACTGTGCTAATGACATTTGGCTCTATCATTTTTCCATTAGCAACCCGTCCTGATGCACTTCCTCTTCAAACCGGTTCCGTAGCAGATCGGGATATTGTTGCACCTCGAGAAGAGACCTTTAATTCACGAGTATTGACCGAACTAGCTCAAGTTTCAGCATCAAATGCTGTAGCACCGAAATATTCTCCATCTGATCCTCTGATCATCCGTCACCAAATTGAAGTACTAAAAAATAATTTGTCTTTTATTTCTTCAGTCAGGTCTGATGGGTTTGCTGATCCAGACCAAAAGGTTGAGGATCTGCAATCGATTAGCAGCTACATTTTTTCTGAATCAGCATCAAAACAAATCCTGGCGTTAACTCAGGATGATTGGAATCGAATTCAGCAAGAGTCGATGTCCTTAATCGAACAGATTATGAGACGAACAATTAAAGATTATCAAGTCCAGGAAAATATTAATAACATTCCGGGAATGGTGGATTACACATTTTCAAATTCTGAATTAGCCCTGGTCAATGCATTAGTGAGTCCATTGATCGTACAAAACAGCCTTCTTTCTGTCGATGAAACAGAAAAAGCACGGCTTGAAGCTATCAACAATGTTGCACCAATAGAAGTGACATATTACGAAAACCAGGCGATTGTATTGAGAGGACAGGTTATAACGCCTGTCCAATTGGAAGCGCTTGAGTACTTTGGATTAGTAAGAGAGTCCAGCCAGGTTAAGAATCTGGTCTCTACTGCGGCATTGATCACCGTATTGACATTATTTACTGTCCTATATTTTTCCCGCAGGAAGATTTCATCGCTTCACGATCCGCGTAATCTAACAGTAATTGCCATTGGCTTTCTCTTCTTTTTATATGCCGCCAGGATAATAATCCCTAATCGTGCCGTAATTCCTTATTTCTTCCCTATTCCGGCGTTTACCCTAATCCTTGCCACTTTATTTAATCTTGAAATTAGCATCATCCTCACATTTGTCCTTGCCTTGTTGATCACTCATGACACAACTGGCGGCGTCAATCTGACATCCTACTTCATAGTAATCTCCATGGTTGGAGCATTAGGATTATCAAAAGGGAGAAAATTTTCGAATTTTCTCATGGCGGGGTTGGCGATTGCAGCGTCCGGAATATTGATGATTGCAGCCACAAGATTTAACAGCCCAAACACAGACCTTTTAGGTTTTCTCACGTTATCTGGCGCGGCTGTTTTGAATGGTATTGCTTCCGCAAGTCTTGCAGTACTTTCTCAATTCTTGTTATCGCAACTACTTGGGCTTTCTACACCAATGCACCTCATTGAGATATCCAGATCCGATCACCCCTTGCTGCAGAAGATGCTTCTTTTGTCACCTGGTTCTTATCAACATTCCTTGCAAGTGGCAAATCTTGCCGAACAAGCTGCTTTAGCCATTGGAGCTGATGGGCTATTAACCAGGGTTGGCGCAATGTATCACGATGCAGGAAAATCAGTAAATCCTTCTTTCTTTGTGGAAAACCAGGTGCCTGGAAACCTGGATTCCCATGATGATATGGATCCGATAATTGCTGCTCAAACGATCATCCAACACGTCCCCGATGGTGTTGAGCTTGCTAAAAAATATCGGCTCCCTCCTCGTCTTATGGATTTTATGAGGGAACATCACGGCACCCAAATCACAAGGTATCAATACAATCGCGCTCTCCAACAACAAGGAAACGATCCGAACAAGGTTGACATGGAGTTATTCCGCTACCCTGGACCGAAACCACAAACGCGAGAGACCGGAATACTGATGTTGGCGGATGGATGCGAAGCGCGGGCACGAGCAGAACTACCGAAGAACGAAACTGAATTGGAAGTCATTATTCAAAAAGTTTTCGCTTATATTCTAAAAGAAGGTTTACTGGAAAACACCAATTTATCCCTTCATGATCTTAAAACGATCAGAGAATCCTTTATAAGCACCTTGTCCAATACTTATCACCCGAGAATTCAGTACCCGGAAGTAAAACCCATACTCCCAGAAGCTGAATCGGAAATTAAAGCAGAAAATCAGTGATTTCCATTCAATCAATCAACTCCAAAGTCACCCGATCAAACAAGACAGCTATTCAAAACGCTGGTCATATGACTTTTCAGGTGTTGTCCATTCCAGTTACTGATTCGGTATCTGTAGTACTATCGGATAATACGTTTTTACAATCACTAAATAACGAGTACCGTGGGATTGATAAACCTACAGATGTGCTTTCGTTTCCATCGGGTGAAGTCCTCCCTGGCGAAAAGAATAAATATCTGGGCGACATAGTCATTTCCTTGCCCATCGCAACTCAGCAAGCAGAGGATGCAGGGCACTCTGTTGAGAATGAGTTGACATTATTGACCATACATGGAATTCTCCATCTCACTGGTTATGATCACGATTCACCTTCATCAAAAAAGAACATGTGGGATTTACAACGCCTAATTTTGAATCAACTGGGTGTTCAGATGTCCGTTTTTTCAGGTGACAAGAATGATTAGGAAAGACACAATCCTTAATTCTATTCGTCATGCGGTTTGCGGTATTGCAATCTTTCTTCGGTACGAAAGGAATGCACGTATCCATCTCTTAGCAACATTCCTGGCGATAATTCTTGGCATTTTTCTTGATATTACCCGACAAGAATGGGGATTTATTGTTATTGCTATTGCACTTGTTTGGGGTTCGGAGTTGATCAACACGTCGATCGAAAAGGCTTGTGACTTTTTCCACCCTGAATTTGATCAAGGTATCAAATTGATAAAAGATCTGGCAGCTGGGAGCGTGTTCATTTTCTCCTTGATGAGTATCATCCTGGGTTTCCTCGTTTTTCTCCCCCCATTAATTCAAAAATTATCCTTGGTCCAGCTTTATAAATAATCTCTAAGATTATGCTCAACTGCATAAGCCGCTGCTTCAGCACGGTTGCTCACTCCAAGTTTTGAAAGGATGCTAGAGACGTAGTTGCGTACGGTGCCCTCGCCAAGAAAAAGAGTCTTAGCAATTTCGCGGTTTGTGCGTCCCTCTGAAACAAGCAGTAAAACGTGTCTTTCCTGTTGTGAAAGGCTCACAAACGCCGATGCTTCTTCCTCCCGCACAGCCTTTCTAACCTCCTGGAAGACCCTCTGCGTAACGGCGGGGTCCAGCAATGCTTCCCCCCGGCTTACTGCTTCAATTGCCCGAATCAACTCGTCTGCGCTGATCTGCTTGAGCACGTACCCTGAGGCTCCCGAACGGATGGCGGAAAACAGCATTTCATCTTCAGCATAAGAGGTCAGCATGATTACCTTAGACTCGGGAAATTTATTGGTAATTTGTTCACATGCTTCGATGCCAGATGCCCCGGGAAGGCGAATATCCATTAAAACGACATCCGGTCGATATCTTTCCACTTTCTCAATTGCTTCTTTCGCGCTCCCAGCTTCCGCCACAACTTCGAACATAGGGTGTGCTTCAATTAGCGCTCTTAATCCAAGCCTGACGACTTCATGATCATCTACCAGCAAAATTTTTTGTCTTCCCATATCTCACCTTTATTCAACGTACAAAGTCACAGGACAATGGTCAGAACCCATGACCTCGTGATGAACCTTAACATCTTTTATTCTGGGTAATAGATCCTCTGAAACAAGGAAATAATCCAACCGCCAACCGATCCCCCTTGCCCTGGCATTCACCCTATAAGTCCACCAGGTATACTCAACCTTATCCGGATATAGCTCGCGATAAGCGTCTCGAAAACCATTGCTCAAATAAGTATCGATCCATGCCCTTTCCTCCGGTAAAAATCCGGAGATCTTACTATTTTCTTTTGGGTTGGCGAGATCGATTTCATTGTGTGCGGTATTAAAATCGCCAGTGATTACGATCTTTTTCCCTTGCTGATGCAGTTTTATACACTTTTCCAGCAAATAACGGTAGAAATCCAATTTGTAATCAACACGGTATTGCCCTCGTTGCCCATTTGGAAAGTAAACATTGAACAATATGATGTCTTCCAATTCTACCTGGATGACCCTGCCCTCTGAATCAAATTCAGGATTACCCATGCCATTTGTCAGCTCTTTGACTGTCTCAGGTTTATAGTACACAGCAACACCGCTGTAACCTGGTTTATCCGCTGAGTTCCACTGATACTGATATTCACCGACACTTGCGTCGTCCGGGGTTACTTGTTCTAACCGTGCTTTGATTTCCTGAAGACATAATACATTAGGGTTGATTGACGCTATCGACTCTTTAAATTCCTTTTTTAGAACTGCCCGAAACCCATTTACATTCCATGTTGTGATTGAAATCATGCTTTTTCCTGTGGTAAACTATATAAGTTACTACAATGATAACGTATCCTATAAAAATAGTCAAAATTTGCAATACGAAGTCTCCTTCCAACTTGCTCAACATCAGAATCTGCAGCAGTTTTAAAGATCAGCTTTTTGGACTGATGTTTACAAAATCCCTCTACCCAGATACGGGGATTCTTCTTAGCCAGCCTCGGGAATCAAAAATTGATTCCGCAATCCATATGTTCTTTATGAATTATGATATCTGCGTGTTATGGCTTGATAAAAATTTTACTGTCGTAGATAAAATCATTGCAAAAAGATGGCGCCCCGCTTATATATCGAGCCAAGCGGCACAACATGTTCTCGAATGTCATCCCTCTCAGTTCGAATTGTTTGCGATTGGTGACAAATTGGAATTACTGAATGATTAAAAAGTTCATATATCTCATAACAATCTTAATACTCATAATTCCGGCACAAGTTTACGCTCAAGACCTTTACCCAATTTATATTATTCAGCCTGGCGACTCGTTGGGTGGCATCGCAAATCAATTTGATATCTCTCTTGATGAGCTCATTACGCTGAACAATATTACAAATCCTGACTCGATTTCACCCGGTCAAACATTACAAATTCCGGGATTTGGTAAAAATCCGGGGTTCCTGAATTTCAAATCAATAGGTCTTTTTGAGAAACTCGAGGATCTGGAAATTACAGACCAGGTAAGCGCGGACTGGGTGATAAATACGAATGAATTAGTATCTCCAACAGAGATTTTTAGTGGGACAGAACTGCTTGTTCTTACACCACAAGGACTACCAGTCTTTCAAGAAATTGGAATGGTAAGTAATCAAGTTTCTTTGCTCGAGGAATCAGTCAAGAGCAACACGAATCCAATGTCTCTCCTCTTGATTAACAAAAAACAATCTACTTACCGACTTATTGAAGGTAAAAGAATCTTTTCAATTAACACCAACAGCAATCAGATTCAACAAAATTCGCCACAGGTCACAATATCTCCTCTGCCGATGAAACAAGGCTCCACGGAAGTAATCACAGTGCATGGTGACAACATCTCACAGATAGTGGGTCAATTGAACGGCCAGGATTTATTCTTCTCTACGGATGAGTCTGGTGCGAAATTCGCGATCCAGGGTATCCACGCTATGGCAAACCCAGGTCTGGCGACGTTCTCTCTTTCTATCGAAATGTCTGACGGAACTATGACAAATTTATCTGACAACATCATGCTAAAATCAGGGGATTTTGACTTTGAGGAACTCTCCGTTGCCCCTGAATTGGTCGACCCATCAGTGACAGAACCAGAAAATGAATTTGTTTTATCGCTGGTTTCGAATTTTTCTCCCGCCCAGTTATGGGATGGAATGTTTCAGAGTCCAGCAGTTTACCAATATTACAATTCTCTGTTTGGCACGCGGCGAACCTACAATGGAAGTGGAGAAACCACATTCCACACTGGTGTCGATTTTGGCGGGGGTATTACCCTGCCAATTTATTCACCTGCTTCGGGGACAGTGGTATTTGCTGGTCCCTTAACGGTTCGTGGCAATACAGTATTTATTGACCATGGTTTGGGAATCTATAGTGGTTTCTTTCATATGAATAATTTTACTGTTAATACTGGTGATCCCGTTATGAAGGGGCAGCAAATCGGTGAAGTTGGGAATACGGGCAGGATTGACGGTACGGATAGTTATTATGGAGCCGGCGCTCACCTACATTGGGAACTATGGGCGAATGGCATCCAGGTAGATCCACTTCCTTGGTTATTGAGCGTGTACCCATGATGATGTGGATTTTAGGTATAATTACAAGGTTGAATTCTAATACGATGGTGTACAATTCATGTCGATAACTGAAAAATTTTGGACCAGCTACAATGTAAATGAACGGGATTTAGAATCCATTTATAACTACTTATTAGAGATTGAACGCCCCCTCACTACCCAAGACCTCTCTGTTTTTCTAATAACAAAGATCATTGAAAATCAACGAGAAATCCAATTTCAGGAACGGATTGGCAATTCTAGGATCTATCTCCCAAAAGAAGAATATCTGGCTGGACAAACTCTTGTCTTCCCAGCACAAAACTGGATAAAAGGCAAAGTAAAATCTGTTCGGGATGGCAATAATCCAGAATTTCCCACCTTGAAAGTACTTGAAGTCGAATTTTCGAACAAAGACTCAAAACTATTTGCTTCTGGACTTGAAATTCATAAATTAAATGACCCGGTGTCCATTGAAAAGGAAGATCTACTTGAGCCTGAGTATGTGATCAATAATTTTGGAAAACAGTTTGCAGCGAATCTTGACGAAATTTTAACAAACAATCCTGACTTGGTTTGCATTGCCGGTGCATTCTTTCCCAAATCATTATTGGTTGATATCAGTGTAGGTCATCTAAATCTTTGTGAAGCTGTATTGGAAATGGCCAACGGGGGACCTTACTCTACTCCCGAACTGCTTTCCCAAATAGATTTTCCAACTGATGACAACATCCACCTGACTGAGTTCTCACTAAATTATGCTCTCGAAGAAGATGAGCGTTTCGATGAAGTTGGACCCGCTGGTGTCACCTTGTGGTTCCTCAAGCGACTTGAGCCCATTGAAGTCCAGTCTACACCTCTCTACCTTCAGTTTACGGGATCAGTTGATATTGATCCAGAATTACAGAAGTTTCATACGATGTTTGTGCATGAAGTTACTGACGAATTAGACCCAGAACCGGATTTCAGCGAATCCGCTTCTGTAACCATTAGTTTAAATTACCCCCATTGGCGTTCAGGCACCCTCCCGCTGACACCGAACATTAAGAGTTTCTTCCCCACTGCATATGAAACTCCCAGGGTCAAATTTACGTTTGTTGATGGGAAATCCGGTCAATCATTCCCCGGATGGGTCGTGAGACCATCACGATACATTTTTGGACTGCGTGAATGGTATCTGTCACATGGGATCATCCCTGGGAGTTGCATCACTATTCAACATGGTGAAAATCCTGGCGAAGTAATCGTTAACATCACGAGAAATCGAAGCGCTAAAGATTGGATACGAACCGTCCTTGCAGGTGCAGATGGTGGTTTGGTGTTCGCTTTATTGAAACAGGTGATAAGCTGCACGTACGATGAGCACATGGCGATTATGATAACCGACACCGCAGCAATCGATGCGATGTGGGAAAGGTCGATCAAATCAAAACAAACGGATGAAAAGGTCATAATGAATACAATGACCGAATTATCTAAACTTAATCCACAAGGGCAGATCCACGCTCAGGAGTTGTATTCAGCTGTGAATGTATTCAGGAGACTACCGCCCGCTGTCATTCTCCAAACTTTATTCACTCAACCCTGGTCTAAGCACCTTGGCGATCTTTATTTTCGAATTGAGAATGGGTAAAGCTTATGACAACCCAACCGTTTAGCCTGGTAAAACCAACTCTAAGTACTCCTTTTCATATTGATTTTGATTGGTGGAAAGATCATGATAATAATTGGCGAATTTTCCTCTTTAGCTGTCTCTGCCCAGAACATCAGGATTCTTTTCGCGATCAATCGCTGTCAAATATGATCGATTGGATCGATCCGGACACTGCGGAAATACGGATGGTCGATGGTCTCCAGGCAACTTTGATCGATCATTGCGCGAAACAACCGAATTTCTATACCCAAAATACCGCCTTGGTAGATGCGATTTTCAGGGTATTTCTCGCGAATGGAAATATCCCAATGACCACCACGGAGTTGTCTGATAAAATTGGAAAACCAGCGGAAGTTATCTTGAGAACGCTAGGCGGGATAACGGTCTACAAGGGGATTCGACCCTGTCATTAATCAAACATGCCCCCGTAGCTCAATGGACAGAGCACCGGACTTCTAATCCGATGGTTGTGGGTTCGATTCCCACCGAGGGCGCCATATTATTTCAATCAAATAGAAAACAATGAAAAAAATCATACAAGCCAAAAAGCAAAAACAATGGTTCGCTATGGATATCCATATCCATTCGCCAGCCTCATTAGATTTTCAGCAACCAGAAGTCACTTACCTGGATATCCTGCATAAAGCTGAATCCCGCGGTCTGAACATCATCTCTTTCACCGACCACAATACAGTCGCTGGATATCGTAAAGTTCGGGAGGAAATCGAAAAACTTGAACTATTGGAACAGCTCGGTAGAATTCTCCCCGAGGAAAAAATTCATTTGCAGGAATATCGCAGATTATTTAATAAGTTGGTCCTACTCCCTGGATTTGAGTTTACCGCGACCTTTGGGTTCCATATCATCGCCTTATTCTCCCCCAAAAAACCGATTCGAGAAGTGGAGCATCTTCTGATTGACCTGGGAATCCCGGCCTCATCGTTGGATGAAGGCAGCACAACGGTCGGTGCGTCCATCGATGTAATTTCCGCATATCGAAAAATCAATGAAGCGGGAGGAATTGTAATCGCCGCGCATGCAAACTCTACAAATGGAGTCGCAATGAAGGGATTGAATTTTGGGGGTCAAACCCGTATTGCTTATACGCAGGACAAGAACCTCCACGCATTGGAAGTGACCGATCTGGAACAGAAGGGTCCTCGAACAACAGCCGCCTTTTTTAATGGTACAAAACCGGAATACCCACGTCGCATGCACTGTATTCAGGGATCAGATTCACATCGATTGGCAGCGGATCTCGTAAAAAAGAAAAACCTCGGTGTTGGTGATCGAGCGACCGATGTTTTCCTTTCCGAGGCTTCCTTTGAAGCCTTGCTAGATCTCTTTAATTCAAATGACTTTTCCAGAACACGCCCGCATCGTTTCTCACAGGAACCTGCCTTCGATTTCGTGCATGCAGCACGCGAGGAGGGAGCGAACATCATCCAGGATTTCCACGAATCGATCAATGTACGCGGCGGATTGTTACATTCGGTCCTCGCGGATATTTGTGCTTTTTCAAATGGAAATGGCGGAACCCTTTACCTGGGTCTATCAGCTGACCTTCAAAAACCTGTCGCGGGTTTACAAAATCCGGAACAAGCAATCAAACAACTCGAAAAAGAAGTTCAGAATCGGCTCAGTCCTCCGATTCACCTATCAATCGACATTCAAACTTACAATACGCAAAAGATTGTTCGACTGTTAATCCCCAGGGGTGAGGAACCGCCTTATGCGCTTGATGATAATAAGATCTATATTCGCGATGAGGATGAAACGAATATCGCAGTTCGGGATGAGATTGTAACGCTGGTTCTGAGAGGGAAAGACCTATCGGCTTCTAGTGTGGACTCAGCCATACCGATACAACCAGAAAAATCACTCATACGCGAGTCACCCCCCCAGATTCTGGATGAGGAAGCTGAAACTGAAGCTCCCAGGACGGGCGTGGAAGTCATCCCGCCAGTCAATCGCGGTGGAAAGAATTTTTATTCAATGCGTGATCTCCGAAATGGCAACTTGGTGAAGAATGTTACACAAACATCCGCCAGGAGATTATGGCAATACGCGATTACGAAATACAATGAGATTTCTCAAAACTTGGAGTCCCAGGAGATTACCTGGCATGAGGAGCATGGACTCCTTCGTCAATATAAGCAGGGAAACAACCAACTTTACGATTTTATCCTACAAGCTGGCACGGAACACCGCTTCTTTTTCGGTGTGACAGTTGATGGGATCCACGGGAAATGGAAATCATTTTTACGAGATGATGAAACAAATGGTTGAAATTGCCACATCCATCTTAACAATTTCGGATAGGGTTTTTAATCATGAGCGCGAGGACGAATCTGGTCCCGCGCTCATTTTGTTGTGTAAAAGCTATGGATGGTCAATTGTTAGTACCTCGGTGGTCAACGATAATCTGGATCTGATCAAATCAAGGTTGCTTGAATATTCCAATGACCCTTTGACCAACCTGATACTCTCTACCGGAGGAACAGGAGTGTCGCCCAGAGACAATACGCCTGAAGCCACGCTCGCTGTGATTCATAAGTCTGTTCCAGGGATCTCGGAATTCATCCGCAGTGCAAGTTATGCGAAAAACCCAAATGCTATCATTTCGCGAGGTATTTCTGGAATTAGAAACGGCAAATTGATCATTAATCTTCCAGGCAATCCCACTGGAGCTGTTGAATGTCTTGGCTTTATATATCAGGTAATTCCCCACGCAATTGAACTTATCCAAGGCTCGCAGCCACACAATTAGTTAATTTTTAATCGCATATAATTATTTATAATTCTGAAACAATGCGGGTGTTCCTTGACTAATAATAAGTTTCACTTATTTCAACTTCAAAAGATTGACACTCGTCTAAATACGTTACAAATCGAGATCGAAAATTTTTTGTTGCAATTGGAAAACGATCCTGCGTTAATAACTGCGAATCGTGAAAATACTTTGGTAAGTAACAAACATCTCGAAGTGACAAACCAACTTTCGGAAGTTGAAAATCAAATTTCAAGAAAACGAGTTAAGCTGGAGCAATCCGAAAGCAACCTTTACCAGGGAAAAATCACCAACCCTAAAGAACTACAGGATCTTCAAAAGGAAGTTGCAATCCTTCACAATCAAATCTCAACACTTGAGGAATCCCAATTGGAAATCCTCTATCAGCTTGAAAAGCTTCAAACAGAACTTGCCACAGTATCCGGTATTCTTCAAGACGCTATCCAGGCAAACAAACAATCAAATGATTCAATGCGACAGAAAGATTAAAACAATTGAATCAGAAAAGACGAAACTGGCTGATGAAAAAAATGTCATCTTGTCTCAACTTCCTCAAGAACTTATAAGGAAATATGAAGAACTATATTCCCGAAAAAAAGGGTTGGTAATCTCGAAAATTGATGAAGGTGCATGCGGCGTTTGCGGCTTTTCTTTAACTCCATCAGACCACCAGCAAGCAAAGTCCCCGATTTCACTTACCTTCTGTCCCTCCTGCGGAAGAATCCTATATGCCGATTGACGCGAATGGATTGACGAATTTTCAAGCTTTTCTGGCAGGACTTGTAATCGGTATCGTCCTCCCTTTTGTTTTCCTCCAAATTAAAAAAGCACTTCCGTCCATTAAACAACATTCGAATCAGTCGCGGGAACAAAAATCAGGATTGCGTGAAAAAGATATTGAAAAAAAACTCCGACAACATTTCACTCGTAAATGTCAGTCAAACCACTTTTTTTCTTTCAATTGCCCTCTCAATGATGTTTACATCGACAATAAAGTTGTTAGCCGGTATTGCTACACGCAGCCAGTTGATTTGTTCGAAAACGAACCGCTGATTTATCAAATATTCCCTGCTATCTCTGACTTCCCGGAATTAACGGTAACGTATCCCGCTCCTCAACTCTCTTTTTTCGAAGTCGCTCAAAGTCGCCGAAATATCGCTCTTATGGGTGAAATCGGCAGCGGAAAGACTTCAATGCTATCGCACTTTTGCAGTTCATTGTTAGGCCCAGGGATCCCTGGGGTTGACATGAACGAAACCTTCCCTCTTTTTTTTCATGTTTTTGAACTGGATTTTGACGCTGCAGGTGAAGAATTATTCGAGTATATTGCTACGAGACTTTCTACTGAAATCGCTGGTATTGATCATTCAAGAGTTGCAAATATACTGTCCAATCTATACGATAATGACAAACTAATCATCGTTATTGATGGTCTAGATGAATTAATTCCTCAAGAATTTGATTCAATTTCACAGAGATTTGTTCAGCTTACCCAATCGTTTCCTAAAATCCAGTGGTTGACTTCCATTGGACCTTATTACACTTCAAACCTTGTCGATGCTGGTTTCTTCTTTTACTCAATGAGTTGCCCAAGCAAGGAAAACCGTACCGAAATTCGGAGAAAAATTCTCTCTGCTTTGGATATCACATCAAACGGGATCTCAAATTTTGAGGAGTCCTTGCTGACTCAATGGGATGAAAATGATTATTCCAATCTCACGCCTGGACGGATACTAATTCAAATACTAGCTGCCTATTGTAAAGGAAATCTGTCTGGTTCTTCAATAGCGAATACCATTAATAGTTTTTCTGGTGATCCTGAAATCCTTCCCCGATTGAAAAGGATTGCGTTGAGAACTTACTCCGGTGAGAACAAACCACTGGATTCCCTGACTGTTCGGCAGATGCTTACTGACCCAACTGATGAGAGTAATGGCATTTCAGCCGATCGAAAACCTCAAGACGAATCCTCCCGTAAAACAAGAATGGGCGATAGAAGCGACAACCTTACTGAGCTGATTCAACTGGGAATCCTGCGCAAGGTCGGTAAAGACAGGATATATTTTTCGATTCCGCTTGTGCTTTGCGAAATTCTGTCCATCACAGATGAAGTTACCATAAATGTTGAACCAAAATGGAATTTACAAAACCCGATCAACGATTATTTATTGAAAAGGTCCCCGTTAAATACCAGGTACCTTCAGCAGTGGCTTATGCGTTCGCACGATCCTGTACAGTCAATAATCTTAGTAAACGCCTGTCGCCATATTCTGTGTAAGCAAGAAGTCAATTCTGCGGAATTTGCGGACACCATTCATAAATTATTAGTGGAACCTAAGTTACCTTTTTCACTAAAATTGAAGCTGTATTTTCTATTAAAAACAATAAACAATGGGAATGTCCAGAAAATTCTTGATAGCATATCAAAACAGACCCCTGACAGGCAATTATTGAATCAACTTATAGCGCTTTCACTCCCACATCTTCCAGCGGCTGTACGCGAGAGTGCTTTTTCTCAAGTCATCTCCCTTTCTGACCCTATCGCCCAATTGATTTCAATAATTTGGTATCTTTCTCAAAAACAAAACAGATCATCCGCAAAAATATTGGAGCTTATTCGGTCTACAAAGGATCCCCTTCCTGATATCGTTATGGAAATTTTGTCCATTTATTACCCCTCAAGTGCTGACCTATTTTATGAGCTGAGCAATTCGACTGATATATCTGTCAGGAAAACTGTTGTTCATGGATTGCGTTTTATTAATCAACCCTGGTCATACGAATTACTTAATAAAATATTGACTGAAGACGATCAATGGATTGTGAGGGATGCTGTTTCTCATACTCTAGAATCTCCATGGAATAACAAACTACTGTTACCAGCGAAAAGAGAAGACCCAACCCATTCGTCCTGGCTTTTACAACAGGCCAGTTTACGAGGTTTGGGGATTCCGGCTAATCAATATCCTGAAGAATTAATACTCGATATTTTGGAAAAAGGAACTCTTGAGGAGAAAAGGATAGCGCTTGGTTATCTGGAAGATTTTCCAACAAGAACATCCTTAAGAACTTTACAGGCACTCTCCCAAAATTTTAACCCCTTACAGGAAGATGCACAAAGCACCCTAACGCGTGTATTTATGCAAAAAAAGTATTTTAATTTACTTGTTTAATGCAAGTAGGATTTGTTTTTGAACCTGTTCAGCATTCATATTTATCACCGTGACCAGTTTATCCCTGCCTGTCAGCCCGGCAATGATCTCCAGATTTGAAGTATTAACCTGCAAAACTTTTGAGAGAAACTCGAGCAGCGCTTGGTTAGCTTTACCATCCACCGGCGGCGCTGTCAAACGTATTTTTACTGTTCCGTCATCCAGGATCTCATAAATCTCGTTTTTCGCCATGCGTGGAGTAACGCGCACCGCAATCGCAGCACCGTATCTTCCTCCACGCAGTTCAAATTTCCTATCTTTCGTCATTGTGTTCCTTCTAAAATATCGATATTAGAATTCTCTCCACCAATTGTAACAATAATAACAAAATGATCGGGCTGAAGTCCAGATTAGCAATTGGCGGAATAAGTTTCTGAATTGGTGATAGCAACGGATCAACCAATGAATCAAAAATTCTGCGGATATTATTATATGGACTCAAGAAAAAAGACATCAGAACTTTAGCGATTATCACTAAAGAAAAAAGTTCAAATAATGCGCGAATGATTATTGTCATTAAGCCAGCTCCGCATGATTTTATCGATTACCCATGATTCCTTCGCCGATACGTATGAAGGTCGCGCCTTCCTCAATCGCCACCGTGTAATCGTGGCTGGTTCCCATGGAAAGGTCCCTCAGTTCATTCTTTCCGATCTTTTCTCGAAGGTAATCAAAAACCTCTTTACATCGACGGAAGTAGAACCGGTTCTCTTCTGCTGCCTGAACGAACGGTGGCATACACATTAATCCTGATATTTGTAAGTGTGGAGAACTTAATACATCACTTACTAAATTGCTGAAAGGCTCGAAATTGGTCCTTTCAGACAAATTAAAACCCTGTTTTGTAGTTTCGCCGGATACATTTATCTCCAGTAAAATGGGAATTGTCCTTCCGATAACCGGTGCTATACGATTCAACAACTCCAGGCTATCTACTGAATGGATTACGGCAAATTGATCCAGGAACTTCACCTTTCGGCTTTGAATATGCCCAATCATGTGCCACTCAAGGTTAGGATATTGCGACGTTGCTTCCTTCCTTGACTCAATAACTTCCGGGAAATTCTCGCCCAGCCTGGTTGCGCCAGCCTCAATTACCTCCAGGATTTTATCTATTGGTTGTCTTTTTACTACAACTACTAACTTAACAGAATCCGGCAGGCGGTTAACTCGCGAACACGACCTGTCAATATTTTCCAGTACTCGAGAAAAACACTGCTTTATTGTATCCATATATTACGCCAGGGCGATAACTCCCGCAAATCGACCAGTCTTCCCTTTTTCAGCGCGATGACTGAACCATAAATTCGTATCACAGGCTGTGCAAATGTCCATGGTAAATATTTTTTTTACTCCAGCTTTTTGTAATAAATAATGATTTGCTTTCCATAAGTTCATGAAGATACGTCCCTCTTTCTGTATGAAAACTTCCTCCAGCTTCTCCCTGAAAGCGTCTCTCCCCAAATCCCGGATATCTTTTCCAACTTCATAATGATCGGGACCAATAGATGGACCAATCCCTGCGACCCAATCCCCAGTCTGAGTCTTGAAGTGAGTACACGCCTGATCAATCGCCATTGAACAGATGCGGCTCACCGTGCCTTTCCATCCAGCGTGAACAATCCCAATAATTCGCAGGTCTGGTTGATATAAAAGGATAGGGACGCAATCAGCAAATCTCATAAGCAAAGTCACTTCTGGATTGTCCGTAAAAATTGCATCGGCTTTAAGATGTTCTTCATCTTTCCTCCTTGCGCGTTCCGCGAAAACTACCTGGGTGCTGTGTATTTGCCAAACATCGTAACCGGAATTAACAGGCATATTTATCGCAGCAAAGATACGCCTCTGATTTTCCAAAATATTCTCGCGCGTGTCTCCCAATCCCCCACCCAAGTTTAAACTTTTCATCGGGAAAGGGCTCACCCCTCCCAGTCTGGTAAAAAACCCATGCGCTGTTCCTTGAAATTCTGACGCCCTGAATTTGAAGTATTGAAGCGAATTATTCGTGTTGATCTCGTATTGAGGTGTTATGCTTTCCATCAAGATAATTGACCACCTGTAATTTCCGTTGTAGTTGGAAACGTGTATCCTTTACAGATTCTTCGATCATTGGATACATAAACCATGCCGTACCCGCCCCAAACAATGCACCCGTAATCGTTCGTAATAAGGGTGTACTTTCCCGATTTGGCATCCAAACAGGCCAGTTCTCTGATAAACCTGGCAATTGAGAAACTCCGTCAAATGCTATTGGCAGCACTGCCAAAAGAAACCATATATACCAAGGGATCTTAACAATCTTTTTTCCTCTGAATGCAAAGAAAACTCCAACGATAGCCATCGAAAGATAGATAGCCAAGTCTCTCTCGCATAAAGCAATCTTGTACCCCACTTTTGAATTCCCGGCGAAATTTCTAGCTGTCAGGATATCTTCGGCAGAATACCCAGTAACTTCTTCATAGGTCAAATATCCTTTGACTTGTGCCAACTCTCGAGGGTAGAAAGGCTGTTCCCCACCCACAAAATACGATCTAAATGCCAATTGATGGCATAGAATGCTATAAACTTTATATATTGCCGACGCAGCCTGTGTATTACCATTTTTCATGAGGACAGGAGCAAGGAACGGAACAAAACTATAAAGTAGCAGAAATACCGTAATTACCCAGGGATATTGGTTGGCAAACCAAAGTGAAAAGGACTCAAATTTCGAAAACCGAGGTTGTATTGTCGAGTCAACCCCTCCAGTTTGAAGGTGCTTGTCCTTGTCCAGGGTTGAGAGCACAGCTACCTCAACTTCTATTTCTGAAAACGGGTAAGTCAATTGGTATGGACCAATTATGATTACAGGTAGTATTCCACCAAAACGTGATTCCAACTCCTTATTACCATCTACCAGGATCGGTAAAAACCCGATCTCTTTGTCTTTTACGAATTCGCTAACTTGTTGCTGCAGCCCTTCCGGCTCAGGTATTCGTTCGCTATAGTAATAGGATAAGGTGCGCATCTCTCCTAGCCTTCCTGCACCTTAACATTGGTACCATCATAAGATAAAACTTCTATCTTTCCTGGCTCGTATTCAACGACAGGATTCGTCCAGCGAAAGACAAACTTGGCGACATCCGGATCGGCATTAACACATCCATGGGAGAGTTTTTCTCCATAGTTGTTATGCCAATAGGTAGAATGAATAGCTACGCCGCCAGTGGCAAATATTGAGGTCCAGGAAACTGCGAATTCCTCGTAACCCGTAGCTTTGCTTTCTTCTCCTCCAGCCATGTGGATAGAAATGTATTTTCGATTAACGACATGATAATCGCCAACTGGAGTTCCCCACTTCTCAACGTAGTTACCCTGATAGTCATAATTCGCACCTGACGAAATCCGGGCAAAAAGCACTTCCCTGCCATTCTCGTAGCAAGAAAGGGTTTGGTGATTAAGGTCTATAAGGATATATTTGTCTGATATTTCCGGTGAGATAGGCGCGATATCTTCTGGGGTCAACGGTTTGAATGCTCGAGCATCCGCCCAAAACCTGTCCACATTCCCATATCTTTCGATTAGGTGGTATTGTGGATTCCCGTCTTCTCCTGTGCGAATCGCATCCACCCAAAGGATTTGCGAGAAATAAAACCGAGGCTTCTCAGTCATTTTTAACCGGGCGCTGAAAGGAGTGTCTCCGTCAAGTTTGATATCCACATAAGGAACAGTAACTTCTGCCCACATTCCTAGCTGGTTGCCATAATTGGGTAGCTCTACAAAAGGTATATTCATTTCATTGCGAACCAGTTGAACTGAAATTGCGGGTATAAACCCTTCGGGAGTTTCGTACCAAATTCGGCTTTTTCCCCATGAATTAAAAAGAGAGCCAATTACTTCCCGGTTGATCACTACCAGTGCATCATCAAACAGGGTTTTCACGACGCTGCTGTCAGGATCCGGGCTTGACATTACGTCCACCTTGGCAAATACCCGGCCAAGTCGGTATGCGGCTGGAAAATCTGGAAGATATGCTGATGCAATATTCTTTTTCATAAAAAGTGCGGAAAGCACTCCTGCGGTTCCTAACTTTAAAAATTGCCTTCTGCCCATCCGTATCATAATGCCCTCAGGTTATGTACCTTTAAAAGTTGGTTGATTTTATCAATTTCTGTGGTCCAGATGGAATCTTCTTTTAGAAAAGGAACTATACCCCTCAATTGAGTAAAGAGCTTTCTTGTACCTTCTCCAGGAGCGTCTTGGCTCATCGATAGACGGAGGTCAATTCCGGCAGCCGCAGCATAGAGTTCAATGCTTAGGATCTGCCTGCAATTTTGAACGATTTGCCAGGCATGTCTTGCAGCTGTAGTTGAGTTCGCATTATGGTCTTCCTGGTTCGCTGAAGTTGGTAAGGAACGGATGGAATCTGGGGTCGCGAGAGTTTGGTTCTCAAGAACTAGAGAAGCAGCAGTATAGTGAGGGATCATTAAACCCGAATTTAATCCAGCATGAACATCAGGCGAAAGCAGCATTGCCGGCAATCCATTACTTAGTTTTGTGTCGATCAACCTGGCAATCCGTCTTTCGGATATCGCTGCTAATTCACACATGGCGATACTTAGATAATCCATACCCATGCCAATGATTTCACCGTGAAAATTGCCTCCTGAAAGCGTGCTTCCATCAGAAAAAATGAGAGGGTTGTCTGTCGCAGCATTTACTTCTCTCTCAATAATCTCTTTCACAAATCGAAGGGTGTCTCTAACAGCTCCATGCACCTGGGGGGCACAGCGTAGAGAATATGCATCCTGAACTTTGCTTGTAGAGTCCAGTAGAGTGCTTCCCCTGGTAAGGTTTCTCATAATTCGTGCAGACTCAACTTGTCCAACCTGGTTTCTTGCCTGGTGTATTCGATCATCCAGTGCTGCGGAACAACTCGCGAGAGCTTCCATTGATATTGCTGCCGCTGCATCAGCGACATCAATCAAATATTCCGCGTCAAGAAGAATGAGCGCAGCCAAAGCAGCGGAAAAGGTTGCCCCGTTCGTTATTGCTAATCCTTCTTTTGGTCCAAGTCTAATCCTGGGTATTCCAGCTTTACTCATCGCTTTTTTTCCGCTTAAAAGCTTACCCTCAAATTCTGCCTTTCCAGAGTCCTTTTCCAAATCCTTCTCATCATTTGTGGCTACTAACGCAAGTTGCGCCAACAGACAAAGATCTCCCGAAGAGCCTAAAGACCCTTGTGATTGGATCATGGGGGTTACTTGCCTGTTAAGCATATCAACCAGGACATTGATTAGATCGATCCTGACTCCTGAAAACCCTTTTGCCAGTGTATTCGCTCTAACAAGCATCGCTGCCCTTACGACTTCTTTTTCGAAAAACTCACCAAAACCTATTGCGTGACTCAGGATAAGATTCCGATTGAGCTGGCTGATCTCATGATTCTCTATTCTTTTATCAGCAAAAATGCCATAGCCGGTGTTGATGCCGTAGACAGGCTCATTCTGTTCTATGATTTTTTCAATTTGCGAGGAGGACTGCCTCACAAACTCAACGCAAGATGGACTGACAGAAACATCTTCGTACTCCTTGGCAACCCGAATGATCTCTTCAATTGTGATCGGTTTTGTTGGATCGATGATCATAGTCTATCCTAAAGGGAAGAATGCTAACGTTCCAATCAATGCAACTGCTGGAACAGATAAGTTGTCGACATTTGATGGCGAAAAAGATTCTACCACTGTACTTGCCAGGTTAATGATAAGAATGGCAAGAAACGGGTTTATAAATTGTGAATACGAAATTCCTGTTCCTGGAAACAGCCAAATCATAGCCAGACAAAATACTGTCCCGAAAATGAACATGGCTATTGAACCAGCGATTGTTTTCTTCTTTCCCCAAGGGATTGGAGAGGATTGTGTCCTGCCACCGATGACATCTGCGAAACCATCCCCTGCACAAAGTATGATTAATGGGATCACCGCATGGATGGTCTTCCAAAAGAGTATTGTTAGCACAATAAAAACTATTCCGTAGAATAATGGTCCGCTGAACAATTCTTGAGCGTTACCATTCCTGGACATTAATTTGACCAGTATTTGATTATTAATTACCCTAGTCCCAGTAAGTATTATCAAAACAACAATAACAAAAGGTATCACTGCAGCAATGAATCTAGAAATTTCCGCCTCAGGAAACAGAAGCCAACACAATATGAAAATCGGTCCGGTACCGATATGAATCAATTTCCTGGAAAATCCTCCTGGGAATTTGCCAAGGTTTTTCAATAAGAGGACAAATCCCATCCAGCAGGCAAAGATCACCAAAGTAACCAAGCCCGCAATCCACGGGTCCGAGATCATTAATCTTTTCCTTTCATCGCTCGCGCGATGTCTCGTTTGGTATCCTTTTCCTCCAGGTCATGTCGCTTGTCATACAGTTTTTTCCCCTTGGCTAAAGCGATTTCCAGTTTCGCACGACCGTTCTTTAGATACATTTTTACCGGAACGATTGTTACGCCTTTTTGCTTGACAGCCAGGGCTAATTCTCGGATTTCTCGGGCATGCAGAAGAAGTGGTCTGTTGCGCTTAGGATCGTGGTTTTCGTAACTTGCTTCGTTATACATATCGATGTGGGAATTCACAAGAATTGCTTTGCCGTTTTCGATCTGGACGTAGGCTTCCTGTAAACTTACCTTCCCAGCTCGAATAGATTTGATTTCGCTACCACGTAATGAAATCCCTGCTTCCAGGGATTCAATCAAATGATATTCGAATAATGCTTTTCGATTCTTTGATACAACCTTAATGTCCATGAGTTAATTCTAACATATTGTAAGTTTTTTACTGCTATACGCAATTATCTACCTGGATTGGAAATAAGAGAATAGCCCGATGATGATCCCCAGGCTCAGAAGCGCGAGGATGATCAATCCAGTCGGAACACCAGCTAATGATTGACCAGTATTATTTGTGAAAGTAGGTATCTCCAAGGGGGCAGGCTGTGTAAAAGTGGGAAGCCTGGTCGCCAAGGGGGTTGTGATGAATTGTGCCGCCATTGTTGGGTCTATTGTGGAGGTGGTTGCTGGCTCCGGTGTCGGTGGATTCTCAATTACAGGCAATTCTCCCGGAGTGACATCAAAATACAACGCCCATACCCATCCTTTTCCTCCGGGCACACCAGGATATTCGATGACAAGCCAATCTCCTCCAGCAGATCGTCCTATGACTGGAACTTCTGCCCCAACAAGAATGATCCCAATCTCCGGATAGAGGACACTTGGACCGGAGCGCACATTCACACGGTCCTCGGTCAATCCCACCTTGATAGTACCGATCGGACCCCGTGGTGTTCCCGTTACTGTTGGTACCGTTCCAGTTGGTTGTTGAGCGATGGCAATTTGAACCTCAATACTGTTCAAGAACAGCATTGAATATGTAATCAGGAAAAGGAGTAGGTTTCTTTTTCTAAATCGACGCATTAAATATCTATCCTTTTAATTCTAAAACAACGAAACTGATTATAATTCATATATGTCTCAACGAATCTATCATGGAAACATAACGGCTGCCGACATCGGCAATGCGCTTGTCGGTCATTTCAATAACCGTAACTTGCGGGTCCAACAATTCACCTCCGGTCAATCCACGGTCGTCCAACTTGCGACCTCACCTAATGCCTCTTCGGGTGGAACAACTGGATTAAGCGTTTTAATTCAGCAGGTCGAGGATGGAATATCAATCTCCATGAGCAAGCAGACCTGGTTTGGGATCGCAGCCAGCCTTGGAGTCACTACCATTGCCGCTTTTCACAACCCACTAAATCTGCTTAACCGCCTGGACGACCTTGCGCAAGATGTTGAATATTTGCAATTGGTCGACCGGGTATGGGATGTCATTGATTCGACAGCAAATTCACTGGGGTCAGGGTTTGAATTGTCTGAACGTTTTAATCGTTATGTCTGTGATTATTGCTCCACTCCAAATCCCCCTGGAGAATCGCACTGCCTGGCTTGTGGTGCCCCATTGGGAGACATCCAACCGAAGACATGCCCACATTGCGGATACATCATTCTCCGTAAAGAGAATCATTGCCCGAATTGCGGAAAACCTCAATTCGCAAAATAGGAGGCTATATGATACAGGTAATTGCAGATACTACGTCCACCATCAGCCTTGAGGAAGCCCGTACATTGGGAATCGAATATTTGCCGCAAATCATAATTTTCGGCGAGACTTCCTACCGCGATGATTACGAAATATCAACCCAGGATTTCCTTTCAAAACTTCGCGCATCCTCTGCCTTACCCAAAACAGCTGCACCTGCACCCGCTCTCTATACTCCGATATTCGAGAGCCATTTTCGAAAGGGGGACTCGATGCTCGTTCTTTGCCCCTCAAGTAAAGTGAGTGGTACATTTCGCAGCGCCTCGGTTGCCGCACAGGATTTTCCGGATGCAGATATCCATATTGTCGATACAGGAACCATTGGACCGGCATTGGGTACACTTGTCAAAAAAGCGCTTGCGTGGTCTAAAGATGGCGTAAATGTAAGCGAGATTGAAAAGAGAATCATCGAACTCGGAAAGAAAATTCGAATTTATTTCTATGTTGATACGTTGGAATATCTTTATAAAGGTGGACGGATCGGTGCAGCAAAAGCGTTGATGGGGAGTCTCCTTCAGGTCAAACCAATTTTGCTTTTCAAAGATGGTCAGGTGAACCCATTTGAATCTCAACGAACTAAAAAGAAAGCCGTCCTCCGCCTGATTGAGCTTGTTAAAAATGAATGCCCACATTCAAATGAGTCGAATCTCGCTCTCCTCGAAGCAGATGCAATGGATGACGCTATAGAATTGCGTGACTCCTTGCGTCAAGAGCTAAATATCGATGAAATTTCGATTTCAGATCTGCCCCCCGCTATCATTGTCCATGCAGGACCAGGGGTTCTCGCAGCCAGTTTCTTCCTGGAGTAGACTCTTTTATTGGAAATCCTTTTCCAGGATTCTTCGATTGTTGTCATTAATAAACCAAGTGGATTATTAACGATTCGGGATGGGTATCATCCTGAATTCGAAAACGCAAAGAAAAAACTGGACACCATTTATGGAAAAGTATGGACGGTTCACCGTCTGGATAAAGATACAAGTGGTATTGTCATTTTTGCTTTAACTCCATCTGCCCACAAAATTCTCTCCATTCAATTCGCTGATCGTTATGTAAAAAAGGAATATATAGCACTTGTACATGGAGTAATCTTCGAAAATGACCTCGCCATTGATCTACCGTTGAGGATTAATGGTGATCGGAAGCACCGTACCGTGGTTGACCAAATCAACGGAAAACCTGCTTCCACCCTTTTGGAGGTCATGCAAGTGCAAGAGCAATCCACAAGGATCAGGGTCTTTCCAAAAACCGGTTATACTCACCAAATTCGTTGTCATCTTGCAGCTATCGGACATCCAGTCTTGGGCGATAATTTATACCAAAAAGTTGTTGGCGACGATTGCTTTGAATTTCCCCGTCTCGCCTTGCATGCCCACCAAATTACATTTAGACATCCGAAAAACCAGTCACTGATGACATTAACCGCACCAATTCCAGATTTATTCCTAAACTAAGAAAACAAAAGACCGGGGAATTCCCGGTCTTAATGTTAACCTACTGTTAGCGATCTTTACAACTGAAACGTTTTCGTGGATTTTTTACTCACAGAAAGAGCCCAAATCACTGCAGCAAGTAATGCAGCAACAATGATCCAACCTACAACGCCAAGCTTTTCATAGCGAACGATAACAGGAGCAGCTAAAAGACTGACCAGGTTGACTACCTTAATCATCGGGTTCAATGCGGGTCCAGCAGTATCCTTTAAAGGATCGCCCACGGTGTCGCCTACAACTCCAGCCTTGTGGCGTTCGGAACCCTTACCGGTATTTTCGGCAATATTCCTGGGTTCGTCCTCGATCATCTTTTTTGCATTGTCCCATGCTCCACCAGCATTAGCCATGAATACTGCGAGAAGTTGACCGCTGAGGATGACTCCAGCCAGAAAACCGCCAAGGGCTTCCACCTGTAGCACGAGTCCAACGATGAGAGGCATCAAAATCGAAATCGTTGCGAGTGGGATTAATTCTTTTTGAGCTGAAGTAGTGGAAATACCTACAACCCGGGCGTAATCAGGCTTAGTCGTACCTTCCATGATTCCAGGCAGCTTAAATTGCCGGCGTACCTCTTCAACAATTTCTCCTGCAGCCCGGCTGACTGCGCGGATTGACAATGAGCTGAATAACCAGGGTAGAGCACCGCCTAAAAGAAATCCAATAAACACTTTTGTGTCAGAAACGCGAATGGCTTGCAGCGGCTCAAGACCCAGATTCAACTGCACTCGAGCAACATCCGTGATGAATGAGGCAAATAAACTGACCGCAGCAATCACTGCCGAAGCTATCGCAACACCCTTTGTGATCGCTTTGGTTGTATTTCCAACTGCATCCAGGTCAGCCATGATCTGACGGGCACTCTTGGTTTCTTCATCTGTCTGATCATGCCATGCCATTTCGCCAATACCGTTCGCGTTATCAGAAATCGGTCCATAGGAATCCATAGCAACGTTATTACCGGTGTGGCTCAGCATACCGATACCGACCATCGCAACACCATAAAGTACGTATAGTGGTTCTGCACCACCATAAAGGAGCAACGCACAGAAGAAACTCACGGCGATTACGATCAAAGCCCAAACACTTGATTCCATTCCGAGCGAAAGTCCGGAAAGGATCGTTGTTGCCGGACCAAATCTCGTTGAATCGACTACTTCTTTGACTGGTGCAGATTTGGTAGATGTAAAATGCGAGGTTAGAGGGTTGAATGCAACCGCCAAACCAACACCAATCGATGTCAACATTGCCAGCTTCCAGTCATTTGCATATAGAATAGCCACTACAAAGGAGAAAATCACTGTGTTGACGCTCGAAACTTCGTAAGAACGGAACATTGATTCTTCGGCGTCATGGGCCCGTAGGAATTTTATCGGGAATTTTTCCCAGATAGGAACTGTAAATGTTCCAAGGATGGAACTTATTACTCCAATACCCCGGATAATTAGATGGATATACAATCCACTTCAACCCACCTGCGCGGATCCTGACTCCAAAGTGCGATACCAAGGATCAGCGCGGAAACGATTGTGACTTCATAACTTTCGAAAATATCTGCAGCCATACCGGCGCAATCACCAACATTATCACCGACAAGGTCTGCAATCACAGCCGCATTTCGTGGATCGTCTTCGGGAATATCTTTTTCGACTTTCCCGACCAGGTCAGCGCCAACATCAGCAGCCTTGGTGTAGATACCACCACCAACGCGCATGAATAGTGCAAGTAAGGTACCACCAAATCCAAATCCGAGCAGTGCATCTGGAGAGGCTTTACCAAAGATCATGAAAATTACAGTACCACCCAAGAGTCCGAGACCGTCGGTTAACATTCCGGTAATCGTACCGGCATAGTAGGCGATCGAAAGAGATTCGTTGAAACTCCGCCGTGCGGCTGAGGCTGCGCGCACACTCGCCTGGATTGCCATACGCATTCCCAGTTGTCCAACGATCAACGAAAACGCAGAACCCAGTACGAATGAGACTGCGCGCCCGATCGAGATGATCATTTTGGTATTAACAGGAAACTCCTCCAGAGCTTCAGCGCTAGGAGGGGTTACATACACAGAGAGAAACAATGCAACAAAGAGAATTCCTACTGCAGGAAGGATGGTCCGGAGCTGACGGCGCAAGTAAGAATCTGCTCCGATGCGAATGGCATCCCATACTTCCATCATTTTTTCGGTTCCGGTATCCTTTTTTAGGACCACTCCCCTCAGGAGCCAGGCATAAGCCAGGCTGATGAACGCAATAACAAGCACTGCCAATACTGCAATCTGTTCGAAGTTGTTAAGCCCATGATGGGCTAAACCCAAAATATTCATTACTCCTCCTGTTCAAGATTATTTGGTGGTTTAATTTGCTGGGTTTGCTTTTGCGTTTTAATAAAAAGCGATTATAATACTTTTTTAGGATGAATTCAAGTGGCCAATTTGCGCAATATTGGCTATTGACTTTAGCAATCTAAATATTGTATAGTGAATATCGTTGCCTTCAATTATGCGGAAGCTCGCTTCCGCTCTTTTTGCGCGTACACGAGGTTAGCTTCTGCTATTGAAATTCTTACAAAACAAGTGTATTCTGGTAATAAGATGTTATTAGTGAAAGATAGAGGATTGCATTTTGATTGACAAACCGATTATTAATTTGATCGATGATGAAGATGAAGAATATCCTGCCATTGCCCGATTAATTGAGCTAGGAAGGCAAAAATCTTACGTCACGATCGATGATATTCTGCATTTTTTCCCTGAGGCAGAACAGGATGTTGAACAGCTGGAGGAAACTTTTGCTGCCTTAATGAGCGCTGGTATCCCTTATGTAGAAGATGAAATTATCCATGAAGAGCCAAGTGATGATGAGCTTATTATTGCGGATGAAGAACCGGCTGAGACTAAAGGCACGGCGATTGACGATCTAGAAAACATCGATACAGATGACACCATTGGGTTATATCTGAAAGAGGTCAGCCGTGTTCCTCTGCTTAATGCAGAAGAAGAAGTCGAGCTCGCCCAAAGAATCGAACGCGGTAGAATGGCTCGTGAAGAGCTAGCCAAGGGGAATGTGAACAGCCGGCGCCGGCTTGAATTGCGAAAATTGATCGAAGATGGTTGGGCAGCCCGGGAGCACTTAATTACCGCGAATTCTCGACTGGTGATCAGCGTTGCAAAAAAATACATGGGTAGAGGCGTTCCTTTCCTCGATCTGATCCAGGAAGGAAATATCGGACTGATTCGTGCGACAAAAAAATTCGACTATCGTCGTGGACATAAGTTTAGCACTTATGCGACCTGGTGGATTCGACAGGCAGTCACCCGTGCCATTGCAGATCAAGGTAGAACCATTCGAGTTCCGGTCCATATGGGTGATCAGATCAATAAATTGCTTAGAATTCAACATCAATTAACCCAGCGATTAGGCCGCGAACCAACTGTAGAAGAATTCGCCATAGCTCTGGATGTTCCACCAAAAAAAGTGGAAAACATGATTCAGGTAGCCAGGCGACCTTTGTCTCTGGAGACACCAACTGATGATGAAGAAGACTCGGTTTTAGGTGACTTTATTGAGGATGATGAAGCCCCACCTCCAGATGAATCTGCGACTTACAATTTGTTGAAAGAGCATCTTGAGGATGTCCTCAATGGGCTACCTCCTCGCGAAGTTCGCATTTTGCAATTACGCTATGGTTTGCTTGATGGTCAGGCTTATACATTGGAAGAAGTTGGGCGAAAAATGGGTGTTACTCGGGAGCGTGTTCGACAGATTGAAGCTCAAGCATTAAGCCGGCTGCGCCATCCAACCATTCGTCGAAAATTGAGGGACTATCTCGGAGAGTGATTTAAACGGCATGAGGAATTCATGCCGTAATTTTTTCCTGTATAATAATTAGAATAGAAAATCACCACGAGGATCTTCCTATGTCAACTATTCCGCTGCGCGATTATTGTCAAAAAATTGAATCGCTGATTGACATCGGCAATAATGATGAGGCGATATTTCATTCACTGACATTATTAAACTCCTATCCGAAATATACTTCTGCGTATCGCTTCCTCGGCAATGCACTACTAGAGGAAAAACGATTTCAGGAAGCCTTCGATATTTTTTCTAAAGTTCTTGCTGTATTTCCGGATGACTTTATTTCGCATGTTGGATTAAGCGCAATCAAGGAAAATGAACTTGACCTTGAAAAGGCAATTTGGCATATGGAACAAGCTTTTGATGCTCAACCTTCCAATGTTGTTGTCCAGGAAGAATTGCGCAGGCTCTTAGGCCGCAGGGATGGCGTATCTCCCAATAAAATTCGCCTCAGTCGCGGCGCGTTGATTCGAATGTACCTGAAAGGTGAACTTTATCAACAAGCTATCTCAGAGATACACGCCTTTCAAAAGAATGAACTAGATAAAGTTGATCTTGATGCAATCCTCGCAAAAATCTATGCATTGACAGGCCGGCTGGATGAAGCAGTGGAAATATCCAGAAAAATTTTAGGACAATATCCCTACAACTTTGAGTCTAACAAAATTCTATCGATCCATGGAGATCTAGCGGAAAAGAATACTCATCGCTCCCGTCTGATTGAAATAGATCCTTATTTCCAATTTGTTTGTGAACAATACCAGACCCCAGAAGAGGTTCCTGCAGATAGTATCCTTGTGGAAGAAGAAAGTTACTCTCCTCCTGATCAGGAGAAAGAAGCAATTCCCGATTGGGCTCGTCAGATTGGTCTGACCTGGCTTGAAGAACCAGCTTCGATCCAATCTGATGAACCAGGATTTGATTGGTCTGAAGAACGCGTTTCTCCTTTCACTGCGGAACCCCTGATTGAAAGTCATAATGAATTAACACAAGAACAAAGTGTTCCACAAGAAGATGCCTTGCCTGGTTGGATGAAAAGTGCAGGTTGGACAAAAGAAACTGACTCCATCAATGGTCTATTTGATAAATTAGAAGAAAAAGAACCTTCTGAACCCCCGAGTCCGCCTTTTGAACAAGAGGAGGCTGAACCAGTTGATTCGCTTCCCGATTGGATGAAAGAAATTCATGTTGCGGATGATGAAGTTTCACCAATTAATGAGAGTGCTCATGATGGGATTCGATTACACCAGGGGGCAGATCCGGAAAACCCTACTCTTGACTGGGCGACCCTTGACACTTCACAACCAGGAGCATCTGAACCCCTCATGCCTGGATTATTTGAGGAATCCAGTCCAGAACCAGAAACCCAGGCGCAACCTGTTGATTTGCCTGATTGGTTGAAGAATTATGATGTTGAAGTTCCTGAATCAGAAACCTCATACCCTGAGCACGAGGTCTTCCCTACTTTAGAACCTTCTACCATAGGCGAAGAATTCTTTCCAGAGATAGATGGAGTAGGCACAGAATCCGATAATACGACTAAAGAAGAAAATATTGATGTAGATTTTATCCCTCCCGTCTACATCGATAGTGTGCCAGATACTCAAACAGAACCCGGAGTGCCATCCCCGGTTTCTTCCGAAGAAAATGTACCAGATTGGGTTCAGAAGATATTAGGTGGAAGTTCAATCACATCAGCCCTTCAGGAAGGTGTAATTCCTACCCAGTCTGCTGTTGCACAAGAAGATGAAATGGCGTTTGAAGGAACGCCAATAGGAGAATTGGATTTTGTTCAGGAACAAGAAGATAACCGCCAGTCCGAGCAAGATTTGGACATCCCAGAGTTCATCACTGACCTGCCCACTGAATCTGAGCAGCAAGGTTTGACCAGCAATGAGACAAATGAAGAATTGATTTCCTGGCTGGATGAGGTTACTGCTGAAGAATTATTGCCGTCAGACATTCCTGCCACCATGACCGTAGAAGAAGGAGGCAATTTTCCAAACCTTACAATTGAATCACCTACAGCAGAATTATCGGTTGAATCCCTTACGGATCCGAATAATGATGAACTTACCGGGGAACAAGTCAGTGAGCAATCGGGCTTTTCTGGTGATTTTGAAGAGTTACCAGATATTGATGATCGCTTATCAGGTCTGCTGGATGAATCTGAAAATAATCCACTTATCGACCAATGGTTAAATTCTTCTGAAGAAAAAGAAACACATGATGAAACTATCACTGACGCCGCCACTACTGATCTACCATTAGAGGATTCCGTTTCCGAGGTTAATATCCAAACTGCTGAATCTCGAGCGGATTCTCTTAGTGAGGTCGCAACTGATACTATTATCGAACCATCATTAATTCAGGTTGAAGAACCTTCTGATTCGCAAAATCAAAAATTAGATCAAGCAGCACTGTTGATCGATCAACTGATTGTCGAGATTGAAACAGAACCAAATTCATCCAAGAAATGGCGAGAATTAGGAGATGCGTATTTTCAATCTGATAGGATTGACGATGCACTCGCTGCTTATTCCCGCTCAGAAAGTATTCTTATTACCGGATCCCAGGAGTGAAAAAGATTGGAACGTACCCTAGTATTGATTAAGCCGGATGGAGTTCAAAGGGGTTTGATTGGAGAAATCATCACCAGGCTGGAAAAACGCGGGTTAATCCTCACCGCTGCAAAATTCATGCAAGTGCCTGAAGGATTGGCACGAGAGCATTACAAAATGCACATTGGCAAACCTTTTTACAATGGGTTGATCAAATACATCACCAGTTCTCCAGTTCTTGCCATGGTCTGGGAAGGTCCAAGCGTGATTCAGGCAGTTCGGCAAACCATGGGCGCAACAAATCCACTCGAAGCTGATCCAGGAACCATTCGCCATGATTTCGCAATGTTAACCAGCCGAAACTTGACTCATGCTTCGGATTCTGCGGAAAGTGCTGAAATTGAAATTGGGAATTGGTTCTCCTCCGAAGAAGTTACCCCTTGGCAACGGGTGAACGAGAATTGGTATTCTGGAAGTAATTGATTTTGCTTTTTTTATCTTGACGTCAATTTTTATCTATGATAAACTTTTGCTCGTTCGGGGGCGTGGTGTAGCGGCTAACATGCGGCCCTGTCAAGGCCGAGATCGCGGGTTCGAACCCCGTCGCTCCCGCTCGAACTTATCCCAGGGTCATGCCTGGGATTTTTTATTCAGATCTCGCGCCCCCTTTCAGGGGGTGTTTCGAACCCCGTCGCTCCCGCTCGAACTTATCCCAGGGTCATGCCTGGGATTTTTTATTCAGATCGCGCGCCCCCTTTCAGGGGGTTTTTCGAAACCCGTCTCTCTCACTTAACAACACCCAGGCTAACCTGGGTGTTGTTATTTCTTTTAACCAATGTCTTTGTTTCGTAATAGGCTATTGATAAGGCGCTCTCACTTATAGATAATTTGTCCTACAGAATTACCCCGTGCTTCTCTTTGAGTATCTTGATAGTTCGGTCGATTTCTTCCGTTATCGTGGATTTTTCCCAGCCGAGTTCCTTTGCGATAATTTCTGCAATTTCACGTAATTGCTCACGAGTGTACCCACCAAGCCACCCAATGGATGTCCTCCGGAGAATCAAGTCATCAAGGTGAACGATCTTTTCTTCTCTTGCCAGGTAGACTAATTCGTTCCTGGTTAATCGCTTAAACCCAGCGATTTTCTTTACCCCCAGGTCGTCCTCAGCCAGATCCAGGATCTCTATAACATGCATCCCATACATATCAAAAAGGTAACTCACAGTATCCCGGTCTGTCTTCTTTTCATTCGCAAGACTTTCTAGTAATCGTTCCTTGTTATTTTGGTCCTCCGGGTAGCCTTTTCCTCCACCTATCCTGACTTCTTCTGTGTTAACAACTCGAGGTTTTCCAATATGGCTGAGGACATGGTCCGCAACTTGCTCGCCGAATGCGCGAAAACTGGTAAGTTTCCCTCCAACAAGACTTAGGACAGGAATATTCTTTACCACGTCGACCTTTATACTATGATCACGGGTAATTTGACCCGTGGTCTTTTTCTCCTGGAACTCCAAAGGGCGTACTCCAGAAAAACGAAAAATTACTTGTTCTGGAGTCACCGGGATGTCCGGAAAGACCCGCTTAACTAGATCAATAAAATATTGTTCCTCCTCAGGTGAACATACTGCGGTATCAGGATTATCAATGGGTAGGTCGGATGTACCAATAATCACTTTATCAAAATATGGGAAAAGCAAAACGATTCTGCCATCCTTGTTTTCAAAGAATATTTCGTTATCGCCAATTGCTTTTCGTAATTCCGGATTATCCACAATGAGATGTGAACCTTTTGTTCCGCCAATGTACTTAGATGGGATTCCAAAACGGGAATTTACATTATCGATCCACGGTCCAGCAGCGTTTATGAGGATTTTTGGTTTTACTGAAACTTTCTCGTTGTTCACTTTATCAAGAAGTGTCACACGTCTATCAAAAAATTCGATCGCCTCACAGTAATTCAATGCCTTTGCGAATTTTCCTGACCTCTCACCTTCCAACACGATTTCTGTATTCAACCGTTCGGGAGAAAATATTTGTCCGTCATAATACATCGCAGAGTATTTCACATCCTTGTTCAATCTTGGATAATGAGAAAAGGTATCTTTTTTTCCAAAAAACTGGTGCTTTGGTACAGTCCTGGTTTTTCCTGTATATGAGTCATAGAGAATCAAGCCGATTTTTATAATAAAAGCTCCGCGCTCGGCGGGTCTATCCAAGAGGTTTAAAAATTTCAAAGGTGCATTCAGAAGCCCGGACCAAAATTTGAATATCGGAATAACTGTCGGTAGTGGTTTCACCAGATGTGGTGAATTTTTAATCATCCGATTTCGTTCTGCGACAGCTTCCCGAACCAGCCTGAACTCCCCATTTTCAAGGTATCGAATTCCCCCATGTGCCATGTGTGAAGATGTTGAAGACGCCCCCGAACAAAAATCCCCCCGATCGATCAATAATACATTGACATCATTGATTGCCAGATCAAGAAAAGTGGCGGCTCCATTGACTCCTGCTCCAATGATCAGGACATCTACATCGCCATCCTTCTCTATCGTCCTGATGATCTCAGACCTGTTCATAAAATATTCTCACCTTTCATTCCCTGAAATTTCATTCCATTCATTGATTTTATCACTCAGGTTTTTCCCCAGGCTGATGGATCGTTCGTAAGCTGCCCAAACAGCACGGGAAATGGCTGTGCGAAAACCAGCTTTCTCAAGGTAATAAAGCGCTTCTGCAGATGTTCCACCGGGGGAAGTTACCTGGTTTCTGAGCTTTGCGGGGTGTTCCAGATTGCTTTGGTAATAATCAGTGCTGCCGCGTATCGTTTTTATAACCAGTTGTTCTGCAATTCGACGTGGAAAACCCATATGAACGCCGGCATCAATCAACGCTTCCATAAAAAGGAATACGTAGGCGGGTCCTGTCCCTGATAAAGCAGTTGCCATATCTAGGTAGGATTCATCGTCCACATAGATCTGCTGCCCCAACATCTCAATCAGCTCCTGCACTACCAGCGATTCCTCTTCGGTCACTTCGGAAGTCTTGTACCAAACTGTGATTCCCTCGCCAATTCGTGCAGGCGTGTTAGGCATCGCCCTGATAATCTTTTTTACCCCAAGTGAAGAATGGAGTGTTTGGCAATCGATTCCTGCAATAATCGAGAAAACCAGGCAATCATTTTTCAAAGATCCAGAAATCGGTTTTACAGCTTCCTGATATTTTTGCGGCTTTACAGCCAGGATGACAAGGTCTGCTCCAACAATCGCCTCGTGGTTATTTGTTGTACACTGAACGCCATTCCGCTGACAGAAATCTCGGATTTCATCCAGGTGAGGTCCAGCGATAGAGAGGTTCCCTGGCGCATACTTTTCTGAATTCAGGAGTTTGGTCAGGATGAGAGTCCCCATCACACCAGGTCCTATGATCGCAATTTTCTTCATTCTCGTATCCTTTCGTTTTTTCATCAACCTCGCTAATTATAGTCGCTCAAGCATGATCGGATTTTCCATCAAATCAGCCGGGTATGACATTAACAGACCTTGTAAGAATGGGATTGGGTTGGGACTCAACCATTCCCATCGATTTTCCGGTCCCAGGATCACAGGCATGCGGTCGTGAAATTCTGCCACAAGGTCATTGGGTGTTGTAGTAATGATCGTGCAAGTACGTAATTCCACCCCCTCTGGGCTCCGCCACTTTTCCCACAATCCGGCAAAGGTGAACGCAGCTCTGTTTTTCAAAGTAAATAAAAAAGGCTTCTTCCTTTCGCCAACAGACTTCCATTCATAAAATCCATCGGCAAGGATTAGGCAGCGCTGTCTGGAAAACGGCACGCGGAATGAAGGCTTTTCCGCTACTGTCTCCGCTCTTGCATTGATCATCTTATACCCGACCTGGGGGTCTTTTGCCCATCCCGGAACCAATCCCCATTTGAATAATTCAACATTTCGGCTAATTGGATCAAGTACCACAGGAATGTTAAGTCCAGGCGTGATATTTGAGTTTGGAGTCAACTCAACAGGCATTTCTCCCAGTGACAGCTGCTCCCGCAATTCGTCCAACTGAAGCATTATCGTGAATCGTCCGCACATTTTTCTCCAATCCAGCCAGGTCCAAGTGAAATGACAGTGTCGATCGGTGAGCCCATTGTTTCAACTGGTCATCCTTGAATCCAAATGGCTGCAGAACACTGGCAGCCGCCCGCGCCAGTAATTCAGTATATTTTACCTTGTCCAGGTCAGCGGGGTCGAGCTTCTCATGCACCTCCCATGGACAAACCCCGGGGTCTTTCTTCACAAACACAAACCGCATCTTCTGCCCGGGACGAACCCGAACGCCGGTTTTCTGCAACAAGATCATTGCAGCGCGGGCTCCCGGTGTTGGGGAACGGTAGGATTCCAATTCATGACTGATTCTCGATGTAACAACCAGTTTTTCAGGCACAACGCGTCCCTCGCGCAAGTCACGTAAAGCCCCCTCGAATATGCGGAATGCTGCCTCCACCTGGACCGGGAGCGCCGCGACACTACCTGCATGGCTCAAACGGTTAAGCATGCGGCGCTGCACCTCCGTCACCCAGGGAGGGGTATCTCTTCTGCGCGCCTCGATACCACGAATTTTCAACGAACCATCCTGGAACACCCCGAAATACCGATTTGCGACCGGGACACGCGCATCCATCCGTGAGGGCAGAAAAGCTACCCAGCGGTAAATGCCATCCAGCGAGACGCCCAGACCGGTGCGCATCGAGATCTCCCACAAAAGTTCATCGTAATCCTCCTTGCGGGATACGCCTGGCTTTTTTAGCCACAGCGCATCAACATACATGTGCAGAACCTCAAATCCGAGCGCTTCAGCCACCTCCTTGGCACGCAGAAGTACTTCCCGCCCCCCGTTGGTCACTGCTTCATGAGCCTCAATCCGTCCAAAACGCGCATTCTTGTAACCTAAAAACCCAAAACAGACCACCAAGAGCCATTTCAAAGCAGATGCCCGCGCGCTTTCGCGGCCGGCAAGCCGGGTGCCTTTCTTTAACTGCGCACCGCGCATCTTCAGCGCCACTCTCTTTTCATAGAGCGGTTTCAGTGTCAACGGAACAACCCCGAGCTCCTCACTGGCAGGAGTGATCCCCTCAGGCAGCGGCACCTCAGGAGAGATATTCCCCTTAATGATGATTGCCGGGTACATGGAAATGAAATCGATCTGTCCCACATCGGCATGCAGACCGGTGATTGGCTGGTAGATCAACCCGCCCCGGTCACGTTGGATGAGATCAACGCCGTCCTTGAACGTCTCGACCTGCTGTTTATGCCAGGGCACCAGAATGCCTTTTTCAAGGGCGGTCAGCATCTGCATGGCGGAAATGCCGGAGCCAGGAGACACCCGCGCTGCTTTTTCGATCGACAGGGTGGTCACCCGTGCAGACTCAAGGACACCGTCCAATCCATAATCACGCCACATCATGGCGCTGCGCTGGTCGATGTGGCAGCGGCCAAAAAGATGCGCCTCTTCCGCCCGGAAAACGATGTGCCCATAAGAAAAATAGGTCAGCTCCTTCTGCCAGCGCACCTCGCGCCGCGTATCACGGTTCAGACCCAGCGGGATGCCTTCCTGTTTGGACAGGCGGCACAATTCAGGGATAAGCCAGGTGTCTCCCCACTGCGTCAGCAGGAAGTCAGGATCGATTTCAACAAGGATGTGGTTCAACCTGGTCAACAGTTCCGCGGCTGGACGCAGATTCAGGAGCATCCATTTCTTACGGTACCCAACGCGCAACGCAGAAGGCGTTCCGCGCCCAGGGTCGCAATCCGGCTCAATGGTCAGTACACGAAAAGCAGGGAGAAGCGGCGAGAGATCCCAGCGTGAGTTCAACACCCGCAGCGCCTGGATTACGTCTCGGTCATCAAATTCAAGGTCGCAAAACGCCATGGGAAAAGCCTGGTACACAGCAGCATGCCGTATGCTGGAGGGGATATCGGTATCATAATAGACCAAACCCGGAAAATTGCGCTGAACTTCCTGGAATAACCGCACCTGGTTGACGGGCGTATCAACCACCGCTTTCAATACCGGGATTGGCACAGGAACAAAAGCATCCTTACGAATTTCCCGCTGCAGTGACAAAATGCAACGGTGGCGCCTGAGGAACTTCCATAGCTCCCTGAGCTGCTCGTTGCTGCCTGCCGCGTAAAAAGCAACCGGGAGAGGTTGTGAAAGCCTTACCCGTCTGCCGTCCTCACCGATGAACCACAGGCAAAGTCCTTCCTGGTCATCCTCGTACAAGTCCAACAGCCAGCCGCGAAAACGCCTGGACATCCTCACTCCCCATCCGCGATGTCCTCGTACCGAACCCCGGCAGCACCGCTGTCATCATCCAGAACATCCCCGTTAGTTGACGGGCATAACATGCTGGCAAGTGTGGGGAAATCCGGCAGGTTGAGAGAATCGAAGGAACTCGGAGCTGCGCCCAGTTTCTCAAGCTGCGTTTCCAGGTGCTTCACCTTCTTAAAAAGCTCAAGCAGCATGGCAACCAGGTAAATATCCATCGGGTACAGGTTGCTGGCATAAGAGGCCTCGGCGATATGTTTTCGGGAAAGCGCCAGCAGTTCCTGGACCAGCGACTGGTCACTCTTGCGCAGCGCGCGTACAAAACGCATCAGCGCCTTTTCTTCCTCAACCCAGGTCTGCGTTGCAGAATAAATCGTCCTGCCCATTTTTTTTGTCCTAGTAATCCGCAAACAATGCCGGTTGGAGGTCGACAGCAGTGGAATTCAGGGGAGCTGTGCCTTCCTCCCAGACCTGGAATGCCTGCTCCCGCAGCGCGTGCAGGAGCTTCACGCGGTCAGCCGAGACCGAGAGCAAGGGTCGTGCGCTGACAACCACAGGCGCAGTGGAACTGATCCGTCTCAAGTGCATCAGCGCGTTTTCGAAAAGCAATTCAGCTTCCCGTGCCCGGACGCTCTCGTCCATGAACGTGGAAAGCAGGTCAAGTACCAAAACAGGCAGGTCGCTGCCAGGGGTGACCTTTTCCAGCAATGCCACCACCTGGTAGCAGGTAAAAGCGCGCGACAGGCGTATGTTCTTGAGCATCGCAACCGGGTCGTTTGTCAGGAAGCGCAGCGTGCTGGCAACACGGTACATGTTGCTCCGGTTCCCGCAGTCCAAAACGTACAATGGCGAGTGCAGAGAGAGCCGCGCAGCCAAATCCAGCATTGCCGATGTCCCGCCATGAGCACCAAAAACAACAATCATCTGGCCTGACAGGGGGCTGAAAAGCGTATTGTGCTCGGGATTGAACCGCTCTATCTTCATAACACTATTATATAGAACATTTGTTCTTTGTCAAGTATTTCAGGGGGAAAAGTATTCGCCTGTTATCGTGGAATCTGAAAGATCCGGAAATTGAATGAAAAAGCTTTCAGTTGACGCAATGGAATCTATATTTACTAGGAAATAGCGTTGAATTGCCTGGAGGAAGGCTTCATCGCCTTCCAATTGACGAATTTCGTGTAAAAAGATTGCGCCTCGTAAGTACACAGCATTGATATATCCTCTGGTTGTGCCATGGTCATAGATCGTACTGTCTACAAGTCCTTCAGGCTGATACGCATAAACACGATTTGCCCACCACCATGCTGCATCGTCCGGGTACAAGTATTCATAGAGCATAACCTCGCTGTAAGTGCATAAGGCTTCATCCAGCCAGGGATCGATTGCCTGGTCGTTCCCTACCATCCCGTACCACCATTGATGGGCAGTTTCGTGTGCCGAAAGCATTATCAGGTAGTTTCTTGAAGTGCCATCATAGGTGGAAAAGTAATCCTGGCTTAGGTAATATAATCCGTCCCGCTCCAACCCATCCGGAAAATCAGCTTCCACAATCACCAATCGTTCGTGTGGGTATTTCTCTCCGAATAGGTTTCCGTAAAAGATTAGAGCTTTTCCTGAATTTTCAATAACTGCTTCGGCAGCCTTAAAAGACTTTGAAAATGAGTAACACTCAATTGAGAAACTTCCAAAATCCTTGAAAAATACCTGGTAATTCGAACTCATTGAAAAGGAAAAATCTCGAACATTGAGATAATGGTATTCGTATGTGTTCCCGTTCTTGATCCCTTCTGCTGGCGCTGCAATCTGGAGATCCTGGCTGGACTCCATAGTAAGGGTAATATGGAAGTCGGATTTTTCATAAACCCGATACTCTCCCATGCCTGACCTCTCGTTGGTCATCCAACCAGAATTTTCATTGTAAACAGGAATGGAGAAGTACCAATCGTTTAAGTTTATTTGGTTATCGGTATAGCCGAGAGGTCCTCGCAGTTTTGGAATCCCAATGGTGTATTGAATTTTGATCACAAGTAACTGCAGGTTGGTAATTGAATCTTGGAGTGTCAACACAAACACCCCATTTTTTTCATTAGCACCAGTAATCGGATTATCTTCAGTGCTTAGTTTCAGGATTTCGATTTTTGTGGTTTCAACTTCTGGATAAATCAACGGAATTTCGAAGAGTTCCTCTCCTGTCCGATTTTGGTAGACGATCTCTTCCTCAACAAGTAGAGTATGGTCATCATAATTTATTAATGCAGTGAGGTAGTATATAGTTCGGAATTCGATTGGTAACTGGGTTGTAATCTCCTCCCCAGCCACTGTCGGTGTAACAGGTTCGTTGAAAACCGAAATCTGCGTAGGCGACGTCTGCACAATTGTTGCAGATGGTCCTTCTGTTGAGTTAATACCAACTGGTGCGCATCCCGCCAGAAGGAAAATAATTTGAAGAGTTATTATGCCTACGCGCAGTTCTCGGAAATTCTTCATGTATTCACAAGTGTGTCATTTATAATTGAGTATATGGAACAAATCGCTCTCTCTGATTTACAAAAACCATTTTATATCCAAAATATCATGATCCCCGGACGAGTATTTCTCGCACCGATGGATGGTTATTCAGATTCCCCTTTCCGTAATCTCTGTAAGCAATTTGGTGCATCGCTCTGCCCTTCTGAGTTTATTAATGGCATTGATCTTGTTAATGGTCATCCTCATCTTAAAATAAAGACCTTCTTTCTACCAATAGAGCGTCCTTTCTGTTTTCAATTGTATGATGATGACCCGGAAAGAATGCTGATCGCTGCCAATAAACTAATGGAACTAAAACCCGATCTACTCGACATTAACATGGGTTGTTCCGCTCGAAATGTCAGTAACCGGGGTGCAGGCGCGGGATTGCTAAAGGATCCCCAGAAAATCGCACAGATTGTTTCCAGTTTGGTTAAGTCACTAACGATCCCGATAACCGCCAAGATCCGCCTCGGCTGGGATGATAGCTCTCGTAATTATCTCGAAGTTGTCAATATTTTACAGGACAATGGCGTCAGCGCAATCACAGTTCATGCCAGGACAAGAAAACAGGAATATCGTGGAACTGCGGACTGGAATGCAATTGCTGAAATAAAAAATTCAGTAACCATCCCAGTAATCGGGAATGGTGACATTAAAACTCTCGAAGATGCTATGTCTATGGTTCAACAGACAAATTGTGACGCGGTGATGATTGGGCGAGCAGCACTGGGGAACCCCTGGATTTTCTCAGGCGGTTCCCGTGCAAGTGCACCTCCTGATGAACTATACGAAGTGATCCTTAAGCACTTAATTGCCATGGGAGATTTGTATGGACCTCGGCTTGGTACTATACTATTTCGAAGGCATCTCGCTAAATATCTCACCGAACAAAATCTGACGTTGGAAAACAAGCTCGCCCTATTTTCAATTGAATCTCCTTCAGAATTGATGCTATACCTTAAAAAGATTCTTGATATGGAAAGGATCATATGAACCCACAATTTGATTATTTTAAGTCCGTCCCATTTTCCGTCACTGTTTGCAACCTGGAAGGTATTGTTGTTTACATGAACGATGCCTCCAAATATGAGTATGCTGCGGATGGTGGTGCGGAATTAATTGGTAAATCGTTAATTGACTGCCACCCTGAACCAGCTCGCTCGAAATTGATGGCATTGTTGGAAAAACCTGTCGAAAATTCATATGTCTCACGTAGTGGGCCTCGTCCTTTATTCATTTACGATGTCCCCTGGATAGAGGACGGATTACCTCTTGGTATTATTGAATTGTTGCTACCTCTCGAAGTGGTGAACAAGCATGTTGCCCACTAACCTTCGTATTTTTCATGTGGCTGACAGTCACAGGTGGAAAAACGCCTTGGAAACAGGCGAATATTCTCCAACCTCATACGAGATTGAGAGATTCATCCATTGCTGCACCCTGGATCAGTTGCCGGGGGTGCTTTCCAGGTACTTCAGCGATCAGGACAAACTTCTGGTGCTTGAGTTAGTGACAAGCGAATTGTCGCAGAAAATAATATTTGAGAACCTCGAAAATGGGACTGAATTATTCCCGCACTTATATTCTTCCCTGCCTTTTGACAAAGTTCATCAGATGTATCATTTGGTGAGAGATAACAACCAAGTATTTGATCTATCCCTCATCTGATTCTCAGGTCTTCAACATGGTAAAATAATAGCCCGTCCCTGTAGCGCAATGGATAGCGTACCGGCCTCCGAAGCCGTAGGTGAGAGTTCGAATCTCTCCAGGGACACAAAACTCCCACACGGGAGTTTTTACATTTTTCTAATCTTTTCTGGATATAATCACCTTAACAACAAGGAGAATGCTCATGTACGGTGGTGAAGTGTCAACAGGACTTTTCAGTGGTTACTTTCTTTACATCTTGATAAGTTTACCAGCATTGCTGCTGGGGCTTTGGGCTCAATTTAAGATCAAATCCAGCTACAACAAGTATTCACAGGTTCGCACAACAGCTGGTTTAACCGGAGCTGAAGTAGCGCGAAGGATGCTTGACCAAAATGGCTTACACACTGTCCGCATAGAAGAGACTCCAGGAAATCTCACAGACCATTATGACCCTGCCAAGAAAGTCCTTCGCCTGAGTCAGAGCGTGTTTCGCAGCAACAGCGTCGCTGCAGCAGGCGTTGCTGCGCACGAATGTGGTCATGCTGTTCAGGACATGGAAAATTATGGTCCACTAAAACTACGATCAATCATGGTGCCCAGTGTTCAAATTGGCAGTTGGCTTGGTCCGATTATCTTTATGATTGGTCTTTTTTTATCTTTCACAAATCTTGCATGGTTTGGATTGATCTTGTTTTCAGCGACAGCAGTTTTCGCATTAGTGACTTTACCTGTTGAATTTGATGCCAGCAACCGGGCAAAGGCATGGCTTGCAGATTCAGGAGTTATCTACCAAAGCGAAAATGAAGGAATAAAAAAGGTATTAGACTCCGCTGCCTTAACCTATGTGGCTGGTGCGATTCAATCTCTTTCAACGATTCTTTATTACGCGCTACTCTTGACTGGTAGATCCAGGGATGATTGATACAGAAACCCCGATCAATTGATCGGGGTTTTATGTTATCCGGTCGCCAGGCTTTTCTTTAGTTGTTCCCGTAGTTCCAAAGCCTTTGCAGCACCTTCTGCCGTACAGGTCAAAGGATTATCCACGATATAAACAGGGATTCCTATTGATTTGGTTAAGAATTTATCCATCCCCCTTAATAAAGCGCTTCCTCCACATAACGCGCCGCCACGGTCGATAATATCTGAGATTAATTCCGGAGGTGTTTTTTCCATCACCTTCCTTACCAATTTTACAATTGACTCCAGGGGTTCCTGGAGTGCTTCCACAACATCGTCGGTGGTCAAAACGACTGGTCTTGGAAAACTTGAGATCTGATCCTGTCCTTGGACCTCAATGGATAATTGTTGGTCCTGTGGAATTGCCGCTCCAATCTTTATCTTCACCAATTCAGCTGTTGGTTGACCGATAACGACTCCGAAACGTTTTCTTACATAAGCAATGATTGATTCGTCAAAATCCAACCCGCCAGTTCGATCTGCTTCACCTGCAACAATCCCGTTCAAGCTCATCACCGCAACCTGGTTCACACCACCTCCAAGCGAAACAATCATGTTGCCTGAAGGTGTCGAAATTGGCAAATCTGTGCCAATCGCAGCCGCCAGAGGTTGCGGGATCAGGAACACTTCGCGACTGCCTGCACCGATGCCGGCTTCATGCACAGCTCGCCCTTCAACACTTGTTACTCCAAACGGTACTGTAATCATCATGCGAGGTCGGAACACCCGCATTGGACCTGCAACCTTTCGGGTCAAATAGCCCAATAATGTCTCGGTGATTTCATATTCAGCAATGACGCCGTGTCTCAGGGGGCTAATGACTTCAATATTTTCCGGAACTCTGCCGACCATTTCTTTGGCTGCCTGCCCCCATTCAACCAACTTTTCTTCATCAACCAGGATCGAAACCATCGTGGGTTCTTGTAAAAGAACGTGTGAACCCTCAACAATAACGGTATTGCTGGTTCCAAGGTCGACGCCTAATTCACGTGTAAGGAGTGCCATTTTACTTTAATCCTGGCTTGTAATCTTTCCGATATTTCCTGGCCGCATCGATCCTCAAATTCGAACGTTTCAACGCGGATGAGACGCGCATGTATCGATCAATATCAGATTGAAGAGTGGTTTTCAGCGCGTCTTCAGCTTTTTGCCTGGCTGTCATTGCCCGTTCAAGATCGATCTCCTCTACATTTTCGGCTGCGTCCGCTAAGATTGTCACCTGATCAGGTAATACTTCAGCAATACCGCCCGCAACAGTAAAATGCTCATCCCCACTCTTCTGCTTTACAGTGATGATGCCGAATTTCAAACTGGTGAGCACAGGCGCATGATGCGGTAAGATGCCCATCTCACCGGCTTGCCCCGGCAGTACTACCATTTCTACGTTGTCATCAAAGACGACGCGGTCTTGCGAAATAATCTCGCACTTGATCGACATTTGCACCCTTTACATCAAACTTTTCGCTTTTTCGTAAGCATCTTCAATTGAACCAACCATGTGAAATGCCTGTTCAGGAAGAGCATCGCATTTACCCTGAAGAATTTCCTGGAAGCTCCGCACGGTATCGTTAAGAGGTACGTATTTACCGGGGATACTAGTAAACTGTTCAGCCACGTACATGGGCTGTGAGAAGAACCGCTCAATCTTCCTGGCTCTTGATACGATCAGTTTATCATCTTCACTTAGTTCATCAATACCCAGGATTGCGATGATATCCTGTAAATCTTTATACCGCTGCAATAAACGCTGCACTTCTCTGGCGGTGTTATAGTGGTCTTGTCCAACGATCTTTGGATCGAGAATACGTGAAGTGGAAACCAGTGGATCAACCGCCGGATAAATGCCCTTTTCTGAGATTGCCCGGTCAAGAGCAATTGTAGCGTCTAGGTGAGTAAATGTTGCCACAGGCGCGGGATCAGAGTAGTCATCTGCAGGAACATATACAGCCTGCATAGACGTGATTGATCCCTGGTGGGTCGAAGTAATTCTTTCTTGAAGTTCGCCCATTTCCGTACTCAAGGTTGGCTGATACCCCACAGCAGAAGGTAGACGACCCAATAACGCAGATACTTCAGAACCCGACATGGTAAACCTGAAGATGTTATCAATGAATAGTAGAACATCCATACCTTGATCGCGGAAGTACTCCGCCATGGAAAGCGCGGTTAGAGCAACGCGTAAGCGGACTCCGGAGGTCTCATTCATCTGTCCAAAAACCATCACGGTGTCTTTCATGACCCCGGATTCCAACATCTCGCGGTAAAGTTGAGTGCCTTCGCGTGTTCGTTCACCCACCCCAGCAAAGACCGATTTCCCCTTATGAACAGTCGCAATGGAGCGGATCAATTCCTGAATGATGACGGTTTTCCCGACACCTGCTCCTCCAAAGATGCCAGTTTTTCCACCTTTTGTAAATGGTGCGATCAGGTCGATAACTTTTAACCCGGTCTCAAATACTTCCACTCTCGTGGACTGCTCTGCAAAGGACGGTGCAGGACGATGAATTGGGTAAAGCAAAGATGAATTGACGGGACCTTTGTTATCGATTGGTTGACCAAGCACGTTTAGTATTCGACCAAGTGTCTCTGGACCTACTGGAACACTGATAGGAGCGAACGTCCTTTTCACTGGAAGATCCCGTTGAAGTCCATCTGTGGAATCCATGGAAACACAACGAACAACGTCATCCTCAAGAAGTTTTTCAACCTCGAGGAACATAGGAGATGTGCCTTCCCTTTCGACAATAAGGGATTCATAAATAGAAGGCGTTTTTTGCGCAGGAAAGGCTACGTCCACCACGCTTCCCTGGATCTGTAGAATTCGACCATCTTCAAGCGACATTGTCAATTCCTCCACTGCCTGTAATTTCTAATTTTGTGCGACTGCTCCGCCTACAATATCCAACATCTCATTGGTAATATTCTGTTGACGAAGCTTGTTGTATTCAAGGTTGAGTGCCCTTGTCAGTTCGTTCGCGTTATCAGTGGCATTTGCCATGGCGAGCATGCGCGCTGCGTGTTCTGATGCCTGAGAATGTAAAACAGCTTGATAAACCTGCATGGCAGTAAAACGTGGAACTATCTCATCCAGCAGTTCCTTTTGCTCTGGTTCGTACGAGAAAACTGCATGTTGATTGTGCTTTTGGAACTCCGGATCGACATCCAAAGGCAGGAGTTTTTGGATTTCATTAACCTGCTTCGTCATCGAAATAAAGCGAGTGAAAGAAATGAAGACCTGGTCAAACATTCCGGTCAGAAAATCGTCCACAACCAATCTGGCAATTGATGAAATCTCTAAAAAACTTACCGGATTTTTGAGCTCAGAAAAATCAGCAATAACCTTGCACTTTCGTCTCAGTAAAAGATCTCTACCCTTTTTGCCAACACAAACGTAAGAGACAGGGGTCTGCCCTTGGTCAAAGTATTCCAGTGTATTTCTCAGTACGTTCACATTGTAAGCACCAGCCAACCCCTGGTCGCTGCTAACCATGACAACAAGAATGTTATTTACTGTTTTCCTCTCATTTAGCAGAGGATGCAAAGATGAATGCCCGGGTTGTCCAGAAAGATGAGTCAGTACTTTCCACGCTTTTTCAGAATATCGAAGGCTTGCTTCATTAGCAGCCATAGCCCGTCTGACCTTGCTCGCGCTCACGGTTTTTAACGCCCTGGTCACCTGAGACAGGTTCTTAACACTCTTAATTCTTAATCTCATCTCCCGGGTTGAAGGCATCTCTCACCTATTCAGGTTAAGCCCAATGTGACATGAAGACGGTTAATTGGGTTTTGATTTTCTCCTCATTTTCAGGAGAAATTCTCTTTTCTTTTTCGATCGCGTTTAGAACATCCACACTTGCGCCTTCGAAATGCCGGATCAATGCATCCTTCCAACTTCTCACCTGGTCAAGGCTGATGTTGTCTGCGTACCCATTCACAGCCGCATAAAGGAAAAGTACCTGGTGTGGAAGAGAAATCGGCTCGTACTGGGGTTGTTTGAGCAGTTCCTGCAGGCGTAACCCGCGGTTTAGCTGGCTCATTGTCGCTTTGTCCAAATCTGAGCCAAACTGCGCAAATGCAGCCAACTCGCGGAAATTTGCCATATCCAGGCGCAAGCGACCTGCCACCTGTTTCATCGCTTTCGTCTGGGCAGATCCACCCACACGGGAAACAGAGATGCCCACATTAATTGCAGGGCGGATGCCAGCGTTGAAAAGATTGCCTTCGAGGTAGATCTGTCCATCTGTAATGGAAATCACATTCGTGGGGATGTAGGCAGAAACATCTCCTAAGAGCGTTTCGATAATTGGCAATGCTGTCAATGATCCGCCACTTTCTTTGACACGAACCACTTTCATCTCGTCCTTTTTTTGCAGTTCGGTAAGTGAGGACTCCGCGAGATGCTTGGACATGGGTCCGGTGAAAACCTGTTCACCATCCAAAGTTGTATGTGATATTTCCTCGTGCTGATAAGATTTTTCTTTCAAAACGTACTGATGTGCCATGCACGACGCTCGTTCCAAGAGACGTGAATGTAGATAAAACACATCGCCCGGATACGCCTCTCGGCCAGGTGGACGCCGAAGTAACAAGCTCAATTGCCGGTATGCCCAGGCATGTTTGGATAAATCATCGTACACGACTAAGGCATCTCCGCCGTTTTCCATGATCGCTTCGCCAATCGCACACCCGGCGTAGGGCACGATGTACTGCATAGCCGCAGATTCATCAGCAGCAGCGACAACTACAATCGTGTGTTCCATTGCCCCATAGCTTTCCAGTAACGCCACAGTTCGTGCGATGGAAGCTTTCTTTTGACCAATCGCAACATATATACAAACGAGGTTTTTCCCCTTCTGATTAATGATCGTATCAATGGCAATCGCTGTCTTTCCGGTCTGCCGATCACCAATAATCAGCTCCCGTTGCCCCCGCCCAATGGGAATCATCGAATCGATAGCAACGATTCCGGTTTGGACTGGCGTTTCTACATCACGCCGCTCAATCACGCCAGGCGCAATCCTTTCCAGAGCCTTGTATTTTGAGGCTTTAATTGTCCCCTTCCCATCGATTGCTTCACCCAAAGCGTTGACAACTCGCCCGACCAATTGATCTCCCACGGGAACCGAGGCGATTAATCCTGTTGTTTCAACTTCCATGTTCTCGCGAATCGTAGTGTAATCACCTAAAATAATTACACCCACTCGGTTTTTCTCAAGGTTAAAGGCAATTCCCCTGACTCCATTCGAAAACTGAACCAGTTCCTGGGAGCGCACGCCTTTCAAGCCCCTGACCTGGGCAATGCCGTCGCCGGCTTCGATCACGTTACCAACATTATGCACTTTAGGTTTCGATGCAAAACTTTGGATTTTTTCTGTCAATTGGGTGGCAAACTGGTCAATACTATCAGTCATCTATCCTCCAGAACAATCCGGACAAGGTTGAAACCCTATTTTACTTCATGTTTGAAAATTTTGAACTTAGCCAAAACTTCTCAAGGCAATCGTGATTCTGGACTCGAGGTCACCAGGAGCATCTCTGGGGATCGCCTGCACGGCAGTTTGTGCTTCAACCAGGCTGTAGCCTAAAGTTGTTAAAGCGCTAATTACGTCTTGATCAGTCTCCGAAATTTTTCCATACCCGTACGTAAACTCCCCTTTAATTTTCCCTTTGAGGTGAATCACAATGCTTTGAGCTATCTTTTTCCCAACGCCTGGAATTCCTCCCAATAGATCAGGGTTCTCTCCAAGCACAGCTTCCTTCATTCTATCGATCGAGATACCGGAAATCAATGCCATAGCGCTTTTTGGTCCGACACCGCTGACCGATAACAACTGGACAAACATGTCGCGTTTTTCGGCAGTCTCAAACCCATACAAGGTGAGCGATTCCTCCCGTACGATTAGATGCACATAGAGTCCATGACTCTTATGTAACTCCAACGTATTATTGAACGCTGGAGCGGTGTGTATGCGAAAACCGACTCCATTTACGAATAATACGATGTGATCTGCATTGACCTCTGAGACAATTCCTTCCAGTGTCGCAATCATGATGCCCTCTAAGTGTTCTTAGACCTAATTTGATCCAATATTTCGTATAACACAATTCCTGTTGCCACTGCCAGGTTTAATGAATCACTGATCCCGAGCATCGGGATGGATACCATTCCGGAACAAACATTGATAATTTTGCTCGGGAGCCCTTCTCTTTCGCTGCCCATGCATAGGATCATATCCTTGCGGTAGTTTTCATTGTGGAAATCCGTCTTGGCTTCGTCTGAAGTCCCTAATGTATAGAGTAGGTTCTTCTTGATAATACTGGAAAATTCCTGTAACGTGACTCTGCATAATTTTAGGGAAAACAAAGCCCCCATACTGGCTCTGATCGAAACTGGGTCAAAAGGATCGGTGCAATTATCAACAAGAAATATTCCTTTTCCACCGACCGCATCCATTGTCCGCATGATCGTGCCGAGGTTTCCAGGATCTGCTACTTCGTAGAGAGCAAGCCATAAGCCGGAAAAGTCCTGGAGAACTTCCTCTGCACTGCTCCATTCTTGCCGAAGCACACCTGCAATTCCCTGAGGGTTCTCCTTGGCAGCAAGTGTTTGAAAAACAGATGGAATGACTTCCAGTACGTCCATTTGACTTTCGGTACCCATCTGGAGGATCTTTTTAGCTCCGTCCGTGCGGATCAATTCAGGAGCGATAATTAATTGTTGAATCTCCGCCCCCGTGTTTAGAGCATCAAGGATGATCTTTGTTCCTTCTGCGAAAAATAATCCTGATTCCGACCTGAATTTTCGTTCTTTTAACTTGCGGATCAGTTTAATTTTCTCGTTTGCTGTGCTTGTTATCATTGCCCTGCCCCGATTACAGGCAACCTCGAGATCGCTGTAGAATGGATATGGCAAATCGCTACCGCGAGCGCATCAGCAGCGTCATCAGGTTTCGGAAGTTCCGGTAAATCCAGGATTTCCTTGACCATCCGTTGCACTTGTACCTTATCCGCAGCCCCATAGCCAGTTACGGATTGCTTCACTTCTGTTGGTGTATACTCCGCGTAAGGAAGACCTTGCTGAGCAAAAACTAGAAGGACTACTCCTCGTGCCTGCCCAACAGTGATGGCATTGGTCACATTACGTTGAAAAAACAACTTTTCGACCGCGCATGTTGCAGGTCGAAAAGTTTTGATCAATTCATGGATCCCGGTATAAATAATCAGTAATCGTTTTTCATCTGAGAGTACTGGGTCAGTCCGGATGGTCCCATACTGAACGTTGAGGATTTTTCCGGAGGAATCTTCAGACACAATCCCGTAGCCGGTTGTCGCAGTTCCAGGATCGATCCCCAGGATGTTCATGATTACTCAGCATCCATTGCTGCCATCGCTTCTTCAGAAATTTTTAGATTGGAATAAACATTTTGGACATCATCCAGCTCTTCCAACGCATCGATCGCGCGCAATACCTGAAGCGTATCCTCTACGCTTAATTCCATCTCCTGATTCGGAAGCATTCGCAAACCACCTTCATCAGGAGTGATATTTGCGGCGCGGAAGCGATCACTTAATGTCTTGAAGGATTCTACGGGTGCGACAACTTCAATTTCATCGGGGTCTTCAGATACGTCGTCCGCTCCGCCTTCCACTGCGATTTCGAATACCTGGTCATACGTATACTTGTCAGCCGGGAAGGAGAAAACTGCCGCGCGTTTGAATTGCCAGGCAACGGATCCCAGTTCTCCCATATTGCCCCCATAGCGGGTCAATAAATGACGAACTTCGGAAACAGTCCTGTTCCGGTTCTCAGTGACACATTCTACAATAACCGCGACTCCATTCGGTGCATATCCTTCATAAAAAACTTCCTCGTAAATTTCACCTTCCTTGCCTTCACCAAGTGCTCGTTTCACCGCTCTGTCGATATTTTCCTTGGGCATACTTTGGGTTCTTGCTTTATCAATCGCCAGCCGCAAACGGAAATTTGAATCTGGGTCCCCGCCACCTTCTCTGGTAGCAATAACAATCTCTCGCGTCAAACGGGTAAACAATTGTCCCCGTTTGGCGTCTGCCGCTCCTTTTTTACGTTTAATCGTAGCCCATTTGGAATGCCCTGACATAATTGACTCCTTAAATCAACAGAGAATATTTTTCAAATTATACCACTGCGAAAATATGGATATTTATCATCACCATTAAGACTCAAAATCACGAACTGGATTCGTTAGACTTCCGATCCCTTCAATTTCGATTTCAATTTCATCTCCATGATTGATTGCACTCACACCAGCCGGAGTGCCCGTGAGGATCACATCTCCCGGCTCAAGTGTCATGCAATTGGAAATATATGAAATGATTTGCGGGATGGAAAAAATCATGTCCTTGGTTGAAGCCATTTGCTTTAGCTCCCCGTTCACTCTGCATCTGATTAGCAAGTCGGTTGGGTCAAGTTCCGTCTCAATCCAGGGACCTAATGGGCAGAAAGTGTCGAATCCCTTTCCCCTCGTCCATTGACCATCCTTCTGCTGGATATCCCTGGCAGTCAGATCATTCGCAATTGTATAACCGAGGACATATTCGGAAGTTGTTTCAAGTGGAATCCACTTGCCGCGCTTTCCTATGATCACTGCCAACTCTGCTTCGTGTTCGATCCGGTCGGATTGCGGGGGCAAGATGATTGAATCTCCTGTTGCAATGATAGATGAGGGCGGTTTCAAGAACAACAGCGGAACTTCCGGTATCTCAACTTGACGCTCAATGGCATGCTCGGCGTAATTCCTGCCTACACAAATGATCTTGCTCGGCAATACAGGACTCCCCAGGTCGATCCTATTCAACGGAATTGTCGGCTCCAGGCGCATGTATTCGCCGAAAAGATCTCCTTTGATCAATCCAACAGTGTCGTTATAGATCCAGCCATAAACGAATTTTTTTGTCTCATCGAGAAATCTGATAAATTTCATCTCGAATCCAATTTGATTTCAGGTATAATTTGCTTTCCGGGCGGATATCTCAGTTGGTTAGAGAGCTTCTCTTACACAGAAGAGGTCGCAGGTTCGAGTCCTGTTCCGCCCACACCAGAAACCATGAAAATGGTTTCTTTTGTTTAAAACCAGTTCTTCTTAATAAATACTACGATTGTGATCGCACTGACAATTAGAACCAACCCAATGATCCAGAGATAAGCCAGTCCGCCAGACGCCCCCGGGAGGGTTACGTTCATCCCGAAAAAGCTGGTTAATATCGTGGGAATGCTCATCACGATGGTGATTGAAGCAAGAAATTTCATCACGACGTTTAGGTTGTTGGAAATGATAGACGCAAAAGCATCCATCATTGAACTTAAAATGTTTTCACTGATTGCGACCATTTCGATTGCCTGCTGATTTTCGGTCAGTACATCTTCCAACAGGTCTTCATCCTCCGGGTATCGGTGGAAGAGCGGGGTTTTCTGCAGCCGTTCCAGTAAAAGCTCGTTGGACTTGAGCGCTGTAGTGAAGTAAACCAGGCTTTTTTGATACTTGAGTAATTCCTGGATCTCAAAATTACGCATTGAAGCCTGCAGCTTGTCTTCAATGATCTCAGTTGTGTGGTTGATCTCGCGCAGGTATGTCAGGAATTGTGTAGCGGTCAGTAACAGGATACGTAAGACAAGCCGAATCCGTTTGGAGGTGGATAAGCTCTTTACCCTTGTCCTGACGACATCATCCAGGACAACATTGTGCCGTTTACAAACAGTGATAATGATCGATTCTGTAAGTATGATTCCCAAGGGGATGGTGGTATAAGGCACATCCAATTGTTCTCCTTGGAAAAAAGGAATTCGCAACAGGATCAATGTGGTACCGTCATCTTCCTTCTCGGTACGCGGTCTTTCATCAAGGTCCAGCGGATAGGTCAGAAAATCAGATGGAACACCAAGTGCTTTAATCGAATCGATCTCATCCGTTGTGGGATCGATCAGGTTGATCCAGCAGCCATCAACTGGTTGCTCAATTCTGGTGATGCCGGTTTCCTCGTTTCCCTTATAGATGATTTTCACCAGGCACCTCCTTTGATGAGTATTTCACCTATTTTACCCTCTTGTCTATCAATTTGTTAGGTAGAATTCGGGTATAATTTGCTCACTGGGGATGACAGGCTTCGACGGGCGAGGCTGGACCCAGACTGCAAGCCGAGAGGTACCGACCTCGTAAAATCAGTACAACCAACAAGTGCCAAAAGCACAAACTTTGCTGCAATGCCCATCGCCGCCTAGCGGTGATCGGTTTGCACAAATGACGGCCTAATAACCGTCACGTCTGCCTGCTCCGCTCTCCGTCCGGTAGCAGAGCGGGCGCTACAAAGCCGGAGTGCCGCGTGTTAAGCCACGGAACACGCGAAAGAGGACTTTCGGGTCTTAGTGGATAGCAGTTGATTGTACTTGTCTGTTCTTCGGTCAACGGCGATATCAAGAACAGACTAAGCTTGTAGACGTTTGAGGTACTATTCGTTCGGACGCGGGTTCGATTCCCGCCATCTCCACCTTTAATTGGGTTGGATCATTGAGAAGAATTCCACTTCATCAATGACCTTCACGCCAAGAGTCTTCGCTTTTTCAAACTTTGACCCCGGATTCTCACCCAACACCAGGTAATCGGTATTCCTGCTCACGCTGTCGGTGGTCTTGCCGCCAGCCTCCTCGATCAAGTTCTTTGCCTGGTCACGGGACAAGGTTGGCAGTGTTCCTGTAATGACAAACACAAGTCCGGATAAGGGTAAATCGGAGGGGATTTTTTGGCTTCCGACTTTAGGGTTAATTCCGATGCTTCTGAATTTTTCCAAAAGTTTAATATTCTGTTGTCTAGTAAACCAATCGTGGATCGATTGAGCGGTTGTGAGTCCGATCCCATCCACCATACAAAGCTGCTCTACCGAAGCGTTCAGTAGAGAATCAATCGACCCAAAATTCTTCGCCAGGTCTCCTGCTGCTACCTCACCCACACCATGAATTCCGAGGGAAATAAGAAACCGATTCAACCCCCGGCTTTTGGTGGCTTCGATGGCCACCAGGAGGTTTTCTGCTTTTTTCTCTGCAAATCCCTCGAGTGTTAATAAGTCGATTTTATGTAACAGGTAGAGATCGGCAACATCTTTCACTAATCCACTCTGAATTAATTGCTCGACGATTTTTATCCCCAGCCCGTCAATATCCATTGCACCTTTTGAGACAAAATGCTCAACATTTCGGATCAATTGTGCTGGGCAGGCAGAATTGATGCAAAAATACGCCACCTCACCCTCTAGATGCTCCAATTGTTGATTGCAGGACGGACAGGTCTCTGGAACCTGAAAAACCTGCTCATCTCCAGTTCTTAGGTCTGAGATAGGCCCGATAACATAAGGAATTACGTCTCCTGCTCGTTTGATCAGCACCCTGTCACCCACGCGGATATCTTTCTCAGCAATATAATCAAAATTATGTAAAGTTGCCTGCCGGACCACCACTCCACCAACTTCAACAGGCTCTAGGACTGCATATGGCGTGACAACTCCTGTTCTGCCCACATTGACTTTGATGGCATTAAGCTTTGTGGACACTTCCCGCGCAGGAAATTTAAAGGCGATAGCGCCTCTGGGATCCTTGCCTACAAATCCGAGGTTATTGGCTATTGCCAGGTTATCCAATTTGATAACCAAACCATCGATCTCATATGGGATTTTGTCCCTGAATTCGCTCCAACTTTCCAGTTGCGCGAGCGCTTCTTCGAAATTTGAGACATATTTTGACAGACCGCTCACCGGAAACCCCAGCGTTTTTAGCCGGGTAAGAAGGTGCCATTGACTATCTGCAAATGTTTCTGAACATTCCACAACCGAGTAAGTAAGAAGTGTTAATGGGCGGCTTCGGGTGATGGCAGGATCCAACTGCCGTAATGAACCAGCGGCAGTATTGCGGGGATTCTGGTAGGTTTTCCCACCTTCTTCTTCTATCCTGCGATTAAGTGTCTCGAAATCGTTTTTGGAAATATACACTTCCCCTCGAACAACAAGAGTCTCCGGGGCAACGGCAGAGTCCTCCTGGACAGGAATGGCCAAAGGGATTGTACGCACCGTCCTGAGATTTGTAGTGATGTCCTCACCGACCACGCCATCTCCCCTGGTTGCTCCTTTCACAAACTGACCATTTTCGTAATGCAGCACAACAGTCAATCCATCGATCTTCGGTTCAAGAACAAATCCGCTGGATGAAACAGATGGGTCTAATTTCCGTATACGTTCATACCAGGATCGCAATTCCTCATGAGTAAATGCGTTCGCCAGTGATAATATCGGAGCGGGATGAGAGACTTTTACAAACTTTTCGAGGGGTTGAAACCCAAATCGTTGTGTCGGAGAATTTGGCGTGACCATCTCCGGATACCGGGATTCGAGCTCAAATAGTCGCTTGAGGAGCTTATCAAACTCATAATCACTGATGACAGGTGAATCCAATACATGATAACGATAGTTGTGGTAGCTGATCTCTTTCTGGAGTCTAACTAAATCATCAATTTCAGGATTTTTATCACTCATGAGATTTACACCTTCATATTTTGAAATTCTAATATACAATATTATTGGTTTCGCAGATTTAATTTAACCATTAAAACGAAATTGAAGCACTCGGAGGAGCTATGAAAGCAGTCGCATATATCGGTGCAGGTATTTTAATTCTCTTTGGAGCACTTATGGCTATCGGGTCAACAGACCCTGCAGGTAGCACTGGTTGGCTATTTATTGGGTTGATTCTTATCGTGGTTGGATTGGTCATCGTCTATTTTGCTGCCCGCAAACCTGCCCAGGCTCCAACGAATAATGTTACCCTGAAAGTTGACCTCCCGGGTAATGTCAAATTCGACTCGCTCAAATGCAAATCATGCGGTGGAGTGCTTACCGCTGAAAGCATCTCGATGGTGGAAGGTGCGCCGATGGTGACCTGCCCATTTTGTCACACCGTCTATCAGCTCACCGAAGAACCAAAATGGTAAACAATAGATAGCGAGAGTCAAATGAAAATTCTCCGGTACTTCTTTGTCTTCCTGATTTTCATCCTGATTGCTGGCAGTGTAACCCCTGCTTATGCACAGGATTACCGTTTTCAAATACCTGAACAAGCGGTAGTTGTTACCGTAAACCAGGACGGTTCGATCTCCGTTGATTACACGATCACTTTCTTGAATGACCAGGGTGCGTCAAATATTGACATTGTTGATATCGGATTACCCAATTGGAATTATGAAGTACGTAATGTCAGCGCGGATGTCGATGGCACACCGATCAAGAAAATAACCTCCGGAGAACTTGGCAGCCCCGGCGTCTCGCTCTACTTACAGGGAAATTCAATTCCACCTGGGGGAACCGGTACTGTTCACACATACATCACCAATGTCAAGGATGTAATCTATCCCGCCACTCAAACAGAAGCGGAGGATTATGCCTCCATTGTATTTTGGCCGAGCTGGATTGGTAGTGAATACTGTTATGGCACCACAGATTACCAGATGACAATCGTCCTTCCCAAAGGAATCACTGATGAGGAAGGCCGCTATTTTATCCCATCCAATTGGCCCGGGTCCGAGGAGCCTGAGTCCATGGTGCTGGAAGACGGTACGATCTTCTATACCTGGGTATCCAATGCAGCCAATTCTTATTCACAGTACGAGTTTGGCGCCAGTTTTCCATCCCGCCTCCTGGCTTCCGGCGCGGTTGTGCAGGAGCCCTATGTTGCCCCGGAGACCAACGTCTCCCCCTCGTTTGATATTTCATCCCTCTGCCCAGTAATTTTCTGTGTCGGTTTTGCCGGGTTCTTTGGTTTGATGATCTATTCAGCAACCGTTGGCGCAAAGAAACGCAAAATGAAATATCTCCCTCCCAAGATTTCAATCGAGGGACACGGAATCAAGCGTGGGTTGACTGCTGTAGAAGCAGCAATCCTCATGGAACAGCCCATGGATAAGATCATGACCATGATCCTTTTTGCACTATTAAAAAAGGCGCGGCTGAGGTCGTCACCAAAGAACCTTTAGCCCTCAAAGTTAGTGATCCCTTACCTGATGGCTTGTATGAATATGAGACCGATTTCCTGGCGGCTTACAAGGGAGAGCCGGGACAAAAGAAAAAACAACTCCAGACCACGATGGTGAACCTCATCCGAAGTGTGACTGAAAAAATGAAGGGCTTCAGCCGTAAGGAAACTCTCGTTTATTACGAAGAAATCATTACGAAAGCCTGGGCACAGGTGGAGAATGCGAATACTCCTGAAGTGAAAGCCCAGGTCTATGACGAGAACATGGATTGGACAATTCTGGACAAGAATTACGATGATCGCACCCAGCATACATTTGGCGGGAATGTATTTATCCCAGCGCCCAACTGGTGGTGGCGTTATGAACCCGCTATGCCGCGACCGACCACTTCAACAATAAGCACACCTTCCATCCCGTCCATTGGCGGTTCGCGCCCCAGTGTGTCCATGCCAAACATCCCGGGCTCTTCCTTCGCAGCGTCCGTTGTGAATAGTGTGTCCTCATTCTCATCCAGTGTGCTTGGCGGATTAACCGGCTTCACCAGCGGCGTCACTAATGTGACCAATCCCCCTCCTCCGCCATCCACATATCGATCTTCTGGCGGCGGATCCAAAGGCGGTGGCGGCGGTGGTCGTTCCTGTGCCTGTGCTTGCGCCTGTGCCGGTTGTGCCTGTGCCTGCGCCGGTGGAGGACGTTAAGGTATTCGATACCTGATGAATCTATTATCAAGGGACAAGTCCAACAAACAGGAAGTATTGAACCGTTATCCTGTCCAGGGTCTTTTTCACTTCAAGGAAAGTAACGGCAGTGAGAAAACGCGCATCCATTTGCGTATTGATCCCGATGGTTCAGGTTTGTTGATTGTTAATGCCAACCAGGTGTTCCATTTGAATCCATCTGCGACCCACATGGCTTATTATTCTCTGTCGAAAACACCGGTCAAAGAGTCGATTCGCTTGCTCAGCAAAGCATTTGAAGTTTCGTCGAAAGAATTGCTAAAAGATTTCCAGGATTTTGAAAACTCACTCAAATTACTGGTAAACAATGAGGCTTGTCCAATCTGTGACCTCGATCTTGAGACTACTGCGCCTTTTTCCTCCCGCCCTACCGCTCCTTACAGGATGGATCTTGCCATTACGTATCGCTGCAACAATGATTGTCATCATTGCTACAATGCCCGGGTTCGCTCATTTCCAGAACTGGATACTTCTCAATGGTTTACAATCCTTGACAAATTATGGCTGCTAGGTATCCCTCATATCGTTTTTACTGGTGGAGAACCAACCCTCAGGGCTGATCTCCCGGAATTGATTCGTTACGCAGAAAACAATGGTCAAATAACCGGATTGAATACGAATGGCAGGCGGTTGAAAGACAAGGATTACCTGCATTCCTTGATTGATGCTGGTCTCGACCATGTACAGATCACCTTAGAATCGCATGCACCAGAAATCCATGATTTGATGGTCAACCATCATAACGCCTGGCAGGAAACGGTCGAGGGTATTCGAAATGTCTTGGAGACCAGGCTTTACGTAATGACGAACACCACTATGCTGAGCCATAATCAACAAACGATTCCCGATACACTGGAGTTCCTTGGAAAACTAGGCATGCCGACGGTTGGACTTAACGCGTTGATTTACTCAGGCAAGGGAAAAACTGTCGGTACGGGACTGATGGAGTCGGAATTGGAACCTCTCCTGACGCAAGCCAAGGAAATCACCTCCCGCTATGGTCAAAAATTGATCTGGTATACACCAACCCAATACTGCAATTTTGACCCGGTGCAGATGGAATTGGGGGTAAAAGGCTGTACAGCGGCGCTTTTCAATATGTGCATCGAACCTGACGGCTCAGTTTTACCTTGCCAATCCTATTATCAATCACTAGGAAACATCCTGAGCGAGGACTGGCAGAGTATTTGGAATCACGATCTTGCGGTATCGTTGAGGGAACGGAAATTACTGCCGAAAAAATGCTCAAGCTGCCTGATTTATCAGGATTGCGGTGGTGGCTGTCCCCTTCAATTCTCTGACGATTAATCATCTTTTGGTGGAGGTAACTATGAAAGCCAGATTAAATAAATTGATTAGCGCCATTTTTTTCACTCCAAAACCCCTTGTACCTGGTCTTTATCATTCAAATCTGGATGCAAATGGAAAACTTTTCCGCTTGCATCTACGAATCCAGGAGGAGGGTGAAGGCATCCTGGTCATTAACGCTTCCACCATACTCCATCTCAATGCCACAGCAACTGAGATTGTTTATCACTTGATTAAAGGCACTCCAGAAGTTGACATTGCCGGAGAACTAATTAAAAGGTACCAGGTGACTCATGATGAAGCAAAACGGGACATAGACAATCTCAGGCTCAGGCTTGAAACATTGATGACTACCCCTGACCTTGACCCTGAGACCTTCCTAGGTATGGAAAGCAATTTGCGCCATTCTTCTTTGACAAAGATTCCCTTGAGATTGGATTGCGCGCTTACATACCAGGGGTATGAAGGTCGTCCGGACTTATACGCGCCAGTAAAGAAGGTTACACGGTTGCTCGACACAGAAGAATGGGGAATGATCCTTACCAAAGCCTGGGAAGCAGGCATCCCTCACGTCGTATTTACTGGTGGAGAACCAACTTTGCGACCTGATCTTATTGAATTGATTCGTAAAGCCGAAGAAATTGGACAGGTCACAGGGCTCATCACGGATGGGTTACGATTGACGGAAAAGGAATATCTGCACGAGATTCTCCAATCCGGGCTTGACCACATCATGGTGATCCTTGAACCGAAGAATGACCAATCCTATGAAGCGATCAAGGATGTCATAACGGAAGATATTTACGTAACCGTCCACTTGACGATAAGCAAAGCTAACGTCGAACAGGTTCCACAAATCTTAAAGAAACTTCAGAAATTGGATGTCAGGCATCTATCATTAAGTGCAACATCAACAGAACTTAATGAGGCGCTGCTGGAGGTGAATCGGGAAGCGATTACTCTCGGATCTCCTTTTGGACGATGAACTTCCCGTGCCTTTCTCCGCGATCAATCCATTCACCGCTGAAACCGAAAAAGATGCGGAAGCTACTTACAACGAAGGCGCTGGGGTCACCTGGATCTATGCAGAGCCTGATGGAGATATTTTGCCCTGCCAGGGCAGCCCCCATGTATTGGGTAACTTCCTCATCGACCCGTGGCTGAAGATTTCCGGGAACCGCAAACTGGTTCTCCCTGACTAAATGGTTGCACAGAAACACGACCGCTTCTTAAGCCAATCGACCTGGACCAAATCGATTCGGGATTACCTGTTGTCCTCGATTTCTATTGACAAAGGTGCACAGGTCCTCGAAACAGGTTGCGGCACCGGGGTTATCCTCGGGCAACTCACTGAACAGGCTGATGCAAGGCTGTTTGGGATAGATAAGGATTTCAACACGCTAGCCTTTGCTTCTTCTCTTTATCCACACCTCCACTTGATGTCTGGAACCGTTGAAGAACTCCCCTTTGCGAATGAGAGTATCGATCTTGTTTTCTGTCACTATTTCCTGCTTTGGCTATCCGATCCTCTGAACGCCCTAAAAGAAATATACAGAGTCCTAAAATTTGGCGGTCAATTCATTGCATTTGCTGAACCAGATTATCTTTCCAGGGTGGATGCACCCACAAAGATGGTCAACTTGGGTTTGCTTCAAAATCGCTCGCTGGAAACGCAAGGCTGTCGCCTGGATACCGGCAGATCACTCCCTGGATGGTTATCAAGATCTGGATTTTCTAATGTTAAGTTTGGGATCTCAGGTTTTGAAACCTGTCTTCCTGGTCATACCAGAATGGTTGGATTCGGAATGGACAACGCTCACTTCCGATCTCTCCACCATTTGTTCTTCTGAAGAGTTGGGTGCACTCAGGCAGGAGGATGAAAAAGCATGGCGCAATGGTGAACGGGTATTATGGGTGCCCACATTTTATGCGCATGGCTAGTAAACAATCGAGCAAGATGTTGAAATTGTCAGACTTTGGATATCTCTCGTACTTTGCATTGTCAATAATAAGGATTGGGGATATAATCTCATCCGTTGTTCGGGGCGTGGCGCAGCCCGGCTAGCGCGCTTGCATGGGGTGCAAGAGGTCGGAGGTTCAAATCCTCTCGCCCCGACTCAAATTTAACCGCAGACTTCAATTAAGAGGTCTGCGGCGTAATTTATGTGGACACGTTGCTCAGATTATCAGTCAAATCAAACTAGTTTTTGGATCGCGTCTGAAATCCTTTCGAGTACCTTCTCCTTACCCACCACTTCCATAGTCTCAAATAATGGAGGACTGACCTTTTGGCCAGTAATCGCTACACGAAGGACGCCAAATACTTGCCCAGCGGAGAACCCTGATCTTTCGACGTACTCTCGTAAGGCTGGCTCAGAAACTGTTTTCTCAATTCCTTTCAACAAACTCAAAATTTCATGACAATCTCTTGCCACTTTCCTCGCATCTTCTACTGACATCCCCTTCTGAACCAATTCGTCTACTTCGAAATTTACAAGATCCTTGAACAAGAATCCCGCAAGCTCAACAGCATCATCTAGCGTTGTTAGGCGTTCCTTCAAAACAGGTGAGATCTTAACCAGCGTTTCGAGATCCGCTGAAATGCCAGCCTTTTCAAAAAATGGCTTGATTCTTCTCGCCAGGTCATCATCTGAAAGACTGCGAATATGAAGACCATTAAAATGGTCCAATTTTGAATAGTTGATTGCAGCGGGTGATGGGTTCAAATGATCCAATCCGAATTTTTCCACAAGGTCATCCAATTTAAAGAATTCGGTGTGATCATCATAGCTCCAGCCCATTAGTGAGACCCAGTTTATGACAGCTTCGGGCAGATAACCGAGTTCTTCGAGGTCTTTGATGAAGAATGAAAAGCCATCTTTGATCAGGTCTGCGGTCTCGCGCTTGCTCATCTTTCCTTTTCCACTTGGCTTGAGGAAAACCGAAAGGTGAATCCAAACAGGTTCGATCCATCCAAAAGCGCGGCAGATCAATCCGTGTAATGGAAATGAGGGCAGCCATTCTGAACCGCGTACAACATGAGTAATTTTCATCAAGTGGTCATCCACCATCGCTGCCAGGTGGTATAAAGCCCAGCCATCTGATTTCACCAGGATATAGTCATCCAGTGTCCGGTTCTCTACCGTAATCTCTCCCCGAAGGAGGTCAGTAACCGTGGTAGTACCATCGATTGGGGTTTTGAACCGAATGACATATTTTTCCCCCGCCGCGATCCTGGACTCAACCTCTTCCTTCTTCAGATTTCGGCAGGTTCCGTCGTAATGAGGAGGTTCCTTCCGTTTTTGCTGCTCTTCCCGAACCCGGCTCAAGCGCTCAGGTGAACAAAAACAGCAGAAGGCTTTGTCTTCCTCGATCAATTGGTTGGCATATTTTTGGTAGATTTCTTTCCGTTCAGATTGCCGATAAGGTCCATATGGACCACCAATGCCCGGACCTTCATCAAACTCAATTCCGAGCCACCGTAATCCTTTAATCAGTTCTTCTTCCGCTCCGGGTACGTACCGCTTAAAGTCCGTGTCCTCGATCCTTAAGATGAACTTTCCGCCGCTTTTGTGGGCGATTAAATAATCATAAAGAGCTGTTCTGGCGCTCCCCAGGTGCATGTGACCTGTAGGGGATGGCGCAAAGCGAACACGAGCGGGTGAAGTGAGTTCTTTCATAATTCTCCGAAAAGATCAAGTATTTTTACGATGGACCAGCACGCTTTGAATCAATCCGATGCCAAGCATTAAGGATAGCAGCGAACTACCACCGTAGCTGATAAAGGGTAGTGTTTGCCCTGTAACAGGGATGACTCTTAAGTTTACACCGATATTAACCATCGTTTGAAAGGCGATCAATATCGCGAAGCCGTAGGCGATCATTGCCCCGTAATCATCGCTTGCGATCCTGGCTGCGCGGACACAACGCAAAATCACAAAAACCAACAATGCGACGATTAGTACCGTGCCGACGAACCCGAATTCTTCCGCCATGGCTGAGAAAATATAATCTGTTGCGCGAACCTTCAGGAAGCGCAATTGCACCTGCGTTCCATGACCATATCCTTGGCCAAGCCATCCACCATTCCCAATTGCAATTAGAGCTTGTTCCACGTTATAAGTGTTCCCGTGCCGCGCTGTTGGGTCCGGGTTGAGGAATGTGAGGATTCTCTCCTGTTGGTATGGCTCTAAGTACGGAAAGGCAATGATTGCACCAATAATAACCACGCCGCCAAAGATTAGGATGAATTTTGGCGGGATTCCGCTGATCCACAACATCGAAAACCAGATGACAAACAACATGATCGATGTACTAAGATTTGGTTGCAGCAGGATCGGTAGAACGATTCCTGCAACAATCAGCAGGCTGATAATAAGCCATTTCAAGTTCTTGGTTGATTTGGCAGTAGTGGAAAAATAATCAGCGAGAACAAGTATGATCACAATTTTCGCGATCTCGGCAGGCTGAATGTTGACCAAACCAACTTCAAGCCATCTCTGCGCACCAAAACTCGTCGTCCCGATTAGCAGGATAACTCCCAGGAACGCCAGTGTGAATAGGTAGAGAAATCTTGAAAAGCTTTTCCAGTAATGGTAATCAAGCAACGATGCAATAAACAGTACCACAACACCCGCGCCAAAGAAGATTGCCTGGCGGTTGACATAATTCTCCAACTCAATATTGCCCGCAATGGCGGAGCGGATCATCACCAATCCAAAAACGCAAAGGAATAGAACAGCTCCAAACAGCCAAAAATCAAAATTCTTCCAGATTTCTCGTCTAAACATAGTCTTATTGTTTATTCACCGATATTTGCGGCGTCCATCGCTTTAAAGTCAAAATAGGATTCCAATACCCGTTCTACAATTGGAGCAGCAACGCTCGCACCTTCGCCTCCATTGTATACAAATGCAACCACAACAATTTCCGGGTCGTCATATGGTGCGTATCCAACGTACCAGGAATGTGTCGGCCATGCTTCAGGCTGGCAAAGGTTTTTTAATTGGGCGACATTGTCACAGTATTCCGCTGTGCCGGTTTTACCAGCAGAAGGGATTTCGAGATCAGATAAGGTCTTTGTCGCAGTTCCGTCAACCACCACCCGCCGTAGACCTTCCTGAAGCTTTTCAATCACCCAGGGTTCGATCACCCTCTTTTCGCCAGTCGCTTTATTATTTTCATCAAGGATATTGATTAGCGGGTCTTTGGTAACGTCCCATACCAGGATCGGTTCGAAAGGCTTGACCACATTCCCCGCAGAGTCAATGATGTCCTTAATAATCGTAGGTTGCATATACACGCCATTATTCGCCACGATGGCAAACGACTGTAAAACCTGGAGAGGTGTTGCCAGAACATACCCTTGCCCAATAGTCGCGATGTAGGTATCACCAGTGGACCAGTTCTCTGCCCGATAGATACGCTTCCAAGTGGGGTCTGGCATTAAGCCAGCAACTTCTCCAGGTAGCTCGATTCCGGTGAGTCGATCAAAACCAAGTGCTTTGGCGTACTCTGATAACCGCCAGATTCCCAGTCCTCCCTCGGGGACATCGTTTTCAAATCCTCCGCCAATCTTGTAAAAGTAGATGTCATCAGACAAGCCGACTGCTTTCACAAAATCACACATGCCGTGCCCATCACGGTCATACCCTACGTACTCTCTGGGCGTTCCGGGGTCGTTTGCTGAAAATTTTTGGACCACCGAAATCGTTCCCGGGCAGGGGATTTGCTGATCTGCTGTCACAACGCCTTCGTTGAGCGCGCCAATTGCCGCTACAATTTTAAAAACAGAGCCAGGTGGATGCTGTGCCGAAATTGCGTGGTTTAACAACGGCTTGAGCGGATCCTCGCTCAATTGATTATAGTAATATGCTGGGATCAGTCGCTCAAATCGATTGTTTTCATATGCGGGGTAAGAAACCAAAGCCAGTATCTCACCGGTCTTGGGGTTCATCGCAATCACGACCCCGTTTTGTGATTGAATTCGATTCAGGTACGTATTCCAAAAATCCATTTCGTCAGTTAGTGCGGTCAATGCTGCGGCTTGCAGACGTGTATCAATGGTTAACCGAATACTGTTTCCCGGCGTGGGCTCAACAGGTGGTACAACATCACGGATTACCTTACCAGCGCTGTCAACTTCCACAACCCGTTCACCGTTCTTTCCAAGCAGAATCTCGTCCAGTGAATACTCAACCCCTCCAAAACCCACCTTGTCCCTGCCAGCCACAAATCCAAGTTCTTCATAGTAATCCTGGTTTTCTGCTGTGATCGGTCCAAGAAAACCCACAACAGCAGATGTCAATGAACCTGTCGGATAACGACGAACAGTTTCTGTTTCAATTGAGACACCTGGCCAGATGGAAGCTTTTTCCCGTATGGTCATGGCAATATCAGATTCGACATTACACTTCACTCTAATCGGTGAATAAGGAGCATTAGTGTCACCAATGGTATAGATTTCCTTGATTCCAAAATCTGATTGACACTCGGTAAACGCTTTTGCAGACTCGTCTGTTAGTACGCCATTTGTCACGGAAACACCAATTAAACTCGATAGCTCACGAAAGATGTGCTCTGCTGTACCAGCGTCTAAAGGTAGTTCCGCTGGGGTAATGACCACATTGTACGAGGCGGAATTTTCGGCTAGCGCGATGTCGTTGCGATCATACAGATTTCCACGCTGGGTTTGAACACTGATCTGCTTTAATCGGTTTTCTTCCGCTTGGGATGCATAATCTACTCCATTGACAACCTGCAAACTGAACAATCGGAATAAGTAAAAACTAAAAACTAACCCGAGGACAATATAAACCACTCGAAAGCGCCATTTCTCGAGAGAATTTTTTGAGTGATCTTCAGATCTCATTGGTTTTCCTTAAGTGGGTGCAGCCATTTAAACATATCCCTGGCAAATAAATATATCGGTATTGAAATAAAGAGATTGAGAAAGATCGAAGGAATTATGACTTGGATTAAAGTTTCCTTGAAAGGATAGGCGCTCGTTCTGAGCTGCAATCCAATATAGCTGGCAAAATAGAGTATTAAGCTACTCACCATGACGAGCAGGAATGTTGAGATCAATGGAGATTGCCAAAGTTGGTTGCGGATGATTTTCGCCAAAATCAAAATCGTGCAAAAACCGCCAATCACAGCAAACCAGGGAATTGCAGAAACAAGTATAGCCAAACCACTCCCTAAAACAAACCAGATCCACCTGCTCTGGCTTTCATCATGCAAAATCCAGGCACAAAGCCATACCAGGATCAAATCTGCTGAACCATGGAGAAGATTGATCTCTTTCACCACAGTGGTTTGCAGGATCATCAGAAAGATTAAAACTGGAAAAGCAAATAACCCGCTCATGTTATTGCTCAGGGATTAAAGGCTCGATATCTACCGGGATAAAATTTGTAATGATCAAAACAGCTTTCAAACCAGAAAAGTCAACAGCTGGCTGAATGGAGGCATTCTGAAAAAGGGCATTTTCCTGGAGTACCACTGAGAGTATTTGTCCAACAAGAATGTTCGCTGGGAAAGAACCGCCCAGCCCAGATGTAATTGCTAATTCCCCTTCCTTGAGAGACACTGAAGTTCCGACCATTTCCAATGAAAGGTCACCTGTTACCGACCCAACAACTTGTCCTTCAGTGACTGACTGTTCAAGACGGACATTAACCACAGAGCCAGGATCACTGATTAATTGCACACGGGAGGCTGTTGCTGTCACGGCGTCAATCTTTCCTACCAGTCCTTGTTGCGTTACGACAGGCATTCCCTTTCGAATCCCATCATCAGAGCCGTGGTCGAGGATGATGTAGTTAAGAAACGGGCTTGGATCCTTACCTATAACAGATGCAGCCACATATTTATTTGACGGAGCTTCCCTGGCGTAATCCAACAGCGCGTAAAGAATCTCTGATTCGATTAACTGCTGATTTAACTGAAGAATTTCTGCCTGCAGCTGAGAGACCTCATTTTTTAGAGACACGTTTTCTTCACGAAGACTTTGAACATCACGGGGTATTGTGAAAAATTCAACAACCGCTGTTGTCCGGGTCGAAAACCATTGCTGAATACCGATGAGGGGATCGATGGCTCTACCAATGATCTGGTTGATGTAACCGCTGACAGCCATTGCCAATACACCTACCACGATTAGCGTAATCGTCAGAATTTGCCAAGTCCTTGCGGATATTCTTTTCATTGTTTACAGAAGATTTTAACCTCTTGGACGACCTCTCTCAAGTCCCACAAGGAAGCGTCTATACTCTGAAAGGTTTTCCAAAACAGCTCCGCAGCCCCTCGCTACGCATGTCAAGGGATCGTCCGCCACCCAGACCCGCAGGTTCAATTCATCCTTTAAGCGCGGCACAAGTCCCAGAATCTGCGCACCTGCCGCCGGAAAGGCAAATCCCGGTATCCAATAGGTCCGAAATCAGTTCAGGTGGTACTTCATCAAGAGCATCCTTGATCGTATCCACAATCACTTGAATTGATCCGCCCGATAGCTTCGCGAATTTCAACGGATGAAAGTTCCAATCGAACCGGGTAAACCCGTAATCAGGTTGCGTCCTCTCGCTGTCATGGTGAGTTCGCTTTGCAATGGATAAGCAGAACCGATGGTAATTTTAAGTTGCTCAGCCATTCGTTCGCCAATCAGAAGGTTGTACTTCCTCCGGATGTATTGGAGAATGTCCTCATCGAGTTCGTCGCCAGCAATACGCAATGACCGTGAAATGACAATCTCCCCCATGGAAATCACAGCCACCTCAGTAGTACCGCCGCCGATATCCACAATCATGGTCCCTTTAATGTCATTGATCGGTAAACCCGCGCCCAGTGCTGCTGCCCGGGGTTCTTCAACCAGATATGCTTCACGTGCACCAGCAGCCATCGCAGCGTCATAGACAGCGCGTCTTTCAACCTCTGTGGCACCGCTCGGAATGCCAATGGACACCCTGGGCCTGGGCATTGGGACAATTGTCTGTTGGTGCACTTTCCCAATAAAATATTCAAGCATTGATTTTGTAATCTCAAAATCTGAAATCACCCCATCGCGAAGTGGACGGATCGCCACATAATTGGCCGGGGTTCTCCCAACCATCTCCTTGGCTGCACTGCCGACAGCAATGGTCTCTTTTGTCTTTTTATTTACCACGACCCATGAGGGCTCGTTTATCACGATCCCTTTATTCCGTACATGTACCAATGTATTCGCGGTCCCAAGATCGATCCCGATGTCAAGCGAGAAAAATCCCATCAACCAACTGAGTGGATTGGCTGCCAAAATGCTCTCCTAACGAGTTGTCAAGATATCAAGAAAAAATTATACCATAGGGGCATCCTTACCCATTGTTACACGGATTCCTGCTGCCAATGTCAAATTACCATTTTCAGTTCTAGAAAACTGCAATATAATAAGAACTTGTTTGCGGGTGTCGCCAAGTGGTAAGGCACCACCTTCCCAAGGTGGTATTCGTGGGTTCGAATCCCATCACCCGCTCTTTTGTTTTAAATCCCCTCCCCCAAAGAATCGTTTTGTTTAATGTATATTTAAAGTTAGTTATTAGCAATATTGTAAGTTTACTTTTCGTTATTAATGCTAGAATATTTTTATTCAAAAAGGTGTTAGATGAAAAATAGTCCTATCATCCTGCATATTGAAGATAATTTTGACAACAGGATTCTGGTCAGAAGATTGCTTCATTCCGTTAGTTACCAGGTAATTGAAGCAGAAAACGCAGCCCAGGCAATCACCCTCCTGCACAAATATACTCCAGACCTGATCCTGATGGACATTAATCTCCCCGGGGTGGATGGTTATACCTTTACGGAGAAACTCAAATCCTTCCCGCGAATTAGCAAAATCCCCATTATTGCCATTACTGCGAATGCCATGCGCGGAGACCGTGAAAAAACCCTGAGAGCTGGCTGCGATGGGTATATCGAGAAACCCATTGATATTGATCGTTTCATTGATCACATTAACCGCCATTTGAATAACCATCATGCCGCAGTTAACTGACCCTCAACCTTCGCAGGAAGACCGAAAGTTGCCTTCCAATGAAACAGCAATGATCCTGGTAATTGAGGACAATGCCGGGAATTTTATGTTAATCGCCCGCATGCTTGCCTCTCTCAACTTGCAGTGTGAATGGAAAACATCAGGCTACGAAGTCATCGAGTTCATGGATGCACTTCCAAAGATCGACCTCATTTTACTGGACATCCGTTTGCCTTACGAAGATGGGTATGGCGCTTTAAGAAAAATCCGGCTCAGCGAGAAATACCGCCACATGCCAGTCATTGCAGTGACTGCTGTCTCTGGCGTTGACCAAATGAACCAGGCAAAAATGGCAGGGTTTGATGGATTCATTGGTAAACCACTTGATCCAGACAAATTTCCCATGCAGATAACAAATATCCTGAAAGGCATCCCTGTTTGGGATTGCTCATGAGGAAGACGATATGACTGAGAATTCAATTATGGTTGGTCCGCAAGCAAGTGATCTAAATATCAATCAAAAAGGATTTGATTTAGCAAATGCTACTAAGACGATTCAAGGCATCTTGGAAATCTTCCGCCTAAGTACCTGCCATGAAATAGAATCTTCGTTTAAATCTGCCTTGTTGGACCTATTTCCTGGTACTCTTATCGCTTTTTTTGAAATCAATCCCTCGGGAGAATTTATTCCACAATTCAGCACTACGAAAATTGATCTTGGGACAATTAACACTGGTTCTTATGGCTTAAATCCTGAATCCCCTTCGTTGATATTGACGGAGATTTCCAAAAAATCGAACCTCGCTCCTTTATTCAAAAATTCTGCAGCCCTGGCAGCTATAGGACAATTCATAAACGGGAAACTTTCAACCCTACTAGTACTGGAAAATCTACAAGTTGGTTACTTTGATGAGACTTGTCTAAAAATAATTATTCCCCTGCTTGAGGCATTTTTGCTTGCACAAAAACGCATTAATCTTTACGAAGGTTTGGAGCGGAAAGTTGAAAGACAGAAACTTCTTCTCGATGCTGCCTCCGAGATTTACCAACAATCAAACGCAGTGGAAGTCTATCAAACTTTTCTAAATACACTATGCAAATCTTTAAAAATTGATCGTGCACAATTGGACTTATCAACAGCGCAATCCAACCAGGGCGCGGTTGACAAGAAGGAGAATTGAACTTGAGCGACCTTTCCTACCTTCCCCAGTCAGATTCATTGTTTTTTGAAAGTTCTACCTCGCAGTTGAGAAAGTGGCAATTAAAGTTATTGTCGGGTGCCTTGATACTCGGGGTTGTGACTTCGATAATTGTCCTCGGTCTTTCCTTTATTAACCCACAAAATCCTTTCCATAGCGCTCTGCTAATCGGCTCAATCATCCTGGGTTTCGGCTCAGCCATCCTGTTACTTCTTAAGAACCTGTCTTTTTGGGTAAGGTCAATTCTTTGCCTGGTTTTCTTCTTCATTTTTATCAACACGCTTTTCTTTTTTTATGGATGGGGCGTTGCGTCCTTGGTAGCCTTGTCAGGGTTTGTCGCCATCTCGACCACTTTGCTATTCCGTAAATCCATCCGGTATGGTCTCATTATCAGCTTTCTTACGCTCGTTTTATGGGCTGCGCTTACTTTTTCTCAATCACTCGCCACACTCCAATCGCCAATTACACTATCAGGATTATTTAACGACGGGTTTCTAGTCTGTGCGATGGGGTTCTTTGTATACTTTTCGACATACCAATTAAAAGAATTGTATTTATCGAAGATCGATGAAAACCAGGAAAAGGTTAAGGAAATCCTGGAGGTAAATAATAAGTACCAAGAAATTTTGGAAGTCCTGGCACATCAACAAGGACAATTGTCAAACCTCCAGGTACTAACGAGCGAATTTGCATTTGGTGGGAATCAGGAAGAAATAATCTCCCGGTTTGTGGATGCGTTGAGTATTAATTTTTCGATTCCATATGTTTCGGTTTATCTCGTTGACTCTGGTATGGAAAATATTGAAATCGTACATGGCAGTGGTGAGATCGGCAGGGAGATTGTGGCTCAGAAACATCATTACACAACCGGTGGTTCATCGTTCATTAGCCAGGCAATATTGAGAAACCAGATGATCGTTGAGAAAGTGGACTTAAACTCAGATCTTGGATTCTCTCTTGAGAGCAGCGACAGCAATAATATCGCTTTGGCAATCCCGATTGAACAAAAAGGCAAAGCCATCGGGGTTCTGCTCATCATAACTGAACAGAATGCTTTGCTTGATGAGAATGACCATCTTATTTATCGGATTGCAGCGAATACGCTGACTTACTTGATCTCCAGCACGAATCAAGAAAAAGTTTCTCCGCAACCTGAATATAGCTTTCTTCCCTCAATGGAAAAGCTTCTCGTGATGGGAGAAACTTCCCAATTCTCCTTTCCTGAAGGCGCAATCCTGCCTGATCAAATGAAATCAACCGCGAGTGAAATTAACATTGGCCCGTCTAGACACTCCATGGCTAAATTGAGGGTCCCTGATCGTGAATTACGCCAGGAAGATCTGGAGTTTTTAGAAGATCTTACAAAACATGCAGAAAAAGCCCTCGCTCACGCAAGCCTGGTGACAGGCTTGCAAAAAACTATTGTCAGTGAAAAGAAGTCGAAGGAGATTTCCTCACGTTTTTCAGGAAAGAAAAATATTGAAGATGTACTGAAAGCTGCTATTACAGAGTTGGGCAAACTACCAGAAGTACTCGATGCCAAGGTTGCGTTAGTCGCCTCAGAGGATGCTGTGGTTACCCCCCGATTGAATGGGAGGAAAAATGACGACGTTGCATAATGAAAGCATAAAATTTGATCAAAACAATCCTGTTGAAATTGGAGATAAACAAAGAGAGGATTTCCTGCAAACCCTTTTAAATGGGTATTTGATCTTGGGAGCCGTTCTCTTTTTCGCCCAGGTTTATTTAACTCTACAATCCGATACCTGGTGGATGTTATTCATCGCGCTATTTCTATTTGTTTTCCAACTCTTTATCACTTTCAATTTTAAACTCAAGACTGAGGTCAGGTCTGGAGCCTTTTCCATATTGCTCCTCATGGTTGGTGCTTTTAGTATGGTCAATTTCGGGTTAAATGCCCTTGGATTTGTCTATTTCCTGCTTAGTGTCGTAATTGCGGCTCATTTCCACTCACGGAACGTATGGATTACATCCATCTCTATTACTGCAATATTAATTGTCATCCTTACCAGCCTGACAGGTGCGGGAATCCTCCCACTCGGTGAATCCTACATCAATCCCAGCTCGCTCTTCTTCATCATTAGTGAAATATCCATCTTTCTATTCATGGTAATTGCCTTCGTGATCCCATTATTTACTTTTGTAAACTCTGTTCGAAGTCTGGTCGATCTTGATCGATCTTCCTTGGATGTCTTCCGAAATGAAAATCAGGGATTATCAGAATCTATAGATCAAATTAATCAAGCAAGGTCACAACAAACCGACCTTCTTGAAAAAGTTAGAAAGCTGGTTGACCAGATTTACTTATTCAAAAATAGCAAATCCTTTCTTCCACAGAGTATTGAAATCATCAACGCTGCTTTTGATTTTGGATATTGCGGTGTTTTTATTTCTGACGAAAAACGTGAATTTGCAGTTTTTATGGCTGGAACCGGTGATGCGGGCAAGGCAATGCTACAGAGAAATCATAAATTAAGAATTCGCGAAGAGGGGATGGTTGGCTATGTCACGGCAAGGGGTGAATTTAGGGTTTCCAATGACGTCTTGACTGACCCCTACCATAAGTTCAATCCACTTCTCCCCGAGTCTAAAGCGGAACTAGTGCTCCCTCTAAAAATTGCTGGTGAAACTATTGGTGCCCTGGACTTTCAGAGCAATCAAATCAACGCATTCCAGGATCACGTTATCGAAGCACTTCAGCTTTTAGCAGATCAATTCTCATTGATATACATAAAAAACAACGAAGTAGCTTACCTTGAAAGAAAAATTCAGGATCTTGAATCTTCCTCTACGAGGGCAGTTCGTGAATATTGGCAGTCTCGCATTAAGGGTTCGAGAAAGAGCCTCGGTTTCGCATTTAGAGATAACGAGATCACCAATTGGGAAGCGACATCAGAAGAAGAAATCGATGCTCTTCAATCAAATAACTATACCGTGCTTGCCTCAAAAGATGTTGAAAAGAACGTTTCTACCCTTCTTGTTCCCATCTCAATTCAGAATCAGCCGATTGGATTAATTAGCGTCCGTTACTCCGGAATGATGTTTCCAGAGGAATTGGAACTTCTTACAAGGTCACTCTCCGAAAGGCTGTCTTCTTCAATTGAAACTGCCCAATTATACGAAGAAATCGATGAAAAGACTGAGAGAGAAACAGTACTAAACACAATTTCCACAAAGGTTAGAAATGCACGTGACATTGATTCAATTCTTCGCTCAACCGCAACCGAGTTAGGTAAAGCGATGGGCGTGGATGAAGTACGTGTCCACATAAAAACCGGTGAATAAAGAAAGATGCTGTTGGAGGCTGGATGTCAGAACAATTAGATCCCAAACCCATACCTGACGTTAATGTTCAGGTTCTTCCCAACAACAACCTTGGGACATTATTTCGGATAACAGTATTTGCAGAAGCTCTACTTGCCTTCTACTTCATTCCTGTTTCTATAATCCGCAGGGAAAACCAGTTTTTAATTTTAGCTGCGGCAATCACGATTACAGCATTAATTGGTGTATTAATTTTGTCCCGAGTCTGGAAAATAAACCTCGGTATTCAACTCTTTTTGTATACACTCTTCCTGGAAATTTCCTTCATCCTCTTATCTGGTTCCTACTCACTTCTTCAAGGGATACCATTTGCTGTAATGGCAATTTCATTCGCCATGCTGTTCTCCGGTGTGGTCCCGAAAAGTGGTTGGAGCGACTGGTTAATTTCTCTCGGACTTCTGGGAGCAATCGGAACAATCCAGCTGCCCATCCTTGGTTTTTTTACCCCGATAGTAAATCCAAATTTATTAGTGCCTGTTGTCGCTTTTGCAGTACTCTTATTACTCACAGCAGTCTTACAGTATTTCAATCGTACAATTGTCGCAACACTGCGTACCAAGCTAATCCTCGCTGCGCTGGCATTAACGCTTATTCCATTGATCGTGCTCAGCTTCGTCAACAGTCGCTACCTCCGCGATCAAATCCAATCACAGTCAAACCAGTCGCTCGCTGTTGCCGCGAATCAAACTGTGAATTTGGTTGATAATTTTTTGGTAAGCAGTCTGGATTCTCTTGAAACGGAAGCAAAACTTCCGTCAATTGTCGGTTATCTCAAGGTTAATCCTGAAACTCGTGCTCAAAGCCCGGAAGAAGCAGAACTCACGACTACACTGGCATCACTTACCACAAAACAAAAGATTTTTTCACCATCCTACGGGGTAGTTAACCGAACTGGCGTTATCCTTTTTGATACTGAAGCAGATATGGCTGGTATTTCGATATTGGATACCGATTTCTTTAACCGCGTTCGTTCCTCCGGAGTGCCTTATCAATCCTCGGTCATCTTTCCGGAGGGTTCGAGAGAGGGCTATATCTACATGCTCTCCCCAGTTCGCGATGAGACAGCTCAAGTTTTAGGTTACCTCCTCGCAAGGTACAACGCTAGGATTTTACAATCCTATATTCAGGAAGTGAATGGATTAACAGGTCTTTATTCATTCGCTATCCTGCTTGATGAAAACGGTTTACGGCTTGCTGACGGTTTCTCACCAAACCTGGTTTATCGTGCAGTAGAAAGCTATTCTGATCAGGAACTCGTATTCCTCCGCGACAATCGCCGCCTTCCACAAACTTTCACCCAGGAGTCGACCGAAAATCTCCAACCAGACCTCTACAATGCTAGTGTTAATCCTGTTGCCCTTCAGTTTTTCACAACCAACTTTCGTGTCCAAGATGCGGAGATTCTACATAATGGTACCGTGAGTAAACTTACTGCACAAAACTGGACAATTCTTTATTTACAGGACCAATCCAGCCTTGTCGCCACAATTCAGGCGCAGACACGCCTTACCTCAATTGTGTTAACACTAATCGCCGTCATAGTAGGTCTAGTGGTCACCTTTGCCACGAGCCTGTTTTCAAACCCAATTCTGAACCTGACAGAAGCCGCAACCCGTATCACCCAAGGAGACCTTTCTGTGGAGGCCCGGGTTCGGTCAAATGATGAGATCGGTGTTCTAGGAAGTACATTCAACCTGATGACCAAACAGCTTAAGGAATTTATTGATACACTCGAGAGCCGTGTTCGAGAAAGAACAGAACAATTGGCGCAACAAAATGAATCCCTACAATTCCGTTCCAAACAATTACAGACTGTTGCAGATGTTGCCCGCAGTGTGGCTTCTACAACAGATGTGGACACACTTTTATCAACAGTGACGAAGCTGGTCAGTGATCGATTTGGCTTTTACCATTGCGGTATCTTTCTTACCGATGATTCCAATGAATTTGCAGTCCTTCGTGCCGCGAATTCAGAAGGCGGCCAGCGAATGCTCCAAAGACAACACCGTTTGCGTGTCGGTCAGGTAGGTATAGTGGGCTTTGTCACTGATAAAGGGGAACCAAGAATTGCTACTGATGTTGGCGAGGATGCTGTTTTCTTCGATAATCCAGACCTTCCGGACACAAAATCCGAAATGGCACTTCCATTGAAACTGGAAAATCGTGTTATCGGCGCTCTGGATGTCCAGTCCACAGAATCAAATGCCTTTTCCATGGATGATGTTGAATTGTTCACCACCCTGGCTGACCAAGTGGCAGTGGCGATCAGCAATAACCAGCTATACGATCAAACGAACCAAGCCCTTGAAGAAACGCAAAATCTATACCGCCAATATATCCGCCAGGAATGGACACGCCAAGTGGAAGAAGGCAGCCAAACTGGATATCGATATTCCTCCGCTGGGATTGAAGCGCTGAAGGAGAATTACCCTGAAGTTAAAATGGTCATTGAGTCTGGAAGACCAGTTTACCGTTCGCAAAAATCTTCGTCCCGCCAGGGGGAATTGGATTCGATCTTAACAGTTCCAATCCTCTTGAACGACGAATCGATCGGCGCTATCTCGCTCCAACAGACTTCCGATCAAGTTTATGAATGGAGTTCTCATGAACTGACCATCGCTCAATCTATCGGCAGCCAGATCGCCCAAACTCTCGAAAACACCCGGTTGTTTGAGCAAACACTTCGTCGTGCAGACCGGGAGCGTAGGGTGTTGGAAATCACAGGGAAAATCCGCTCCACAAATGATCCCCAGGAAATGCTTAGAATCGCGCTCGAGGAATTGCAGCAAAATCTGAATGTGTCCGGTGCCCAAGTTATTTTAAATTCACTGGATGAAACCGAATAATTACGGAGCATCTTGTATTTTCTAAAATGGGTATTTTGAGATTTATCGAAATGATCAGCCAGGAGCAAGCATAAGATGGATGCGAACAATCAAACACCAGAAAACAGGGAAATCCTTGAAAACGTTGTCGATGAGGTTGGTCATGATGCTGGAAATCACTTGAAAGAATGTACACTTAAAACAGATTCCAACGGGATGATCACTGATTGCGACAGGGAAATCTCTGCCTTTCTTGGTTTCTCTCCGTTTGACGTAATTGGACAACCTTTCTTTTCCTTTGCCCTGGATACTGAAGAACAGCAAAAACTGCGCGATAAAATCAATTCGCAAGAATTCCCCCTTGAAATTGAACTTAATTACCGCTCAAGGACCAATAAACTCATCAACATTATCACCCAAATCACAAGTCTGCAAACCAGCGCAGGACGGCTTGAAGGGTTTCGGATCACTTACTTATCAAAGAATCTTAATGATGAAGTTGATACGCTTATCATTGATCGAGACGCTCAAACCGAGAATGACCAGGCTGCAAGCGATGGCAATATCAACACACGCATGATTGGTGAATCCGATATCGCTGATGAGAATTCATTGAAAAACCCGATCAGCGAGCCCACAGGACCGATCATTCAACCCAAGATTGTAAAACCGCGAGACAGTAAAAAGCAAAAAGCACCAACCACCGGATTGGGCAAGGGCACGAATGCCTTGGTGACTGGCAGTCTGAAACCAAAACAAACAGGCAATCTTTCGCCGGCTACTGAAACAATCCAGGGGTTGTCCCTCCGAAATGCTGAGTTATCCATATCAAAAAAAGCATGGACTAAGCAGGCAAAAGTTACGCTAGAGGATAACATCCTGGTAACTTCCCAGGGAGGGAAGAACGAGTTAGCCGCGATCACGGTGCCCCTGGTAATCCAAAATGAGACCAGTGGCGTATTGGAAATCGTTGATGAATCCCATCAACGAAAATGGAGTTCTGATGAGAAGCTGCTTGTACAGGAAGTCGCGAACCAGCTCGGACTTGCCTTGGAAAATGCTCAACTTTATTCTGCAGTCCAGAAAGAGCTTTCGGATAGAGTAAGAGCGGAAGAAGAAACGAATCGCCGCAATGCTGACCTGGCAAAACTGAATTTGGTTATTCAGCGGTTGACTCGTCTCGTCAGCACAGAGGAGATCTTTGACATCATCTCCTACTCAACACAAGACCTGATGCAAACCAACAATATCCTGATTTCTACATTCGATGAAAAAGAAGCAATTATCGAATTCCCAGTTTGTCTTGTAGATGGCACCAGGGTACCAATTCCAGGAAGGCTTGCTGGGGACGGATTTTTAGAGACTGTGCTTTGGGAACAAAGACCACAGCTATTAAACGATCTTCAGAATACCTTGGGTAGTCAGCAACTGGACCATCCCAAGGGCATTCCAAACTCGATGTTAGCGGTTCCAATGGTTGTTGGTGATAGATCAGTTGGAGTCCTTAGCGTTTTTGATTATGAACGTGAATCCGCGTTTGATGAAATCCAATCAGAATTGCTCTCCACTGTCGCCGGTCAGGCAGGGACTGCGCTTGAGAATACCAGGCTGTTCCAGGAGATAACCCAGGCTCTAGAAACCATTGAAAACCGCGAAAGGTATCAAACCAATGTTACCAATGCGGTTGCGCAATTAAGTGAAAGAGGTTCCCGATCCATTGACTTCCTCCTGGAGAGCATGGCAAAAGCCGCTCGAAGTGAAAGGATTTCTTACCTGGTCGCGACAAGGAATCGCAACGGTGAATACGAGTGGTACGTAGAAAAGAGTTTCATGAACAATAAATCTGTTCAAACCTTACCCAAAGCTGCGTGGGTTGGGTCGGAGAAGTGGAAGGAAGCCCTCTTCTCCTCACAATATATCTCCTCATCTTCAATTAGTTCCGACGAGGAAACCAATCGTATCACCAATCAATTTGGTGCTCTTTCCTCATTGTTCCTTCCAGTGAAGCCATCTGATTTACAACCGACTATGCTCCTCATTGAAAATCTTAATCAGGCATATGAGTGGCAACTTGAAGAAATCGATATTCTCCGAATTGCAACTGACGCTCTCCAAAACACGCTTGTCCGCGAGGAGCTACTTGTACAAATCCAGTCCTCGTTGGAAGAAACTGAGAACCTTTATTCAGCATCTCACAGTCTTGCCCTTGCAACCACCTTACCTGAGATGGTGGCAGCGGTCATGAAAAGCGTTGATGTGTCAGACCTTAACCGGGGTATTCTTGTTCTCTTTGAAGAGACACCTGGCGCAGAGCTACCAAAAATGAGTGTGGCAGCCAATTTCTATAGCGGTATGGGCACACCACCGCCACCTGTCGGGACTGATTACCTCCCTGAATTATATTCCTCGATCTTTCTTGGCCCTGATCCGATCTTCTTCGACGATGTCAGCCGGTCAAATATGTCAACACAATTGATTAATGTTCTTACCAACCAGAACATTCGCTCGATGGGTATCCTTCCTTTATTGGCAGGAAACACACATATGGGGGTCATGCTGGTTTGCTCCACGATTCAGCATACATTCAGTTTACAGGAAACAAGGACCGTTCCGCCCCTGGCGGACCAGCTCTCTACTGCCATTCAGAATATGCGTTTATTCGAGCAAACCCAGGAAGCACTTGCTGAAACCAACCTTTTATACAAGGTCTCGAGTGGTATAGCCAACGCGCAAAGCCTGGATGAATATCTCAAAATCGTAGGTGAGAATGCGCTTCCCGAACAAGCGGATCATATTTTCCTGATCTCAACAAGTGTTGGACCTGAAAACAAAATCGCATCCTGCACCCTGGTTGGCTATTTTGGTCAACCTGGTGACTATCATTCGATTGATCTAATTATTGAAGGAGATTCTCTATCCTTCATAAATTTTGAGGATCCAAATCCAGTGACAATTCAGAATTTGGATGTTTCGGAAATACCCTCTTCACTTAAGACGATTTTCTCAGACTATGGACTTAAGACCGCTTCGTTTATTCCCCTGCAAACATCTGGAAATCCTGTTGGTGTGATCGTCGCGGGGTCCAAACGAGTGGTTGAATTTGCAGCCGACGAACTCCAGACAATTCAGATTATTGGCAATAGCATCGCAGTTGCGATGGAACGTCGACGATTGCTTGAAGAAGCTCAACGTCGTGCCCTGGAATTACAGACTGCTGCAGAAATCGCTCGAGATACCACCAGTACGCTTTCCTTCAACCTATTGTTGGAGAGAATCGTCAACCTGCTCAAGGAAAGATTTGAAATCTATCACTGTTCCATCTTCCTTCTCAACGAAGATCGATCCGCTGCAGTGGTCGCTGAATCCACTGGGCTTGCTGGTCAGGAAATGAAAGCCCGCCGGCACCAACTTGCTGTTGGATCAAAATCTGTAATTGGAAGTTGTACCGCCAGCGGTGAGATTTTCCTGGTTAATGATGTAACAGAAAATCCAAATTACTATCCCAACCCCTTGCTGCCCGAAACCCGGTCTGAGATTGGTATTCCCTTGAAAATCAGTGGCAAGGTTATTGGCGCTCTGGACTTGCAGGACTCCTCAGCTAATGCGTTTTCCGAGGACGAGATTAAGGTTTTCCAAATTCTAGCCGACCAGGTTGCCGTCGCTGTTGAAAACGCTCGAGCATTTGAAGTTTCTCAGGAAGCGGTTGAGGAGATGCGCGAACTTGACCGTGTCAAGAACCAATTCCTCGCCAACATGAGCCATGAACTACGAACGCCATTAAATTCTGTGATCGGTTTCTCACGCGTGATCCTGAAAGGGATTGACGGACCGATTAATGAGACCCAGGAACAGGATATCACCGCGATCTACAATTCCGGAATGCATCTCCTCAACATGATCAATGAAATTTTGGACATGTCCAAGATTGAAGCTGGTAAGATGGAACTTCAGATCGAAGAACTTAACATCAGCGACCTCATCAATAATGTCATCACGAATTCGATGGGATTGGTAAAGGATAAACCCCTCGAATTGATCCAGAAAGTTCCCGTCAACTTACCAAATGTGAAGGCAGATGAAAGCCGTATAAACCAGGTCCTAATCAACCTGATTTCGAATGCGGTGAAATTTACCGAGAAAGGCGCAATCACGATTGAAGCTCGTCAACAACAATCGCTTACGCAGAATTGGGAGATCATGGTTACTGTCACTGATTCTGGTATTGGTATTTCACCTGAAGACCAACCCAAGCTCTTCCAGCGTTTCTCCCAGGTGGATGACTCTCCGACCCGAAAAACCGGGGGTACAGGATTGGGTTTGTCCATCTGCCGTTCGTTGATTGAATTGCATGGCGGTCATATAGGTCTCCTGAAGAGCGAAGTAGGCAAAGGAAGCACTTTCTACTTCACACTCCCCATCGATGCCCAAAGAAGCGAGCCCATATCTGAACCAACCTTTCCAAAAGATAAGGTGATACTGTCCATTGATGATGATGACCAGGTCATTGGTCTTTACGAACGATTTCTCCAACCTCTTGGATATCAAGTTATCGCGCTCAGTGACCCGGCTCAGGCAGTTTCAAAAGCCAGGGAAATTCAGCCTTTTGCCATAACATTGGATATCATGATGCCCATCGTCGATGGCTGGCAGGTTTTAAATGAATTAAAAAAGGATGAAATCACTCGGTCCATTCCTGTGATTATCTGCTCCATATTGGAAGAAGCAGAAAAAGGTTTCTCATTTGGAGCGTCTGATTATCTTGTGAAACCCTTCATGCAGGATGAGCTGATTAAAGCAATCCAGAAATTGGATTCCCAGGGTGATATCCAGGAAATCATGGTTGTTGATGATGATCCTGCGGATTTGAGATTGTTACAGAAAATGCTGGAAGAGTCGGGCAAGTTCACAGTGGTTGTTGCAAACGGTGGAAAACCCGCGTTGACGATTCTCCAGGATTACACACCTGATGCTATCATCCTGGATTTGTTCATGCCTGATATCAATGGTTTTGAATTGCTCCAATATTTTAAGGAAAATGACCGGCTTCATTCTGTTCCTGTGATCATTCTAACGGGTGCCGATCTGGATGCCAGGCAAAAAGAGTATCTTGACAGCTTCACACATTTCTTGTTATCCAAAGGCTCCATGGACGAACAGTCTCTACTCCAAAGTTTGAAGAAAACGCTCGAGTCCTTGTAATTTCATTGGTGATAAACGGATGTCCCAATACCTAATTCTCAGATGCCTCGATTGCGGGAGAGAGTATTCATTCACACCCGTAGATTCCCCTTGTCCAACCTGTGGTTCTTACTGGCGGGAAGCACTGTACGATTTTGACCAGTTAAAAGACGAATTTTCAAGTAAAGTCAACGAAAGACCTTTCAACTTATGGAGATACATCGATCTCCTCCCCTGTTCCCAATCTCATCCGGAATTATCGATGGGTGAAGGCGGGACGCCATTATTGCATGCGCCAAATCTTGGCATGATGCTGGGAAACCGGAACATCTATATCAAAGATGAGAGGCAAGGTCCAACTGCGTCCTTCAAGGACAGGCAAGCGGTAATGTCAATCGCTTGCCTCAAGGAGGCTGGCATTGTTGATTTTGTTTGTGCATCAACCGGTAACGTGGCAATCTCCTACTCTGCATATGCTGCCAGGGCTGGGATCAATCTATGGGCTTTCCTGACGAGCCTGGTTCCCGCATCAAAAATGCGCGAGGTTTCCCTTTATGGTACTCAGGTAATCAAGGTAACGGGTTCTTATGATGAAGCAAAAAGGATAGCCGATAAATTTTCGAAAGAGAGGGGAATTACCCTTGACCTTGGGGCAAGAAGCATTGCCTGCGTCGAAGCGATGAAAACAATTGCCTTTGAAATCTGTGAACAGTTGGGGATATTCCCTCTCACAGAACCAATTTCCGCGATGCAAGATCTCCCCCATTCCTGGATGTCTCCGGATTGGTATGTGCAATCTGTCAGCGGTGGTATGGGTCCATTGGGAGTGATCAAAGGCTTCGATGAACTGAGAAAATTGGGCTTGATCAACCGTATTCCCAAGGTTGGCATTATCCAGGCAGAAGGTTGCGCTCCGATGGTTCATGCCTGGCGCCAGCAGAAGGAGACCGCTACGGCGATCAACTCCCCCAGAACCCTGATTGCGACGCTGGCAACTGGTGACCCTGGTCGAACCTATACTGAGCTTTACAAGAAAGTCAAACACAAAACCGGCGGAAGTTTCGAAAGTGTCAGTGACGAAGAAGCGTATCGGGCTGTTCACATTCTGGCAAAACTCGAAGGGATTTCAATGGAACCCGCCGCGGCGGTTGCCTTTGCCGGCTTGTTTAAGCTTATTCGCTCCGGGATGATCAAACCCGAGGAAACTGTAGTCGTGAATTGCACAGGTCACACACTGCCAATTGATCGCACTATACTTGGCGAGGGTTGGGATAGGACGATTAACCTGACTTCACCTGCTAACGAAGAATCTCACGAAGAAGGTCTGTTGGCAGCGCTCAATGAGGTCACAATAGATCGCTTCCCAAGAATTGCCATCATCGACGATGAACCGGATGTCCGCAGACTGATTCGCAGGATTTTGCAATCACAGGGAAATTACACCCTCTACGAAGCTGATAATGGCAAAGCCGGTTTGGAATTGATCACCAGGGAAAAACCCAATCTCGTGATACTGGACTTGATGATGCCGGAAATGGACGGCTTCGCCGTCATGAATGCCCTACAACGGAATCCGAGCATAAAAGACATTCCAATCATTGTCATCACAGCGAAAGAGCTAACCACCCAGGAAAAAGCCTTGTTGAGCGGGCATATTAAAGCTTTAATGCAAAAAGGGGATTTCATGAGCGATGATTTCCTTGATGAAATCTCCGCCAATATTCGATAAGTATGAATACACGCAGTAAAGGTGTTTTATCGGCGATCGGTTCTGCCCTTTTACTAGGGGTATCCCCAATCCTGGGGAAGCAGGCTTTCTTGCTTGGATTCTCTCCCCTGGCAGTGGTCTCCATCCGCACCTTTATAGCAGCCATGTTGTTATTTTTATTCCTGCTGATTTTTAAGCGCGCCTATTTCACCATTTACCCGGTCGGACTATGGGGATGTCTCCTGGCTGGGTTTGTGAATGGTTTGGGGTCAATGCTCTATTATGGTGCACTCGCCAGGCTGGATGCCAGCATCGGGCAACTGCTCTACTCTTTCTATCCCCTCTTTGTAGCCCTATGGCTTGTCCTCGACAGGCAGGTCATCAACCGTATCACCCTGGTACGACTTTCCCTCGTCATCCCAGGAGTCATCCTCCTGGTCAGTAATCCAAAAGCTCAAATCGATATCCTTGGATCTTTGATGATGATCGGGGCTGCATTGCTTTATGCGTTACATCTCCTGATCAACCAAAGAATCCTCTTCGATGCGCCTGCTCCTACCGTTACCTTCTACACACTGGTTTCCATGACTGTGACGGTTACCGGAGCTTACCTGCTTTTTGATCGCAGCCTGCCCGTACCCATTGTTTCCTGGCTGCCGATTATCATCCTTGGGGCAACAACCTTCTTATCCAGGATCACATTATTCCTGGGAGTGAAACACATCGGTGGTCTTCAAACTGCCTTAATGGGACTGGGTGAACTGCTCATCACCATCGTCCTGGCGCATATTTTCCTTGGCGACCAACTCTCATTAATCCAGTGGCTCGGCGCAATTCTTATCACCATTAACATACTTTTAGTTGCCAAGGAAAAACCGATCCATATAAAAAACTCGAAAAGTAATTTATTCGCCTGGCTGAGTCCCCCCAGGATTTCCTCCACTGAATTTCCACAACAATAATTAAAAGAAGTCCCTTTGCGGGGACTTCCCAGGGTGGCTGATGGGGGTTGAACCCACAACCCTCGCATCCACAGTGCGATGCTCTGCCATTGAGCTACAGCCACCACGAACGTGCAGGATTTTATCACAGCCATTAATTGAAGGCAAGCTTTTCGATTATTGTCTCAGCAGCAATCGAGGCTTTAATGGTTTGTTGAGTTCCATCTTTAAGATCCTTGATGGTTACCATTCGCGCTTTAACCTCATCCGGACCAATTACAACCACAAACCGAATTGTTTCACGATCCGCAAATTTGAATTGTTTTTGCAGCTTTGCGGCTTCTGGGTAAACAACCACTTCCAGCCCTTTTGCCCGAAAATCTGTGGCTACCAAAAGGGATTCAGCAAAAAGGTCTTGATCAAAACAGGTTACTAAAATTGCCTTGGATTTCTCAACCTCATCCGGAATGCACCCATATTTTTCGAGCATCAGTCCAAACATAACATCACCCATGGCAAAACCGACACCTGGCAGCGGGTTACCCCCCACATCACCCACGAGATTATCGTAATGCCCCCCGCCAAGGATCGCCCTACCATCTCCACCAACATCCCAGGCTTCAAAAACCACCCCAGTGTAATAATCGAGACCACGAATGACCCGGGGATCATATTTTACATAATCGCTGATGCCATAAGCTTCCAGGTATTTGAAAATCGAAGTTAACTCTTCGGATTCTTTCCAAAGGTCCTGATTGTTCAACAGGTCTTCTAAGCGGTTGATTGTTATTTGATCCATCCCCAGTTCACTGGCTTGCCGTTCCCATTCAGGTTTGGGTAGTTTGTCGATCCGATCAATCAAAGGAAAAGACTCGTTTTGAATTTGAAATTCCGATTTCTTCCAATTTTGATTCCATCAATTTCCGGTGATTGATGATGATCTTTACCTGATCCGGAAGCAACCCAGCTTTCTTAACCACAGCTGCACAAATGGCAACAAGCTCGGCATCCCCCTCTGGACTATCAACCCCAATCATGTCGATATTCCATTGGAAAAATTCCCTAGTCCTTCCTTTTTGTGGCTTTTCGTACCGCCAAAATGGGCCGAAAGACCACCAACGAAGCGGAAACACCAGTTCATTTTGCCTTTTTGCCACCATGCGAGCCAGTGAGGGTGTCAATTCAGGACGAAGCGTTATCAAGTCACCGCCGCGGTCAGCAAAAACGAAAGCCTGTTCCTTTACCAGCTCTTCGCCTGATTTTGCGGCGTAAAGATCGATTCGTTCCAGGAAAGGACCATCGTATTCCGCATATCCGAACGACTTTGAAACGTCCTCAACCAGCGAATAGATCCAATGCCTTACTGACATCTCCCTGGGGTAAAATTCGCGAGTTCCTTTTACGGATTGAATGCTCGTTTTCATTGGCTGTCCTTACCTTCCAAAATGTTCAATTATTTTAACATATCCATGATTTTGTCAGGCAAAGAGGTTACATTCCGACTTGAATAACTGGTAAACTTACGAGTATATTATTCCTATCTTAGTGTATTGAGCAGGTATAGATGAATGTACAAGAGTTGATTGACCTAATTAACGGCCATTTGCACAATCAAAGTGCGAATCTAACCAGGGAGGTTAAGGGGGGATGCGGAGCTGACCTGATGAGTGACGTTTTAGCTTCCATTCAACCCGAGGCGGTACTTCTGACAGGTTTATGTAATCCACAGGTCATCAGGACTGCTGTGATGGCTGATGTAGTCGCGGTAATCCTTGTTCGCGGAAAGACACCGCCGCCTGAAACTATTGCATTGGCTGAACAGGAAGAAATTGCGCTAATCTCATCGCCTTTTGGTATGTTCGAACTTTGTGGACGGTTATACGCCGCTGGAATGATCAGCCTTGAAAGGCCTGTTGACGGGAGCGATTGTAATTGTGATTCGTAAGACCAATCCCTTGCAATTCCTATAGAGGGCGGTGAGGATGACGTCTCAACCCAACTCCAAATCCAACTTTATCAACAACCAGGAAAGCGAGCATATTTCCAGGGTCGAGGAGCTTGCATACGAGCTTAAAGTTGATGATGTGATGACCCGGAATCCAAAAACAGTGAGTCCTGACACATCTATGAGCGAGGTGTTGGAGATATTCCGCAGCAACCGGATTTCTGGTGCACCTGTCTTGGAAAATGAAAAATTGGTAGGTCTGGTGAGTATCGAGGATTTGTTGCGTTGTCTTCAAAAAACCGACCTTCAAGCGCCTACCCGTGCTTACATGAGTACGAAACTGCTTACCATCCACAACACAGAACCTACGATCGAAGCGCTCAAATTATTTGTAAGTTCCCATTATGGACGATTTCCGGTAATCGATCTGAATGAAAAACTGGTCGGCATCATTACAAAAGGTGATATCACCAGCGGGCTTCTGAAAGCAATCCAGCATGATTACCATGAGGAAGAGGTTCGACGTTATCGCGCCAGTCACCTCTTTGAGGATATTGAATCAGACCGATCTAGCCTAATTCTTCGTTATAACATCAAACAAGGCGACTTTTTACATGGCGGCGCCGCCTCTTCAGCGATCAAACGTGCTTTGCTGCGGCTAGGTGCAAACCCACCGATTGCCAGAAAAGTGGGCATCGCGGTTTATGAAGCTGAGATGAACTTGATCATCCACACAACAAACGGAGGAATTATCCGTGTGGAAATCGAGTCTAAGCAAATCTCCATTACCGTTTCAGATGAAGGGCCAGGAATTGAAGATGTCAATCTGGCATTACGTCCCGGTTACTCGACCGCGAATGAATCAGTGCGTGAACTGGGATTCGGTGCGGGCATGGGATTGGTAAACATCCAGAGGTGCGTCGATTCCATGCGCTTGGAATCCGTTTATGGACGGGGGACAAATTTACGTTTGAAGATTTTTCTAAAAGAACAGGAATCAGTTGGAGAAGGGTCATCCTAATCAAGGAGAATTCATAATGAACCTGCAAGAAGTGGTCGAAAGTCTGGATCTAAAACCTCTAACCAAAGCTGTAAACTTTTCTGAAATAATTCCAACCTGCGGGTATGCATCGGACCTTTTAAGCTGTGTCATGGCAGGCGCCAAGAAAAGGTCTCTGTGGGTAACATTACAATCGCATGGAAATATCGTGGCGGTTGCCTCCCTACTCGATTTATCCGCGGTCATCATCACTGAAAGCGCTCAACCGGATCCTGCAACGATCGAGAAGGCTGACGAAGAGGGTGTGATTCTCCTTGGAACTGACAAATCCACATTCTTCATCATCGGCAAGCTTTGGGAGCTGGGATTCCGTTGCCAGGAAACCTCCTAAACTTTCAGTAGTGTTATCGTGAAATCTTTCCGGGCTGAACTTCACGTACATACTGTCCTCTCGCCATGCGCAGAAGTGGAGATGATTCCTCCCCTGATTGTCGATACAGCCCTGGAAAGAGGCATCTCGCTGCTTGCCATCACTGACCACAACTCAAGCGCAAATATCGCTTCCGTTCAAAAGGCTGCTCTCGGTACAAACCTTGTGGTGCTTCCGGGTATGGAGCTCCAGACCAGGGAGGATGTCCATTCTCTCTGCTTGTTTGATACGCTTGAACAAATAGAACAATTTCAGTCCATTGTCAACCGCACACTTCCTGAGATCACTAACAGACCTGAGTTCTTTGGTGAACAATTCATCGTTGACGAATCGGGAGAATTCATCCGCAGTGAAGAAAGACTCTTGATCGTTTCCTCTTCCTTATCCATCAATCAGGCGTTTGAATTTGTGACGAACCTTGGGGGCCTGTTCATTCCCGCACACATCAATCGGAAAACGTTTGGGTTGATCGAGAGTCTAGGGTTAATTCCCGAAGATATTGCCTTTCCTGCCCTTGAGATTTCAAAGCATATTAGTCAGGAAACAGCGATTAAAACCATACCAGGTGCAGTGCGATTTCCCTTGATCCAAAATGGAGATGCGCACCGGTTGGATGAAATCCTAGGCAGAATGTTTTTTCATGTGGAAAATCCTACGATTCATGAGATAGGTCTCGCACTACAAAACTCATTTGGTCGGAATTACAAGGTCGTTTCAAATTAGTCAGTTTTTGTTGTAAAATTGATTGATTCCTACTTCAACTAACGAGAATCATCGGAATTCGTGACATTCGTTCATTGCGGTGATTTTCTCAGCAAGGTACACTATCCTTAAGCGCAGTTTGCCTGAAATTATATAGACCCATTATGGAGACCCAAATGGTATCAATCACTACGCAAAAAACTTATCCGAAAAACGAACCTCTCGGAATTCCAGAAAAGAAAGCATCTATCGATTCGATTATTGACCAATACAAGTCCTTGCCAGGCGCAACAATGGTTGTTTTGAATGAACTTCAATCTGAGATCGGTTTTGTATCAGAGCCCATGCAGGAATATGTAGCCGAGAGGTTGCGCGTACCATTCTCGAGGGTTCATGGCGTCGTTTCTTTCTATTCCTTCTTTACCACCACTCCGCGAGGAGCTCATACGATCAAGTTCTGCATGGGAACCGCCTGTTATGTTGGCGGCACTCCAGCGCTCATTGAAAAGACCAAGCAACTTCTGGGCGTGGAACCAGGTCAAACCACCAAGGATGGCAACATCACCTTCGAGGTCTGCCGCTGTGTCGGTGCTTGTTCCCAAGCGCCGGTCATAGTTATTGATGAAGATGTTATTGGTCGTGTTCGACCCAATAAAATGCCGCAAATCCTTAAGCCGATCCAGGATTCTCCAGAATAGACCTTGAAAGAATTGTGCTTACATTTGCTGGATATTGCTGAAAACAGCATATCCGCAAATTCAAAAAATATCATGATTTCGGTTATTGAAGATAGCATTGCTGACCTTTTACAACTGAAGATCGTCGATGATGGCAAAGGAATGTCTCCGGAGTTCCTGGCTCAAGTAATTGACCCATTCACGACAACCCGAACAACCAGGCGTGTTGGATTGGGTATCCCTTTGCTCAAAGAAGCTGCGGAGGCATGTAATGGGTTTCTAGCCATTAACTCCTTTCCGGGTGTCGGTACAACCTTGATGGTTCAATTTCAACGCTCACACATAGATCGCATGCCCATGGGTGACTTGGTTGGGACCATTCTTCACCTGGTAATTGCCAATCCGCAGATTCATTGGATTCTTGTGTACAAATTCAATGATGCTAGTTTTACCTTCGACGATGAACCGATCAAGCGGGAATTAGAAGGTATACCGATGAGCGAACCGGATATTCTCCATTTTGTTAGAGAGATGCTCGAAAATGGGATTCACGAAGTAAACCCGGGTTTTACACCGGATGAGATCACAATTAATATTCCAGAAGACAGGAGATAAAATGTCTACAATAAAGAGTTTGGAAGACCTCAAAAAAGCACGCGAGGAAGCATTAAAAAAGCGGGAACTCAAGAACACCTCCGGAACTGCCCAGGTGATAGTTGGTATGGGAACTTGTGGAATAGCCGCAGGCGCGCGCAACGCCATGAAGGCAATCCTTGAGGTAATCGAAAAAGATTCCATCAGCGGTGTCGTGGTCACCCAAACTGGATGTATTGGTCTCTGTGAGAAAGAGCCCATTGTCCAGGTGGTCCTCCCAGATCAGCCAAAAGTGACCTATGGCAAGGTGAGCGCGGAAGTCGCCCGTAGAATCATGAAAGATCACGTGGTTGATGGCAAGCCAGTCACCAGCCATATAATTAACCTATAGAGAGAGAAACCAGGGATTTCCATGAAGTATTATCGTTCCCACGTACTTTTTTGTGTTGACCCCGATTGTTTAAAAAAGGGCGCACATGAGGTAATGGACGCCTTTCAGGATGAACTAGTTGCCCAGGGACTGATCGAAGAAGTCCAGGTTCTGGAAACCTCGAGAATTGGTGCCTGTGATCATGGTCCTGAATTTATCGTCTACCCTGAAGGCACGCATTACACGAATTTAACCCCGGATGACATGGCATTCATCGTCGAAGAGCATTTCCTCAAGGGAAGAATTGCCAAAAAATTTGTAGAAGAAGAAAAACCATTTACGGATGAAGAACTCGGTGCTCCCACTTCAAAGGAAATCCGCGTCGTTCTCCGTAATTGCGGAAAGATCGACCCTGAAAATATTGAGGATTACCTGGCAGAGGATGGTTACCAGGCACTGGGAAAGGTGCTTTCTGATAACACACCAGAACAGGTGATTGACCAGGTCCTCCAGTCTGGTTTACGAGGTCGTGGTGGTGCTGGTTTTCCCACCGGTCGTAAATGGCAATTCTGCCGAGCCACCCAGGATTCTCCCAAATATGTCATCTGTAATGCTGATGAAGGAGACCCTGGCGCGTTTATGAATCGCCGCGTATTGGAGGGCGATCCGCATTCTGTAATCGAAGGGATGATTATCGCCGCTTACGCGATTGGTTCCAGCCAGGGCTATATCTATTGTCGCGCGGAATACCCCATCGCAGTTAAAACTTTGCGCATTGCCATCAACCAGGCGCGCAACATGGGGTTACTTGGTAAAAACATACTTGGAACCGATTTTTCCTTTGATCTCGAAGTGCGTATGGGAGCTGGGGCATTTGTTTGTGGTGAAGAAACAGCCCTGATGGCATCCATCGAAGGAAATCGTGGCGAACCACGCCCAAGACCTCCCTTCCCGGCTGTCAAAGGACTCTTCGGTAAGCCTTCAAACATTAACAATGTTGAAACCTATGCGAATGTACCACAAATCATTCTGCGTGGAGCGGATTGGTATTCCAGCATGGGAACTGAGAAATCCAAGGGAACAAAAACCTTCGCACTTGCAGGGGATGTCAAACACACTGGCTTGATCGAAGTACCTTTTGGGATCACCTTACGCGAGATCATTTATGATGTCGGCGGTGGCATCAAGGATGATAAAGGTTTTAAGGCAATACAAACCGGTGGACCCATGGGAGGTTGTTTGCCCGAGGAATTTATCAACCTCCCGGTTGATTATGAAGAGTTGACCAAAGCGGGTTCTATGATGGGTTCAGGCGGGTTGGTCATCATGGATGAAGAAACCTGCATGGTGGATATCGCCCGATTTTTCATGGAATTCACCCAGGATGAATCCTGCGGGAAATGCACCCCCTGTCGTATCGGAACACGCCGCATCCTCGATATCTTGGAGCGTATCTGTGCCGGCCAAGGACAGCCAAGTGACCTGGACACACTGGACATGCTTTGCGCTGAAATCAAGGAAACCAGTCTTTGCGGGCTTGGTCAGGGCGCCCCTACCCCGGTCATCTCCACACTCAAACATTTTCGGGCAGAGTACGAAGCCCACATTTTCGAAAAACGTTGTCCTGCAAAGGTCTGTAAACCCTTGATCCGTTATGAAATTATTGACGGAACCTGCACGGGTTGTACAGTCTGTGCCAGGAATTGCCCGGTTGATGCGATTGCTGGTGAACGAAGGCAAACCCACGTGATTGATCCCGATATTTGTGTACGTTGCGGGATTTGTATGCAAGTATGTAACTTTAATGCCATAGTGATCAACTAAGGTTTTCCACTCGAATTCCTTTGATGCTAAATTTCAGGAGGCTTGCATGGCGGTAGAGGTAAAAGATTCACAAGCAGTACTTGCAGCAGTTCGCTCTGCTGTTGAACGCTTTGGGACTTCGCACGATGAGCTGATTCCGATCCTCAATGATGTCAACCGCGAGATTGGCTACCTTCCGGGAGAAGCTTTGGATGAACTAAGCACACTTTTGCGCGTTCCGAAAAGCCAGTTGTTTTCAGTTGCCAGTTTCTACCGCATGCTTGCCACCAAGCCCCGCGGAAAACACGTTATCCAGTTTTGTGAAAGCGCTCCCTGTCATGTGGCAGGAGGTCGCGAGGTCTGGCAGGCGGTGATTGACGCATTACATATCAAGGAAGACGAAACCACCCCGGATGGGATGTGGAGTCTGGTCACAACAAGCTGCCTGGGATTATGTTCCGTTGGCCCTGTCATGCTGGTTGATGACGATGTTTATGGTAACCTAACCGCATCCATGGTTCCAGAAATTCTTGCGAAATATCACTAGGAGAGGACAATTATGAAAGCTTTTCGCTCAATGGTTTTGGTCTCCAGTGATGCCGCCAGTATCGAAAATGGAGCCAATGAAGTTTATCAAGTGCTACAGAAAGAGATCAAGGAATTCGGTCTTGAAAATGAAGTGTCTCTAACCATGGTTGGGGATATCGGACGCCATGACGCAGTCCCGCTGGTATTGGTTTACCCTGAAGCTGTCATCTATGGTCCCGTCAAAACAGAAGATGTCCACTACTTAGTCGAGGAACATCTGTTTAAGGGAAGGATCGCCTCCCAGCTGCAAGCCCCAGTCCGCGAACTTTCCGGAAAGATTGCCTGGTTGAACTCCCGCAAAGGCACCCTCCCTGCCGAACAGCGTATCGTGATGGAGAGGGTTGGGGTGATTGATCCAGAATCCATTGAAGATTACCTGATCCATGACGGCTATCAAGCCCTTGTTAAAGCAGTGACCGAAATGGCTCCTGATGAGATTTTCATGACATTGGAAAAATCCGGTCTGCGTGGTCGCGGAGGTGCTGGATTTCCTACTGGAACGAAATGGCGCTTCGTCAAAAACGCCAAAGGTTCAAAAAAGTATGTGATCTGCAATGCGGACGAGAGCGAACCAGGCACCTTTAAGGACCGCCTGATTCTGGAAGGTGACCCCCACTCCATTATTGAAGCACTCGCCATTGCCGCCTACTGTGTTGGAGCCGATGAAGGGTTTATCTACATCCGTGGAGAATACAACATTGCACAGGAACGAGTCAAGAAAGCCATTCTCCAGGCGAAAGAAATGGGATTTCTCGGAGAAAAGATTTTTGGAACTGACTTCAATTTAGAATTACACGTCCACAGCGGCGCTGGGGCGTATATCTGCGGAGAAGAGACCGCACTGATCGAATCCATTGAAGGAAAACGCGGTGAACCACGCGCCCGTCCGCCTTACCCAACCACTCATGGACTTTGGGGAAAACCCACGCTTGTCAATAATGTTGAAACATTGGCAAATGTCCCGTCAATATTGCGCCATGGCGCGGAGTGGTACAGAGGGTTCGGACCAGTTTCCAGCCCTGGAACAAAGGTCTATACAATTCTCGGAAATGTCAACGCCACCGGGATGATCGAAGTGCCGATGGGCATCACTCTCCGTGAGGTCATCGCCATTTACGGCAAGGGAATGAAAAACAACAAAACCTTCAAATTGGCACAGACTGGAGGCTCTTCAGGTTCGATCGTACCAGCGAGCCTGCAGGATACCCCAATGGATTTTGACTCCTTTGCCAAAGCAGGCGTAGCATTGGGTTCAGGTGCTCTTTTGATTTGCGATGCAGACACTTGTGTCGTAGATCTCGCCAGAGTATTGCTCAATTTCTTTCGCAAGGAATCTTGCGGAAAATGCAACCCATGCCGGATTGGCAACCAGCGTGCTTTCGGAGATCCTGACCAACATTGCAGAAGGCACTGGTGCGATGAAGGATTTGGATGATCTTATGCTGTTGAGCGATAACCTTTACCAACTTTCCAATTGCGGTTTGGGGCAAACCTCTGGTGCACCCATACGTGATATTTTGAACCATTACCGCGCGGAAGTTGAAGCTCACATTCGATTAAAAGTTTGCCCGTCGGGAGTTTGCCCGATGAGCGGTAAAACGAATCTAGATTACTTGGACAGGAGTGATTCGATTATGATCAACCTTACGATTGATGGAAAACAAATTGAGGTCCCGGAAGGAACCACCGTTCTTCGCGCCGCAACCAGCGCGGGGATCGAGATCCCGACTTTGTGCGATCACCCGCACCTAACACCCTATGGCGGCTGCCGCTTGTGCCTGGTGGAGGTCGAAGGTGCTCGTACCTTGCAACCTTCCTGCACCCTTCCAGTCAGCAACAACATGGTGATTAAAACCAGCACCAAGAAAGTGTTGGACGCACGCAAATTCGTCCTGACCCTCATTTTTAGCGAACGCAATCATTTTTGCCCGTATTGCCAGGTGAGCGGCGGTGACTGCGAGCTACAAAATGCGGCGTACAACGAAGGAATGACCCACTGGCCGTTGCAGCCCAATTGGCAGCCTTACCCGGTTGATGCTTCACATCCTTATATCATTCTTGAAAACAACCGATGTATCCTTTGCCGACGCTGTGTCCGCGCCTGCGGCGAACTGATTGGGAATTTCACTCTCGGGTTTGAAGAACGCGGAGCAAAAAGCATTCTCGTCGCAGACACCGGCGTTCCCCTTGGCGAAAGCACCTGCATCTCCTGTGGTTCTTGTGTACAGGTCTGCCCAACGGGTGCGTTAATCGACCGCTGGAGTGCTTATCTTGGTCATGAAACTGCCTTCGACACCACTCAGACCATCTGCGTGGGCTGCTCGATCGGTTGTGGAATTAATGTCCTCACCCGGGATAACAATCTCGTTCGCATTGAGGGTGATTGGGATGCAGAGGTGAATGGTGGTGTCATCTGCGAGGTTGGAAGATTTCAGCCCATGGTGGATAAATGTGACCGCATTCATACCCCAATGCTCAAGAAAAATGGCTCTCTAAAAGCAGCCACCTGGGATGAAGCGATTGACACAATTGTGCATAACCTATCAACTGCAGGTAACGATATTGCTGCATTAATATCCCCCCGCCAACCTGTTGAAACTCTTCATTCGTTCAAGCAGCTGTTCACAAATTTAGGCGCTACCCGGTTATCAACAACCAACGAGACCGAATTGTCCAAACCAATGGTTTCTTTTGCATCGTCCCTAGGAAAAACCTATGAATCTTCCCTCATGGACCTTGAAGCCAGTGATTGTGTCCTGGTTTATGGCGTTGATCTTGTCAAGGACCATCAAGTGGCAGGTTTCTTTATCAAACGAAACCTCCCCAAGGGAACTGGATTATTAGTGGTTGATGAAAATTCCAACGATTTTGCACCATTTGCCAATAAGTCCTTAAGAGTCAATAAGGGCAACCTTGAACTAGTGGTCGAAGGAATTGCTGTCGGTATTCAGAAACTTGGTTTAGCCAAGGGAAAGACAACCCTTAAATCTTCAGACCTCGATTCTGTGGCGAAATTGACCGGTTACAAGAGTGATGATTACCTGGATGCTGCTTACATCCTTGGATCTGCAGAAAATCCTGTTATTGTTTATGATGGAAAAGCAAATATCGGCTTGTTAAAAGAACTTGCTGACCTGGTTGGCGCAAAACTAGTCAGCCTCAAGGGCAAAGCCAATTCATTGGCTGCCGCGAAATTGGACTTGGAAGAACCTGGCAAATCGAATTCCTTCAAGACCTTGATCCTGGCATTGGGTGATGGTGAAATCAGCCAAAAGACGGTAAAAGACTTGGAAAAGATTCCGTTTAAAGTGGTGATTTCGAGTTACTCTTCCGCTCTCACCGCCAGCGCGGATGTGGTACTCCCAGCTTGCACCTGGCTCGAACAGGGTGGTCACTTTATCAACAACGATGGCAAGGTCCTGGAATCAAAACCAGCACTTAAACCTGAAACGGAGATAGTTTCTGTGTTGGATACGCTTACCAAGATTAGTGGAAAATTGGGTATCAAGTTGGATGCCGATTGGACCAAGGTCATCCATGAAAGCAGTTCTCCAGTAGAGACCTCTCTCTGATCAAACACTGTAGATAACTGAAAAGGAGAAAAAATGGGAAAACCGAAAGTATCGAGCGATTGGATGGCTGGTTGCGCCGGCTGTCACATGTCATTACTGGATATGGATGAACGAATTGTAAAAATTATCGAACTTGTTGACCTGCGCTCCACGCCAATCACTGACCTTAAAGTTCCGGATGAAACTGGAGTGGATGTTGGCGTGCTTGAAGGTGGGATAAATAATAGCTCCAACGAAGAAGTAGCCCACCGTATGCGCTCTCGCTGTAAAATATTGGTAGCTCTTGGCGATTGTGCAGTGTTTGGCGGTGTTCCGGCGATGCGGAATTTCTTTACCATCGAAGAGTCTCTACGGCGTGCTTACATTGAAACAGAAAGCACGGATGAAAGCGGCAAGATTCCGGATGACCCAGAGTTGGCAGTGCCAACCAAGGTTCGCGCTCTCCACGAAGTGGTGCCTGTTGACGTGTTTGTCCCGGGTTGCCCGCCCAGCGCTGACATGATTTATTACGCCCTTAGTGAGCTTGCCCAAGGCAGGATACCTGAGATCAAGGGTGATAAGCTTTCCTGGTACTAATTTAGGAGGTAGAGATGGTTGCACAAAAAATTACAATCGAACCAGTCACCAGAATCGAAGGCCATGCCAAAGTCACCATCCGCATGACTGATGAAGGCAAGGTGGAGCACGCATACCTGCATGTCAATGAATTTCGTGGTTTTGAAAAATTCTGCGAAGGACGCATGGTTTTTGAAATGCCATTGATCACGCCCAGGATTTGCGGGATTTGCCCGGTGAGTCATCACCTCGCTTCCGCGAAAGCGGGAGATGATGCTCTTGGCGCCCCGCCACCCCGCCCGGCTTCCTTGCTGCGTGAATTAATGCACATGGGACAGGTCATTCAGAGTCACGGGATGCATTTCTTTGAGCTCGCAGGTCCTGACCTGCTGCTTGGGTTTGATGCCGATCCCGCGATTCGCAACGTGGTAGGTTTGTTGCAGGCTGATCCAGGGTTGACTGTGAAGGCGGTCAATTTAAGAAAATTCGGACAGGAGATCATCCGCATTCTCGGTGGTCGCCGGGTTCACCCTTCGTTTGCAGTGCCAGGTGGCGTTAACAAAGCCCTCACAGCTGCAGAACGCGACCTGATTCTTTCCGGATACGATGAAACGATCGAGACGATCAAAGTCGGTCTGAAGATCATGTACGACTGGGCTGATCGTAATAAGGAAGACATCGACAAATTCGCCGTACTCGAAAGTGGTTACTTCGGGCTGGTCAAACCGGGTAACACTCTTGAATTATATGATGGCGATATCCGCCTGATTGACCGGACTGGCAAGGAACTTGAGAAATTCGAGCCCAGGAACTACCTCGACTACGTCGCTGAACATGTGGAGAATTGGTCTTATCTGAAATTCCCCTATTATAAGAAATTTGGATACCCAGGTGGTGTCTATCGTGTAGGTCCTCTGGGTCGCTGCAACGCATCTGACCAAATCAGCACCCCGATGGCAAATGATGAACTGAAGAAATTCAAGTCCTTGAACAACGGTAAACCTGTTGGGAATACACTTCACTACCATACAGCTCGTTTGGTTGAAACCCTGTACGCTGCGGAAAATGTCAAAGTCCTTCTCGACGACCCAGACATCCTGAGCAAGAATATCCTCAATACCTGCCGTGACCCGAAGCCGCAAGGGATCGGCGTGATCGAAGCTCCTCGCGGTACCCTGATTCACCATTATTGGATGAAGGAATCCGGACAGATTGAGCGGGTTAATCTCATTGTCTCAACTGGACATAACAATTGGGCAATGAGCGAAGCCGTTGATAGTGTTGCAAAGACCTACATCAAAGGACCCGATGTCACGGAAGGTATGCTCAACCGGGTTGAAGCCGCTATTCGGGCGCACGATCCCTGTCTCTCCTGCTCCACACACGCGGTGGGTCAGATGCCAATGGTCGTTGAAATCCGCGACACGGATGACAAACTGGTAAAGACAATTACCAGGGAATAGAACTTCCAGAAAGCATTTATAAACGCGATGCGTCAGTGTTTTGCTGACCATCGCGTTTTTGGAGAAACGCATGAAAAGTTTGATCTTTGGGTATGGCAACCTGGATCGGCAGGATGACGGGGCAGCCTGGCATGTAATGGTACACATCAGGAGATTGTTGAATTTGCCAGATCCCGAAAATATCGACCAGGATTTCACCTCACAATCTGACTTAGTATTTGTCTACCAACTTCAACTCACACCTGAGTTATCTGAAGACCTGGTCTCTTTTGATCGGGTGTGTTTTATCGATGCCCACTCCGGAGCTATCCAGGAAGATATCCGTTTTGTCGAGCTTCAACCGCAATTTCAACATTCGCCTTTAACCCATCACCTTACACCGGAATCCTTGCTCGCAATCACCAACACAATTCATCACATATTTCCGGCTTCTGTATTGCTTTCAATTCGCGGTTTTGAATTTCAATTTTCCCAAAACCTCTCAAAAACAACCGATCTTCTCATCCCCAAGGCAGCCGAATTCGTACTACAATGGCTTAATCGATAAATTCATTTCCAGGAGGATTCATGGAAGACTCGATACGGTCGGAAAAGCCAGTCACCCCAGCCTCGGTGTACGAACTCGTTACTGTCTCCGGGATCGTCAAGGCAAATCTCCCATTTTCTCGGTTGCTTGTTCTTTCGATCCTTGCCGGCATCTACATCGGCTTTGGGGGGATCTTATTCCTGGTGGTTGGAGTTGGCGTCCTGGATGCCTGGCCTTATGGTATCGGAAAATTTCTTCAAGGGTTGGGGTTTTGCCTTGGTTTAATCCTGGTCTTAGTCGGTGGAGCTGAACTATTCACAGGGAATACGCTTCTCATTATTCCATGGCTTGAAAAAAAGCTCACCATTGTCGCAGTGCTCCGTAACTGGGCTTTCGTCTACCTGGGCAATTTTATCGGTTCCATTCTTCTTGCAGTCCTGGTATTCTACAGTAGGATGTACACGAACGCGAACGGTCAATTGGCTGATCTAATACTCAAAGTTGCAGACAAAAAAACCGGGTATGATTTTGGCCAAGCATTGATACTGGGAATTTTATGCAATATCCTTGTTTGCCTGGCAGTCTGGATGTCCTATTCAGCTAAAAATACTTCGGACAAGATTCTGGCAATTATTTTTCCAATTACAGCGTTTATCGCTGCTGGTTTTGAGCACAGTGTTGCCAATATGTTCCTGATTCCTGCAGGATTAATGATCAAATGGTTCGATCCGCTTGTAATTCCATCCATGGATCTTTCTGGATTGACTCTGTCTGGTCTATTTCTAAAGAATCTTCTCCCGGTAACACTCGGAAATATCATTGGCGGTTCTGGTTTTGTTGGATTTGCATATTTCCTTTCTTACCATAAGAAAACTAAGGATGTGACACAGAACCAATAAGTTCGTGACGGATAGCACTAAAGTTTTCGCTTGTACTTTGCTATCCTATTTTTACATCTTATGGATACTTCAACTAACATCGCGACTTTCATCGATAACATCCCTTTATTCCTTGATCTTTCCCCAGATCAACGCAGGAAAATTTCCGCAATTTCAACCTTGATTGAAATTGATCCTGGCGATATTCCCATCCAGGAAGGTGGTCCCTTAGACCTTCTTTATATAATCCTAGAAGGGGAGATCAAGGTCGAGGTCTTTGTTCCGACCATCGGGCAGGTGATCACCAGCAAATTAAGTACCCATGACATGATCGGTTGGAGTGCGATGACTCCCATTGTCCGGCAAAGGACCGGGACAACCACCGCTCTCACCCATTGCTGGTTGATCGGATTAAATGGAAAATTACTCCGTTCTCTTTGCGAAGAAGACCACGACATAGGTTTTATCATTTATCAAAGGATATCCAATGTCGCCGCCCGTAGTTTCCTGACCACCAGGATACAATTAATGGACCTGCTCACCCATCAACCCAGTCACTCGATAGAAAATAAATAGGACGCAACCAGTCCAATTCTAGACCTATTCAGGTTATAATTCCGGAACTATGCATGAGCTCTCGGTAACTGAAAATATCCTTAAAATCGCCCTTAACCATGCTCTAGAGAACCAAGCCGCCAAAGTGACCGACGTGTACGTGGTGATCGGCCAACTTTCTTCAATTGTCGATGATTCTGTCCAATTTTATTGGGATTTTCTCACAGAGAATACGCTCTGTGCTGGCTCAAAATTACATTTCAAACGAATCGAAGCATCGTTTCTCTGCAAATCATGTGGTGATACCTTTCTACTCGACAACCGCCTCTCTCCCTGTCCAAAATGCGGCAGCCTTCTGCTCCAAATCCAATCAGGTGAAGAGTTTTACCTGGACAGCATCGAAATCGAAAAGGAATGAAAAGCGTATGAGCTCAACCCGGGTACCCATTGTTGAAAAAATCCTGAGCGCAAATGACAGGCAAGCACAATCCAATAAGGATTATCTAAATGACCACGCTGTCTTCTCAATCAACCTGATGGCTTCTCCCGGCGCGGGGAAAACAAGTTTCATCGTCGAGACCATTCACCGTTTGAAAGGCAGCATGCGCATTGGTGTCGTTGAAGGTGATACCGCACCGGTAACTATCGATGCCGAAAAAGTAATCGCTGCTGGCATGCCAGCTGTTCAGATCAATACAGGAGGAGATTGCCACCTCGATGCGATGATGTTCCGCGATGGTCTGAGTCAACTCCCTGTCGCTGACCTTGACCTGGTGATCGTTGAAAATGTGGGGAACCTGATTTGTCCCGCTGCATGGGATCTCGGTACACATATCAACCTGCTTGTTGCGAGCGTTCCGGAAGGCGACGATAAACCTTATAAATACCCGAATATCTATCGTGGTCTGAACGTGTTGATCATCAACAAAGTTGACCTCACCCCTTATGTGGAATTCAAGATGGATTACTTCCGCCAGGGAGTGGAAATGTTAAATCCGGGGTTGGTGACCTTTCCTGTTTCCTGCCGCACCGGCGAAGGCTTTGACAAATGGATATCTTGGATCAACCAACAAGTGTCCAATCATAAGGCGGCAAATGTCTGAACGATTAACGGGACGAAAAATCCACATCACTGGCATTGTTCAGGGAGTGGGCTTTCGTCCTTTTGTTTACAACCTCGCACAACAATTGAATCTGACTGGCTGGATTTCCAATTCCTCCAATGGCGTTGACATCGAGGTTTGTGGGCTGGTCTCTTCGGTTGATGATTTCCTTACGGTTGTTAACACACAGTCTCCGCCCTTATCCAGGATTGATGATATTCAGGTAATTGAAATCGAGGCTGGTCAATATATAACATTTGAGATCAGGGAAAGCGAAAGCTTAGCAGGCGAATTCATCCCTGTTTCACCCGATTTTGCCATCTGTGAGGATTGTCAGAGAGAATTATTCGACCCTGCAGACCGCCGATTTCGATATCCGTTTATCAATTGCACAAATTGTGGACCCCGGTTTTCCATTATTCGTGACATTCCCTACGACCGTCCGAACACCACGATGGATGAGTTCCCTCTCTGTCATGAATGTAGTATTGAATATCAGGATCCTTCAAATCGCCGTTTTCACGCTCAACCGGTCGCTTGCCAGACTTGCGGCCCTGAAGTCCGTTATGTTGATGGCATTCATGACCTTTCCAAGGAAGACGCATTGCAGGAAGCGCGAACTGCATTGAAGGAAGGAAAGATTGTCGCAATAAAGGGTTTGGGGGGGTACCACATCGCCTGTGATGCCTCCAATAACCAAGCTGTACAAACCCTCAGGCAACGGAAAAAACGCAGTGATAAACCCTTTGCCTTAATGACCTTTGACCTTTCAACGCTTATGAAATTTGTGGAGGTTAATCACGAAGAAGCTCGACTCCTCCAATCACGTCAACGACCGGTGGTTTTACTTCAGAAAAAGACGGAGTGCGCAATCGCGGAATCATGCGCTCCTGGACAAAATACGCTGGGGTTCATGCTCGCTTACACCCCCCTTCATTTGCTTCTGACGGAACCAGGTGATGGTTTTCCCGCTGCATTGGTAATGACGAGTGGGAATTTCAGTGAAGAACCAATCGCTTTTCAGGATACCGACGCCAGCAATCGATTATCGGGGATTGCAGATGGATTTCTCACCAACAATCGAGATATTCAAACCCGGATTGATGACTCAGTCGTTCGGGTTTTCCAGGAGCTTACTTACCCCATCCGCAGGTCTCGTGGATATGCACCTGAACCTATTGTTGGAAAAACCGACCTTCCCGAATTGCTGGCATGCGGGGCAGAGTTAAAAAACACCTTCTGCTTATCACGTAATAAATATTTATTTCTCAGCCACCATATTGGTGACCTGGAAAATTATGAAACTTTGAAATCGTATGAGGAGGGAATTGATTATTACCGCAAAATCTTTCGGATTCAACCGAAAGCCATTGCCATCGACCTCCATCCCGATTATCTTTCCACAAAGTATGGCCAAGAACTTGCCCGGAAAAATGACCTGCCTATACTCCCGATCCAACACCACCATGCCCACCTGGCTGCCTGCCTGGTGGATAACGATTACCCGATCTCAGAACCCGTCATTGGGCTTACCTTTGACGGGACCGGTTATGGTTCTGATGGAACAATATGGGGTGGTGAAATTTTTGTTTGGCAACGTAAAAGGATTTGTGCGGCGCTTTCACCTTGAAGAAATGCCGCTTCCGGGAGGAGACGCAGCCATCCACCACCCGTCTCGAATCGCTTTGGCTTACCTCTCCGCCGCCGGTTTGGATTGGGCTGAAGAGCTTCCTCCGGTGAAAGCCCTGTCAACTTTTGATAAGGAGCTTCTTTCAAAACAGATAAGGTCAAATATTAACACTCCTCGAACCTCCAGCATGGGTCGTCTGTTCGATGCGGTTTCCGCCCTCGTCGGTATCAGGCAGACCGCCTCATATGAGGGTCAGGCTGCAATTGAACTGGAGAATTGCGCTGATCCAAATGAAGATTCGGCTTATGAATTTGCTATCGAAGGTTCGATTGTACTTTTAGGCCGATTAATCAACCAGGTCACCAGTGATTATTTAGCAGCCGTACCCATTCCCATCATTTCCGCCAAATTTCACAACGCAATCGTTAACATAAGCGTAATCTGCGTAAAAACGATCCGGCAGGAAACGAGTTGCAACACGGTCGCTCTTACTGGTGGGGTGTGGCAAAATATGACCCTTTTAGGTAAAATGACAAGACGATTGGATCAAGAGGGTTTCAGGACTCTAATCCATCATCGTGTGCCCACAAATGATGCTGGAATTTCAATCGGTCAGCTCGTTATCCTGGCAGCTAATCTGCAATACACTTAGAGGTGAAAAATGTGTCTCGCGATACCTGGAAAGCTTATTGAGATCACTGATACTGTTGGGGTCAAAATGGGAAAAGTCGATTTTGGCGGAGTGATGCGTGACGTCTGCCTGGAAGCAGTCCCCACTGCAGAAATTGGAAACTACTTGATCATTCACGCCGGTTTTGCCCTGAATATTTTGAGTGAAGAGGAAGCAAGGGATACGCTCGAAGCATTTCGCGAACTCGACGAATTGAACAGCGACCTTGAACAATAGGACTGTAATCTGTGCAATATTTAGAAGAATTTCGTAATTCAGACCTTGTTCGGGTTTTATCGAAGAAGATCACGGAGATCACTCGCCATCACTGGGTGATTATGGAAATTTGCGGTGGGCAAACCCATTCGATCATGCAGAATGGACTGGATCAGCTTCTGCCACAGGACATTGAGCTGGTTCATGGTCCGGGCTGTCCGGTGTGTGTCACTTCCCTTGAATTGATCGATAAAGCGCTGGCGATTGCCTCCCGTCCAGACGTCATCTTTTGCTCATTCGGCGACATGCTGAGGGTTCCAGGTTCAGAAACCGACCTGTTCTCGGTCAGGGCTGCTGGGCATGAAGTAAAAATTGTCTACTCGCCCATTGATGCAGTAACAATTGCCCGTCAGAATCCGGACAAACAGGTGGTGTTCTTCGCCATTGGATTCGAGACAACAGCGCCAGTAAATGCGTCCAGCGTTCTCATTGCCAAAGCTCTTGGACTTTCCAATTATTCGATCCTGGTGTCGCAGGTGACCGTTCCGGCTGCCATGCATGCCATCCTCGGATCACCAACAAATCGTGTCCAGGGTTTCCTGGCTGCAGGTCATGTCTGCGCGGTCATGGGTTTTCACCAATATCACTCGATTTCTACGCAATACAACACCCCGATCGCGGTCACTGGTTTTGAGCCAGTTGACCTGCTGAATGGCATATTGATGACCGTGCAAATGCTTGAGGAAGGTATTTACGAGGTTCGCAATGCATATTCCCGTGTGGTCACTGAACCGGGGAATATTGCAGCTCAGGCTATGATCGATCAGGTTTTCGTCCCTTGCGACCGCAATTGGAGGGGGATCGGTCAAATTCCTCAAAGCGGGTTGACACTCCGCGATGAATTCTCACACTTCAATGCTGAGAACAGGTTCGACGTGCAAAATATCCAAACCAGGGAGTCTGAAATCTGTATTGCAGGGAAGGTCCTTCAAGGCATGGTAAAGCCGCCTGACTGCCCGGCATTTGGCACTTTATGCACCCCTCAAAACCCGCTAGGCGCTACCATGGTCTCCTCAGAAGGTGCATGTGCCGCTTACTATCGGTACTCCAATCATTCCCATGGAAAGAAATAGAGATGCAAGACCAACCAGCATCCTTTGAAAATGTCGTTTGTCCGCTTCCATTGAAGCATCATGAGAAGATCATGCTTGGGCATGGGTCAGGTGGTGGAATGACCCAGGATCTAATACGAAAATTCTTTCAACCGCATTTTTCGAACCCCGCACTAAACGCCGGCAATGATTTTGCCGAGCTGATTGCACTACATGGTAATCGCATCGTAGTCAGTACCGACGCACATATTGTCAGCCCCCTCTTTTTCCCCGGAGGCGATATCGGACGACTGGCTGTTTGCGGAACGGTCAACGATGTTTCCATGTCTGGCGGTATACCCATAGCCATCACCGCAAGTTTCATTATTGAGGAAGGTTTCGCGATTGATGATTTGGAACGGATCATCATTTCAATGGCTCAAGCAGCCAAAGAAGCAGGAGTGCCGATCGTTGCCGGCGATACCAAGGTTGTGGAAAAAGGGAAAGCGGATGGCATTTTCATCAGCACGACTGGGGTCGCCTCTGTTCCTAACCATCTCGCGCTTGGTGGGGACAAAGCGCAGCCAGGAGATGACATCCTAATCTCTGGAACGATTGGTGACCACGGTATCGCTGTTTTGATCGCGCGTGGTGAATTGGGACTGGCTGCTGAAATTTCGTCAGATGTCGCTCCGCTCAATCACCTGATCCAGGATGCTGTCCTGGCATGCCCTGATATCCATGTGCTGCGCGACCCAACGCGAGGTGGATTGGCAACCACATTGAATGAAATTGCTTCTCAGAGCCATGTGGGTATCCTCCTTGATGAGCAAACCATCCCGATTAATCAACCAGTTCGTTCCACTTGCGAGATCTTGGGGTTTGACCCGCTTTATGTTGCGAACGAGGGCAAAGTCATCTTGATCGCCCCACCTGAAAGAACTACACTTCTCCTGGAGACTTTGAGAAATAATCCATTTGGAAAGAATGCAGCCCTAATTGGTAAAGTCACGGATATAGACGCTGGTAGGGTGCTGCTGAAGACAAAGGTGGGCACGACGCGAATCCTGGACATTCTGTCTGGAGAAATGCTGCCCCGGATCTGCTAACAGAGTCTTGACACAATAAATGCAACCTTTATACTTAATTCAGTGAGGAAATTGACATGAAAATTGATTTTCAAGAAACCACCAAAGATTTGGCAGTACGCATCGATATTCATTCGAAATTCGGGGCAAGAGACATTGACGCCTGGATGCTCGACCTGATCAAATTGCAGCCAGGCTTACGCATTCTGGATGTCGGCTGCGGGTCTGGCAAGCAATGTTTTTCCTACCACGATACAACGGAAGGTAAAGCAGAAATAGTTGGGGGTGATGTCTCAGATGACCTGTTAAATCAGGCCAGGGAACTCAATAAAATCCGAAAAACGAACATAAATTTCGAGTTTCTGGATTTCAATAAGCCTTTTCCACACCTGGATGGTGAATTTGACTTTCTCTCCTGCTGTTTTGCGATCTATTACGCGGAAGTCATCCCCTTCACCATCAAGGAGATGCACAGAGTATTAAAACCGGGCGGACGTCTGTTTACTACAGGTCCTATGCCGCAGAACAAGAAACTTTTCTATGACATCATAACGGAAGCTACCGGTTTAACAATCCCGCCGATGCCCGGCAGTTCCCGTTATTCTACTGAGATTTTATCAACGGTGAAATCCTTGTTTTCAAAAGTTGTCCTGCATGTCTTTGAAAATCCCCTCTCATTTGAATCCGTTGATCCTTATATGGACTACACCCGTGCCTCCATGTCTGAGGACCGGAAGCTTTGGGGGTCTCTCTTCCACGATAAAGATGACTTTGAAAAGATCATGTCCAAGATCAAAATTTCTGCAAAGAAACGCCTGGATAATGATGGAAAACTTGTCATGACCAAGGTCGTCGGTGGAATCCTTGCAACAAAATAGGTGCTTATGAACCATGACATGACCTTCTTCGGTCGTAAAGTAGCCTTCATCGGTGCGCATCCGGATGACATCGAGATTGGTGCAGGCGCTTTGATCGCTCATATCCAGGATATGACTGAGATCAAGTGCCTGACCCTTTCTGATAATCAAAAGAATCCCTTGTTGCAAAACCTGGTTGGAGAACATTACAACAGTATGAAAGTATTGGGAATCCTGCCTGAGAATGTCATCCTGGGTAAATTTGAAACACGCCGGTTTCAACAAGTTCGGCAGGAGATCCTGGAATTCCTCATCCAATTCAAAAAGGAGTTTAAACCGGACATCGTCTTTGTTCACACCAAGGCTGACTTGCATCAGGACCATCTCACAGTTATGGAAGAATCATTACGAGCTTTCCGCGGAATCACAGTGCTTGGGTTTGATGTGATTCGCAGTAGTTACGGTTTTTTTCCGAATTTCCTGGTTGAGGTAACTGAAAAGGATGTGAACAAAAAGATCGAGGCTTTAGGGGAATATCACACCTATGACGAAAAATATTATTTCGATCCCGAACTGACCCGGGCAACTGCCATTCGCAATGGCGCATTGGCGGAGCGAAGATTTGCTGAAGGATTCGATATCCTCAGGGTTATCGGGTCATTCGGATGTAGTATTTAGGATCCAAGACCTCAATCGTTGATTGAGGTCTTTTTGTTTTGTTTATTCGCTTAATCCTACTTCAACAAATCCATCAGCCAACCGTACCGGGTAAACAGGGATATCTTCGACCGCCGGGAAGGAAATCACTTTTCCGGTTTTCAAGTTGAATCTGGCGCCGTGACGTGGGCAAACAATTTCCTCATCGATGATTTCCCCCTCGCTGATCGGACCGGCATCATGCGTGCAAACATCCCCTGTAGCAATGAAAGTGTCTCCCAGCCTGAAAAGCACAATTGGATAACCTTCCAATTCAAATAATAATCGCTCTCCGGGAGCAATATCATTCACCAGAGCGATCCTGAAAAACCTTGGGGAGAATTCTGGTTTACTGGTCATGATTCCTCCGCTTCAAGCAACGCGTCGCTTGACTCTCCCAAACCATAAACTCCCGCTTTTAATACTTTTAGGGACAGCATCGCGCATTTCATTCGTACTGGTCCCAACTCGATACCAAGGGCGTCAAGTAAGTCTTCTTTGTTGATTGTCTTAACTATATCCAGCGTCTTACCCACAACCATCTCTAAAAGGATATCGGCGGATGCCTGGGAGATCGCGCAACCATGCCCGCTAAAACCAGCTTCTGTCACGATTCCAGATTTGTCGACACGTAAATCGATCCTGAGATGATCTCCACACAGCGGATTTTCATCCTCAAAGGTAATATCGTGGGGATCGAGTTTTGCTTTGTAGCCTGGATTCTTGTAATGCTCGATGATGATCTCGCGGTATAAATCGTCCATATTGGTTTACCTGAAAATCTTAATCACGTTATGCAATGAGTCGAACAGGCAGTCCACATCCTCGTGATTTGTGTAGAGATAAAAGCTGGCGCGTGTGGAAGCCGGGATGCCATAGCGGTCGTGCAGCGGCATGGCGCAATGATGACCCGCGCGGACTGCTACACCATCCGAGTCTAAAATCTGAGCGATGTCGTGTGGATGGATCCCTTCAAGAGTAAAGGATACCACCCCACCGCGCTTGTTGGCTGAGGGTCCGATAATCTCTAACGAATCGATTTCTGCAAGTTTTTCCATCGCATACCGGGTGATTTCCTGTTCGTGTGCAGCAATGTTGTCCATCCCTATGTCGCTAAGATAATCGACTGCAGCCCCAAAACCAATTGCTTCTGCGATCGCTGGGGTGCCAGCCTCGAACTTATGCGGCAGGTCATTTGGGGTAAACGAGCGCAGAAAAACCTTTTTGATCATGTCTCCGCCACCGAGGAAAGGAGGCATTTGTTCAAGCAGCACTTGCCGCCCCCAGAGCGCACCAATCCCCGTGGGACCAAGCATTTTATGGGCAGAGAAAGCAAGGAAATCAACGTCTAACTCTTGAATATTGACCGGAAAATGCGGTACTGATTGTGCGGCGTCGATCAATGTGACCGCACCCGCTGACTTTGCTTGCTTGACCATCTCCTGCGCGGGGTTGATCGTGCCAAGGACGTTAGACATCTGCATGAAAGCGACAAGCCTGGGGTCCTGTTCGAGTAGACTTTTGAAAACTTCCTGATCAAGCAAACCATCATCCGTTACTGGAATAAACTCCAACCTCAGCTTTTTTTCACTGGCAAGCATCTGCCATGGAACCAGGTTCGAATGGTGTTCCATTTCGGTCAGGATCACCAGGTCATTCTCAACAAGATTCTGTTTCCCCCAGGTCTGTGCCACCAGGTTGATCGATTCTGTGGCATTCCTGGTAAAAATTACTTCACTGGCTGAGCTCACGCCAATAAAACTCGCAATCTTATTGCGTGCAGACTCGTATTCAGCAGTGGCTTCTTCCGCCAGGGTATGCACCCCCCGGTGAATATTGGCATTGGTAAGCCGGTAGTATTGATCCATCGCCAGGATGACTGATTCCGGTTTCTGTGATGTCGCAGCAGAATCCAGGTAAACCAGAGGTTTATCCTGATGGACAACCCTGTTAAATATTGGAAAATCTTTCCGGATTTCAGAGAGATTTCCTGTAAGAGTCTTTGAGTTCATATCAAACTCTTTAGAATGCCTTACCCAATTCCATTCGATTTTTACGATCGGGAACCCGAATATGGGGAGAATTCTGCGGATACCAAAGAATATGGTCTGGTACCATCCAGCCATCCGTCAGGTAAACGTTTGTTCGGAATTGCACAGCAACCATTTTCGGATCAACCTGTACAACAATCCCTTTCAACCAACCACGAATCCTGTCTCCGCTTTTCTCGTGATCGCAATACACTTCCACAGGATCCCCGACCTGGTATTCATATTCAGCTTCCGGTGGTTTCATAAATGGTGCAGATGCCATGGATTACTCTCCGTCTCTCGTTTTTCTTTAACTAATTATAGGGTGAAACCAGGATTATGCATCCAGTATCTCCATTTTTTGCTTGATTGCCGCTTGGAACCGCTTTTTAACGCCATCGAACGGGATACGTTGCATGATCGGATCAAAGAATCCTTCCACGATCAGTCTTTCTGCTTCAGCCCGTTTTAGTCCACGGCTTTCCAGGTAGAAGATCTGTTCCTCGTCGATTTTACCTACCGTTGCACCATGTGTGCAGCGCACATCATCCGTGAGAATCTCCAGCCCGGGGATGGAATCCGCCCTGGCTTTTTTACTGAGTACCAGGTTACGGTTCGCCTGGTATCCATCGGTCTTACTGGCATTCGGTGCCACATAGATCATCCCCTGCCAAACCGAGCGGCTTTCTTCAAGCAACGCACCTTTGAATAACAGATCGCTGGTGGTGCTCGCTGCCAGGTGATTTTGCTGAGTATCGTGGTCCAGGTGCTGGTCTTTGTTGGTGAAATAGAAACCCGACATCTTTCCGGTACTTCCTTCACCGATGAGGTTGAGGTTTGAAAAATTCTTGGTCAACCTGCTTCCGAGAGCTCCGAAGATCCAATCAACACTCCCGTCTCTCTCAACATTCACGTCCTCCTGGGTGAAATTGATTACTTTCTCACCCCAGGATTGCAGCTCCACGAAAGTTAATTTCGCGTTTTGCCCAACGAAAATATTGATCAGACCAGTGTGGAGCGTGTGGTCATCCGAACCTGATGCAGATTCATGAACAAATATTGCCGACGCGCCTTCTTCGAGGTACACAAAGACATGTGAGGAGTGAACGTATCCTTTTCCGGGAGCCCAATAAACGGATTGAAGCGGGGTATCAATGCTCACGTTCCTGGGAACATACAACACTATCCCATTAAATTCCAGCGCTCCTGCCAAGGAATAGAACTTCTTATTGTTAATCGCGTTGGTCTGTTTGAGTACCATTGCCAGGATATCCGGGTATTTCTTTGCTGCAGTGGAGAGATCAGTGAAGATGACACCTGCATTGAATAATTCCTCTGCCAATTGGGTTTGACTACCGGTCGGGGTAACCAACACCTGCCCGGAATGAAGTCGATCTGCCATGGGCTCAACAAGTGCTTCAGGAATTGAAGGTAAGGCTGCAGGAATCTTGAGTGAGTAAGAAGGAAAGTCAACAACCTTCAAACTGGTCCTACGCCAATCTTCATCTTTCTCCACTGGAAGAGGGAGTGATTGGTATTGAAGCCAGGCTTTCTGCCGGTATTCACGGACAATAATATTCTCATCCAAAAATTCCGGTTGGATTTGTAAACCTGGCTGAGAAGATGATTGGGCAGAGCCCATCTTTTTTATGATGATTGGTTTGTCGGTCATTCCAGTTACCATTCACGCTTCAGTGGTTACCCAACTGAGCCTTCCATTTGCAATCGAATCAATCTGTTCATTTCTACAGCATATTCCATTGGCAGCTCTTTAACCAAAGGTTCGATGAACCCGGAAACGACCATTGTGGTCGCTTCCTCCTGTGACAATCCCCGGCTCTTGAGGTAAAACAATTGTTCCTCGCCGATCTTTGATACTGATGCTTCGTGCCCAATGGTCACATCTTCTTCGTCGATCTCGATGGTTGGATACGTGTCAGACCGGGATTGCGGGTCAAGCAACAAGGCATCACAAGCAACCGAGGACTTCGCTCCTTTTGCTCCTTTATGCACCTTGAGCAATCCTCGATAGGATGACCGCCCACCATCCTTGCTAATGGATTTGGAAGTTACTTTTGAACTTGTGTTTGGAGCAAAATGGATCACCTTGCCACCGGCATCCTGGTGTTGACCTCGGCTTGCAAATGCTACCGAAAGGATCTCGCCATGTGCGCCAGGTCCCATCAGGTAAGTTGATGGGTATTTCATCGTGACCTTGGAACCCAGGTTACAGTCCACCCATTCCATTGTTCCATTTTCTTCTACAATCGAACGTTGGGTGACCAGGTTGTACACATTTGTAGACCAATTTTGAATGGTGGTGTATCGGACGCGTGCGCCTTTCTTCACCACAATCTCAATCACACCGCTGTGAAATGAATCGGTGGTGTATTGGGGTGCTGTGCATCCCTCGACATAGTGAACGCGTGCACCTTCATCCGCAATGATCAGGGAGCGTTCGAACTGACCGATATTTGCAGAATTCAACCGAAAATACGCTTGCAGAGGAAGCTCAACAGTAACACCTTTCGGGATGTAAACGAAAGAACCGCCTGACCATACAGCCGAATTGAGGGCTGAGAATTTATTATCTTCGATTGGAATCACAGTCCCAAAATATTGACGAAACAATTCCGGGTGCTGGCGCAGCCCATCTTCTATACTAAGAAATATCACTCCTTGTTTCTCAAGATGCTCTTGAATGCTGTGATAAACCATTTCTGATTCATATTGAGCGCCTACTCCAGCCAGGAACTTCTGTTCCGCTTCTGGGATCCCGAGTTTGTTGAAAGTATTTTTGATTGTGTCCGGGACTTCATCCCAGGTTTTTCCGCTAAACTCTGAAGGTCGTACATAATAATAAATATTCTCGAGGTCTAGATGACTGAGGTCAGCTCCCCAGGTTGGCATGGGACGCGCCAGGAAATGTTTCAGGGCTCTCAGGCGGAATTGCAGCATCCAATCCGGTTCGCCTTTCATCTGCGAAATTTTTCGTACAACCGCTTCGCTTAAACCCTTCTCGGATTTGTAAACATAGGTATCAGGATCGCTGAACCCGTATTGGTAGTCGCCAATATTTTCCAAAAAGTCGGTATTCTTAGAGTCACTCATTTTTCAATACCTGTAATTGTTAAATCTAATTATCCGCTCTGCCCGTTTTCATGTTTCTCGCGGATCCAATCATATCCATGCTCCTCTAGGTGAAGAGCGAGGTCTGCACCGCCAGATTCAACGATCTGACCATTCATCATCACATGGACAAAATCTGGTTTGATGTAATTCAACATTCGCTGGTAATGGGTGATTAGAAGGACACCAATATTTTGCTCTCGCAGGAGGTTTACACCCTCTGAGACCACTTTCAAGGCATCAATGTCCAATCCTGAATCTGTCTCATCAAGGATCGCAATTTCCGGTTGAAGGACTGCCATCTGAAGTACTTCGGCGCGTTTCTTCTCTCCGCCGGAAAAGCCTTCGTTCAAGTAACGTCCGGCAAAAGACGAATCCATCTTCAGTACTTCCATTTTTTCCTTGAGGAGCTTTCTGAACTCGGGAATGCTGATCCCCTTATAGTCAGGATTGACCGCTTTCCTATGCGCATTCAAAGCTGTTCTGAGAAAATTTGCTACGGTTACACCAGGAATGGATACCGGGTACTGGAAAGCCAGGAAAAGCCCCATCCTCGCCCGTTCATCGGTCTCAAGGTCAAGAATGTTCATCCCCTTAAAACTGACTTCACCCTGCTTGACTTTGTAATTCGGGTGGCCTAATAAGGTGTATGCCAGGGTTGATTTCCCTGTTCCATTAGGACCCATGATGGCATGTACCTGACCCTGCTTAACGCTAAGATTTACTCCTTTGAGGATTGCCTTTTCTTCGATCGAAACATGTAAGTCCTTGATTATCAGCTCGCTCATTCCAGTTCTCCAAAGCCCATTAATGGGCATATTTATTATTTATATAACTATTTTCTTACTTATTCGTACAACAAAAAGATTATAGCACATCATGCCATTGACGTCAATATTTACCATATTTATCAATTTTATTGTAAATATCAGGTATAATAAATACAGTAAATGTTTTAGCAGCTTTTTCTTTAAGAGAAGGAATGATGAAAAGTACACGAGATAGAATTTTACAGCTCTTGCTGAATAATCCACACTCTTCAATCAATGAGATTGCAGATGAAGTGAAGATCAACGCCATCTCCGCCAGACATCATCTCACCAGTCTTCTCGCTGATGGGTTGATAAAAGCAGAAGAGGTCAGGCACGGGGTTGGTAGACCAAAACTCGTTTACTCATTAACTGACTCTGGTGCGGAACGATTCCCGACCAGGTACCTGGACCTCACAAATCGCCTGTTGGATCAATTAAAGACTCAACTCACGCCTGTGCAATTGGAAAACCTTTTCATGATGATCGCAAAGGATATTGCAGCGGACCAGATCGACAAGATCAAGAATCTAGGTCTGGAAGATAAACTACGCTACATCCAGGAATTCCTTCTCACGGAGGGTTACACCCTCGAATGGTCGAAACAAGGGGAAGATTATCTGATTAATGAGGTCTCCTGTCCCTTTTTTCACGTCAGCAAAAATCACCCGGAAGTGTGTTCAATTGACCAAATACTATTGTCGACCTTGTTATCCATCCCTTTGGATAAGATCCGCTGCATGACAGCCGGAGATCACCAGTGCAGTTTCTTGATCAGAAAATCTTCTTTGCAAGTGAGGTAAAAAATGACCAATAATCCTGTTCCCGGAACCAACCGCCCTGCGTGGGACTCTGAAGCCACCCATCCGGAGTTGAGCGATCATCTGAAGAAAGGATTAAGCGAGATTTTGGATCCTGAATTGGGCTTGAACATCATTCAACTAGGGCTTATTCGTAACGTAAAGATCGATGATGATGGAGCAATAATTAAAATGATCCTCACTACTCCTTTCTGCCCTTACGGTCCTTCAATGATGGAATCCACCCGCCAAAAAGCCGAACAGGTGTTGGAACGCGAGGTTGGCATCGATTTTGGTCTTGATCCCTGGGACTTCTCGATGATGGAAGAAGGATTGGGTGCAGATTGGGGTCTGTTTTAGGTTGATAGAATTTTTCAACAGATATCAGATACAATTGTCCCATGTTTCGAGCTGTCTTTCTATCGAATAATAACTACCCCATCGTGTTGTCAGGAGTCGAAGACATCCTCCAGTTTCAAGATAATCCGGAGGGTTTTCTTTGGGTCAGCCTTGAACAAACAACTGATTCAGAGATGGACTTGATCCTGAATCAGACATTTCACTTTCACCCTCTCGCAATCGAGGACTGTCTCAGCCCTGGGTATCAATCCTCAAAACTGGATGATTTTTCTGATTATTTATTCCTCATCGCCCACGCGATAGTTTCCAAGCAGGATTTCGAGGACCTGGAAACCTTAGAACTCGATTTCTTCCTGGGGAAAAACTTCCTGGTCACCTGTTACACCGACCACACCATGGCGCCAGTTCAGAAAACGTGGGAGTTACTGAACAAAGATACCCGAATTGCGAAAAATGGTCCGGATTTCTTATGCCACACACTGCTCGACTGCCTGGTGGATAATTACATGCCTCTGATCGACCATATGGAAAATGAAGTGGAATGGTTGGAGGATAGCGTTCTGGAAAAACCAGATCCCAAAACCCTGGCACAGCTGCTTTCCCTGAAACATGCCATCATGTCACTTAGAAGGATTGTTGCACCCCAACGGGAGGTCGTGAATCGTCTTTCTCGCGATGAATTTCCCCAGATTGATCCGCAGAGCTTGATTTATTTCCGTGATATCTATGACCACCTTGTCCGCATCCAGGATCTGGCAGATACGCTGCGCGACATTGTCTCCGGGGCGATGGACATCTATCTCAACTCTACGAGCCTGAGAATGAACGAGATCATGAAAGCCTTGACCATCGTGTCCACAATCTTTCTACCGCTCTCCTTCATAGCCGGGTTATTTGGCATGAATTTTCGCATTATCCCGGGTGCTAATCATCCGCTTGGGTTTTTTCTCACCTGCATTTTTTCGATTCTCATCGGTGTTGGAATGCTTTTATATTTCCGAAAAAGAAAATGGTTTTAGGGTAGAAAAAGACCGGTTGCCCGGTCTTTTGTTTTAGATCAATCCCATTTCCTTGCCCACTTTTTCGAATACTGTGAGCACCTTATCCATTTGCGCATCCGTATGAGTTGCCATGTAACTGGTACGCAACAATTGGTGACCCGGGGTCACTGCAGGTGAGATCACCGGGTTGACAAACACGCCATTGTCAAAGAGCAGCTTCCATGTCATGAAAGTTTTCTCATCATCCCCGATGATGATCGGCACTACAGGGGTCACCGAATTGCCAATATCGAATCCAAGCGCTCTGAATCCCTTGCGCATTTTCTCGGCGACTTCTATCACCCGCTGAGCCCGTTCCGGTTCTTCCTGCATCACATGCAATGCTGCCAAAGCCGCTGCGGCATTCGCCGGTGGGATGGATGCGCTGAAAATGAGCGCTCGTGCAGTATGCTTGATGTAATGGATCGTATTCTCATCCCCTGCAATAAAACCGCCCAAGGATGCAAATGACTTGCTGAAGGTCGACATGATGAGGTCGACATCCTTCGTCACCCCCATCTCCGCACACGTTCCACGCCCCTTTCCAAGGACACCCATCCCATGAGCATCATCAACCATCACCCGTGCTCCATACTTCTTAGCGATCGGAATCAAGTCAGGTAATGGAGCAAGGTCACCTTCCATGCTAAACATACCGTCAACCGCCACCAGCCTGCCCGCAGTATCCGGAATTGACTTTAAAACGCTTCTCGAGATGTTCCAGGTCATTATGACGATACCGCTCAATCTTGCCATAACCAAGCCGTGCGCCGTCCACAATGCTGGCATGGTCATCCTTGTCCAGGATGACCACATCATCCCGCCCGATCAATGAACTGACCGTACCTAGGTTGGTCTGCATACCAGTGGAAAAGACCAGTGTGGCTTCCTTGCCGACCCAGCTTGCAAGCTCTGCCTCGAGTTGTTCATGGAGAGCTAAAGTGCCATTCAGGAAACGGGAACCGGTGCAGCTGGTACCAAAGCGTCTGATTGCTTCGAGCGCGGCTTCGCGTACTTTTGGATGCGTGGTCAGACCAAGGTAATTGTTTGACCCGCACATGATCAATCGCTGACCCTTATAAACGACCTCTGTGCCCTCATTTTCATTCAGCGGGATAAAATATGGGTAGATGCCGCTTTCCATGGCTTCTTTTGCAGCGGTGAAGTTCCTGCATTTCTCAAAAAGGTCCATCAATATCACTCCTGATCAATAAGTATGAATTCTCACGGTAAATTTTCACAATTATACTTGATTACCCCAACCGAATTCCTGTGCTAATATTACATATTCTATACAACACCACGGAACGTAAAATGGATTACTTTGGCGGAATAGAAGCCGGCGGAACTAAGATCAAATGCCTTGTAGCTGCAGATAGGAAAAATATCCTGTCTGAAAAAGAAATTCCCACCAGCACACCAGAACAAACCCTACCCGAAGTAGTTAAGTTTTTCCGGGGGGTTGAGCAGGCAAACCAATTAACTTTGCGTGGTTTAGGATTAGCATTTTTCGGCCCCCTGGATCTCAATCCTTCATCAGCGACCTATGGACATATCACGACATCACCAAAACTTGAATGGCAGGGATTTGATATCCTTTCTTACTTTCATAAGGAATTTCAATTTCCTCTTCATCTTGAAACGGATGTCAATGCCGCCGCGATTGGCGAGGGCAAATGGGGTGCAGCTCAAGGGTTGGCGAATTACATCTACATCACTGTCGGTACTGGTATTGGAGGCGGGGTTGTGGTTAACGGTGTTCCAATCACTAAGTTGATCCATACTGAAACTGGTCACATTCTTTTACAACGAGCACGCGATGATGGTTTTTCCAGTGTATGCCCTTTCCATGAAAATTGTGCGGAGGGTCTGGCAAGTGGTCCTGCTCTTTGGTCGCGCTGGAAAACCGACCCTCTCAGCCTTCCTGACGAACACCCAGCCTGGGAACTTGAATCGATCTATATCGCGCAATTGCTGCATAACTTGACACTTTCTTGTGCTCCAGAACGGATCATTCTGGGCGGAGGGGTGATGACGCATGCGGGTTTGATTGAGCGGATTCGTGCGAAGTTCTTGGAATCACTCAATCGCTATGTTTCATCTCCGATTGTCCTGGATGTGAACAGCTTCATCGTCTCTCCTGCCCTCGGTAGCCTTTCCGGGTCACTTGGTGCAGTTGCGTTAGTTAAATTCCGATAATGATTTCACTGCGGAGGTTCAATGCTCACCAAAAAGACATGGACGGCCATCATCATCCTGGGTTTTCTGGGTTCGCTCGCCTGGGGGGTGGAAAACCAATTCTTTAACACATTCATCTATAACACCATCACACCCGACCCCAGGCCTATCTCCTGGATGGTGGCTGCCAGTGCGATTACTGCCACGCTCGCATCGATAATTATGGGGGCGCTGAGCGACCAGGTACGTTACCGCTGGGGACGGAAACCGTTTCTTCTCATCGGGTATGTCGGTTGGGGTATTACCACCGCACTTTTCCCCACCGCAGCTCTCTTTCACTCAATCGGCATGGCGGTTTTTATGGCCATCCTCTTCGATTGCGTCATGACCTTTTTTGGCTCTAGCGCAAATGATTCGGTCTTTCACGCCTACGTGGCAGATATCACCAATGAGTCAAACCGGGGAAAGGTGATGGGTGTACTGGAAATCCTCACCTGGGTCGCGCTCCTTTTTGTTTATGGTGGCGCTGGTATAGTCATCGACGCCGTGGGATATTTCCCGTTTTTCTATATTGTCGGCGGATTAGTGCTGGTGTTGGGGTTGTTAGCCAGCTTTCTTCTCAAAGAAACTGTTTATGAAAAACCGGCTCAACCTTCAACCTTGTTCAAAAACATTCTGGATACGTTTCGCTGGGATTCACTTAAACAGCAAGGAGACCTTGTCTATGTGCTCCTCGCAGTGATGCTCTGGGGAATCGCTCAACAGGTTTTCTTTCCATACCTGCTGATTTACATCACCCATTTCCTAAAGATCGAAACTCTCCAGGCTTCACTGATCATCTTCCTTGCCATCCTGCTCGGTGGGATCGCTGCAGCCTATCCGCTTGGATTGTTGGTTGACCGATGGGGAAGAAAAAAAGTTGCTTTACTGGCTGTCATCGCAGAGATGGTCGGTCTTTTCGCCTTCTCTCTGGCAAGATCTGTCCCATTGTTGGTGCTCACCGGAATTCTCTGGCTTGCGCCTATCAGTGCTTGGACGATTGCGACTTCAGCCTGGGAGAAAGATCTTTTTCCTGAGAACAAACGGGGACAATTCGGTGGCTATGTCATCCTTTTTTCCGTCGCCCTCACGATGGTTCCCGGTCCATTGATCGGCAGTTGGTTGACCACCTCCTTTGGGATTCATACCATCCTGGATGGGAAAGAAGCGTTCATCCCCACCTCTCTCATCTTCCAGGTTGCTGCCGTCGCCACGCTGCTGGCAGCCATTCCGCTGCTCTATACCAATAAAAAGAATGCTAAGTAGGTGATACATGGGAATCCCGGAGTCCATCCTCAAGAAGTTGATTGTCCCCGATAGTTTTCACAAAGAGGTAGACCATTTCAGTGTGAAACTTAATAACTCCTTCGCCCCGGCGACTATTTCGAGTTTCAAGGTTTTGATCAATGGAACGCCAATCGATGGGCAGCACGTCTTTTTGTCTTCAAGTCAAATGGATAATCTGGCAGGTTCTGCGATTGGACCTGATAAGCCAGTTACCCTTCCAGTACGTGAAGAAATCACTCTTGTGGTGAAAATACGTATCACAAATGAGACGGTGAAAATCTTTGCCACAACCCGTGAGGTGGGGGATATTGAGTTTTCCATCACCGGTGCAACAGAAAGCAATATTTTCAAGCCGCTCAGACCTGGGTTTTTTAACTTTCTGCGAAGTCCTCGAAGAGCCGTTCTGGTCGTGAACACGGAAAAACCCCTTGGCCAGGCATCGCCATTCATTTTTGGTCATTTCATCGAGCACCTTGAACGGTGCATTTACGATGGCATCTGGACGAAGGATGGAAGTAAATTGCGTGAAGACTCTCTCGCTCTCATCAAGGAGCTTCGTCCCTCGATCATCCGTTACCCGGGCGGTAATTTCGCCAGCGGTTACCATTGGGAAGACGGAATCGGTCCAAAACACAAAAGACCGAGCCGCCACGATGCCGCCTGGCAGGCGGAGGACTCAAACCAGGTTGGTACCGATGAATTCCTAACCTTCTGCGAGTTGATTCAAACGGAGCCATACCTGGTGGTGAATGATGGATCAGGAACTCCTGAAGAAGCTGCCCAATGGGTCGAATACTGCAATGGAGATATCTCAACTTCCCAGGGAAAGCGCCGAGCCGAAAATGGTCATCCCGATTCGTATCATGTGAAGCATTGGGGTATTGGTAATGAAGTTTGGGGACCATGGCAAATCGGGACAACCTCAGCCGAGAATTACACCAGGCGATTCAACAATTTCGCCAGCACGATGCGGAAAGTCGATCCTGAAATCAAGATTATCGCTGTTGGGCACAACCCTATCACCGATGACCCCAATGATCCTGCCGCGGTTTGGAACCGGGTTGTCCTGGAGAACTCAAGTCAGGATATTGATTACCTCTCCTGGCATATTTACCAACCGGAAAAGGAAAGCTGGAAAACGGATTATGATCCAATTGAATTGTTCAAGTCCGTCTCATCAGCACATCTGGACCTGGAAGAAATTTTGCACAGGGTGGAAAAGCAAATTCAAGAGTATTCAAAGAAACCGATCCTCCAGGCAGTGGATGAGTGGAACCTGTGGTTGCCGCCAGTGGAAAATGATGTCAGTATGCACGCCGTCACCTATACCATGCGAGACGCGCTTTACGCCACCTCCGCTCTCGCTACATTTGCCAGGCACAATCACACCATCGGTATGGCAAACCTTGCCCAAATGGTAAACGTGCTCCCATTGATCCAAACCAATGAAAGCACCGCCATTCGCACGACCATGTTTTTCCCGTTTCTACTTTTTTCAATGCTGCCTGGCGAGATCCTTGAAAACACATTCACTTGCGAAACCTTTTCCAGCAGTCAACTGGACACCAACGTTAAAGCACGGTCGGCTGTTCCCTACCTTGATAGCATCACAGGTATCGACCGAAATAAGAATGAGTTGGGAATCATCCTGATCAATCGTTATCCCCTGGACAAATTGAAAGTTAAGATTGCATTTCCCGGTATCAAGAACCTCGAGCCGATTGATTCCTCTTCGATCCATGCCAGTTACCCCGATGCAAGCAATACCTTTGAACACCCAAACCGAGTGAGATATACCAAATATAAACTGCCATCCGGGGAAGGCAGTGAATGGCAGATCACCATGAAACCTTGTTCAGTTGTGATGCTCAGGTTTCGGTACTCCTGATTTTAACTCAGAGGATCTTCGATAATGAATCACCCGTATCGGGCAGATCGATCCAGACCATGCGTCTGTTTCTGGACCGTAAGGCATCCATATCGCCCAGGGCTTGCGCGCGCTGCAAGGTATCGAAGCTTACACCCTCACCCGGAATCTGGAGATCATTATCGCGCCGGGCTGTGAAAACAATGAACACACCTTCATCAGGTCCACCTTTGTGCAATTGCCCGGTCGAATGTAGGAACCTTGGACCAAAACCAAGCATGGTCGCGACCTTGTATCGATCAAGGACGGCCAGACGAAGTTTAGATAATTTTCTCTCAATGTCCGAGGTCATCGGCAGGAAAGCATTGATCCCCACGTAATCCCCCAGCTGAAGGGTTTTCTCCAGGAACGAGGAGATGAGCTCGCTAACAGTATTTCCCTTGGGGGTTACCACAGGTTTGCTGAAAGTAACTCGGATATCGTCAAGGAAAATCGAAGCTTCAGGCTCAACCAGTTTCCCGGTCCGCTTATATTCCGAGAGGCTTTGAAGCGTACGGGTTTTTGCGTCCTGAACATCCGGTTGATCGAAAACATTTACACCAATTATGGAACAAGCAACTGGAGTAGCCACCTCCCAAAGGTAAAACTGGGAACCCAGGTCATATGGGCTGCCAACTTCAAGAGTCAATACTGGCTGTCCTGCATCCCTTAATTCAGTAATGAATTCAGACTGTTTGCCAGTGCTTTTTAGATAAACAAATAATCTGTCATTAGCATAATTTTGAGCTGAAATCAAAGGTTCATTTACTACCGGGGTGATCCCTTTCCCAATCTTCCCGCTGCTTTCGGCAATAAGCTGCTCCAGCCAATTGCTGAAAGGAGCCCAGTCTGGATCAGTCAAGATTGTTAGCTTATTCCGCCCGAAGATTGATCCACTGCCGATGTAAGCACCGAGGACAAGTCCAGGGTTGGCTTCAACTGGTTGTTTTGCACTGCAGAAACCTGCCATGCGGGAAGCATTTTCCAATAATAGCTGGATATTTACCCCGGATAAAGCAGCTGGCACCAATCCAAATGCGGTTAAAGCGGAATATCGGCCGCCTACCTGAGGGTCACCAGCAAAGATCTTCAGGTAACCCCGTTGCAGCGCAATGTTCTCAAGCGGTGAACCTGGGTCTGTGATTACCGCGAAGTGATCTCCGGCATGAACACCGAACTCCTTGACTGCCTGGTCCCAAAAGTATTCCGAGAAAGCGTTGATCTCCCCGGTCGTGCCGGACTTGCTGGCGACGATGAACAAGGTCGATTTGACCGGTGCATTTTTTTCGATATGTGACACCTGAACAGGATCGGTTGAGTCCAGGATGGTCACTGCCAATCCTGGTTTTTTGCCCGGCTTATCCATGAACATCAGGCTGAAAACTTCAGGCGCGAGCGAAGATCCACCCATACCCAACACCACCACATTCTCATAACCCCGTGCGCGGCACTCTTCCCGGAAATCATCCAATGCGGGAACCATTTGCTGATTTTGCATCGGAGCATTGACCCAATTCATGCGGTTGTGAATTTCTTTCACCCCGGCGTCATCCGAAGTCCACAAGGAAGCATCTTTCTTATAGAAACGGGCAATGAAATCCTGCTCCCTCAATTGACGTACCTGTTCAGATAGATTTGCGTGAAAGCCAGTGAGTTCCGCTATTGCCGACAGTCGTCGTTGTTCTATGCTGGCAAGCAACCCGGTGAAAGCCTCTGAGAAAGCTTTAACACCCTCGGTTTCAAGCTCGTCAGTTACATTGTCTAATTGAATTCCGGCTTTTACCAGATCCTCGAACAGCTCTCTCGAGGATTCCAAGTCAAGGTGGATGGTTCTCTCCGCTTTTCCGTGGTCCAGATACGCAGCCAAGGTTGTGGGAGGAACAGTATTCACAGTATTTTGCCCGATGAGTTCTTCGATGTAAACTACATCCCGGTAAAGTGGATTTTTCGTGCTTGTGGACGCCCAGAGGGGGCGCTGCATTCTCGCGCCTTGTTGTGCAAGTGCCTTAAATCTTTCGCCACTCACAACCTGCTCATAGAGGGCATAAGCCATGCGGGCGTTGGCGACTGCAGCTCGCCCTGCCAGTTTGTCCATCTCCTGCCTTGTAAGGCGACCCTGTTCAACTTTTTCAAACAGGTAACCATCGATCTTTGTATCCACACGGGAAATAAAGAAGGAAGCCACGGAGGCAAGTCGGTCGATAGGTTTTCCTTCCTCAAGCCTGTCCTCCAACCCGCTAAGGTAGGCATCCATCACTTCTTCGTATCTCCTCAAAGAAAAGATGAGGGTGACATTTACGTTTATCCCATAGGCAATCGCTTCACGAATAGCTGGAATTCCCTCCCGGGTCGCCGGAATCTTGATCATCAGGTTGCCCCGGTCAACTTTATGCCAAAGCGCTTTAGCTTGAGCGACTGTACTGGCGGTATCATGTGCGAAAAAGGGTGAGACCTCCAGGCTGACGAAACCATCTGAGTAACCGCTATTGATATAGAGACTCTGAAATAAATCTGTGGTTTTTTGGATGTCTTCGGCGGCGAGCTGCCAGAAAATGCTTTCGCTATCCAATCCACTCCAAGCCATGGGTTTAAGTGTTTCATCATACACGCTTGACGAAGATATCGATTTTTGGAAGATCGATGGATTTGACGTTACTCCTTTGATGATACCTTGATCGATCATCCCTTGTAGAGAGCCATCTATCAATTGGGAACGTTGTATGTTGTCGTACCAAATGGATTGCCCAAGTTCGTCAAGTTTTGCGAGGATGGTCATGGTTATTCCCTGTTAATCTGTGGGTAAATGGGTCTTTTCAATGGCGACGACCTTGTTGAACCTTCTAAGGTGTCTTTCTTCTCCAGAAAATTCTGCATTCAGAAAAGCACTGACAATCTCTCTCGCCAATTCAGTTCCGATGATCCTGCCTCCCAGGCAGAGTACGTTCATGTTGTCGTGCTCTACTCCTTGATGAGCCGAATAGGTATCATGACAAATGGCAGCGTAAATCCCATCAACTTTATTTGCAGCAATACAAGCGCCAATCCCTGAACCGCAAACCACGATGCCCCTTTCCGCCTGTTTTTCAAGGATGGCGCGCGCGACCTTGACAACGAAATCCGGATAATCCACCGGTGACTGATCGTATGTCCCCAGGTCAATCACGTCATGTCCATTATCCTGGATAAAACTGAGGATTTCATCCTTGATCGGAAAACCTGCATGGTCTGATGCTATGGCTATGCGCATTATTATTTCTTCCTTTCAAGCAGTTCTTTCGCTTCCTTGTACACATTCTCGTACGAGAAGCCATATTCCTTCATCAATTTCGTATATGGCGCAGATGCGCCAAATCCCTTCATTCCAACGACGACCCCATCCAGCCCCACCCATTTGTGCCAGCCTTGCTCGATTCCGGCTTCAACTGCCACCCTCAGACGCACGGAATCCGGTAAAACGGATTCACGATATTCCGTCGATTGCTTTTCAAATAATTCCCAGCTCGGGAAGGAAACCACCCGAATTTGGTGACCCTCAGTGGAAAGGTGTTCTGCCGCCTGCAGGATCAAATGGACTTCCGAGCCGGAAGCCATCAGGATCAATTCCGGCGTGCCCTGTCCAAAGTCTTTCAGAACATATGCGCCCTTCTGGAGACCTTTTGCAGAGCTAAAAATGGTTCGATCAATCACGGGTAACGCCTGCCGCGTTAGTGCAAGCAAGACGGGTCCTTTATGTTTTATTGCACGAATCCAGGCTTCCCTGACTTCGTTCGCATCACCTGGCCGGATCACCATCAGGTTGGGGATCGCCCGCAAAGCTGCCAGATGTTCCACTGGCTGGTGTGTCGGTCCGTCTTCTCCCAAGCCAATACTGTCATGTGTCATGACCCAAATCGCGTGCAGGTGCGACAACGCGGAAACCCGCAAGGCTCCGCGCATGTAATCCGTAAAAACCAGGAATGTCGCCCCGAAGGGTAACACACCGCCATGGTAGGCAAGTCCGTTCACAACCGCCCCCATGCCATGCTCCCTGACACCAAAATGGATATATCTGCCGGAGAAATCCCCGGGTTGAATGGCTCGTGACTCCTTGATCCAGGTATTGTTCGATGGGGTCAAATCCGCTGAACCTCCCATCAATTCCGGAAGCCGCCCCGCCAGCGCATTGATCATCAGCCCGGAAGTCATCCGGGTTGCCGCTCCTTTTTCGTCCTTTTCGAAGACCGGTAATTCCTGCTCCCAGCCCTCTGGTAGATTGCCAGTAAACCGCCTTTCCAACTCCTTCCATTTCTCCGGGAAAGTGCTGGCGTACTTGGCGCAGTTATTCTGCCATTCCTGATCCATTTGGCTGCCCTGCTTTTTAATGTTCAAGAAATGCTCTTTAACATCATCCGGAATATAAAACGCTGGCTCTGCTGGCCATTCAAGGTTCTCTTTGGCTTTCGCCAGTTCCTCAACCCCAGGCGGTTCTCCGTGTGCCTTGCTTGTATCCTGTCTTGTGGGCAACCCGTATCCGATATGGGTTCGACAGATGACCAGGGAAGGACGAGGGTCCTTTTTTGCCTGCTGGATTGCCTGGTCGATTCCTTCAACATCATTGCCATCCTTAACCGAAAGCACCTGCCATCCATATGCCCGGAAGCGTTCCGCCCGATCTTCAGTAAACGCCAGGTCGGTTGAGCCATCAATCGTGATGCGATTGTCGTCATAACAATAGATTATCTTCCCGAGCTTTAAGTGTCCCGCAAATGACGCAGCTTCGGAGGCTACCCCTTCCATCAGATCTCCGTCAGTGACGATTCCATATACAAAATGGTCAATTGGCTTATACCCTTCCAGGTTAAATTCACCAGCCAGATGCGCTTCTGCGATCGCCATGCCAACCCCATTGGCGAACCCCTGCCCGAGCGGACCGGTCGTTGCCTCCACCCCCGGGGTTAAACCGAACTCGGGGTGACCGGGAGTCAGCGATCCCCATTGCCGGAAGTTCTTTAACTCTTCCATGGAAAGAGCAAAACCAGTAAGATGAAGCAGACTGTAGAGAAGCATGGAACCATGACCACCAGATAATACGAAACGGTCACGGTCCCACCAGTTCGGATTCTGAGGGTTGAATTTCAAGTGCCTCGTCCAAATGGTATATGCGATTGCCGCGGTTCCCATCGGCAATCCGGGATGCCCGGAATTCGCTTTCTGTACACCATCCGCGGACAAGAACCGCAATGTATTAATTGCTTTTTCCTGAATATCAACCATGGACCCTCCGATTTGAAACAATTTTACCATTTGGCGGATGCCCTAGCGTTGTTGATGTTATAGATCAGGAATTAGGTCTGAAGGACCTCAATCGGAGGCTGTTGGTGACCACGAATACACTGCTGAATGCCATCGCTCCAGCCGCTAGCATGGGATTGAGGAACCCGAGTGCAGCTGCTGGGATTAGTACCACGTTATAAAAGAACGCCCAGAATAAATTCTGTTTGATCGTCCTGAGGATTGCCCTCGATAAACGGATTGCATTCGCAGCCCCAACCAGGTCTCCGCTGATCAGGGTGACATCAGAAGCAGCAATCGCCACGTCTGTGCCGGTGCCGATGGCGATACCGAGATCTGCTTGCGCCAGCGCAGGGGCATCATTGATCCCATCTCCGACCATTGCCACGATTTTTCCCTGCTTTTGCAGTTCAAGCACGGCAGTGGACTTCCCTTCAGGGAGTACACCTGCGATGACGGATTCGATCCCCACCTGTTCGGCAATATTTTTCGCAACTAGGGGATGATCTCCCGTAAGCATGAGTGTGTGTAACCCAAGCTTCCGAAAGGCTTCAATCGCTTCCTTGGAATTCTCCTTGATCGTATCTGCAACGGAAATCAATCCAATTACTTTTTCTTCCAGTGCCACGATCAGAGGAGTTCTGCCCGATTCAAGCTCCCGCTTCAAAGCTTCTTCAACGTCGGAAATTGAAATGCCCAATTCCTCCATCATTGCAAAATTGCCCACAGCAACAATTCCAGGTTCAAGAGCTGCCTTGATCCCTTTCCCTGGAATGGCGATAAATTTCCCTGGTGGAAGCAGCTCGACTTGCCGTTCGTTTGCCTCGGCAATCACAGCCTCCGCTACAGGATGTTCACTCCCTTGTTCGACACTGGCTGCCAGCCTTAACAAATCACTTTTTGATAAACCCCCAATTGGAAGAATTTCCACCACCTTCGGTAAACCACGGGTGATTGTGCCAGTTTTATCGAGGACAACCATATTGATATTTCCCGCCTCTTCAAGAGCCTCTCCAGACTTAAAGAGGACACCATACTCTGCCCCTTTTCCAGTGCCCACCATGATCGCAGTAGGCGTTGCCAACCCCATCGCGCACGGGCAGGCGATCACCAGCACTGCAACCGCGCGGATCAATGCCCGGGTAAGATTGGAGACCTCAGCCGTCGCAGTTACAGGAGGAGCGATAAATAACCAGGCAAGGAATGTCAATAAAGAGATCCCAATCACTACCGGCACAAAAACTGCGGAAACCTTATCCACCAATTTCTGAATCGGAGCTCGCCCTTCCTGGGCTCTTTCAATCAATTTTACAATTTGGGATAAGGTTGTGTCACCACCAATTCGAATTGTGCGTACCTTAACCATTCCGTATTTATTCAGCGTGGAACCGATGACTTCATCCCCGGGCTTCTTCTCTATGGGCATTGATTCACCAGTCAACATTGATTCGTCGATTGCTGTTTCACCCTCGACAATCACACCATCTACTGGAATTTTCTCTCCTGGTCGGATGATGACGATATCTTCCAGCGCCACTTCCTTGACTGGCAATTGGATTTCTTTTCCATCCCTGAGGACGTTCGCCATCTTCACCTGCATGGATAGCAGCCTTCGTATCGCCTCGCTGGTGTTGCCCTTTGCCTTCGATTCCAGGAATTTCCCCAGCCGTACAAGAGTAATGATTACCGCTGCGGTCTCAAAATAGACATGCCCTGGAATTACACCCAGGACGATCGGGATCGAGTAGAAATACGCCACTGAGGATCCCAGCGAGATTAAAACATCCATGTTTGCCGACCGATTCTTTAACGCCTTATACGCGCCGCGGTAATAGGATGCGCCAACGTAGAATTGCACTGGTGTCGCCAGGATAAACATCAGCCAGGTTAGCCAGTCAATACTCCCCATCCCGTGCGAAATCAGTCCCAGGTCGCGTGACATGGAAAGAACGAAAAGAGGGACGGTTAAAATTAGCCCAACAATCAACAAATTTCGTTGCTGATTGATTTCCTTCTCCCTGGCTGTCTCCTCGCTTCCAAGAGCATCTTCGCCAATCCTGACAGGTGAAAAGCCGAGAGATCGCAACTCTTTTCCGATCTCATCCGCGCTGATAAGAGTGGGGATAAAGTCGACAATTATTTGCGAGGTTGCGAGATTTCCCCCAACTCGTTCAATACCCGGACTTTGGGTCAATTTTTCCTGTAGCCTTGTGAGCTGTGTGGACTCTCGAAGGTCTGGGATGAAGTATTCGTCTGTGGCTTTGACGACCCCGTACCCAACAGCCTCTATCCGGTCGATAATCTGATCAATCTTTATTTCAACCGGATTGAATGAGATGGTTGCACGTTCGGTGACCAGGTTGACCGCCGCGGAATCCACTCCTGGCAGCTTTTTAAGGTTGCGCTCGATGGTAGCCACGCAATTCGCGCAGGTCATTCCCTTTATCGGAAGAATCACCTGTTTCTGTTTTTCCATGTGAATATACCCTTAGACTTCCGCAGGATAATTGATATCCGTCAACAATTTCCTGATGGCTTCTTCTGACGCTGGTGCTTCATACTGGACGGTGACCAATTTAGAGTCAATATCCACTTCGATGGTCTTGACTCCATTCGTGTCGCCCAATTCCATCTTAATCGTGTGAGCACAATGATGGCAACTGATATTGGGGACTGACAAGACTAATTCTTTCATTTGATCCTCCATTTCCGTATTGAGCATAACATTTCAGACAATTTTTGTCCAGATATCATTTAGAATTCACTTGACACAAAAGCTTTTTTTTCATACGATTAGTTCAAAGGAGCATTATGAGTCTAAAAGGAAAAACGATTCTGATCACTGGTGCAGCCAGGCGCCTGGGGCGTGAGATTGCACTGTCAGCCGCGGAAAATGGCGCAAATGTCATGCTCCATTACAACGCGTCTGAATCAGAGGTTATCGAGGTGGCAGACCTCGTGAGAACCAAAAACGTGAAGTCCTGGACATTTCAGGCGAATTTGTCCGACCCGGCTGCTGCCGAGCGATTAATGACTGAAGCAGTTCAAACGAGCCCGGTATTCGCATTGATTAACAATGCCTCCATTTTCAAACCGGTCGACCTATTCCACACGACTCTCAATGATTGGGAAGAACACATACGCATTAACTTGACTACGCCTTTCATCCTGACAAAAATTTTCGCGGAGACTTACACCGCCGAAGGTGTGGGGAGGATCATCAACATGCTGGATTGGAGAGCCCTCAGACCGGGGATTGACCACTTCCCTTACACAATCAGTAAGGCAGGTCTAGCCGCGCTTACTCAATCTGCTGCCCGGAGACTTGCGCCTACGATCTGTGTCAACGCCATAGCGCTCGGAGCAATCCTTCCGCCTGAAGGCGAACCTGAAAACCCAACCTTAACAAAATCTGTTCCAATGCAACGTTGGGCTTCTCTCGATGAATTAACCCGAACTGTCATGTTCCTGTTGGATGGTCCGGACTATATTACAGGCGAAATTATTCATCTGGATGGCGGACGCCACCTCGTTTAATTTCGAATAAGGAGGAATTCATGGACGAAATCTTCATTTCTGACCTTTTAATTCGCGGTGTGATTGGGATCACAGAACGGGAGCGCGAGCAGCCACAGGACATTTTGGTTAATCTGGTCATATTCACCGACATTGCAAAAACTGGAAAATCCGATAGCGTCGATGATAGTGTGAATTACCGCACGATCGCAAAAAAGGTGCTCGCTCACGTTGAGACGATCAAACGCTACACTGTGGAAGCTCTGGCAACAGATATTTCTGAGCTCTGCCTTGAAATGGCTGGAGTAGTTGGAGTCCGAGTCAGGGTTGAAAAGCCCGGAGCTGTTCGCTTCTCTCGGTCAGTCGGGGTTGAGATTCTCCGCATGAAGAGCTGAAATAATGAACAGGGTACTTATGGTCTTTGGGTCAAACATTGAACCCGCAAAGAACATCCCTTGCGCGATCAACCATTTGCGATTGCAGCCATCGATCAACATCCTCAAGTATTCCTCGGTCTGGCAGACAAAATCAGTCGGAAGAGACGCGCCGGATTTCTTCAATGTGGCAATCCTGGTTGAAACAGAACTTAATGCTAAGGCTGTAAAAACCCAGGTAATCAGTCACATTGAAACCCGGTTAAAGCGTGTTCGAACCGTGGATAAATTCGCTCCCCGAACAATCGACATCGACATCCTCATATTTAACAACCAGATGCTTGATGAGAATATTTTTGAGTATGAATACCTGGTCTTCCCGCTCGCGGAACTTGTACCTGAATATTCGCAACCAGGGAAACATCAACTGGGAGAATTGGCTGACATGCTAAAACCCGGTTCCACAGCGAAGCGACTGGAAGGGTTACTGGAAAACAGCTCTAAGTGGCCCTGCTAAATAGCCCGGATAAGAAATCGGAAAAGAACTTTTTATTTTGTCCTTCAGGGAACAAAATGGCAAAATCCGAAAGTGATTGGTGATATTCTTTTTCAAACGTCTGTTGCGTAATGTGGTCGATTCCCAGGTCAGTGAGCAAATTTAGCATAACCTTAGCACCATTTTCCGTGATGACCGTGGCTCTTTGCCATTGCTCCCGAAATCGATCAGACCGATTCAACGCATAAACAATTGGATAACTTTTCTTGCGCTCAAGTAGATCGGAATAGATTGGTTTTCCCGTCAAATCCGGTTCTCCCCATAGCCCCAGCCAGTCATCCTGCACCTGGAATGCCCGGCCAAAGTTCAACCCTAAACGGCAATACGCATCCACCGGCTTTCCAGCTAATAATGCGCCTAAGCCGAACGCTGCTGAAAACAATGCACCTGTTTTGCCATCGACCATTTTCCAATACTGTTTCAAATCTACCTTGCTATCTTCCTCGAATGACAGGTCCAGGTATTGCCCGGAAATGAGCTCAATTGAAGCATCAAGGAGTATTTTTGAAGCTGCAAGAACGTCGCGATCTGTGAAATTACTTTTCAGTCTCAGCAATGCGGTATTGCCCAGCATGAACATCAGGTCACCTAAGTTAATCGCCTGACCAGCCCCAAATTTTTTCCACGCTGACTCTTTCCCCCTCCTCATTTGGCTTTTATCCTGGATGTCGTCGTGAACAAGCGAGAAACTATGAATCAACTCCAGTGCTGCTGCCGCTGGTAATGCGCTCTCCCAATTTCCATCCAGAGCAGCACATGTCATTAATAAAATGACAGGACGAATTTGCTTTCCCGTTGTTTCCGATCCCTTTTCCAATCCCAAGGGATAGCGAAGCATCTCCCGTAACGTCAAGAAACCGTCAGAGATTTCATCATCGATGATTGATAATATCTCTCCACGCAAGGAAGTTATCAATTCCTGGGTAGTCGGATTATTCATAAGACCTGGCAGAGGTATGGACTATCGGGGTCTTTTCAAGTGCATCGAGGTTTATAGCTCCACAGGCAAACATGGCTATCCGTAATTCCATGCTGATCTCATCAATGACGTCAGCGACTTCCTCACTGGATATCATCGCTGCCTTTAGAAATCTTCCAGCAAAACCTGCTATGGAGGCACCTAATGCAATGGATTTTGCCAGGTCAATCCCATTCACTAAACCACCAGAAGAGATCAAAGGCAGCTCCGGGAAATCTTCATGAATTGCTTGAATTGCATACGCTGTGGGAATTCCCCAAGCGCGGAAATCTCCAGCGATTCGAATGAGCTTCTCAGTCAACGCTCGATGTTTTTCAACCTCAGACCAGGAAGTTCCTCCTGCGCCGGCAACATCAATTGCACTCACTCCAGCTTCCACCAATTGCTGTGCAACCTTCACAGAGATTCCCCAACCAACTTCCTTGATGATGACAGGTTTTTCGAACTGCTGACATATTTGCGAGATTTTTTTAAGCAACCCGTTGAAATTGGTTTGCCCCTTTTCCTGGAGGGCTTCCTGTAGCGGGTTTAGGTGCAGGATCAAAGCATCCGCCTGCAACGCATTCAGTGCACGTCTGCAATCATCTATTGAAAATCCGTAATTAAGTTGCACCGCTCCAAGGTTGGCGTATAAAGGAATATTTGGGGCAATCTTCCTGAGCTGCATCGTCTTGGATACATCGTCCTTTTCCAGAGATGCTCGCTGAGAGCCAACCGCCATCGCCACCCGTTTCGTGTTGGCTGCTTCAGCGAGAGTAAAGTTGATTTTGTCTCCGGTTTCGGTTCCACCGGTCATGGAAGAGATGAGAATGGGATGCTCCAACCGTCTGCCAAGAAATTCACAGCGTGTATTAACATCAGCGAGGTTGAGTTCCGGTAGCGCACAATTGATTAGACGAAAATCATCAAACCCTGCATCAGCTATTGACCTCACGTCTTTTTCAAGGTTTATTCTGATATGGTCTTCTTTTCGTTTGTTGATGTCGCTCATGCAAACTCCTTAATTTGTTTCAGTATACCAAAACCACTGGTAAAATTCCTCTCGCACGACTATTCCCTACTACTTGACATAATCACGAGAAATAATACAATTTAGCAATATTAGCAGTGGTAACCTTGAGGAGGTAGCATATGAGCGAAACATTCGATAAGATCCGTGAAGTTATTGTTGAAGTTTTAAAAGTTGACGAGGCTGAGGTAAAGGCAGATACCCGGTTTGTTGAAGATCTTAAAGCCGACTCCATGGATCAGTTCTTCCTGATTGATGGCTTGTGCGAGAAATTCGAGATCAATATCAACGATGAGGACGCCCGAACGATCAAGTCAGTATCTGACGCTGTAACCTACATCGAAACACACAAAAAGTAATTCGTTTTTCAGATTTTTGCACCCCACTTTGGATTCAAAAGTGGGGTGCTTTGATTATCTAATGATTATAGTATCGATGGTATTTCTTCAGGGGATCCAACAACCTTGACACCCACGGATTGTAGTAAGCGGATTTTTTCCTCCGCTGAACCTGATTTCCCCTCGATGATCGCTCCAGCGTGTCCCATTTTCTTCCCAGGGGGTGCAGATCTGCCCGCGATGAAGGCGACCACCGGCTTGGTCATTTTCCTGCCTATGTATTCCGCTGCGACCTCTTCATCATTCCCCCCAATTTCTCCGATCAACACAACCATGTCGGTTTTTACATCGGATTCAAAAAGGTCCAGCAAATCAATAAAGCCCATTCCTTTTATCGGGTCTCCGCCGATTCCAACACAGGTGGATACGCCTTTCCCAGCTTTGAACAAAGCGTACATTACTTCATAGGTCAAAGTCCCTGACCTGGAAATGATCCCGATATTTCCAGGAATGGAAATGTTCCCTGGAATGATTCCAATCTTCCCCTCTCCCGGAGAAAGAATCCCAGGACAATTGGGACCGACAAGTCTGGTTTTCTTTTCCCGTAGATACCTCTTGATGGACATCATATCCTGCAGAGGGACTCCCTCGGTAATACATACTACCAGGGAGATTCCGGCATCTGCAGCCTCATAAATGGCATCCGCTGCAAATTTTGCTGGGACGAAAATAACAGAAGCGTTAGCCCCTGTCACCTCTTTTGCGTTCTTGACGGTATCAAACACCGGGACCTTGCCATCCAGCACCCACTCCCCCCCTTTGCCAGGACTGACGCCACCAACCACTCTGGTGTTGTAATACAGCATTTGTTGCGCATGAAATAAACCTTCATTTCCGGTTATCCCCTGTACCAACACCCGGGTTTCTGAATTTACTAGAATGGCCATTATTCAGACTCCTTGGCAGCTCGGATCGCTTTGATAGCCCCTTCGACAAGTGTTTCAGCGTGGATCAGTGGAGTGCCTGAGAGGATCCGCATACCCTCCTCATCGTTGGTTCCCACCAGCCGAACCACAATCGGAATCCGGGGTTGAACTTCTTTATATGCAAGAAGAATTCCTTTGGCGACTTCATCACAGCGTGTAATTCCCCCAAATATGTTGATCAGGATCGATTTTACGTTTGTGTCCGCCAGGATGAGTTTGAGCGCAGTGCCAACCTTCTCAGCAGAGGCACCACCGCCAATATCAAGAAAATTTGCTGCTTCTGCGCCTTGTTCGCTGATGACATCCATCGTAGCCATTGCCAAACCTGCACCATTTACCAGGCAACCAATCTTCCCTTTCATGCGGATAAAGGATAAGCCAAACTTCCTTCCTGCTATTTCAGTTTCGTCTTCCGCATCCAGGTCTCGTAGGTCCGCCAGGTCTGGATGTCGGAACAATGCGTTATCATCCAGAACGATCTTTGCATCCAAGGCTAATAAACGATTATCAGTGCTGATTACCAGGGGATTAATTTCGACCAACGATGCATCGCACGTTTCATAAACCTTCCAGAGGTTGAAAACAATCTCTGTGAATGAAACCCACAATTCGCGATCTAGATCGATGCTTGAAAGAATTTCTCGAATTTGATAACCCTTTAATCCTATCAACGGGTCAATGAGTACCTTGATAATCTTTTCCGGATTTTTATAGGATATCTCCTCGATCTCTATGCCCCCAAAACCAGATGCAATTAATACAGGGCATCCATGAGCACGATCATTCGTGACTCCCACATAGATTTCATGAAGGATCGAAACACCTTCTTCAACAAGAAGCTTATGAACCGGAATGTCTTTTATTTTCATTCCAAGTATCTGGGTCGCAGCTTCCTCAGTATCCGATGGGGTTTTTGTCAACCGAATACCGCCTGCCTTCCCTCTGCCTCCGACGAGCACTTGGGCTTTAACGACTACTTGGTTACCGAGGTCTATTGCAATTCTTTTCGCTTCTTCTGGACTACTGGCGATGCTCCCTCGGGGGATTGGTATTCCAAATTCTGAGTAGATCTTCTTTGATTGGTATTCGTGAAGTCTCATACCACCACCTGGGTACTGTATTTGCACAACGATTATACACGGCAAAAAAGCCCGGCATATTTGCACCGGGCTCTACCTGTTTTCAAAGATTAACTCTTAAGGAACTCTTCCAGTGCTTCCTTGCTAATCCTGAACGATTCTCCGATCTTTTTGGCTTTCAATTGACCGGCAGTGATTGCTGCTACGACATCCGCTTCAGCGACCTTGAGTACATTCGCCGCCTCAGCGGTAGTCATCACCGCAGGAATACCCGCTTGCACAGATTGAGCACCTGTTTGTGCTGCATTGGTGCCAATACTCTGCAGTGACTGACTCAGTACATTACCAATCCCAAGTCCCGCGCCAATCCCTGCGGTCAAGCCCGCTCCACCATTTGGATTCTGGGCAGCGTCCCTCATTGCATCAGCAGCCTGCAATTGTGCATAGGTTGCCATATCCAGCATACCCATGGCGCGGAGCTCTTCAGCAGATTTTTCTGATGGTTTTAAGTTTCCAATGTAAAAGGTTTTAAGTACGAGCCCTAATGCAGCAAAATCTTCCTGGGCTTTGACGCGGATACCAGTTCCCAATTCCTCGGTCAATCCGATCATTTCCAACACATTCTTCTTGCCGCCAGTTTCTCCCAGGAGATCCTGTAGTTTGGAGAGCAACATCGTTCGCAGACGGTTTTCAATATCCGCCATGCGGAACGTTCCCTGCGCACCTACTACCTGGGTGACAAACTGCTGGGCATCCTGAATCTGGAAGGAATAGGTTCCGTATCCCTGAAGCAGAGCGATTCCCAAGCCGACACCGCTATTCTTCACAATGATCGGTTGAGCAGTGCCCCATTTTCGATCCACAAACTCCCGCATCGAGACGTAATATACCTCAGCGGTGAACGGGGTACGATCACCAAACGCTTTGCCAACGAAATCGATCAAGAGTGGGATATTCGCTGTGGCAATGGTATGACGTCCTGGACCGAAGGTATCGAGCGCGTGTCCATCCCGCATGAAGACAACCCGTTGAGATTCGCGCACGATGATTTGGGAGCCGATCCGAAGATCTGCCACTCCGGTTTCTGGGAAGCGGTGGACCAATTCATCCGTCATCTCACTTGGGTATTCAACAACATCAAAAATTCTTGCCATTTTACTTCTCCCTGTTCAATGGATGAGCACTTAGATTATTGTCCGAATTTCATCAATTCAGACCGCTGGTTGAAGGCATCCAGACAATCCTGGGCTTTCTGATTGAGGTTGCGGATCGATGCCGGGAACCCATCTGTGTCAATAGAAGTTTCCAGGTTGTCGATCGCGCCTGTTATCTCGTCCGCCATCTCGAGAAGTGTCAAGTCATATTGGTAGACCTTTTCGAGTTCAACCTCATTGACCTTTGTGGCATCAAAGAACCCGGAATAGCCATACGCGGCAGTCTTGATTCTGTCAATGAATTGGCGTAATCGGATCGCGCCAATTTCGATCTCATCAATTACTTCCAGGTGTCCGGTGCTCACTAGATCCCGCTGAATTGAGGACAGGCGTTGCCACTGAACGTGGAATTTATCCGAAATCGTTTCACGTAGTAACTTGTCTGCTGAGCGGCGATCCGAGCGCTCATAATACCCCTTGAATCCAGGGAGTTTTGCAATGAGCTTCTTTAGCGCATCCCGCTGTCCCACAACCCGTTCGAATAAATCACTCATGAACTACCTCCAGTTTAGAGTCTGAAAAGTTCGATATTCCATACCCATTAATTATACGGAGATTTTCAAAAAAGGAAGCATTTTTTTACGTGAGATTTACTTTTAGTCGAAGTGAATTTCGTTTATACTGCTTTTATTATGAAAGGATATTGCTATGAACAAGCATGGTGAAATTGGACAGGGGTTCATCGAATATGCATTATTACTAATTTTCATCGCACTAGTTGTCTTGATTGCACTGCAGTTCATTGGTCCTACCATCGGCAATTTTTTTAACGATATTTCCTCCACTTTGGAAAGTCTTTAACACTTCGAGTTCAATTTACAATCCCCCTTGGACTCAATTGTGATTGTCCCACAGATGGTTAATAAGTATTCATGTATTAAGATACTTCCTTTTTGTAAGGTCGTTGTAATCTGCAAGTCTTGCAATAATAAAGTTTTTATTTATAATAGTTACATACCATAAAGAAAGGAGAAAACAGCCATGTTATTCGCAGCGAAAGAAAAAGGGCAAGGTTTGGTTGAATACGCATTGATCATTGTTTTGATTGCTATTGTGGTTATTGTCGCCCTCAGCTTACTAGGACCAGTAATCGGCAACGTGTTCACCGAAATTGCAAACACCCTCGAAGGCGCTTAGTTCCATTTTCGAACACAGAAAATAAGAAAGGCTCTGATCTCAGAGCCTTTCTTATTTGTAAGGTTATATAATGGTAACTTACAGGTTTATTATGCGTTGATTTATTTAATTTGCCGTATAATTTACTTTAGGTTTAACTTCAAACTTTGTTTTCCAAGTAGGAGGGTACCATGGCTGCAGGAAAAAATCGTAGTGGAAGAGTTGTCTTGTATCTCCTGTTGATCCTGATTGCAGGTGCGGTACTTGCGTACATGCTGATCACCAAGCGAAATGGCGGCAACGCACCCGCTGCTCCCGAGGCCACCCCTACCCCCAATTATGAATTGATCGACATCGTGGTTGCCTCGCAATTCATCCCCAGGGGAGCGTTGATCACGAATGAGGTCTTAACGACCATCCGCTACCCAAAGAACGAATTAGCTGCCGGAACGTTTTTCACATCCATTGATGAAGCCGTTGGAACCAAGGCAAAATACAATATTGATCCAGCGGTCCCATTAACCTCCAGCATGGTGATTCATGAAAATGGCGGCTCGTTGGCATCCTTTGACATCCCAGCCGGTCAGACAGCATACGCCCTTGCAGTCAGTCCCGAAACGGCGGTCGCATACGCCCCTCAATCCGGCGACCACGTGATGGTAATTGGCTGCTTGTTGATGACCGACTTGGACGTGAACTTCCAATCGAGACTTCCGAACAACACGATGCTTGCGATTACAGCTGGAGCACTCACCAAGTCTCCCGTTGAAGGTTCATCGATAACAATGGCTTTGAGTGGAGATGCTGTAGGGTTACCCCAACCTGATGGACGTTTCGAATTAGACCCCACGACTAATCAGGCTATGTACGTTGTCCCTTCCGAGGTTCAGCGGCCAAGATTGATCTGTCAGACCGTTATCCAGGATGCCATGGTATTAAAAGTTGGTATGTTCTCCTTGACAGATGAAAAAGCCGGTCCAATAAACACCCCGACCCCTGTTGTAGCGACAGAACAGGCAACGGGTCCCACAGGGCCTTCCTATCCCGGTTCCGTTACTATCGTTGTTTCGCCCCAGGATAATATCATTTTGAATTACCTCGCTCTCGCGGGTGCAAAACTCTCATTAGCGCTCAGGAGTTCGGGAGATAACAGCCAGATCACTACTGATCCTGTCACGTTACAGTACATCATGGACCAGAAGAATATTCCATCGCCCCTGAAATTGCCGTATGGGATCGAACCCAGAATTGACACCTTGCTATACCCAGCATTTGATCAGTACATCCTTTTAGAGCCTTAGTCTGAGATTAGAAAAACTGGAGAATATAAAGTGGCGCAGGAGAAAATTTCAGTCATCGTAGTGGATGACATCGATGAATCCCGTGAAATGACCCTGCGCATGCTTCAATTTGACCAGGATATCAATATTATCGGGACTGGTAGAACTGGGCTCGAGGCGATTGAAATCGCGCAAAAGTTGAAACCTGATGTCATGGTAATGGATATCAACATGCCAGACATGGACGGGATCACTGCAACCGAAGCGATTCGTAAAAAAGTTCCTTTTGTGCAAATTGTCATGCTCTCGGTTCAAAATGATGCGAATTATATGCGCCGGGCAATGCTGGCTGGAGCGAGAGATTTTCTCACGAAACCTCCCCAGATCGACGAACTCACCCAGGCTGTCAGGCGGGCAGGTGCAAACGCACAAGAGGAAAAACAAAAGACAATTGCACATTTTACGACTGGCGCTTTAACCGGAGGATTAACCGGTCCTCTCGTGCCAGGAATGTTCATCCCGCAGATGGTCAGTGGAAAGATCATTTCCGTTTACAGTCCGAAAGGCGGAACGGGATGTACAACGATTGCGACTAACCTTGCAACATCACTCAAAACGCCAGACAACAAGGTGGCAATCGTCGATGCGAACATGCTTTTTGGTGATGTCGCGGTTTTTCTCAATGAACACGGGAAAAACACAATTCTTGACCTGACCGAAAGAGTTGAAGAACTTGATCCAGAGGTCATTGAAGATGTCATGGTTGTTAACAAAACTACCGGTCTTCATATCATGTCCTCTCCAAAAGAACCTGAACTGGATGATTTGGGGAAAGGTGAAGCGGTTACCAAAGTACTCAAATACATGCAGCAGATCTACCATTACATCATCCTGGATACCCAACCTTACCTGACCGATATTGTCCAGGCTTGCCTGGATGTATCCGACATCATTATCCTCGTCACCACCCAGGACATCCCTTGTATAAAAAATGTTAACCAGTTTTTACGGCTTGCAGATTCCTCCAGCATCGGTCGAAATCGACTGCTCTTTCTAATGAATAAATATGATCGCAGAATTGCCATTTCCCCCGAGCGTGTGGGACAGAGTCTCAAACAACCGATAAGTCTCTCCATCCCCTATGAAGACCGGGTGATCAGCAATAGCATGAATCGAGGGATCCCATTCATCCTTGAAAATAAGGGGCTCGAATCCACTAAAGCAATCTATTCCCTCGCAAACCTGGTCAAATCCTTTGATAATCCGGAAAACGAAAAATAAGCTTTCCTCTCTGGGAGGAGAATCACGATGTCCATTTTAAAACGAGTACAGTCTGGCGAAGGATCTAATTCAGTGTCTCAATTTGGGAATGGGGATTCTCAATCCTCTTTTACCCAATCTTCCAGACGGATCGCGAATTCCACAAACCAGGGGAATCAAGATACTTATCAGGATTTGAAAAACCGGGTTCAAACCAAATTGCTGGCTGAGCTTGATCCAAGCGTTGATGTAACAAAGGTGAACGAAGTACGTAAAACGATCCAGGACTTATTCGATCAAATCCTGGTTGAAGAGAATTTTGTACTCACTCGTAATGAGAAATCGCGTCTGTTCGAACAGATCGCTGCTGAAATTCTCGGTCTCGGTCCGCTGCAACCTCTCCTCGAGGATGACACCATTACTGAAATCATGGTCAACGGGCCTCGGAACATCTATGTTGAGCGGCGAGGAAAAATTCAAAAAGCTCCACTTACCTTTGAAAGCAACGAACATGTGATTCGTATCATCGAACGCATCGTTTCCCCCTTGGGACGGCGAATTGATGAATCCAGCCCATATGTTGACGCGCGTCTGCCAGATGGTTCGCGCGTAAACGCGGTGATTCCACCGATCTCACTTGTGGGTCCAATCCTGACCATACGTAAATTTTCCAGAATTCCCTTTACTGTAGACCAATTGATTGAATTTGGGTCAATCTCAGCAGAAGCCATCCAGTTCCTGGATGCCTGTGTAAAATCCAGGATCAATGTTGTCATCTCGGGAGGTACTGGAAGCGGTAAGACAACTTTGCTGAATGTTCTCTCTGGCTTTATTCCAGCAGATGAACGTATCATCACAATCGAAAACGCCGCGGAATTGCAGCTCAGACAAGAACATGTAGTCACGCTTGAATCGCGGCCGCCCAATATTGAGGGGAAGGGCGAAATTACAATCCGTAACCTGGTTGTCAACGCCTTGCGCATGCGACCCGACCGGATCATCGTTGGAGAAATCCGTGATGAAGCAGCATTGGATATGCTTCAGGCTATGAACACCGGTCATGATGGCTCTATGACCACCCTTCACTCTAACAGTCCACGTGACACGCTCTCCAGGTTGGAGACCATGGTATTGATGGCTGGTATGGATTTACCCGTCCGCGCTATCCGCGAACAAGTTAGCTCCGCTATCGACCTTATTGTGCACCAGGAACGTTTAAGAGATGGTTCCCGTAAGGTGACCAATGTCACCGAAGTGTCTGGTATGGAAGGCGACATTATTACCATGACGGATATTTTTGCGTTTGAACAGCTTGGCTATGAAAACAACCAAGTGGTTGGCCGTATGCGTCCAACAGGTTTACGACCCAAGTTCATAGACAAGATAGAAGCTTCAGGTATCCATCTTCCGCCCTCAGTATTTGGGATCGGTGTAAGGCGCTAAGGAATTCTTATGGACCCTACCATTCTTCTTTGGATAATCGGTGGACTTGTCCTGGTCATGATTGGCGTGGGGATATTTCTCTCCATCTCAAGTCAAAGATCAGCCGAGGAACAACGGCTGGGGCAGTATGTTGAACCAGATCAAGCAGCCGCTCAAGCAGTCAAACCAACCAACTCACCAGTTACTGACTGGTTATCCAAAAGAGTCGAAAAATCATCCTGGGGCGATCGAACTGCAAAGGAATTGGCGCAGGCTGATCTGAAATTGAAACCAGGTGAATATATTGGTGCGATGATTGGTTCCTCGGTTACCGTGGGAGCTCTTGGGTATTTCATTGGCTCACAGTCCATCCTATTGGGAGTTCTTGGTCTCCTATTCGGTGCTTTTATTCCGAGGATCTACATCAAATATTTGCAAGGACGCCGCCTTCAAAAATTTGATAACCAGCTCGGCGATATGCTCAATCTGATGGTTAATGGATTACGTGCAGGTTACTCCACCATGCAAGCGATGGAAGCGATTAGCAAAGAATTACCCGCCCCAATCTGTGACGAATTCCGCAGGGTTGTCCAGGAAGTGCAATTGGGAGTTTCAACAGAAAAAGCATTGGACAATCTCACTAGGCGTATCCCGAGTATCGACCTTGATCTGGTTGTTACAGCCATGAAGGTGCAAAGGGAAGTGGGCGGTAACCTGGCTGAGGTCTTGGATACAATCTCACACACAATTCGTGAGAGAGTACGTTTGAAAGGTGAAATTCGTGTGCTTACCGCCCAGATGAGGTTTTCCGGTGGGTTTTTGTCCTTACTCCCGGTTTTTGTAGTGCTAGGTTTATATGTCATCAACCGGGAATACATCATGACCATGCTGGATAAGGAATTAAACAAACCCCTTCCATGTGGATATATTGGATTAGGGCTCTCGGGGCTATTGATCATTATTGGATATTTTGTCATGAACCGTCTGTCGCAAATTGAAGTCTAGCAGGAGATTGCCATGTGGGGCTTACTTATTTTCATTGGTTTAGTCATAATCCTTGCCGCTACCCTTGTGATCATCGGGATCAGAAATCCGCATACGGCGGATAATCAGATGCTTTTTGAGCGATTGGACGATTATAGTAAATCCGGAGTCCAGGTTGATCTCGAAAAACTTGAAATGGCGCAACCGTTTACAGAGCGTGTTATTTACCCTGTCGCCCGAAAACTTGGAGAGATCGCGATTCGGTTCACTCCTCAAAACTGGTTGAGAAATATCTCTCGAAAACTTGAGCTTTCTGGTAGCTCATCGAAAATGGATCCAACTGTTTTCCTTGCATTGCAATTTGCTTCAGGAATTGGATTTGGTTTACTTTTATTCATCATCCTCCGTATAGTTGGAAAAGAAATTCCCCCTGGGCGCGTTTTCCTTTTCGTAGCAGCAATCACTTTAGTGGGTTTCTTCTTCCCCCAATACTCGCTTTCCAAGTCGATCAGCCGTCGGCAAAAAAACATCAGGAAAGCCATGCCGGATGCCCTTGACCTGCTGACGATTTGCGTTGAAGCCGGTCTCGGTTTTGAGGCTGCCATGGCAAAGGTCGCGGAAAAATGGCTGAACGAATTATCACTTGCCTTTACCCGTGTTATCAAGGAAATTCAGCTCGGTAAACTGCGCAAGGAAGCCCTCCATGATATGCAGGATAATATCGGTCTCAGCGAAATGACCAGTTTTGTTGCCGCTGTGATCCAGAGTGAGCAATTGGGTGTTAGTATGGCAAAAGTGTTAAGGATCCAGGCTGACCAAATGCGCGTGCGCAGAAGGCAATTGGCGGAAGAGGAAGCTCATAAAGCTCCGATCAAAATGCTTATCCCAATGGCGTTCCTGATCTTCCCCTCCCTGTTGATCGTATTGTTAACACCTGCAGTCATGCGAATTATGGATTCGATGTTGTTCAAATAATCCTTGAAATTCACATACCATCTCGAAAAATACTTGTGGAAAGCCGCGGACTGGGTCTATCCTCCAGTTTGTGCAGGTTGTGGAAGTCCAGGGTTTCGTTTCTGTGAGAATTGTCTGTCACAGATAGAGCCCCTCTCATTTAACTTTTGCCTTTCCTGCAGTACATCTTTTACCTCTACGGTTAATAATTGCCCAGTTTGCTTCGAAAAATCGCACCCCGGCATGGTCTGTACGTCATGGGCAGGTTATAAGGAACCATTGCGTACTGCAATTCATAAACTCAAGTATGACGGCGACCAGGGTCTCGGGGAGTACTTTGCACAAAAACTGATTGTTATCCTTGAGAGAAGACAATGGAAATTCGATTTTATTATCCCGGTTCCCTTGAGCAGGAAAAGATTTCGAGAGCGCGGGTATAACCAATCGGAATTGACCTCCCGTGTTATGGCGAATTACTTTGCGGTAGACCATTCGACAGACTCCATAAAGCGGTTCAAGGAGACTGAAACCCAATTTAATCTTAATACAGAGGAACGGTTCTTAAATGTGATGGATGCATTTTCTGCAAATCCTGCTAAACTTAAAGGCAGGAGAGTGTTGATAGTCGACGACATCATCACCACTGGCGCGACACTCCTACAATGCCAGGAGATTATCCTGGCAGCAGGAGCAGAAACTTGTTATGGGATCTCAATCGCAAAAGCCGGTATGATTCAAGATAAACACTCCTTTGAATAAATGTTGGGTAAGGTTGCACAAATTTTTCTAAACCTCAAGGAGGCAGATATGAATGAAAAAGTTGTGATCAACGTAAAAAACATGGAACTCACAGACAGAATAAATGAATATGTTGAGAAAAAGATCCCAAGGCTTGATCGGTTGATGCCGGATATTGAAGCCGTAAAATTAGACCTCTCTTTCTCAAAAAACGCTCGAAACCGGTCAGACCGAGAGGTAGCTCAGATTACAATCACTGGTAAAGGGTATACATTACGAACAGAAGAGCGTGATGAAGATTTGTTAACCGCGATCGACCGTTCCATGGATAAAATGATGCGACAGATCGAACGGTTCAAAGGCAAACGTGCCCGAGGCAGAGGGGACGGAACACCTGCATCGGAAGTGAATGCCGGACCTGAGACAGTTGAGGTTGAACCTGGTCCCGCAATTGTCCGTAGGAAGACATTCACCCTCGTGCCAATGGACGAAGCAGAGGCGATTGAGCAGATGGCATTGCTTGGTCATGAAGAATTCTTCGTCTTTTACAATATCAACACTTCATCGATCAATATCCTTTACCACCGACGGGATGGCGATTACGGTCTGATCGAGCCAAAGATCGGATAATCCCTTCTCCACCTACAGAGCCGGGCAGTTACTGCCCGGCTCTGTTTATGACCCAATATATACCTTATGGCACATGTGCCAATATTCCCGTGCATTTAGAATCACTCTGGTTAATACTAAGAAAAAAATCAGGAGTGGATATGAATTTGATCACAGGTGCAACCGGTCACATTGGAAACGTACTCGCCCGGGAACTGGTTAAACGGGGCGAAAAAGTTCGAGCCCTCGTGTTGCCAGGGGATGACCTTTCACCTCTGGATGGATTGGATGTCGAGATCGCTTTCGGGAACATTCTGGACCAGTCCAGCATTGAAAAAGCGCTTGTCGGCGTGGATTACATATTTCACCTCGCTGGGATTATTTCCATTTCAAATGGGAAAGAAAACCTGGTACATACGATAAATGTAGAAGGTACCAGGAAGATCATGCAAGCCGCTCTCGATTTTAAAGTAAAGCGTGTCATCTACACGAGTTCCATCCATGCTTTCAAGCGTATGCCGCATGGAACAACCATTGACGAAACAACGCCAATCGATCCCTCTACATCAATTGCAGCATACGATCAATCCAAGGCTGAAGCCACACTTATGGTCCTGGACATGGTTAAACAGGGAGTCCCTGTAGTGATTGCATGTCCGACAGGTGTAATCGGACCTTACGACTTTAAGCAATCAGAAATGGGTGAATTAATTAATGATTGGATGATTCATAAGGTCAATGTTCTAATTGAAGGTAGTTATGACTTCGTTGATGTGCGTGACGTGGTAGAAGGGTTGATCCTGGCTCGCGAAAAGGGTCGAATCGGTCAGCTCTACATCCTTTCTGGTCAATTGATCAGAGTATCTGATTTATGGAAGCTATTAAAAGAACTTGTGTCCTACAAATCCTATTTCTTCAACATCCCTCTCCCGCTAGCCAAGATAACTGCCTTTTTTGCTGATATCTATTACCGCTTGGCAAAAAAGAAACCCAAATTCACCAGTTACAGTATCGAAACACTGCAAAGTAATGCAGTCATCAGTAACTCAAAAGCCCATCTTTTACTTGGTTATACGCCACGATCCCTACGCGTAACCGTTTCAGACACCTTCCAATGGTGGAAAAATCGCCCCAAACTTAAGGGATCAAAAACGAAATAATTCCACACCATAAAGATTATGCAAAAGATTGACTGGGCAAGTAAAACTGCACTCATCACTGGTGCCTCCAGCGGGATTGGTGAACTTACTGCGCTGTTGCTGGCTAAAAAAGGGCTTCGGGTTATTCTCACCGCCCGAAGGGAGGATAGGCTTCTCCTGTTGCAGTCAGCGATCAATTCTTCAGGTGGAAAAGCAGAAATCTTCCCTGCTGACCTGGGGTTGGAGACAAACCGGGAACTATTGTTCAATTTTCTTCAATCAAATAATCTAGTTCCAGATGTCCTGGTAAATAATGCCGGAATAGCATGGTACGGGTACATACACAAAATGCCGTGGTACTTAGCCCGAGATATTATCAGGCTAAATAACGAAGCAGCCATCCATCTATCCCTTTTATTGATGCCTGCCATGTTAGATCGTCACTTTGGACGGATCATAAACATCGGCTCTATCGCCGGAAAATTACCCGAGCAAGGGATTGCCATATACTCCGCTTCCAAAGCTTTTCTCGATGCCGCGTCAAAATCGATGTTCCGTGATCTGCGCGGTTCAGGTGTCACAGTTTCGGTCCTTCGGAGCGGACCGGTGAAGACAGACTTCTTTGACACAGCGCGGGGAAAAGAGAACGGCAGATCGGTTCCTGCAGAATCCCTGGCAATCGACCCCAGCAGAGTCGCGAAAAAGGTTTGGGGTCTCCTTCTTCACCCCCGGCGGTATGTTTATGTTCCTGGATGGATGTTTATCTCTCCACTTCTCGAAATCCTGTTTGCCAATGTCATTGACCTTGTCGGACCGCTTCTCCTCAAGCACAAAAAAGAGTGAAACTCCTGCCTTGCCATGCACCCAGGCAAGGGCTATAATTGTTCTGTTAAATATTAACTTGAGAGGCTGGTTGTATGATTGATGTCAATGATTTACGCAAAGGTGTCATTTTCGAGCTCGATAAATCCTTGTATCGGGTATTGGAATACTCGTTCAATAAACCTGGTCGGGGGAACGCTACCATCAAGATCAAAGCACGAGATCTACGTCGCGGAAACACACTTGAAAAAACCTTCACTTCTGGTGAGCGTATCCAGGATGTTCGCTTGGACTTTCACAACGTCCAGTATCTTTACAATGATGGCGAGCTTTATTATTTCATGGACTTGGAAACATACGAGCAGCCTGCAATCCCCTCCTCTATCATCGGCGAATACGCGTATTACCTCAAACCTGAAATGGAAGTAAAGTTAACCTTTTTCGAGACTGAACCGATCGACATCGAATTACCTACAACAGTTGATCTTGCGGTTACTTACGCTGAACCGGCAGTCAAAGGTGACACTGCCACGGGTGTGACAAAGAAGGTCCAGACTGAAACTGGTTGCGAAGTGGCTGTGCCCTATTTTGTTCAAACTGGTGACAAAATACGGGTGGATACCCGTACCGGGGAATACGTGACCAGAGTCTAATCACAATAACCAGTCCCCGCAGGGGACTGGTTGCTAAAGAGGGAGTATGCGAACACCTTTCGGAAAGGAATGTTCTTATTTCTACGGAGATTACTACCGTGGTAGACACCACGAAGAATGCCGGCTATTTGAGAACAAACCTCAAGCCAGCGAATGGACATCCAAACTTTGCCAGGATTGCCCTGTACCCGGGATCAAACTGGCAAATGCCTGTGAAAATATGAGGTTAATTCCCCGGATTACACGACCTTTTCCGTTTACTTCAAAGAAGGTCAACGTTCAGGCTTATTGCGATAAGAGAAATACCAAGGTAGAAAATCCAATGATCGGTTGCGGTTTTTGCCATCCGCTCGATGAACGCTTTAAATTGCCAGATTCAAAATGAGCTTGACCGTCCTTTTCGACCTCGATGATACCCTTTTAAATAATCCGCTTGATATTTTCATGCGGGACTATATCGGTTTATTATCGATTTTCCTCTCCCCGTTCACGCCGCCTGAAAAAATGGTTCCGCAATTGTTACAATCCACTGATTTGATGATTGCGAAGGACACTCCTTGCAAGACCCTGGAAATGACATTCGATGAAGATTTTTATCCAAAACTCGGGTTGAACAAAACTCAACTCAAAGAATTGATCAGTGCTTTTTACGAAAATGAGTTCGGAACGCTGAAAAATATCACTGCACAGATTCCAGAAGCCATCCAGGCTGTGGAGTTTGCCTTCAGAACCGGTTGCCAGGTGATAATTGCAACAAATCCATTATTCCCGTTGAGAGCCAATCTCCACCGTTTGGATTGGGCTGGTCTATCAAACCAGGTTTATCCTTACAGTTTGATCACGAGTTACGAGACGATGCATTTTGCCAAACCAAATCCTGCTTATTATGCTGAGATTCTTGGAAAGCTTGGATGGATGGATCAACCTGTTTGTGTAATAGGTAATTCCCTTACCGACGATATTCTTCCAGCGAAAAAACTGGGAATTCCTAGCTATTTTCTGCAGTCATCGTCGAGATTGCAGGGGGAATCATACGACCAACTAATTGAAACAGGCACTCATGCGGGGATCATCCCCTGGCTAAAGCAGCAGATGCAGGAAGAGCACGCCCCTGTCATTGATGGGAGAGAAGGAATTACAGCTGTTCTCAAATCCACGCCGGCAGTTCTTAGTTTCCTGACTGACAATTTAACTGAATCACAATGGCTCCAAAAACCGAAAATAAATGAATGGAGCATCCAGGAAGTGATTTGCCACTTGCGAGATGTGGAAAACGAAGTCAATATCCCAAGGTTGATGAAATTTCTGGGTGAAGATAATCCCTTCATCTCGGGGGTGGATTCAGATCCCTGGGTAAATGAGCGCGCTTACAATAATGCATATACTCCCGACGCCCTCATCCATTATTGCTCTGCACGAGCTTCTCTCTTGAAGATTTTGGATCGACTCTCAGAAGATGACTGGGAGAAATATGGACAACACTCCATATTTGGTCCGACAACCCTTCGAGAGATCCTGGGATTTATCTCTGTGCATGATCGAGATCATGCCAACCAAATCAAAAAAAACCTGAACCAGATCCAATAATTAACCAATGTGTTAGAGTTTTATTAGATTGCACCATTCATCTCTACCGTAAACCATGAATTGGTATAATCACTAATGTGTTTTCTGCTCATGCAGAGATCCTTAACCGGAGGAAAATTTGAAACCAAGAAATCAATCCTATTTTGTTTATGTTCTCCTTTTCATAGCCATCATCGCCATGGTTGTCTTTGGATTTAACAAAGCCAATGCGAGTGATAAAACTCTTACGATCAATGAATTGGCTAGTGAAATTAAAGCCGGATCGGTAGAGCGGATTATTGAAGAAGAAAATAAACTCACCATCATTTTTAAAGATTCTGCCACAGAGTTAACAGCAGTTAAAGAACCTGAGACGAGCCTGATCGAGCAACTCATCGCCTTAGGGGTTACCCCTGACGAACTTCGCTCAAGCTCAGGATTAAAGATTGAAGTGAAGCCCCCGAGCGCTTGGGCAGGAATCCTGAACACCCTCTTCTACATATTACCCTTCCTTCTTCTCGGCGGAGCCTTTTTCTTCATCTTCAGACAAGCCCAGGGAAGCAACAACGCAGCCATGTCTTTCGGTAAATCCAAGGCAAGGATGTTCACAGGCGATCATCCCACGGTTACATTTGCCGATGTCGCTGGTGTGGACGAATCCAAGGAAGAGTTGCAGGAAATTGTTGAGTTCCTTCGCGAACCTCAGAAATTTGTCGCCCTTGGTGCACGGATTCCGAAAGGAGTTCTGCTGGTCGGACCTCCAGGAACCGGCAAGACCCTCATGGCAAAGGCGGTGTCTGGCGAAGCGGGTGTACCCTTCTTCTCGATTTCCGGTTCCGAATTTGTTGAAATGTTCGTGGGTGTTGGCGCGAGCCGCGTTCGAGACCTTTTCGAACAGGCAAAGCGTAATTCTCCCTGTATCGTCTTCGTAGATGAAATCGATGCGGTCGGACGCCAGAGAGGCGCAGGTTTGGGTGGAAGTCACGACGAACGAGAACAAACCCTCAACCAGATGCTTGTCGAAATGGACGGTTTTGACACAGATACAAATATCATTGTCGTGGCAGCCACCAATCGTCCCGACATCCTCGATCCAGCCCTTCTGCGCCCCGGTCGGTTTGACCGCCGCGTGGTGCTTGATCGTCCTGACATGCGCGGACGTGAAGCCATTATGAAGGTTCATATCAAGGGAAAACCAGTCGATCCGGATGTTGATCTAGTGATTTTAAGTAAAGCAACTCCCGGGTTTGTTGGAGCAGACATTGAAAACCTGATCAATGAAGCTGCCATCCTCGCCGCACGTCGCAACAAGAAAAGTATCTCTCAATCAGAATTTGAGGAGTCCATTGAGCGCGTGATCGCCGGACCAGAACGAAAGAGCCGCCTGATCAGCGCTGAAGAAAAGAAGATCGTGGCATACCACGAAGCCGGTCATGCGGTTGTGATGAATTCGATCCCCGAAGCGGATCCGGTTCAGAAGGTTTCCATTATTGCCAGGGGCATGGCAGCCGGTTACACAATTGCCCTGCCAAAAGAAGATACGACTCTAATGTCCCGCAGGAAACTGCAGGCTGATATGGTCGGTCTTCTTGGCGGTCGGGTTGCCGAAGAGCTCGTTTTTGATGACATCACCTCTGGTGCTTCAAATGACATTGAACGGGTCACCCAGCTTGCAAGGAACATGGTTACCCGCCTGGGGATGAGTGGAGAACTCGGTCCCATGGTTTATGGTCAGAAAGAAGAATTGATTTTCCTTGGTCGGGAAATCTCCGAGCAGCGGGATTACTCAGAGGCGGTGGCAGAAAAGATTGACAAGGAAGTTCGTACCCTGGTCAATGAAGCTTACGTCAGGGCTCGTGAGATCTTGCAGAAATACCGAAAAGAACTTGATGAGGTTGCGACCAAACTTCTGGAATCGGAAACCTTATCCAGGGAAGAATTCGAAAAGATTTTTCCCCCGCCAGTCAGTCACCTCAGCGGAACACCGGTGATCCACGGGAAGTAGAGAATAATGCCAGGGTTTGCTAACCCTGGCATTTTTATTACCCCGGCTCGATCAGCTTTCGCCTGAGTACCTTACCAACAGGGCTTCTGGGTAAAGCATCGCACACGCTTAACTCTACAGGGATCTTGTAAGCTCCGAGTCGTGGAGCACAAAATGATCTAAGGAGGTCAAGAGAGATATTCTTGCCTGCTTCCATTACAAACCAGGCTTTAACTCTTTCTCCCATTGCAGCATCTGGTATTCCAGCCACGGCAACCTCGATCACCCCAGGAATCTGGCGAAGCACCTCTTCAACCTCGCCTGGCCAGACCTGCAAGCCATGAACCTTTATCAGCTCTTTTATCCTTCCAATGAGGTAAAAGTAACCCTCCTCATCCATGTATGCAGCATCACCGGTTCTCAACCAGCCGTCCCTCAGCACTACTTCAGTTTCTTCTGGATCCTCAAAATAACCTTTCATTACCTGTGGTCCCTTGATCCACAGTTCCCCCACACCGCCCTGGTCGACCTCCCTGGTTCCTGTTTCAATATCGATGATTCGGCAATCGACATCCGGCAGTGGTAGCCCAATTGAGCCGGTTTTATTAACTCCCAGGAGTGGATTGCAGTGGGTTGCTGTCGGTGCTTCTGACAATCCGTACCCCTCCACCAGTTTTCCGCCAGTCTTTTCCTCAAACTCGCTTTTTATCGACTCCGCCAGTGGTGCCGAGCCAGATATACACGCCTTGATTTTTTGTAAGCTGATGCTTCCGTTCTCTACCTGAGGGTGATGGTTGATTGCGTTGAACAGGCTCGGAACTCCCGGGAAATAACTAATCGGGTAGCGGCTCAACGCATCGACGATGCGATCAATATCCCGGGCATTTCGCGTCAGCACAAGGGTTGCCCCAAGTGCGACCCCGAGATTAAGTCCCAGTACCATTCCATATACATGATACAAGGGGATGGAGACCAGGAAGGTTTCCTTACCCTCCTTAAGAGTATGCAGCCAGGTGCGGAACTGGAGAACATTCGAAACAATATTCAGGTGAGATCCAATCGCGGCTTTTGGCTTTCCAGTGGTCCCGCCGCTAAATTGCAGAACAGCTGGAACTTTCGGATCTACCTTTTCAAACTTCTTTGCTGTTACCCTTCCTTTTGCATAGTGATTGGAAGAATGGGACTCGCCGCTGACCAAAGAAGTCATCTCACCGTTTTCACTGATAGAGATTAGGGGAAGCTGGTTTCGCAGGTTTTCAATGTTTCTCAATTCCCGGATAAGGTTGTCCCCAGCCACCAGGAAATTGATACGCGCTAGTCGGATCTGTTGTACCAGTTCGAGAACTGGAAAAGCTGGGTTCAAGGCGCAAACCACACCCCCTGCATAGAGGCAGCCAAAGAAACTAATTACAAATTCAGGTGTGTTCTCCAGGCAAATTCCCAGGTGATCGCCATTGCTGAATCCAGTTTTCAATAGGTTTTCAGAAAACTCCTTCGAAAGTTCACGCACCTGAGAGTAGGTCAGCTTTTGAGACTCGAAAATGAGCGCAATTTGATCTGGATGTAAATCCGCCTGTTTATCCAAAAGGTCAGGTATCGAAATACACGGGTATTTTAGATAACCGGGAACTTGCTCATCATACGTGGAAACCCATATTCGTTTCTGTTCAGATTCCACTACTCAGCCTCTCCAATCTTCAATATTTGAAACAATCATCTCCAGCGGGTCAGCCAAAGCTGAGTACCAGTGGATGATTGGGTCAGTCAGCTTGAACCAATTGGATTGGCGGCGGATGAAGCTCCTCGTATTTTTCTTCATCATCATGATAGCCTCCTCCAAGCTGGTATCTCCATACAAGAATTTACTAATCTCGCGATACCCGATTGCACTCATTGATGGCAAATCGATTTTGCTGCTAGCAGTCATCAGCCTTTTTACTTCTTCGATTAAACCATCATTGATCATCTGGTCAATGCGGCTATCCGCCCGTTCAAACAATTCCTGACGCTCTCTTGTGAGACCGATTATAAAAAAGGAGAAACTTGCTTCATCCTTCGTCCGTAAGGACGAAAATTTCACACCCGTGGTCAGGATCACTTCCAATGCCCGGATCGTGCGCCTCACATTTTGAGGGTCATTCACTTTGGCGGCCTCAGGGTCGATAATCTTGAGCTTCTCGTGTAATTCCAGCGCACCGATTTCATCAGCCCACAGGGTCAATTTTTCCCGCAGTTGAGGTGAGGGGGAAATTTGCGGAACCGCCCAACCCTGCACGAGAGCGCGGTAGTACTGCCCAGTTCCGCCCACGAAAATGGGGAGCTTTCCTCGGCTGACAATCTCGTGTCCAGTGCAGATGGCAGCCTCCTTGTATTGTGCCAGAGACCACACCTCTTTCATTTCAGCAACATCAATCAGGTGATGCGGCACTTGCCGTTGTTCCAACAAAGACGGCTTGGCTGTCCCAATATCCATCCCGCGGTAAAGGCAACGCGAATCAGCAGAGATGATCTCCCCGCCTATTGCTTGCGCCAGTTGGATCGAAAGGGTGGTTTTTCCGACCGCTGTTGCGCCAACGATGTATATTGCCCTTGGGTTTGCTTGTTCAACCGACATTTTCAAACCATTCCACCTGTGTTTTAGCCCTATCAGGCTGACCGATTACCGCGACCACATCCAACCGCCAATCCTTTTCATACTGCGGATTGGATTCAAGGAATTTCTCAGCTGCGGCAGCAAGGTGATCCAACTTTTCGTCGGTGACTGCTTCTTCTGGGTATCCGCTGCTTGCACTACTACGTGTCTTGACCTCAACAAAGATAAGATAATCCCCCTGCCTCATCACCAGGTCGATTTCACCGTCAAGGGTTCGGTAATTCCTCTCCAACAAGGTGAGCCCCTTCGCTTGCAGAAATGCCAGGGCAACACCTTCTCCCCAAGTGCCCAAGCGCTTATTCAGGATTCCGCGGGTAGACTGGTTCATAATGTGCTGAAATTCTACACCAGAATCTCGCAGATCTTACTCGAAGGCTATTCCATGGAAAAACTGATAAAATTCGTGAAACATCATGACGAGAGCTGAAATTATTACAATTGGCACGGAATTACTGCTTGGGGATGTGATTGACACAAACACCAGTTACATCGCGCGTAAACTTCGCCAATCAGGGATCGACTTGATGCGGACCACTACGGTCGGAGATAACCCCGGCAGGATTGCCGAGCAGATTAAAACCAGCCTGCAATCCGCTGATATTGTGATCACTACAGGAGGATTGGGTCCCACGGTGGATGATCCAACCAGGGAGGCAATCGCGCTTGCGTTTTCACAACCTTTGGTTTTTCACGCTGATCTTTGGGAGAACATCAGTGCCAGATTTCTATCACGCGGATTGACCCCGACGATCAATAATCAACGGCAGGCATACTTGCCGCAAGGTGCCGAAGTGATCCAAAACCCGGTGGGAACTGCACCGGCGTTCTGGATTCCTGATGGAAAAAAGATGGTTGTCTGTCTTCCAGGTGTTCCTGATGAAATGAAGACAATCCTGGAGCAATCTGTTCTTCCCCTTCTTAGTGATCGCTACTGCCTGAAAGAAATCCTGCACACTCGAATTCTCCATGTGTGCTGCATGGGTGAAAGTGCGATCGATAACCTGATTGCGGAGTATGAAGCCTATTCAAACCCCACCGTAGGTCTCTGCGCACACCCTGGATACGTGGATATACGCATTGCAGCAAAAAGCGATTCCAAACTTCAGGCAGAAGAAATGATCGGGAAAATCGAACAAGAGATCCGGTCTCTCCTTCCGGGGGTGATCTTTGGCATTGATGATATTGAACTGGTTGGTGCCATCCAGGAACAAAATCAAAAACAAGACCTCGCTGTCCACATCCAACTCCTTGGGTTTCCAGAGGAGTTAGTCCTTGATCATATTGGACCCTTGCAAAGCTCCATCGAATTTATCAATTCAAATGAGAGGCAACTTTCTGAATGGCTCATTCTATCACCAGTCGAAAACCTGACAATCCTCGCTGGATTAATCGAAGCGAATAACCAGGTTACTCTCGACTTATATCAAAAAACAAAGCATAATAGTGTTCATACTCAGAGGATTTACCTTGGACCACCTTCCCAGGGAACGAACTGGGCATTGAACACAGTTTTAGGGGTTGTTTGGAAAGCCCTTAACCAGGAATTTATGGAGAAAAAATGACTAAAGTTGATCTAATCCTCTTCAACGCTGAAGTCTTGACCATGGATTTTGAATTTCACACCTACCTACCAGGTGCAGTCGCCATTTCCGGTACGGCAATATCCGCTGTCGGTTTTGAGTCTGAAATTCTAGCAGAGTTCCAGGCAGACAAGAGAATCGACTGCAAGGGAAAAGTCCTCATGCCTGGACTTGTGAATGCTCATACTCATGTTCCCATGACCCTGCTTCGTGGTCTCGCCGACGACTTGCGTCTTGATGTATGGCTGATGGGTTATATGATGCCTGTGGAAAGAGAATTTGTTTCTCCTGATTTTGTTCAACTGGGAACAAAACTGGCATGCGCGGAAATGATCCGCTCCGGGGTTACCGCTTTTGCAGACATGTACTATTTTGAGGAGGATGTCGCCAGGGCAACCGCAGAAGTTGGTATGCGGGCAGTCTGTTCCCAGACCGTGATGAAATATCCAACTCCCGACTCACAATTCTTTGAAGGTTCCCTGGAAATGTCCCGGGACTTTATAAAAAATTGGAAAGAGCATGATCTTATCGTCCCTTCTGTCGCCCCACATGCGCCATATACCTGCACTGCCAATATCCTGAAGGCATGTGCAGCGCTCGCTGTGGAATTTGATGTTCCGTTACACACGCATCTCTCTGAGACCGCCCTTGAAGTGGAAAACATGCGGCGCGAGAACAATATGCCGGTCATCCCCTACGTAAAAAAACAGAACTTGTTTGATGCCAAGGTGCTGGCTGCGCATTGTGTGCATATTGATGACGGGGAGATCCATACCCTCGTGCACGCAGGTGCAGGTGTCGCCCATAACCCATCTTCCAATCTCAAGCTTGCCTCTGGTATTGCGCCAGTGAAACGCATGCTCGATATCGGCATTAATGTGGGTATCGGAACGGATGGTCCGGCTTCGAACAACGATCTTGACATGTTTGAGGAAATGCGCCTGACATCTTTTTTACAGAAAGTTTCATCAAACGATCCCACTGCCCTTCCCGCCCGCACCACCCTGTCAATGGCAACGCGGCTTGGAGCCCACGCACTCCATATCGGACACTTGACTGGTTCTCTTGAGATCGGGAAGCGCGCTGACCTGATTCTCATCGACCTCAACCCTCTGCACAACAGCCCTCGCTTCAGGCATGATAAACAAGGCACATATGCCCAGATCGTTTACGCCGCGAAAGCAACCGATGTAACAGATGTCATGGTTAATGGAAAATGGTTGATGCAGGATTGCATGCTTGCCGGGTTGGATGAAAACAGTTTGCTGGAGCAAAGCCGCGAGTATGCCAGGCGTATAGACCAGTTCCTGATCACAAGGGAATCTTCCGTCCTGTCAAAACTTGTGGCTATCGGTGGTGCTTCCGAAGAAGAAAGCTTCGAGATCCAGATGAAAGTCCGCGCCGATGATCCCACCGCGATGATCCAGAAATTGCTTTCTTCCGATATCGAGATCATCCGCAAGCGGCACTACCGTGAATACGACATCTATTACTTTTTCACTGATTACGACCAGGGGATCTTACGGTACCGCGAAGATGAATTCTTGAGCGAGACTGGTACGATTGACCAGGTACGCTCTCGCTTAACTCTCATTGGTCCAACAAGCGAAGACAAATTCGAGCAGGATGTGCTCCTCTCCCGCAGCAGGTACCTGGCACCCGCGACGCAGAGCCCCAGGTTCTACCGAGAATACTTCAAGCCAAGTTATGAGAAGGAAATTGAAAAAGACCGCGTCCGCTACCTGGTGCGCTACAAGGATGTGGAGTTTTTCATCAATTTTGACAAGATCACCAAACCTGATATCGGCAGCTTCCTGGAAATTAAAAGCCGCACCTGGAGCCGTGAGGACGCGGAGATGAAATCGAAATTGGTAACCGAATTGATCGAGTTCCTTGGTGCCAGCAGCGAGGATGCAACCACGGAAGATTACATCGAGATGATTCGCTAATCACGAAGATGACTGAAAAGATCAAGGTTCTCTTCATCGCTTCAGAAGCAGACCCATTCGTTAAAGTTGGTGGGCTTGGGGACGTAGCCGGATCGCTACCCGCCGCGCTTAATCACACCCTTGAATCACCGTCCAATGAATCGCCTCTGGATATCCGCCTGGTCATCCCCCTCTACGACCAGGTACGCCAAAAAATTAACAGCCCAAGTCTTGTCGGAAAGTTTTCCCTCCCGACTCTGCCAGGCAAGGAACCTGTAGAGGTTTACCAAACCAACCATGCCGGTCTGACGGTCTACTTAGTTTCTGGTAAACCAGTGGACAATGCACCTGGGGTTTATTCAAGGAATATCGCTGCTGATACTGAAAAATTCATCTTCTTCTCGCTTGCTTGCCTGGCAATTCCTGAACTGCTGAAATGGCCGGTTGACATACTTCACGCAAATGATTGGCATACGGCGGTTGCAGTTCACGCACTTCAGATTGCTGAAAAACGTTCCAAATATCTTAAAAACACCCAGTCATTGTTATCAGTACATAATCTCCCTTTTATGGGAACAGGTGCTGAAGAAGCAATAAAGAAATATCGCATCCCCCCCTCAAGCCACAGTACTCTTCCCGAATGGGGAAGATTGCTGCCCCTGCCCATGGGACTGGCGGCGGCTGACAGCATCGTGGCTGTCTCTCCAGGCTATGCCAAAGAAATCCTCACACCGGAATACGGTTGCGACTTACAGGATTTCCTTGCTTCCAGAAAAAGCTTAATCACCGGGATACTGAACGGGATCGATCCATCTTATTGGAACCCCGCAACGGATACTGCCCTGGTGCGTAATTTCAGCCAGGGAAGTCTGTCCGGTAAAATGCACAATAAGCTCGCACTTCAGAAGGAATTCGGTTTGCAACCGGACCCGGACATTCCGCTGCTTGTGATGATCACCCGTCTTGATCGTCAAAAAGGGGTTGATCTCGCGGTGGAAGGTTTGCGCAAGATCGCAAACCAGAATTGGCAAGTGATCCTCTTGGGTACCGGAGACCCAAAATTGGAACAGGCTTGTCTTGATTTCGCTGCTTCGTATCCGAAGAAGGTCAAAGTAGCACTCAAGTTCGATCAACAATTATCCAGGCGTATGTACGGAGGGGCAGATTTCCTGCTCATGCCCTCCCGGTATGAGCCATGTGGACTCGCCCAGATGATTTCGATGCGCTATGGCTGTCTCCCGATTGCCAGGGCTACTGGGGGTCTTGCAGATACCATCCGCGATCATCACCAAACCCCGCCTGGCACAGGTTTTCTCTTTACCGGAAATACCGCTGACCAGCTCTCCAGTACGATCGTCGCTGCTTTCGAAGTTCATCAGGATAAAAAAGCCTGGCAATCGATGCAATTGCATGCCATGTCCATGGACTATTCCTGGGAAAAATCAGCGGAACAATATTTTACTCTTTACAAATCACTCAATCAAAAATCCAGGAGAGAAATGTGATAAAAGAAAGAAAATCCGGGATTTTACTCCATCCCACCAGTCTTCCAGGTCCTGATGGAATTGGCGATCTGGGTCCGGAATGTTTTCGTTGGATCGATTTTCTCGTTGGGAGCGGCTGCAAACTTTGGCAGATCCTACCGCTTGGTCCCACAGGATATGGTGATTCACCCTATCAATGTTTCAGCGCTTTTGCGGGTAACCCATACCTGGTCAGTGCCGTTCCCTTGCTCGAACAGGAATTGCTCAAACATGAAGACCTCCAGGACAGACCAGTTTTTCCAACGGATTCCGTTGACTTCGGTCCCGTTATCGAATGGAAAATCAAGCTGCTTGATAGAGCATTTGAAAGATTCAAGCGAACAAAATCAACGAAAGTCATCAGCGCTTACCAGCAATTTTGCGATGAGAATTCTGGCTGGCTATCAGACTTCGCCACCTTTATGGCAATCAAAGAAACTCAGGGCGGCGGATCCTGGGACAATTGGCCGGACGAGCTCCGTAACAGGAACGTTCATGCAATAGAAAACTTTACGAGTTCTGAACAAATCAGTATTTCCAAGCATAAATTTCGTCAGTTCCTGTTCTTCGAACAATGGGACCGGGTACATGCCTATGCCCGGGAAAAAGGGATTGCCATTATCGGCGACATCCCCATCTTTGTGGCGTATGACAGCGCGGATGCGTGGGCAAACCCTGACCTGTTCTACCTCGGGAAAGATAGCCGCCCAACCGTAGTTGCTGGAGTCCCGCCGGATTACTTTTCCCCAACCGGTCAACTATGGGGGAACCCATTGTACCGCTGGGAGTCCCACGCGGAAACAGGCTATACCTGGTGGAAGTCTCGCTTCAGGGCAACTTTGAAACAGGTCGATATTATCCGTCTGGACCACTTCAGGGGTTTCGCTGGTTATTGGGAAGTTCCTGCCGGGATGCCCACTGCAGAAGTCGGTCGCTGGGTGAAAGGTCCGGGAGCCCAATTTTTGAGCAGCATTGAAAAGGAATTCCACGGATTACCCATCATCGCCGAGGACCTTGGTCTTGTCACTCCGGATGTCACCAATCTGCTTGAGGATTTCGCTTTGCCGGGAATGCGTGTGTTGCAGTTCGCGTTCTCCGACCCGGCGAACCCATTCCTTCCACACCATTACCCGGTCAACTGTGTGGCGTATACTGGAACGCATGACAATGATACAAGCCGTGGGTGGTATGAAAATGCATCGGAAGTCGAAAAGGACTTTTGCCGACGCTACCTTGCAAGGTCTGGTGATGACATCGCCTGGGATCTAATCCGGGGAGTATGGGCATCTACAGCCGGTTACGCCATCAGCACCCTGCAGGACTGTCTCTCGCTGGATACTATTGCTCGCATGAATTTTCCCGGCAAACCAGCTGGAAACTGGGGTTGGCGCTATCGATCAAGCGTTCTCACCGCTGATTTGAGTGAACGCATCCGTGATTTGAATTTTCTGTACAGCCGTTAACGGTCTAATCCTGGATCAGCAAGGTTGATTGTTTTTCCTGGTCACCCGGTCTGAGCGTCGCAATCGTAATCCCTATCAAAATCAGTATCCCTCCCGCAATCTCAAGGATTGCGGGTTTTTCTTTAAGAAACAGGTAAGCCAGTAAGATCGTGCCAACGGGTTCTCCAAGCAGGGCAATTGAAACGAACGCAGCCCGAAGATACTTTAATGCCCAGTTGAAGGCAGAATGGCCCACTAGCTGCGGGAGGAGTGCCAAGGCAAACAACCAGAAGTAAGATTGGAAAGAATATCCAATAATTTTTTCCCCTGAGAGAACCACGGCGATGATGAGAACAAGCGCTGCGATTGAATAAACGAGATAGGTATAGGTAGGCAGGTCCATGCTCGTCCGCGCTTTTCTGCCGATTATCAAGTAACCTGCGGAAAGAAATGCGCCTGCCAATGCGAGGAGATTCCCAAGCGTTTTTTCGCTCGAAACCAAATCCTCTATCCCTGAACACGCCAATCCACCTCTGGTCAAGGAACAATTGCTGCTGAGCGCAACGATTATGCTTCCCGCGAGCGAAACAAGCAGACCCAGCAGTATCATTCGGGATAATTTTTCTTTTAGAAAAATCGGGGAGAACAATGCCACCCATAACGGCGCTGTGGTCACAAAAACCACCGAACTTGCCACGCTCGTGTATTCAAGCGATGTGATCCATACCGCGAAATGCCCGCCAAGAAAAACACCCGCAAGGATCAGCAACTGCCATTGTCTACCTGCCAGACCTCGAATGATGCTCCATTTCGATGTAAGAACAAATGGAGTCAGCAGAATAGCGGCAATTACCATTCGTCCCGCGGCTACCAGTAAGGACGGAATTTCCGCCTGGGCAAAACGAATAAAGATCGATGCGGTGGAAACCGCCAGGATTCCGATGAGCAATCCGGCGGGTGGTGGTATCTTGGATGGGGCAGGTTTTTTGATCTCCAATACGGTGTTCTCCAATCCGGTAGTGATGCTTGACAAAGGACTCTGAGATGGCTAGAATTTTAATCGAGAAATCAAATTTGTTAAAACTATATGAGGAGGGTCCATGTCTTTCGAATTACCAGCATTGCCTTATGACTTCCAGGCACTGGAGCCGGTGATTGATGCCCGGACAGTTGAGATTCACTACACCAAGCATCACACGACCTATCTTAAGAACCTCAACGCTGCCCTTGAAAAGGTTCCTCTATTCTACGACAGACCGCTTGAATTACTCCTCGCCTCCCTCGAACAGGTACCTGAAGATGTTCGCACAGCGGTTCGTAACAATGGCGGTGGGGTTTACAACCATGACCTTTATTGGAAATCGATGTCGCCAAACGCTGGCGGTAAACCCGTTGGTGAATTAGGCGGACAAATAGAAAAGGTCTTTGGGAGTTTCGACGCCTTTAAAGCAGCCTTCGAAAAAGCAGGGTTGACCCGTTTTGGCAGCGGTTACGCCTGGTTGAGTGCCAAAGCAGATGGCACGCTTGTGCTGCATTCGACTGCCAACCAGGACTCGCCAGTTCAGGAAAAATTGATTCCGTTGCTCGTTGTTGATGTCTGGGAACATGCCTACTACCTTAATTATCAAAATAGGCGGGCAGATTACCTTTCCAACTGGTGGGATATTGTCGATTGGAAGAGCGCTGAAAAGCGATTTCTTGCGATAAAATAAACTATTACTCATACAAACGGAGGTTTCTATGTCACATATAATCACAAGTCTTTGTGTACGCCAGGGAAGCTGCCAGGGCGTCTGCCCGGTGGAATGCATCACCCCAGGAAAACCGGAAGATAAATGGCCCTGGTACTATATTGATGCAGACACCTGCATTGACTGCGGTTCTTGCGCGGCGGAATGCCCCATTGGAGCAATTTGGCCGCAGGATGAAGTCCCCTCAGCTTATAAAGCTAAAGGTGGAGAACACCTTAGCATGCCCGCAGGTACTCCTGGTTTCACAGAAGTCTATGATGGGACCAACATGAATGGTGAGCCGGTTCACCTGGTTGCCACACGAACGCTGGCTGCCGGAGAAATGGTCGATCTCACTCCTGCAATTGAAGCCAATACCGAGTTCTATAAATCCGGACCCGGTTATAACGCGAAGTAAAAAACCAGCAGCGACATTACGAGGAGGTACCCACCTCCTCGTTTTATTTGCATGCCTTCGCGGTATGCTCCTCAAATGTTTCTGAGAATTGATGGTAACCTGAGTTATCGCAGGCTGCACGGAAAAAGTAATAGGGTGTTTCTTCGGGAAATGCCGCTGCCAGAAGCGCACTCAGATCAGGGTTCGCGATAGGCGTCGGAGGAAGCCCGTAAACCAGGTAAGTATTATAGGGTGAGTCAATATCCAAGTCGCCAATCCGCAATGGCGTCTTCCACCAGTCCCCCCATTTTTCGGAATACCCGAGCGCATACTGGACCGTTGGATCAGTTTCCAATCGCATTCCGGATTCCAGTCGATTATAAAAAACCGAAGCGATTCGCGCACGTTCATCAACCTGATAGGATTCACGCTGTATGATTGACGCAAGGGTCACCCCCTGGTAGATGTTCAAACCATGTCGATAAAAACCTTCAACGATCTCGGGTGTGAGATTGCTCTCAGTACGCCTTACCAATGTCAACACAAGTTCACCCGGACTGATCTTTCTTGGTATCTCGTATTCACCCGGGAACAGGAAACCTTCAGCGTTCGGAAAATCACTGACAATCGATTTTTCTGGAAGCCTTGCAGGATGCCCGACAAATTCCAGGAATTCGGCTGGATCCACTTCTATTCCGGAATTGGGTAGTGCGGCTGCAATCTCCTCTGCCCGCCATCCCGGGTAGATGAAAAGGGAAATGACTTGTTTGTTTGAACGGATTTCTTCCGCAATTTGGATGGGTGAAAGAGATTCAGAGAGGGAATAGATACCTGACTTGATTTGTGAATCCATTCCTTTGTAAATCAGATAATTGAGGAAATCTTCCCCATCAGGGATTACACCCTGGTTCTCCAGTCTGGCCGCGATACTTGCGACTGATTCTCCCTGACTGACCAGAAACTCAACTTCGCCTGTGGAGCTTTCTGGGGATGTGATCAGGGATGTTTTATGCATTAGAATTCTGCTGCCGTAAACCCGGCATTGTAACTCCGTCAATCCTTCCGAGCATTCGCCGAAATCCTTTTCCGCAAGCTTCGGAACTCCAAACCAAAGGGCGATGAGGCTGAGAGAAATAACAAACAGGAAAGCGAAACTCCCAAATAGGCAGGTAAAGCTCCTTCTCTTCATTCTTCTACCGAACCTTCAACATGGCTGTCCAGAAAGGATTGCAGGATCATCGCTGCTGCATGGTCATCGAGGTGCCCCTTCCGGTTTTTCCCACTTTTTCCCAAACGAATAGCCTGCTTCCGTGCGTCCTGGGTACTGAAGCTCTCATCCCAAAGAACCACTGGGATTTCAGAATTCGCCGCCAGCTCTTCTGCGATCTTCATCGAATGCCGCATCCCATTGGTTACTTCTTCGGTGTCCCCCAAGGGCTGCCCAACCACGATTGTGGATACCTCATGCTCGTTTGCGATTTCAATTATCCTTGCGCAATCGATTCGAAGCTGGACATGCGAGATTACCATCAATGGAGATGCCAGAACCCGCTGAGGATCGCTTAAAGCTAACCCGATACGTTTTAAACCAGGATCAACCGCGAGAATTCTACCCTTCGATTGCATAGACCTCCTCCAGGATGATCCGTTCCGAAAATAGTGGAAACCATTTCCAGATCAAGAATCTACTTTTTATTTCTGCCGATTTTGAATGAGGGATCTCGTTGTTTAAGTATTCTAGCCCATCGACAAGAGGTTTTCCCCTGAGGTTCTGCTTGACCAATTCGAGTTCAAACCGGTTTCTTATCTCGCGTTCCAAATACACCATCCAGGTTGCATTTTCATCAGAAAACACCGGGTCATTTAAGTTCTTGATAATTATTTGGCTGCTCGCCCCTTGGGTTTTGGACTTCAAAGATTGGTCCATCAATTGCCTTCCGATCCACCTGATGTCTTCTGGGTCATAGTAAAAGTAATGATATCTGACCGTTATCGTGAGTTCTGCCCGGTCTGAAGGTGCTCCAATCGGGTATAGAATTTCTTCACTTATCACCTCATCCATCTTGATGCTGCTGGTTATTATGGAGGGGTTGATTTCCAAAATCTGCGTTTCTGCCTGAATTGCCAGGTCTTTTGACAAGCTGTCTCTTAGCACTTGATAATCCTGGTCAGAAGGTGCGGTAACCGAGCTGGAAATCCCACCGGTGAATTCCGAGTGACTCTGCACAATAATCTTTGCGGCTAGGTCTCCTGTGAAGATAAGAACTTGGTCAGACGATATGTTCCCCTCCAACCCGGGTGTTATCGCCTCAACCTGTAATGTTGAGCTCTGGTCGCCTGGTAATACTTGGACTGTTTCAGTAGTGACATACTTCCTTTCCGGTGTATTTTCAATGATCATAATCGTACCTGCCGGTACAACCACAGTATCCTTGCCCAGGTTCAATAACAATACCTCACCGACGGCTTTCGAAAGCGGCAAACTGGTTGTGGTGGTGCTTTCTCTGGATTGAGTTCCATTGAGAATTACCTCACCCCGGTAGGAAGGAATAAAACCGGTGATATTTGGTGTATCAACCTCAGTGGAAGCAGTTATTTCAAGTTCGAGGGTTTGTGAAGTTGTTTGCGGATAGAGATGGATGGTCAGCGAAGGTATTAGAAAAGCGAACATGCCAAGGAATGTCAGGAAAACCAGAGCCAGAATAGCCCAATTCAGACTGACAGGCGCATCCTTACGAATCAGGAGATCCCTTTCCTTAATTCTCCGAATTGAATCATATCCCTTGATGACGGGGAATTCACTTTTTTTTATTGACGCTCTCCAACGGTTTCTCTGCGCCACGAGGGTTGATGAAAAGGTCGGAATGCCGATTTCTTTGGCGATTTTCAGTGTCACTCGATTGGAGGTCACAATCGCGATCCGGCTCCCATTTTGCGCAGCCACGTGCGCGAGTCGGCTTAATTCCAATTGATTTAATATAATTCGCATCTTCTTGGGGAAAACCAGCAAGACACGGTCAGATTTACACCACCCAACCTTATCCAGAATTGTTAATAGGTCATCATGCGGTTCGAGCTGGAGAATTTCTGTTTTCATTGACAGGAACAATTATACTTGAGTGGCACTTGCTCTCAGATATCAAGGGTTCTTTTCGCCCGGGATATAATTAGTAGATGAGGTAAATATGAAAAAATCCTTACCCGTAATTCTGGTATTCGTGTTTGTCCTGGCAGCTTGTAACCTGCCGATCAAGCAAAGCACACCCGATCCTGCGAAGGTTGCTACCCTTGTAGCCGCCACGCTCACCGCAGCGCAGCCCATCACACCACTGGAGTCCACTTTGACCCTCCCACCTCAAGAGGAGCCCACGCCCACAGCCACTACTACAATCGAACCGACTCCCACAGAAACCGCGACACCCACACTCTCTCCGGAGGACCCCGCGCTTACGCTGGGAGAGCCATCGTTCAAGGATACCTTTTCTTCAGGCGTATCATTTGGACTCTCCCCGGATCCATACGAAGACCCAGCGATCAAGATCAATGTCCAGAATGGGGCAATGGTCTTCACCAGTTACCAGGCGAACGCCGGCAGACGCTGGAGGTTGACTTCGCGCAATCCGAGAGACTTGTACCTGGAAGGCACTTTCACTTCCGTTACCTGTACCGGTACGGATGAATACGGACTCGTTCTTCGATCTCAGACCTATAGCGATGGTACCGGTTACTATTTTGGGCTCACCTGTAATGGGAAGTACACTTTTGTTCGTTGGGATACGTCGGATGCTACGATTTTGATCAAGCGGACAGACAGCGCAGAGATCCAGGTTGGTCCTGGTAAGAGTAATCGAATCGGCGTGATGGCAAGAGGGAATTCGTTCCGGCTTTTCATCAATGGCGTTTACATCGAGGAGGTCAAGGATTCTGGTATTGACCAGAACGGTTACATCGGTGCATACTCGAATGCATGGGAAAACCCAGGGATGCTGGTGCGGCTGGAAGAGATCTCCCTCTGGACTTTGCAATAACTGCGAGAAGTCCATGGGAAACACATTGTCCTCTCAACGCGACGAGATTATTGAATTTGCCAAAGCAAAGATCGCTGAGCATCCAGTGTATCTGGATACAGAGACCACAGGCTTGTCCAAACAGGATGAGGTCATCGAGATTGCCATAGTGGATTTCGATGGTAATTTGATCTACAACCGCCTGGTGAAACCAAGTCAACCGATCCCAAAGGAAGCAACTGCCATCAATCACATCACCAACGAGATGGTCAAGAATGAGCAAGCCTGGTTGATCCTCTGGCCGACGATTCGCAATTCGCTATATGGCAGGCTCATCGGTGCGTACAACTCGGATTTTGACCGGCGGATGATGGAGCAATCCCATGCCAGGTACCGGCAACCCTGGCGCGATAAACTAAATTTCCTGGATGTCCTGCCAATCTATTGCGCTTACCGGGGAGAGTGGAACGCGGCACGATCGTCATACCGCTATTTCAAGCTGGAAGAAGCCGGAAAAGAACTCGGCATCTCCATTCCAAACGCCCATAGATCCCTTCAGGACGCTCTGCTTACACGCGCTGTCCTTCATCGTATCGCCGGGTTATCCTATTGACATCCCTGCCCTTGCTCGAGTCACTGGCTGGCTTACTCACCGAAGATCAACATTCGGTTCTCGACCAGGTCAGGAAACCCTCAACCTTGATCAGTGGCCCAGCGGGGACAGGAAAAACAAGGATCGCGATTGCCCATCTACTGCGTTTGATTGCGGAGGGTGTGCCAGCTGAGTCCATCCTCGTCCTGGTGCCACAACGCAGCCTGGCAACCCCTTATTACCAATTGATTCAATCTCCACAATTTCCTTCCGGGGGCAAACCTGCCATCCTGACAATCGGGGGTCTCGCCCAAAGAATGGATTCTCTTTTTTGGCCCCTCATCAAAAAACAAGCCGGTTTCCGCAATCCGACCAGTGAGCCTCGATTCCTAACAATAGAAACGGCTCAATATTACCTATCCACTATTTTAAATCCCCTGTTGGAGCAAGGCTATTTTCAAAACCTGACCATCGATCCAAATCGACTTGGAAGTCAATTGATTGACAACCTCAACAAATCTGCAACTGTCGGTTTTCCTCTGGATCTGATTGCAGAACGGCTGTCAGCCGCATGGGGCGGGAAAGACCCAAGAGCGAGCACCTACGACCAGGCACAGGAATGTGCTCTTCGTTTCCGCGAACTTTGTCTGCAAAACAATCTACTCGATTTCTCCTTGCAGCTCTCATTATTTTGCGACAAACTGTGGCCGTCGCTAATCTGCCGGCAATTCCTTCAAAAAAGCTACAGGCATCTCCTCTATGACAACATCGAGGAAGATTATCCTGTTGCGCACGACATCATCCGGGAATGGCTTCCCTACTTTGAATCCGCATTGCTGATCGAAGATTCAAACGCCGGGTTCCGAACCTTCCTTGGTGCGGATCCGGTCAGTGGATATGAGCTGGGACAATGCTGCAGTCAAAAACTTGAGATTGTCCATTCTCTCGTACAAAGCACAGGCATCACGACCTTTGAGAGTGCCCTGCAGGAAAGTATCCAGGAACATAAGGTGCTTACCCCTATTAATCAGGATATCCTTGAATCGTTTTCCATCCTCTCTTTCCGGTTTTACATCGAAGCAATTCAATGGATCATTATCCAGATAAAGCAGCTTCTGCAAAGTGATGTGCGACCAGGGGAGATCGCGATCCTTTCACCCTACTTAAGCGATGCACTCCGTTTTTCCCTATCCAGCCAAATGGAAAAGGAAGGGATTCCTTACTTGACCTTCCACCCGTATCGAGCTTTGAAAGACGAGCCCGTGGTACAGGCGTTAATCACATTCCTGAAAACTGCAGGACAAAGTTCAAAGAAAAAACCTTCTCGGGAAGAAATGCGCAATGCAATTTTTCAAATATTGGGCAATTGCGACCTGGTTCGAGCTGATCTCATCGCGCAGGTACTCTACAAACCCGGCTCAGAATCTCCCTGGCTCAACCCCTTTGAAAAACTCAATGGCGATATGCAGGAACGAATAACGTTCTTGCTGGGAGAGCGCTACGATCAGGTGCGAACCTGGCTGCAGGAAAACCCACTCACCAACAATGGGATTGATTACTGGTGCAGTCGATTGTTTGGCGAAATCCTCTCCCAGCCAGAATTCGGCTTGCACAATGATTTCCCGAATGCTGCCGTTGTTACAAGATTTATCGATTCATACCGAAAATTCCGCGATGTTGTCCTTTCAGATTCCGTTAATCCGGACCTTGATGTTAACCAGGAGTTCATTGCTGTCCTTGAATCCGGCACATTGGCAGCGCAATCGATTGAAGCGGTGCGATCTCAAGCCGGTCAAGATGCTGTCATCCTTGCACCAGCCTACACTTATTTGGTCAATAACCGACCTGTTCGTTACCAGTTTTGGCTGGATATCGGTTCCCAGGGTTGGTGGAGCCGTCTTGACCAGCCGCTCACCCAGCCCTATGTTTTGAACCGAAATTGGAATCCCGCGACAAATGGACAGACAGCCATGAATACACAGCCAATCAAAGAGTACTGAATAAACTCACCACAGGGCTGCTGAGAAGGTGTAAGGAACATGTTTACTTGTGCTCAGTCGGCATCAACGAACAAGGGTTGGAGGAAAAAGGAGCGCTTCTTCTGTCTGTACAAAATATCCTGAGATCACTCAAATCTGGGACAGGAGCGGCGCATGTTTGATCCACGTCCCAGCCAGAAAAAGATCCTGGAATACCAGACGGGCAGGATGGGTATTTCCGCCGTACCCGGCAGCGGCAAGACCCATACTCTTTCATACCTCGCCGCGCAACTAATTGTTCAGGGCAGGATCGATTCTGAGCAGGAAATCCTGGTCGTCACATTGGTGAATTCCGCAGTGGACAACTTTGCCTCCCGGATTGCGGGGTTCATCCGCGAAGCGGGACTGCTTGAAAATGTTGGTTATCGCGTCAGAACGCTGCACGGACTTTCACATGACATCATCCGGGAGAGACCTGATCTGGCGGGTTTGTCCGAACATTTTACGATTGTGGACGACCTGGAGACTTCACGGATGATTGACTTGATTTCTACCGCCTACATCCGTATCCATCCTGAAGTACCAGAGTCATTATTGAAGAAAGATGTTGAATTGGCAAGTGTTAGCCATCATGGAGGTAACTTTATTGAAACCATCGCCCGGATCACCCAGGATTTCATCACCCTTTCCAAGGACCTCCAGGCAGAACCCGATGACCTTCGACATCGTGCAATAGGTTTGCTGGATAATGACCTGTTATTCACCATGTGCCTCGAGGTCTATGACCAGTACCAAAGAGGACTGCGCTATCGGAATGCACTCGACTTTTCAGACCTGGTGCGACTCGCGGTTCGAGTACTGGATAGCGATGATCAGTACCTTCAACGCCTTCAAAACCGTTGGCCTTACATTCTGGAAGACGAAGCCCAGGACTCTTCCGGGATCCAGGAAACTGTGCTTCGGAAATTGGTCGGTGACAACGGGAACTGGGTGAGGGTTGGTGATCCCAACCAGGCGATCTACGAAACCTTTACCACCGCAAAACCAGAATACTTGATCAATTTCCTGGCTTCCCCGGATGTCGTTCGCAATGAACTCCCGAATTCGGGGCGGTCCTGCCAGAGTATCATCGACCTGGCGAATACATTGATCACCTGGACGAACAACGAGCACCCTGTGGCTGAGTTGCGCTCCGCGTTGCACCCGCCACTGATTCAACCAACCGGGCAGGATGACCCGCAGGCAAATCCGGAAGATCATCCCAACGCAGTGTGGATCCTCGATAAAGCAACTACGCCTGACGATGAAATCAGGATGGTGGTGAATTCCATTAGTAAATGGTTACCGGGAAATCAGGATAAAACTGTTGCGGTTCCTCACACCGATTGGCAAGTATGGCGAGCAGGTGACGGAGGCATTGGTAAAAGCCGATATCGAGCTTGTTGAGTTGTTGAAAACAAGTCAATCCACGCGGCGGACGACCAAACTCTTCGCGGATGTCTTACGGGCTTTGGCAAGCCCTGCAGAGGCAAAGTTTCTTGCAGCCGCGTTTCAGGCAATTTGCATTCAGGATTCCATTTCTGAAGAGGAAAAAGTAGAGCTAAGCTCCGCCAGGCAAAGGATCCAGAAATCCACTCGGGTGGAAGAATTCCTTTACCCGGTTGAAGCGCGAACCTGGCAGGACGCTCTCGGAAAGAAAGATTATTCTCCATCAGCCATGGCGGTCATAGACCAATTCCGTGAACACATGCTACTCTGGCATCAGGCAACATTGCTGCCAATTGACCAGCTCATCCTGACGATTGCCCAAACCTTGTTCACAGAACCTTCTGACCTTGCGCTCAGCCATAAGCTCGCAATCATGCTCGAATTCAAAAAGAATCAGCACCCGGAATTCGGACTCCTCGATTACGCCCGGGAACTGGCTGACATCACTGCCGAGAGCCGCAAATTCTCAGGTTTCAGTAATGAAGAGCTCCGCTTTAACCCGGATGAGTACAAAGGCAAGGTTTTCGTTTCCACCTACCACCGCGCCAAGGGGCTGGAGTGGGATCGCGTGTATTTACTTTCAGTTAATAACTACGATTTCCCATCCTATCAACCCCAGGATACCTACAGGGGTGAAAAATGGTTTTTCCACGAGAATACCAACCCCCAGGCTGAGGTGCTCGAGAATCTTCGCAGATGTCTCGGTGAGTCAAAACTCGGAAACGGGAATACAATCGACAGCCCCGCACTGCAATCGAGACTGGATTACGCAGCGGAGCGTTTGCGCTTATTGTTTGTCGGTATCACCAGGGCGAAGGAAACGCTGGTGATCACCTGGAACACCGGGAAAACTAAGGATAAGAGTATGGCTTTACCACTCAAGGAACTCCTGGAAAAATGGAAAAAATGAACCTGCCAGAAGATTTCTCCTTTTCACAATCCATGATTCAAAATTACCTGGATTGTGAATATCGGTTTCTGCTATTGAATATTCGTAAAGTGGAATGGCCAGCGGTCGAATTCGAACCGGTTTTACTCAATCAGGAGAAAATGCGACTCGGGCAGTTGTTTCACCGTATCGTGCAGCAGTATTTCGCTGGCATTGAACCAGAGGTTCTTAGGGAATCAATCCTTGAGCCTAAGGTCATGTCCTGGTGGGATAATTTTCTCGAATTGAATTTGTTGGAGCAGGAAGGGGAAAAAAATGCAGAACAATTTCTCTCCATTCCATTTGCCGGGTACCGGTTGTCCGCAAAATTGGATCTCGTACTTCGAAATCCTTCAGGTGAGATAACTATTTACGATTGGAAAACTTCACTCATCGTTCCAAATGCGACCATCCTTCGGGCTCGTGCTCAATCCAGGGTTTATCCACTGATCCAGTACCAGTTAAATTCATCGACTGATGGAAATAACGGTGTCACTTCCCCCAGTGTAAGGATGGTTTATTGGTTTCCTGAGTTTCCTCGGGACACAATTGTTATTAATTATGAGCACTCGCTTTACCAGGAGGATGAAAGTTTCGTGCGCGGGCTGATTGCAGAGATTGCGAATAAAACAGAGGAAGAGTTTGCCACGACACCAGATTCGCGAAAGTGCGCATACTGCCGCTATAGGTCCTTATGCTCGCGCGGGATTGTTGCCGGAGATATAACCTCCCGTGAACCGATGATCTTTGAAGAAGACATTTTTGGTCCTTCTTCAGATTGAATATTATGGATGAAATGGGGATAAGATCCCGGTTGAAATGGGTTTTTCCTCCTGAGGTCAATGTACCGGCGGATTTTCTCGCAGGCTCTGGGTACGTTGATTTCGTTCGGCGCGCGGTATGGTCCCGTGGAATCAAGTCAACCGAGAAAGCCCTCAAATTCCTGAATTGGAAAAGGTACAAACCAACTTCCCCATCCGAATTACCAGATATGGACAAAGCAGTCGAGCGTATTCTGCATGCCATTCGATCTGGGCAGAGTATCGGCGTCTGGGGAGATTTTGATGTTGACGGGCAAACTTCAACGAGCGTCCTGGTGTCTGCCTTTCGCATGCTCGACGTTCCCTGTCAATACCACATCCCGGTACGCGCCACGGAATCTCATGGTATTAAACTCGAACCGCTCAAGCAGTTTATATCCAGGGGCATTGACCTCTTAATCACCTGTGACACAGGGATCGCCGAATCAAAGTCTATTGACTACGCGCAGTCTAACGGCGTAGACGTTATTGTGACCGATCATCACGTTCTCCCTGAGATTCTCCCCAACGCGTTTGCGGTCATCAATCCACGCCGCCTCGAAGAAAACCACCCCCTTCAACCTCTCGCCGGGGTCGGAACTGCGTACAAACTTGCAGAAGCTTTATTGACCGAGTTTCGTCTGGGTGACCAAGTCAAATCCCTGCATGACCTTGTTGCCCTTGGTTCTGTCGCTGACCAGGCATACCTTGTAGAGGAGAATCGTTTCATGGTGCAATCCGGGATTGACCAACTCCGCAGCACACCCCGACCCGCACTAAGATCACTCCTCGATTTCTCTGAAGTATCCGCTTTGCAGGTCACCGAGAGCCAGCTTGGTTTTTTGATCGCGCCGAGACTGAACGCCCTGGGTCGCCTGGCGGACGCGAATCCGGCTGTTGAATTCCTGCTTTCCGACAACCCCTCGCAAATTGAGGAAATGACCCTGCGGCTGGAAGAACTGAATAGCGAACGCAAGATCCAATGTGACCAGGTTCTCACCGGCGCGATGTCGATGATCCAAAAGGACCGATCAATTGCTGACCAACCTGCCATCATCCTCACCCACCCGGAGTGGCCAGCAGGGGTGATTGGCATCACCGCCAGCCGCCTGGTGGACCTCTTCCAAAAACCCGTCATCATCATGACGAAGGGAGATAGGGGCATATTGAAGGGATCTGCCAGATCAATTGAAGGCGTTGATATTTCTGCTGTAATACGACAAAACGGAGCCTATCTAAACAGTTTTGGTGGACACCCCATGGCTGCCGGGCTATCGCTGCACGAGGATCAGTTCCCGCGTTTTTTCCAAGCCATTCAATCATCTGTCCGCCAGGTCGTGGAAAACCTTCAGATTTCTGGGGAGTTAAAATCTCGACCTTTACGCTCCTTTGAGTACCCTGACCCTGGAACAAGTCAGGAATTTGGAGTTGCTCTCGCCTTTTGGCCCAGGAAACCCCGCACTGGTTTGTTATGAGCAGAATCTCACCTTGATCGACTCGTTGCCGATTGGAAAGAATTCCGAGCATTTAAAGATCACGGTGGAAGATGAACATTCCAATCAATCCACACTGCTGTGGTGGAATGGAAATGGATTACCCCTTCCCAAGGATCGTTTTGATCTGGCTTATACCGTTCATGCTTCAACCTTCAAGGGGATCGAGCAGGTTCAGAGCGAATGGGTGGATTTCCGGGAGAGTATTAATCAAAGAACTCCAGGGCAAAACTCCTTAAGAAATACGATAATCAACATCGATTTGAGAACCTCACCCGACCAACTCAAATTCATTACTGAACAACTCAACTCCGCTACCACCGCGGTATGGCAGGAAGGATTCTCAGATCAAGTGGCTTCAGGGTGCAATCGCTTGCAGCTTACACAAGCACATACACTGGTTATCTGGACGGCGCCGCCTGAGCCAGCTTTATTGAAAAGTGCTTTTCTTAAGGTCAAACCAAGTGAAATCGTATGGGTATTACACAAACCAGCCGAAAGGAATGCAACCGCATTTCTAAAATCCCTCTGGGGACTCGTATCCTCCCTCCCGCGAAGCGGCGGTCACCTGGAAAAGACTCAGGCATATTCCCGGCTTGCATGCACAGATGACCAGTTGGATCTTGGATTGCGCTGGTTGTGCGCAGCAGGAAGGATCACCATCCAGGAAAATCCTCCGGAATCGGTTCAAATTTCTCATGGTGGGACGAGGGATGAAACCCGTAAAACTCAGATTGAAAACGCACTCGCCAGGTCACTGGCGGAAACAAATGCCTACACGACTTTCCTGATGCATGCCGACCTGGAGCGCCTGGTTACTGAACTCGGATAATTTCCACCCGAATTCATTGATATAATTTTTCCACGATGAGCAAGTCATTTTCACGCAGACAATTCCTAAAGATCGCGGGTTTGGGGTTAACCAGCCTGGCTTTTCGCCCGGGCTTTGATACCTCTGAACTCCAGGAAAATGACAACATTGCCCGTGTCGCCACCACTTCGGTGAGTGTTTACAGCCAACCCGACGATTCCAGTCTGATCCGATTCCAACGCTTTCGAGATGAAATCATTAACATTTATTACGAAGTGATTTCAGATAAAAGTCCCAAATATAACCCCCTCTGGTACCGGGTTTGGGGTGGTTACATCCACTGCGCGAACATGCAACGGGTGCACGTCAAACTCAACCCGGTTCCTCGTACCCTCTCGGAGGGGCTCCATATTATCGAGATCACTGTCCCATTTACACAATCATATCTACAAAGAAAAGAGGGGCAATGGGAACCCCTTTACCGGCTCTATCATTCTTCTGTCCATTGGGCTGTTGCGGTTGTTGAAGGTCCGGATGGTGAAGCCTGGTTTCGGATCAAGGATGAGATGTTCATGTATGATGAGCTGGATTACTACATTCCTGCCAGACACGCACGGCAGATCCCGCTCGAAGAAACCACGCCTATCTCCCCGGAAATTCCTCCTGATAAAAAATATATCGAAGTTGATCTCACCTTGCAGGAATTGACCGCATACGAGCAGGGCGAAGTCGTACTCAAGACGAAAATCTCATCAGGACTCAATTACCAACCTGCCGGAGAGATCCCCTGGAACACTCCGACTGGCAGGTTCGTCATCCAGACCAAGATGCCCTCCAAACATATGGGTAACGGAACCTTGACCACAAACCTGGAGGAATACATCCTGCCCGGGGTTTCCTGGGTTTCCTTTTTTGAACCCGAGACGGGAGTTGCATTCCATGGCACTCATTGGCACCAGAATTATGGCATGCCCATGAGCCACGGCTGCATCAATATGAAACCTGAAGAAGCCAGGTGGCTTTATCGCTGGACCACACCAACGACCGACATGACAAAAATGACCACAATCGGATATGGCACACAGGTCCACGTTTTCTAGATCAATAACCTATCATATCCCTTGGGAAGGCGTGCATCGAGAAACCTGCTGAAAACCTGGTTTCCAAGCATCCTCCCCCTCTTGGTCAACCGGATCCGTTCATCCCCTTTAACGAATTCCAACAATTCCCTTTTCAGCAGTAGTTCGATCTGACTGGGAAAAAGTTCTTCCACGTCAACCAGGAATCGCTGCCGAAAATCAGCCAGGCTGAGTCCCTCCTCGGTCAGGCGGAGGGACATCATCAGGTTCTCCTTGATCATGTCCCAGGTTGAAAGACGGACAAGATTCAATAACGCTGGTCCGGATGGGAAATCGCCTGAATCTTTCGTTTTCACTGCTTCGATATACGGCAGGATTTCGTGCAGGTTTTCTGTCCGGGTTTGACCATAATACCCGTGTGCTCCCGCGCCAAAGCCCAGCCAGGGAAGATAACGCCAGTATTGCAGGTTGTGCTGGCAGCGTGATTTTTTACCTTTCGACCAGTTGGAGATCTCATATTGTTCATATCCACTCGCTTCCATCAGGTCGATGGCGTCCTCATACATTCCGGCGACCTTATTGTCCCCAGGAAGATGAACTTTTCCGGCGTTCACCGCCGCTTGGAGAGGGGTTCCCTGCTCAACAGTGAGTGAATAAAGCGAATAATGCTCTGCCTTAAAGGACAACGCTGCAGCTAAGGTATCTCTCCAGCTTTGCCTGGTTTGACCGGGGATACCAAAGATCAGGTCGAGATTGAGATTGGTGATTCCGACCTGCCTGCTCCAGGCAACCGCATTCTCCACATCCTGGGATTGATGCTGTCGATCAAGCACCGACAGGTCCTTCGAAGCAGCACTCTGCATCCCCAGGCTGAGTCGGGTAAAACCCATATGGCGGAGCGATTGGAGGTATTCATGTGTCAGGGTTCCAGGGTTTGCCTCCAGGGAAATCTCGGCATCCGGTTTGAATACCATGACTTCTCTAAGAGTGTTCAGCACCATCGCCATTTGCTCAGCAGGAACGAGAGAGGGTGTTCCTCCACCGAAATAGATGGTCTTAACTGTGATCTCCACAGGCGCATTTTCAGCCACCATCCTGACCTCTTGACAAAGCGCCTTGATGTATCCGGTCATGAACTGGGTCATGCCTGCATATGTGTTAAAATCACAATAGCCGCACCTGCGGACACAAAACGGAATATGAAAGTACACGCTGAGTTCAGCCATTGTTTAAGGTAGAATATCACAAACTCTGTACCCTGCAAAGGAATGATCTGATCGAGTTAGTGAAAGAGCGTTGAAAGATCAAGAAAATAATATGAGTCCTGACAATACCTCAACCAATCCAAAAACCTGCCCAACCTGCGGCACCAGGTTAAGCGAAAATGCTACCCGCTGCCTGGTTTGCGGGCGTACCTTTACGCCAACAGCCCAGCCCACCACAACCACACAAATCCAAAATCCTAAACTCCCTGAGTTAAAGATAAGTCTGCCCGCTGCGATCGCCCTGGTGATTCTTGTCCTGGGGTTAGGCGCAGCACTGGTGTTCGTCATCCTGCAAACCGCCGGACGGGTCACCACTCCCACCATTACCCCCACCGTAACGCAGACAGTTACTGCGACCATGACCCCATCACCGACTGTCGAAGCGACTGCCATGCCTACTTCAACGCCGGAACCCCCCATTGAATATACAGTTAAGGTTGGTGATTTCTGTAGTTCGATTGCAGTTGCTTATGGGGTTTCCATTCAAAGCATCACAAATTTAAACAATCTTCCCCCAGATTGCGGTACCCTGTATGAAAACCAGAAACTCCTGATCCCCAGACCTACAGTTACCCCGACATTGCTTCCAACAGCAACATTAAGTGCTGCGGAAGCCACTCAGCAGGCGTGTTCTTCGCTTGAATATACCGTTCAGGAAAACGACACCTTGAGCTCGATCTCTGCCAATTACAACATCAGCATTGAATCGATCAAAACTTACAACGCTTTGACCTCCGATACGGTATTTGTTGGTCTGCGATTAAATTTACCCCTCTGTGAACGCCGCCCGACCGCTGGTCCCACCCCCACTGCTACCTTGCCCCCCCCCTACGGACCAGCCAGCCTGCTCCTGCCTGTTGATGGCGAAGTCTTTGAGAATCTTGAAGACGTCATCACCCTGCAATGGTCGTCGGTCGGCACTTTGAGAGAAAACGAAGTTTATGCGATTACCGTGGAGGATGTGACTTCGGGCGGAGAGAAAAAGGTGGTGGAATACACCAACGAAACCAAGTTCATCGTCCCGGTAGAATTACGCCCGATGGATAATCGACCTCACGTTTTTCGATGGTGGGTGGTCACCGTCAGGCAGACCGATACTACCGATGATGGACAGGCTGTCTATACGGTTTACGGACAGATCAGCGATTTACGAGTTTTCGCCTGGTCAGGGTCCTCAGGATCCTCCACACAAGCTCCTTAAAACTTATGAGCCTGGTTTTTACCAGGCTCTTTTTATCCCGTTTGGTGATGATTCAAATGGATTTAGTAAGTTATAAAAGTTGTTCAAGGTAACGCGAAGCCTGGATGGCGGCGGCTGCCCCCATACCTGCTGATGTAACCACCTGCTTATACTCCGCGTCCGCGACCTCGCCACAAGCGAACACTCCATCCACTGATGTCCTCATCTTGAGATCTGCCTTGATGAAACCTCGCTCATCCAAGTCCAATTGACCAGCATACATGCCTGTATTCGGTGTGTGGCCGATAAAAATAAAAATACCCTCAACCGGAAGATCGGAAAGATCCTTCGACTTCACGTTTTCAATCACCAAATGGGTAACCTTTTCTGCCCCTGCGATTTCCTTAACCACAGATTCCATCAGAAATTCAATCTTAGGATTCTCCGATGCCCGTGTTTGCAGTAATGCACCCGCCCGCAATTGGTCGCGCCGATGGATGACTGTAACTTTGGAAGCGTACCGGGTCAGGAACAAGGCTTCTTCCAGCGCGCTATCACCTCCACCCACAACTGCAACTGTTTTATCCTTGAAGAACCAGCCATCACATGTAGCACAGTAGGAGACGCCTTTTCCGGTGAGATCCTTCTCTCCAGGAATATTAAGTTTTACCGGGTCGGCGCCGCTGGCGATGATCAGGGCTTTCGCTTGGTATTCTCTTCCATATGTCTTCACTCGAAATGGCTTTTTACTCAGGTCCACGCTGGCGACAGAATCGTATTCAATCCGCGCTCCAAACCGTTCAGCCTGCTTTTGAAACAATTCGCCCAACCCCGGACCACTAACTCCTTCCGGAAAGCCGGGATAATTCTCAATCGTGTGGGTCAGCGCTGCCTGCCCGCCTAATTGCATGCCGGTAAAAACCAGGGGGGATAACTCTGCACGGGCGGCATAAAGCGCTGCCGAAAGACCTGCGGGTCCTGCCCCAATAATGATGACAGATTCGATGGTATTTTCTTCCATTCTTCTCACCTTTTTAATTGAATTCTAGATTCGCGATTTCTTAGATGCCGGACTATTAAAAATGTAACATATTTTTCCTCAGCCAAGGGTTAGAATAATGTTAGAAAATGAGCATTGAGATGGAGATTCTCCTACCCGAAGTAGTATTAACCGCGATACACATGAACAACATGGGTCATTTCTTTGAAGCGCATGAAGTTCTTGAGCTTGCCTGGCGAGCGGAGAAGGAACCCATCCGCGAGTTTTACCAGGCTCTCCTCTGGGTCAGCGTGATGAATTACCACGCTGAGAGGGGGAATCTTAAAGGCGTAAATAAACTGATCATTCGCTTGCTCGAAAGACTCCACCTATATAAGGATGTTCGAACAGCGATCAACTTGCCGGGTTAAATAGCCTTCCTGATACGCTTGGAGGAAATAGTCGGCTGTATGCTAGCTGACACCCCGGATCAGCAGCAAAAGATTCCGGTCGTATTGATCCCCCTAAACTGATAAGAAAGGTCAATCCTCGATTAAGATAGTCCGGGAAGGGGCACCATCGGTATCTTTTAATTTCAAGGGAAGGCACACTAGTGTATACACCCCCGGTTGTACCTTGCCAAGGTCGAGTCCCTCAATGATGACCATACCGCTTTTCAACAATACCTCGTGCGTTGGTCGGCTCTTTTTGTAGGGTGCGATGGAAAGGTAATCTATGCCGACGAGTTTCACATCTCTTTCCACGAGTGAAATCGCCCCACTCTCGTTGATCCCTACGAAAGTGGTTTGAAATTCATCCGGATGATCCTTCCAGAAATGAGAATTGCGTGTCTTAAACAAGACACGCTTAACCCCCATTTCCAGCTCCAATCCCTCGACTACCTTCTCATCGATTTCTTGAATATCATCAGAGAATTCAAATACCTGGGCTTTCCCGATAAGGATATCCAATGGCATGTTGTCGACCTTGGATCCATCGGAAAGGAAATGAAACGGAGAATCGACGTGCGTGCCAGTGTGCACACTCAAACTTAGATTGGAGACATTGGCGTTCGCACCTTCTTCGATCTTTTCATCGCGGTATAGTCTGACGGCGGCACCCCCTGGCCAGACCACCATACCTTCTTCAATAGTTACTGAAACATCATGGATTTTCATCTCTTTACCTTTCAATGCTCACAGAGAATAGGTCATTCAGGAAATCTACACGTTCATCCAGAGTCATCGGAACTGGCCGAGACCAGTCTGTCAAAAGGGCGGTCAGTATCTCGGTACTGAGATATTTCCCATCATAGAAAATATGGCGATCGATGAATTCCCTCCTCGTTCCAACCACGGGATAATCCATCTGGTCGAAAAGGAAATTCCCCAACCCGTAATGGATAAGTTGATCTCCTATCAATTCAAACCCCATGGGGTAATGCGCCTGGGAACCCTGCACAATATCAGCCCCAGCTGCAATTGCATTGTGAAAGTCTTCGCGATACCGTTCCGCATACATATACTGATAGATTTCAGCATGCTGAAATGTTGTGATCACAATATAGCCTTCAAGTTTGAGCTCTGCAATTTTCCTGTGTAAATACTCAAAATCGCATAGAGCAGCACCCGGCTGATCCTCAGTCGCCCAATTGTTGGGTGGACCAGCGGGGTTGCATCCGATAAAAGCAAGCTTGTTGCCATTGGATTCAAGTAAAAGTGGACTTTTCGCCTGTTCCGTGTTCATCCCGCCGCCGAATACGTGCCAGCCTTTCTCCTCATATAGTGAAAGGGTATTGGCAAAATTCTGCGCACCATAATCATTTTCGTGGTTCCCGGTCAATTCAACGATGTTGACACCCAATTCCTCCAGGACCTGCAGCATATCAGGTTGCGCACAAAAACGAAGGCTTGTGGAGTAGGGATCAGGCGTTGGACAATTCGCCACAAATGAGATTTCATTGCTGACGTGGCGCAGGTCTGCACCGAGAAACCAGGGTTTAACTGCTTCCACCGGGTGACTGGTGCCTTTGAGAATCACTTTTGCTGCAGTTCCCCTCGTAATGGCAGTCGTCCCGCTCATCACCAGCACCGTCATCCTGGTTTCATCTCGATTTGTCTTCGGAATCTCGTTCAGAAGTTCTTTTTCGACCATTTCCAGGTTTTCAGAGGTAGATTCAGCAATGCGGAGCAACCCGAATGTGACAGTCAGCCCGTACCCGTCGACATTCATTGGTTTATCCAGTGGGCTGACACCGTCCAGCTTCAGGACTTTGTATCTTGGCTGGATCTGCTCAAAAGGGAGAATCGCGATGCTGCCAGGGTTTTCCTTGAGAGCAGCGCTGATTTCTGTGACCTCAACAACGTGAACCGATTCGCCGTGCGTTTGCCAGGCATGATCAAACACGCGGCTAACATCCTGGGTCGTCCAGATGGACAGAAAAAGATTTGAGGAGGAATCACCCTTCCAAAGCGTCTGCAGTTCTTCCAGAGGTATCTGATCTTCGACCGTAAAGAATGGGACGAGAATTGCATATACTCGCTCAAATCTGCCGACAACCTCTCCCTGCTCCCCATCACGCAGTATTTTTAATAACCAGGCCACTCTCTGTCTGTTCCTCACCTATGGCAACCTGATCAACCTGTTTAATACCATTTCGAATGCTTTGCGGGACCCCAGGTGCGACAAAGATCAAAGCTTGGGAAGGTTGGAACGAGGTCGCTGACGGTTGTAGGGGATCTTCAATACCGGATGGAGTCTTCGTGACCGCTTCTGGTACCGATTTCGGCAACAGCGCACAGGCAGACAAAATGGTCAAGGTAATAACCATCAGTGAAGCCAGTTTCATAAAGTTTCGCAAATCACTCTCCTGACAATCAACATATCTCGTTGAATTATAATCTGGGCAGCCTGACAATCATCCTGATAGTTCCTGATAGGGAACCGAATTATAATGACTAAGACAGGATTACTAACCGAGGGAAATCATGAGAGAAGTTGTCGTCATCGGAATCGGGCAGACCAAAATAGATGAACATTGGGATAAATCCCTCAGAGAGCTAGCCGGAGACGCCAGCCTGGCAGCCCTGGCTGATTCAGGGGTTGCTTCGGTAGATGCCCTTTACGTCGGGAATATGATGTCTGGTTCTGCCAACCACCAACAACACCTGGGGGTGTTCATTTCTGACTGGATCGGTTTGAAATCTCTGGAAGCAATTCGCCTCGAAGCCGCTTGCAGTTCCGGTGCAGCCAGTTTTCGGACAGCGGTGATGGCGGTTGCATCTGGCGAAGTGGATTCCGCGCTGGCTGTTGGGGTTGAGAAAATGACCGATTCTCCAATGAATGAGATTACCGCCGAACTCGCCACAGCGGCAGATGCGGAATGGGAAGCTGGTCAAGGGCTCTCTTTTGTGGCGTTGAACGCTTTACTGATGAAGCGCTACATGCACGAATTCGGCTGGACCAAGGAGCATTTTGCACCCTTTGCGGTCAACGCCCATGCGAATGCCATGTTCAACCCCTTTGCCAGGTTCCACGAGCCCACAAGTATAGAAAGCTACATGAAGGCACCAATGGTCGCGGATCCCATTAACCTAATGGATGCTTCCGCGATCGGTGACGGCGCAGCTGCGGCAGTTGTGGTCCCTCTGGAAAAAGTCAGGGACATTCAAGGAAAAAGATTGGTCAAAATCCTCGCCTCTGCTGCAGCCACGGACACGATCGCAGTCCACCACCGCGAGGACCCGCTTTTCCTCAAAGCTGCATACAATTCTTCGAGGAAAGCTTACGCCATGGCTGGCTTGTCGTCCGATGAGATTGACATATTTGAATTGCATGATGCCTTTTCGATTATGGCTGCTTTATCTCTGGAAGCCAACGGGTTCGCAGAACGCGGTCAGGGACCCCGGCTGGCGTTGAACGGGGAGATTCTCCCAGGCGGACGAATTCCAATCGCCACGCGCGGAGGACTGAAAGCCCGTGGGCACCCTGTTGGCGCGACGGGGATGTATCAGCTTATCGAAGTTGTACAACAACTCCGCGGCGAAGCAACAGGCACCCAGGTCACTGATGCCCGAATTGGCATGGCGCAAAATATTGGCGGGAGTGGGTCCAATATTATCACCCACATCCTTCAACGCGTGGATTAACACACTCGCTTTTAACCTACTTAGAGATATTTTGGAAGCAAGAAAAATCTCACTAGCCAGATTATCTGACTATCGCGCTTTGACCTTTCGTCACGCCAATGGATTACATCTTAAATCTCCCGAGCAGGCGATTGAGTATGTCAATCAACGCGGTTTCATTTCGTTTTGGCCAATCAGCACGAACATGTTTCCCAGTCTATGGGGTGCAGTGGCGGGTAATCGTCCGGTGGCAGATGCACATGAAGACCCGGGTCACGTCACCTGGGGTTGGAAAGATTCACTTCTGGATAAAAAGGTCTGGTATTATGCCAGGATCATCAAAAAGAAGAATACCCTGGTATCACTGGACACAATCCCCTATTTTTATGCTTTATCCCCGAATTTTGGCGAACCCGAGACCGACTTATTAGATCAATATAACCGCGGAGAGGTAACGCAGGAAACCAAACTGGTTTTTGATGCCTTGCTTCGGAAGGGTCCTCTTGATACACTCTCTCTCAGGAAGGAAGCACATCTTTCCAGGCAGGAATCGACTTCACCATTCAATTCCGCTCTCACCACCCTGCAACAACAACTCAGGGTGCTCCCAGTGGCTGTCAGCGAAGCAGGTGCATGGAAATACGCCTTTGTTTACGATCTGACCCACCGTTATCATCCTGACTTACCGGAAAAAGCTCGGGAGATCACTGAAACCCAGGCAGTCGACCACCTTGTCAGGTTGTACCTTACCTCGATGGGTGCTGCCACGCAAAAAGAGATCGGTTCGCTGCTAGGTTTTTCTTCTTTCATGCTCAGCCATTCGCTTGACAGGTTACGTAGTGCGGGGGTAATCATTGGAGATGTCCAATTGGAAGGCTGCCAGCAAACCTACTTTTCCATACCGGAAATACTCTGATCCAAATCATCGCTACCACAGAGCATTAGTTGTATATAATTCAATCAGGTAGTCATCCCTGAAATTTCTGGAGTTAACGCATGGAATTCCACATTTCCCGCAGTGCTCGAGACCGTTACCATTTCGACGAGTCATTGTTCTCATATGACGGGAACTACATTTTGGCCAATTTCCATGCTGCACGGGTCTTTGCCCAAAAAATCAATGCCCAGCGTGACCTGGTCAATTTCCCTGAACTCGCCGCTAAAGCCGGTCAGTTGAATGCGATGGGGTTGATTGATGAGATCTTTCATCACATTTTCAAACTCTATCGGGAACAAAAATCGTCCACCCTGCTGAAAGACGCAGCTGCCTATCTTCATTCAACAATGGAATCTGAAAGCCTTGAGAGTGTTTTGACCGCGTTCATCCGTGAATTTCCACCTCTCGAGGTATATTTGAAACAAGGGACTGTCCAGGAGTATTTGCACGGAAGAACTGCAGGGGTGCCAAACAACCAACTGTTGATCGAAGAATTGATTATGCTTTCCCTTGAGATGGAAAACCCTGCCCTGGAAAACTTCGCGGAGCTGTTCAGTTCACCAACCCTAAAAGATGATCCCCGGTTTGTCCAGGTTTTGCATGTGCTCAACACCTTTTTCGAGTTCCAGCCAAGGTTTGGTCCCAGGGACCAATCTTTATTAACCATGCTTCGTTCTCCGGCGCGGGAAGTCCCCAATTCAATCACAGGTCAATTGGAATACATCCGGGAACACTGGTCTGCTTTATTGGGAGATTATCTTTACAAGCTCCTATCAAATCTTGACCTGTTGAAAGAGGAAAACAAGCTCGGTTTTTCCGGCACAGGTCCGATCCCGATCCCGGTTTATGACGCGGCGATTCTCAACCAAAAAGGGGGAGCTTCTTACGAACCAGAGGCTTTCAGCCCTGACCGGGAATGGATGCCCAGGCTTGTACTGATCGCCAAGAATACCTACGTCTGGCTCGATCAATTATCCAGACAATACCAGACCCCGATCACCCGCCTTGACCAGATCCCGATGGAGGAACTTGAAACGCTCGCCCGTAGGGGCATCACCGGTTTATGGTTGATCGGGCTGTGGGAGAGAAGCTCTGCATCTGCGAGAATCAAGCAGCTCTGCGGCAATCCGGAAGCGATCTCCTCCGCTTATTCACTCAACTCCTACCAAATCGCAGATGAGCTGGGTGGAGAAGGAGCACATGCCGCTCTCCGCGAGAAAGCCGCCAGGGTCGGTATCCGCCTAGCGAGCGACATGGTTCCCAACCACATGGGCATCGATTCTGAATGGATGCATCAAAACCCGGACTGGTTTCTCGCCCTTGACCAATGCCCCTATCCATCCTACCAGTTCGAAGGACCCGACCTTTCCACCGACACCGAGGTCGCTATACAAATCGAGGACCACTATTATGATCGCACGGATGCGGCAGTGGTCTTTCGCAGGCAAGATAAAAGAACGGGGGAAACCCGATATATTTATCACGGAAACGATGGCACCTCAATGCCATGGAATGACACTGCTCAACTCAACTATCTCAAACCTGAAGTCCGCGAAGCTGTGATCCAAACGATCCTCCAGGTGGCGCGTAAATTCCCGATTATTCGATTTGATGCTGCCATGACGCTCGCAAAAAAACACATCCAACGCCTCTGGTTCCCTCAACCCGGAAGCGGTGGCGCAATCCCCTCCCGTGCGGAACACGGAATGTCTCAGGCGGAATTTGACCGTCTCATCCCCCAGGAATTCTGGCGCGAATTGGTGGACCGGGCTGCTTTGGAAGCCCCGGATACTCTCCTTCTGGCAGAAGCCTTCTGGATGATGGAAGGGTATTTTGTGCGCACCCTTGGGATGCACAGGGTCTACAACAGCGCTTTCATGAACATGCTGCGCAATGAAGATAATGCCGGTTACCGAAAGATAATCAAAAACACCCTCGAGTTTGAACCCGAGATCTTGAAACGCTTCGTGAACTTTATGAACAACCCGGACGAACGCACTGCCGTGGAGCAATTTGGTAAGGATGATAAGTATTTTGGGATCTGTATGCTGATGGCGACTATGCCTGGACTTCCCATGCTGGGTCATGGGCAAGTTGAAGGTTTTTCGGAAAAATACGGAATGGAATTTCGAAAAGCTTACTGGCAGGAAACAATTGACCAAAATCTTGTCGCCCGCCATGAGAGGGAAATTTTCCCTCTTCTGCATCAGCGAAGACTCTTTGCTGGTATCGAAGAGTTCTGGATGTATGATTACCATACATCAGATGGCGGGTTGAATGAGAACGTGTATTGTTACACCAATCACGAAAACGGAAATTCTGCCCTGGTGATTTTCAACAACAATTTCAACGAAACCGATGGCTGGGTGTTGGAGTCGATCCCTTGCCCCCGAAGAAAAGGTACCCGAAAGACCTCAATCTCCAAGAAAATTCTCCAAGCCTTGCATCAATCAAACGCTGGGAACGGTTTCTTACTCTTCCGTGACCAGGTTACCGGGCTTCAATACCTTCGTCCGATCAAGGAAGTGGCTGAACATGGTTTCCACTTTCATCTGCGAGGGTATGAATACCACGCTTTTCTTGACTTCCGAGTAGTAATCCCGGATCAATCACATGATTATGCAGGTTTGTTCAATTTCATTGGTGAGGGTGGTGTACCAGATATTGACCGTGCATTGAATGAGTTGTTCCTGAAACCGGTGCTCGAACCCTTCCGCTCGTTAGTCAATTCACCCTATCTTGACCAATTGATCAGCAAGTACAGTGGTCTGGAAGCATCTGGGTTTAAGAAAAAGGATTCCGACCTGGCAAACCGGATCCAAGCCTTTATTCGCGGAACAGCAGCTTTTTCAGGTAATGACGGGGAGACGCAGCAGCTTCACGAGGAAGTACTTGCTCTAGTCCTGGCTGCTTTTGACTTCTCAAGATTTGAAAAGTCAATTCATCTCCAGTCGATTAATAAGAGGAAAGAGATTTCCTCCTTCTTGATTGCCCCTCTCGCTGAAGAAAAACATCGCTGGTACATCCTTCTTGCCTGGGCATTCTGCAGTCAAATCGGGAAACTCAAATCACCCCTGGAATACCGGGAATATTCTCTCTCCTGGTTGGACGAGTTCCAGTTGGCAAAACAGGTCACTCATATTTTAGCAGAGACAGGGTTGGATGGAGATGAGATCACCCAATCCATCCTGATTCTGCGGATTCTCTTTTCACACCAGGATTGGTTCAATCTTTCCGAAGAGTTATCGCTTGAAGAGATCTTTAAGAACTGGTTCTCAGACCCGGATGTCAGGTCTTACCTTCAGGTAAACCGGTACAACGATGTTCTTTGGTATAACCGGGAAAGGTTCGAGGAATTAAACTGGTGGCTGATGGTCGTGACTGTTATCAAAGAAATGGGACGAAAGGATTCCAGTTACAATGCTCTGGCAGAGCTTGTTCTAAAATTGGAAAAACTGATAGGGGTAATCTCAAAAGTCGAGCGCAAATCTGGTTACCAGGTTGATCGGTTGATGACCCTGTCTGGTAAACGAAAATAATTAATCCACCGGGAGTTGGTGTTCGATACCCTCAAAGTACTGCCTGTAATCGCTGCCAGCGGTTCTCTTGATTCCTGGCATAAGGGCATCATCCAGAAGTGAACTGCATGATTGCGAAAGATCAGTTCCTGTAACAGCCCGGATCAACCAGGTAGCGTAAGCTGCATTCTTTAATGCATACTGGGGCTCAAGCCGCTCAAGGTTTCCGAAGAACCACGCGCAAGAGGTGAACATTCGCTGACGGTACAATTGAGCCTGAAAGAGTTTGTGCAGCTGGTCAAGAGTTTCGACGCTGGTGACACCAACTGCCTTGTTCCTGATCCATTGTGAAAAAGTTGTTCTTTCCAATTCAACATCGATATAGTCTTCAAATGCTGAAACAGGATCGATGCCGGCATTCAGACAGCCTTCCTTGAATAGCCTGTCTATCTCCCCGGCAAGGAACCTCAACCCCTTTGTAAAAGCAGGCTTCCAGCTTGTGTTGCTGCTGCATTCACACTCACTTCTCCAGCGCTCAATTCCATGATGGCAGCTCCAGGATGTACTTTCCCTGATCCTGGCTACGGTCCTTACCTCATTGTCCTTTAACCACAACCCCGGGTATATTGGAGTAATCCCTCTGGAAGTGCTCGCGCCATTGAGCAGGTGCGAAAGAAACATGTCCCGGAAAGGTTGATGATGTCCATATAACTCGCCGTCTGTGGCGATGAGCACAAATCTTCTTCCATCATCTGAAAGCCTGATGGATGCAATCCTCTCAGAAAACCGTTCCGCGTTTTCAGTGGAAGTGTTGTCAAAACTAACTTGCGAGCTTAGGGGTGAGTCATATGGAAAAACGGTGATCGCCTTTCCATTCGGAAGGTCGACCCGGGCGGGAGATCCGCCTTCACCTGTAAGAACCTCGATCTGCCATGGAGCGAGGATGGTGAACTTAATCCCCTGGTCAGCCATGATGGATAAAGATTCATTGTCAACCGCCGTTTCCGGAAGCCACATACCTTCAGGACGATGATGGAAGTAATATTCGAAGTTCTTGATACCCCAGGCAATTTGGATACTCTTTTCAAAAAAATCCCCGAGCGGAAGGATGGTGTGATGATAGGGTTGCGCAAGACCGTTCCCGGTACCAAATTTCTTGAAATTCTTATTTTCATCACCAACAATCCGTTCCAAAACATCAGGCGCGTGCCTGTTCAGCCATCCGGCCAATGTCGGTCCCAGGTTGAAACTGATTTTGCTGAAATTTCCCAGCATCGCGTTCGGTCGGTAACACTCCTCCATGATGCGCTGGTTCCAACTGAGAAACGGTTCCGCCCCCGGCTCTGGAGGGATCGCTTTGGTGAGTGGGTCTTCACGGGGGGGTTGGTAGAAATGACCGTGGACGCAAAGATGGGTGTGATGAAGAAGCGGGGTCATTTTTTGCGTTTCAAGTACTCCAGTTGGTTTTTCATTCGCGCGGGCAGCACACCAAATTCCCTTGGAATCGTATCCAGAGCGGTAATGCGGTTCTCTGCCATCTGGTCGAGCCAGAAGATGGAGAGTGGAAAACGCGGATACACCAGATCCAATAAAAGGGTGGTTGTCCTAAGAAATTGCGGGCTGACTTTGATCAGCGCGCGTTTGATTCCCATGGTCTGCATTAAAAGTTGGGCGATGTCCTGGTAGGTAAAAGTCTCGATCCCACCCAGGCTCAGAGATCGGTTTATCTTTTTCGGATCGTCCAGCGAGAGCTGCAGGCATGTGACAAAATCATTGACCCACAACGGTTGCAGCAGGTTTTCCCCTCCGGCAGGCAGCAGCAAAAAACCAGGTGAAATTCGGATGAGCTTCGCCAGCGGAACTGTAAACTGGTCACCCTCTCCAAAAAGCGCACTCGTTCTCAAGATGGTATATGGAATGCCGGAATTGATGATTTCCTGTTCAGCGATTCCCTTGGCTTTGTACACAGGGTATGCTGAATTGCGATCTGCGCCGAGGTGGCTGACGTAGATGATCCTGGAGATCTTACTACTCCTGGCAGATCTAAGAAGCGTCCGTGTACCCTCAATATCCACCTGGTTCAAATCACCTTTATGACCGGAACGCTCAACACCAGCCAGGTGGAATATCACATCTACTTCCTTCAATGCGGCCCGCAGATTCTTTTCATCTGTCAGGCTGCTTACCGCCACGTCCACTGAAATTCCCTTGGGGAAATTGGGGGTGATCCTTGAAGGTTTTAGCAAAACGCGAACCTGTTTACCGCTGTCGACCAGCCCGCGGATCAGATTCCTGCCGATAAAACCGGTGCCACCAGTCACGAGGATCATCGAACGCAATTATAGCAGAACACCTCACCGGCTGCGCTGGTATGAATCTTGCTACCTTTCCTTTTTGAAACCATTGGAAGGTTGAATCATGAGGAATCATTACATCACCCGCAAGATTGAGACATCACGGCTGGGATTTCATTACTTCGCGGATACTGACCATTACACCAACAGGGACCTTAACACCTGGCTGCCCAGGTTAAAAGAATTGTCCGCTCAATGGTTGATCCTCAGAGCAGATGCAACCCGAGCCATCCCGGAGAATTTTATCCGTGGATTACTGGAAGCCCGCATCAAGCCCGTCATCCACATTTCCCTCTCCTTGCCCAATACCCCCACTGCCGTTGACCTTCGAGCACTTCTGGAAGCCTACGCACGCTGGGGTGTTAAACATATCATCCTCTTCGACCGTCCCAATTCCAGTGCTGCCTGGGCTGCTTCGGGATGGTCTCAACAGGACCTTGTTGAGCGCTTCATAGACCGATTCCTCCCGCTGGCGGTAATCATCGCGCAAAATGGAATGACCCCACTCTTTCCTCCTCTTGAACCGGGCGGTGACTATTGGGATATCACCTTCCTGAAGCAATCCCTTCGGTCACTCCGCCGCCGGGGATACTCAGAACTGGTCCGTCAGATGATGCTCGCATCTTACGCTTACACCTACAATCATGAGTTGGACTGGGGTACAGGTGGGCAAAAATCATGGTCAAAAGTGCGTCCCTATCAAATCACGCCGGATTCACAAGACCAGCGTGGATTTAACCAGTACCAATGGTTGGCAGAGACCTCAAGAGAAGTTTGCGAATTTGATCTTCCTGTGATTCTGTTAGGCGCAGGGTTGAAAGAACCGGGCGTTAACTACCCTCCTGAAACACATGCTGAACTGGCTACCTCGATGATTGAACGCTTAAGCGGTGTTCCCAAGACAAAGGAAATTCCTCTTTACGTCAAAGCCTGTTGTTTTTTCCTCCTGGCGGCGGAACCTTCCTCGCAGGAATACGAATCTGCCTGGTATAAAGCTGGAAAGGACACCCTCCCGATTGTCCCTCTTCTCGCAAAGACATCGGGATTGTCTGATCAAAAGAACGTAAACCACGAGCCTGACGAGAATCTCTTCACCAGTAACAATCACCCGATTGCACACTACTTATTACTACCTATCTATGAATGGGGCGTCGCGGATTATCACCTCGAAACGATTCGTCCATTTATAAAAAAGAATCATCCGACCGTAGGGTTTTCAATTGACGAAGCCAAACTCGCTCAACGGGTTACCGTTCTTGGTGGTGAGAGCACCTTTTCCGAAGAGCTCCTCAACAACTTGAGGAACAGCGGTTGCATTGTAGAGAGAATTAGCGGAGATGGTACAAGTATTGCAACACAATTAGCAGAGAGGTAGCCTATGAACATCACCCTTCCAACCACACCGATCACTCCCACCCCCATCAATGCCAGGACTCCAGTGCTAAAAGTATTAGGGCTTGGCGGTGGCGGTCAAAATACAGTAGACCGCATGATCGAACTTGGCTTGACCGGTATCGAGTTCATCGCAGCGAATACCGACGCACAGGTACTGCAAACCAGCCTTGCCCCCACAAGAGTGCAGATTGGACCTCAGCTCACCCGCGGACTTGGTGCGGGGGGTGATCCTGCCATCGGTGAAGCCGCCGCGGAGGAAAGCTACCAGGAACTCAATAGCGTCCTGGCTGGAGCAGACATGGTCTTTCTCACAGCCGGGATGGGTGGCGGTACGGGCACAGGTGCGATCTCCATCGCAGCCCGGGTCGCGAAGAACCTTGGAGCCGTGGTGATTTCGGTGGTCAGTCTTCCATTTGGTTTCGAGGTGGGTCGCAGGCAAAAGAATGCGCGTGATGGGCTGGCAAAATTGCAGCAATTTTCTGACACGATGATCACTGTACCAAATGACCGCCTGATGCAAATTGCCCCGCGTGACCTGCCCCTTGAAATGGCATTTCGCCTGGCGGATGACGTCCTGCGCCAGGGTATCCAGGGTATTTCGGAATTGATCACCCAACCCGGGTTGATCAACGTCGATTTTGCCCATATTCGCAACCTGATGAAAAATGGCGGCGGATCACTTTTATCCATCGGCACCGGACAAGGTGCGAACAGAGTGCAGGAAGCGCTCGAACACGCCCTCCACCATCCCATGCTGGAAACCATCAACCTCGAGGATGCGACCGGTATCATCGCCAACTTCACCGGAGGCAGCGACTTGAGTTTTACCGAGGTGATGGAAGCCCTGTCATCCTTAAACGAGAGGACTGGCGGAAAAGCTGAACTTATCCCTGGAGTAATCTGTGACGAACGCCTGGAGAACCGGGCACAGGTGATATTGGTGTTAACCGGGATTGGTGCGACAGGAGTGGAATCGATGAGACTCTCTCAGTCATTCCAATTCCCTCGCGAGCAGGCAGCGACGGCTCTTAACTTAACCTCCGATCTTCCCATCCAACAGATGGTGCCACAAATGGAAATGGCAGGTGCGGCCGTTGACCTTGATATCCCGGCTTTCCTGCGCCGCCGGGTGAACTGAAAGGAGAACCATGGAATCCAAAGCAAAATCCAGTGTCAATAGCCAGGTTTACCGGCAATTCCCTGAAGTGAAAGGGGCAACCCCGACTGTGAAAAGCCTGCCGGGTGAAAAATTCCAATTGATTTATCATGGATCAGCGACTACTCCAGATGGGAAGAAGCTCCAGCGGACTGTCCGGGTCGTAGCGGATAACGATGGACACGTCCTCAAGCTTTCCACATCCCGGTAGGAGGAAATATGGATAAACTACGAAAAGAAATTGAGCTGGCTTTTTGGAAAGCAGCCATCCCCCTCCTCACTCGTTCCGCTGCTCTCAGGAACCTGGTAAGATCCGTTACAGCGGTTTTGAAGAATAAGAAACTAGTCAATAACCTCGGCATCCTACTGGTTGCTTGTTGCCTGGGGTTCGCTTTTGGCATGTTGGTGTTTTCAGTCTATTCGCTTGTGGTTTGATTTTCCCGCATTTCGAGAATCGATGAATCGGGAAATGGTACAATCAGGAAAATATCTTTGATAAAGACACCAAATGAAAAAAACATTCCTGATCATCCTGGCCGTTGGTTTCTTTATTTTCGCCTTCCTGGGTTTCAAGGCAGCGTTCGACATTAAAAACCAAACTCCATCCGTTCAAACCCAAACAATCCAGGATGACCTTGTCGGGAAACAAAAAAACCTTCTCATCCTCCACGTCGATGACCTCGGAAGCAAGAATGCCAAATTGGTCTCAACCTGGGGGGCTTTTGTTTTTTACTCCTCACCTCCCCAATTGATGTTGGTCCCTCTCTATCCAGCCAATACCCAGGAAATCTCGGATACATTATTGTCCAATTTTCACATGTCCAGCGTTGGAGTTATCGACGAGAAGACAATTTCGGCATTTCGTGAACAGTACGATCTAAACATTGACGGCTACATACTCGTTGACAACAGCGCGGTGACTACGTTTCAGGGTTGGTCTGGGATTCAACCAGAAACCAATGCCAATTCAGGCAATGATCCTCAAATAATCTCCAGAATTCTCGCTCTCGAGAAAAAAACCCTTTCCAATGTGTGCAAAGGCTTCAAAAAGGAGGGGCCGCGTGCATTTTTGAATAAGGTCCGTTGGGCAGAGCTCATTCCCGGTCACTTTTCCACCGATTTTTCCTTTGAAAGCATGATCCTTTCTATAGATATCTTTAAAACTTCCGGTAAACTCGATTCCTGTGAGATTCTCCTGACCCCTTAACTACCAAATAGAATATTTTTTTACTTGTTGATATCAATAATGCACCTAATGGAGCACGCGTGATATAATCGTGTGTCACAAATTACCCCCCAGAAAGAGAGACGGATTGAATACGAAATCAGAACCTACAAAAGTGACCAGTAATGTGGTCGTAAGCATGGAATATGAATTGCGAATTGGCGACAAAATCATCGACTCTTCGGACGAGAACGACCCGTTGGAATTTATCCAGGGGATGGAACAGATCATCCCTGGCTTGGAAACCCAGATCGAAGGTATGGCAATAGGCGAGTCACGCGAGGTTTTCGTCAAAGCTGAAGATGCCTATGGTGAATACGACGCTGAAGACTTCGTTGAGGTCCCGAAAAGCGAATTTCCTGAGGAAATTCCTCTGGAGATTGGCTTGGAGATCGGTGTGAATGGCGAGGACGGGGAAGAATTGAGCGCTTACATCGAGGAAGTAACGCTGGACACGATCACCCTGAACTTTAATCACCCCCTAGCAGGCAAAGATCTGAATTTCAAGGTCAAGATTGTTGGACTTCGGTTTCCAACCGAGGAAGAACTCGCCCACGGGCACGTTCACGGTGAAGATTTCGAAGACGAAGAGGAGTAAATACCTCAGGGCAGTTCACACAAAGAGCTGCCCTTTTATTTTATATACAGGAACCCATCCCCTGCTCTTAGTAGGAGTACGTTCTGGTCAGGATAATCCCTTTGACGGAGTTGGGTAAGTTCATCAGGATCAGTGGAATTTCCCAAGAATAGGTCGTTGTGCATCGGGATCATCAGCTTCGCGTGAATCTCCTTTGCCAGATGTAATGCCTCACCAGGATTAAGGTTACCCACTATCCCCATTTTTTCTCTCGTCTCATCCCTCCCATTCACCACAATACAGGCAATATCGATCGATTGAAGAGAGGATCGTATTTTTTCTTCCAATCCGCCATAGGAAACCGTGTCTCCGGAGTGATACAGGTGTATGCCGTTCACAGTAAGCAAATAGCCCACATAATCCGGCATTTCCACCAGGTTTTGGGGTACGTCAGGGTGCGCAGCCGGAACAGCACAGAATCCCACCCCGTCCAGTTCCTGCCATTTAATAGAGTCAAGGTTGTGAAGACTACTATCTGGAATATTAAATTTCAACAGTTCTTGTACGGAATCAGGCGGGGCGATGATCTTGCATCCAGGATTTTGTTGCACGATCGGCAGCAGCGTGCCCGGGTCGCAATGATCCCGGTGATGGTGTGTCACAAAAACATAGTCAATTCCCGCTAACTCCCCAGGCTGAACCGGAGGGCAGAAAGAGCGGTTAAATAGACCAGGCGGGTCAGGATTCTCGTCCTCCACCGAATTTGTCAGGTAAGGGTCTATCAGCAACACAATCCCCCCTCCTTTAACCAGGAATCCTGCCTGACCAAGCGCGCAGATCAGAACGGCATTCCCGGGGACTTCTGTTGCTTTGTAAAACTGGGTGAATGAGATTTGCTCTCCCATATTTTCCTGCCTCCTCATGACCTTATTGTATTACGTTATTAGCTCAACTTCCACATGGTATACTCCCTAAGAGTTTATTAGGAAACGAGCTGCATGTATCTGCCCACAACCCCTGAAGAAATCGATCATTTAGGATGGCATCCACTGGATGTGATCCTTGTCTCAGGGGATACTTATATCGACACACCCTATTCCGGGATTGCAGTCATCGGTAAGGTTCTCGTGAATGCTGGTTACAAGGTGGGCGTGATCGCGCAACCCCGACTTGATTCAAGTGAAGACATATCCCGTTTGGGTGAACCAAGCCTTTTTTGGGGAGTCAGCGGCGGGACGGTCGATTCCATGGTCGCCAATTACACCGCGACCCAAAAAAAGCGTCGTTCTGATGATTTCACTCCAGGTGGTGCCAATGACCGCCGTCCTGATCGCGCGGCTATTGCCTATACGAATCTCATCAAGCGTTACTTCAAGAGCACCAAGCCAATTGTTCTGGGTGGCATCGAAGCCAGCTTGCGTCGCATCACCCATTATGATTATTGGGATGACCGTCTGCGTGCACCGATCCTGTTCGACTCCAAGGCGGACTTCCTGCTCTACGGGATGGCGGAAAGCAGTGTCCTGGAACTGGCTGCTGCGCTGAAAGAAACCCGCGCTCCCTACACCACCCGTGGATTATGCTACCTGGCTAAGGAGCCGCCACAGGATTTCCTCCAACTCCCTGCATTCGAAGAGTGCCTGCAAGATAAACGGATCTTCGCGCACATGTTTAATGTTTTTTACCAGAACAATGACCCCATCACTGCCAAAGGACTCGCTCAAAGAAAAGGCGACCGTTACCTCATCCACAACCCTCCCTCGTTTCCTCTCAACACTGAACAGATCGACCACGTTTATGACCTGGGTTTTGAGAGAGCGGTTCACCCTTTTTACGCGGCACAGGGGGAAGTCAAAGCCCTGGAAACCATCCGGTTTTCCATCCCCACACATCGCGGTTGTTACGGGGAATGTTCTTTCTGCGCCATCGCAGTGCACGAAGGCCGGACAGTCTCCTCCCGAAGTGAGGACTCAATTCTGAGGGAAGCAGGACTCATCACCAGGCATCCACAATTCAATGGAATCATCCCGGACTTGAGCGGACCCACGGCGAATATGTATGAAATTGAGTGCGTGAAAAAACTTCGATCCGGAGCCTGCCTGGACAAACGCTGTGTTTTTCCAGATATTTGTCCGGTCCTCAAAGTAGATCATCAAGCTCAGATCAACCTTTTACAGAAAATCCGCAGGATCCCGGGGATCAAAAGGGTGAATGTAGGCTCTGGAATCCGGTACGACATGGTTCTCGCAGATAAGAAATATGGTGAACCATACCTCAGAGAAATCGTTGACCACCATACCGCAGGACAATTAAAAGTTGCCCCTGAGCATACCGATGCAGCGGTGCTTGCCTTGATGGGAAAACCAAATCCAGCATCATTACTTCGCTTCAAAGCCAAATTTGACCAATTTTCTGCAGAAGCCGGTAAAAAACAATATCTCACCTATTATTTCATCGCCGCCTACCCGGGTTGCACGGACAGGGAAATGCGCAAGTTGCACGAGTTCACCTCCAATCAGCTACATCTGGACCCAGAGCAGGTGCAAATTTTCACTCCCACCCCCTCCACCTATGGCAGCATTATGTACTACACTGAGATGAATCCCTTCACAGGGGAATCGATCTTCGTTGAAAAAGACTTGAAAGCCAAGCAGAAACAAAAAGATCTGGTGACTAGACGGACAAAACAACCCGGGGATCCAATCCGTCATAATGCGGTCAATCGATCCCGAATGACATACCCTGGAAGAAAGAAAGCAGACAGATGAGTTCAAATCCAATCGATTTCTTCGTTTCTTGTGCCCCCGGGCTTGAACAGGTATTGATTCAAGAATGCCGAACCCTCGGTTTTTCCGGAGGAATTCGGATAAACCCAAGTGAAGAGGATACTTCGCCTTTGCTGGGGGAACGCGGTGGGGTTCAATTTTCAGGTTCGATTGAACAGGTCATGCTGGGCAACCTCCATCTCCGAACTGCCAGCCGGATCCTGGTTCGACACGCGGAATTCTATGCAGCGTCATTTTCAGAACTGGAGAAAAGAGCTGACAAGCTCGAATGGACACGATTTCTCCACTCTGGGCAATCCGTTAACATCCGTGTGACCTGCCATAAATCCAAACTCTATCACTCTGATGCCGTAGCCGAAAGAGTCTTAAAATCGATCAACCGTGTTTTCTCTCGATCAACAGGTGGAAAACAAGGGGTACGCTTAACCAAAGGTGGACAGACGATCCTGGTCAGGCTCGTGCACGACATGTGCACGATTAGCATCGACTCTTCAGGTGAATTGTTACATAAGCGCGGATATCGTCAGGAAACTGCCAAAGCACCGTTACGGGAAACACTGGCTTCGGGTCTGATCCTCGCTGCTGGTTGGGATGGGCTTTCTCCCCTGATCGACCCGTTTTGTGGCGCGGGAACAATTCCGATCGAAGCCGCACTGATTGCCACCGGTATCCCTTCCGGCATCGGACGTAATTTTGCATTCATGGATTGGCCGGAATTCCGGCGTGAAACCTGGGAGCAAATGGTCGCCGAAGCAAGATCAAAAGTTACAGAAACAGATACTGATCTCTTAGGATATGACCGTGACGCAGGTGCTGTGAATGCTGCAATCTCCAACGCCTCCCGGGCAGGACAGAAAGACAATATTTTGTTCCGGCAGCAACCAATCTCTCTGCTGGAACCGGCACAGACACCCGGATGGGTGATCACCAACCCGCCTTACGGGGTACGTGTGAGCAATTCCAAAGACCTTCGCGACCTGTATGCCCGTTTTGGAACCATCCTTAAAACAAAATTCGTAGCCTGGAAACTTGGCATCCTGTGTAATGATCCGCGGCTCTTGGGAAACCTTGCACTGGGAGAACCCATCAAAACGGTCAACCTGATCAATGGAGGTATTCCTGTCAAGTTTTCGATATTCGAGATTGGCTGACGTCATCACTTGCCAAAAAATCAGAAACGTCTAGAATGGACCCTATGGGATCACAAACCGCCACCGCAATCGCACATCCGAATATCGCCTTCATCAAGTATTGGGGAAACAGGGACGAAAAACTCCGCCTTCCGATGAACGGCTCCATCTCAATGAATTTACGAGAATTGTCCACCCGTACAATGGTGACCTTCGACACAGCCTTACCAAGAGATATTTTTGATCTGAATGGCGTCAGGCAGAGCGGTGAAGCGCTTAAACGGGTTTCAGAACATCTCGATCTCATCCGTGGTATCCGCGGTTATTCCCCTCGAGCCCATGTTTTGAGTGAAAACAATTACCCCGCTGATGTCGGTATCGCCTCTTCCGCAGCCGCCTTTGCTGCCCTCACCGTGGCGGCAGTTCGCGCTTCGGGAATCGAGATGACAGAAAAGGACTTATCCCGCCTTGCCAGACGAGGCTCTGGGTCTGCCGCCCGCTCGATTCCGGGCGGTTTCGTCGAGTGGATGAGAGGAAATAGTGATGCGGACTCTTACGCCCACTCTATCGCAACCCACGACTACTGGCAATTGACCGATTGCATCGTCCTTGTGAGCACGGATAAAAAGAAATCAACCTCAACCGAAGGGCATGCAGCCGCCTCTGCAAGTCCAATCCAGGCGGGGCGGGTTCAGGATGCCGAAAGACGCCTCTCACTCTGCCGGAATGCGATCCAACAACGGGATTTTTCAGCCCTGGCTGAAGTGATTGAGCAGGACAGCAATCTTCTCCATGCCGTCACCATGACCTCCCTCCCGGCGATATATTATTGGCTGCCCATTACCCTGGAGATCATGAATACCGTTCGCGACTGGCGCAAAGCAGGCATTCCAGCCGCGTTTACCATCGATGCAGGTCCCAACGTGCATGTGATTTGCGAACAAAACTATGAGGAATCCGTGAAGGTCCGCCTGCAGAAGATATCTGGCGTCCAGGATGTCATCCTTGCCCACCCGGGTGAACCTGCGCACCTGGACTAAATGTCAGGGTTGATGCGCTGGTCTGTACATTTTTTCAACCATCAACCGGGGAATCGCAATGTATTTTGATTTACCCGCTTTCTTGAGGATGAATTTTAAGTCCTTCTTCCGTACACGCGGTCAACAATACCGCCTGACGCCGAAGCGTTTCCTTGTTCTATTGATTTGGTTGGTTCTTTTCATTCCTGCTCAGCTCATAAACCGGGTGTGTTTTCTTTTCGATGAAGTTCTTTTCCCCCGTTATCATCAACAAGTCATCCGGCAGCCTGTTTTTATTATTGGCAATCCCCGCAGCGGTACAACCTTCCTTCACAGGTTGATCTATAAAGATGAAGCCACATTCACTTCCTTCTCTGTTTGGGAATTGATCTTCGCCCCGTCGATCACCCAGCGGAAACTCATTCTGGGTATTCGGAAATTGCTGTTATTGGTGGGATACCCAGTAAAGCGGATTGCAAGCCGGATTGACAAGAGGTTGTCGATTGATAAGACGGCACACAAGATCAGTTTGAACGATGCAGAAGAAGATGAACACATTCTTATCCATGCCTGGTCTAGCGAGACCCTTTGGCCTCTTTACCCTATCAAGGAAGATATCTTTCCATATTTTTTCTTTGACCGGGATATCCCGGGAAAACAACAAGACCGGATCATGAAGTTTTATGAGAGCATGCTTAAGCGGCATGTTTACGCTCATGGGGGCAAAAAACAGTTTCTCTCAAAAAACCCATCGCATACTGGTAAGATAGCCGCCATACAGCGGTTTTTCCCCGATGCCAGGTTTATCCACCTTGCCCGCACTCCCTTCGAAGCGATGCCATCGATGATGAATTACATGGCTGCGGGATGGAACCTTTTTTGTGATCCAGTTGACCAGTATCCTTACAACCAGGAATTTTTTGATGTGATGAACTTCTACTACCTCTATCCAATCGAGCATTTCAAAAACCATCCGGATGAATGTTTGTTTCTTAAGTACGATGATATCCTGAAGGATCCGGAATCCACTATTCAGTTAATCTATGCGTGGCTGGGATTACACCTATCTGACCGTTTTTCAGAGACCGTCCAAATAGAAACGACTAAAGCACGCCAATTTGTCAGTCATCACACATATACCATGGATGAGATGGGATTGACAGAAGATCAAATCTTCAAGGAATTTGATGAAGTCTTCAGCTATTATGAGTTTGAGTCGCATCAACACGAGCTTCCAGACCGGGTGATGTTGTGGCAGCTTAAAGATTGGAGAAAGAACTGGAAACACCGCCGCATGGAAAAAAAGGCAAAAAGAGTCGAAAAGCGTAATCAAAAAATCAAAGCGGGCAAAAGTTAGTACAGCGAATCTACCAGTATCCAAAAGAATAACCAACCTGAGGGGCTCAAGGTGAAAACCCTGTATCGATGTTGTCCACAAAACATCCCTCATTTTTGTAGGGGCTGCTGTGCCAAGAAACAGCCATCAAAGCGGATATAATTGTAAAAAATGATGGATTGAACGGAGCTGAATTTGTTATGAACAATATCGGTAGTACTGTGTTAATGATTCTTGAGTTTATCGCTGCTTTTGGGGTATTGGTATTTGTGCATGAGTTCGGGCACTTTATTCTCGCCCGTGTAAACAAGATCGAAGTCGAAGAGTTTGGGTTTGGATATCCACCCAAATTGTTGAAACTTTTCAAAGCATGGGGGACCGAGTTTACACTGAACTGGATTCCCTTTGGCGGCTTCTGCCGGATGAAAGGTGAGTCTGGAGAAAATCACGAGCTGGGAAGTTTCTTTGCCGCCAAACCAGGCGCACGTCTTACCACCTTGCTTGGCGGATCAATCACGAACCTCTTATTGGGGATGCTTGTCTTTGCCTTCATTTTCTCCAGGACAGGTGCACCGGATTTTAATAAAGTACTGGTTTCTGACGTTGAGCCCGGAACGCCTGCGGAGATCGGTGGCCTGCAGGTTGGTGATATCATCACTACCATAAATGGCACCACAATCGATAATTCCAGCCTCCTTTCCCAGACCGTTCGCGAAAAGCTCGGTGAGGAGTTGGACGTTGTCATTCTGCGAGGTGAAGATGAACTCGCTCTAAACCTAACCCCGCGAACTGAATGGCCGGAAGACCAGGGACCTTTGGGCGTCACCATTTCCAACCCCGTGAACGAGATCAATTTCATTCAGGCGATTCCCACAGCATTTGTCGCAACGCTCGACCAGGGTGTTCAACTGGTTATGCTGCCGGTGCGCCTTATTAGCGGTCAGATAGCCCCTGCGGAAGCACGCATGGTCAGCGTGAAGGGTATTTACGACATGTATGCCCAGGTTCAAACCATCGACAAAGAAGAGGCGGCTCTCAACCCGGAAATGGCTGGTTTAAATATCCTCTGGTTTTTTGCTGTGATTTCCATAGCCCTCGGATACACGAATTTACTGCCAATCCCAGCCTTGGATGGCGGCAGAATTCTCTTCCTTATCCCGGAGATTCTCTTCCATAAGAAGGTTCGCCCTGAATTGGAGGGGAAGATCCATGCTGTTGCCTACGGGATTCTCATCACATTGATGGTCGTTTTGATTATTAATGACATTGTTAATCCTGTGGTTCTCCCCAGGTAAAGGGATTTCTCCCATGGATAACACCCTGAAACAAGTAGATTTTGAAGCAGTCCTGACTGCATTAAGAAACATCGATCAACCTTTTCCCGCCAGACATCTGTCTGCGTTTTCTGACCTTTCTGCTTTTCACCTCCGCGAAACCCTGCGAGTTTGGGTTGAGCTTCCTGTCCAACGCAAAATTGGCATCCTCGAAGACCTGGAAGAGCTCCTGGAAAATGATACCCTGCTCAACTTCGATGAGTTGGCAAAGGGTGTGCTCTCTGACCTTGACCCGCGGGTCCGCACACTGGCAATCCGGCTGCTCTGGGAAAGCGAAGATGGCCGCATCATCCCAATCCTGGTGGACCTCATGCGTGACGACCTCGACGAAGCAGTTCGCGCGACCTCAGCATCGCTTCTGGGTAGATTCGTACTATTAGGGGAGCTGGAGAGAATCAAGGATGAATACCGGATCTCGGCTGTTAAGAATCTGATCGAGTTGTTGGAGGGAATTGATAGCCCTATCGTTAAGCAGCAAGCCCTCGAAGCTCTGGGGTATTCTAGCCACCCGCAAGTCGAAAACCTGATTAAGAAAGCATTTGATTCTGGTGAATCTTCCTGGGTTTCTTCTGCCCTTTGCGCCATGGGAAGGTCAGCGGATGAACAGTGGGAACCCCTGGTTATAGAGAGGCTGGATTCACCCATTTTCGAAATCCAATTCGAAGCGATCCGCGCGGCTGGTGAGCTTGAGATTGGGGATGCCAGGCAGAAACTTCTCTCCCTCGTCGACCAGGAGCACGATGACGAGATACATTTCGCTGTTATCTGGTCACTATCCCAAATTGGTGGAGATGACGTCAAGGAAAAACTCGAAGGACTCCTTGAAAATTCTATCAGTGAGGACGAGGTTGATCTACTTGAGAAAGCCCTTGAAAACCTCGAGGTTTCCGGGGTTAATGATATAGAGTTTCTGGACTTTACTGGCACAGAACGCTCAGATCCAGAGGATGACGAGGAGGAGAACGAAGATGCGGAGCTCGATGAATTTGAGGACATCGACGAATTTGAAATGGAAGACGATGACGAGTGACGCATGGCAGGATTCATCCGGACGATCTCAGTTTTATTCATCTTTACATCTTGCTTTGCTCCTATTTCATCTGCGAACGCCCAGGATGCAATCGTCACTGAGGTAAGCAGCCGGTACGAATTTGGTGAATGGCTTGAGATTGACGGCAGGATTGACCCGAAAAATCCCCCTCAAGCAGTAACCCTTTTCCTGCAACCAGAAAACCAGGCTTCCCGCCAAATCATAGTTACCGCAGACCCGGATGGAAATGTTTTAGTAAAGTATGACTTAAACCAGGATCCGCTCAACCCGTTCTCAAGAATCTATTACTGGTATCGATTAGACTACCCGGGTGGTTCACACAGCACTACACCATCTTTTTGGTTTGATTATATTGACAACCGGTATGAGTGGCGCTCTACATCCTCCAAGCTCTTTGAGGTTTACTGGACTAATGAATCAAGCGATTACGGTCAAAAGCTGATTGAGATTTCCACAAGGGGTTTGGAAAAAGCGACCGGTTTGCTTTCGGTGGCTCCTGAGCTCCCAATCCGGGTCTATGTTTACGCGGATACACTCAGCTTGCAGGAAGCATTATCGATCTCCCATCAACCCTGGACGGCTGGCCATGCTTCCCCTGAGCTTGGCGTGATCCTGGTTTCCAACGATGGCGGAAATGACCACCTTTTCGAATTGGAACGCCAGATTCCCCACGAGCTTATGCACATTCTGATCTATCAGGCATCAGGCAGCCATTATCCAACCCTGCCTGCATGGTTTTCCGAAGGGCTTGCGACCTACGCCGAAACATACCCGAATCCTGAATTGGAGCGAACCCTTGAGGATGCATCCTCCTCCTCAACGCTGATTCCCCTCGAGTCTCTTTGCCTGACCTTCCCCCGGGACGCGCAGGCATCCATGCTCTCTTACGCAGAGTCGCTTTCCCTGGTTAAGTACATGGAAGAAACTTACGGGAAATCGCTCTTTGTCCGTATGATCGATTCCTCTGCAGAAGGCTTATCCTGTACTCAATTGGTCAAAACTGCTTCGGGAATCTCCCTGGAACAACTCGAACATGATTGGATCAGGAGCCTGATGCCGGTCAAGTGTATTGCAGATGGCACGACCCTCTTGCTCGCCTTGTTAGTCGTGATCCTCGTAATTGGTGCAGGTGTCCTGCTCCTCGTCAGGAAAAAGAAAATTCCTGGTTCTAATGGAGATAAGAGTGACGGATAAGGCTGCAGTTCACATGCGAGTACGCGGTCAGGTTCAGGGGGTTGGTTTTCGGTTTTTCGTAAAAAACAAAGCCGAGCTTCTTAAATTGACGGGTTGGGTGCGGAACATGCTTGACGAGAGTGTAGAGCTCTGGGCAGAAGGAGATCAACAAACCTTACAGGAGTTCGTGAGTTACGTCAGCCGTGGACCAAACCAGGCGCATGTGACCGATATCGACCTCGAATGGCAGTCGCCAACCGGACAGTATCCGGGGTTTCGGATCACTCCTACAGAATAATCAATTTACGAATTACTCTACGATATCGATCTCGCCCGCCATCAAGCGGGCTTTTTGCCAGGGTGGAAGATTGGATTCCTCGGCGAGCAGGTTGCGCAGGTCGATGATCTGATCGCGTATCACGGCAGCTTGTTCAAACGCCAGGTCACGGGCAGCTTGTTTCATCTTGTTTTCCAGTTCAGTGATCAATCGTTTGATCTCTTTCACCGTGATTTTGTCTGGTTTTCCTGCCTGGTATCCCGCCCTTCTCTCGGAAACCATCCCCGTCGGCATGGACATATGCTCGGTCAGGTCATGCACAGCTTTCACAATTGTGTAAGGTTCGATGCCATGTTCCTGGTTATAGCTCACCTGTTTCGCCCGTCGGCGGTTCGTTTCATCGATCGCGGTCTTCATCGCATCGGTGTACTGGTCGGCATACATGATTACCTTGCCGTTTACGTTCCTTGCTGCGCGACCGATCGTTTGGATCAAGGCAGTCGCGGACCGTAGGAATCCCTGTTTATCCGCGTCAAGAATCGCGATCAATGACACCTCAGGCAGGTCTAACCCCTCGCGAAGAAGATTGATCCCGACGATGACATCAAAAACACCCATACGCAGGTCGCGGAGGATCCCAACCCGCTCCAAGGTTTCAACTTCCGAATGGAGGTAGTTCACCTTTACGCCTAATTCCAGGAGATAATCGGAAAGGTCTTCTGCCATGCGCTTGGTCAGCGTGGTTACGAGTACCCTTTCCCCTGCTTCTACGCGTTTCTTGATTTCGCTGTAGAGATCGTCTACCTGACCCTTGGTCGGACGAACTTCCACTTCAGGATCCACCAACCCTGTCGGGCGGATGATCTGTTCCACAACCTGGGCAGCCCGTTGCATCTCAAAATCTGCCGGTGTGGCAGATGTATAGATCGTGTAACCCATAGCCTTCTCGAACTCAGCAAATTTGAGTGGTCGGTTATCCATCGCGGAAGGCAGCCTGAAACCGTACTCCACCAGTGTTGATTTTCTGGATTGATCTCCGTTGAACATTCCCCTGATCTGGGGAACGGTCATATGGGATTCATCCAGGATAAGCAGGTAATCACTAGGCAAGTAATCGATCAAAGTCCAGGGGGGAGACCCAGTGAAGCGCTGGTCAAGATGACGGGAATAATTCTCGATCCCGGAGCAGTACCCGACCTCTCTGAGCATTTCCAGGTCATACCGGGTACGCTGCTCGATTCGTTGCGCTTCCAGCAGCCTTCCATTGGTTTGAAAGTACTTCAGCTGGTCTTCCAATTCCTGTTCAATGTCGCCGATTGCCTGTTTTAACCGTGATTCTGCAGCGATGTAATGCTTTGCCGGGTAGATTTCGATATGTTCTGGTTCCGAAAATACCTCGCCGGTCAACGGGCTGAATTCAACAATCCGTTCGACCTCATCCCCAAAGAAATTGATCCGGTAGGCGAGTTTTTCCTCATATGCAGGGAAGACTTCAATGGTTTCTCCCCTCACCCGAAAAACACCCGGTTTTAATTCCAGGTCGTTGCGTTGATATTGACCTTCGACCAATTGCCGCAGCAAGGCATTCCTGCGGTAGATCCCATTCTTATCCAGGCTGATGACCACGTTTCCATATTCTTCAGGGTTTCCCAAGCCATATATACACGAAACAGATGCGACAATGATCACATCCTTCCGGGACATCAACGCTGTTGTGGCTGCCAATCGCATCCGTTCGATCTCTTCGTTAATCTGAGTCTCTTTTTCGATATAGAGATCGTGCCGAGGAACATAAGCTTCCGGTTGATAGTAATCGTAGTAGGAAACAAAATACGAGACTGCATTATTGGGAAAGAATTCTTTAAATTCCGAATAAAGCTGGGCAGCGAGGGTCTTGTTATGAGCCATCACCAACGCTGGCATCTGCAATTCCTGGATGACATTCGCGATGGTAAAGGTTTTTCCCGTGCCTGTAGCACCCAGCAACACCTGGTCGCGGTAACCTTTGCGGATTCCCTCTATCAAACCCTGGATGGCATCAGGCTGGTCACCAGTCGGTTTATATGGCGCTTTCAACTCAAATGGCATGGGGTCAAATCCCTTTCATGAGCTATTTCAAAATTATAGCACATTTGTTCTTTATTCAACTATCTGGATGCAATTACCTTCAACACACTGACCAGGTTTTCCCGCCAGGAATCAGTACTGGCATCAAATCTCATCCAGTAGGCGTTTTTTCCAGGTCGCGTCTGGTACCCGATCTCGGGCAGATCCCGGGAGACCACACCACTCGGCAATTGCGGGAAGCGCAGCACAATCTGATCGGATTCCACCGCCACTGAGATCAACCCAGCCTTCGCGCCAAGCAGTTTAACTTTGATCTGGTAGAACAAGTCCTGAACCTGTTCGACAAGAGAACCAAACCTGTCAACGAATTCCTCCCGGAGTTGCTCCAATTCCCCTTCGCTCTCCAGGTTCGCCATGCGCCTGTACAGGTTCAAGCGCATTGTCTGGTCCGGGATGGTGTCCACCGGGATACCGGCTGATATCGGAAGGTCAACGCTGACTGGCAGATAACTTCCGGCAACTTTAAAGACACGGGCAAGTTCGTTTGTTGTTGCCTTATCACCCTGAAGTTCCTCGACTGCCTGCGACAGCATACGGGTATATAGGTGGAAACCAACTGAAGCGATATACCCGGATTGACGGGTTCCCAACAACTCACCCGCGCCTCTCATCTCCAGGTCACGCATGGCAATCGAGTAGCCTGCCCCAAGCTGCACATTCTCGGCGATGGTTTCCAGCCTCTCCTGTCCTTCCAGAGTTGGCGGTTTCTTGCGGTGTTTGAAAAAGTACGCGTATGCCCGCTGTCCTCCGCGTCCGACTCTTCCGCGGAGTTGATAAAGCTGCGCCAAACCGAATGCATCCCCCCGGTCAACGATCAACGTGTTTGCGTTCGGGATGTCCAATCCGGATTCAATGATCGAAGTACACAGCAACACGTCAATCTCACCATGAGTGAACTGGATCATCACCCTTGAGAGTTGATCTTCATGCATCTGCCCATGTGCAATGCCGATTCTGGCTTCCGGCACCAGCGTTTTCAGATGAACCAGCATCGCATCGATCGTCTGGACGCGGTTATGCACAAAGAACACCTGCCCGCCTCTTTCAATCTCGCGGGTAATCGCCTGCTTGATGATCTTCGGTGAATATGGACCGATATGGGTAATGATCGGTAGTCTCTCCGATGGCGGGGTGTTGATCACAGAAATATCTCTCACGCCAGTCAGTGCCATGTACAAAGTGCGCGGGATCGGTGTAGCAGTCAAAGTTAACACATCTACTTCAGTGCGGATCTTCTTGAAATGCTCCTTATGGGTCACCCCGAAGCGCTGTTCCTCATCAATGATGACCAGACCCAGGTCCTTGAAGGCGACATCTGCGGTGAGCAAGCGGTGCGTGCCAATGACAATGTCCACTTCGCCCAGCATTGTCCTGAGGATGATTTCATCCTGCTCCTTGGGGCTCCTGAACCGGGAAAGCATCTCCACCTGTACCGGGAATGGCGCCAGCCGCTGGCGGAATGTTTCAAAATGCTGCTGCGCGAGGACCGTTGTCGGAACCAAAACTGCCACTTGTTTTCCATCCATTACAGCTTTAAACGCCGCCCTTAATGCCACCTCGGTTTTACCGTAACCGACATCACCGCAAAGCAGCCTGTCCATCGGGCGGGGAATTTCCATGTCCTTTTTCACATCAATGATGGCCTTCATCTGGTCATCAGTTTCGACATACGGGAAACTGGATTCGAGTTCCTTCTGCCAGGGCACATCCGCAGTGAATGCATATCCCTGGACCGTTTGCCGTTTCGCGTACAATTCCAGCAGCTCCTGGGCAATACGGATGACCGCTTCTCGAACGGTTTGCTTGGTCTGAGACCATTCTGCTGATCCCAGGCGGGTTGGCTGCGGTGTTTCTCCGCTTGCGCCGATGTAACGGCTCAAGCGGTCTGACTGATGAATGGGCACGAACAACTCGTCGCCCCCATCGTATTCCACCAGCAGGAATTCTTTTTCAACACCCTCCAGCGTCCTCCTGACCAGTCCCCCAAATCTGCCGATGCCATAATCGACGTGGACCACCCAATCATCTTTTTTCAGGTCGGCGTAATCGGATTCAGGTACCCTGTGACTCGCCTGTACTCTGCTGCGAGGCGCTGGTCGTTCCCAGCCAAAGATTTCTCCATCCGTGATGAAATGAAATGACTCTTCACCATCCGGAGTAAAATCCCAGCCATCGCCAAGTGTTGCTTCGGTAAATTGGACCAAGTCATTATCACCGCTTGAGGGATCATTCTGCCAAATCTCAAGCAATCGGGAAACCTGCCGGGAAGCCACCAGTGCGGGCTCATTTTCCTGTTGGCATTTTGCCAGGTAATCAACAAAGTGCTTCAATCCCCCTGCAAATCTTGCCCCTGGTTGAAACGCCGCTCCGAGTGGATCAGATTCATTTTCAGTTGACTTACCTAACTCCACCCAACGATGAGTTTCTACAGTATCGACCAGTTCAGACCAGGAATAATATGGTACCGGAAAATCAACTGGCAGAATCCCTTCCTGGATATTTTCCGCCCTGGTACGCAAAGCCTGTTCTTCGATCTCTTCCCCAAATGTGCGGACTTTGTTCATGTCTTCAATCAGGATAAGCGTGTTGCCGGGAAGATAATCCAGGATGCTGGAAGGGTTACGGTGCAGTGAAGGAACGTGGAACTCATCAAACGGTGACGCTTCGCTGGAATCCTCGGTTATCGCGGGCAACAAATACTCACGAGCAGGCGTGATCAGCAATTGCTCGATTTTTTGTATTGTTCGTTGAGTCGCAGGATCAAAATATCGCAAAGTATCGATCTCATTCCCGAAAAATTCAAGTCTGACCGGATATGTCTCTACCGGCGTCCATATATCCATGATCCCGCCCCGCCGTGAGACTTGTCCATGATTGGTCACAACCTCGGAATTCTCATACCCGATTCGAGTCAATTCACGTTGGAGAGTTTGCATGGGAACCTGCTGATTCATGTTGATCTTTTTGCTGGCAAGCAGGTAATCCCGTCTCGGAATAGTTTTGGTCATCACAGCTCTCAATGGTGCTGTAATGAAGATTGGATCAGTTCGTTTTTCCCTTCCGGGCAAATGAAATTGTGAGAGGGCAGCCAGTGTTTGCAGTCTGTCCCGTCGCGTCGAGTTCCCCCATGAAGCCTGTTCATAGAACATGGGCGTCGGCTCCGGGAAGAGAAAACGCGCGGTATCCTTGAGCCAAAATCCCAGCTCATCATGCAGCACCAGAGCCCGATCCGCCCGATCTGTGACCAGCAAGATTGGCACCTGCAGCTCGTTGCTCAGCGCGGCGGCTACAGGCAGCCTGGCAGACCTGATCAGTCCGAGGCTCTTCAAGTTCGTACCGAGCTTTATTCGATCCAGGCAGGACTTGAACACCTGGGATTTTTGGAATTGTCTATTCATTTTTCAGATAGAGTTGGGTTATAACGGTTCATGGCAGCATCCAAACCCTCGAGTATAAAACAATCGATGGCATCAACTGCCCGTTCCAGGAATACATTTAAGCTTGGTTTTTCAGACTCCTCAAAGGTCTGTAGCACGTAACTGGCAGCGTCCATCCTTCCAGGAGGACGTCCAATCCCCAATCGCAACCTGGGAAAATCCTGTGTCCCGAGCCTGTCGATGATCGATTTCACGCCTTTTTGCCCCGCCGATCCTCCCCCAGGTCGCAGGCGAATGGTATCAAAGGGGAGGTCCACATCATCATGGATGACCAGGATTTGCGGGATGGGCACCTTGTAGAATCTCGCCAGCGCAGCAACTGCTTGACCAGAAAGGTTCATGAATGTTTGCGGTTTTGCCAGGATCACCCGCCTGCCGGCATTATTCCACAAGCCAATGATTGCCTGGTTTTGCACCCTGGACATGCGGACATCGTGTTTGAGGGCATATTGCTCGATAGTGAGAAATCCGATATTGTGGCGCGTATCCTTGTATTCACGCCCTGGGTTCCCCAACCCAACGATGAGATAGATATTTGCCGGTAATATTTCTGGTTCCTTTTCTTTTTTCGATCGGAACAGGTTCTTAAAATATGCCACTTTGTCCTCATTTCCCCGTGGAGATACTGGATAAATAATAGATGATCCCGAGCACAGCCATCAGGATAATTCCTGTTATCACACCTGTGATAAGACTGTTTTTAACCTGGATGGATTTCAACATGGCAGGGTTTGGCGGTAAAGGAGTTGGATATTCTGTTATTTGAACTCCATTAACGGGCGTGGGGGTAGTTATTGTTATCATGGGATCTGGAGTTGTATCGATCTCATGCGAATAGTTTGCCACCATCAAACCATCTACCACCACTTCTTCTTCCCTACCATCCTGGTACAAAACCCTTAGCTTCAACCGATATGTGCCATCTGTAATCGTGGTTGTATCCCATTGCCCCAGTACACCATCCTGGATTACCCGATCCATCCTCGTGATCTGGAACCAGGTTGTTGAGGAATTATTCTGGTACGCATACGATAGCTCTGCATGCTGGAATCCCGCCACAGGTACAGATCCAACAACCTCCACGACCCCGGCAATCGTGGAATCTCTCATTGGGGTAGAAATATACAGACCTGGAGTAAGCAGCCAGGTTGAGAGAAGAAACGTAAGAAGGAACCATCCACGAAGTATTATCATCACGTTTGCCAACCTTTAAGTTTAACATATTGCCGGATTTCCTTCAAACCTATCACAACACGAAAATCAATGTTAGTCATGCTATAATAATTATTACAATGACTGATATGGAAACCCCTCAAAACGATATAGAAGCCGAGAGCACAACGGAAAGTGCGAGCGCTCCAGCAGAGTCAAAAAAGACCTGGGTCATCATCCTCGTTCTGGTGCTGATCCTGGTGGTGCTAATCGCTGGGATTGTTCTGCTGGCGACAGCTCCTGCGGAAACCACCACCTTCGTACGTGATATCTTCATCATCATGATGGCACTCGTTTCTATAGTCATAGGCTTTGCACTGGTTGTCCTGGTGATCCAGTTGGCTGCATTGATAAACTTACTGCAGAACGAGATCAAGCCAATTCTCCAATCCACCAGCGAGACGATCAATACCCTTAAGGGGACAACCACCTTCCTCAGCAATAACCTCACCGAACCAGTGATCAAGCTCAATAGTTCGGTTGCGGGTTTTCGCAAATTATTCAGTCTGATTTCGCTATTCAAGAAATGACTATAACCAGTAAAGGAGAATAAAAAATGTCTGATAACGATAATTTTGGAGCATTTCTAGTCGGATTCCTTGTTGGAGGAATCACCGGAGCCGTCGTGGCGCTGCTTTATGCACCAAAAACCGGCGAAGAGACCCGCACCATCATCAAGGATAAAGCAATCGAGTTGAAGGATAAATCCGTAGACCTTGCTGAGGATACCTACCGCAAGGTTGAAACCATCACCGTTGATACCACAGCCAAGGCGAAGGAAGCAATCAAAACTGTTGGCGAAAAAGCTGCTGCTACCTTCAAAAAAGAGCAGGTGGTTCTTGAAAGCTCAAAACCTGCGCCAAAAGCAAAACCTGCCGCCTGACACGACCTGACGCCTTACCCCCGGACCTCCGGGGGTATTTTTTTTATTCGCGTATTTTTTGGATTACTCTTGGTATTGCGCTGATGATGTCAAACGGTAAAACACTATCCTCGACTCCAACCTCTCGCGCAGCGAGAACTCCTGCTTGCCCATGAACCCAGGTTGCCAGGATGCTCGCAGGCGCTGGCAGAAGTCCCTGCGCCAGGTATCCACCAATCATCCCCGCAAGCACATCACCACTGCCACCTTTCGCCAATGCAGAGGTCACAATCGGGATGATTGTGACTTTCCCTGCAGGTTCTGCGACAATAGTCAGCGGTCCTTTCAGGACAACGGTTTGTTCCCATCTTCTTGAATACTCTTGGGCAACATCAGATCGATTTAATTGAATCTCATCGATCGATAGACCCGTCAACCTTGCCATCTCTCCAGGGTGTGGTGTGAATACATTGCCGGGTCTAATCTTCTGTTCCCAATCCTGGTTCACAGCAAGTAAATTCAGACCATCCGCATCAATCACGAATGGAGGAAAATTCGAAATTACATGGGCGTTATTCTCTTTTTGCCAGGGGTTTTCTCCACGCAGGGCTTCCGATATCAACCTGGCCGAGAATGCGCCAGTCCCAAGCCCGGGACCAAGAACGATGCTGTTATACTCAATTTCAACCTGTAGGAGTTCCTTCATTAAATAATCAGATGATTCTCCTGTTGTTGTATCTAGAGGAAACCAGGTGATCTCGGGATTCGCCCCTGCCATCATTGATTGTACCTGTGAAGGGACAACCGCCGTCACCAGCCCCGTCCCCACTGAGTACGCGCCTTTACATGCCAGGATCGGCGCACCGCAATATTGTAAACTTCCTCCAATTACAAGGGTTTTTCCAAATGAGCCCTTGTGGGAGAATTGCGAACGATCAGGCAGCAGTTTACGTATATCGTCCGTGCTGACCACTAACGCCTGACTTTTTCCTTCTACTTGATACTTTTCCAGACCAAGATCGACAACCACCAGTTCTCCTGTGTAGGCAAAAGCCGGCGATTTCAACAATCCCTCTTTCACTGCTTCGAGACAAATTGTTAGGTCTGCCTTTGCAGTGCCATCGGATACTGTTCCGCTGGAGCAATCTGTACCAGAGGGACAATCGACCGCGACCCACTTTGCAGAGGGAATGTTCATCCGAACAGCGATCAAGCTTTGATTTAGCGGGTCGGAAATGGGAGGGGTAAAACCGGTTCCAATTGCCCCATCCAGGATGATTGAAAACCGTACCGATTTGGATAATCCTGCCAACTCTGACAGTGGTACCAGGTGTCCACCGGATTTCTTGTATACATTCAATTCGCGGCTCGCTTCGTCGCGGTCTTTCAGCAGACAGACAAACGTCATCCATCCCATTTGCTGTAACTCTGCCAAAGCGAGCAAGGTATCGCCGCCATTGTTGCCCCCGCCAACCAGACCCAGGATCGGTCCTGTTGTCTTGTTGAATCGCTGATCGACCACCCTGGCAATTCCTTTTCCCGCATTTTCCATCATCGAGGTATAAGAATAACCAGCTGTATTGCCAATCTCCTCGAGCTTTCTCATTCCTTCAACGGTTAACAGGCGCATGATTCCTCCGCTAAGGCTATTATACAGTCTCGGATTCGTCGTCGAACCATACAACGGGTACATCAAGTATAATCACCGCAATGCGAAAATTCATCTATGCGATCGTCTTCACTTCCGGGCTCTGCTCTCTCGCGGTTGAACTTGCTGCCTCGCGTTTGCTTGGTAATTACTTTGGTACCAGCAATCTCGTTTGGGCAAGTATCATCGGTCTGATCCTCATCTATCTCACCATCGGGTATGCCCTTGGCGGTCGTTGGGCGGATCGTTCTCCGCATTACAACACGCTTTTCACCATCCTCATTTGGGCATCGTTTGCCATCGGGCTCATCCCAATCGCCTCCAGACCTGTGCTGCGCCTTGCCGCGAACGCGTTTGATTCGCTCAGCATTGGTGTCCTGATAGGATCATTCACTTCCGTGATGGTCTTATTTATCATCCCGGTGACCCTGCTGGGCATGGTTTCACCCTTTGCCATCCGCCTGAGCATCCAGGACCCACAACAGGCTGGCAGGATCTCCGGCAGGATCTATGCGGTATCCACCCTGGGATCATTCCTCGGGACATTCCTCCCTGTCTTGATTCTGATCCCGTGGATTGGTACATATCGCACTTTCCTCGCCATCAGTAGCCTTCTGATGGGAGTCACCCTGGTTGGGATGGTTCTACACGGAGGATTGCGCTCGATTCTCAAATATATCTGGATGCCTGTGATCGTCGTGTTGCTCTTCATCTTCGGTACACGCGGGAGTGATAAAACTACTCCCGGGTTGGTGTATGAAAGTGAATCCGCTTATAACTATATCCAGGTGCTGGAGAGCGGTGAATATACTCTCTTAAGATTAAACGAGGGGCAGGGCATTCACTCGATCTATCACCCCACGATCATGAACTTTGATGGACCCTGGGAACAGGTCATATCTGCTCCTTTTTTCAATCCCGCGCCTGTCGCCCGCCAGGATATCACCCGCATGGCGATTGTTGGTCTGGCTGCTGGAACCACCGCCCGCGAAGCTTCCGCGGTTTTTCCCGACCTGCAAATTGACGGCATTGAGATCGACCCCGAGATCGTGCGGATCGCCCGGGAATACTTCGATATGAATGAGAAAAACCTGGATGTCATCATCCAGGACGGTCGTTGGGAACTCGCGACAAGTGACCAGGAATATGACATCATCAGTATCGATGCCTACCGTCCGCCATACATCCCCTGGCATATGACTACACAGGAGTTCTTTCAGATCGTTTACGACCACCTGGATGAGGATGGTGTGATGGTGATCAACGTCGGGCGTGGCCCTGATGACCGACGGTTGTTGGATTCGCTATGCGCAACCATCGGGACGGTTTTTCCCAGCCTCTATGTTTCAGATCTCTCACAATCCTTTAATTCACTTCTCTTTGCCACCAGGCAGGAAACCAATGTGGATAATTTCGTTGCAAACTACGTTGCGCTCTATGCACAACCCGATACCCCGACTCTCCTCCTTGAGGTGATGAACACAACTTACGCAGGCTTGCAGACTGTGGAGCAATCCGGGATCGTTTTTACGGATGACCTCGCTCCTGTTGAGCAGCTCACTAATTCAATGGTTGTGAATTACATCTTGTCTGGGGGAATAGAGGACTTACAATGAAGAAATTAATAAATGTTCCGTACATTTTATTAACCATTATCATTCCCTTCCTACTGATCATGGCATCCATACGTATCCTCATTAATCCATTTTTTTTGGATTACGAGTATGGGCTCAACAACTTTCCTCCGGATGAATTTGGATTATCCACTGAGGACAGACTGAAATGGGGCAAAGTATCGTTGGATTACCTGACGAACCGCGAAGGGATTCAATTCCTGGGTGATCTGCAATTCGCAGATGGAGAACCGCTTTACAACGAGCGGGAACTTAGTCACATGTTGGATGTGAAGCTGCTGGTAAAAGCTGCGTTGAACGTCTGGTATGGCTTGCTGATCTTTGCCTTCATTCTCCTCGCCTTTTCCTGGAAAAATAAGAATCACCTGCGGTTTTGGCAAGCAATGTCGACCGGGGGTTGGGTGACCATTGGACTGATCCTGGTTATCCTCGCAGCAATCCTCATCGATTTTGATGCACTGTTTCGCGGTTTTCACGCCATATTTTTTGTAGGTGACACCTGGCTGTTTTACACCTCGGACACGCTCATCCGCCTTTTCCCGGAGAAGTTATGGTCAGATGCCTTCACATTCATGGGCGTTTTTACTCTGACAGGCGCGGTGATTTGTGCACTTGTCCTTCCCAGGCTCATCCGTAAGTAAAAACGAACCGGCTGGTGTGAGCCGGTTCTAGATCGTGTTACTGTTTTTTTGCCTGGTTGGCGACCGCTTCAGCTTTGCGTTTCGCTTCTTCCGGGTCACCCAGGTAATAACTCTTGATCGGTTTCAGTTCCGCGTCCAATTCATATACCAGCGGAATCCCGGTGGGGATGTTCAGTTCGACGATTTCTTCATCTGAAACATTGTTCAGGTATTTGACCAGTGCACGCAGGCTGTTGCCGTGTGCCACAATCAATACCCGTTTACCGGATTTAATTACCGGGACGATCTCCTGGTGCCAATATGGCAGGAAGCGCGCGACGGTATCCTTCAGGCACTCCGTAAGCGGGACATCCTCCTTGTCCAACGCCGCGTACCTGCGATCATGACCAGGATAGCGATCATCTTCGGGGGATAGCGCCGGAGGTTGGGTGTCATAGCTTCGCCGCCAGATCAACACCTGGGCATCACCATACTTCTGCGCGGTTTCCGCCTTGTTCAGCCCCTGGAGAGCACCGTAATGCCGCTCGTTCAGACGCCAGGAATTGATCACAGTGATCCACACAGAATTCATCTCTTGCAGTGCAATCCACAGTGTCCGCACCGCGCGGGTCAACACGGAGGTGAAAGCGATGTCGAATTCAAAACCAGCTTCGCCTAAAAGTTTTCCAGCGGTCGCTGCTTCTTCTTCTCCCTTTTGTGTCAAATCCACGTCCGTCCATCCCGTGAACCTGTTTTCTTTGTTCCATTGGCTTTCGCCGTGACGTAATAAAACTACCTTATACATTTCCACTCCTCTTCTGCCTAAAAATATAGCGCAAACAATTGCTTGCGCTATATTTTACCTTGAATTCTTGGATTACCTTACAGCGACCGGATTCTCGGGATGATCAGTCGGGTCAAAGATATGGCAATTATCCATGTTGAATTTGACTGCAGCCCGCTCGCCCATCACGTACTTCGATCGGGGATCGACCCTGCCAACAAAATTGGAGCCCTTGGAGGTGACCATGTAAAGCAGGATCTCGTTGCCCATGAGTTCGGTGACATCCACCTTACCTTCCACCAATTCGCCATGAATGTTAGAGGGAGAAAATTCCGGATTGTGAATATCATCGGGACGGATGCCAAATACGACTTCTTTTCCAACCAAGTGCTGCATTATTTCCATCTTGGATTCGGGAAGTTTTATTTTTATCTCGCCATTATCAACATAAAGGTTTCCGCCATCTTTCACCATCTTCATATTGAAGAAGTTCATCGCTGGCGTTCCAATGAAACCAGCCACGAACATATTGGCGGGTCGATCGTAAAGGACCTGAGGAGAGTCCAATTGCTGGATGAGTCCCTTGTTCATCACCGCGATGCGGCTCGCCATGGTCATGGCTTCCGTCTGATCGTGTGTCACATATACGAATGTAGTGCCCAACTGGTGATGGATCTTGCTGATCTCTGAACGGGTCTGCACCCTCAACTTGGCATCCAGGTTGGAGAGCGGCTCATCGAGAAGGAACACCTTGGGTTCACGCACAATGGCGCGCCCCAGGGCAACGCGCTGCCTTTGACCACCAGATAATTCCTTCGGTTTTCGTTTTAGCAGTCCCTCGATTCCCAGGATCTTTGCAGATGCTTCCACCCGCTTCTGGATTTCTGCTTTGGGAAGTTTCCGCAGCTTAAGCCCAAAGCCCATGTTGTCATACACAGACATGTGGGGATAAAGCGCGTATGACTGGAATACCATGGCGATATCCCTGTCCTTCGGTGGCACGTCATTCACCATCCTGTCATCGATGTAGATCTTACCGGAGGTGATATCCTCCAGCCCCGCCAGGCAGCGCAGCGCAGTGGTCTTGCCGCAACCGGATGGACCTACCAGAACCAGGAATTCTTTATCCTGGATCTTCAGATCAAAATCTGGTAATGCTGTGAAATCGCCGTACTTTTTTAGTACATGTTCAAACGTTACTCCAGCCATTCTTTCCTCCTTCCGGAACGAGTATAGTGATTTTATTATATGTCAATTTGATTAAAACCTTCGGAAAAATTTCATTATTCCCTTTATACTTTAAGCCAACGTATAGGAGGTTAACATGCCTGAACTCCCCGAAATTATCTCCCGCGCTAGAGAAATGCAGGCTGCTTTACCAGGTCGAATGATTCAATCCATCCTGGTGAAACAGCCAAAATGCCTCAACCTTCCATCAGATCAGTTTATCGCCGCGCTGGAAATTGCTCAAATCGAACAGGTGACGCATCACGGCAAATGGATCAAGGTACTCACCACCCATGGTTGGTTGCTCCTCAACCTTGGAATGGGCGGAGAATTGCTGATTCGGGAAAATGATAATTTCCCAGAAAAATACCGTTTAGCTTTTACCTTCACAGACAATTCCCTGTTTACAATTAATTTCTGGTGGTTTGGATATGCATATTTCGCTGAATTGGACAAGCTTTATACGATTCCAATGATCGCAAAACTGGGTCCAGAAATCCTGGAGGTTACGCTGGAGGATTTTTCTGCAGCCATTCGAACCTTCAAACCCAGGATAAAAGTGAAATCTTTCCTTCTCGACCAATCCAACTTCAGCGGTATAGGAAATGCGTACATCCATGATATTTTATTCCTGGCACATTTGCACCCTGATCGGCACCTGGGTACATTGAATTCCTCGGAAATTACCTCTCTTTTCCAATCAATCCAGGACGGACTGCTTCCGAGTATTGAAAAAGGGGGCGCCTTTTATGAACTCGACCTGTACGGCAACAAAGGCGGATTTCAGATGGAGGATATCCTTGTCGGTTACAAAGAAAACCTCCCCTGCCCTGCATGCAGCACGATAATAACCAAAATCCGTACTGGGAGTACAAATTCCTACATTTGTCCAAGTTGCCAGGCATTTCAAGATTAATACGTATTAATAATTGCTGTATAATCCTTGAGCGAAACTACATTAAGGACAACACCCATGAACACAACCATTCCAGTTGGTCTGGACCTTCAGACAACGATATCCAAAAACCGCCTCCAAGGTCTCTGGCGCTTGATGAAAGGTTTTCGGCTGCGATACATCGGGTCGGTGACCAGTCTGGGCATTTCTGCATTGTCCAAAACCTTAACCTTCCTCCTGCTACGATATTTTGTAGACAATTACTTCATCGCTGGGACGGAAACCATCGCCCTGCCGCTCATCGCCTTAGCCTTCGTTGGTTTGGCACTGTTCGAGGGCGGCTTTTCTTTCCTGAGTGGATTGCTTGCTTCTCAGACAGCCGAGGGCATCACCCGCCGTATCCGAAATTTTCTTTATGATCACCTCCAGCACTTGACCTTCAGCTACCACTCCTCTCACAAGACTGGTGAAATGATCGAGCGCAGCACTTCGGATGTGGATGCACTGCGCCGTTTTTTCTCAGACCAGGCGATCAGCATCGGCCGTATCTTTCTGCTCTTTGTAATCAATTTTGTCGTGCTCCTTCGCCTGAACGTAAAGCTCGCCTTGATCTCGATCATCGTCATCCCCCTGGTCCTGCTGGTTTCAGTTTACCTCTTCAAAAAAGTATCCAAAGCCTACGAGTCCTACCAGGAACAGGAGGCTGTGCTCTCCACCACCCTGCAGGAAAACCTGGCTGGCGTACGTGTAGTAAAAGCCTTCTCACGGCAGAACTATGAGATGAGAAAATTTGAAAAGGATAATTGGGAAAAATTCACCCGCGGGAAAAATCTCACCCTGATGCATTCACTTTTCTGGCCCCTATCAGACGTCCTCTGCGGAGCCCAGTTGCTGGCAGGATACCTGATTGGTGCATTGATGGCAATCAATGGCGACATTTCTGTTGGCACCTACATCGCCTATGCCGGTCTGGTAGTTTACATTATTTACCCCTTGCGAAACCTGGGGCGGGTGATCGTGCAAACATCCACCGGTTTGGTCTCCTACGGGCGCGTGATGGATATCATCAAGGAAAATCGGGAACCCCTGGAACAGGGCGACTACATCCCAAGAGAAAGATGCAAAGGAGCATTTGAATTCCGGAATGTCCAATTTGAGTATGAACCGGGAGACCACACCCTGGATGATATCAGTTTCTCCGTGCAACCTGGAGAAGTGATCGCCCTGCTTGGTTCCACTGGTTCTGGGAAATCCACACTGGTCAACCTCTTACCCCGATTCTACGATTACACTGGTGGCAGTATCCTATTGGATGGCATCGAATTAAACCGCTACCCAAGGAGTTTCCTTCGCCAACAAATCGGCATCGTTGAACAGGAGCCTTTCCTTTTCTCACGGTCCATTCGCGACAATATTTCCTATGGCGTTGGACACGAGGTGAGTGATGAAGAGATCGAAAGAGCTGCCCGCGCTGCTGCCATTCACGATGTCATCCTCTCTTTCCAGGACGGTTATCAGACCTTAGTGGGAGAACGCGGTGTGACGCTCTCGGGCGGACAAAAACAGCGGGTGACCATTGCCAGGACCTTGCTCAAGAATCCGCGCATCCTGATCCTCGATGATTCCACCTCCTCTGTGGATACCGAAACGGAAGCAGAGATTCGAGAAGCGCTTCAAAACCTAATGAAAGAACGAACAACCTTCATCATCGCTCACCGCATCCAGAGTATCGCCATCGCCGACCTCATCCTGGTGATGGATAAGGGTAAGATCATACAGCGCGGCACCCATGCCAATCTGGTCAACCGGGAAGGCGTCTACCGGCAGATCTACGCGATCCAGACTCGCATCGATGATGAGCTTCAGAAGGAGTTGGCAAGTGTCGGATAACTATTTCGAAGAAGAAGAGTTTCAGACCAAATTCAACGGTCAGACTTTCCGCAGGATCATGTCACTGACCCGCCCGCACATCCGCTGGGTGATCGGGTTCCTCATCACGATTGCAGTGGTCGCAGGGCTTGATGCGGTATCGACTTTTATCAGCAAGCAGGTCATTGATCAGGGAATCGTTGCCCGCAATCCCGATGCACTGGTCAGCCTGCTAATCGCCTATGGAGCAATCATACTTTTTCAAGCAGGAAGTGTGTTCCTCTTCATCTACCTTGCTGGCATCCTTGGAGAGCGTATCCGTTACGACCTGCGCAAAATGATGTTCAATCACCTCCAGGCTTTGTCTTTGAACTATTTTAGTAAAACCCCCGTGGGGTGGATCATGGCAAGGGTGACCTCCGATTCTGAGCGAGTGGCAGACCTGGTGACCTGGGGAGCGGTTGACACCACCTGGGGATTAATGAGCATCATTACCTCGACCATCTTCATGTTCATCATCAACTGGAAGCTCGCCCTTGTGGTGATCCTGTTGCTGCCCATCCTGTTGATTGTTGCAGTGCAGTTCCGTAAGCGTATCCTGACCTGGTACCGTGAGGTCCGCAAGACAAACTCCAAGATCGTGGGTGCTTACAATGAGAATATCACCGGCGTGAGGGTTATCAAAGCCCTGGGGCGGGAAAAAGAAAACCTGGAGGAATTCAGCCAACTCACCGATAAAATGTACCGCTCCTCTTTTCGTGCTGCCTGGTTGAGCGCGCTCTTTTTGCCCACCGTACAAATCCTTTCTGCTCTCGCGGTTGGCGCGGTAGTCTGGATAGGGGGACTGCAGGCAAAACTCGGCTTGATGACCATTGGCGGAATCCAGGCATTTGTCTCTTACATCACCTTCATGATGTGGCCGATCCAGGACATCGCCCGCGTATTTGCCGAAATGCAGCAGGCGATCGCTTCAGCGGAACGTATGTTCTCGCTCATTGATTCGCCCCCCCTGATCACCGACCGCCCGAACGCCATTGATCCGGGTACGATCTCGGGGGACATCATTTTTGACCATGTCTCATTCGCATACGAAAAGGATGAGAAAAAGGTCCTGGAAGATTTCAGTTTGCATGTCAAGCGCGGTGAGACGATCGCCCTTGTAGGACCGACCGGGGGTGGAAAATCCACGATCGTGAACCTGATGTGCCGTTTTTACGAGCCCACTTCAGGCAAGATCTACATCGGAGGTCGTGACTATACCAATCTCTCTCTGCAAGCCATTCAATCCCGCATCGGCGTGGTATTGCAAACCCCGCATCTGTTTTCCGGATCGATCCGCGAAAACTTGCGCTACGGTAAACTCGATGCGAAAAATGAAGAAATCGAAGAAGCTACCCGGGTGGTCGGCGCACATGAGTTCATCTTGCGTTTTGAGAAAGGATTCGATACAGAGGTGGGCGAAGGTGGAAACCTGCTTTCGGTTGGTCAGAAGCAGCTTCTCAGTCTTTCCCGCGCCATCCTGGCGAACCCTGAGATTTTCGTCATGGATGAGGCTACGAGTTCGGTTGACACCCTGACGGAAGTATTGATCCAAAAGGGTATGCAAATGTTGCTCGACCGCACCACCAGCTTTGTCATCGCTCACCGGCTCTCCACAATCAAGAAGGCTGACCGCATCCTGGTGATTGAAGAAGGCAGGATTGCCGAGATGGGAACACACTCAGAACTGCTGAAACTGCGTGGCAAGTATTTCCAGCTTTACACCCGCCAGTTCCGCGACCAACTCGAAGCTGCGTACAATCCCCTGCTCGAACCAGTTACATAAGAATTGATGATTTCTCCCCATATCAAAACGGTGCCGAATGGCACCGTTTTGATTGTTTACTGATCAGAAGACCTGATCTCCTTGAGTTCTCCAGTAACGGTAAATATCGTCCGTTCGCAGATATTCGTCACCCTGTCCGCCACACGTTCAAGGTTATGGGCGACCCAAAGGATCCAGTTTGTGCGCTGGATCGTACTTTGATCCTTGATCACGTATTCCAGAAGGTTTTCATAAACCTGGTCGTAGAGACTATCCACTTGGTCATCATCATTTGGAATGACCTTCGCGGCTACCGCGTCTTCATTAACAAACGCTTTGATAGCCCGGTCAAGCATATTCACCGCGATCTCTGCCATTTTGGGGATTCGTACCAGCGGTGAAAGCAATTCCTCGTCTCCCATGCGGATATTGATCGTGGCAATCCCCTTGGCATAATCCCCGATCCGCTCCAACTCGCCGGCAATCTCAAGAATGGATGCCAGCAAGCGCAGGTCGTGTGCCATCGGCTGTTGTGTGGCGATTGTGATCAGCACCTGTTCTTCGATTGCGTACCTGCGGCTATTTACTTTTTCATCGATCAGTTTCACTTCTTTGGACATCTGGATGTCCCGGCGCCTAATGCATCGACAGCATTTAAGATCTGCTGCTCGACCATATCCGCCAACACAAGTAAATCATCTTTTAATTGTTGGATTTCGGCTTCAAACGATGAACGCATATTTCCTCCTACCCGAATCTGCCTGTCACATAATCTTCGGTCCGCTTATCCGAAGGTCTTGTGAAAACTTTATTGGTTTCGTCGAACTCGATCACGGTTCCGGAACGTGAATTCCCGGTCAACATCATCATCGCCGTCAGATCGGACGCTCTGGCTGCCTGCTGCATGTTGTGCGTGACAATAACAATTGTATAGTCTTTCTTTAGCGATTGCATCAATTCTTCGATCTTTAAGGTGGCAATCGGATCAAGAGCTGAAGCAGGTTCATCCATCAGGATCACTTCGGGTTGAACCGCGATTGCCCGGGCAATACATAAACGTTGCTGCTGACCGCCAGATAACGATAGACCAGAACTCTTAAGGATATCTTTGACCTCATCCCAGAGGGCAGCCTTCTGCAGAGAGACCTCCACCAGTTCATCCAAATCGCCTTTATACCCGTGAATCCGCGCCGCCCATGAGACATTCTCATAAATGGATTTCGGGAAAGGATTGGGTTTCTGAAAGACCATGCCAATTCGGTAGCGAACCTCAACAGGATCGACCGTCCGGTCATAAATATTCTTACCTTCAAAAAAGATCTCCCCGTCGATATGGGTATCCGGTACCAACTCGTTCATGCGATTGAATGCGCGCAATAACGTGGATTTCCCGCATCCTGAAGGTCCGATGATCGCGGTTATCTTATGTCGGGGGATGTTGATATTGACATCCGTAACCGCTTTAAAACTTCCGTAGTAGATATTTAGATTCCTTGTTTCAAGCACATTTTCCTGCTCAGGCATAACATTCTCCATGTCATATTTTACGCGAAAATCGATTTCGTATCAGGATGGCTGCCGCGTTCAAACTTAGCAACAAAACCAGCAAAACGATGATCCCACCAGCAGCGAGGTGACGCCATTCTGCTTGCGGTCGTGAAGTCCATTGGTAGATCTGGATGGGTAGAGTGGTGAATTTTGAAAAAGGGGACGTCGGGTCAAAAGAAATTGCAGTCGAGGCTCCAACGACAATCAAAGGTGCAGTTTCACCAATCGCCCGAGATACCGCCAGGATCGCCCCGGTCATGATGCCAGGAAGCGCGTTCGGCAGCACGTGCGACCAGATGGTCTGCCACTTTGTTGCACCAAGACCGTAACTTGCTTTGCGCAGGGATTGGGGAACTGCCCGGATGGCTTCCTGGGCATTGATAATGATCAGTGGAAGCACAAGCAAACCCAGAGTAAAACCCGCGGAAAAAACCGTCCTGCCATTCGCTGTGGTAGGGTCAACAAACCCAAATAGGGCACCGCTGGTGAGTGGCTCGAGCATCCTCACAAAGATGACCAGTCCTAAAATCCCATAGATGATCGATGGCACTCCCGCCAGGTTGTTGATGTTGATTTGGATAAGCCGGTTAATCCAGGATTTGCCCGCATATTCCTCCAAGTAGATTGCAGCTGCAACCCCCAAGGGCAGTGCGAACAATACAGTCACCAGAATTGTCCATAATGAACCCAGTATGGCGGTTCGGATCCCGGCGGTCATGGCTTCACTGGATTGAGGTCCGGCAATTCTACCTGCTGTAACCCAGGAAATAAACACCAATTCTGAATCCGGTTGATCCTTCCGGATTTCAGTTACTTCAGTCATTACCTCTTCTTTTTTAAAAACAGAATCAAACAATGACCAGGTTTCAATATATTCAGAACGTAGGATTCGCTGTGCGATCAGGTCGTGCAATTGGCTCCGAGACCACTCTGTCAAGGCTTTTTCACTCTCGAGCTTCTTGATCGCACCACTTGAGAGGTTAGCCTTAATCAGATCGATCATTTGTTCTTTATTTTGTTGGTCCCAGGGGGTGCCATCGACCGTCAGTGTCACAGGATCGATTTTGTAATCCATGAGTACATAACCAAATACACTATCGAGGATGTTCACCAGCAAGGCAGCGAGCGCGATGAAACCGACAATTGTGGACAAGAACAGAATCACGTTCCAGGTTTTTCCACCCCGGTTTCTGGAACCGATATTGTTAGAGAAGTAACCTCGGGATACCTGCGAAGAAATCCTCATTCGTAAGTCTCCTTGAAACGACGGACAATCCTTTGACTGATGATATTCAGCCCCAAGGTGAAAATGAACAACATCAGACCGATTGCAAAGATACTGTTGTAATCGATCGAGTCATAACTCAGATCGCCGCCAGAGATCCGGACGATATGTCCAGTCATCGTTTCTGCCCCCTTAAAAGGGTTGAGTGTGAAATTCGGACCTGAGCCTGCTGCGACCGCCACGATCATGGTCTCTCCGATTGCCCTGGAGATGCCAAGGATGATGGCCGCGCTGATTCCGGACAGTGCCGCTGGCAGCACAACTCGCAGTGCAACCTCGAACTTGGTTGCCCCCAGTCCATATGCTGCCTCCCTGAGGGATCTTGGCACTGCATTCAAAGCATCCTCGCTGATCGATGCGATTAAAGGAAGGATGAGAACTCCCATCACCAACCCGGCAGAGCCGGTGTTGTAGATATTCACAATATTCTCGCCAAAAATGGACCTTAAAAGCGGTGTTATGAATGTAAGTGCAAAATAACCATAGACAATGGTTGGTATTCCAGCCAGTAATTCCAGGATCGGTTTCAAGGTATTCCGGGTCTTGGAAGATGCATATTCTGATAGGTAGACGGCGGCCCCTAACCCAAGAGGAATTGCCACGAGCATCGCAATCGCGGTTGTCACCAGTGTGGCGGTCAATAATGGCAAGATCCCGAATTTTCCGATATGGGGCTGCCACTGCGTTCCGGTTAAAAATTCAAAAACATTAACTTCTGGAAGTCGGAAAAACAATAATGCTTCCTTGCCGAGGACATAGACGATCCCGACCGTTGTAAGAATGGAAAATATTCCAGAAAATAACAATAAGGTTTGGATGAGTGACTCAGAAATGCGTTTTTTACCCACCAGATAGTTCCGATTTATTTGGGTAACCTCTTAATCCTGTTTTTTGAGATCTCATGCGACCTTCCGATTTCGAGTAATATTCCTTCCCCTTTGATAGGGGAAGGAATAATTTCCAATTATCATAATTCTATTATCACTTACTAATTGCCACTGCCCAGGTTGCGAGGGCTTGATTAAGGGTATCCTGTGAAGCGGGGAAGTAACCCACATCGAGGATCTCATTGTTCACATTGCTGAGGTAGAAGTAAATGAACGCCGCTACCTGTGGCTTTTCCTGCATGATCTGGGCTGTGGAGTAGATGAACAGGGGGCGGGACAGCGGGTAGGAATTATCTTCCGCGGTATCTTCGGTCGGCGCGACACCACCCAGGGATAAAACATTCAGTTTGTCAGCGTTTTCCTGGTAGTAAGCAAAACCGAAGAATCCGATGGCGTAGGGGGAACCTTCCACACCCTGAACCAGCACATTGTCATCTTCAGACATCTGCAGGTTGGCAGCAGCCAGGATGGCAGCTTCGCCTTTTTCAACATTGGCTTTACCATCATCACCAGGGTTGGCTGGAGCCATCACACCTTCAACAAAGTAATCAAATGTGCCACTGTCGGTACCTGGAATGAACCGCAGGATATCTTCGGCGGGCCATTCGGGGCGTACATCAGACCACTTCTGGGCGGTCGAGAAGATCGCGGCAAGTTCTGCCAGAGTTACATCGGTGGCGAAAGTGTTTTCCTTGCTCACAACAACTGCAAGCGCATCAGTTCCCACACGAAATTCCAGGGGTTCGCGTCCAATGGCTTTACAAGATTCAACTTCGCTGCTCTTGATCGCGCGGGAAGCATTGGCGATATCTGTCTCACCATTCACGCAAAACCGCTCGAAACCAGCGCCAGAGCCGATGCTGTCGATCGTGATCTGTCCTGCAAAACCTTCTTCCTCAAAGCGCTGCTTCATTCTTTCGCTCAGGGGGAAAACGGTGGAAGACCCGGCTGAAACGATCGCACCGCTCACTGCGTCGGGCATGTACATCGCCATCGGGTCAAGTGTTGGCTCTTCAGTCGGCTCAACAGTCGGCATAACATCTTCTGTCGCAACAGGCATTTCTGTGGCAACAGCGGTCGGGGTGGCAGCGGGGCCACATGCGCTCAAAATAAAAAGCGCGGTCAACAAGGCGAACAGGGACATCATGATACTTTTACGCATTTTTTCTCCTCATAGTTTTATCTGTGAGGAGGATAACATCCCCGTATTAAGGATTCAGGAAAGTGAAGTTAACGCTCTGTTAAATGATTGCTTATTTCGGGAGTGTGAAGCTAAACATCGAGCCTTTATTGACTTCGCTTTTCACCCAGATGCGTCCGCCATGGGCTTCAACCACGTGCCTGGCTATGGATAGACCCAAGCCCGTTCCGCCTGAAGACCGGGATTTGTCCGTCTTATAAAACCTTTCAAATATCCGAGGCAAGTCTTCATCCGAAATACCTGAACCAGTATCTATCACATGGATGCATACTTCTCCCAGCAATTCTTCTGCCGAGAGGGTGATACTTCCTCCAGTAGGAGTGAACTTGAGCGCATTGTGAATCAGGTTAACCAATACTTGTTCGAGGCGTTCTGAATCGGCTAGAACAAGTGGATTACTCTCATTACAAATCACTTCAAGTCTTATCCCAGCCCGTTCTGCCTGTGGTCGCATCCGGGCTGCTGAATTTTCCAGCAAAGCACGGATTTCGACTGGCACCTTGATCATCGGCACCCTACCAGATTCAATCCTTGATAACTCGAGAAGTTCAACTACCATCTGGGTTAATTTGGCAATCTCGATTTCCATCATTGAAAGGAATCGCCTTGCCGCTGGAGGGTCATTAATCGCGCCATCCTGGAGGGTCTCGGTCAGCGCCTGCAAAGAAGCCAGTGGTGTGCGCAGCTCATGCGAAACATTGCTAACAAAATCTGTTCGCATCTGCTCAAGATTCTTCTGGCGGCTCAAATCCTGGAAGAGGAGCATTACCGCGCCTGGTTCTGCTCCCTCAAAAAGGACACTCATGCCCTGGTAGTTCTTTTGTTCATGGCGAATATCGAGATTGATGGTTTGAGGTTTACCTGACTTGAGTGTCTTTTGCCATAGCTCAATCACCTGGTAAAACTGTATCGTTTGAGCAAGTGACTTGCCTTCAACCTCTTCCTCGACAACGTTGAAGAAACGTTTTGCCGCTGGATTGATCAGGCTGATAGCCCCGGTTCGATCGACCACAATTACTGCATCGAGGAGTTGGTGAATGATAGTTTGGAGTGTGACCCGCTCCCGCTTGTTTACTTCGATCTGGTCACGAAGCTGGATTGCCATCGCACCAAAATCATTCGCCAGGACGCCTATCTCGCTTCTGGAATTCGAGTGCGGAATCGTGGAAAAATCTCCACGTGCCAGGTTATCCGCTGCTTTCGTCAACTCATTAACCGGTTTAAGGGTTCTCCTGGTGATGGCCATCATTACGATGATCATGATGACGATCACTCCAAGATAGCCAAATAATAATGCCCGTCTAACTTCCCGGGTCTGCTCTTGAATATCCTGGATGGGTTCCGCGAAACGGATCAGTATTGGATCACCGTTTTCTTTCGTCTTCGAGATGGCAACGTATAATAGATCGACTCCGAGTGTATTACTGTAACGAACCTCGGTTCCTATTCCCGATTCAAGCGCTTCCAGGATTTCCGGTCGGTTGGCATGATTATCCATGCGCTCAATATCGGCTTCGGAATCTGCCAATACGGTTCCATTCGCAGTGATAACTGTCACGCGGGGTCCCAAAGTCTTTGAAAAGCGGGAAACGAGCTCCTGCAAATCCGCCTGGCTTTCAACTGTCGCGACCTGACTCCCCAATAACTCAGCCTCTGATTGGAGAGTATTCGTCAAACTTTGCAGGGCAAAGTCCTGGGTGGTCTTGGTGAAAAACCAGGTGAAGAGGAGCGTGGAGATACCAAACAGGACAACGAGGGGAAGCGTGATCCGCCAGAATAGGGAGAGCTTCATGACCTACCCCTCAAAGCGGTAACCCATACCAGGAACAGTGATGATCCGCGTCGGACGCGCGGGGTCTGTCTCGATCTTACTGCGCAGCCAGCGAACGTGAACATCCACTGTTCTGCTCTCACCAAAATAATCCCAGCCCCAAACCTCCTGTAATATCCGCTCGCGTGTCAACGCCTGTCCACGATGATTGACGAGATACAACAAAAGGTCATATTCCTTTGGTTTCAAGGGCAAAATCAAATCGTTCAGTTTGACTTCATGACGGACTGTATCGATTTCCAGACCGTTGAAAGATAAAAACTCGAGTGTTTTCGTTCCAACGCTCCCGCCCTGGTTGGACATGTCCTTAAGTTGATGGAAAGTCCTTAGGCGTACTTTAATCCTGGCAACCAGTTCACGCATGCTGAACGGTTTGATGATGTAGTCATCCGCCCCAATCTCAAGACCAACCACCCTGTCAATTTCGTCCGCCCTGGCAGTTAACATCAGGATTGGGATATCAGTTTCTGGTCGTAATGTCCGACAGATCTCAAACCCATCCATGGAAGGAAGCATGATATCCAACAGGAGCAAATCGGGGTACCAACTCCTGGCAAGGTCCAAACCATCTTTGCCATCACCAGTGGACCTGACCAGGTAACCCTCCTTCTCAATCGAGTAAACCAGCGTTTCCCGCAAACTGACTTCGTCCTCAATGATCAGTATCTTATCAGACATGGTTGGATTGTATCATTTTCATTGGGGATTCATTGGAATTTAACACGCAGAAGTCAAGTATAACCACCCATATTCATAAAAACTGGGGGAAAGGGAGCGCTAATTAAAAGGGTGCAATGAATCCATGAGCTAAGCACTGCACCCTTCTCTGCGAATATTACTGTATATCTGTATCAGAGGCGCAACGGAAGCCGACATCACTGCTGGCGTTGAAATAAGGATCAAAGCTGCGGCTCGACACGCGGAGGTAGAGAGGAAGGTTTTTCCAACCCCCTCCTCGCAGAACCTTGCTTGTTGTCCCTTCCGGTCCGGCAGGATCGTCAAGCGGAGAGCCCTGGTAGTAGGTCTCGGAATACCAGTCGGCCACCCATTCCCACACGTTGCCGGACATATCCATAACGCCAAACGGGCTCATGCCATCCAGGGTGCTGCCCACCTTGTTGGTATCACCGACGCAGCTGCTGCCATTTTCTCCTGCCAGGGCGTTCAAGAAGCTGCAACCCGGGGTTTCATCTCCCCAGGGGAAGGTTCGGGGAGTGGTTCCCTTGGCTGCCTTTTCCCATTCAGCCTCAGTCGGTAACCGCTTGCCCGCCCATGTACAATAAGCATTGGCATCCTCCCAGGAGACGAAGATGACCGGATAATCCGCGAAGACCGGATCCTCATAATAGGACTCTCGTGTATCAGACGAAAATTCGATAGGTGCTTCGCAAGACCCAGCGACCACACATTCAGCATACTGCGCGTTGGTCACCTCCAGCCGGTCGATGTAGAAATCACCAAGGTTGACCATGTGCAGCGGCAGCTCATCCTGCGGGCAGGAGAAACCACCATTATGCTCCGGGTCACAACCCATCTGAAACTCACCCGCCGGGATCAGCACCATACTGGACGACAGGTCCATCGGTTCAGTGACTTCAGGAGCAGGCGGTTCAGTTTGTAGTGGAGCGGGAGCTTCGGTCGGTGCCACCGTCGGCGCGGCGGTCGGCACAGTCGTGCAGCCTGCCAGGAAAACAAGGATAAGCAGGACAAGGGTGAACTTCTTCATTTTTCCTCCTTCCCGCATTGAATGGGTGCGGGAATATTTTGATGGTTGAATTTCCCAATTTGATCGTTCACGTTTCAGCGTTTGCTTTATTTGTCTACAATGATTATCCAACAAAAACGAATGTTTGCATCCGCTTAATTGATTCCGATATCGTCAAATTCGATTATTTGCGTCGGGATTTTTCCTTCCCATAAATACCAAGACCAGGGTTAAAACCAAAGTCCCAGGTTTGATAACCAGGGACCCTGGGATTCGTTGTTGAAGAATTACTTCTCCGTCTGAAGCCAGGCTTTGTAAAGCGTAATTTTATCCGTGGTATTCGCGAAGTAAAGCTGGACGCTCACCCCGAGGTCCTGGTACCAGACTCCAGGACTATAGGTGACCCCAAAACAGTGACGGGCATTGTCTGCCGGCCAGGAGATTGGCGTGGAACTGATCTTGACAGTGTTCGCCCAAACATCCATCTTTACCGGTTTAGTTGCCGCCCCATTCGTCGAGACAGCACAGAATTCCACATACCTGACTTTCTGTGCCACATCTTCAAGGTAGGTCGTATATGGTATGGCGATATGCACCCATTGATAACCGGATGCTTTCACCTTTGCCGCTGTTCCCCAACCATAGGGTTTGAACATCGAGAATTGACCCGCATTTTCTCTCACCCAGGCGGTTCCGTGAACAGCAAAATCGGTCCACGGGAGAGCTCCAATTTCCTCCGGGAAGGGCTGACCATCATCGAAATCTCGCAGGATTGGCGTGACCACCACCTCATCGCTTTGAACCTGGTTCGCCTCCACACCACTGGTGGCGAAGAAGAGCCCGAAAGGCAGGGCTAACAGCAAAACCATAACAACCATCAGTTTGATTCTCATCATTCGCTCCTTTCTAGAAAAGACACCATCATCTAAAAAACAGTTTGTGGTCTCCTTCAATAATCATTAGCCCTCCTCTCTTTAACTGGCAATCCTTAAGCTGATAAATTGGTCACGGAAAACCATAACCAGGCACCGCTCTCCATTGAGTGTAGTCGTTGGTGTCGTTGTTTCGCCCCGGTCTAAGGACGATGATGAAGTTACAAGGGGGTATCTTGAAGTTGAGTGTTCATTTCCATATTACTTCCTTTTTTATTGGAAGTAAATAATCAATTTCCAGTACTCTAATGTTGATTTCTTTCACCGCCACTTAAGATCCTAAAACATATCACAAACGGCAGAATCAAACTCCACCCTCGACCCTAGAGTAAATGAAAGTACAATTGCTAATGAGTGACATTTCCAGAGAGAAAGAACTTGACGTCATCGATCATTGGAAATAATTTTAATCACGCTTATTGACCCCTCTGGAGCGTGATCTAGACAAAGGAGGAAAAACCCATGCCATTTAATGAGAAATCCCGTTTAGACCCCTCGCAGGTTGACGACCGGCGCGGGAGGAGCAGGGGCGCCACCCTGGCTATCGGTGGCGGCGGAATCGGTATCGTAATATTTGTGCTTGTATTGCTTCTGGGCGGCAATCCTGGAGACCTGACAAATATGGTTGGAATTGTGCCATCTACATCCGACACGACCAATGGTGAGGTCACGGATCTCGCAGCGGAATGCCAAACAGGCGCAGACGCAAATACCCGTCTGGATTGCGCCATCGTTGGCTACGTCAACAGCATTCAGGCTTTTTGGACTGACGAGTTTGCTTACCAGGGTGTCGAATATACTCCCTCCCAAACAGTGCTATTCTCGGGGTCAACAGATGGCGCCTGCGGGTACGCATCAAGCGCAATGGGACCTTTTTATTGCCCCACCGACGAGAGTGTTTACCTGGACCTTGTTTTCTTTGATCAACTCCAAACACGTTTTGGCGCGCAAGGCGGTCCTTTCGCCATGGCTTACATTTTAGCTCACGAGTACGGGCATCACATCCAGAACCTCCTCGGACTGCTGGACACCTCACGGAGCTCCAGAGACCAGGGACCGAATAGTATGTCCGTTTTTACTGAACTCCAGGCAGACTGCCTGGCTGGGGTCTGGATTTACCATGCTGTTGAAACCGGTTACCTGGCACAAGTGACGAATGAGGAGATAGCTCAAAGCCTGGATGCAGCACAATCCGTGGGAGACGACAGGATACAGAGTCAGACGCAAGGTTATATTTCACCTGAGACCTGGACCCATGGTTCTTCCGACCAACGACAGGCAGCATTGGAAGACGGCATGAGGTCCGGCGATGTAGATACCTGCGAGACACCGGGTTGGACACCATAGCCCACATTTTTTATTCTACCTCTCCTGGTACAAAGCCCTGCGAGGTAGAGGATAATAATTAATAACCACAAGGTTACAACAATTAATAATCAATGGGATTAATGGGATCGCCTATTATCATACTTTTCGATATGGAATTAGACATCGGAGATTAGATTAAAAAGAAAGTATCGAGGGTGGGACACCGTACTCGAAGAGTATTTGCGAGCGAAGCGAAGGGCTGGCGAAGCCAGTAAACCCACATCCATAAATCTATGTATTTTAAAAGGGAAAGTGGCGAGGGTGGGACGCGTACCTGGATGGTATTTGAAACCACAATGGAGTTAAAAGAGAAAGTGGCGAGGGTGGGACGCGTACCTGGATGGTATTTGAAACCACAATGGAGTTAAAAAGAGAAAGTGGCGAGGGTGGGATTTGAACCCACAACCAATGGCTTATGAGTCCACTGCTCCACCGTTGAGCTACCTCGCCAACGACCGCTATGATACCCCATCCCCCTAGTTTTGTCAAACAAAACCTATCCGAACCCCAGTCCTTTATCCTTCATTGACACGAACTTCCCCTGCCCGATCACCAGGTGATCCAAGACCTCGATATCCAGCAGCTTTCCCGCCTGCACCGCGGAGCGCGTCAGGGTGGCGTCTTCCGGGCTGGGCGTCGGGTCGCCACTGGGATGGTTATGAGCAATGATGATCGACGCCGCGTTGCGCTCAATGGCTTTCCTGAACAACTCCCCCACCCGTACCATCGAGGAGTTGAGCGATCCAACATAGATCTTTTCCACTTTGATCAGTTTGTTGCGTGTGTCCAGCAGGATCACCCAGAGATGTTCCTGCGGCAATGCCTGCATTTCGTAACGGACAAGTTCAGCAGCGTCACCGGGGCTGCTGATGGCAGCGTTCAATTCGGGCGTTTCCAGCACCAGCCGCCTGCCCAGTTCGATCGCGGCTTTCAATTGGGCTGCCTTTGCCGGACCGATCCCCTCGACCTTGCACATTTCCTCAATGCTGGCACGCTGGATCCCGCTTAATCCCCCCAGTTCCTGCAGGATCTTCTCTCCGAGTTGCACCGAGTTCATCCCCTGGATGCCTACGCGCAACAGGATTGCCAGCAGTTCCGCCTTGCTCAGCGCGGTCGCGCCGCTGTGCGCCAAACGCTCGCGCGGTCGCTCCTCCTCTGCCAGGTCGGTGATGCGGTATGCAGCCTTCGATTCTCGCGCCATCCACTTTTCCTCTCACTAAACGATTAGCATTATTATGGAGCAGACAGCGCTTTTCTGCAAGCAGCATGCTCCTCCAGCCGTCCTGAGCATCCATGCTATAATTTCGGCAGGAGTTCACCATGAACCTCGATCCCGCCCTGCTCAAGCAGTTGACCCTCTTCTCTGCCGGTTTTTCCGCTGCATTTTTGGCTGCCCTGTGGCTCGCCCTCATCTTCTGGGCTGCACGGGACATCCGCAAGCGTTCCCGCGACCGTTTCATGCGCGTACTGGCGGTCATCGTTGTTGCGATCCTCTTCCTGCCCGGGGTGCTCGTTTATCTCATTCTCCGCCCACAACGGACTCTTGAGGAAGAATATCAGCGCAGCCTCGAAGAAGAAGCCCTGCTTCAGACCATCGAAGACACATCCCTTTGCCCTGGATGCAGCCGGCGTGTGCAATCGGATTGGATCGCCTGCCCGACTTGCCACCTTAGCCTGAAGAAGACCTGCATAAATTGCGGCAAAGTGATCGACCTGCCATGGAACCTTTGCCCCTACTGCGCCACCCCCGTCCCTGGGATGCGAGTTGAGTTGAACGAGACTGATGATTTCGAACCGCTCAATGAAAATCTCCCAACAGAATTCTCAGACTCTGACCAGGACTTCACACCTTATCCTTAGAAACGGACCTCAATGCAGACGCTTTCCACAATCGAACCCGTAGATTATTTGGTAGTTGGTCACATCACCCAGGACGTCACCCCCGCCGGTCTTATCCTCGGAGGAACCGCCTCTTATGCAGCGCTGACTGCTCGTGCATTTGGATTGCGGGTCGGTATTGTCACTGCCTGCGCACCAGATTTCTTCCCATCTGAATTGGAGGGCATTCCCATGGTCAGGGCTGATTCTGACCACACCTCCACCTTCGAAAACGTTCATACTCCCCACGGCAGGATCCAGCATGTTCGTAAAGTTGCTTCCAAACTAACCTTGGAGGATATTCCTCTTGCCTGGCGAGACGCTGCGATCGTGCATCTCGGACCTCTTGCGGGAGAGATTGACGCGGACATTATCCAGGGTTTTCCCAGATCTCTCGTTGGCGGCACTTTGCAGGGTTGGCTGCGCGGCTGGGACGGGGATGGGTTGGTCAGCTATCGGGATTGGGAGACTGCTGACCAGGTGCTGCCACACCTCAACGCGGCTGTGCTCAGCATCGAGGATGTCCGTGGTAATGAGGAAGTGATCTCTTCATTTATATCCCTTATTCCTATCCTGGTTGTCACCGAAGGCGCAAGCGGAGCCAGGGTCTATTGGAACGGGGATGTACGTTACTTCCGGCCTCCTCTCGAAACAGAAATGGACCCGGTCGGCGCGGGCGATGTGTTCGCTACTTCCTTCTTCATCCGCTTACAGGCGACTCGCGATCCCTGGGAAGCCGCCCGCGTTGCCACCTTGACTGCAGCCAACTCGGTCACCCGCAAAGGGATCCTTGGGGTTCCCACCCCTGCCGAAGTGCAAATATTCCTGACTGAAATCATCGAGTACCCGGTAAAATGACTCGAATCTACACCCTGGTGAATCAAAAAGGAGGGGTCGGTAAGACCACCTCTGCCATCAACCTGGCAGCCTACATGGGTCAAATGGGGCAGCGTGTGCTTTTGGTGGACCTGGACCCGCAGGCAAACGCCACCTCTTCCCTGGCGATTGACAAATACCAGGTGGCAAAGGGGACCTACGAGGTCCTGCTTGGCTCTGAGCTGATCTCGCCAAACATCCTGCATAATCCCCGGTTAAAAATCTCCCTGTTGCCCTCCTCGCCCTCGCTGGCAGGCGCGGAAGTGGAGTTGATCGACACGGAAAATCGTGAATCCCGCCTGCATGAAGCACTGAAACCTGTGCATGACCGCTTTGATTATATTCTCATCGATTGTCCGCCCTCCTTGTCCATCCTGACGGTAAACGGTCTCATGGCAGCCCGGGACGGTGTGCTGATTCCCGTACAATGCGAGTACCTCGCCCTGGAAGGCATCGGGCAGTTGACACAAACGCTCAACCGCATCCGCACTTCGCTATTCCCCGGGCTCAAGATCCGCGGTGTCATCCTGACCATGTTTGATGTGCGCACCAAACTCTCGACGGATGTTGTCCGGGAAGTACAGAAATTTTTCCCCGGTCTGGTGTTCGAATCGATTATCCCCCGATCTGTGCGTTTGGCAGAAGCGCCCTCTTATGGATTGCCGATTTCAAGTTACGCGCCTGAATCCTACTCAGCCAAGGCGTACGCCAGCCTGGCAAAAGAGATCATGTCACAGGATGGCAGGATAATCCCGGAAAGCAAGGAAATGGAAGGTTGAGATGGCGAAACACTCTGGTTTAGGCAAAGGTCTTGAATCCTTGATCCCCGGCACGCAACAGGTGCAAACCGGAACGTTGGAGAGCTATGTGCCCATTTCCATGATCCAGCGCAATCCCCGGCAACCCCGCGATCACATGGATGAGGAAAACTTGCAGGAACTCGCCGCTTCGATACGCGAACACGGCATCCTGCAGCCCCTGATCGTCACCCATGACCCCGTGACCGGCTTCTACACACTCATCGCAGGTGAGCGCCGCTTACGCGCAGCCGCGATTGCCGGATTGGAAAAAGTTCCAGTCGTCGTGCGCACCGCTAGCGACCAGGAACGCCTGGAACTGGCTTTGATCGAAAACGTTCAGCGTGCTGACTTATCCCCATTGGAAACGGCGGAGGCGTACCACATTCTCTCCGACCAATTCAATCTCTCGCATGAGTTGATCGCGGAACGCGTCGGCAAGAGCCGGGTGGCGGTCACCAACACCATGCGCCTGCTCAAATTGCCCTCCCCGGTGCAGGAAGCGCTGGCGAAGGAACGCATCTAGCGAAGGGCACGCTCGTTGCCTGCTGGCGCTATCCACCGACCAGGCGATGCTTGCCGCGCTGCAAACAGTCCTGACAAACGATCTGAACGTCAGGCAAACAGAAGACCTCGTCAAACGTTTGAACGGGGTTAAACCTCCCGCTCTAACGCCTAAACCGGTTGACCAGGACTTTAAAGCCCTCGAGGACTCTCTGCGCGAACGACTGGGGACCAAGGTTGACCTGAGGAAGAGCGGTAAGGGTGGTGTGATTGCCATCCATTATTATTCAGATGAAGAGCTGGACCATTTTGTCAGCCTACTTTCAAAGAACTAATATCTACTGAATCTTTGGTCGATTTTCGGGTGATTTATTCAAAATGAGCAGCTCTATTATCATGTGGAAAATTTGACAAGATGTCTCCAAAAGTAACCCCATTATCGCTCGAGAACCTTGTTCCTAAATTAGGCGAGGTGCTGGTCAATGAAGCTAAATTGACCAGGGAGCAATTACGCGATGCTCTCAAGGAGCAGGAGTCGCTAAAGACGAAGGGGACACAAAAATACCTGGGAGCGATCCTGGTTGAAAAAGGGTATATCTCGCGCGATACCCTCGACCAGACCATCACCAACCAGATCCTCCAATATCAAGATGCTCTGAAATCCTCGAACCAACAGCTTGAAAAACGCGTCAAGGAACGCACACAGGAGTTGGAGCACGCGTACCAACAGCTTTCCGAGTTCCACGTTCTGAAGTCCAATTTCGTCGCCTCTCTGTCCCACGAATTACGCACCCCGTTGACCCATATCAAGGGTTACCTGGACCTCTACCTCGACGACACGGGCTTTGAATTCTCTGATGAAATCCGCTCGGGATTGGAAGTTATGCAGCGTGCGTCCATCCGGCTGCAGAAGCTCATTGACGACCTCGTGCTGTTCTCGGAATCCGAAGCCGGGTTGATGAAATTGCGGAACTCAGATTTCAACCTCAAACCTGTGGTGGAACTTGTCCAGATGCGCAACCGGGAGATGGCTGACCGTAAGAAGATCGAGCTGCGTGCGGAATTCCTGCGTGCTCCATATATCGTCATCGCTGATCAACGGAATATCACCTGGGTCATTGATCAATTAGTTGAAAATGCGCTAAAATTCACCCCGGAAGAAGGGTCAGTATCTGTCCAGATCGAGAATACAGGTTCAGAAGTATCGATCCGGGTTAAGGATACCGGGATTGGATTTGATTCTTCGAAACTAACCGAGATCTTTGAACCCTACCGCCAACTGGAAGGATCGAGCAAACGCAAGCAGGGAGGTATCGGGTTGGGACTCGCCCTGACCCGCAATATCCTGGAGATGCATGGATGCACCCTTGGGGTCTACTCCCAGCCTGGTATGGGCAGCGAATTTTCCTTTTCCCTGCCTGCATCAGTCAATCCTGATTAATGTATAATGAATTAAATATGGGAATGATGAATCTCTCCACAGGTCTGCAGCCTGAGATGCTTCTTAAAGTTGCTCAGATCGCAGCCCTACCTGGGAACTGGAAAAGGAAGATCGACCAGATCATCCAGTTGACGCGTCCCTTGTTCGTTTTTGATAATTTTGTTGTTTATCTCAGTGAAAACCCGGAAACTTCCCTAGATGTGGTCTATGCCCGTGCCACTGGTCGGGGTAAGTTTTCTGGAGCGGATATCAGTTGGGGAGAGACGATTGCCAACAAGGCGATCCGGGATAGCAAGACCATTTTGGAAACCCCAGGCGATCCAGCAATCACCGACCGCCTCCAGGCACCGATTATCCTTGGCGTACCCTTGCCAGTTTCGAAAACTGTAAAAGGCGCGTTGGTCTTGATTCGCTTCGGGGGTCCAGAATATCTGGATGAAGGGATAAATTACGCAGAGTTCATCGGCAGTCAGGTCCTTTCGCTCATCCGCCAAAACATGATCGAAGACCTGGATAATAAATTAAAAGCCCAATACAACTTGTCCATCCTCCAGGAGGACTTTCTAAACTCGATCTCTCACGAATTGCGCAGCCCGTTGGGTTTCATCAAGGGTTATACGACCACCCTGCTCCGTCAGGACGCCACCTGGGACCAGGACACCCAACGCGATTTCCTGGAGATTATTGAACGCGAAACCAATAATCTAAGCCGCTTGATCGATGACCTGCTGGATTCATCCCGCCTGCAAAGCGGACAGCTGGCGTTCGAATTCCAGGATGTTTCCTTGGAATCCCTCATCCGGGATGAAGTCAACCGTTCTGCGCTCAATCGCCCCGAACAGAAAGTCGTTTTAGAATTCTCGGAGAAACTACCTCGCCTCCTTGCTGATCCACGCCGCCTCGCGCAAGTGTTTGACAATCTCCTTATCAACAGCCAAAAATACGCGCCTGAAGCAAAAATCACGATTTCAGTCACCACTTCAGGTGAGAACGTGACAATTTTATTCTCTGATGATGGGCCAGGGATAAATCCCAAATCCCTGCCGATGGTGTTTACAAAATTCTTCCGCGACCCGGAAAGCGCTGGAAAAGCGCGCGGGTCCGGTCTTGGCCTTTCGATCTGCAAGCAGATCATAGAGCTTCACAACGGCGAGATTAGTGTTTCATCACCCCCAGGCAGTGGGGCAATCTTCAAAATTGTACTGCCCGTCGGTCCTCAATAAGGCAAAATCGCAAAGTGGAGGGAAAGATGGAAAAGACGATATTGTTGGTAGACGACGAACCCCTGTATCTCAGGCTGCTCAAGGTAAACCTTGAACCCGAGGGATACCAATGCGTCACAGCAAAAAATGGGCTGGAAGCACTGGAAGCGATTTCATTGAAAATGCCTGACCTGATCATTTTAGACATTATGATGCCAAAATTGGATGGCATCTCTACCTTAACTCGCGTCCGCCAGTTTTCGAACGTACCCATCATCCTGCTCACAGCCCTGGGTGAAGAACAGGATAAAGTAAAGGGTTTGAATATCGGGGCAGATGATTACGTCGTCAAACCTTTCTCAGCAACTGAACTCGTAGCCAGGGTTAAGGCAGTATTACGCAGGTCTGAAGAAAAAGGCGACGGTAAGGAAACCAAGGTTTTCGCCCATGGGAATCTTAAGGTCGATATCGCCCGGGCGGAAGTGTGGAAAGGCGATCACCAGGTGTACCTGTCTGCGACAGAATACAAACTGCTGATTCATTTTGCCCATAACCTCGGAAAAGTGCTCAGCGCTGAGGAATTGCTCATCGCGACCTGGGGACCTGGTTACAAAGAAGAAAAAGAGATCCTCTGGGTCAGCATCGCCAGGCTGCGCCAAAAACTGGAAGACGACCCGCATAACCCGGAGCACATCGTCACCCGCACTGGACTGGGTTACCAGATGCCGGCTGAAGACGAAGTTTAAACCTTACGGATGCTATAATTCACCTGCACATGATTATGAAAATGGAGTGCAAAAAATGGGCGATTTTATTTTGAATGAAGACCGTACAAAGCAAATTGGTCAAGCAATAGCCACACAACGAGAGACCGCTGAAAAGACGGTTGTTAAAACTGCCGCCCTATTAGACATCACTCCGGACGAGTATCTACAATTCGAACGCGGTGAAAAGTCCCCGAGCCTTCCCCAATTGGAAGCGCTGTCTTACTTTTTCAAAATTCCGTTGATCACCTTGCTTGAACCACAAGTGCATCTGACGAAACCTCGCATCGACCTGGCTGGGATCACCAGCTTATTGGGGTTACGCGATAAGGTCATATCATCTGTTCTTAAGAAATCCCGCCTGGAAAAGGAGATCACAATAGAAGACCTTGCTTCCCGGTGTGGATTGAACATAGAGGATATTAATTCATATGAACTAAACCAGGCGCCAATTCCGTTACCGATCCTGGAAACACTCTGCTCCGCCCTGGAAATTAACATTGAATCCTTGTTTTCAAGCATCTCCATCCAGGCAGAAAGCACAATGCAACCATCTGTAACACCAAGCACCGACCCAACCATGGATCTGCCGAATGACATGGCAACCTTTTTCGCGGACCGAAACAATCTTCCCTACCTCGAGTTGGCGAAAAAGTTAAGCCGGTTGGATGCCGCCAGGATACGGGAGATTGCCGAAAGTCTATTGGAGATCACTTACTAAACCATGACTTCCGATCCAAGCCCTGAAACCGGGATTCGCTTTTTCCGGCAAAAGAAATATCCTCAAGCTATCCAGGTATTCCAGGAATGCCTGGATTTTTACATCCAGACCAACGACACCTTAACAGCTGCAGAAATGCGTAATAATCTCTCCGTTGCTTTCCTGCAAAACCGTGAACCCCAAAAAGCATATGAGATCGTCCTGGGCTCTGACAGGGTTTTTGAGAACGCAGGTGATAAACGCCGGCAAGCGATGGCAATTTCCAACACCGCTACCGCTCTCGAATCCCTCCACCGACATGTTGAGGCCCTGGATCTTTACAAGACTTCAATCGCATTATTGGATGAGATCAACGAAAAGGAACTTCGGACCGATGTTTTCCGCAGGATCGCAGTGTTGCAGATGAAGCTTGGCCGCGGGCTCGAAGCTGTGAGTTCTATGGAGTCATCACTGGAAAGTGGAAAGTCTCCTCGGGGGGCATTCCTGAACAAGGTATTAAAGGCAGTAAAGAAATTCTTTCTTGGTTTTTAACATGGAGATTCATCGTATTTGCCAGGCGCAAAAATCGGATTCCCTGGCAATTTCCAGATTTTTATCTACTGCTTCCTTCGTCCATAAACACCTGGATTGGAAGGATGTTTTGGAATGGGTCGAGGAAGAACCCTTCCTGCTTCATTTCAACGGAGACCGACTGACTGGTATATTATCCTGTGCTGCTGACCCTCCAGGCGTCAATTGGATCCACTGTTACGCAGCTTTGCACCAGACGGACCTTCAAGAAACTTTTACCGGTTTCCTCACTGAGCTTCAGCAAAAATACAGGCATTCTGTTACCTCCCTCTTTTCAGTTGGGTTGCAGGACCCATTCTGCAAACTTCTAGAAAAAACGGGCTTTTCGAACAAACAGAATATCGTGGTGCTTGCCTGGAACGGTGAATCTCCACCTGTTTTGAGATGTCCCCCAGGGATTTTAGTTCGCTCGATGGAACCTTCCGACCTTGAAGGGGTTCATCGCCTTGATAAACTGGTTTTTGAACCCATTTGGAGGTTTTCGGAATCTGCATTGCATCGCGCATTTCTTCAATCCGAACGCGCTACGGTAGCCGAAGAGGATGACCAGATCATTGGATATGAGTTGACAACAGCCAATCATTTTTCAGCCCACCTGGCAAGGTTGGCCGTTCACCCTGTTTACCAGAGACGCAATATCGGCACAACCTTGATGAAAGAAATGATGGATTCTTTTCAGAGAAGCGGTAGAAGGCAGATCACCGTCAACACCCAGGATAATAATGCCTCATCTATTGCCTTATATCAAAAGATGAATTTTCAATTGAGCGGCGATACCTTTCCGGTATATACTTTGAAGTTGAATTAAGCTTCAGGAATACTGGACAGTTTAACTCTTATATGGCACAATAACCCCTCATTGGAGGAACAATGGGAAAACGTGAAATCGTAAAACGCAACCGCAAGAAAAGCAACAGCAACCTGACACTCATTTTTATAATCGCCGCCTTTGCTATCGTGGCGGTTGGCATGGTAATCCTTACCACTTACAAGCCAAAAGCGAAAGTGATTATTCCTGATCAATCCCTGGCGCAGCAGCGCAGTGGCTTGTCCATGGGGAATCCTGACGCGCCCGTGAAGGTTGTCGAATTCGCTGATTTCCAGTGCCCGGCATGTGCTTCCTACTGGAGTGAGCTTGAACCTTATATCATTGAGAACTATATTGATACAGGAAAAGTCCTTTTCACGTATTCACCGTTCTCGTTCCTGGGTCAGGGATACCAATGGGATGAATCGAAAAAATCCGCCGAAGCCGCCTATTGCGCCAATGACCAGCAAAAATTCTGGGAGTTCCGCAACCTGATCTTTGCAAATCATAATGGAGAAAATGGCGGCGTTTACACTCAGGATTTCCTTATCGCTTTTGCAGAAGAACTTACGCTGGATGTAGATACTTTCACTGAATGCCTGACCTCAGGGGAATATACCACCCAGGTCGAGACCGACAACGAGTTCGCCCAGGCACAAGGAGCGACCTATACACCTTCCTTCCTGGTGAACGGACAGGTCATTAATGCAAATGATTTGCTCACCACGATTGATTCTCTGATCAACGAGTAATTGAGCTTCGACACCTCAAGCGACAAAAAAAACCCTGGTTACCCAGGGTTTTTTACTTGATCAAACTGACGAGGAAAACGAGTATTGGTGCAACGATCAGCCCTGGCAGCAAGCTGCCGGTGCGGATCTTCTTGATTTCCAGGAGATTGCTGACAGCGAGTGCCGCCAGGATCACCCCGCCAGTGGCGGTCAATTCATTCATCATCGAAGCGGTGGTCACTCGCTGAACCTGTTGAGCGAGCAAGGTAAGCGTTCCCTGGTACACCAACACGGGGAAGGCTGAAAAAAGCACTCCAACGCCAAGACTTGAGGCAAAAGCCATAGCAGCGAATCCATCCAGGATGGATTTGATCAACAGCGTGTCAAAGTTACCAGTTAAACCATCCTGTATCGATCCCACGATTGCCATGGGTCCGATACAGAAGAGTAAAGTCGCGGTGAGAAATCCCTTGATGAACCTGGCAGAACCTTCCGTACTGGTATCCTTGTTGAATTTCGCTTCCAGCTTGTTGCCCAACAGGGTCAGACCATCCTCAATATGCCACCATTCCCCCAATAGCAATCCGAACAGGAGACTCCCCAGCACGATCAAAGAATTTTCCGTTTTCAGAAATAATGAGATTGCATAAAGAAGTGTGAACATACCCAGGGTATTGATGACTGTTTGCTTCCATCGATCCTGGATTCTGGATCCGAGCAACAAACCCAAGACCCCGCCCAACAGTATGGTACCAAAATTAATCAATGTCCCGGTCATTTTTTCCCGTCTTTCGCGAGGGTCAATTGACCACCAGTGTTTTCAGTGATCAGCTTGATTTCCAGCACAAATAGGAAGGATGAAAGACGGTTCAAATAACCCAGGAGAGAAGGGTTCCTCACGATGCCAGCATTATAAAGTTCCACCACTCTTCTTTCTGCCCGGCGTGTGATCGCCCGTGCAAGGGACACAGCCGCGCTTGATTGGGTCTCACCAGGAATAATGAATCCTTTTGGACTTTCAACATCCACCGAGTATCTGTCAATTGTGGTTTCGAGATCACAAATTGAGTCCTGAGTGATGGTTCGGAATTTTTCCGCATTTTCTTCCGATGCAGCCACTTCTGCCATGAGTTCATAAAGCCGGCGCTGGATTGAGAGGATTATCTCGCCATCCCTGGTGTCTGACAACAAACTCCGCGCAACGCCCAAAGCTGCGGTCAGCTCGTCAAGCGTGCCAAGTGCTTCGATGCGCGAATCAAACTTTTCCACCCTGCCTTCCCCCAGTAAGCCAGTCTTGCCGTCATCCCCATTTCCGCTATAGAATTTCGTCATTTTTCTTTCGCCTTTCAGGTCCACGTACAGATACCAATATTCAAGAGCTGGAAACACTGATTCAAGCTGACTTTCCCAAATAAAACCTCCAGGATTGATGTAGCGCTTTAGGCCTTCATCTAATCCCTGTAATCGATTTTCAAGCATCAAGTCAGGCGTGTTCGATTCGTTCAAGATCAGCGTCAAGAGAACCCGCGTCCTGATCAGGGTGGGGTATGTTGCGGGAATAAAACCATCATCTTGGAAATCTCGAAGAGTATTCTCCCACTGCGTCAGCCGGGCGCTTATTTCCTCGCGCAGTTTCTTCTGCCAGATTCCGCGGTGTTCAGCAATCATCCGCTCAATTCCAGGGCAAATTTCCGGATCGATTTCCAACGAATTTTTACGAGCGTTTCTCATCGCTAACAGTAAGTTACCCGGGGTGAGCGGAAGCGATAGACCGCTAATCCGCCAAAACAAGAACAGGTGAATGAAGATAAGGTACCAGTTCAAGGCTGGCAGTATTAATCAGCCGGCTGTCCTCTGCCCGACGATCTGTCATGGTTTCACTCTTGTGGTGGGGCTTCTGTAACCACCGCCCCAGGTTTCGACGTGATGTACCAACGAGGGAGAGTATCCAAGCGGTCACTGGTGTCAAACAACGGTCCTATGCTGACCCCTAGGAAAAGGTTATCAACGGTGTAGTTGTACACAGGATAATACAGCATTATTGCGGGTAATTCATCGGCGAAAAGTGCCTGGAAATTGTGATACAGTCTTGTCCGTTCAGTGAGATTCGAAGTAATGCGCGCCTGTTGCAGCGTGTCGCTGGCGATCCGATTCTTCCACTGGGAGTAATTCTGTCCGTTGGCTGCCTGTGTTTCATCCCAGAAGGGGAATGGGTCTGGATCAGGTGTTTGGTTGAAGGTAATATCCACCAAAGCCACATCGAAAGCGTGGCTTTCCAGCTCTCCGGAAATGAAAAGTTCCGGGGGAACCGGTTCAAGTGTCACTTTTATGTTCAAGTTACGCCAGTCCTGGGCGATGGATTGGGCAATGTTGTCGTGCAAAGGATCGTCCGGATAAGAAAGGACCAACGCCATCTCGGTCTCTTCCTTTTTTCTGACCGGGTTCTCTGTTCCGGTAACGACATAGCCCGCCTGCTTGAGTAGTAATCCTGCTTCCTGAACATCATACACAATCATTTCCAGGTTGTTGTTATATGCCCAGGTTCCTGGAAGCACGACACTGTTCGCCTTGATGGCTTGACCACCCAGGATGTCGGCGATAATCCGGTTGCGATTGATACCCAAATATAGCGCGCGGCGGACATTCGGATCCTGCAGGAAGGATACAGCCTGGTTGTCGAGATTGAACAAAACCATGCTCACCTGTGGGAGCCGGCTGGTATACAAATTCAGGTTCTCATTCTTCAACACCAGGTCGAGCAGCTCGCCTCCCACCTGGCTGATTCCCTGAACATAACCGTCCAGGTAGGACTGGTACGCGCTGGCAATATCCGGAAAATATCGAAAAACAACTTCTGTAAGGTAAGGTTTTTCTCCGTAATATTCAGGGTTTGCTTCCAGGGTAATTCCGGCTATCAGATCATTCTCGATCAGTAGCTCGGAAAACTTAAAGGGTCCGCTTCCAATAGGCTGGAGGTTGATCGATGAATTTACCATTTGATCCAGCGTCATGCCTTTGAATACATGTTCTGGAAGTATCCCAAAAGCCAGGTAATCCATGAAGGGAGCAAAGGACTCAGCGAGAATGATCTGCATATTGGACTCGTCAAATACAGTCACCTCGACCGAACTCCACAAGCTCTGCTGGTCCTCAGTAACATCACCTCCACCCTGCCGCATGAGCTCGATGGTGAAGAGCACATCCGTTGTGGTCAGAGGTATGCCATCATGCCAGAGTGCGTTTTCTCGCAAGGTGATGTTATAAAACAAGCCATCTTCAGATACACCAATGGCCTCAGCAACGTCTGGCTGTGCATAACCTTGCGAATCGAATTTAACCAGTCCGGAAAAGAGAAGACTGTCCACATCGCGATCAACACTATTGAAGTCGTCCAACAATGGATTTAACCGCTGCAGATTTCCGATCAACGCTTCAGTGTATATCCCGCCCTCAACCGGTTGGGGAGTTCCAACCACACCAACCCCTCCCCGTTTTTCGAGGATCAACAACACACCAATCACCAACCCGGTGATAAAAAGAATGAGCAATTGCCAACGGTATTTTTTCATAAGGTTTATTATACAAAAGACGGCAACCCTCGATCAAGGTTTGCCGCCCTCGAATACATGAGGAATTTTTGTTTTGAGTACTGTTGAATTATCCTGCCAGGATAACAGCAGTGATCGTCAAAATGAAGAAGACGACGCTAAGAACAATGGTAATCCAGAACAGGGTTTTTTCGATGCCGCGGCGTGCAGAAAATACCCCACCGCTATCCACACCAGTCAAACCGCCGCCCATACCCACACCTTTATTCTGCAGAATCACGCTGGCAATCAGCGCCAACGAAGTTATAATCAAAGCAATGTCAATGAAGTTTGTCAAGATAATCCTCCTGAGAAGTTAACAAACGAAATTATACCTGCCTTCCACCATATTCGTCAACCTGCATAATTCATGACTGAGCTACTCTGCAACCTCCATATTCATTCCAAATATTCCGATGGGAGCGGCGATTTCCTCGAAATCATGCGCTCGGCGTATTCCTCCGGGCTTGATGTTATCATCACCACCGACCATAACGTCCTCGTTTCAAATGCGGAGGGATATTTCGGAACACCTCACCACAAGGTACTTCACCTGGTCGGAGAGGAAGTCCATGACCAAACCCGAAATCCTCAGCACAATCATGCGCTCGTCATTGGATGCCCCATCGAAGCCGCCTCCCACGCTGGAGATCCACAGGAATTGATAGATTTCGTTAAAGCTCATGGTGGGCTACTCTTCCTTGCCCATCCCTTCGAAAAAGCCCTACCCCTTTTTCACGAGGAAGCCATCTCCTGGATAAGTTGGGATGTTGAAAATTATACAGGCATCGAATTATGGAATGGTTTCAGCGAATTCAAGACTGTGGTACATAACCTCCCAACTGCCCTTTTCTATGCCTTTTTTCCTCGATTCATCCCCCATCGTCCACTTCCGGAGATGCTTGAAAAATGGTCAGAGCTGCTATCCCAGGGAAAGCGCGTGTCCGCTGTTGCCGGGTCCGACTCACACGCATTGCTTTTTCAGAAGGGTTTATTTAAGAAAACAATCTTCCCTTATGAATACCATTTCACGTCGATCAACAATCATCTGCTCGTTCCCCATGGCTTGAGCGGTAACTTGGAAGCAGACCGCGAGATGGTTTATACCGCCCTATCCATGGGTTCCAACTTCATCGCGGCGGACGGGATCGCCTCCGCCAGGGGTTTCTCTTTTACGATAGAGAATGACGAATACCAGGCGTCTCAGGGCGAGACGATGGTTATCCACCATGGCGCGACTTTGAAAGTAACGCTTCCGTCTCAAGCAGAGGTTTCGGTATATCGTGATCAAGCCTGCATATTTACCTCATCGAATATCGATAAGGCTGCGATTGCCATCAATGAAAAAGGGGCATATCGTGTCGAGGTTAGCCGTTCTCACCTGGGAAAAAAACGCGGTTGGATCTATTCCAATCCAATCTACATACGGAAAAGCAAGGGCTAACCCTATGCCGGTAAACAACGTTACCAGGCTTCTGGAAAATTCCCGCGCTCGTTATTCAACCTACATCCTTCCGGAACGCAAAGTTGGCGCAATCGAAACCGCGGAATACCTTTCTGTTCCCATTGATATCGTTTTTAAGACCATCGTTCTGCTCCGGTTGAAAGGGAAACCAATTCTTTGTGTTGTTCCGGGGTCGACCCAAGTGGATGAAAAAGCAGTGGCAGCCTTTCTGGGCGAGAAAAAGATACAGGTTGCCCCGCTTCAGCAAGCCGAGGCTCTGACGGGATTGAAAGCTGGCGGGATTTCGCCGCTTGCGTTGATCAACAAGGGGTTTGATTGCATTTTCGATGAATCTGTTCACCGATACCAGGAGATTCACATTTCAGCCGGTCAACTGGGTTTGAATTTGCGTATTAATGTGGAGGACCTACTCTCCATTCTCAAGCCAAGATTTGCTGCCATCACGAGATTAACTCCTGGAAATCAATAAGCCCTTATCATTGGATATAATAATTACTGTTGATGAATACACTGGATCAGATCGAAAGGCAAATCCGTGCGTTGTTTGAGTCCGCTTCCTCCATTCTCCCCTGGGCGGATCAAAACGCTGTAATGGTTCACAAATTGTGTGAAACCATTCAAACGTATTATGCAGATACCTCCCTTCCTCCGGTCATAGACCCACCTCAATTTTTGATCCTGGTCAATCCGGTGACGTATGTCACTTGGCTTCGTCAAAATGAGTGGGAGGGCATTCTCGTCGAGGCGATAATGTCCACCGTGGCAGAACTTGGGTACCAATATATGAATCCCCCCGAGATACTCACGAGGGTTGATGAAAGCATCACGCCTGGAGACGCTAAGATCATCATCCGCGAAGAAGAAACTCTTCAAGAGAAGACCAGCAACGTCGCCCTTTCGGATCCGCAGACCAACCAGAAACGGCAGGATGTTCTGCCCGGTAAACCGATCCTGATATTGAAAAACGAGAAGGTCATTTTTCTGCAACAGCCTGTGATTAATTTGGGACGAAAAAGCACCAATCATATCATCCTGAATGACCTAAAGATCTCCCGATTGCACGCCCAAATCAGGAGGGTTGCCGATGGGTACATGATCTTTGATGTTGGTTCTACCGGCGGAACTTTCGTCAATGGGAATCGAATTTCCCAGCATAAACTTCAGCCTGGTGACGTGATTTCTTTGGCGGGTTACCCGATCATTTTTGCTGAAGATCAGACTGGAAGCACTCCCGTGAAAAAAACGAAACCAAGTGAAATTCCTCTAAACACCAACTCAGAAATGGACCAAGAATGATCTTTGCGGTGCTTGTACTCATCTTCCGGATATTACTATTTTTAGCTTTGATCTCATTTCTTGGCTGGATCGTTTTCACCTTGTGGCGGGAATTGCAGTTCCAAACCCAACTGGTTTCTGCGAAAAAATTCCCATATATATCGATCCATCGCGATTCCGAGGGATCTGATACACGCCAAATCTTCACCAAGCCGGACCTATCCCTCGGAAGGGATCCAAGTTCCGACATATCTTTGGACGATGAAACCACCTCACTCCACCACGCCAGGGTCTGGTTCAAGAACAAACAATGGTGGGTTGAAGATCTGCAATCAACCAATGGGACATACCTGAATGATGAACGTGTTGAAACTCCCACCATTCTAATAAACGGTGATGAATTACGTATTGGAAAAGCTTTTTTCATCGTAGAAATTCAACCTCAGGAATAAGGACGGTTTAGATGAATCCAAAACCCGTACTCGGTGTCATCGGCGGTTCAGGACTTTATGATTTTCCTGATTTGAAAAATGTCGAAGAGGTATTACCGGAGACCCCTTTTGGAGTTCCAAGTGCTCCGGTTGTGATTGGCAATTTGGGAGAGAAACGTGTGGCTTTCCTCGCCAGGCACGGGATCGGACATCGCTTCAACCCCAGCGAAGTGAATTACCGGGCAAACATCTATGCACTAAAAATGCTGGGCATCAACCGAGTAGTCAGTATCTCCGCTTGTGGGTCACTCCGAGAGGACTTTGCACCCGGGCATATCGTGATTCCTGACCAGCTCTTCGATTTCACCCGAAACCGGAATCGCACCTTCTTTGAAGGAGGCATTGTGGTACACATCAGTACCGCTGATCCTTTCTGTCCGGACCTGTCCAACAATCTATTCCAGGCGGTTTCCCGTTCAGATGCCGTAGTGCACAAATGCGGTCAGATGGTCACCATAGAAGGTCCAAGATTTTCCACGCGGGCTGAATCAAACGTATTTCGCGCTTGGGGGATGTCCCTTATCGGAATGACCACCTCTCCGGAAGCTTTCCTCGCGCGGGAAGCAGAAATGTGCTACGCCGTCATGGCGCACGTGACCGATTTCGATGTCTGGCACATGAGCGAAGAAGCAGTCAGCGTGAACATGGTAATCGCTACATTAAACCGGAATACCGAGATCGCGCGCAAGAGCATTATTGCCCTTGTTGAAACTTTGCCGGAAACACCTGCCTGTACTTGTGATGATACTTTGCGAGAAGCGATCATCACGAGACCGGAATTGATCGACCCCTCGGCGACAAAACGTTTAGCATTGCTGCTGAATAAATACCTGAAGTGAAACAACTCCTTTATACGTCAGAGTCACCACGCAATCAACTGCAGTTCCGGCTTCTCCTTCTTGCCGCGATTGCGATTTTCCTTGCCAGTATTATCCTCACATTTGCGCCTGTTGTTCGCATGCATTCCTGGGAGACTGAACTTCGCTGGCAACATTGGATCGGTTTTATTGTCTGGCTGGCTGGCTTTACAGTTTTGATCGTAAATGCCAATCGATTTTTCCCTGACCGGGACACATTTCTCCTGCCAATCATTGCGTTGCTTTCCGGATGGGGTCTGCTCACCATCTTTCGCCTCTCCCCTGCTTCAGGGTTCCGTCAGACGGCCTGGCTGGCAATCGCCATGACGATCTGGTTTTTTGCTTTTCGCATCAGGAATTTACTTGGACTTCTACGCCGATACAAATATGTCTGGCTGGCTGGCGGGATCATCCTGACGGTCCTGACCTTTTTCATCGGGACTTATCCGGGAGGCGGTGGACCGGAGTTGTGGTTGAGCCTTGGGAATGTGTACTTTCAACCCTCTGAGTTTCTGAAATTGCTCTTGATCATTTACCTGGCGGCTTACCTGGCGGATGCATTTCCTGCCCGTTTTCGTCTGCTCCAATTGCTTATTCCCACTCTGATCCTCTCCGGTATTGTCCTTGTGATCCTCATCGCCCAGCGGGATCTGGGAACAGCTTCCATTTTCCTCGTGCTTTATACGGTGATCATCTATCTGGCAACCGGAAAACGAAGAATCCTGTTGTTTAGTTTCCTCATTAGTATTGCCGCAGTCCTTGCATCCTACCTGGTTTTCGACGTCATTCAGGTACGGATCGCTGCCTGGATAAACCCCTGGAGTGACCCCAGGGGAAGCGCTTACCAGATCGTCCAGTCACTGATCGCGATTGCAAACGGGAAGGTTCTCGGGGCGGGGATCGGCTTGGGTAGTCCGGGTGTTGTTCCGGTGGCAACATCTGATTTCATCTTTCCCGCTATATTGGAAGAACATGGTTTTGCCGGTGGAGTTGTGCTGAGCTCTATCCTGGCAATTTTCACAATTCGAGGTTTGACCATCTCCCTTCACGCGCCAAATCAATACCAGAGATTCCTGGCTGCCGGACTGACCACCTACCTTGCCACTCAATCAGTATTGATCATGGGTGGCACGATCAGAATGCTCCCTTTGACAGGCGTGACCCTTCCTTTCATGTCGTATGGGGGCTCATCCCTGGTCACTTCCTTTGTTTCCGTTTTCCTTTTAATGATGATTAGCAACCAGGCAGAAGACCGCCCGGCAGAAATTGAACGTGCGAAACCGTACCAGCTGGTCGGGAGTCTCTTTGTAATTGCCTTCACCCTTATCGCGCTCATCTCTGGCTGGTGGGGAGTCGTCAATTCAAGATCATTACTTGGCAGGTCTGATAATCCGCGGCGGGCTATCTCAGACCGCTACGTAACCCGGGGCAACATCTACGATCAAAACAACCTGCCACTTACTACGAACACCGGCGAAAAGGGATCCTACATTCGCAGGATAACCTATTCGCCAATCAGCTCGGTTATCGGATACAGCGATCCAAATTACGGGCAAACTGGTATTGAATCTGCGATGGATGGCTACTTGAGGGGAATATATCCAGGTTCAGAAAACAACGTCACTCTCTCCCGATTGCTATATGCGCAGTATCCGCCCGGAATTGACCTCCGTTTGAGTCTTGATCTCGCTATGCAGCAAAAGGCAGACGCCCTTCTCACCGGTCTCACTGGTTCCGTCCTGGTGATGAACCCGGAAAGTGGTGAGGTCCTGGTGATGGCGACCTCTCCGAGTTTTGACGCTAATGAGCTGGAAACCATGTGGGAAACCTGGATGGCAGATGAGCGTGCACCTTTGCTGAACCGTGCCACAATGGCGCAGTATCCTCCCGGAACCACGCTTGGAAGCATCCTGTTGGCAAGGTATCTCTCCAGGAATGATGTTTCAATCAATATTCCAAACCTGAATTGGAGTACTGATTTTGGAGATGAATATTTCTGCGCGATCCTCCCCGGAAATAAGACCACATGGGGAAAACTGCTTTCATCGGGGTGTATCGCTCCGCTGTTACAACTCAGCCAATCCATCCAGGTTCAGGAATTCTTCACTCTCCTCAAAGAGATTGGGCTGGGGACTATTCCTGACCTGCCTCTCGAGGTCACCCCGCCAACCTTTCCATCTTCGATCTCAAGCTACGAGGATCTTTTTACTGGAAAAGACGAGCTCCTGGTTTCTCCGCTGCAAGTTGCATTGATGGCATCTGTCATTTCGAATGGTGGTCAAAAAGTTGAGCCGCTGATCCTGACTGGGTATAAAACTCTGGAGAATAGCTGGCAATTATTCGCTGACCAGTCTGTGCGCGTTCCGATTAACAACTTAAATACCCAGGAAACTTCCAGCAAACTTACACTGGATGGTGGGAATGGGTGGGAGATCAGTACATACGCGCAGCACCAGGAAGCATCCGTTTCCTGGTATGTCTCAGGAACACCTCAGGTATGGAGCGCTACACCAATGGTTGTTGTTGTCGCATTGGAAGATGGTTCCGCTCTACAAGCCAAAGCGATTGGCAGAGGGATCTTTCAGTACGCGTTCAATCAATTTGTCAAGTAAACAGCGGCTGCAGATTTCTGCAGCCGCTGTTGATTAGTTCCGGTTTCTTACTCGAGTTTTAGGAACCGCCGTTTTCCCACTTGCAACACTCCTGGACTTTCCAATTTATACTGCAGGTCAACAATGACCTGTCCCTCGAATTTCACCCCTTTTTGATCGATCAAACGACGCGCGTCGCTTTTACTACCGGCACATCCAGAATCCACCAGGACATCAATGATTGTATTTTCCGGTATTAATTTCCAGGTTGGGATATCTTCCGGGACTGTGCCTTTTTGGAATGTGTCGATAAATACCTGTTGCGCCTGTAAGGCTTCTCCTTCAGAGTAAAAAGCGTTTACGATTTCCCTCGCCAGGCGCATCTTTGCATCCCGCGGGTGCACGGAGCCATCCTTGACACCGGTTTCTATCTCCGCGATCTCAGGAGGCTTCATCCTTGTCACCAGTCGGAAGTACTGACCCATGGCATTGTCCGGAATGCTCATGACCTTCCCGTACATGTCATTGGCGTCCGTATTAATGGGAATGTGATTACCCAAAGATTTGCTCATCTTGACCACGCCGTCTGTTCCAGGGAGGATACCCAGGATAATGGCGATATTCGGCAAATCGTTCATGCTGACCATGATCTTTCGAGCAGCAGTCATAATATTGAACAATTGGTCTGTACCGCCAATCTGTACATCCGCCTTGAGCATATGGGCATCATACCCCTGCATCAAAGAATAGAAGGTTTCATGGAGAAAGATTGCATCGCCTTTTTCCCAACGCAATTTAAAGTTCTCCCGGGTCAGGAACTGTTGGATGGTGAAATTGGATGCCACTCGAATCAAATCGGCAAAACTCAGCCCGGATAACCATTCCGCATTGTACCGGATCTTGGTTTTTTCCTGGTCGAGAATACGAAATGCCTGCTCCGCGTAAGTCCTGGCGTTGGCTTCCACTTCTTCTACCGTTAGTTGGGGGCGAAGTATGTCCTTGTCCGATGGATCACCGATCAATGACGTGTAGTTCCCGATCACAAAAGTGACTTCATGACCAAGTTCCTGGAACTGGCGCAGTTTTCTCATCGGGACGGTGTGACCCAGGTGCAGGTCAGCCTTCCGGGGATCGAAGCCGCAATAGACACGTAACGGTCTTCCTTCCTTCTCGCAGTTGACCAGGCGAGCGCGAAGCTCGTCTGCCATGTTCTGCCTGAGTGTCGAATCGCCGTACTCGGTACCCTGCATCAGGTATTCGACTTGTGCATCAATATTCATTGCGGCCTCCTTTTTAGAATTTGTTGTGATAAGCAGTTATTATACCAGTTGGAGAAATTACGTTTGCCACTTATTCTGTTACGCATATTGATAATGTCTATGCGCAGTATTTCTCTTGGGTTTCCATCGTGCTATAATCGTTCTTATCATGGACAAGCCGGTCCTGGTGTTAAATTCCAACTTTGAACCGATCAACGTTTGTAGTTATCAGCGCGCGATTGGTCTGATGCTCACGGATAAAGCTTCTCTGATCATGAACGGCAGGGGAACGATTCACACCTCCAGGTCAGACTACCCCATCCCATCCGTAATTCGACTTTCCCGGATGGTTCACCCACCAAGGCTGAAGGTTTACCTTTCGCGTCGCGAGATATTCAGACGGGATCACTATACCTGTCAATATTGTGGGCAATCCAGTGGGATACTCACGCTCGACCATGTCATTCCCAGGCGGTTGGGCGGACCCCACTCCTGGTCCAACCTGGTCACCGCTTGCGCGCTCTGCAATCACCGCAAAGGGGGAAGGACCCTCGAGGAAAGTGGGATGAAGTTATTCAAACCTCCCAAAGACCCTCCGCGTTCCGCGGAATACATTTATGCCCGATATTTGGATGAGAATATGGAGTGGCGGCAATTCCTGTCTGGTTGGTGAGTTATACAACCATCAGGTCTTTCGCGCAAACAATCTCCCCGGCAAAAGACTCTCCGGCTTCCTTCAGCAACATGGATTCAGACACCCGGTTATCATAATGGATCATCACCAACCGCTTCACTCCGGCTTTGGCAGCGATCATTCCGGCTTGCCTGGCTGAAGAGTGCCCTTTCGATTCACCAGCGGTTTCCTGCAGGAGCACATCTGCCTCGCGGGCTAACGTATCGAGGTTCTCGCAAGGTTCGCTGTCACAGGAATAGGTGATCACCCGATCCTTGGTAAACTCAAAACGCAATCCGATCGTGGGTATCAAATGCAGCACAGGGAGAGCGGTAACGCGGATCGAAGTCGTGTCAATAAATCCATCAGCCCCTTCGTCTGGCAGAACATCTAAACTAACCGGGAACATCCCCTTCCATTTATCCCAATCAAATAGTTCAAGTAATTTCCGTGCCTTTTCGAGGGTGATCCCCAGACCGTGGATTGCCAAGGGAGCTGTGCGTTTTTCCAGCCACATCCCCATCACCAACAACGGCAGGCTGCCCACATGATCCGCATGAAAGTGAGTCAGGACAAGGTCAGTCACATCCCGCACTTCCACGTTGATCGCGCTCAGTTTCCCCAGCGCATTATCACCACAATCCACCAGGATCTTCTTTTCGCCTGATTCAACGAATAGATGGGTGTTGTCCTGCCCGAGTTTCGGCACCGCGTTGGCAGACCCCAGGATCACGAAGCGGTTCATGTCGTTCTCCAAAATTCAGAGTTAGGCTATTTCGGTTATTCCATGGGTTCCACCGCAACCGGTTTCTTCCAATGGCGGATCAATAAAGCGATCGCAGACACGACTACGATAACCGCCATCACAAATTGGTTCGAATTGATCCCGGCAATGGGTGAATTCACAATTCGGATAAATTCAAGCAGGAACCTGCCAATGCCATAAATGATCAAGTAAACCAGGAACACATCCCCATTCTTTGTCTTATCCTTAAGCTTATTTAGGATATATAGAAGTACTACCAGGTTAAGTAGGTTCCAGATGGATTCATAAAGAAAAGTCGGATGATAACGCTCGATATCCTCAAAACCAGGCAGCCTGTGCGCCGCGTCAATCTTGATCGCCCAGGGAAGGTTTGATGGCAAACCGTAAACTTCCTGATTGAAGAAATTACCCCACCTCCCAACTGCCTGCCCAATCGCGACTGCCGGTGCGCAAATATCCAGCCAGGCAGCGAAACTAAGTTTCTTTTTACGGGTGTAGATCCATAATGCCAATACGCCAGCCATCACCCCCCCTGGGATGCCTAACCCTCCATTGCGGATATTTAAGATGTCCAGCGGCTTGATGAAATACGGGTTTTTCCCATCGATCAACGCGGTGGAATCGGGGGTGAGCACGTGCCAGATCCTGGCACCGATGATCCCCGCGATCAACAGCCAGGGGACCATATCCCAAATGAGGTTGGGATCAAATCCACGTTTCTTCGCCACCCTGGAACTGACAAATGCGCCGAGCAGTGCACCTGAGATGATGAGTAATGCATAAAAATAGATCTTGATTCCAAATATCGTAAATCCGTTAATCATCTGTTTTCCTCTTTAATTTGGTTAATAATTGCATTTGGCGTAGCAAACAGTGCCGCTTCCTTGCGGACAAAAAATAGACGTTGAAGCGCAGTCAGGTTCGCCAGGATCGCGATTACCCATAATCCAATGACTGGCTTCGCAATCACCAGGAAGAGGATCATCAATATCATCCTCTCCACTCTCGTCAGCCAGCCGACCTTTGCAGTCAATCCCATGCCTTCTGCGCGGGCTTTAACATACGATACCAGTAAACTCCCAGCTGCTGCTGCAAATGCCAAAATCACTGCAGTGATGTCCTGGTGGATTGAAAAATACACTAATAGCCCCGCAAGCACTGCCACTTCTGAATACCGGTCGATTACCGAATCAAATATTGCCCCAAATTTTGTGATCGGTCCCCGCAGGCGAGCCATGGCACCGTCCACTACATCTAACGGTGCGCCGACCAGCAATACCAGTCCCGCTGCGGTGAACTTTCCGAACCCACACAGGATACCGGATGAAATGCTGAGCAGCAATCCGAAAAGAGTGATCATGTTTGGCGTCAGACCAATTTTCAGGAAAAACCCAGCGATGGGGTCGATGATGAATTTAAAGGTTTTCCTCATCCATGCCTCAATGGAAAACCTTTGCTTTGTGTCTTTATTCTCTTGTCCCTGGGTCATGCTCTCTCCCATCCAATAAAAATATGGAATATCCTAACTTGTGTGAGGACAGCTGTCAAGTCAGGTCGTCCGTATTATCATTTTCATCGTTAAGTGGTTCATCATCGAATTCAGTGGTTAACACCTCTCGGTCCCTGCCGCTGCCAACGGAAGGTCCCACAATTCCTAAGTCTTCTAGTTCATCGATCAACCTTGCAGCCCGTGGGTACCCGATCCGCAACCTGCGCTGCAGCAATGAAGCCGAGGCTTTGCCAGCGGCGCGCACCACGGAGGTTGCCTGCTCGATCAACAAGTCTCCGCCCTCACCACTCTCAGCAATCACCATATCTTCCCATGGGGCTGTTTCAACTTGTGCGTCTCGTGTCACCCGCTGCCAGTGAGCCACGATTTTTCCGATTTCGGGATCACTGACAAAGATACCCTGCAAACGCTGCAGCCCTGCCTTCTGGGGATCCATGAAGAGCATGTCCCCCTTTCCAAGCAGGTTATCCGCTCCACCAGAGTCAAGGATCACCCGTGAATCAGTTGAAGAGGCAACTGCGAAGGAAATTCGTGCAGGGAAATTCGCCTTGATCACACCCGTGATCACATCCACACTGGGTCTCTGTGTCGCAACAACCAGGTGAATCCCTGTTGCTCGTGCCATTTGCGCAAGCCGGGTGAGGTTGTGTTCTGTTTGCTCGGGTGAATGAATCATCAGGTCGGATAGCTCATCCACCAGGATGACAATCCTGGGTAAGGTTTCTTTGTTGCTCTTTTGCATCTTCTGGTTGTATGTTTCCAGGTTTCGCGTATGGGCATCCGCAAGCAACCGATACCGTCTGTCCATCTCCATCTGAGCCCAGTTCAATACTGCCAGCATCCTTGCCATTTCAGTTTCAACATGTCCCAGGAGGTGCGGTAATCCGTTGAAGCGGATCAATTCGACCATTTTGGGATCCAGCATCACCAGACGCAGATCTGCCGGGCTGTTGTTCATCACCAGGCAAGTGGCAATGGCTGTCAGGCACACCGATTTTCCTGAATTGGTCGTTCCTGCAATCAAGAGATGAGGAAGCTTCTCCAGGTCCGCGCCGACCGGATCACCAGACACGTTCCTGCCAAGTGCAAAAAAGAGAGGTGCATGTTCCTTGCGAAAATCTGGTGATTCCAGGATTGGGCGTAAGCGAACGAAGGCATTCTCATCATTGGGTACTTCGATTCCCACGTAGGACCGTCCCGGCACTGGCGTCTCGATGCGCAAACGTGCCGCGGATAATGCCAGTGCCAAGTCGCGGGATAATATTGAGATTTGTGAAACCTTCACTTTTTGCCGGCTGACCTCGCCATCAGGACCTGGTTTTTCGACGTACCCAGGTTCAAGGGCGAATTGGGTTACTGTCGGTCCAACTCGAAAGCCGATCACCCTCGCGGGGACTCCAAATTCCGCCAGCTTGGTTTCAATCAGTCGCGCTCTTTGCTTCACCTTTTCCTGGTCAGGCGGAGCAGAATGCTCAGCGCTGAGCAGGTTTATTGGGGGAAGTATGTCCTGTCCTGCTCCTGAAATCCTTTCTACAAGTGAGGACTGCGGCTGTTTTGAGGCGGGTTTTTCCTGGTTAACTGGAGGGATTTTTCTTTCTGGAATTCTAGCAGGCCGATTCACATCCTCCTGGTTACCCCACGTTGATGCTTTGACTAAAATTTTGTGAAACACTCCAACACCGATCAGGGTGAGCAGAAGAAAAAGCAATCCAAATATTACCAGGGTCACTGGAATCGAGAGCACCTGTGCTGGAAGTTCTGCCAAACCCCAGCCCAGAGTTCCTCCATCTTTTCCAGCGAGGGCTCTCTCGAGGGAAACATTGTTGACGAGTGAGAACACCCCCAGCAGTAAAAAATATGCGCCTTCGAGGGCGATGACGCGCCTGATTGACAATGGGAACGACTTGCCAGCGCTGTGGCGAAGCGCCAACCAGCCCAAACCTGCTGTCACCACGACCAGGACAAAACTACCCCAACCAAAACTCCGTTTCAGGAACAAGATCCAGGAATTTATGATTGAGCCCCGGCTGAGCCCCAGGATACCCAGGAGGGTCAGAATGCCCAGGAGAATCAGGAAGGTACCCAGTAGATCCCAGCCAAATTTTCTCAGGTGCCGGATCACACCATTCGAATTCTCCTCTGAACGTGCACGAAACTTACCTGGCTCGTGAAACGGGTCTGATGAAAAATTCGAGCTACCGGGGGTCAGGCTCATGGTTCCGTGACCAACCCTAGACCAAGTCGCCGGCGGTCAGCATCCATATGCAGGATCTTAACCCTGACTTGTTGTCCAGGAGAAAAGATATTGGAAATGTCCTTTTGGCGCTGATCAATGGGAAGCGAGGAGATGTGGATCAATCCCTCGACCCCCTCCATCAGTTTCGCAAAAACACCAAACCTCATCACGGTAGTCAACTCGGCAGACACAATATCCCCGGGACGATAACGGCTTGCCAGGTCTTCCCAGGGGTTTGGCGCCAGGCGCTTCAAGCTCAAAGCAATTCTCGATGAAGATTCATTTACCTGGAGTACCATGACTTTGACCCGCTGTCCGACTTTGAGGTAATTTCCAGTTTTATCCACCCTTCCCCCAGGAGAGTTCCGAAACATGGATCAAACCTTCCACCCCCCCAAATCAATGAAAGCCCCAAAATCCGTAATGTTCGTTACGATGCCAGCAAACGATTGTCCCAACTGTGAGGGAATCAAATAATTCCTTCCTTTTCCCTTCGCCTGCCTGAGCAGCCCTTTCAGACAACACCACGCGTTCTGCTGAAGGATCACATTCAATCACCTTCACATACAAAGATTTACCGACATAGCCTGCCAGGCATGTCTGCTTTTCCTCTTCGCCCAATTCCGAAATTTGCTCAATCAGGTGGGAGGAAGGAACAAATCCTTGTATCCCTTCTCGCTGCACCAACAATCCCCCACGATTGAAACCGGTAACTTCCAACAAAACCACCTCATCATGTTCAAAAACGCGTGTAACACAATCCCAGTCCACGCCATCCAGCAAGTGATTTCCACATGGCTTACAATTTACCTCTTGAATCTCGGAATAAATAGAAGGTTCATCTGCGAGAATTGCAGCCCACCACCCCTCATCGATATCCGGCGCGTTTCCCCCATCCCCATCCCGCATCCAATAATCCGACATAACTCCCTCCCAGGCCAATAAACTCGATAATTTTTCAGTGGGAATGATTGTTTTTCAACTTCATTTCCATCTGAACCAGGATGTTTGCGATCATCTCAATCGCCACCCTTTGTTTCCGATAAAGGTCAGCTTCTGAAACAGCAAGCTTTAATGCGATTTCTCGCATCTTTTTACCTTCAAGGAACTTCAAGTCAAGAATATTATACAGTATCCATTCACCAGTGTAGCGCCGTTCTCCCCCCGGCCGTACTTGCTCGATTGCAGCTTTGAGCACACTCCGTAAAGCGTTTACCTGGCTTCCTTCATGTTCTACCAGGGCAGCCTGAACGATTCTGAGTTTCGTTAATGGGTTTTCAGTTAATTTGGGTCCTCCCCAGTAGTGCGTCAATGCATCTCTTACCCACTGGACTGTTTCCTTTTTTTCGATGGCATCTTCTTCCTGCAAGATCCCTTGACGGTCAAACCTTCCGGCAGCACGTAAATGCTGGATCAGTTCCTCCTGCGGATTCATCCTCTCCAACAGGTCGAATACCTCTTCCAGCATCTCCCGGTCAACGAGAGCGATGGTAGCCCTCGTGGTTAATCGCCTAAGCGATTCAGCTTCTTCCGCTTCCATCCGCCCCTGGTTATCGATATCCATTAATCCAAGCAGCCCAAGGATCCTGGGCGGCACACCATTCGCGGGTTTCCACAGGGGGATGAGAAGGTGGTGATCGAGATACACTGTTTCCTGTGAAGGATCGAGGTTCGGCACAAGACTGTCAATCTCGTCAAGTAATCGGTCGTCGAGCATGACCTTTCCCGCCTTATCGACGACATCGATTTCTTCATCGGTCACTGCCAACAAGTACGCCCCTTTCGCCCGCGTTCGGTCGGTGACTGCTGCGAGAACCATTTCGATAAATTGCTTCAAGTCACCTCTTGTAATGATTCGTTGTTCCAGAGACCTGATCATTTCCAGATCCCGTTCATCCCTGCCAAATAATAGCCACCTTTCCAGGTAGGGATAGAACAGCGTGATGGCATATTCAAGGATCAAGATCGTTACCACCATGACGATCGGGATGAACGCGGAGTAAGGAGTGCCAAGAGCCTGCCCACCCCGTTTTACTAACGTCGTTAATCCCAGGGCGACACTGGCTGTCGCTGGTCCACGCAAAGCCCACTTGATTAATCGGCTTTTCACTACCCGATCTGGCCATGGCACACCAAAAAAAGCAACGGCGTATGCCATGATGAAAATCAACCCACTCACCCCCAGGTTCACCAGAATGGTGATTGACCAGAAAATGATTGGTTGGTCAAATGCAAAGGCTGACCCATATAACAGGTAGGGGAAAGAGCCCAGCGCAGGTCCTATCGCACTGACAATCAGGTAAAACATCCGCCTTTTGCTGGTCGGAGTGAGCGTCCGCTTAAAAGCCCGCACAAAGCTGATCCAGGCGAGGACCAGTATAAATATGTAATAAAGTGTAAAAAGCTCGGTCAGAAGAGTGGGTGTAAAATGCGGGGCTGGAGGTTGATCAAGAATAAGCTCCCCCAGGAACCAGGGCGTAAAAACCAGTCCAATGAGCACGATCGAAAACAAATAGGTCAGTCGGACTGCCCATTTACGACGCCACCTCGACGGTTGACCAGTCGTAGCCAGCAATGCATCCGAAAAATGCAGGTAGGATGCTGGGAGCAGGATAATGCCAACCCATTGAAGTCTCAACCAGAGATTTATCAGCGCAGGATCCTGGCTGGAACCTCCAAAAGATTCCATCGAAAAAACGATTACCAGGCAGATCATGATGGTCGAAAAAGTCCTGGCTACCCTGTCCCGCAAGTTGAAAGTCAGGGCATATAACAAGAGTGCAAAAGCGATAATGGCGATGCCCGCAGTCAGGATTTGACTGATCGTTTTAAGAATGATGACGAAACCCGGTATCCAGCTTTGCAAGATTACTCACTCACTTAGAAATCGAAATAAAGTAAAGCACCATATCCAACCCGGCATAATAGCGATCGCAATAACCCGAAAACTCGAACTTCAATTTTCTGGCGAGTTCCACTCCAGGCTTATCTTTACTGGGAACCTCCAGGATGAAGCGGGTTAATCCCCTTGAATGTACCCATTTCTTCGCTGCCTGGATCAGCGCTGTGGCAACCCCTTTTCGCCGAACATCCGGGAGAACCGCCAGGTCGGTTACCCTTGCCGAGTTGAATCCCGGGTCCTCAAGGATGGCGAGATAACCTAACAGACGGTCACCCCGCCGGGCAACCAGGATCAGGGAATATCGTGTCCATTGATCGATGAGATTCTTTGGATCCCTCGGATAATTGAGGTGCAGGTTTCTTGGCAGCCGGACTTCACGCAAATACACTTCGAATTGATCACTGTCATTCACGCGGTCAAGTTGAAAAACATGCGTGGTTTCACAACTGTGATCTAATAGTGAAATCTCAGCAATATCAGTGGAAATCGCCTGCCTTATCTCGATCTCAGCCATCACCTACTCCATTGGTTCAATAAATACTTGAATTGTGCAAGCGGGCAGTGGGTTATTTTGATTGTCTGTAACAATTAGCCGCAATTCGTATTCACCACTTGTCAGAGGTTCGGTATCCCAGGCTCCTCCCAATGGGCTGTCGATCACCCGCGAATTTCCAGCCGCGATCGTGGTCCAGGTCTCACTTCCCAATGGCGAATATTCATACTTGTAATATCCCATGTTCTCGATATTCACCGTTCCCTTGAATTCGATCGTCCCGCTAATCGTATCGCCGTTCACCGGGTCAGTCCAGGCAATCTGATCCGGAATGCACCCCTGGCTCAGGTAAGCAGTGATGGTTGGGATGATTCCCTGCATGGTCCCCTCCACAGTTACCTCTGGTGTCGCCGTGGGAGGCTGCTGGGTCATATCGATCGTCGGGGTCGGCAACGCATACACACCCGGGATTGAAGGGGTCACAAAGGTATTCACCACAAATAAACCAGATACAAGCAGCAAACAGAACACCAGGGCGGTGATTCCCTGGTTGAAATGACGCTGTGACTGCTCCTTTTCCAGTCCAAAAACTGCCCTCGTCCATTCCTTCCATGATACGAGTACCTTTCGCAGGTACAACAGAAGGACTATGCCCAACAAGACATAGATGATGAGCTCGTAGCGAGAGAGAAAGAGCAGGATCTGGTTCATTGTTACTGGTTAATTAAGCCAGGGTTTCCAACACACCCCGAATTAGAGCGGTCAACGTTGGAACAATCACCTTGCCCGCTTCAAGGACCTCTTCATGGGTGGTCACGGTGGTGCCATCCAGGTTGGCTTTGTTGCTGATGCCGGAGAATCCCAGGACACGTGTACGTCCATGATGTGCAACGATTGTTTCTGCCACGGTCGACATACCAACCGCGTCCGCCCCAATTACCCTCAGGAACCGAAGGTCAGCTGGACTTTCGAATGAGGGTCCCGCTAGACCAGCGTAAACACCTTCCCTCATCTGGATCCCGTTCGCCTTGGCAGCCTTCCGCGCAGCATCCATTAAACCACGGTCATACGCCTGGCTCATGTCCGGGAAGCGCTCGCCAAATTCACTCATGTTCGGACCTCGAAGAGGGTTCGGACCAGACATGCCAATGATATTGATGTGATCGGTGATGAGCATCACATCACCAGGAATGAAATCCGGTTGGATTGCTCCCGCGGCATTGGTCAGGATCAGGTTTGGGATATCCAATCGCTGCATTACACGGATGGGCAACGTCACCACATCCATCGGATACCCCTCGTAATAATGCACACGACCTTGCATCACGAACACGTTCACAGCAAATAGTCGCCCAATCACCAACCTGGCTGCATGCCCCTGGATTGTTGATACCGGCCAATGGGGGATTTCGTTGAACGGGATGATGGTAGGATTCTCCACTGCGTCAGCCAGTCCACCCAACCCGGAACCCAATACAAGGCCGACCTGGGGATTGTTTGTGAGCCTCTGGCGGATAAACGCGGCAGCCTGATCGATCTCGTTCAGGGTGATGAATTTTTCCATGTTACCTCTATTCTCAAGGGATGTCGAAATGATTATATCAGACGGGATTTCTTCGAATCCTGGGTTTCCCTAACCGATGAGCAATTGGCGAAATGCGTTAAGAGTTTGTTCAATGTTCTCATCCGTAATCCAGTTATGGGTGACGAGCCTGAGCATGCACTCGCCAACAACTCCGACACGTATCCCGCGCTCTGTCAGTTCACTCGCAAGCTTCCTTGCGGTTATCGGTGAATCCCCGGTCACGGAAGGAAAAACCATGTTGGTCTGAGGTAAACCAAGTTCAAAACGAATACACGGGATCTGGCTTAATCCCTCTGCCAGTTTTTTTGCCCTTCGGTGATCCTCAACAAGTCGCGAAGTCATCTTATCCAGCGAAACGATGCCCGCGGCAGCGAGGATTCCTGCCTGTCGCATCCCTCCCCCAGCATTTTGCGGTATCGCCTCGCCTTGTGAATCATTGACACAGATCCGCAAAGCACCGACCCGACTGGCGCACTCAAACCTTTGCTCAGACAAAATGTGACACTATCCATCTGGCTGGTCAAGTACCTCGCTTCTACTCCCAAAGCAGCCGCAGCGTTAAAGATCCGCGCACCATCCATGTGCAAATGAAGCTTGTTTTTCCGAGCCAGGGCTACCGCGCTTTTAAGATAATCCATTCCCAGAACTACACCACCACAGCGGTTGTGGGTGTTTTCGAGAATCAACATCCTCGTCGGTGGCTGGTGAATGTCATCCGGTCGAATCGCATGGCTGACCTCGTCTAGGTCGATCGTTCCGTCCAGTTGATTTTTCAGAATATGCACAAAGACCCCGCCAAGGGTGGAAACACCGCCGCCCTCGAACAGGAAAGTGTGCCCCTTGTCTCCCATCAGCACCTCATCCCCCCGTTGAGTAGCCACAAGAACCGCGATCAAGTTCCCCATCGTCCCGGAGGGGACGAATAACCCGGCGTCCATCCCCATCATTTCAGCTGCTTTTTCCTGAAGCCGATTTACTGTTGGGTCTTCCCCGTACACATCATCGCCAACCTCTGCCGCTGCCATGGCAGCGCGCATTTCTTCAGTTGGTTGGGTTACAGTATCAGAACGAAGATCTATGAATTCCATGGTCCATCCTTCATTTTGTTAGTGTCGACAATACCGCCTGCAGTTCTTCGGGTAATGGGGCAGTGAAGGTTCGTGGATTTTCCTCACCAGGAAGGCGGATACTGAGTTTCGCAGCGTGAAGAAAGTGCCGAGAGAGCTCGACGCTTGGTTTCTTTTTTCCATAAACAGTGTCCCCAACGATCGGACACCCCAGGAAAGCAAGATGCAGCCTGATCTGATGCGTCCGTCCAGTCAAAGGGTGTGCTTCAATCAGCGTAAACCCGCGATAGGAATCCAGTGTAATGTAATTAGTAACTGCTTCCCTGCCCTTTGCATCAGGCACAATCGCCATCTTTTTACGATGCGATGGATCACGGGCAATCGCGGCTTCCACCCTCCCCTTGGGCGTGGGTGGCGCTCCATCCACGAGCGCGATGTAAACTTTTTCCACTTTTCTTAAGCGGAACTGATCCTGCAGCCAGCGATGCGCACGCTCATTCTTTGCCAAAATAATCAACCCTGAGGTATCCTTGTCCAGGCGGTGCACCACTCCCGGTCGTAACTCACCGCCGATCCCTTCGAGATCAACCACTTTCCCCAGGGCAGCATGCACAAGCGTCCCGCTGTCATGTCCCGGGGCAGGATGAACGACCATACCCGCTGGTTTGTTGATGACCAGCAGATCTGGGTTTTCAAATATGATGTCCAGAGCAATGTCCTCTCCCACCAGGTCAACAGGCACTGCTGCGGGAATCTCGAGTTCCACCACGTCCCCAATCGAAAGCGTGAAACCCGTCTTGGTCACTGCCTTCTGATTAACCATAACCAAGCCCTGCTTGATCAGCGCTTGCAAACGCGAGCGTGATTGCTCCGGTAAGTTCTCGGTAAGGAACTTGTCCAGCCGGGTTACTTGCCCATTTTCAACTGTGAAAGTATAGGGTTCTCCGCTCATGAATCAATTCCATTGGGTGATTCAAAAGGCTTAGTGGCAGCTTTTACTGTGATTTGTTTTTGACGGCGCTCCTGCAGCCAGACACCAATTAAGAGGACAAAGACGCCAATCGTGATGCAACTATCCGCGACATTGAACACCGGAAAGTTGCCCACTGAAACAAAGTCCACAACATGCCCGTAACGAATCCGATCGACCAGGTTCCCAACAGCCCCGCCCAACTCCAGGATCAACGCAGCCCGCAGCCACTTATCATCAGCGGGCACGAGTGTGTAATAATAGATGATTCCCAAGGAAACCATGCATGCCAGGATAATAAAGACCAGGTTCATTCCCTGCAACATCCCAAATGCGACACCTGTATTCCACCAGTGAACAATTCGAGCGTAAGGCGCAAGCCAAACCCACGGCACCCAGGTTTCGCCGGGTTCCAGGTTGGAAACCACCAGCCATTTTGTGAATTGATCAAGGACAACGATAACCGCGGCAATAATTAACAGCAAAGCTGTTTTCTGAATGATTTTTTTCAATCTTCTCTCCAAACTTTATCTGGTTGAATTTTACCCTAATCCAGGAGATTGGAAATTTACGGGCTCCTCGAGGAGCCCGTTTGTGTTATTTTTTCCTGAGTCCAAGACTGACTTTTTCACCATCAAATTCGTCTTCGAACCTGACTGCATCCTCCAATGATGCTGCTGCACTCATCTTGATTGTCAGTGTTTCTGTCATGATGTATTCCCGGTGAGCCTCCACAGCGGCTGCCAGCACCGGCGTTGCTTCATAGAACAGCTCGATCCGGTCAGCAATGTCCAGATCTGCGGTCTTCCGAAGATCCTGCACCCGCCGCACAAATTCACGCGCCAGCCCTTCTGCTATGAGATCGGGGGTCAAGTCGGTGACCAGGGCAGCGAGATACGCCCCCTCCGCAGCTACAGAATACCCTTCCTTTGCCTGTAATCTCACTTCGACCTCTTCAGGGAGGATCTCCAGTTGCTTGCCATTCACATCCACCGACAGTGGTTTTCCTTCCAATAGGTCTTTCGCTGCCTTGTTGACCTCCAGTGAAAGCACTTGCTTGCGGATCTCGGGGAACAGGTTGCCGTACTTCTGCCCAAGCTGCTTCGGAAGTGGATTCAACGAGTAACTGACAGCCTCTCCGGCTGCGTTGAGTAACCTCACCTGCTTGACATTCAATTCGTCTACCAATAGGTCGGCATATTGAAGCACAACCTGCTTCTCATCAGCGGTTCCAACAGCGAGTGCCGCTTCAGATAAAGGCTGGCGTACTTTGCGGTTCGCCTTGTTACGGGCAGCGTGACCGAGTGATGCCAATTTCATCACCAGGTTCATTTCCCGGTTCAATGCTTCGTCGATCAGCCCTTCCTCAAATCGTGGCCATTCTTCCAGGTGAACTGACTCCTTCGCGTTTGGATCGATCGAACCAACCAGGTTAAGGTAAAGCTCGTCCGCGATGAACGGCATCGTTGGCGCGAGCAGCTTGCTGAGCATGACCAGGCTCTCATAAAGAGTTGCATAAGCGGCTTTTTTATCAGCGTCCGATTCACTTTTCCAGAACCGCCTTCTTGATCGGCGCAAATACCAGTTTGAAAGAACCTCCACAAAGGTTTGAATCGGGCGGGTGGCACCCAGCACATCGTAATTCTCCAGCGCTGTGGTCACATCCCTTCCCAGGGCATGCAGGGTGGACCGCAGCCACTTGTCTAATGGGCTATATTGGACGCTCTCGTCCCTTCCAGGTGTCCAGCCATCCAGATTGGCATATGTGACAAAAAAAGAGTAGGTGTTCCACAATGTCAAGGTGAAATTCCGCAGCACCTCTCCCACCAGGTCGCTCGAGAACCTTCTCTCCTGCCCCGGAGGGCTGGCGGTATAAAGATACCAGCGCATGGCATCCGCGCCGTTGTTCTCGATTACCGTCCAGGGAGATACAACATTCCCACGGCTTTTGGACATTTTTTGCCCTTGACCGTCCAGGATCAAGCCCAGGCAGATCACATTCTTAAAACTATTGGTATCAAACAGCAGCGTGCTGATGGCATGTAATGAATAGAACCATCCCCTGGTCTGATCCACCGCTTCGCAGATGAAATCAGCCGGGAACTGGTTTTTAAATTGTTCCTGGTTCTCAAAAGGATAATGCCATTGACTGACCGGCATTGAGCCTGAATCAAACCAGACGTCAATCAACTCAGGCACCCGCCGCATCCTCCCGCCGCAGTCTTCACAGCGCAGATAAACTTCATCCACATATGGACGATGAAGATCAAAACCGGTGAGATTTCTGCCTGATTTCTTCGATAACTCCTCTACTGAACCGACACAATCCTGGGAATGACAGGATTCACATTCCCAAACCGGCAGCGGCGTACCCCAATACCTCTCCCTACCCAGTGCCCAATCGACATTATTTTCCAGCCAGTTACCAAAACGACCCTTGCGGATGTGTTCAGGGTACCAGTTGATGGTGTCATTTAACGCGACCATGCGGTCCTTGAACTGGCTGGTGCGGATATACCAGGTTGGTCTCGCGTAATAAAGCAACGGAGTGGAGCACCTCCAACAGAAAGGATAAGTGTGAAGGTACTGTCCTTCGCTAAATAACAATTCTCGCTCATGTAGGTTTCGAGTGATCAAAGGATCGGCATCTTTGACAAATTTCCCTGCCCATGGTTTCACTTCAGAGATAAATGTACCGTCCTCCGCGACCGTGTTCAAAATCGGCAGGTCATGTTCCAATGCCACCTGCATATCGTCTGCACCAAACGCAGGCGCGATATGCACCAGCCCTGAGCCGTCCTCGGTGGTCACAAAGTCGCCCAAGACCACGTAATGCGCTGGTTTTTCCGTTGGCATGAAAGTGAACAGGGGGTGATATCGTCTCCCCTTCAACTGCTTGCCCTTGAACTGCTCCAAGACCTTTACCGGGTTCTCACCGAACACCTTGGCGACCAGGGCTTCTGCCAGGATCAACCGTTCCAATGACCCGTCAGCCAATTCACGTTCAACGGTGACGTAATCCACATCTGACCCGGCAGCGACCGCCACATTGGCGGGCAGCGTCCAAGGTGTGGTCGTCCAAACCAGCAGAGATGTGCCTGGCTGGTCAACCAGCGGCATGCGCACAAAGACGGAGGGATCGTGTACTTCACGGTATCCCAGCGCGACCTCATGGTCCGAAAGCGGGGTTCCGCATCGCGGGCAGTAGGGGACGACTTTGTACCCCTGGTAGAGCAGTTCCTTATCCCAGAGGTTTTTAAGGATCCACCACACAGACTCGACGTACTCATTGGTGTAAGTAACATACGCTTGGTCTAGATCAACCCAGTACCCAATCCTGTCTGTCAGTTTTTCCCATTCCTGGATGTAGGTAAATGCAGACTCGCGGCAAAGCTCATTAAACTTCGCGATACCGTAGGCTTCAATTTGCTGTTTATTGGTGAACCCGAGTTTCTTTTCCACCTCAATCTCAACCGGAAGCCCATGCGTATCCCATCCACCCCGCCTGGAAACGTGAAATCCCTGCATGGTTTTATACCGTGGAAAGATGTCCTTAAACGCGCGGGCAAGTACGTGATGTACCCCTGGCTTACCATTCGCGGTGGGAGGTCCTTCGAAGAACACGTACTCAGGCTTTCCCTCCCGGCAGCTCATACTCTTGTGAAAGATCTCATGATTCTGCCAGTGATGCAGCACCTTAAGCTCCATCCTGGTCACATCCATTTTCGGCGTTACTGGTTTGAACATTCTACCTCCGCAAAATAAAACTCCCGTCCCTGCGAGGGACGGGAGAAATCACCCGTGGTACCACCCTGCTTCTCAAAAACTGAGCACTCGGTCAGGCGCATCTTAAGATAGACCTGATTCTGGATAACGGGAGAAAACCCGGCTCACTTACTCGCTTTCGCTTTCAGATCGCAACTCCGGAAGGATTTTCAGCTGCTCGCTCAATCCGGCTCACACCATTTCCGGAGTCGCTGATGAGTTTTGTGCAGCCTACTCGTTTCCATCTCAGTTATTATGGCAATTATCCCACAAAGAAATGGTTAAATCAACCTGCCCGGTCGATTACCTCATAAAACAATGGCAAAGGCTCACAGGGGTTATCGCTCCATTGGCAAGCCGACAGCAATTCATGGCGTGCAAGTTTCAAGCTTTCGGCATCCTTTGCGTAGATGGTAAAGAGAGGATCTCCAGCGGCAACCCGATCACCCACCTTCCGATGCACGATAATCCCCACCCGGTGATCGATCTTGTCTTCCTTTCGCGCTCTACCCGCCCCCATTTTTACAGCGGTTTCACCGATGGTGAGCGCGTCGATCCAACTCAGGGTTCCAGCTCTTGGCGAAACAACATCTTCGATCACCGGAGCAGTTGGAAACCGGGTAGGATCATCCACGTATCGAGGATCACCCTCCTGGTTCTCCACCAGCTTGCGCAACTTGGCAAGCCCCTTGCCTGAGTGCAGGGCTTCCTCGACCATGCGCCTGGCAGAACCAAGATCACTTGCTTTCTCTCCTGCCACCAGCATGTGGCTGCCAACGACCAGGCAGTGCTCAGTGAAATCCTGTGGTCCTACTCCCTTCAGAGTGGCGATTGCTTCCTGAACCTCAAGAGAGTTCCCTACAGCTTTTCCCAGGGTCTGATTCATATCCGATAACAGTGCAATAACCCGCCTGCCACTCAGCTGCCCGATTGCAACCATCAACCTCGATAATTGTCGGGCTTCTTCAAGGTTTTTCATGAACGCCCCGGTGCCAACTTTCACATCGAGTACGATCGCTCGCGCTCCGCCGGCGATTTTCTTGGACATGACGGACGACGCGATTAACGCGATGGACTGGACCGTACCGGTGACGTCCCGCAGCGAATAGAGCTTGCCGTCCGCGGGTGCCAGGTCTCCGCTCTGCCCTGCCAGAACAAGTCCTTCCTCTTTGAGCAACCGGATGAACTCCTCCCGGCTTAAATTGGTTCTGAAACCAGGAATGGATTCCACCTTATCAAGAGTGCCGCCGGTAAATCCCAATCCCCGCCCGGACATTTTTCCCACTGGCAAGCCGCACGCTGCTACCAGTGGTTCCACCACTAATGTGGTTTTATCGCCTACGCCACCAGTTGAGTGCTTGTCCACTTCGATCGGGATAATATTCGTGAGATCAAGGATCTCTCCGGAATTCGCCATCGCCATCGTCAGATCCGTGGTTTCCTGGTCAGTCATACCGTTAAGAAGAACCGCCATCGCCCACGCCGCTACCTGGTAATCCGGGATCTCACCACTGGTCATTCCGTTGATAAAGAAATTGATTTCCTCCGCCGATAATTCCTGGCGGTCTCTTTTTTAATAATGACATCCACAGCCCTCATCATCGTTTCCTTTTCATCCAGTTTTTTTCCTGACGGTATTATAAAACAAGCCGGGCGTTTCACCCGGCTTGATTCTTGAAAATTACTCTCCACGAATACAGATCGTGACCTTGCGGTAAGGTTCTTCGCCTGTACTTTCAGTAAAAACTCTTGGGTGGTCGCGCAACTCCAGGTGAATGATGCGCCTCTCGTTCGCCGGCATCGGTTCAAGTGCCTGCTTCCGTCCGGATTGAAGCGCCTGGTCTGCCATGCGCCTGCCCAACTGGCGAAGCTGCCTTTCCCGCCTCACCCTGTATGCTTGAACATCGATCAATAGGGGCACCCATTGACCAAGTTCCTTGCTGATGATCAGACTCGAAATGTATTGCAACGCGTTTAAAGTTTCAGACCGCCTGCCGATCAGGATACTGAGGTCTTTCCCCTCGATATCGACCAAGATCAGACGCTTGTCTTTTTCATCCTCGGGTTCGACGTACTTTGCTTTCACCTCAGCCTTGACCTTCATCCGCTCTAAAAGTTCAATGACCACTGACTTGGAAAGTTTCAAGGCGTGCAAATCAGCCTCAGAAAGAGTAGATTCGTCCACTTCCTGGGCTGAGTTTAAGATCACTTCTTCCGTATCCACTTGCACCGAATCCACCGGTGCCGGGGTTTCATACTCGTCCTCGAGCATATCCATGGTCTTGACCGTTAATCGCACCCTGGATTGCCGCCCGCCAAGTCCCAATAATCCTCTTGAGCCGTTGTCCAGAACTTCGATCTCGACGTCATCTTCAGCCAATCCAAGCTGGTCCAAGCCTTTGGCAATTGCCTCTTCAGGTGTCGGAGCAATGATCTCGAGTGTCGTTTTTTCCATTCCCATGAAATTTCTCCCTTGGTAGGTTTATTTTTTTACAATTGCTGTCTTCTTTTTGGGAAAAACGTTGTCCCAATGGACCTTCCCAGACACCGAATACTGGAAAATTTGGATGAGGTTCGTGACCACAAAATAGAGGGCAAGACCAGAGGAGAGCGACCAAGCCAACCAACCCATGAGTACAGGCATGTAAATATTCATCATCTTAGACATCATTGCGCCCTGGTCATTCCCCCCTGGCGCTGTGGGAGGAGTGATCAACTTGGAGGACAAAAAGGTCGTGATAACCACAATGATCGCTAACACCGGAATTCCGAAATTCAATCCCGGAATGAAAAGCCGTTCCGGATTCCCCATGTCCATCCACAGGAACTTGCTCTGCAGCGGTAGGATTTCAGAGATCTTTAGAAAATTTGGATATATGTGCCGGCTTAATTTGAGCAAATCCAGCGGGGCTGTTGACATTGTCTGGATCAACGCCTGGTAAAGTCCGATGATGATCGGGAACTGGATCAAGGTTGGCAAACAGGAGGAGAACGGGCTGATCTTCATTTCCTGGTAAAGCTTCATCTGCTCCTGGGCCAGTTTTTCCTTGTCATTCTTATACTTCGTCTGGATTTCGATATACCTTTTATCCTGCTGCAGTTCTTGCATGGCCGCGGTGCTCTTGATCTGCTTGGCGGTCAAAGGATAGAGGATTACCCTGGTAAGCGTAGTGAAGATAATGATGGCAACGCCAAAATTGCCGACCAGGCTGTAAATCCACAGCAGGAAGTTGATAAACGGTTCAATAATGATCTTATCCCACATGAGGTTTTTCCTTTACTTCTTTTCTGAGTACGACCAATTTTCGTTACCGTTGCTGTCCATCGAGACAAGCGGCTCAGTCGACTGACTTGCCGCAATCAGAATCTGGCTGCCATCGAAGACCAGGTTAGCGTAAATGCTGCCATCCACAGTCCTGGTCCAAATCTTACCGCCGTCGTAACCGATCATCAGGAGATCGCCATTTTCGTTACCAAAAACAATACCCTGTTCGAGCACTGCTCCTCTACCGAGGATGGCACCTTCTGTTTCAATGTACTGGATGGATTTACCATCGTCACTGTTCAGGATGTTTACCCTGCCAGCCTGGTCACCAAAATAGAGGTTTCCTTCGTAAAGAATAGCTTGTGCCCAAACGCCACTTCCTATCTTCTGCTCCCAGAGTTTTGAACCACTGTCAGCAGACACGGCGTAGAAGGTACCATCGATATTCCCGACAAATAATCTGCCGGTTTCATCGAGCAGCGGGCGGCTGACTATTGCAGCGCCAAGCTCGGTTTTCCATACCAAAGATCCGCTTTGGAGATCGATCGCGTAGAGGGAATGGTCCATGCATGATACATACACGGTTTCCCCATCACTAACTGGTTGAGCCCAAAATGCATGACCGCCTGTAAAGGTCCATTTCAGTTTCCCATTCAGGTCAAGTGCGTAAAGTGAGTAATCCGCGTTGGGGGCAACGATTAGGTCATTGACCACCAGGGGGCTATCAATATAGCGACCCTTTGCCCCGGAGAAAATCCAGTTCTCGGTTCCATCGAGGGCATTGAGAGATGTCAACTTGTTTTCATAATCCCCGACCAGTACCTGGTCTCCCGCTACCACTGGTTGGGCGTAAAAGAGACGCTTGGCGTTCACTTTTTCCGGATACTCCCACGCAAGATTTCCATTGCCGACTCTCAGCGCGGAAACTCTCCCACCGTTGGCAAAGTAAACCATGTCTCCGGATACTGCCACTCCGGAATAACTATTAACAGCCCCGGCGCCTGAGGTGCAGGAGGTTAATAGGGCTGCCAGGATGATCACCACCATCACGATTGAAATTTTCTTTATCATCATTTTAAAATGATTTCCTTTGTTTGTGCTATTGGTCAAGTGCAGCTGGTACTGCTATTTTACCGGGTCAAAACCGCCGGGATTGTATGGATTACATCGCAATACTCTCCACGCAGCCATAACCGACCCTTTTAATACACCATACTTGAAAATTGCCTGATAACCGTAATGCGAACAGGTCGGATAGAACCTGCATGTATTGGCGGGAAGTGCCGGGGAAACAATAAACTGATACAGTCGGATCAATCCAAGAAGCAGGAAACGGGGAATGTTCCAGAATGTGAACGGGAGGTCTCTCAACCGTGGTTCCGTGCAGCAGACACTTTCATCTTCCAACACGAATGAATTTTCAGCCAATGATCTCTGCTCTTTCCAATAATTGCATTACTGCTGTTCGTATGTCGCTAAAATCCGCGTTTTTTACCGGTTCCCGTCCGATTACAACAATATCTACGCATTTTCGAAATCCAGGTATCACAGAACGGAACACTTCCTTTAACTGACGCTTGATTCGATTTCTGCTGACTGCCTTGCCTAAAGATCGACTTGTGATAACGCCAACGCGGGAATTCTTATCCTCGCCAGGGGCAATTAGAACAACTACAAGCGGGTGGGCATAGGACCTTCCGGACCGCCGCACCCGCTTGAAATCAATCGCCCGGGTTAATCGATACTTGCCAGTCACCCATAAACCTGTTCAATTCCAGTTTTTCACGTGGTCTGAAACAGCGTCTGGGAGTCAAAAGATTACCAGCTGATCTTCTTGACGTGGTTATTCATCGAGACCGTCAATTTGTAGCGGCCCTTTGCGCGGCGGCGTTTCAACACTTCACGCCCGTCCGCGGTTGCCATCCTGGCGCGAAATCCATGGACGCGCACCCTTCGGCGGATTCTCGGTTGGTAGGTTCTCTTGGTCATGCTACTTCCTCTCGTTCGTAATAATTAATTCGCAAACTGTGATTATACCCTATCATTCACATGCAGAACAGATTAAACCTCTTCGCGTTCCGCGTAAAACAACTTTGCCAGTTGTGCAGTGCCTTCCTCGTCAGTTATTGCCAGTACCTCGTCACCCACTTCCAGAGCAGTGATGCCGCGTGGAAGTACCAATTCACCTTTTCGAATGATCGCGGCAATGACACAATTCTCTGGTAGTTTGAGGTCCTTGATCGCTGTACCCACTGCCAACGCTTTAGGTGGGATCTTCTCTTCGACCAGGGAGTATTTCCCTCGACGTAATTTCAGAAGGGTCATCATATCCCCTAATGACATTTCCTCTTCGATTAACCGGGAAAGTAACTCAGCCTGGTTCACAGAAACATCGACGTGGAATAAATCGTCGAACAGCCAGGCGTTCCTGGGATTGTTCACACGTGCGATTGTCCTGTTTATTCCGTAACGCTCACGGATATAGTAACAAAGTGCAAGGTTTTCAGGATCAGAGGGAGTTGTGGCTGCGAAAACATCAGCTCTTTCAATTCCCGCGGATTCCATAATATTCGCTTCCAAAGGGTCGCCTTCAAAGATTGATTCAGTTGGGAGTTCCTTATGAATCCTGGACAGGATTTCATTGCGGTTTTCGACGATATGAACATCATGCCCCATCGCAATCAGGGATTTTGCCAGTTGTGCACCCGTTCTTCCACCACCTGCGACGATTACCAGCATGTCAACCTCCCTTTCCCGCGTTGAGGTTTCGGCGCGTGTCGAAAATCCCATCCATCGTTGCCGCGACAGTCAGAATATCTCCCTCTTCCAAAACGGTGTCACCATCCGGCAGGAAGGCGTTACCTGCCCGGGTGACAGCCAGCCATTTGCACGCGCCACAGGTGACCAGGTCATTAACCTTTCGATTTCCCCAGGCTGGTGGGATGTTGAGCTCATAAACCTCAACCTCGCCGTTTCCTGCAGAAAACACGGTCCGGACAGTTGTATCGGTCAACATCTCCTCAATGCGTTGAGCTCCCCAACTGGTGGAACTGACAACCTGGATATTGAAGTCTTCGAACAACCCTCGCAGGTGGGGGTTGTAATTCCTCGCAACCACATTCGGTACTGCGTATTTCTGCCTGGCAACATGGCTGATGACCGCGTTCAGTGGATCATAGTTCGTTACAGCCGCGAGTGCATCGCAACGATCAATCCCCGCCCGCAAGAGGATGTCCTGGTTCAGTGCATCCCCTTCATGTAGACGACCTTCGAAATCGGCGGGTAAATTCCCGAACGACTTTTCGTTTTCATCAATGACAGAAACCTTGTGTCCCCGTTTATACATGTTATAGGCCAATTGAGCGCCAATCCTTCCACAACCAATCACGATAACATTCATTTTTAACCTCTTTACCTTAATCCACCTGGTACGGTACTTCCATGATCACTATGTCCTTCCGGGAGAGGAGGACTTTTCGTAAGGTATCGGCAGTATGTGAGTGCAGCCAGTTCTTAAAAGAATTCCTGGGGATAAATTGCGGCACAACGATACTGATGATCTCATTGGGTTTTTTCGTTTTATCGAGATCTTCAATGTATTCAAGCAATGGTTCAATGAAAAGGCGGAAAGGTGACTCGATCACAACCAACCGGTATCCATCCCCCCAGATTTCCCACTTTTCGTGAACCCGTTTGGTTTCCGCCGGATCGATCGAAATGTGCACAGCAGTAATATCATCCGAGAGCGTCTTCGCATACCTCAGGGCAGCCAGAGTACCCTGGTGCACTCCACCGATAGGGATCAGAACCCGCTGGTGACTGATGCGGTCGTGAGGGTTGTAATCCTCCAACGACAGGTCTTTCGCAAGATTGCTGTAGTGCTTGTGGATCGAGGAAAAAACGAGGACAAGCGCGGGAATCAGGATCACCACGATCCAGGCACCATCCCTGAATTTCGTGAAGGCAAAGATCACCATCACAATTGCAGTAACGACAGCACCGATGCCATTAATGAACATCTTATGCCGCCAGCCTTTATCATGATGGAGAGTTGAACCTCTCTCGATGATCTCCTCACCCGGTTTAAGTTTTCCCGTCTTCCACCAACGATGCGCCATTCCTGCCTGCGAAAGGCTAAAGGATAAGAAAACCCCGATCGCATACAATGGAATTAATGCAGTTACGCTCGCATTAAAAATAATGATAAGTAAACTGGAAATTACCGCGAGTGCAACGATTCCGCGAGAAAAAACCAATCGACTCCCGCGGTAAGTCAACTGCCTGGGCAGGTAGCCATCTGCTGCTGCAAGCGCACTTAACCGGGGAAAATCTGCAAAGGCAGTGTTTGCTGCCATGACCAGGATGATTGTCGTAGCGCTGATTGTAGCAAGATAAAGGATTCCCCTGCTATCATAAATTGTCCTGGCGAGTTGCGAGATGACAGTCTCTTCTTCCGAGGGTAAAACACCTACATGATTGCCCAGGAATGTGATCGCGAACATTAACGAGCCGAGTATTAACCCCATGATAATCAGAGTTTTCCCGGCATTATTGCTTCGCGGTTCTTTGAATGCAGTGATCCCGTTTGAAATGGCTTCAACCCCTGTCACTGCAGTTGTGCCGGACGCGAATGCCTTCATGATCAGAAATAAGGTGATGGGTTGAATGGACTGATGCATTTCCAGTAGATCAGTAGGTGCATTTTGCACAACACCCAGTGTCCCAAGGATAAGCCGGATGAACCCAATGATCACGGTCGCATACATCATCAGGAGAAAGAAGTAAGTAGGAATCGCAAACGCTGTGCCTGACTCCTTCACACCCCGTAAGTTCACGATCATGATCAGAAACACGAATCCAACCGCAATTACGACTTTATGCGGTTCTAGAATTGGAAAAGCTGAAGCGAGCTGGGCAACACCCGAAGAAATCGAAACAGAAACCGTCAAAATGTAGTCGGTTAATAACGCCGCTGCTGCAGTTTGGGCAGGGAGATTGCCGATATTATCTCTTGCAACAATGTATGCTCCACCACCATCCGGATATGCATGGATGGTCTGTTCATAAGAAAAGATCAAGATTGCCAATAATAAACAAATACCTATCGCAATCGGGACAGATATTTGTAGCGCTGAAACTCCAGCGGCAACCAGGATAATTAACATTTCCTGAGGGGCGTATGCCACTGAGGACATCGCGTCCGAGGAGAAAACTGCGAGCCCCAGGAATTTCCCGATCGTTTGATGCGGTGCGTCCGCTGTTGATAGCGGTCGTCCGATCAAGAACCTGCTGAGTGTCTTTCCCGGTTTATACTCAGTTGCGCGCTTAAAAACTGTCGATTTACTGTCGTGTTCCAAACTCATCTCTTTATCTTTCACCTTGACCAATCAAAACGAATGATTCTACCACTAGATTCGATAAAAAAATCATACTCCAAACAAGTGAAATGGTCTATTCATCGATTATTAATTTGAACTAACCATCAACCCCGATTCGTGTACTCTGTGAATTGACCAATGTGCGTAGATCAAGGGATAAATCCCTGCTCGCTGATCAATACCCCAGCCAACCTGGACTTCTCGGCAGAGACAATTTTTACCGTATCGATCTCATTGTAGCGGTCAATTATGGATTCGCTCCTAACCTTAATATAGGCATCAGAAAAGCCCTCCAGTTGCCATTTTGATGAAGACTTCTGCAAGCATCTCTCCCACAACACGTTCACCGACTTCCCCACCTGGCTGCTCGCGTAAGCCTGGGCAGACCTATCCACAATCGCCCGCATGCTACGACTGCGCTCGACGGCGACATTCCCCGGCACCACCTCGCCCAACCTGGCTGCCGGGGTTCCTTGCCGTCTTGAATAGTGGAATACATGCCCCCCTGAAAATCTCATCCTTTCCACGAATGCCAGGCTTTCTTTAAATTCATCTTCAGTCTCTCCCGGAAAACCCACGATGATATCTGTGGTGATGCTCACCCCCGGGATCTGTTCCCGTGCGTGGCGCACAAGTGCGGAAAACTTCTCCGGTGTTGTGTTGCGTGCCATTCTCTTTAAAACCCCCTTTGAACCGGATTGCAGTGGAAGGTGCAGATGGTGGCACAGGCGCGAGTCTTTCCAAAGCGAGAAGAATTCCTCATCCAAATCCCAGGGTTCCAGGGACGAAAGCCGGAAGCGCTCCATCTCGCTGTTTTCTAAAAGATACTGGATCAGGTCTCGAAGCGTTCCTTCCCCCTGCGGGTCCCGCCCCCAGGCTCCCAGGTTGACGCCGGTCAACACGACCTCTTTACTACCCCCTGCTTGCGCCGCAAGTACCATCGCAAGCACCTCATCCTTGAGAAGGCTAACTGATTTTCCCCTTGCAATTCGGGTGACACAAAAGGTGCAGAAATTGTCACAACCATCCTGGATCTTAATAAAGGCGCGGGTTCGTCGGTGGAGACCAGGGATCGGTTTGCGGGCAGGCAGTGGATTCTCCAATCCCTTGTTCCCAAGTATCAATCCCGGGAGTTCTTTCTTCTCCAGGTTGGGTACTACTCGGGTCACCCCCGGTAAAAACCCAATTTCCACGGGTTCCATTGTCGCCAGGCAACCCGTGACCACGATTTGTTTTGCCCCTGCCTTGTTGGCTTGTCGAACTTTCTGCCGGGAATCAGACGCTGCTGCTGTGGTTACTGTACAGGAGTTGACGATAACCAGGTCTGCATCTTCCGGCGATTCGAGAAGCTGATGACCCGCAGCTTTGAATTGGGCAGCCATCAATTCGATCTCAGCCTGGTTTAACCTGCAGCCAACGGTATCGAAAAAAACCTTCATTCCCTAAGGCTGCCGAATCACAAGATTATCAAAGAAGACCTTTACCCCATGTTCCTGGTATGTCCCCGCAGCCAGGCCAACTTGCCCGGACTGAAATGATGCATCCTGAACCTCAGCCAGCAATTGATCATTTACGCTCAGGCTCAGTGAATTGTCTGCACATACCGCGCTCAGATGGTTGACGGTTCCGCCTTGCCTGATCATGTCGCTGTATTGCATGCTCCCTTCACCGCTCAGCAGGGTAATCTCACCCTCCATCATTTTGAAGATGCCATAATACCCATCGTGTGTGACCAGGAAACCATAAAAATGGTCATTATCCGCGTAGCGGCAAAGGACACCAAAATGGTCGTTTACCGGTCCCTCAAGTAAAACCGCATCTACATCTATCTGGGTATCTGTGAGGCGCTCACCGCTCACCGACCAGAAGAGAAAATTGGCGACGTCCACGCCAATGACCAACCCGTCATACGCCAGACTGATCTCTCCGCCGGTTCTTCCCATTGTTCCCCAGTTGTTGCGGTTATCTGCGAAATCGTCCATAAAGAGGACCTCACCAGATTCTGCAGGTTGGTTCCCCGTCAATAAACCCGATAAATGGTCACAACCGGTCAATCCAAAAACTAGGAGCAAAGCAAGGGGAAGAGTAATGTAGGTGTGTAGGTTTCGCATGGTTGTTTTCCTGAGGTCAATTGTTCAATTATATCGACAATCTACTCTTTACCGCCATTCTCTCGAAGTAACCGGTTGGCCATATCTCGCAATCGCTCATCCTGCGCCGACCGAGCCGCCTGGCGGAAATACTCAAACGCCTTTTCTCGTTTCTCCTGGTACAAAGCAAGCTGCCCCAGGTGGATGAGGATGGCAGCCTGACCGGGATCCAAGGCTTCCGCCTGCAGGAAAAAGCGTTCCGCGTTGTCCAGCTCATTGATCATCATATACGCAGTTCCCATCAGGTCCAGCAATGTTGGAGAGGATGGATTCAGGAGGAGAGCTTCCCTCACCGCAGGTATGGCGATGTCCGCAACCCGGAAGTTGTGCTTGACACAGAATACCGCCAGCTCCCGCCAGGAAGACCAGTTATGCTGATCCTTGCGGACTGCGGACTGGTAATGCGCCAGAGCAGCCTCCAGGTCTCCTTCATCCGCCAACAGGTTTCCCATTTCAACCTCCCAGTTGATCGAGTCCGGGTTGATTTCCAGAGCTGCGGCGAGGTAATGCTCAGCCAAATCCAGTTTCCCCTGCCTGCGGTAATAAATTCCAAGCAGTCCATTGACGTTCTCATTATCCGGTGCGATTTGCCAGGCTTTCTGGAGGGCGGCATAACCATCCCCTCCGAGTTGCTGCTGCGCTTCGCCCAATAATGCCCAGTACTCTGCGTTGCCCGGCTCCACGTTGACAGCGTTCTGAAACGCCCCTGCAGCCGCTTCCCATTCATCCAGACCCGCCAGCACCTGACCCACCTGGAACAACCTCACGCTCTCCTCGTCCAGGTCAAGCGACTTTGTGATGGTATCACTCAGGATTTTCGCCAATTCCCCTACGAATTCAGAGTCTTTCGCCTTTTCCAGGTATTGAAGCGCACCCACAGGATCACTGCCAGCGGTCAGTACCCCGACCTGGTAGTTCAGTTCAGGGTCATCTGGCATGAGAAGCAGCACCTTTTCCAGGTTGGATAGCGCTGAGGGGATATCCTGCAGTCTGAGCAGCAGGGCTGCGGCTTGTCGAAGGATCACCGCATCCGTGCTCTCCAGTTCTGTAAGAACCAGCCTGCCATTTTCCTCATCTCCGCTTGAAATAAGCGCATCCGCCCACCACACTTTCCCCTGGTCACTCAACATCTCCAGTTGACCTGCAGAGGAAAATGCCGCCGCTGCTCCTGGGAAGTCGTTTTGAGTTAACCGCAATCTGCCCACTCTCTCCCAAAGATCGCCCCGCCAGGGAGTGAATACCAGGACCTGCTCAAGGGCATCCAACTCTTCTGAACCACTTCCCGCTGCGACCGCTGCCTGCAATTGCCTATGCGCAAAGAGCAAATCCAGTGGCAATGACGAGAACGCCAGCCATCCGCCAATCACTATGGGGAGAAGGATCAGGAAAAACGCCAGGATCTTTTTGCTGGTCTTCACCTGCTAATTATAGCCTCCACTATTGCCATGAATCCGCAATGAATCCGCTTGACATTGAATTATAAAAATGGTAAATTCTCATTATCGTCTACGGTGAGGGGAATACCCGACCGTTATCCTTCATAAAGCAATGGAGAGAAAGAGAATGGCTGAACGTTTTGTTGGGACTGTAAAATGGTTTAACCCCGCCAAGGGGTACGGTTTCATCGGGCGAGAGGGTGCCGAGGATGTTTTTGTTCATTTTTCGGCCATCGAGATGGATGGATATAAAGTCCTGAAAGAAGGGCAACAGGTGGAATTCTCAGTGGAAAAAGGACCCAAGGGTCTCCAGGCCGCTGAGGTCAAAGCCGTCGAATAATCAGGGTACTAGGTAGACAAAAGCAGAGCCTGTGCTCTGCTTTTTTTGTTAATTCAACGCTGTTGCCATTCTTTCAAGAGCTTCCACCAATCTTTCAGGAGGACAGCCAAAGTTCAACCGTGCGAAGCCTTTGCCCGCTGAGCCAAACTCCTCCCCATTATTCAGAGCCACCCCGGCATTCTTGAGGAAGAACTGTGCCGGATTCTCCGTGACCCCCGCCTCTCGGCAATCCAGCCAGGCAAGATAAGTTGCTTGCGGTTTGACCATGCGGATTTCAGGCATGCGTTGCTTGAGAAAATTCATCACTAGATCCCTGTTGCTTTCCAGGATTCCGAGGATTTCCTGCAGCCAGTCCCCGCCTTCGCGGTAGGCAGCAATAGCGGCTGCCTGCCCGAGCAGATTGACTCCGCCAAGCAGTCCCCGGCGGGCTTCGATGAGTTTTCCTCGCAGTTCTGGGTTCTGGCATATCAAGGCGGAACACTCCAGCCCGGCAATGTTGAAAGTTTTGCTCGGGGCGAGCAGGGTGACCGTGGATGCCGCGATCTCGGGATCGATCGAAGCGATGGGGATATGCTGGTAACCATCAAAGATTAGGTCACTGTGAATTTCATCGGAACAAATCACAACCTGGTGCCGCAAGCAAACCGCTGCCATCGCGCTCAACTCCTCCCTGGTGTAGACCTTGCCGATGGGGTTGTGCGGATTGCACAACACAAAGCAGCGCGTATCTTCTTTGATCCCTTCCTCAAACGTTTGCACATCCAGCGCATATTCCCCTGTGTCATCTGTTTTGATCTCGCTAGTCGTCACCCTGGCACGAGCGGTCAAGGGAGCCTTGTAGAAGGGCGGGTACACCGGGGGTTGGATCAGGACGGACTCGCCGGGTTGGGTCACCGCCTGGCACACCAGGTTGATTGCCGGCACCACTCCCGGCAGCAGGATGATCTCCTCTCGCCGCACCTTCCAGCCATAACGGTCATCCATTCGTTCTGAGAGGATGTCCTTCAGTTCGCGGGATTCAAAAGCGTAGCCGAAAACACCATGTTCAACCCTTTTCTTCAGCGCATCCAGCACCGCCAGTGGCGAAACAAAATCCATATCCGCCACCCACAAGGGCAGCACGTCCTTTCCATATAATCCCCATTTCAAGCTATCCGTCCCGCGCCGTTCCGGTGATGCGATCATACGCTCTCCTCTTGTTCCAGGTTGAATGATGGGATTATATCCCAAACCCTTTTTCCCTTTCTGATATACTGTTGGCATAATCATGACATCGAACCCACTCCCATCCATCGAACTCCTCGCCGCGGAAGGCTGGCAGGACTACGCGCTCCTTGATAGCGGCAATGGTCTCAAGCTCGAGCAATTTGGTCCTTTCCGTTTACAGCGCCCGGAACCTGAAGCCGTCTGGCAGCCCGCCCTGCCGCCTTCTGAGTGGCGCGGGGTGGACGCATTTTACAAGCCCGCTCCTGAAGAAAATGGGGGACATTGGGAGATGCGCCGCAAGCTGCCCGACCGCTGGGAAATGCGCTACAAGGAGCTCCAATTTTGGGCGCAGGCATCCTCCTCCCGCCACCTCGGGGTCTTTCCTGAACAATCCTGCCAATGGGACTGGACGGATACGGTCATCCGGCAATCCGGTCGCGCTCCCAGGGTGCTCAACCTCTTCGGTTACACCGGTCTCGCCTCGCTAGTCGCCGCCAGGGCTGGCGCGCACGTCACCCATCTGGACGCCTCCCGCAAGGTTATCACCTGGGCAAAGGAAAACCAGGAGCTATCCGGTCTGCAAACGCTACCCATCCGATGGATCCTGGATGATGCACTCAAGTTTGTCCAGCGTGAACAAAGACGGGAAAGTCGCTATGACGGCATCATCCTCGACCCCCCCAAATTCGGACGTGGTCCCAAGGGCGAAGTTTGGGAATTCTACAAACTCCTGCCTGACCTACTGGCAGCCTGTCGACAGATCCTCACAAAAAAACCACTTTTCATTCAACTGACCGCTTACGCGGTAAAGGCATCCGCTGCCACAATGTATTACGCCATCGATGAAATGATGTCCGATTTCTCTGGCAAAACCAGCGCGGGGGAATTGGGACTGCTCGAAGCCTCAGCCGGTCGATTCCTCTCCACAGCCATCTTTGCCCGCTGGCTTTCTGAGTCCAGGTAACTTCATTTAATAAGGATTACGATATGGCATCAACTCGCTTTCCATTTGTGCACACCTATTCCATTGTCGCCCGTGACCCTGCCACCGGCATCATGGGTGTGGCGGTTCAATCCCATTGGTTCTCCACCGGTTCACTAGTGACCTGGGCGGAAGCGGGTGTCGGTGTCGTGGCAACCCAATCCATGGTGGAAGTAAGCTACGGTCCGCTTGGACTGAACGCCATGCGCGAAGGTATCCCGGCAGATCAAGCGCTGGCTGACCTGCTAAAAGCGGATGAAAACCCGGAGGTGCGACAGGTGGCAATGCTGGACGCCAGGGGACAGGTCGCGGTGCATACCGGCAAACGCTGCATCGCCGAAGCCGGTCATGAGAGCGGTGAGCAGTTTTCCGTCCAGGCGAACATGATGCTCATCAACACTGTCTGGCCAGCGATGGCGGCCGCCTACCGGAATTCAACCGGTGACCTCGCCGAACGGCTTCTGGCAGCGTTGGATGCTGCCCAGGCTGAAGGCGGCGACATCCGCGGTAAGCAATCCGCAGCCATGCTGGTCGTGGATGGCAAGACCTCGGAAAAACCTTGGTCTGGCATCCTGGTCGACCTGCGCGTGGACGATCACCCCGAACCTTTGGCGGAATTGCGCCGCCTACTTGAGATACAACGCGCATATGAGTCGATGAACCACGGCGATGAACTGCTGGCAGCGGGAGATCCGCAGGCAGCCTTCGAAGCCTATGACCGCGCTGCCCGCCTTGCCCCCCATCTGATCGAACTGCCCTTCTGGCAGGCGGTCACCCTGGCGGATACCGGAAAGACTGAGGAAGCTCTTGTAATCTTCACCAAAGTGTTCCGTGAAGATCCCAACTGGGCTTTATTGCTGGAACGCTTGCCAGCTGCTGGTATGCTAAAGAACGATCCAGAGTTGATTGAGCAAATCCTTAATCTTAAATAACCACCTTCGCTATCTCGGAAATCCCCCCTATTTAATGGTCCATTAATGGAGTATTATTCCATCCATGATCGAACGTATTCCACCACCCATTGCACCACAAAAATCCTATGCAAAATCCAATGAGCGGATTTCCAAATCCAATCTCATCATTCTCGTCCTGCTCACCGTCATCCTGGGCGGTTACCTGATGCTCAAAGCCGCTGGCGGACTGCTCATCATCGCTGACCCGCTGAAGAAGGCAGACGCTGCCGTAGTGCTGAGCGGAGACGACGGTGGTCGGCTTGCCGAAGCCATCCAGCTCTATAAGGACGATAAGGTCAACAAACTTTTCTTTACCTACACCGAAGAGACCGCTGTCCGGAACCTGCAAAGTACGGCAGCCAGGGACGGCATCCCCTACAAGAAGATGTTTGTAACGAAAATGGAGGTGACCAACACCTGGGAGGAAGCCAAAGCCATCCTCGAACTATCCCTGGATAAAGGCATCACTTCGATCATTGTCATCACAGATCCCTTTCACACCTTCCGCACCCGGCTTTACTTCCGCAAAGTTTTTTCGGGAAGCGAAGTTCGCATCCAGGTCCGACCCGTCCGGGATCACTGGTACAAATCCGACACCTGGTGGCGCTCACGCGAAGGTATTCAATATACCCTCCAGGAATATTCCAAGATCATCATGTTCGCATTCGGTGTGCATTAAGAAAAAAGGCTTTAGCTGAAAAAGCTAAAGCCTTTCCCATACATTCCTAGTGGTCTATGGTTTCGTCTTAAAGTTCCAGACGACACCGCCATTCGCCATGACTGTGCCGACCGCGTTGCTTGCCCGAACCTGCCAGTAGTACTTCTTGTTCTTCAGCAGTCCAGTGAGTGTCACCTTTTTCACGGTCCCCACCGATTTCCAGGTGCAGGTCGCGCTCAGAACAGTCTTCAGACAATATTCGTACTTGACCGCGTTTGTGCTGGTTCCCCAGGTGAGGGTCAACGTGGTCGGTTGGTTGATGGCGTTGTTCGCAGGTAATATCTTGCTGAACGCTGTCGGTTTGGCTGGTACTTTGAAATTCCACCAGGTATTTGCATTCGCGTAAGTATCCGTCCTGGCGTTCCTCGCGCGTACCTGCCAATAGTAAGTGCCTGCGGTCAGCCCGCTGAGTGCTTTGCTCGTAGCCGTTCCCACAGATTTCCACCCAGTGGTGCACTTGTTATCATTCACTTTGTCAATACAATATTCAAACTTGGTGATGTATTTGCTCGCTGCCCACTTCAGGATTGGATTTGCGGGTTGGTTTACCGCGCCCTTTGCCGGGCTCTTCTTGTAAAAATTTCCTGGCGCATAACAGGTTGTGTCAACGGAGATCGTCCCGCCGATGATCCCGGACCTTAAAGTATCAATGTAATTTTTTACGTCAGCGGAGATCACGGGATCAGTCTCGTGATAAGGTGCCAACCCAACTCCATTGGTGGATAAGCCGTATTCCTTGTTACCGCCAAAGACCTCTGGTCCCAGGAAATCAGAAACTGCATAATAGACCGCGTTGTCCAATCGCTTCATCGCGCTGGAAAGCAGCATGTCGGAGCCATCAACTGCCCCGCCCTCGAAGACCGTGAAATACTCATCCCCATCAACACCAATAGCCCACCTGTCATGTTGAGCCGTATATTTGATCGCACCGTCCCCGGTTGGACCAGCTGCGCCAAAAATGGTGGTTGCACCCTGGGAGAGCATATCCGCGGCGATGGTCGCGCCAAGATCAGGATCACTAAAAGTTCCGGCATACTCTGTCAGCACAAGCGATGCAGGACTGGTGCATTGAGCGCCATTCTGGTATCCCTCCACCAGGACAACAACCGGCGGGATTACCATGCCGCCCACAACACCCATCTTGTTGCTCGCGCTCATCTTGCTCGCCAGTGCTCCCGCCAGGTAGGAGGCTTCCTTTGCTCTGAAAGTGATTCCGCGCAGGTTATCTGGAGGAGTCTCATAGGAGTAGTCAAGATTGGCAAATGAAATCCCCGGATTTGTTCCAGCTGCCGCGGCTATGGGATCTCCAAACACCCAACCGCTCCCGATGCAAAGATCGTTGCCGGCATCGATGCAGCTTTGCACTTTCGTGGCGTAATCGTCACTCCCTTCAAACACACTGGGTGCAATCCCCAGGTCCGCGTGCGCCTGGATTAACCCTTGATAGGCCATCCCATTCCATCCGGGATTATCCTTGATCGCTTCCACATCAACCACAAGTCCAACCTTGGCTGTGGGGGTATCCAGGGTGCAGGTGTCATTCTCCGAGATCGTCCCAGTCTCGAGATCATCCCTTACCTGATCGACGTAATCCTTGACTGCTTCAGGAATAATGGAATCCGTTTCATGGTATGGAGCAAGACCAACTCCATCTTCATCTACCCCGTAAATGAGCGTGGCAGTCCATGGGTCATCCCCCAGGTTAATGTAATCCTCAATGGTCTTATAAACCCCGATGTTGTAGTTCTTCATCGCGCTTGTCAGGAGCATGTCCGAACCAGCAACCGTCCCGTTTCCGAAAACATTCAAGTAAAAATCCGTGTCCACACCAATGGCATATTTTCCATGTTGAGCTGTGTATTGTGCTGAGCCAACCCCAGTAGGTCCAGCTACGTTAAAGACCACATCCGCGCCTTTGGCGATCTGATCCATTGCAATGTCAGCTCCGACTGCAGGATCCACGAATGTATTCGCGAACTCGGATAAAACGATCACATTTGAGTTCGCACACCCCGCCGCGTTCTCATAACCATCCATAAAATCAGTGACAGGAGCAATGTCCATCCCTCCGATCATCCCAATGATGTCGGTGCTGGTCATCTTCCCTGCCAGGGCACCAGCGAGATATCCCGATTCTTTGACATTGAACACCACAGAGCGCAAATTTGCTGGCATCACTCCCGGATAGGTGGTATCGATCAAAGCAAACATGATGGATGGAGCCATGCCAGGGTAAACACCAAGGACATTAGAAAATGGATAACCAATCATGACGCAAAGGTTATTAGCGTCGTCTATACAATCGCTGACTGCATCTCCGTAATCCTCACCAGATACCACGTAGGTGTTGGGGGTTATTCCGAACGTTGTCTGCGCTTCCAGCAATCCCTGGTAAGCCAGTTCATTCACCCCGTTATCGTCCAACCCATTGGAATCCACGATCAACCCAACGTATACAGAGGTGGCTTCAACCGGTTGGATTTGCAGGAATGAAGATGCGAGGAACGCCACGATCAATGCAACCCCAATGACTTTCATTATTTTTAGATTCGTGTTTTTCATTTATGCTCCTTTTCAATTTTCTGGATAGATTTCATTTTTTAACAATATTCTATCCTTGAATTAGAAAACATTCACACTGAAAAAAAGGTTTCGTTGTGAAATTCCATTAACTCAATTCAATAGTTATGACGTCGCAATGAGAAACTTCAATAAATAGTATAGCATTTTGACCATGCTGATGCAATCACAATTCGATTCATGTCGTGAAATAGGTTTACTGGTTTAGAAGATTCAAAATATGCTAATATTAATTACTCGAATAACTCCCCATCACCTGGCTGCCTTAACGCTGCTATTCCACTATCATCTTTCAGCCTATTCACATTCATTTATTCACACTTCACCTGGAAGGAGAAAAATGGACAATACGCCTTTTATCGCAAGGAGTCAGCAGTTGGCTCACTTGAGGGATAGGCTGTCTACAGCCATTGAAGGACATGGGGGTGTCTTCTTTATCTCAGGTGAAGCCGGAAGCGGTAAGACAACTTTGGTGAACGAGTTCTCCCGTCGAGCACAGGAGGAGTACCAGGACCTGGCTGTTGCTGTTGGGCAATGTAATACGCAAACTGGCATTGGAGATGCTCATCTCCCCTTCCGCGAGATCATGGCACAACTGACAGGTGACGTGGACTTCAAGCTTGCCCAAAAAGCAATCACGGAGGAGAATGCCAGTCGTTTACAAAAAATGCTGGTACTTTCAGGTCAGGCGCTGGTGGATGTCGGTCCGGATCTGATCGGAATCTTCGTCCCGGGCATCGGTCTGGCAACCCGGCTGGGAGCATTCGTAGCGGAAAAAGCTGGTTGGTTGGATAAACTGGAAAAACTGGCAAAGAAACCAGCGGCAAAGACCTCTGAATCAGGACTACAGGAAAGCCAGATCTTTGAACAATATGCGAAAGTGATTTGCCGGTTATCAAAAGAGCATCCCTTATTGCTCTTGTTGGACGACATGCACTGGGGGGACGCAGCATCAATTTCCTTACTCTTCCACCTGGCACGCCGGATTGGAGAGCACAGGATCCTCATCCTGGTAACCTATCGTTCCGCTGAGGTGGCGATTGGACGGGCTGGTGAACGCCATCCCCTCGAAAAGATACTGGCTGAATTGAAGCGTTATTACGGAGATGTCTGCCTCGACTTGGATCAGGTTGTTGAGGACGAAGGCAGGTACTTTGTCAACGCTTTTCTGGAGTCAGAGCCCAATTTACTTGGGGACGACTTCAGTCAGAAACTTTACCACCACACCGGTGGTCACCCGCTATTCACTATCGAACTGTTGCGTAATATGCAGGAACGCAGTGACCTGGTATTTGATGAGCAAGGTCGCTGGGTGCAAAGCAAGAACCTGGATTGGGAAAAACTACCAAAACGCGTTGAGGGTGTGATTGAAGAACGCATTGGGCGTCTGCAAGATGAACTACGACAAATGCTCACCGTTGGCAGTGTACAGGGTGAGAATTTCACCGCTGAGGTGATCGCCAGGGTACAACAGGCTGAAGCCGGTGGTCTTATCAGGAGATTGAGCGGTGAGCTGGAACGCCAACACCGCCTGGTGAACGCAGAGGGGGTCAAACGCCTGGATCCTGGTGGAAGACGCCTCTCTCTCTACCGCTTTCAACACAACTTATTCCGCACCTACCTGTATAACGAGCTGGGTGAAGCAGAGCGCGCTTACCTACACGAGGATGTGGGCAATGCACTGGAAGCCCTGTATGAAGAACAGGCGGAGGAAATCGCTGTTCAGCTTGCTTATCATTTCGAAGCCGCCGGACTTGAAGAAAAAGCACGCCATTATATGCAAAAAGCAGGAGAACAAGCCGCCTCCAGGTTTGCCAATCAGGAAGCTCTTAAATATTTTGCTCGCGCACTTGACCTGACCCCGGCAAATGAATTCGAGAAGCGCTATGAGCTTGTGTCGCTGAGTGAGCAAATTTATGGGTTGAGTGGGGAGCGGGAGGTACAGTCCAGCAACCTTGACATATTGCACGAACTCGCGCGGAAATTGGATGATCAGCATAAGCAGGCAGAGGTAGCGTTACTTCAGGCATCTTATCAACAAGCCATCAGTGATTATCCGGCTGCCATCACAGCTGCCAGTGAAGCCTTACGCATTGGGGAGATTACTCAAAACCAGAAGATTCAGGCAAGGGGACATTTCGCCCTGGCAGAGGCTGCACTCCGCACTGGAAATTACGATCTCGCTGCCGAGCAATGGGAACTATCCCTGGCAATTTCACGAACAGCAGGTCTCAGGCGGGAAGAATCCGGGTGTCTGCGAGGTCTTGGCGTGGTGGCAAACGATCGATGTGACATTAAAGCATCCATGCATTACTACGAAGAGGCTTTGAAAATATCCCGGGAAATCAACGACAACATCGGTGCCAGCAAAGCACTCAATAATCTTGGCTTGAGCTATGGAGAACAGAACGAACTGGTGAAGGCGCGGGATTGCTTCTCGCAGGCTTTAAAAATATTTCAAGAGATTGGGGATCGACAGCGCGAAGCTGTCATCCTCGGTAACCTGGGCGTCGTGTCAGCCACCCATGGAGACTTGCAATCAGCCAGGTCCTATTTTGATCAGTCCATGCTCATCAGCCGGCAGGTGGGCGATAGAGATGCAGAAATCCGCATGCTCAGCAATCTCGGAAACATTGCCGCAGAAACAGGTGATCTTCCTGCTGCTCGCGAATACGTTGCCCAAGCCCTGCACCTGGATGAGGAGATTGGTAGCAAGGTACAACATACAAAAGATCTCAATTCTATGGGATTGATCTATGCTGACATGGGAGATTATTCAACCGCTGAAGATTACCTGATCAAGTCTCTTGAACTAGCCCGTGAGTTGAAAATTCCTGACTACGAAGCGATGGCGTTGGTCAAGCTTGGCAGGCTCCATGATGGCATTGGGGATTTTGAAACAGCCAAAGCATACTTTGAAGATGTCACCAATATTATCCGCGAGATCGGAGAGGACCAGGGAGATTTCGGGTTGCAGGCTTATCGGGGATTACTGCTGCACCATCTTGGCATGAATGAAGAAGCTCGAGAAACGTTATTAAAGGAAGCTCAATTTGCACACGAAGCAATTGATGTTGAGACCGAAGCCGGAACCCTGACTCGTCTTGGGAATGTCTTGATTGCCCTTGGTTATCCAAATGAAGCAAAGACTGCTTTCCAACAATCGTTGACATTGAGAGAGCAAATGGACCAGACGTTTAAAGCCACAGAATCGATGTCCGGCTTGGCAAAGATAGCCCTGATTGAGAACAAACCACTTGAATCCCTGGAATGGGTTGATAAGATTCTTGACTTTACCAGGCAGCATTCGATTGATGGGACCGATGATCCCGTGCAAATCTACCTGAGATGCTACCAAACGTTAATCGTCAATCAGGATCCTCGAACCGATGAAGTGTTAAGGAAAGCACATACTATTCTGATGAACAGGACTAAATCAATCAAGGATGTGAGATTGCGAAAATTTTTCCTTGAAAAATTAGTAGTAAATTGCGAGGTTCTAAAGGCGTTTGAAAAACTGGATAAGTAAATCTGTCGCCCAGCCAGAGGTTTGCCAGAACTTACCGGAAATTTTTTCCGATCAGTTTAGGATATGATGATTGACAATTTCTCCCTCACCCCCAACAATAATCACATGCTTGCGAAAGTGAATGCCTGCGCAGTCATCCATTTGGATGAGGCTATTATCGATGTTGAGGGCGACCTCACCAAAGTGGTTTTGTTCCCTTCTTTTCATTATTGTCGAATTTATCGTTCGATCTGATAACGATTCCGGTGAATGTAACCTAAGTACCCAAACTAAAACAATACCGCAGAAGCACATATTGATTTATCGGAGTATTCATCTGAGATTATTGTGCAGCATTATTTAGCGTAACCCTTATTGCTAATGAACCCTAATTGTTGTATGCTATAGCATGATTCAGTGGGATTAATGATCCATACCATCAACATTCTTGACTTGGGAGGGTAATCTAATGAAACAAAACAAGAGAGTTTCCATACCTGTTCTAATTTTCTCGTTAGTGATCGTCATTATTCTGTTTTTCCCTTTTCCAGGAATTTTAACCAACACAGCCTTTGCTCAAGACCTTCCAACTGAAATACCTACCTTGGAACCGCTTCCTTCCGAAGAACCTCCTCAAAATGACCAAGGAAACATAATAACAGAAGAGGATTTGGAAGCCATCCCTTATTGCCCCACAACAATTGGCTTTGGTAAAACAATTCAATGCTCAATATCAAAGGCAGGAGAAGTTGACAAATATACCATTACGGTTAACGCCGGAGATAAGGTGTTGGTCAGGATGGCGAAAACATCCGGAACCTTTTGGCCCAAAGTCAGCGTCTACAATTCATCTGGTTCTAAAATATGCGAAAAGACCGCTTCCAGCCTGGCTGAAATCTCTACCTGCACTCTTGCAGTAGCCGGAAAATATACCATCAGAGCTGCTGATGGATATAATGGCAAGTATACAGGGAAATATTATCTCTTTCTACAACGGTTGAACAATCCGGGCAGCACAGTTTCTGTCACGTTTGGATCAACCCGTTCCGCTTCGATAATCGCACCCACTGAAATGGATTCATACATTTTTACTGCCAGTGCGGGTGACAAAGTATTGGTAAGGATGACTAACACCTCATCAGAACCCTTAGAACCTGATATCAGGATCTATAGTCCTACCGGTTTGAAATTGTGCTCCGCAAGCAAGTATATTATGACTGAAATATCCGCTTGCTCTCTCCCTATAGCCGGGCAATATACCCTCCTTGCCGGTGACGGGTATGACGGTAAATCATTAGGGACCTATAATCTTTACCTTCAAAAACTAAAAAAACCGATTAATCCAATATCCATTTCTTTTGGGAATACCCGTTCTGGTTCGATCATTAAAGCTGCACAGATGATCACCTATTCTTTTTATGCCAATGCTGCAGATAGTGTCTTGCTCAGGGTCATAAATACATCAGGCGATCTCCAGCCTGGGGTTAGGATATACAGCCCGGTTGGGAAAAAAGTATGTGAAGACTCCGATTATTCGCTCGCTGAAATCGAAAGCTGCTCTCTCCCTGCTAACGGTAAATATACGGTACTAGTCTTTGATAGTAATTATGGAACCAAAACGGGCAATTATGAGGTACACCTGCAACGGTTGAATAAACCGGGTGATGCAACAGCAATCGCCTTTGGCCAAACAATTTCTGGTTCCGTTCTTTTACCTGTAGATATGAAAGCTTATACCTTCGCTGCCACCTCCGGTGATAAGGTAATTGTCAGGATGACCAAATCCTCAGGTGAAATCTGGCCCGGAATAAGGGTATATAGTCCTACAGGACAAAGGTTATGCGATAACTATGGTGCCACCACAGCTGAGGTCGGAAGTTGTACACTTTCAGCCAATGGCACTTACACAGTGCTGACTTACGATTATCTCGATGGTAGTAAGACGGGGGATTACTACGTCCACGTGCAGCGTTTGAATAACCCGGGGAATGCTACCTCGATTTCTTTCGGGGAAACACTTTCCAACACCATCAGCTACCCTTCTCAAGCAGATGCGTATACTTTCACCGCGACTGCCGGTGACAAGGTACTTGTTCGGGGAAGCAAATCCTCTGGTGAAATCTGGCCAAGTATCAGGGTGTATGGTCCTTCAGGAGCAAAGTTATGTGATGATTATGGCTCAACCACTGCCGAAATCGAGAGTTGCACGCTTTCAGCCACCGGCACTTACACAGTGCTGACTTACGATTACCTCGATGGTAGTAAGACGGGGGATTACTACGTCCACGTGCAGCGTTTGAATAACCCGGGGAATGCTACCTCGATTTCTTTCGGGGGAACTCTTTCTGACACCATCAGCTACCCTTCTCAAGCAGATGCGTATACTTTCACCGCGACTGCCGGAGACAAGCTACTTGTTCGGGTGAGCAAATCCTCAGGTGAAATCTGGCCAGGTATCAGGGTGTATGGTCCTTCAGGAGCTAATCTATGTGATGATTATGGCTCAACCACAGCCGAAATCGAGAGTTGCACGCTTTCAGCCACCGGCACTTACACAGTGCTGACGTACGATTACCTCGATGGTAGTAAGACGGGGGATTACTACGTCCACGTGCAGCGTTTGAATAACCCGGGGAATGCTACCTCGATTTCTTTCGGGGGAACTCTTTCTGACACCATCAGCTACCCTTCTCAAGCAGATGCGTATACTTTCACCGCGACTTCCGGAGACAAGGTACTTGTTCGGGGAAGCAAATCCTCTGGAGAAATCTGGCCAGGTATCAGGGTGTATGGTCCTTCAGGAGCAAAGTTATGTGATGATTATGGCTCAACCACTGCCGAAATCGAGAGTTGCACTCTATCAGCCACTGGCACTTACACAGTGCTGACGTACGATTACCTCGATGGGACAAAATTGGGTGACTATTCCATCTATATCCAACGCTTGAATAACCCTGGTAATTCGTCAGGGATTTCCATCGGGGAAACTCTTATTGGATCCATCAGTTCAGCCGCTGAAATGGACACCTTTTCATTTAGCATCAGCAGCAGTACATCTGTAACCCTGAAAGCAACCAGGACATCTGGAACTCTTTGGCCGGGGATTCGAATCTATAGCCCAATTGGAACTTTGCTTTGCAGCAACTACGGTTCCTCTTCAGCTGAAATTACATCGTGCAGTCTTTCCAGCGCTGGAACATACTCAATTCTGGTCTATGATTACTTAGATGGAACAAAATTCGGTGACTATTCACTCTATCTACATTAGGTCTGTTTTTCGATAGGGATTATAAAAAAGTGGCAATTTGAAGTTGCCACTTTTTCTATTTTAAAATTCATTTTTTATGCCTAAGTGCGTTCTTAAACACGGTTTTTTTTCCTTCAAGGTATAAGGAACCACAAGTATGATCAATTCCATATTATTTCGTAATTTAACATTGTGCCATTTAAATATCGAGAAGTCTTATACAGCGCTTGATACGACCTTTCATACCTGTTGACAATTTCATCCTCCCCCCCTACACTTAATCACATGCTTGCAAAAGTCAACGCTTGCGCGGTCATCGGTCTGGATGGGGTAGTCGTGGATGTGGAAGTGGATATCACCACGGGGATTCCCAAGCCGCCAATGATCATCGTTGGACTACCGGATGTTTCCGTACAGGAAAGCCGCGAAAGAGTTCAATCCGCCATCCACAACACGGGACTCGAAAATTCCCGCAAACGCGTGCGCGTTAATCTTGCACCTGCCACTGTGCGCAAAGAGGGTTCCGCCTACGACCTGCCCATCGCGCTGGGCATCCTCATCGCTAACCGCCAGCTCCCGCCCGCTTGCCTCGAGGGCAGCCTGGTCATGGGGGAGCTCTCGCTGGATGGCAGCGTGCGTCATATCCGCGGTGTGCTACCCATGGCAGCGGTCGCGCGGGCGGAGGGGTTCAAGCGTGTGTTTGTTCCTTCTGAAGACGCTCCCGAAGCTGCCATTTTCCCCGACCTGGAAGTCATTCCGGTTCGTTCTCTCGGGGATCTTTACCACCACCTCACCGGGATGCAGATCATCCCGCCCCAACCTCCGCTCGAAGCCGAACAGGTGGAAGTGCTGGTGCAGACCGATTTCCGTGAGATCAAGGGGCAGGAGCACGTCAAGCGTGCCCTCGAGGTCGCTGCCGCAGGCGCGCACAACCTGCTGATGATCGGACCCCCCGGTTCAGGCAAGACGCTCATGGCGCGCGCGCTGCCCTCCATTCTGCCGCGCATGACCATCGAAGAATCCCTTGACGTAACCCGCATCTACTCCGTGGCGGACGCACTGCCTGCCGGTGTCCCTCTGCTGCGTACCCGCCCCTTCCGCTCCCCGCACCACACCATCAGCCACGCCGGACTGGTCGGCGGCGGAAACTGGCCGCATCCTGGAGAGATCTCGCTGGCACACCGCGGCGTCCTGTTCCTGGATGAATTCCCCGAGTTCGGCTCCCGCACCCTCGAGGTGCTGCGCCAGCCGCTGGAGGACAAGGTCGTCACCATCAGCCGCGCCCAGGGCACACTCACCTTCCCCGCCAATTTCCAGCTCGTCGCGGCGATGAATCCCTGTCCCTGCGGCTACTATGGTGACCCGACCCGTGCCTGCACCTGCGCGCCGGGCGTCGTCACCAAGTACCAACGGCGCATATCCGGTCCCTTGCTTGACCGTATTGACATCCATGTCGAAGTCCCGCGGGTGGATTACGAAAAACTGAGCGACTCCCGCTTTGGAGAATCCTCCGGCGTCATCAACCAGCGCATCGAGACCGCCCGCGAGGTGCAGCGTCGTCGGTTTACCGGGACTTCCCTCTCAGCCAACGCTGACATGCACCCTGCCGAGGTCCGCCAGTATTGCAGTCTGGATGAGCCCTGCCGGGCGCTCATGCGCGCTGCCGCGAACCAGCTGCAGCTTTCCGCCCGGGCTTACCACCGCATCCTCAAGCTGGCCCGTACCATCGCCGACCTGGCGGGAAGCGACGCTATAGCTCAGGTTCATCTCGCTGAAGCCCTGCAATACCGCCCAAGAGTGAGCGAAATCTGACCACGAATTTCCAAGAATCGCCACAGAAAATTTAACCTCAGGTTTCTTTACTGTTGGAGATTCCTATCCCAACAAACCGATTTGTTTCCTTGAAGCGATTATGATATCCAGGAACTAATGGATGCGGTGCTTCGTCTATTGGTTATTGAGGAAACATGAAAACACTCTTTGCTTCCATTATTTGTGTCCTGATGTTGACCGCCTGCATCCTTCCGGATGCCGACCCTCCCCCGCCACCTGACACCCCCGTGAGCAGTGAACCCGGCGAAGAACCGGCTTTTCCACCCGGCGCGGAAACTCCCGGTCAGGTTTTTCTGCCCCCGCAGCCTGGTGATGAACAACTTCACCAAGGTCAGGTCTATCTTGATTCCACGGATGTCTTATTGCTCGAGAGTTTCCCGGTGCAGGTCAACCTTCTTCTAAAAGGTTCAATACCTACCCCCTGTCATCAGGCGCGTTTCGTCATCCAACCGCCGGACTCCCAAAACACAATCCGCATCGAGCTGTATTCTCTCATTAATCCTGACCAGATCTGTGTTCAAGTATTGCAGGAATTCGAGACGAACCTCTCTCTTGGTCCTCTCCCCGCTGGTCATTACATCCTGCTGATCAACAGTGAATCAGCGGCAGAATTCGATATCTAACCCATCCCCCGAAAACAAAGAGCGGAACCAATTTGACTTGGTTCCGCTCTAATTTTAATGGTTAAATCTTAGGGCTTGAAGACGATACCTCTGTCCTGCAGCAGGTTCTTGATCATGACGACACCTTCTTCGATCTTGTCCCGGTTCTTCAGGTGGATATCATAATTGATGTCCGTGGTCACCTTTTCGCCGATCCAGACCACATGTACTTTATCCGGATCAATAACCGTCTTCATCACGTCCAGGTCATCCTGGGTGAGGTCAATGGCAGTCATCACCAGGATCAGGCCGGCATCCAGGAACAGGTGCGAAACCTCAGCAAAGCGGCGAACGTGTTCGCGCCAGCCGCCTGGTGCATCCGGTCGCTTCAAATCCGCGTTCACCCCGTAGAGCAGGGAGCCTATCCCCAGGTAATATGCAAGTTTGCCGTCCGCGAACAACTGGTGTTCGAGTCGGCGCGCCAGGGTCTTGCGACCTACACCTTTGGGTCCGGTGATCACGATCAATGAAGAGCTCTGGTTGTATCGCTCCGCCCGCATCGGCATGGTCACGTCAGATCCGATCCATTTTTCATTGCGTGTGAACACTTCCTTGCGAATCTCGGTATCGTCATCCGAAAGCGCTTCCAGCACGATACCGCCGCCGCGGATCTCGTATTCATCCACGAGCACGAAGCGGCTGGTCTCCGGGAATTTTTCCGAAGTGTCGAAGGCGATCGGGTGTGATAGTTTGAAAGTGATTTCCGCTACATCATGGTGCATGATCTCGGTGCGGTTGTTTTGATTGGCATAGTCCGAGGCGTCGATGACCTTGTGAATGGCTTCCACCTGGACCTTCTCATGCGAGGTTCCCAGCTTGAGGACGTAATCCTTGCCAATCTTTAATGGCTGCTTACCAAGCCAGAAGATACTCGCCCGCATCCGCGAGCTGACAAAAGGCGGATTATCCGATTTTCTCGAGACGATCTCACCGCGTTTCACGTAGATTTGCTCCGCCATGGTGAACCCCACCGATTGACCGGTTTTAGCAGAGGTCTGCTTGGGGGTATTGAACGACTCAATAGTCGTCACTTTGGTGCGCTTCCCGGAGGGGTAAAACACCAGGTCGTCGCCGACCTTGATCTTGCCGCTGGAAATGTTCCCAGCGATGATGCGGCGGTTGTCGCCGTAATTTGAAAATTTATACACATCCTGGATGGGCAACCGCAGGGGCAGGTCCTCCAGGGGTTTTTCCTTTTCAAAGGAATCCAGGGCATCCAGTACAGTGGGTCCGCTGTACCAGGGCATATGCTTTCCACGATCAGCCACACCATCCCCTTCACGTCCGCTGGCAGGGATATAGGTCATTGCCTTTACACCGATACCGGAAAGATATTCGCCATATTCCTTGACGATGGCAGTGAATACATCCTGTTTGAATCCCACCAGGTCCATTTTATTCACCACCACTACGATTTTTTTGATGCCCAGCATCCAGAGCAGGTAACCGTGGCGACGGGAGTTTTCCTGCACGCCTTCTTCGGCGTCAATAACAAGCACTGCAGCTTCAGCATGTGAAGCGCCGGTGACCATGTTCTTGATGAATTCGATATGCCCGGGAGCATCAATGATGATGTAGTTACGCATCTTGGACTGGAAGAAAACCCGGGCAGAGTCGATGGTGATATTTTGCGCCTGTTCATCTTTCAGTGCATCAATGAGAAAAGCATATTCAAAGGGCTTGCCGGTCTTTTTGCAGCGCTCAACGATCGCCTCGAGTTTCCCCTTGGGCAGTGAATTCGTATCCGCCAGTAGACGACCAATGATCGTGCTCTTGCCGTGGTCCACGTGACCAACAACAACCACATGCATTTGTTCCTTATTGAGATCCATTAAAGCGTCTACCATTTACATGTATCCTTCCCGGCGTAGGGTCTCCAGCCCGCCGCCATCGTCCTTATCCTGCGCGCGTCCGGAACGTTCCGCAATGTTGGCAAATTTGCCAACCCGTAATTCGTCAATGATCTCCTGCACATTCCTGGCGGTAGATTCGACCGGGTAGGTACAGGGGAAACACCCCAGCGAACGGTAACGTTTACCATCACCCTGGTTGTAATACAAGGAAACTGTGGGAATGTTTTCTTCCTGGATGTATTCCCAGATGTTCAGCTCAGTCCAGTCCAACAGGGGGTGAATGCGGACGTTGGTGCCCGGAGCAAAATCAGTTTTGTACTGGTTCCAAAATTCTGGCGGTTGGTCGGCGATATCCCATTCATTCTGCCTGTCGCGCGGTGAAAAATAGCGCTCCTTTGAGCGTGACCCTTCCTCGTCCGCCCGGGCGCCAACGATGACACCGGTGAACGGTTCAGGATTTTTTTCTTCCTCGTACTGATCGGTCTCGTGGTTGAAGATCTTGCGCTTGCCTTCACCAATCAGGGTCCGGCGCAGCGCATCGGTCTTGAGCAGTTTGCAGCAGGTCAGGCGATCCACAGCCCCGTCTGGGAATGTGGTCTTGGAAGCCAGGGCTTCGTCGTTCTGACCGACAACCATGGTCAAGTGCATTTCACGCACCAGGCGGTCGCGGTAGGAGATCATTTCCGGGATCTTGAAATGCGTATCAATGTGGATCAGCGGAAAAGGCACGTGTCCAAAGAATGCCTTACGCGCCAGCCAGAGCAGAACAGTGCTGTCCTTTCCCATCGACCAGAGCATGCCCAGGTTCTTGAAGTTTGCATATGCTTCCCGCAGGATGTACACGCTGCGGTTTTCCAATTCGTTTAAATGTCCCATTGTTTTTACCTTTACTTGTTTCCAGAGATGATATTCTTCTCCATGAGTTTTAAGATGATCTGCCCAACACATTCTTCAACGGAGTGCTCGTTTGTCCGCACGACCAGTTCAGGTGCGAGCGGTTCCTCGTACGGCGAGGTGATCCCGGTGAAATCCTTGATCTGGCCAGCGACCGCCTTAGAGTATAACCCTTTTGGATCGCGCTGCATGCATACCTCGATCGGACAACTGACGTATACCTCCCAGAACTCCCCTCCAGGAAATAATGCTCTCACCTGGTCCCGGTCGGCACGGTATGGGCTGATGAATGCCGTGATGACGATCAACCCTGCATCCACCATCAACTTTGCTACTTCCCCGATCCGCCGGATGTTTTCCTTGCGGTCTTCTTCGGAGAATCCCAAACCTGCATTTAACCCGATGCGAATGTTATCACCGTCTAACAGGTATGTGTGCGCTCGGAAGTCCCGTATCAGGCTTTCTTCCAGGGCGCTGGCAATGGTGCTTTTCCCGCTGCCGGAATACCCGGTCAACCAGATCACCAATGGTTGATGTCCATTGATCTCGCTCCGGTCAGAGCGATTAATTTGGTGAGTGTGAGGAAAAAGGTTATCTATTGTCATTCTGGATAATTCCTTAGCTCGCTCACTCAAAACCAGATCTGATAAAGAGTTCGGATCTGTAGGAAGATGATAAGCACGCCGACAAAGATCATCATCGCCTTGATGGGCAGTTTCTTGGTGAGAAAAGCGCCAAGTGGCGCAGCGAGTACACCGCCAATCAACAATCCGATTATGATTTTCCAATTGGTCAAGGGTATGGTGAAAATAAATATTGCTGATGCAATCAGGGTGACAAAAAATTCCGAGAAATTCACCGACCCGATCGTCTTCCGCGGCGAATGCCCGGTTGAGATGAGTGTTGAAGTCACCACCGGACCCCAGCCGCCGCCGCCAATTGCATCCAATGTGCCGCCCACCAACCCTAGCGCTACCAGCAATCCGCTTTTCGGTTCACGTCCATGTTCAACAGCTGGTCGAAATGCCTTGAGAAGAATTCTTATTCCCATCACCAGCAGGTAGATAGCAATATACGGCGTGACTTTTTCGCTGTCGACGATGGTCAACAAGTACGCTCCTAATCCACCGCCGATGATGCCGGGCACGAGCAGCCATAAGACCATCCGTTTATCGATATTACCGAATTTCCAGTGAGATAGGCCGGACACCAGGGTCGTTCCGATTTTCGCCACGTGCACACTCGCACTGGCGATCACTGGCGATTGGTTCATGGTGAGAAGAAAACTATTCGCTGACACTCCGTACGCCATGCCCAGGGCGCCATCGATTAATTGTGCGATGAACCCTACGATGATAAATAGGAAGATACTTTGATCCATTAACAGGTGGCAGCCATTTCTAGAAGATTGATTTTCCCTTAAACCAAGCAATTATACCTTATCGCCCATTAATTTCCTACTTAATGAAAAACAGCTCCATATCATCTGGATATGGAGCTGAAATTTATTTAACTGATTAGAACCAGATCTGGTAGAGCGTTCTTAGCTGCAGAAAGATGATTAGCACGCCAACAACGATCATGATGACCTTTGTGGGGAGTTTCTTTGTGAGCATTGCGCCAAACGGAGCAGCGATCACTCCCCCGATTAATAAACCCAGAATGATTTTCCAGTTGTCCTTGAGACCTAACGTCACGATAAATACGATCGATTCTGTCAGAGTCACGAAGAATTCCGAAAAATTGACTGAACCAATCGATTTTCGCGGAGAGTGACCGGTGGAAATGAGGGTTGAGGTGACAACGGGTCCCCATCCGCCTCCACCAATTGCATCACAGGCTCCGCCAACCAAACCGAGTGCTACCAACAAACCAGTCTTAGGTTCTCGATCATGTTCAGCTGTGGGTCTGAATGCCTTGAACAGGATTCGGATGCCCATGATCAACAAGTAAATGGCAATCCACGGTTTGATCACGTTTCCATCTATCGAAGTGAGGATGTACGCTCCAACACCGCCGCCAATGATGCCGGGAATTAACAACCTCAAGACCATGCGTTTGTCCACATTGCCAAATTTCAGGTGAGAAAGACCCGAAACAAGCGTAGTCACCACTTCCGCGGCGTGCACGCTGGCGCTCGCAATCGCAGGTTGCAGACCAACTGTGAGTAAAAAGCTATTCGCGGAAACACCGTAAGCCATCCCAAGGCTTCCGTCAATCATTTGCGCGATGAATCCTACAAGGATGTATACAAAAATGCTCAGTTCCATGTGTTTATCCTATTCGATTGGATTGTCATTGAGAGACCTGAATATTATACATAATAATTACTATTCTGTTAGGAAATAGCCAGGTTTACATTACACACCTGGCTTGCCAATCAATTTGAATTATTAATTATCTCTCTGTGGAACCTTTTCAGTAACTGACCAAAACCGTATCGATTGCCAGGGGACGCCCATCAGCCATGCTGAGCTCGCTCAACTCCAGGATGTACTCGCTTCCAAAAGTGAGCGCAGCAAGATCGATGGGATTATCAAAGGTAGCCGGTGCGCCCATATCCTCAGCCTGGACTATAAACCCTGATTGAAAAAGTTGCTGCCCATTCAAATCCAGGATCCTGAAGGATAAATTATTCTCAAATGGCCCGATCGGCATCGACCCATTTATCGTTACCGGGCTGCTGACTGTTTGACCCTCCAGCGGGGACGAAATCTCGATGGAGCGGATTCTCCCCTCACCAGCCGCAGTTGTGAGGTGTGTTAGTACAACCGCCTGGTCAAAAAGATCGAATTCGAAAACCGCCGCGAGTGTTGGGTTCACCATCGGGTCATTGGGAGCATGAACATTCGCCTCTAGCAGAATTTCGCCGTTTGCGAACTCAAAGCTGTTAATAATTGGTCTGTCTTCAATGAAATACCCTGGTGACTGGGTGAATTCCCCATTCTGGCTGTACACAACGATCAACGAGACGAAAACACCGGAACCCCCGGTATCTTCGGAAAGCAGGAAAGCCGCATCTTGTACCCCGTCCCCGTTAATGTCACCATGCAGGATTTGCGGGTACATCACCGAGGTTAATTCAATCCCGTTCACCTGTCCTGAGAACCTGCCATCCACAAGCGTGATCCCTCCCTGTGCTTGTGGCGAAAGATAGCTTGAGTTTCGCAAGAGGTCATCGCTTAAACCGGATTGTTCCACGGGGGGTATTGCTGTTGGGATTGGCGCTTCCGTAATCACGACCGGTGTAAGAGATGGAGCAGGGGTAGTTGCACCTGTAAGAGGAAAGCACCCAGTTAAGAAAAGGAAACAAACGAGCAGCGATAGGATGGTGATTTTTTTTCCCATGATCAACCTCAATTAGCAGATTTGAAAATCATGAGATTAAAACGAAAAAAGGCTTGTATTTGTTCCAGAAACTATGTATAATGTGGTGGAAAGTGGTAATAAGTGGTGAATAGTGGAGCGCCGGATTCCTTCCGGCGTTCGCCATATATACGAAGGGTAGAACTTATGTTCAAGGGTTTCACCAATCGCTTTCTTCATAACATGGACGAAAAAGGGCGCATCACCTTCCCGGTGTCCTTTCGTGAATCCCTGGGGGAATCTCCCTTCATCCTGAGCGGTTTCGATGGAAACCTCCAGGTGATGACAAATGCCCGTTTCCTCACATTATATGACTTAATCAATTCAATGAACATGGGTGATGCAAAATCCCGCCAGCTACGCAGAATGATCTATTCCACTGCCTCCGAGATCGAATTCGATAAAACCGGTCGCCTGCTGATACCGCCAGCTTTGCGCGAGATTGCCCGACTGGATGGTTCCGTGCTTGTCATGGGCGTTGGGAATGCCATCGAGCTCTGGAACCCTGGTCTTTATGCCGAGAGAGAAAACGCTGGTAACCTGCCTAATGCTGCCGCGGAACTTGTGGCGAATTTCGATTTACCTTTCTAATCATGAATACCGACAATGCGTTGAAAGCTCCGCATGTCTCAGTTCTTTACCATGAAATCATAGCTGCTTTACGTCCGGAAAGTCCGGGGCTGTACGTGGACGCCACTCTGGGAGCAGGAGGGCACGCTTGGGGAATTCTCCATCAGAGCGAGCCTGGGGGGATGCTGCTTGGTTTGGATGTCGATCCTCGGGCGCTGGAACTTGCACACCAGCGCCTGACGTCTTTTTCTGGCAGGTTTCATCTCGTCCACTCCTCCTACACCGAACTCCGCAATGTGCTGCTGACTTTGGGCTGGGACCACGTTGACGGCATCGTCATTGACCTGGGTGTCTCCTCGATGCAGATCGATTCTCCCGAACGCGGTTTCTCATTCCAGAAAGATGGGCCGTTGGATATGCGCTTTGACCCGTCCCAGCCAGTCAGCGCGGAGGACATCCTTAACGGTTTGCCCGAGCAGGAAATCGCTGACCTCCTCTGGAAATATGGTGAGGAACGCAACTCCCGCAGGATTGCCAGGATTATTGTGGAGAATCGACCGGTCAAAACAACCCTCCAACTCTCAGAGCTGATCCGGCGGGTGTCCCCTGGTCACCGGGATCGCATCAACCCGGCAACCAGGACTTTCCAGGCTCTCCGAATCGCAGTGAACCATGAGTTGGTTTCTTTGGAGAGTTTCCTGCCCCAGGCGGTATCGTCACTCAAACCTGGGGGAAGGTTGGCGGTCATATCCTTTCATTCGTTGGAAGACCGCATCGTGAAGCAGTTTTTCCGGTATGAAAGCCGGGATTGCGTCTGTCCTCCGGAGCAGCCAGTTTGCACCTGTGGACATCAGGCAATCATCAAGGAAATCACCCGTCATCCGCTATCTGCGCAGGAGGACGAGGTGAGGGAAAACCCCCGTGCAAGAAGCGCACGGCTGAGAATAATTGAAAAACGATAAGGTTGGAATGGCAGGATCAGTCGAAAGGGCTCGCCAACGAAGACAAAAGACCGGTTCCAGGATTGGGATCGTTCAGGCATTTAAACAGGCTCCCTGGCGGTTGCAGGTGCAGACCATTGGTCTTTATCTCCTCGGGCTGGTCATCGTTCTGGTAGTCGCGAGCGTCTACCTGAGCATCAGTGGACGCGCTGCCGCGGCGGGATTACGTTCCTACCAGATGAATTTGGAGCGGTTGGATATCGAACGCCAGATCGCCGACCGAAAGTCCAGTATTGCAGTCCTGACCTCAGCAACAATTATGGAACAACGCGCTACTGAAATGGGGTTCAAGCGCATCACCCCTGAAGACGTGGTTTACATGGAAATCCCCGGTTATTCTGGCAAACAGAGCGCTGTACTCGCCCCACCGCCCGGGATCACCGAAACTGAGCAAATGACCCTCAAATCCACCTACCGCCAGTCTTTGTGGGATTGGCTTTTCAGCGGCATTAATAACCTGAGTGACGCCATGATCGGAGGGAATGGATGATGTTCGCCAAATTCTCCCGATACAAATGGCTCGCAGTTCTGCTCACCCTCTTCGCAGTTGTTATCGCGATTCAGATGGTCACCATCCAAACCAGTTCTCATGCCGAGATCCTGGATAAATGGGCACAGGACTACGGATATGAACGGCGCACCATCGAATCAGAACGCGGATATATTTACGACCGCTGGGGTCACCTGCTGGCAGGGAATAAGGAAGTCTACGAGGTTGGGGTAGAATTGCAGTTCGTGCGCAACCCGGCATCCATCGCGGCGGCGTTATCCGCCATGTTAGGGTCTGATTACGGAGATACCCTCGCCGCAGCCAGCCAGCCTTACGACCCACCAGTAAAGATCTACGTCCGCCTGGCTGACTTCATCAGCACAGAAAAGATCGAGGATTTAATATCTCTCAAGGCTGAATACGAAAAGAGCAACCCTGGCGGTGAGGACACCGACCTTCCATCTCTGCGGGGTTTGGTTTGGACCCCTCACCTGCAGCGCATTTACCCGGAGCGAACCCTGGCTTCGAATATTCTCGGCTTTTACAACTTCTACGACCGCGACCTTGGGTCAGGTTACTTTGGTGTGGAGGAGGAATACAATACCCTTCTCGCTGGAATTGAAAAGGAAGTTGTGATCCCGCTTGACCCTTACGAGATGGAGGAGATCCCCACAGCCCCCGCAGGAGCGAGCCTGATCCTTACCATCGACCGTGAGATCCAACGGACTGTCGAGAACATTCTTGATAAAGCGGTTGAGACCAACGGCGCGGAAAATGGCACCATTATTGTCATGGATCCCAAGAATGGCGAGATCCTGGCGATGGCAAGCACGCCGCGCATGGACCCGAATGCTTATTGGGAATACAAAAAAACCTTCACCGCGGGGATTCCCTTCAATAAAGCAGTCAGCCAGGTATATGAACCGGGCTCGATTTTCAAGATCCTGACCATGGCAGCCGCGCTCGATGCGGGTGTGGTCACTCCCGAAACCCCGTTTAATGATACCGGGCAAATCGAAGTCGGCGGTATTTATATCTACAACTGGGACCGTGGTGCCTGGGGCGCACAGGACATGGTGGGTTGCATGCAGCACTCCCTGAACGTCTGTCTTGCCTGGGTCGCCACCCAGCTTGGTCCGACCCAATTCTATGAATACCTCGATCGCTTTGGCATCGGACACCGCACGAACATTGATCTGGCAGGCGAGGAAGTCTATCCGCTCAGCATCCCGGGAGATCCCATGTGGTACCCGGTCAATCTCGGCACAAATTCCTTTGGTCAGGGTGTCGCGGTCACACCAGTTCAATTATTGATGGCGGCTTCATCGCTGGCAAATGACGGAAAAATGGTCGCTCCGCATATCCTTTATGCCTACATTCAGAATGGGCAGCAGTACAACACCACCCCGCAGGTGGTCGGCACCCCCATCAAGGCTGAGACTGCGCGAACGCTCACTAGAATGCTTCAAATCTCACTTGAAGACGAAGCGTCCACTGCCCTGGTCGAGGGTTACAGTGTTGCCGGTAAGACTGGAACAGCAGAGATCGCGGTCAATGGTCAATACTCCAGCAATGCCACCAACGCTTCCTTTGTTGGCTGGGGTCCGGTGGATGATCCACAATTCATCGTTTATGTCTGGCTTGAAAAACCGGAAAGTTCCATCTGGGGTTCGGTAGTCGCAGCACCAGTTTTCAGCGATGTCGTCAAGGAGCTTGTTGTCCTCAGGAACATTCCTCCGGACAAGGTTCGCTTGAGTATGAAAGGTCAGTAGAGAGGCAAAATGATCACCCTCGCGGATGTAATTGAAGGTTACCAGGGCATCAGACCAATGCGGGCTGAGATCGGGATCTCGGATACCATCGTGGATTCCCGGGCAGTCATCCCTGCCTCTCTCTTCGTCGCCGTCAAGGATGGGCATACATACGTTTCTGACGCCCTCAAAAATGGCGCAATACTGGCTCTCATCGAAAAGGATGTTGATCCGGAAATCCCCGTCGTCAATCTTCTTAAACCCCTCCCCCAGGATTTTCAATTCCCCGCGCTCCCCTTTGCCCTGCGAGTGAAGGATACTGAAAAAGCATTGCAAAAGATCGCTGCTTTCTGGCGGAGTAAATTCAACCTGAGGGTGATTGGCATCACTGGGAGCGTAGGAAAATCGACCACCAAGGAATTGGTGGCAGAGTTGCTCAGCCTGAAATACCGAACACTCAAGAACCAGGGGAATTTCAACAATGAGATTGGTCTTCCCCTCACCCTGCTGCGCCTGGGTCCTGGATATGAGAGAGCTGTTCTGGAAATGGGCTTGTTCAAGGAAGGGGATATTCGCCTGCTTTGCGATATCGCTAAACCCCAGGTGGGCATTGTCAGCAACGTTGGGACGGTGCACGCTTCCCGGGCGACCTCACAGGAAGCCATCGCCAGGGGGAAAAGCGAGCTCGTCCAGTCGCTTCCGCCCGCGCCGGAAGGCGTTGCCATCCTCAACATGGACGATCCCCTGGTTGCAGCCATGGCGAATGTGACCCGGGCGAGAGTGTTTTTCTACGGGCTCGATCCGCGTGCCGACCTTTGGGCGGACGAGATCGAATCGCAGGGACTGAATGGCATCCGTTTTAACTTACATTACTTGTCCGAGACCTTGAGTTTGCAGGCTCCCCTGATCGGAAGACACTCGATGGATACCATCCTGCGGGCTGTTTCTGCTGCATTGGTCGAAGGGCTCTCATGGGGAGAAATCGTGTACGGACTGCGGCACTCGTCCAGCCAACTTCGCCTGGTTGCCGCGCATACGCGCCAGGGAGCGCTCGTTCTGGATGATTCCTACAACGCCTCCCCGGAATCGATGCTCGCCGCCCTCAACCTGCTCAACGAGCTGCCCGGGCGCAAGATTGCTGTGCTTGGTGGGATGAACGAGCTTGGACCTTACGAACAGGTTGGTCATCAGAAAGTTGGGTACCGTGCCGCTGAAGTTGCAGATAAGCTGATCGCCTACCAGGTGAACGCGCGAATGATCTCTGCCGCGGCAGTGGATGCCGGTCTGCCCGCGCACTCCGTGGAAACACTCGATGACCCTGAGCGGGTCATTGCGGCGCTCAATTCCTTCCTACGTGAAGGAGATGTCGTGTTGGTCAAAGGGGCTCACAGCTTGCGCATGGATAAGATTGTGCAAGCCCTGGAGGTTGAAGAGTGAAAGAATCCTCTCTCGCATTAGCGCTCAGCGGTTTGGGTTTCATCCTGGCAGTGATCTGGGGTGCTCCTTTACTTCGCATCTTGAGACACTTCAAATTGGGGAAAATGATCCGCGTCGAAGGTCCCGACAGCCATGTTACCAAGATGGGAACTCCCACCATGGGCGGACTGATCGTGATTGGTGCGGTGATGTTGGTAACGATTCTCCTGAACGCTGTATCGATTCTCGGTCTGAATCTGATCGGAACCTCGATCCTGCTTCCCCTCGCGGTACTACTCGCCTACGGTCTTCTCGGAGCCATCGATGACTGGGAAGGCATCCGTGGACCGCGCAAGGGACTCGGCATGCGCGCCCGTACCAAGTTCTTCATCCAGATCATCTTCGCAGTCGTTACCGCGTACGTGTTGAAGAATGTGCTTGACGTACCGCAGATGTACTGGCCGGGCTTGAACAAGGTCATCGAGTTAGGCGTCTGGTATATTCCGCTGGCGACTTTCATCATCGTCGCCATGTCAAACGCGGTCAATCTCACCGATGGACTGGACGGATTGGCTGGCTTGATCTCCGCCACTGCGTTCGCAGCTTACGGTGGAATTGCCCTGATGAAGGGGGATGTCTTCCTCGCCCGCTTCTGTTTCACCATTGTCGGCGCGCTGTTCGGCTTCCTCTGGTTCAATGTGCACCCGGCGCAAATGTTCATGGGAGATACCGGTGCGCTCTCACTTGGCGCGGTACTCGGAGTCGTGGCATTGATGACCGGAGAGTGGCTGTTACTGCCCCTGGTAGCCATCATTCCGGTCAGTAATGCCGCCAGCGATATCTTGCAGGTGCTTTACTTCAAACTTACCAAGGGGAAACGACTTTTCAAGATGGCTCCCCTGCACCACCATTTCGAATTATCCGGATGGAGTGAGACCCAGGTCGTTCAACGTTTCTGGCTTATCACCCTCCTTGCAGCAATTTTTGCCATGGCCATTGCGGTCAGTTAAGAGAGGATATGAACGAATTTCGAGGGAAGAAGATTGTGATCATCGGTGCCGCCCGGCAGGGTCTGGCGCTGGCTCGCTACCTGGACCACCAGGGAGCGATGGTCACACTCACCGACCACCAGCCTGCTGAGAAACTTGCAGAGGGTTTACAGACCCTTGGCAATTCAGGAATTCAATTGGCATTGGGCGGGCATCCTTTTAAAATTCTGGATAACGCAGACTGCCTCTGCATATCAGGTGGAGTTCCGCTGACCATGCCCTTCATTCTTGAAGCGCGAAGACGGGGAATTCCGTTGAGCAATGATTCCGAGATCTTCTTGCGTGAAGTGAGCGCTCCTGCCACAGGTATTACTGGTTCAGCGGGCAAAACGACCACCACCACCCTCATGGGACGGATGGCGGCGGCAGTTGCCTCCGATGCCAGGAAGGCATGGGTTGGGGGAAACATCGGAAATCCTCTCATCGAATTTGTTGACCAAATCAAAGCCGATGACCGCGTTGTCCTCGAGTTATCCAGTTTCCAGCTCGAACTGATGACCACCTCCCCGCATGTGGCTGCAGTTCTCAACATCACCCCCAACCACCTTGACCGGCACGGGACAATGGAAGCTTATTCGGCAGCCAAGTCCAGGATCCTGCGCTTCCAGGACTCAAATGATGTTGCGGTATTAAATCAGGATGATCCCGGTTCCTGGAATCTTCTTCCCCTCGTTCAGGGAAAACTGATCAGCTTCAGCCGCCAGGAACCTGTCGGAAACACTCCCGCGGTCTTTATCGATGGTGAGCAGGTGGTCTATCGCGAAGGCAAACACACACAACCTCTCCTGGAGAAGTCGCTCATAGAACTTCGCGGGAACCACAACCTGATGAATGTCGAGGCTGCCTGCGCTATCGCGGTTGCCATGGGACTTCCAGTTGAAGCCATGCAGGCAGGGGTCGTCGGTTTCCGCGGTGTCGCGCATCGTCTTGAGCTGGTGCGGGAATGGAAGGGTGTTCGCTGGGTCAATGGTTCAATCGCCACCGCGCCTGAACGGACACTGGCAGACCTGCACTCTTTTGAGGAACCGATCGTACTGCTTTTGGGAGGAAGGGACAAGAACCTCCCCTGGGATGATCTCGCCAGCTACATCCATTCCCGTGTGGATCACGTGATCGTCTTTGGCGAAGCCGCGCCAAAGATCACAACCGCTCTCGGGAAACACGCTTTATCCGACCGTCTGGAAACCATCGACGAGGCTGGCAGCTTCACAGAAGCCCTGGAAATCGCAGCCGAACTTGCCCGTCCTGGCGACATTGTCCTTCTCTCACCTGGGTGCACCAGCTACGATGCCTTCCGCGATTTCGAAGAACGCGGTGACTATTTTAAGAAATGGGTAAATAACCTGGTATGAACACACCTGAATCCACTTCAAATAGAACCCGGACCGCGAAGAAGCTGAGCTTTCGCGAGAATTTTGACCTGCCGCTCGTGGTCCTTGTGATTACGCTCTTTGCAATCGGTCTCCTCATGGTCTATTCCGCGAGCTGGCAGTTTGCCCGGCAGCTAGGTAACTCAGAGTACAGCACTGTCCTCAGGCAGCTTGTGATCGGTCTCGCTGGAATCGGCGGCGCGGTATTCCTCACTTTCTTTGATTACCACCGCTACAGTAAACTCGTCCTTCCCGGCATGGTAGCTGTCCTTTTCCTTTGCATGATGGTCTTGATCTTTGGTCAGGAAACCGAGCTCGGTGCACGCCGCGGTCTTTTCAACGGTTCCATTCAGCCTTCTGAATTCGCAAAGCTGGGCATCATTCTTTATCTGAGCGTCTGGCTATACAACAAGCGCGATACCCTGCACCAGTGGAGCTATGGGTTCATCCCCTTGATGGCCATCGTCGGGCTGTGCGCCGGTTTCATCCTCGCCCAACCGGATGTCTCCGCTGCAGGCACGATCGTGCTGCTTGGGGGAACCCTTTTCTTCATCGCCGGCGGCAAGATCCGCCAGATCCTCCTGGTTGTTGTGGTGACCGCCCTGTTGGGTTTCCTGGTCGTTCAGATCAACAGCACCGCCTCCCAGCGTCTCACCGATTATTGGAGCGGTTTACAGGACCCACAGAACGCTTCCGACCACGTCAAATGGTCTCTTGAAGCCATTATCAACGGCGGGGTCTTCGGGGTGGGCATTGGTCGTTCCACCACAAAATTCATCGGATTGCCGGTTGCCGCGACGGACTCTATCTTCTCCGTGATCACGGAGGAAACCGGTCTGATTGGGGCATTTGTGATCATCGGATTGTACATTGCCCTGCTCTGGCGCGGTCTCAAAATTGCTGATCAGGCCAGGGATGATCTTGGTAAGTGGATGGCATCCGGGATCACACTCTGGATCTTCATTGAAGCCGCCATCAATATGGGCGTGTTGGTCAACCTGCTGCCTTTCGCGGGCAATGCCCTGCCCTTCATCAGCTCGGGCGGATCGAGCCTGGTCACCACCCTGGCAGGGATCGGTATCCTGCTAAACATCGCCAGGCAGTCAAAGATGGAAACAAAATCTGTGGAAAGGAGCACCTCTCATGCGGTTGTTGATTTGCGCAGGGGGGACCGGCGGCGGAGTGTATCCCGCCCTGTCGATCCTTCAAGCGCTCGGTAAACGCGCAGACGCTGTCCTGTGGGTAGGCGGAAAAGGCGGCATGGAAGCCAGCCTGGTTTCGCGTTACCAGCTGCCGTACGAGGAGATCACGGCTGCCGGTGTGCACGGCGTGGGGCTCACCTCCCTGCCTGGCAACCTGGTGAAACTGCTGAGAGGGTACTTCGAATCCAAGTCGATCTTGAAAAATTTCCAACCGCATGTGATTTTGTTCACTGGCGGATATCTGGCTGTGCCGATGGCTTTCGCAGCAGTTCAGGTGAAAAAGTTGCTCTATGTCCCGGATATCGAACCCGGTCTGGCACTGAAAACCCTCGCGGGTCAGGCGACCACGATCGCTTTGACCACCGAAACTTCAAAAAAATACTTCAATCCCCGGAAACAACTTGTGGTCACGGGCTACCCCACCCGCTCAGGTCTGGTTGCCTCTGAAAAAGCTGCTGCTATGCAGAAATTTGGCCTTGATCTCTCAAAACCCACCCTATTGGTCATGGGCGGCAGCAAGGGCGCACGCTCGATCAATAACGCATTGGTGAAGGTCCTTCCCAGCCTCCTGACCTCCATCCAGGTGATCCACCTTTCGGGTTCCCTGGATCTGGAAGATGTCAAGTCGAAAACAGCGAACCTGCCGTCTGACCTGCAGCATAATTACAAGCTATATCCTTACCTCCACGATGAGATGGGTGCCGCGTTCGCCTGCGCTGACCTCGCAGTCTGTCGCGCTGGCGCATCCACCCTCGGAGAACTACCCCTCTATGGTCTTCCTGCCATCCTTGTCCCGTACCCTTACGCCTGGCGCTATCAGAAGGTCAATGCAGATTACCTCGCGGGGAATGGCGCAGCGGTGATACTGGCGAATGAGGAATTGGAACAGAAACTTCTAAATACAATCAACGGGTTACTTGGCGATACTGAAAGATTGGCTGAAATGAAACGGAAAATGCGCGCACTCGCCAAACCGCAAGCCGCTGAAGAGATTGCCCGCTTATTGGTTGACCTTTGTGGTCGATCAGGAAAGGTACAGGCTGCCTGAAATGGTCAGTATTCATGTCATGCTCCTGATCTTCATGGTCATCTTTGCCATTATCGGTGCCATGCGCGGCTGGGCAAAAGAGTTGCTGGTCACCTTCAGCATCATCCTTGCCTTGTTCACGCTCACCGTTTTGGAGAATTATGTACCCTTCTACCAGGACACCATCAAGAATGCCAAACCAACCACAGTTTTCTGGATCAAGACCAGTATCCTCACCGCGTTGGTCTTCTTCGGCTACCAGACCCCCAAGATTCCCAAGCTGGCGGAAAGCGGTCGCTTCATCCGTCACCTGCTGCAGGATACCCTGTTGGGAGCCGTGCTCGGAGGGGTCAATGGGTTCCTGGTCTTTGGCACCATCTGGTACTACCTGCACCAGGCTGCCTACCCCTTCGCCTTCGTGCTCCCTCCTGACGCTGCCACCGAATCCGGCAAGGCAGCCTTGAGCTGGCTGGCTGTTCTCCCGCCCGCCTGGTTGATGACCACCCCCGCGATCTACTTCGCGGTCGCCATTTGTTTTGTCTTTGTGATTGTGGTGTTTATCTAATGACACATGCGCATCTGATCGGTATCGGTGGTTCTGGGATCTCCTCCATTGCCCGTGTTCTCCTGGAAAGGGGATATACGGTCAGTGGATCTGACCGCGTACTCTCACAGTACGCTGAGGACCTCAGGAATGCCGGCGTCACCATCTTCGAGGGTCACACAGCTGCAAACATCCACGGCGCTGACTTCGTGGTACGTTCATCAGCAATCCCCGACAGCAACCCGGAAGTGCAGGCAGCCAATGAGGCAGGAATTCCCGTTTTAAAACGCTCGGATTTTCTTGGCACCTTGCTTGAGAAGGATACCCTTGTTGCGGTTGCCGGTTCGCATGGAAAGACCACCACCTCCGCCATGCTCGCCTGGGTGCTCACTCGCCTTGGTAAGGATCCCGGCTATATTCTGGGCGGTATTGCTCGAAACCTCGCCTCCAATGCCCATTCCGGTAATGGAGAGACCTTCGTCATCGAAGCTGATGAATATGACAACATGTTCCTCGGATTGAATCCTTCCATGATCCTGCTCACCAATGTGGAATATGACCATCCGGATTGCTTCCCCGACCAGGAGAGTTACCTGGTTGCCTTTGAAAAGTTCATCGAGAGGATAAAAGCAGCTGGCACCTTGATTCTTTGCGCAGACCATTCTGTGAGTTCCCGTCTGGTCACCGCCCTTCCCGGAGGAAGAGCATATCAAACCTACGGTCTCCAGGCAAACGCTGATTTCCAGGGAGCAAATCTTAAACAGAATCGACCTGGGCGGTCTGTCCTTTGATATGTTGAATAAGGGATATCCGTCCCCTCTTCATGTGGAATTGCAGGTTCCAGGCGAACACAACGTGCAGAATGCGCTCGGAGTCCTGGCGGTTCTCTCGCACCTGGGCTGCCAACTGGAAGAGGCAGCCGCGGCTCTGGCGGAATTCAAGGGGACTGGTCGCCGATTTGAAGTAGTTGGTGAGGTAAACGGGATTGTTGTAGTTGATGACTACGCGCATCACCCGACCAAAATCCGCGCGACACTCTCCGCTGCCCGCTTGCGCTACCCCGGAAAACGGCTTGTGGCAGTCTGGCAGCCGCACACTTTCTCCCGCACTCGGGCACTATACCGCGATTTCATCGGTTCCCTGCGTCTCGCTGACAGCGTCATCGTTACCGATATATACGCGTCCCGCGAGCCTGTGGAACCCTTTGATTACAGCTCTCTTGTCGCAGAATTCGGTGAAGATACTGCCCTTCACATCCCCAGCATCCCAGCCTGTTCAAAATGGCTGCTGGAAAACCTGTTGCCCGGTGACGTGTTGTTGGTCCTGTCTGCCGGTGACGCGAACCTGATCTGTTCAACGGTCTTGCAAGGCCTTCAAGAAAGGAAGGAATAAGATGGCTGATCCACGGAAGAACAGTTACGAGAACAACAACCTTGACCTGGACATTCCGCGCTACTTTTCGGATTTCCCGCGCATCCAGGTGAAATCCTCCCAGCCACGCCGTGACGAGGATTTTCACTCCCTCAGCCGCAGCGAACGCTCGGAGCTGATGGAAAAATTGATCGACCGCGTGAGAGACATCTAACAAGGATATGGCTTAATGGATGATACCTTGCTCTCCAGGCACTTTGGCAAACATCTCCTCAGGGATGTTCCGCTCGCCAGCCTGACCACCTCCCGGGTGGGCGGACCTGCCAGTTACCTGCTGGTTGCGCGTGACGCGGCTGAACTGGCAGAGTATGTGACATTCCTCTGGGAAAAGGACTTTCCCGTCCTGGTCCTGGGGAATGGTTCCAATGTCCTGGTAAGCGATAAGGGTGTCAATGCTGTGGTCATCCATAACAAAGCCAACAAGGTGGAAGCCGAGTTGGATTCCGACCCGCCTCTCATCATCGCTGAAAGCGGCGCCAGTCTGTCCGCGGTAGCCCGCAAAGCCGCCGCACACGCCCTATCCGGCTTTGAATGGGCATACACCATTCCCGGCTCGCTGGGTGGCGCGGTTTACGGGAATGCCGGTGCGCACAACGGAAATATGCAAGGCAGCCTGGTTCTGGCAAACATCTTGCACCGAACAAAGGGCTACCTGTCGCTCACTGCCGAGCAGATGGCATACAGTTATCGCAGCAGCCTTCTAAAGCGCGATCCGGCGCACGCCATCATCCTCTCCGCTCACCTGAAGGTAGCCAAAGGAGATCAAAAAGCGATCAAGGCAACCATGGATGAAAACCAGGAACGCCGCCGCCGCACCCAGCCGCCTGGTTCGAGCATGGGCTCAACCTTCAAGAACCCGGAAGGCGACCATGCCGGCAGGTTGATCGAAGCAGCGGGATTGAAGGGCATGAAGATCGGCGGTGCCCAGGTCAGCCCCGTGCACGCCAACTTCCTGATCAATGACGGCACCGCCACGGCGATGGACATCCGCCGCCTGATCACCTTTATTCAGAATACCGTTCGGGAACGCTTCGGCGTCAGTCTCGAACTTGAGATTGAAATGATTGGAGAATGGTAAGCGCATGGTAAAGAAAGTGAACATCGCAGTCCTGTTCGGCGGACGCTCCGGCGAACATGAGGTTTCCCTCATGAGCGCCCGTTCCGTTTTATCGGTACTGGATCCGGAAAAATATGAGATCTGCCAGGTAGGAATTACTCGTTCCGGTCAATGGTTAACCGGCAGCAATGTTTTGGAAGCACTACTGGCCGAAAAATTCGACTCCCTCCTGCCCGCGTCCATTCTTCCTGAACCAAACGGTGGGAAATTGTTCGCCTTCTGCTCTGGAACATGGTCGGTTGAAACCAACCTCGATGTGGTCTTCCCGGTGATGCACGGTACGTTCAGCGAAGATGGCACCCTGCAGGGGCTGCTCGAGCTGGCAGACCTGGCATATGTCGGTGCTGGTGTGCTCGCCTCCTCTGTGGGCATGGACAAGAGCCTTTTCAAGGACGTGATGCGCGCCAATGACATCCCGGTTGTGGAATCCCTGCTCTTTACCCGCAACCAGGTTGCTGCGGAGACTGAAAATGTGATCGCGGAGATCGAAAAAGCCTTCTCCTACCCTGTGTTCGTCAAGCCCGCCAACCTGGGCTCTTCCGTGGGCATCACCAAATGCCGCAGTCACTCCGACCTGCTCGAAGGACTGCTGGATGCCGCCCGGTTCGACCGCCGCATCCTTGTCGAGCGCGGATTGAACGCGCGCGAGATCGAGGTCAGTGTCCTGGGCAACGATGACCCCATCGCCTCCATCCCCGGTGAAGTCCGCCCGGCGGAGGATTTCTACACTTTCCATGCCAAATACCTCGGCAATGAATCCGAGTTGATCATCCCCGCCCGCCTGGACGACGCGACTTCCCAAAAGGTCCGTGAACTGGCGGTAAAGACGTACAAAGCCATTGACTGTGCCGGTATGGCGCGGGTGGATTTCCTGCTTGACCGAGACACCGCTGAACTGGTGGTGAGCGAGGTGAACACCATCCCCGGTTTCACCAGCATCAGTATGTACCCCAAACTCTGGGAAGCCAGCGGCATCTCCTACCCCGCGCTGGTGGATCGCTTGATCGAGCTTGCCCTGCAGCGTAAAGCTGACCGGGATGCCACGGAAAGGGTTTACAGAGGACAATAATGGGAATCCTGAAGTCACGGCAGTCTGAATCCACTCGAGCAGAGTCCCTGCGCCAGAAGCGCAGCGGACAAAGCACAGACCGCGCCAAGCAAAAGACCCCCGCAAAGGTCTCGCGTCCGGTCGCGCCTGCCTCCCGTGTGGTCAGCAGAAGCTCCGTGAACAACACCGCGCGCCGCCCGGTGACCACCCAACCGCGCCGCAAGGTGTACTACTCGGTGGGTCGGAACGGCGTTGAAACCCGCCTCCCCGCAATTCCCATCATCCATTTCAACTGGCGTTGGATTTCCGCCGCACTCGCCCTCACCTCGCTTGTCCTGGCGCTAATGATGACCAACATGGCAGGGTTCCAGGTCGCGGTGGTGGAAGCCAACGGTCTGCAGCGATTAAAACCGGAGGATGTCACCCCCGTCGTGCTCTCTAACACCACTTCTGTCTTCACCGTGGACCAAAACGCCCTGCGCGATAAAGTTGCTGTCGCTTTCCCGGAATTGAAGGATATCCGCGTCAGCGTGCAACTCCCCGACCGCGTCACCATCGACGCTGTGGAACGGCAGCCGGTGCTCTCCTGGAAAACCACTGACCAGGTCCTTTGGATCGACGCGGATGGCGTTGTTTTCACCCCACGAGGCGATGTGGAGAACCTGCTGGTCATCAAGGCGGAGGTACTCCCACCCCTCACCCGCCCGTTGGATTCCGCGACATCGGTCATCGATTACGCCATGCAGGTCATCAGCGCGCAGACCGACCCGCTGAGCCCCGAGGACGCGGTGAACTACATTGACCCGCAGGTCTTCAAAGCCGCCATCACCCTCAGCGGGCTCATGCCCCAGGGCGCGAAACTGGTTTACGATCCCATCTCCGGTATGGGCTGGCAGGATCCCGGCGGCTGGCGGGTATATTTTGGCAATGACCTGACAAACATTCAGTTCAAGCAATCGGAGTACCAGACCATTGTCGAGAATCTGCAGAAATTGGGCATCAACCCCGTACTGGTCAGCGTGGAACACGTTGATGCACCTTATTATCGGACGGAGTGAAGCATATGGACGAGCCTATCGTAGTCGGAATTGACATCGGAACCACCAAAGTTTGCACCCTGGTCGCGCGCCTCGAAGGTGAATCCGACATGCGCATCATGGGCGTTGGCATTGAACCTGCCCAGGGGATCAAGAAAGGCAATGTGGTGGATATTGCCGCTGCCATCCCAGTCGATCGGCGCGCTCCATTGAGAAAGCGGAACGCACCTCCGGGCTTGAGATCAGCTCCGCCCTGGTCAGCCTGGCGGGTTCGCACGTTTCCGCCATCAACTCCCGCGGTGTGGTCGGCATCAACGGCGGCGTCATCGACGAGGAAGATGTCTGCCGCGCGCGCTGGACGCCGCGCAGGCGGTCGCCATGCCGCACAACCGCGAAGTCATCCACGTCATCCAGCGCGGCTTCACCGTGGACGGTCAGGACGGCATTCACACGCCCATCGGCTTCTCCGGGTACCGCCTGGAAGTCGAAGCGCACATCATCACTGCTGCCGCTGCCACGGTGGAGAACCTGCGCAATTGCGTGGAAGGTTGCGGCGTGGAGGTTCTCTCCTTCGTCCTCAATCCGCTGGCGTCCGCTGAAGCGGTGCTGGACAAGACCGAACGCGAGATGGGTGTCTGCATCTGCGATATCGGCGGCGGCACCACTGACCTCGCCATGTACATCAACGGCGACGTCTGGCACACCAGGTCCTGCCCATCGGCGGCAACCACATCACCCAGGATATCTCCATCGGCATGCGCGTCAGCCCGGAACAGGCGGAACAGGTCAAGAAACAAGCACGGTCACGCCTCAAGATCCGAGAGTCGGCGACGAGGAATTCTTCACCCTCAAATCCTTTGGGGACGAAGCATCCTCAGCAGGTGAACCGCACGCGACCTGGCTGCACATCATCGAAGCCCGCGTCGAAGAGATCTTCGAACTCCTGCACCAGGAGATCCGCCGCTCGGGTTACGACAGCCTGCTGCCCGCGGGTATGGTGCTCACCGGCGGCTCCAGCCTGCTGCCCGGCATGCGCCAGCTGGCATCCCGCGAGCTCAACATGCCCGTGCGCGTTGCCCGCCCCGAGAATCTGGTCGGGCTGGTCGATCATCTTCAATCCCCCGCCTACGCCACCAGCGTTGGCTTGCTCAAGTGGGCGGAACTGATCGAACCAGATCGCCGTTTCGAGCGCAAACCCTCCGGACCGCGTCACGCGCCCAGGGGATCAATATTGACTGGGAAAAGATCAAAAAATGGCTTACGCCAGTTACTACCGTGAATCAACCAATCGATTGGATTGAGATTAATGAAATGGAGGAAAAAACAATGGAGACCAACAACACGATTCCGTACGCAGCACCAAACCGCAGCCGGTCAACTGAACCGGAAAGCAAGCCTCTGTCTGAAGCCTTCGCCCGCATCAAAGTCGTGGGTGTCGGCGGCGGCGGCTGCAATGCCGTCAACCGCATGATCGAGGAAGGCGTCCGGGGCATCGAGTTCATCACTGTGAACACTGACGCCCAGGCCCTCCTCCTCTCCAACGCGCCCAAGCAAGGTGCGCATCGGCGACAAGACCACCAGCGGTCTCGGCGCTGGCGGCAACCCTGAAATGGGACGCAAGTCCGCCGAAGAATCCTCTGAGGAGCTGTACGAAGCGCTCAAGGGCAGTGACATGGTCTTCGTCACCGCCGGCATGGGCGGCGGCACCGGCACCGGCGCAGCCCCCATCGTCGCGCAGATCGCCAAGGAAGTCGGCGCGCTCACCATCGGCGTGGTCACCCGCCCCTTCACGTTCGAAGGCTCCAAGCGCATCCAGTCCGCGGAACAGGGCATTGCCCGCCTCAAAGAGCACGCGGACACCCTCATCGTCATCCCCAATGACCGCCTGCTCACATGGTGGACAGCAAAGCCACCCTGCAGGATTCCTTCAAGACAGCCGATGATGTGCTGCGCCAGGGCATCCAGGGCATTTCCGAGATCATCACCATCCCCGGTCTCATCAACCTGGACTTCGCGGATGTCAGCACGATCATGTCCGAAGGCGGCGCTGCCCTCATGGCAGTTGGCACGCGCCAGCGGCGAAGAGCGCGCGTTGAAGGCGGCCGAACAGGCCATCTCCAACCAGCTGCTCGACATCACCATCGACGGCGCCCGCGGCATCCTCTTCAACGTCACCGGCGGACCCAACCTCACCCTCATCGAGGTCAACCAGGCTGCCGCCATCATCAAGGAAACCGCGCACCCGGATGTCAACCTCATCTTCGGCGCGGTCATCGACCCGAACATGGGCGATGACCTGCGCATCACCGTGATCGCCACCGGTTTCGACCGCGGCACCACCATCCGCCCGAGCTCGAAATCGTCAGCCGTCAATCGCAACGAGGAGGTCGGTTCTGCTTCGATCAGGTCCGCTCAGGAAAGCTCTGCCGTTTCGGCAGCTTCCCGCTCCGCCCAGGATTTCCAGGCGGTCACCGTGGATCTGAACGAGCTCGAGGTGCCCACGTTCATTCGGGATCATCTGAGGCAGCAGCAGCAGAACAACCAGAAGTAGGTTCTGTTGGCTGGTCGAATTGATGATTTTCCTCCATAGCAATGCGCCTGTGGGCGTTTCGCCCGCGGTTGTACAAATATTGCTCGCGACTGGCGGCTGGTCCCCGCCAGTCGCTTCCGATTAATCCCTAAACTCGTTAATCAGAAGCGATCCTTTGAGGCTGGTTCGGGCTCCTTACCACCTTTTCCAAATCCGGAATTTTTAAGATTACAGTCATCTCCAATAATTACCGCCAATACCCATTTCCATGGCTAAGTTGCGCCATTTCCCCACCCGCAAGCCAGACTAACCTTATTTTTCAAGGTTCAGCGCACCGATACACGCAATCCGTGCTTTTCATCCAGTTTTCTCCAAACCCGGAAAATTTAAGCCAAAATCACCTTCTTTTGGTTGAATCGCCTTGCTGAATATGTTAGAATGAACCTCAGATATACGGTACTTAATTGCATATCCCCCTATATATGGGGGGTATTTCTTCAACACAGTCACATGGGTACAGGTCCCGGTCATGCCAGCCGGTCATAGCAGCATTCATTCAGGAGGGTTGATTGCACTGTCCGTATTGCCATAATAACGAATCCAAGGTGATCGACACTTCGCACGACAGCCGCGGGGGCATCCGCCGCCGCCGCGAGTGTGAACACTGCGGACAGCGCTTCTCCACCTACGAACGCCCCATCCTCGCCACTCCTCTCATCATCAAGCGCTCCGGCACGCGCGAACAATTCAACCGCGAAAAACTGCTCGACGGCATCCGCCTTTCCTGCACCAAGCGCCCCGTCTCCGCCGACGACATCGAACACCTGGTCGGCGAGATCGAAAGCACCCTCCAAAAAATGGGACGCGAAGAGGTTTCCTCCCGCGTCGTCGGCGACATGGTCATCGAGGGGCTCAAGCGCCTCGACCAGATCGCCTACATCCGCTACGCCATCGTCTACCTGCAGCTTTCCGATCTCCAGTCCATCCGGCAGGAGATCGATCGATTATTGGCATCTTAGGAGAATGAACATGGATTCAGTGACGCACACCACGCAGAAATCATTGCTCGACCTCGGCGGCATGCCGGCTGACCTCCCCCTCGTGGAGCTGACCGACAACGCCCGACAGGTGTTGATCAAGCGCTACGTGCGCCGCGGACCCGACGGCAACCCCGCCGAGACCGTTGAGGAAATGTTCTGGCGCGTCGCCGCGCACATCGCCGCCGTTGAATCCCGCTGGGCAACCGACGCGGATGCCCTGGCGCGCAAGTATTACGCCCTGCTCACCACCAAAGCCTTCTTCCCCAACTCCCCCACCTTCACCGGCGCGGGCACGCCCCTCGGGCAGCTCGCCGCCTGCTTCGTCCTCCCCATCAGCGACGACATGGGTCGCGATTCCTCCGGCATCTTCCAGACCCTGCGCGACGCCGCCCTCATCCAGCAGACCGGCGGCGGCAACGGTTTCTCCTTCTCCCGCCTGCGCCCCAAGGGCTCCCACGTCAAGACCTCCGCCGGGCAGGCCACCGGTCCGGTCGGCTTCCTGCGCGTCTATGACCACGCCTTCGGCGAGGTCGCCCAGGGCGGCACCCGCCGCGGCGCCAACATGGCTGTCCTGCGCGTGGACCATCCGGATGTCGAGGAGTTCATCACCTGCAAGACCAACGAGGACAGCATCACCAACTTCAACATCTCCGTCGGCATCACCGACGCCTTCATGCGCGCCGTGGAGGACGACCGCGAGTGGAACCTGCGCTTCCCCGACCTCTCCGACCCGCGTGCCAAGCACTTCGCCGGCACCTTTGAGCAGGCCGAAGCCGCCGGCATCCCCTTCCGCGTCTATAAGACCGTGCACGCCCGCGACCTGTTCGAGACGCATCGTGCGCCAGTCGCACCACAACGGCGAGCCCGGGCTGCTCTTCCTCGACGCCGCCAACCGCGCCAACCCCGTCCCGCACCTCTACCAGCTCGAAGCCACCAACCCCTGCGGCGAGCAGTGGCTGGGACCCTACGAGAACTGCTGCCTCGGTTCGCTCAACCTCGCCCAGCACCTCGGACCCGACCACAGCGTGGACTGGAACAAACTGCGCGACAACACCAAGCTCGCCGTGCGCTTCCTGGATGACGTGGTGGACGCCAACGCTTACGTGCCCGCCGTCCCGCAGCTCAAGGAAGCCGCCCAGCGCAACCGCCGCATCGGGCTCGGCATCATGGGGCTCGGCGACCTGATGTACCACGCCGGCGTGCGCTACGGCTCCCCCGCCGGGGAGGACTTCGGCGCGCAGGTGATGGAGTTCGTGCGCTACCACGCCATGCAGACCAGCATCGAGCTCGCCCGCGAGCGCGGCGCTTTCCCCGCCATCAAGGGCAGCATCTACGACCCCGAGCACCTGCTCTGGCAGCCGCCCACCTCTCTCATCGAAACCCAGCAGTACTGGGGACGCCCGCCCATCGACTGGAGCCTGGTCACCGAGGGCATCCGCCGCTACGGCATCCGCAACGCCGCCCAGACCACCGTGGCGCCCACCGGCACCATCGCCACCGTCGCCGGCTGTGAAGGCTACGGCTGCGAGCCGGTCTTCGCCCTCGCCTACATCCGCCACGTCAACGACAACGGCAAGGACCTCCAGCTCACCTACGCCAGCCCCGCCTTTGAGCAGGCGCTCATCGACGCCGGCATCGGCGAGATGGACCGCCAGGACATCTTCGACCGCGTGATGAAGGAAGGCACCTGCCAGACCATCGAGGCGGTCCCGCCAGAAGTGCGCGACGTCTTCGCCGTCAGCGCCGACATCAGCGCCGGGGAGCACGTGCGCATGCAGGCTGCCCTGCAGGCATTCGTCGACAATTCCCTCTCCAAGACGGTCAACTTCCCCGAGAACGCCACCGTGGAGGACGTCGCCACCGCCTACATGACCGCCTGGGAGCTCAACTGCAAGGGCATCACCGTGTACGTCACCGGTTCGCGCGACGAGGTGGTGCTGGAAACGCACGCCACCGCGCAGAAGAAGAAACCCGCCGCGGATGACGCCCAACCCGACCAGATCAAGCTCTGGCAGGAGACCAAGAAACCCCGCCCGCGCGCCCTCATCGGTCGCACCTACTCGGTGGAGACCCCCTCGGCAAGGCTTTCATCACCATCAACGAGAACGACGCCGGTCAGCCCTTCGAGATCTTCATCAACACCGCCAAAGCCGGCTCCGACACCGCCGCGGTCAGCGAAGCCATCGGCCGCCTCATCTCCTACGTCCTGCGCCAGGCCTCCCCGGTGGAGCCCTGCCAGCGCCTGACGGACGTCACCCGCCAGCTCGCCGGCATCGGCGGCGGACGCTCGCTGGGCTTCGGTCCCAACCGCGTGCGCTCCCTGCCCGACGGCGTCGCCCAGGTGCTGGAGGAATACCTCATCCGAGCGCGCCATCCGCATGGGCAAGCCGGAAGCCTCCGCGCCCGTCCAGCGTCCGCTCATCGAGAACCTCAGCGAACCGAAGATGAAGGTCGAGGAGACCCCCGCCCCCGCCCAGCCGCAAGCCTTTGGCGACCTCTGCCCCGAGTGCGGCGTCGCCGCCGTGATCAACGAGGAGGGCTGCCGCAAGTGCTACGCCTGCGGGTATAGTGAGTGCTGAAAATCGAAGAAAAGGTAAATCGTGAGAATTTCATGAACACATGGGATGAATTAAGTTTTAGAACGAGTTATGATAGCGTTTTCAATGTGACTGAGATTATAATAACGTCAACATCTCCTGAAGAAATGAATATTATATCAAATCAAGTATCAGAAAAATTCAATGCCTGTTTTTCAAGATTGTTCAACAAACCACGCGAAATAATTTTTAAATATTCTCCAGTAGGGTACCAAGTCACGATAAACATAAAAAAAACGGATTTTAGTGCGAGCCCTTTGTCTGTAGACCTTTTACTATTTCGTTTTGTCCATTGTAATTTCAAATGGATGGCTCCCATACGCTGGTAATGGTGACGGTGACCGCTTTATCAAATACCACACCGATAATCAAACGTCTTAAAAAGAATCAATTAATTGGTTGATATGTGAAGTAAGTACCCTACCCCCTTCGTGCGCATCCCTCCACGATCCTAACATCATCATCCAGCAGCCCGTACAGCTCGAACACCAGTTGGTCGATCTGGCAGTGAAAGCACATAATTCAAGATGAACCCATCTTAAAAAACTAATTTCTTATTAATTGATGTCTCAATTCGTGATCCAAACCAATTATTAATACCCTTGAAAAATCGCCTAAACCTGAAATCCTAGATGTTATAAAATCTTTATTAATTTGGCAATCCCAAAATTGTATTTTGTCCACTAAAATTAACCAATTGCAGGCATACGTTTTTTCCCAAATCAATAATGTTTGATTTTTTAATTCAATGCATCGTTTGATGTCGCAAATATAGACACTCTCCGGGTTACCGCCCTGTTCAATACAGTCACTTGCACCAATTTTAAAAACTTTCCCCGGACTTGGAGATCCTGGGAAGATTGAAAATTCGACCTTATCTTCAATTGAAAAGGTAAAAAAACTCCGATCATCTTTCTGCAGAAATTCATTCAAAGAATTGATAATTTGTTTTTTATATGGGGTAATACGAGGCATTTTTGCCGTATAAGTAAAAGTCAGGAAATAAGTTTTGCCACAATAACCATTGTCAAAATCATTCAAAATGTTCGAAAGTGTATCGAAAATCCTTTTATAGTTGCTATCTATAACAAATGATTTACTGTTATGTGAAAAGGATTGCATTAGTTGTGTTGTTTCCACAGCTAATTTACCATATACTAAAAAGTCTGGTCCCCTTTTCCCATCTGGCTCGTAGACAGGGGGTTGTTTGGTCAATTTATATAAGAAATCAAAAGCAGGGATTTCTTGTGGTTTAATATTCTTTGGATATTCCATGATAGATTTTTTCTTTTATCGGGACGTATAGCAATATGCCCAACCATATCATCCCCCCTCCACAATCCTGATCTCATCCTCCGTCAGCCCGCACCCCACCTTCTGTCATTGCGAGCCGTGTACTTCGGCGAAGCAATCCCCAAGTAAATCACTCCAATCCGTGATGGAGATTGCAGCGCTGCAAAAAACGCAGCTCGCAACACTTGCACCGGCTGCCAGTGCTGGAGTGACATTGCTTTAGTCATTCCACCTCCTCCCCAAACTGCTTGTCCCATAAATCCTCCCAATTTGGATTAACCGAATTGACCAAGTCGATCTTATTCTGTCTCGACCCGGCTTTGATCTGCTTCTCTCTCGCAATCGCGTCGTTCACATCCCCGAACTGCTCGTAATACACCAGTTTATGGACATTGTACTTCGATGTGAAACCGGGATACACCTTTTCTCTATGTTCCATGACGCGGTGATACAGATCACTGGTCACACCAGTATAGAGCACGGTATGGTGCTTGTTCGTGAGAATGTATATGCAATAAGAATCTTCGATGGGGTCTAGAAGCAATTATTTACCTCATCATAAGAAATCTAATTGGGGATTGCTTCACCCCTAAAAGCAAGGGGTTCGCAATGACAGTAGTGTGTATTATTGTATACCAAACTTGCTTAGGGGTTTTTTGCCTTTCTTCGCGGCTCGCGGTGGGTGCGTCCCCTTGTGGGATTTCGAGAGAATCTACTAGGAAACAGCAGGTTCAGCATCACGCACAAGACGAGCTAGGGCACATACAACCCGCCCTACATATAAAAAAGCTCTTTTAAGCCTTGTATCCAAGGCACTTTAGCAGCTTTGCGAGAGATTCCTGAGCGTTCTAAGCGAGTGGGACGTGTCCCCGAGAGTAGTTTGCGAGTGGGACATGTCCCCGAGAGTAATTTGCGAGGGGATTGCGAGAGAAATCATATCTCCCCCTCCTTCAACACGCCTCCCTCGCCCGATACCGCCAGGAGAGGGAGAGAGTTCCAATAAGCCCTTACCGAAAGATCAAACCAATAAAGCGAGCACCTTCCTCGCGAAAACCACCAGCCCTTTGAACGGGTTCCACGACCACACCTTGTACGGCAGCGCAATAGTCGCCGCTGGCTGCTCGATGAACAGGAACTCGAACAACCGTTCCCGCTGTTCCTGCGGCACGTCCCACAGCACCATCCCCGCCTGGAAACGCCCATCCGGCTGCTCCGCCTGGAAGACCACCTTCTCCACCGGCAGCGTGAACACCTCGCTGATCGTCGGGTGGATGGTCAGCATCATCCCTCGGCAATCGTCCGGCAGCCGCCTGCCCAACTGGATCTTTGCCCCGCTCAAAGATAGGTCGATCACCTCAACCGGCATCCTGCCCTTGCTTTCGTCGCAACTCACCAGTTCGGCATGCGCCTTGAGCGGGAAGCGGTACTGCTTGCGGTCGTGCTTCTTGCGGAATACCTCGCGGATCGCCAGGAAAATGACCAGCGAGTTGTAACCCGCCCAAAAGAATGCGATTATGAAGGCGTCCGCCTGCATCCCGGTCAGCTGCAAGTTGATCGTCCGACCCCAGGCGTACACCATCGAGCCCAGCAGTGCGCCGAAGAGCACGAAATAGATGCGCATCGTGCGCCGCTCCTGGCTGTACACACCTTTCGACACGCTCTTGGGCGTGACCTTGAACTTGAGCGGTTTGGCGCTGAACAGGGTCAGCGTGGAGACCATGAAGGTGGTGGTCTTCAGGAAGCTGTAGCGCTCGGTCATGAAGTAGCGGAAGACCCCGCGCCCGCCCAGGTGATTGGCGATGATGTTGAGAGCGAAATAGGGCACCCAGTGCGCCAGGAAAACGGCAAAATTCACCTGCATCGGCAGCACATCGAACCCCAGGATCAGGATCGGGATCGTGATCAGGAGGAATTTCTGGAAGGATTCCCAGTAGGCCAGGAAGCTGGAAAGATAGGAAAAGCGCTGCTTCAGGCTGAGCCCCTTGATCCACAGCGGGCTTTCCTTGCTGCGGTAGAGCTGCATCGTCCCCTGCGCCCAGCGCAGCCGCTGGAGCAGGAAGGCGTTCACGGTCTGCGGGGCGATGCCGAACGCCAGTGGTTCGTTGACGAACAGCGTCTTCCAGCCGCGGCTGTGCAGCCGTACCGAAGTGTGGATGTCCTCCGTGACCGTGGCGGTTGCGACCCCGCCAACATCTTCGAGGGCTGCGCGCCGTACCACAGAAGGGCTGCCGCACCAGAACGCGCTGTTGCTGGCGTTCTTGCCCGGCTGAATGACGCGGAAGAACAGCGACTGCTCGTGCCAGCCGCCTGCGCGCCCGGAGTGCTGGATCGAATCCTGGTTGTAGAACTCCTGGGGCATCTGGATCAGCGCCAGCTTTTCGTCCTCGAAGTAACCCAGCGTGCGCTCCAGGTATTCCGGCTGCGGCACCATGTCGGCGTCGAGCATGACGATGAAATCACCGTCGGATTGCTACAGGGCGTAGTTGATGTTGCCCGCTTTGGCATGTTCGTGCGTCGGGCGCGCGATATACTGGCAGCCCATGCGGTCGGCCAGCTTTGAGCAACGGCGGGTCGGTTGCCGTCGTCGAGCAGGTAGGTGGTGTGCGGGTAGCGCATGCGTTTGCAGCCGATCACGGTCGCTTCGAGGATCTCCTTGTCTTCGTTGTAGGTCGGCATAAAGATATCGACCTCCAATCCGGGTTTCGGCGGCTTGAATGGCGTGCGCGGCGAGATATCGCGGGTGAAATAGGAGAACAGCATATAAGCGAAGACGCCGAAGGCCTCGGCCGCCCATAACAGCCAGGAAAAGAAGGGGAAGTCCGGGTTCATCGTCGCCGAGGCTCGCCACCAAAGGTAATAACCAAAATAGACCAGCGTGGCGATCGAGAACAGTCCCAGCAATGGTGGATTAAAATAGGTTTTTCTTGTCTGTTTTTACTTCTCATCGCTCACTCGATTCCGGATGATAGGGTGAATGTTCTGCCGATCGACCAGGAGTTACTGGCAGTAAAAATCATCTACTTGCAACACTTCTGAGTCAATTTCATCTTACTGCTGCTGCCGGAATTCATTATGAGAGTAAATGCCTAAATCGATACCGGGAAACTACGCAATCTGAGAACACTCCATCTCGCGCTCCAATTGCTTAAATAGGTTTCTGGATTTGATTTCATCAAACCTGGACCAATAAGGTCGTATACTTTGCTCATGACAAAATCCCTCGCATTACTCATACTCCTCACCCTCCTCCTCTCCGCCTGCGCAGTCCAGCCTGCCGAGACCGGCACCCTGCAGGGCAGCGTCACCGTCGGTCCGCTTTCCCCGGTTGAGAATCGCTGGCGAGCCCCAGCCCACCCCTCCCCCGAAGTCTTCACCTCGCGCGGGTTGGAGATCTACCCGGAAGGCAGCTCAAAACTATATGCCACACTCAGCTTTTCTGCAGACGGCACCTACTCCATCCAACTCCCCGTCGGAAATTACACCGTCCAGCTACCTCCCGGCGGGATCGAGTTCGCCAAGGGTCTGCCGGCAGTCGTGACCATCAAGACAGGCGAGGTGACCATCCTGGACATCGACATAGATACGGGTATTCGCTAAAACGCAGTATTATACGAGTTATCAGTCCGCTCTGCTTATTGATGGAGGATTCATGAAACACATTTTCCAGGCTGGTTTTTTGTTGGGCTTGATTTTTTTGCTCGTGAGCGGTTGTACTGGCTCTGTTCAAAACACTTCGCAACCAACCCCTACCTCTTTGCCTGTGTCATTAAACACCCCCCTCTCCCCAACACCTACAGAGTTTTCTCTGCCTGTAAACGTACTGCCCGTTCGAGGGTTATATGTCCAGTTTGAACGTCGTGGTTGGTCAAGCGAATGGTGGTCAGGGCAGGTGATCAGTAATTTCAATTCCTTGGATGAAGTCGTGGGTCATTCGGTGTCAGAAGAGGTAGCCCTCCAGTTGGATCAGATAAAACTGTTGGGTGTGAACACAATTGCTTTTGAACTTCGGTCGTCGGCTGCGACCTACGATCCAGGTCCGTTTATTCCCCCGGACTGCAACATTTCACCAGCGCTTGGTTTACAATACCCACAACCCACTGCCACTGAGCTGGACAACCTGGTTGCATTCCTTGACTTGCTTCAAAGCAAGGAGGTGGTGGTTTTCCTGCGTCTTGTCAACACGCATATGGAACAACAATTTTCCAATGACAATGAGATCTGGTTGGGAAGTATTCTAAAGCGGATCGGGAACCACCCAGCCCTCGACCTGGTATTGTTTGAAGGAACCCCCTTCCTGGTAGATACGAATGGCGATTCGATAATGGATGCCTGTGGTGGACCTGCAGAGCCTTCGTTGTGGGAGGGTCCAGACTCCACTCCCGGTAATTATGTGCGCTGGGCTATTGAATATGCTCATTCATTGGGAGTTCCTTACCGGAAGCTCTCCGCTCAGGCAATCGTTGGCAATTATTATGTTCAGATGCAGCCTCCCAACCCGTTTATGACGGATGGGCATTACTGGGATCCTGTGGAAGTGCTTAAGCTTATTTTTGATGACCTGGAAGTACCGGAAAACGAACGCACCTACGCGCTATCGTTTTATGAGCACCGTAAGTGCAGCCTTGCGGCTGATTTACCGTGCGAGGACCTAAATCCCCACCAGTGGGCGTTGGAGACTGCGAATGAGGTTTTTGACGTGATCGGGAGGGGAAATGGAGCAAGGGTAGTGGCTGTGGAAATGGGCTTGCTTCCTCCTGTCGAGCCTGAGTGGACGACTGAGCAGGCTCTGGAAAGTCTGGTATGGGTGATGCAATCGACAGGTATTGACGGAGGATGTTTCTGGCGTTGGACCAGCATTGATAATAATGAGGATGCAGATCCTCGCCTCGCCAAACCGATAAAGTTACGCGGTGTGGAGTACACCTTCACATCGGTGAAAGCGGTATTGGAGCGACTTTATACGGTGGGTCTCACCAGTGAGCCGGAATTTTCCGGAAAGGAATAGTTGTAAGGCGCGTTGAAATCCTTCTATTTAAGTTCTTTATTCAATTGAATCTCACGAATTTCGAACATTTTCGTGAATTTCGTGGTGAAGAATGTGCCCCCGCATCAACACCCTCTCCCGCTCCAGAATCGCCTCCATCAACCGCCCTCCCCGCTCTCGCCCTCCAGCTCCGCCAGCCCCACCGGCGCGGCGAAACTGATCTTCGTCTCCACATGCACCTCTTTCGGCGAAGCCAGCTGCGTGAGCACCTGGGTGAACTCCGCCACCCGCCGCTGGCTGATCCCCCCGCGCACCAACTTCGTGAGCGGCGACATGGCGAACCGGCGCAACAGCACCCCGCTCGCCACCGTCAGCACCAGCTTAGTCTCCGGCGCCTTTCGCAGCATCACTTCGATGCTCGGCGACCAGTCCTGCAGGGTCTCTTCCACGTTCCCATACAGCGCCGGGTCGGGCTCGATCACCCCCGAGCCGAACTGCAGAACCGCCCCGCCTGAGCGCAGATGCTCCACTGCCTGCCTCAGCGCCAGCATGCGCCCCTCCGGTTGAGTTGGCGCGTGGATGAACCACTTGTCCGCGTGCTGCATCGCGTGGTAGAAAGGCGTCTCGAAGACGATGATCTTGAGGTCCTTGCGCCGTAGCCTGGAGCCGATGCTCACCGAGTCATACGCCCCGGGATGATTGGAAACGATCAGCAGCGGTCCGCTTTCCGGCAGGGTTTCCTCCCCGTGCACCTCCAGCCCGATGCCGAACCTGTCCACCACCACCCGGCAACCGGCGGTCATTCCGCCCTCGCCGATGGCGTCGTCCGCCGCGGCAAAGTGCTCCGCGAAACGCTGTGTGGGTAGGCGGAACAAGGGTCCGAACCAGCGCCTCGCCCAGCCCCTGGCGGGCAGCTTGAACGCTGTGAAGATCTCGTCAATGATGCGTTCACGCAGCAGGTTAACACTCGAGTCAATTGGCATCTGTCTGCAACCTTTTCTCCAGAAATTCCGATTAACTATATATACACCGCTGTGAGAATTGAGCATCACTCAACCGGACAACTGGTGTTAATTTAATATGCCTTTAGTCGCATATCATCTTGCCCGCAACCCGTTATAATCCTCATATCATTCGAACAAGAAAGGCAGGTCAGCCATGATCAAGATCATCACCGATACAGATTGCAGCCTCCCGCTCGAGCTTTCCACGCGCCACAACATCGAGCAGGTGCCCATCACCATCCAGTTCGGCGAGGAATCCTACGAGGCGTGCACCCAGATCGACGACAAACAGCTCTTCGAGCGCATCGACGCCAGCGGAAAGCTGCCCACCACTGCCGCCCCCTCCCCCGCCGCTTTCCAGAAAGCCTACGAAAAAGCCTTCGCCGAAGGCGCGGATTCCGTCATCTGCATCGTCGTCGGCAGCAAGATCAGCCGCACCTACGATTCCGCGATCGAAGCCGCCTGCGAGCTCTCCAGCAAGAAGATCACCGTTATCGACTCGGAAAACCTCTCCCTCGCCCAGGGGTACATGGCGCTCGCCGCTGCTGAAGCGGTGGCTGCCGGAGCCTCTCACGACCAGGCGGTCGAAGCCGCCCGCTCCCTGATCCCCCATGTACATCTCTACGGCTCGCTGACTACATTAAAATACCTCGCCATGGGAGGACGCATCGGTTCGGTTTCCGCCAAGATGGCGGGCTTCCTCGACATCCGCCCGGTGATGACCATGATCGACGGCAAGCTGGGGCTGCTTGAGAAGGTGCGCACCCACAGGATGGCGATGAACCGCATGGTGCAGCTGCTCGAGAAATCGGTGGACGGCAAGACCATCGTCCGCGCCGGCATCGTGCACGTCAACAACCTGGAGGACGCCGCGGAGCTGGAGAAGCGCCTGCGCCTCGACCTGCCCATGCCCAAGGACGTGCTCGTCGCCCAGTTCACCCCCGGGCTCTCCGTCCACGGCGGCACGGGCCTGGTCGCCGCCATCCTCATCACCAAGGATTAAACAAAAAACCACCGGTCAACCCGGTGGTTTTGATATACGCAGGATATGCTTATCCGACCATGGCGTCCGCCAGGCGGATGTGCACCGGCTTGCCCTTGATCTTGTATTCCTTGTTACTGCGCTTTAGTACGGATGCAACGTGCGTTTCCGACACGTCCACCAGCGAGTAATTGGGTTGGATGTTGATCTCACCGATCGCCTTGCCCGGGATGCCGGATTCACCGGCGATCGCTCCAACGATGTCACCCGGACGCAGCCCGTTCTTATTGCCCAGGTTCATCCAAAGGCGTACCATCCCCGGCTCAAGAGCCACGTTCGAGTCGGATTTCTTGCTGCCGTTTGCGAAATCAGGACGGGACTTACCGCCAGCGTACCTGGGAGTATCGTAGGACTTGCCTTTGCTCTGCGGGTAGCTTTTCGCTGCCCTGGGTTCGTCCTGCACGAAAGTTTCCGGATTGGGGATACTGCTCTCGTTCGCCCGCAGCATTCGCAGCAGCCCGGCAGCAATTTCCTCGGTGCTGAACCCGCGTTCGCGCATGCGGTTGAGCAGGTTCTTCTCGTTTGAGTTGACCCCTGCCAGCAGCTGCCCCTCGATCTTCTCGATCAGATGGTTGTCGCGGTGCTCCTGCATTTCTGCCCGGGTGGGCAGCGCGCATTCCTTCACGCTCTTGCGGGTGGCGATCTGGAACTGGTTCATCCGGCTGCGTTCTTTCGGGGTCAGCAGGGTGGCAGCGATGCCCGTGTTCCCTGCCCGACCGGTGCGTCCGATGCGGTGGACGTAATCTTCCACGTCCGCCGGCATATCGTAATTGAAGACATGGGAGACATTGGGGATGTCCAGCCCGCGGGCTGCCACGTCGGTGGCGACCAGCAGGGAAACCATTCCCTTCCTGAAGCGGCTCATCACCATGTCACGCCGCGCCTGGTTCAGGTCGCCGTGCAGGGAGTCCGCGGAGAATCCGCGGCGAAGCAATTCGTCCGCCAGGTCCTGCGCGCGCGCCTTGGTGCGGGTGAAGATCAGCGCGCTGGTCACGTCGTCCGTTTCCAGCAGGCTGGTCAGCGCGTCCAGTTTGCCCTCTTCGCGGGTGCGGTAGATGCGCTGTTCGGTTTCTTCCACGGTCATCTGCTTCGGGTTGATCGAAACCCGGACAGGGTCGTGCAGGTATTTAGCAGCCAGCTTGCGGATCGGTTCCGGCAGCGTGGCGGAGAACAACGCGATCTGCACCTGACCATCGATCTCGGTCAGGATCTGGTCCACGTCTTCGATGAAACCCATCTCGAGCATTTCGTCAGCCTCATCCAAAACCAGCGTGGTCACGCTGCTCAGGTCGAGGATGTTATTGCGCAGCAGGTCGAGGATGCGGCCGGTGGTGCCGACCACGATTTCCGCGCCGCGTTTCAGTCCGCGGATCTGTACTTCGTAGGATTGCCCGCCGTACACCGGCAGGATCTTGCCGCGCATGTGCGGCGCAAAACTCAGCGTGGCATCCGCCACCTGTTTCGCCAGCTCACGGGTTGGCGCGAGCACCAGTACCTGCACAACGTTCCTGCCTGGCTGCAGGTTCTGCAGCGCGGGTAGCATGAACGCCGCGGTTTTTCCGGTTCCGGTCTGCGATTGGGCGATCACATCTTTTCCACTTAACATTGCGGGAATTGTTTCCACTTGTATCTGTGTCGGTTGGGTGTACCCCAAAGCGCTCACAATTTCGACATATTCGGGTGCGAGACCCAGTTCTTCAAACGTACAACTCATTCATAACTCCTATTTTCAAAAAAAAGCACCCTGCAGAACCGCAGGGTACTACTACCAAGCACAACATGTTCTAGCATAAAGCCAGAGAGGATTTTACCACAATAACCCTCGGAATGGGGTGCGGCTTGCCGTATAATAGAAAAGCAATCTCATCCAAGGAGAAGGTGCCATGTCCAAGAAACTCATCCTCGTCGCAGGCAACATCGGTTCCGGCAAGACTTCGCTCACCGAGCGCATCGGAGAGCGCATGGGTTGGCGCACTGCCTATGAATCCGTCGCCGACAACCCCTACCTGCCCGATTTCTACGCCAGCATGAAGGACTGGTCTTTCCACCTGCAGGTCTTCTTCCTGGGGCACCGCGCCAACCAGCACCTGGAGATGTACCGCGACCAGCGGTCTGCCATCATCGACCGCAGCATCTACGAAGACGCCTACATCTTTGCCCGCGCGCTGCACGCCCTGGGCAACATCAATGAGCGCGACTACCGCACCTACCGCCAGGTCTTCGACCTGGTCACGCGCACCCTGCCCAGCCCGGACCTGCTCATCTACCTTGCCGCGCCGGTCTCCGTGCTGGTCAAGCGCATCCAAAAACGCGGTCGCGAAATCGAATCGACCATCTCCGCCGATTACCTGACCCTGCTCGATTCCTACTACGAGGACTGGATCAAGAACTTTGACCTCTGCCCGGTGCTCACCCTGCGCACCGATGACCTTGATTTTGTGCACAAGTCCAGGCACCTCGACACCGTGGTGCAGAAGATCCAGGAGAAACTCGCCGGTAAAGAGGAACTTGTTTTCTAACCTTCTTCTCCAGAATTGATGCAACCAAAACGCTTTCCCTGCGTATATTTTCTTAGAATAACTGAACATTCGGGGCACACTTGATAAACGTTGACCAGGATTGGATCTTAAAAGCCATCAACGGGGATGACGAAGCGTTTTCCCTGCTGGTTGAGGCATACCAGACACCGGTGTACAACCTGTGCTATCGAATGCTCGGAGAAGCGACCGCGGCTGAGGATGCTGCACAGGAAACATTTTGGCGGGCTTACCAGAACCTGAAGAAATACGACCCGCAAAGATCGTTCACCACCTGGATCCTGTCCATCGCAGCACACTACTGCATCGACCTGCAACGCAGACAAAAATTCGGCATCTTCGAAATGGACGAATTCCCCGATTTCGACCTCGCCGACCCATCCCTGCCCAATCCCGAAGCAGTCGCGATGATGAACGAAGAGGACCAGGTATTACACCAGCTGATCAACAAGCTCAGCCCGCCAGACCGGGCTGCCGTGATCCTCAAATACTGGTATGCATGTTCTGAGGAGGAAATTGCACAAATGTTATCGTTAACCGTAAGCGCAGTCAAAAGCAGGCTGCACCGCTCAAGAAAACAGCTCGCCGAGGCGATCGCTGCCTCGCGGGAACCCGTGCTCGAAGGAGGTTTTCGCCATGAGACACCAGCCTTATGAGAATTGGATTTTCAAAATAGAAGAACCTGACCCCGCTCAACGTCAGGAATTACAAGCGCACCTGGCTGATTGCCAACCATGCGCCCATCTTGCCGATGCTCACGAGCGCGTGGAACATGTTCTCTCCAGGGTCGCCACCAAAGCAGCCCCCTCCGGGTTCACTGCCCGTTGGAATTCCGGCCTGGCGATGAGGAAACGCGAACAAGAACAGAAACAGGCGCGCGCGATGCTGATCTCTTTATCCAGCATCGCCGTCGCGCTATTCATCGCTGCAGGCGTCCTGCTCCTGCCGGAAATCTCTTTCATCTCCCTGGCAGCCAACGCCCTCTCAGTGAGTGTCAATGTGTTGAACGGGGTGCAAAACTTTTGGGACACGATCTCCCACCTGGTCCAGGTTGTCCCGCCTGGGATCATCATTCTCACCGGATTTTTCATCTCCAGCTGGATCATCCTCGCATCTGCTGTCTGGGGGTTATCCATCTGGAAATTAGCCTTTGGAAGGGGTAAAGCAAAATGAAACGCTTCCTGAACCTTACACTTCTCCTCGCACTTCTCGTCGTCCTGTTGGCAGCCCCGCAGGCAGCGCTGGCGCAAACCCCCACCCCGCAGCCGGTTAATTCCTCGAGCGGCGACCAGGTCATCATCGGCAACACGTTCCGCCTAGAACCGGGGGATTCTCTTGACGGAAACCTGTTGGTCGTTGGCGGCACAGCCACCATTTCCAAAGGCTCAGCCGTGAACGGTGATACCATCCTGGTGGGTGGTACCGTCACCATTCGTGGAACGATGAACGGCGATATCGTTGCCATGGGCGGCGCTGTGAACATTGAAGATTACGCGGTGGTCAATGGCGACCTGGTCATGATCGGCGCAAATCTGAGCCGCTCACCGCTTGCAGAGATCAACGGCAGCGTTAGCGAGGAATCTCCCGATTTTCTTGACTTCAAGAATAATGGGGATCGATTCAATGTGCCTTTCCTACCCACGCGTGATCCGCTTCAGCAATTGCTCAACGCCTCGTTGCAAGCACTCGCCTTGAGCATCCTCGCTGTCCTGATTGGTCTGCTCCTCCCCGGGCAGTTGTCGCGTGTGAAGACGACCATCCTGCGTGAACCGCTCATCGCTGGCGGAGTTGGTCTGCTTACCCTGGTGCTCACCCCCATCGTCCTGGTGCTGCTCGCCATCACCATCATCCTCATCCCAGTGAGCGCCATCACCGCCGTCATTCTCGCCCTCGCCCTGCTCTTTGGTTTCGTGGCAGTTGGGCTGGAGATCGGCGAACGCATGGCTGTGGTGTTCAAAACCACCTGGCACCCCTCCATTTCCGCTGGCATCGGCACCTTGCTGCTCAGCCTGGTCACCGGCATTGCCGGACTGATTCCCTGCGTGGGTTGGCTGATCGGTTTCATCGTTGGCATTCTTGGTCTGGGCGGTGTGATCATCAGCCGCTTTGGCTCCTCGAAATACGCCGCAAAGGTCATAAATGCGGTGATCCCCACAGTACAACCCGCGGAAACTATTCCGCCTACAGAAAAAACTGAATGATAGAGGAAAAAATGAAATATACGAAATTACTTATCCTGGTCGTAATCGCCCTCACACTGGTGGCTTGCTCCTTCACGGTTGACCTGCCCTCAGTAGATACTGGCGTGACCCAAACCCTGGAGATCAGCGAACCGGTACTAGAATCTGCTGAAATCAACAAAGTTGAGATCGAAATGGGTGCAGGGTCCTTAACCTTGAATGCGGGAGCGGATCAATTGGTTGAAGGAACCGTGCAATATAACGTGGCAGCGTGGCAACCGAGAATTAGCCGCACAGACGATACCCTCCGCTTGTACCAACAGACAACATCGCAGGTAGGCTTTCCTCAAGGCTCAATCCGTAATTTTTGGGATCTGAAACTCGGCTCCATGCCCATTGACCTGAGTGTGTCCACTGGCGCATCCGAAAGCAACCTGGTACTGGGAGGTCTCTCCTTGTCACGCCTCGAGATTTCAGACGGAGCGAGCAAGTCCAAGATCCGGTTTGATGAACCAAACCTGGTGGAAATGACACTTTTTTCCTACAACACCGGGGCTTCCGAAGTAACCATCTCCGGGTTGGCAAATGCGAATACCAGCCTGGTCACCTTTGATGGTGGAGTAGGCAGTTACGAACTTGATTTCAGCGGAACATTGACCAAGGATATGCAGGTGAACCTGGACGCTGGCGTGAGTGACGTAAAACTGATCTTTCCAGCTGACGCCCATGTTCGGGTGGTCACCTCCGGTGAACTAAACGATATCGATTTCAACGGTACCTGGACTGTAAACGGCAACACTTATGAATTTGGTTCTACTGGTCCCCTGATACTTGTGGACATTGACATGGCTGTGGGGCATCTACAATTGGTCCAAAAATAAACTGCCAAAAAACACCCCGGGTTACTCCGGGGTGTTTGCATTTAAGTCTAGGGGGCTATTTGTACAGACCCAACTCAGCAATCGCGGAATAAACCGCGTCGCGCAGGTAGTACCTGTATCCCATCCCCTCTTTGATCCTTTGGCGGATCTGCTTGGACGAAATCTCAAGAATCGGGGCTTCGACGATAAAGACCTTTTGAGTAATTCCGGGTAATACTTTCTCCAACGATTCCAGGTCCACCTGGTCAGCATGGCGGCGCATTACGCCGATACCATCGCAGACCTTGATGAAATCCTGCGGCTTGTTCCAGGTCGGCAGGTCGTGCATCGAATCACCACCCATCAGGTAGAACATCGCCGCGCCGGGATATTCCTCTTTGAGAATGTTCACCGTATCGATCGCGAAATGCGGTCCCGGACGGTCGATATCCACACGGGAGACGACAAAGTTCGGATTACCACAAATGGCTTTCTCAGCCAGTTTCACACGATCCTCTATCGGGCTGACGTTCACATAACGTTTGTGAGGGGGGTTATCAGTGACCACCCAAAGCAGCAGGTCGAGATTAAGCTGGGTGCGGCATTCCTCCGCCAGTATCAGGTGACCCACATGGGGAGGATCAAACGTTCCGCCAAAAATCCCGATACGCATCAAATCCTCTCAATCCTGCCATTCCAGTTCATAATCCAGGATAAATACTGTTTCGCCCTCCTGGATGCCGGCTTTACGAAGTGCCGAATCGACCCCCAGGATTACCATCAAACGATGGAATCTCCGTACCGAGCCATCATGTTCCCAATAGGTCATCTCCGCCGCGCGCTCGATCGCCTTGCCGCTCACCCGCCAGCCTTCATTTTCACGAACGATGGTAAAGGCGTTCACATCCTGGTCTGGCTTATACACAGGGATCGTTTCCACTGCCTCCGGCAGTGGCGCGTTTTGCAGCAGTTCAGCCGCCTTCCATAACACGGGTTCCAGGTTTTCACGGCTCAGAGCAGAAATGGCATAGAGGTCCTTCGAGGACTTCTTGAGTAATTTCTTAAGTCCATCCCACTTCTCGCGAACTTCCGGGAGGTCAATTTTATTAACCACCACGATCTGCGCCTTCTTTGCCAGGTTGGGGTCAAAGAGCGCCAGTTCGCTGTTGATCTGGGTGAAATCAGCCACCGGGTCTTCTGACATGCCGTCCAGTACGTGGATCAGTACGCGCGTGCGTTGGATATGGCGCAGGAAAGCGTCTCCCAGTCCGGCTCCCTGGTGTGCGCCTTCTATCAAACCCGGGATGTCCGCTAAAACGAGATCTGTTTCGCGATCCAGGTTAACAACACCCAGGTTGGGTTCCAGTGTGGTGAAGGGATAGTTGCCGATCTTGGGTTTTGCATTGGTCACTGCTGCCAGGAAACTGGATTTTCCGACATTCGGCAAACCCACAATTCCAATATCTGCCAACAGTTTTAATTCCAGGGTCAGGTTGCGTTCCTCAGAGGGTTCACCTTTCTCCGCGGTTCGCGGAGCCTGGTTACGCGAATTGGCAAAGTGCTGGTTGCCCCTGCCCCCCCGCCCGCCGTTACAAACCACCAGGCGCTGACCTGCCTCGACAAGATCGCCCAGCAGGTCGCCAGTATCCGCATCGTTAGATGATCGTGCCAGGCGGAACGGGAATCACCAGATCTGGCGCGCTCTTGCCGGTCATATTGCTCGGACCGCCATTATCGCCATCCTGGGCAATGAACTTGTGTTTATACCGGAAACTTTGCAGTGTGTTCAGAGTGGGAACCACTTCAAAGATCACGCTGCCGCCCCTGCCGCCATCTCCACCGTCCGGACCACCACGTGGCACGTACTTTTCGCGGTGGAAATGCACCATGCCAGCTCCCCCGCGTCCAGACCGTACATAAATTTTTGCTTCATCAATAAACATGGGAATCCTTCAAATGAGATCGGGTATCGAAAACAGATACCCGACTCACACTAATACCTGTTTTACTTCTTTCCGAACTTGGAATTCAGGATCTCTTCCAGGTTCGGCTAGCCCGATCTCCTGCAGCTCGTAGCGAACGCGCTGCATCGGTTTGTTGACCTTGATGATGCGATTCAGATCGATCGGGGTCGCCGAAATAACCAGGTCCACATCCGCCTTGTTGATGGTGTCTTCCAGATCTTTGACCATCTTGTCGCCATAACCCATCGCCGGCAGAATTGCCCCGGTATTGGGATACTTGACATAGGTATCGTGGATGGAACCCACCGCGAAGGGACGCGGATCGACGATCTCGGCTGCGCCAAAGCGCTTGGCAGCCACCCATCCAGCACCATAAGCCATTTCACCATGGGTCAGGGTCGGACCATCCTCGATGACCAGGACACGTTTGCCGCGGATGGCTTCCGGGTTATCCACAAACAACGGGGATGCACCTTCAATGATCAACGCGTCCGGGTTAAGCTCGTGCAATGTGTTGCGGACTTCGATCACCTTCGCCGGATCAGCAGTGTCTACCTTGTTGATGACGAACAAGTCAGCCATGCGCACATTCGTCTCACCGGGGTGATAAGCCTTTTCGTGTCCCGCGCGGTGCGGGTCTGCCACAACAATGTTCAGGTCAGACTTGTAGAAGGGGAAGTCATTGTTGCCGCCATCCCACAGGACGATATCAACTTCTTTCTCAGCTTCGCGCAGAATGGCTTCGTAATCAACACCGGCATACACGATGACGCCGTTATCGAGGTGCGGTTCGTATTCTTCGCGCTCTTCGATCGTGCACTCATGTTTGTCCAGGTCAGCATACGTGGCAAAGCGCTGCACTTTCTGCTTGACCAGGTCACCGTATGGCATCGGATGGCGGATCGCTGCGACCTTGTACCCCATTCCGCGCAGGATCAGCGAAACACGACGGGTGGTCTGGCTCTTTCCGGAACCGGTGCGCACCGCGCAAACACTGACGACAGGTTTGACCGACTTGACCTGAGTGCTGGCAACACCCATCAGGCGAAAATCCGCCCCGGCAGCATTGACCGTGGATGCCTTGTGCATGACATACTCGTGCGGAACATCACTGTAGGCAAACACCACCTGTTCAACTTTCAGATCTTTTATCAGCTTGACGAGTTCGCTTTCCGGGAAAATTGGGATTCCAGCCGGGTAAAGGCTGCCGGCCAATTCTGCGGGGTATTTGCGCCCATCAATGTTTGGGATCTGAGTGGCGGTAAAAGCAACCACTTCGTAATCCTTGTTATCGCGGTAGAAAACATTGAAATTGTGAAAATCTCGTCCTGCTGCGCCCATGATTAGGGTCTTGATCGGGGTCATAACTGAATATCTCCTCTTCTGGAATTAGAATTTTCACATCGCTTGTGGGGCTGTGATGCCCAGTAATGCCAGGCAATTGGAGAGGGCTTGCCGCGATGCCGCGACCAGGCGAAGACGGGCGTTTCTGGTAATCTCATCTTCCTCCTTGAGCACGGGACACTGAGTGTAGAAATCATTGAATGCCCTGGCCAATTCATACGCCAGGTTGGTGATTACCAGCGGTTTCAAATCCCTGGCAGCTTTTTGTACCTCATTAGGAATTCGGCTGATGAGGTCGACAAGAGCAATTTCTTGCGGGGTTAATGGCAGGTTTGGTCTCATCGTCGAGGGGATTTCTCGTTGATATTTTTTTAGTATACTGTTTGCCCGCACGTAAGCATATTGAATATAAGGGGCAGCCTGTCCGTTGAAATCCAATGCGGAGTCCCAATCGAAGGTCACCACCTTGTTACTATCCCTTGCCAGCATGGGGTACTTGATCGCACCAATCCCGACTGCCCGCGCGACCGCAAGCCTTTTTTCCTCGGGTAGTTCTGGGTTCTTCTCCCTGACCACCTCCAGCGCCCGGTTGGTCGCTTCACGGATCAGGTCTTCCAGCAGAACCACCACACCATCGCGCGATGCCATGGTCACATTCCCCGGCAGGTTTACCAGTTCATAAGGGATGTGTTGACTGCGGTTCGCCCATTCGTATCCGAAAAGTTCAAGTGTTTTAAACACCTGTTGAAAATGCAAAGATTGGCGGACGTCCACGACGTAGTAGGATTTTAACAGGCCAGGGTAATCCAGGAATTTTTGCCTCGCCAGTGCCAGGTCTTCTGTCGCATAAAGTGCAGTTCCGTCCGACCTCTGAACGACCATCACACGGTATTTTTCTTCCTTCAGTCCGAGTTTCTCGTCAAGTTTGACGATCACAGCTCCACCGGAAGCACGCTCGTCCTCTGCAATTCCGCGGTCAATCAATTCCTGCACGATCTCTTTGCCAGGTTTTTCGAACATGGAGTTGAAGTAATATCGGTCAAAATGGATATCGAGGATTTCGTACATCTGGTTGAAGCCGTCCAGTGACCACTGGCGGGTTTCCTGCCAGCAATTAACCACTTCGGGGTCCCGTTGATCCCAGAGTCTGTACAACTCACGGACTTCCTGTTCCAGATCCGGGTCTTGCTCAAGTCGTTTAACCGCTTCGGCATACAGGCTTCCCATCCAGCGGGTGATGTCCGACTCGGGTTTCTCGCCCTTGTGATACTTCAGGTAGTTCCACAACCATTTGATGACATGCAGCCCGATATCCCCCGGGTAATTGCAGCGTATGACTTCAAAGCCAGCGGCATCCAGGATCCTCGCCAGTACATCCCCCAGGAAAGCACTGCGCAGATGGCCAACGTGAAAAGCTTTATGTGTATTGGGGTGAGAAAACTCCACCATGACTTTCCCGCGGTTATTGGCTGCCTTGCCAAACTCAGACCCGGATTCAAGTACCTGGTCAATTACGCGCTGAAAATATTCCGCCGACGAAAAGAAGAGGTTTAGATACCCATTAACCGATTCAACGCGCTCATATCCTGGCTCCCCCTGCAATTTGACAGCGAGTTCATCTGCCATTTCATGTGCACGCTCTGCCACATTCCCTTTTTGTCCACCAAAGGAACCCGATGCCGCCTGGAAAAATGACGTGGCAATTCCCCATTGACCATTAAAAGGGATCCAGGTCCACTTAATTTCAGCATCAGGAATACCCTGACTCCTAAAATAGGCGTGGATCTTTTCTTCAATGTGCTTCTGTTCGTCCTCAAACATGGATCACCTATACCAATGGCTGACAGGATTATATCATAGCCGCTTTTTAAGCCCTTAAGAAGCAAAAGCGGGAGATCACTCCCGCTCGATGCTCTTGCGAAAAACGAACCTACTTGGCGGCTGCCAGTTTCTTCATCAGGCGGGATTTGCGCCTGGCGGCGTTATTCTTGTGAATAACACCCTTTGCAGCAGCCTTGTCCAGCGCGGCGACTGCCAGGAGGGTCGCGGCTTCTGCAGCCTCGCCATCCTTTCCAGCCAGAGCGGTGCGTGCGCGGGCAACATAGGTACGTGCCGTGCCGCGATAAATCCTGTTGCGCAGGCGGCGTTTTTCATTTTGCTTGTTACGTTTGATTGCAGACTTAATGTTAGCCAACTTAATTTCCTTTCAACAACTTCTGCCAGTGCGAGGGTCGAGGGTAAGCACTGTTCAGGTGGCGGAAGAATTCTACCCCAACCCTATGGTTCTGTCCAGACCAGGTTTTCTATCGGGCAGAATTTACTTATCCTGTAGAGCAGCGACTCCTGGCAGTACCAACCCTTCCAGCATTTCAAGGGAAGCGCCACCACCGGTGGAGATATGCGTGATCTTGTCTGCCAGCCCGGATTGCTGGATTGCAGCAACAGATTCCCCGCCACCGATGATGCTGACTGCCTGGCTGTCTGCAACAGCCCTGGCAACACCGTATGTGCCCTCTGCAAACTTGGGGAATTCAAACACACCCATCGGACCATTCCAGACCACAGTGCCCGCTTTCGCAATCACTTCCCCATATGCAGCAACGGTTTTCGGTCCAACGTCCAGTACCCGCCATCCTGCCGGGACATCCCCTGTCGCCATGGTTTTCTTCTCGGCTTCAGCATCGAATTTATCTCCCAGAACAAGGTCAACCGGTAGCATCAGCTTTCCGCCAGCTTCCTTAAGGAGTTGCTCAGCAGTGGCAACCGATTCCTCTTCCACGAGTGAATCCGCCATCTCAAATCCCTGTGCTTTAAGGAATGTATTTGCCATTCCGCCGCCAATCAGAATGGTATCGGCTTTTTTCAGCAGGTTCTGGATCACACCGATCTTATCGCTGATTTTCGCACCGCCCATGATGGCGACAAAGGGAGGTTTCGGATCGGCAATTGCCTGCCCCAGGTATTGGATCTCCTTTTCAAGCAAAAATCCAGCCACACCCGGTCGGAAATGGGTGACACCTTCTGTGGAGGCATGAGCACGATGGGCGGTGCCAAATGCGTCGTTGACGTACAGGTCTGCCAATTCCGCCAACTGCCTTGCCATCTCCATGTCATTCTTTTCTTCCTCGGCATGGAAACGGGTGTTTTCCAGCACCAGCACTTCGCCGGGTTTCAAGTCAGCAGCTGCCCTGGAGGCTTCCGGACCAATGCAGTCGGAGGCAAACTTAACTGATTTCCCCAACAGCCCTGCCAGGTGGTCAGCCACCGGCTTCATGGAATACTTGGCTTCCGGTCCGCCTTTGGGTCGCCCCAGGTGGGAACACAGGATCACCGCTGCCTGGTGGTCGAGCAGGTATTGGATGGTCGGCAGTGCCGCGCGGATGCGGGTATCGTCCCCCACCCCGGTCTCTTTCAACGGGACGTTGAAATCGACCCGCACTAAAACCTTCTTCCCTGCCACATCGATATCACGGATAGTCTTTTTCGCAAACATAGCTATTCCTCTTTTTACTTAAGATAAGATGCGCAACCGGGAAAATTGGCAGTTGCGCATCATGGTTTCTTGGATCTGAGTATCCCGAATTAGAGTGTCTTCGCCATCATGGCTGCCAGGTCAGCGGTGCGGCAGGAATAACCCCACTCGTTATCGTACCAGGCGACAACTTTGATCATGTTGCCGCCCATAACCATGTTGGAGGGCAGGTCAACGATCGAGGAGCGGGGATCGCCCTTGAAGTCCATCGACACCAGCGGATCGCCATACTCTCCGGTGGTGAAACCGAGGATGCCCTTCAATTTCCCGTTCGCGGCTTCCTTGAACGCGGCATTCAACTCTTCCTTGGTGGTAGATACCTCAACAATCGCCACAAAATCGACGATGGATACGGTCGGGGTCGGAACACGCAGGGAATAGCCATCGAACTTTCCCTTCAGTTCTGGGATGACCAGCGCGAGGGCTTTGGCTGCGCCGGTGGTGGTCGGGATGATGTTCAAGCCGGCAGCGCGGGAGCGGCGCATTTCCTTCTTATGACCCTGATCCAGGATTACCTGGTCGTTGGTGTAAGAGTGGATGGTTGTCATCATGCCGTGGACGATCTTGAATTTCTCATGCACAACCTTGGCAGCTGGCGCGAGGCAGTTGGTGGTGCAGGATGCGTTTGAGATCACGTGATGCTTCGAGCTGTCATACTTGTCATCATTGACGCCTAACACCAGGGTGATGTCCTCGTTCTTGGCGGGTGCAGTGATAATCACCTTTTTCGCACCGCCCTTGGTGATGTGAACATTCGCACCGGATTTTCCCTTGGCAGGGTCGCCGATGGCATCGGTGAACACACCGGTGCTTTCGATGACGATATCCACGCCGAGTTCTTTCCAGGGAAGATTGCCGGGTTCCTTTTCAGAGAAGACCTTGACGGTCTTCCCGTCGATTGTCAGGGTTCCTTCTCCCGCTTCCACCTTACCGGGGAAGATCCCGTAATTGGAATCGTACTTGAACAGGTGTCCATTGGTCTTCGTGTCGAACAGGTCATTGACCGCCACAACTTCCAACTCGCTCCCGTGTAATTCGTAGATCGCTTTCAAAACTTGCCGTCCAATTCTTCCAAATCCGTTGATGCCTATTTTTGTTACCATATGAACCTCCAATTAGAATAGCGGATATTTTACCATGTCTAGACATAGTTGATCAGATAGTGGAATTGCTTTCCTTGTAGCTTAACGGTCCGGTACGCTCAAGATACAGATCCATGATTGTTTTCGCCACCTTCGCCGAGGAATGGCGCCACGGATTTTCTTCATCCAAAAGGTCGGTCATATACAACCCATAGCGGTGATCTTCTTGTGTAACCCGGACCCAGTCGATCTCAGCCGAAAGATTGCCTTCGTAGCGGTTGTTCGCCAGTACCAGGTCGAACAAGCGCACGCCAATATGCTCTTCGATCGTGCGCACATGGTCTTCACAACTGAATCCGTCTGTTTCACCTTTTTGTGTCGCCACATTGCAGACATAGAACTTGTATGCCTTGCTGGCACGGATCGCCTCAACGATATCTGGTACAAGCAGGTTGGCGATAATACTGGTGTACAGGCTGCCGGGTCCCACCAGGATGAGGTCAGCGTTCAAGATTGCCTGGAGGGTTGGCGGAAACGGCGATGGATTGGCGGGGTCCAGCCAGACGCGTTGGATCGTTCCACCCAGCTTAGGCAGTTCGCTTTCGCCCTTGATCCTTACCCTGGTTTTTTTGTCTTCGAGTTCCACCTCGCCTACAAGGTTGATGTTCTTAAGGGTGGAAGGATAGACCCTCCCCTGCACCGCCAGCACCCGCGCGGATTCCGCGATACCCGCCTCAAAACTACCGGTGATCTCTGTCAAAGCTGTGATCAGTAAATTACCCAGTGAATGGCCGTTCAGTCCGGCTCCTGCCGCGAAGCGATATTGGAAGACCTGGGTAATCAATTCCTCGTCGTTGGAAAGTGCTGCCAGGCAGTTGCGAATATCTCCTGGCGGAAGAATTCCCACGGATTTCCGGATCTCGCCGGAAGAGCCGCCATCATCCGCCACTGTCACCACCGCGGTAATGTTCATCGAATAAGCTTTCAGCCCGCGCAGCACACTCGTCAGCCCGGTCCCGCCGCCGATGACCACGATCCGCGGACCCTTCTCTTTGCGTCGGTAATCCGCGACAGTGTCGATAATATCTTTGCCGGGTCGGATGAACGGTCTCAACAGTGCCCGGTTGAGCCCCATGATCCCCAGGATCACCAAACCGACCCCCATCGACCCAAAGATCAATGCCCGCAGGATGCGCACCTGGATGAATTGCAGCGAGACGGTCTTGATGATGGGTAGAAACCAGGATTCAGGAGCAGTTCGATAAATATCCAGCAAAACGACAGCGAAACCCACACCCAATAATGTGGTGCCCGCTAAAATTAGCAGGATCCAACGCTTAACGCCAATACCGGGAATCAGCCAGCGTAAATTGAGCACGACTCGGCGGAGGAAACTGCCCGGTTTGATTTTCTTGCGAGAAACCATATGGTAACAATCATAGCAGGGTTTAATAGTGAAGTCAACGAACATTTTTTCACAACAGCTTTCCACCGAATTTTTACAGTCAATCGTAGGGTGGGTTGAAAACGTCAAGGGCTTTTCCTCTTACAATCCACAAGTTAGTTTTCAACCCACCAACTTCGATCCTCTATATCAAGTGGGTTGATAATTTGACCAGATCATGAAGCGAATCGCACCGATGCCAATTTTCAACACACCCTAAACCTGCCTTCGTTTATGATGATGCCACGACCCAACGCTCTCCTGGAAACACAAATCGGGTGCTGGATGGCGCATGGTATAATTCCAATGCAAGAGATTACTACAATTTAATAAATTCATCGTCAGGTTGAATGCGTGTCCGTCAAACCACCACAAGGAGGTGTAAATTGAAACCGCTCAACTTACCAGGGGACAAGGCGAAAGGCTATATTCAAAGGGATCGGATGGTTGTCTCGCCATCCTACCCGCGGGGTTACCCGTTTGTTATGGATCACGGTAAGGGGGTATTTGTTTGGGATGTTGATGGGAACCAATTTCTTGATTTTGCAGCAGGCATCGCAGTTAACTCCACGGGGCACAGTCACCCCAATGTAGTCAAAGCCATCCAGGAACAGGCGGAAAAGTTCCTGCACATTTCCTCTGATTTTTACCACCCCAAATGGGTGGAATTGGCTGAATACCTTGACCTGATCGCACCCTTCCAGGAAGACGCGATCTCCTTCCTCACGAATTCCGGCACTGAAAGTGTCGAGGCAGCGCTCAAGCTGGCTCGCTACTACACAGGTCGTTCACAGTTTATCGCATTTCTCGGCGGTTTTCATGGAAGAACTCACGGGGCTGTAACCCTCACCGCGAGCAAAGCCCATTACCATCGTGGTTTTTTGCCCCTCATGAACGGGGTGACGCACATCCCCTTCCCTGACCCCTACCGCCCCATCCTGAACATCCTCCCAGGAGAAGACCTTTCCTCCGCTACCATTCGCTACCTCGAAGATGAGGTTTTTGGCAGGATCATCCCGCCTGAAGATATAGCTGGCATCATCATCGAACCGATCCAGGGGGAAGGCGGTTACATCATTCCACCGCAGGACTTCCTCCTTAAACTTCGCGAGGTCTGCAACAAGCATGGAATCCTGCTGATTGCCGATGAAGTGCAGTCCGGTATCGGTCGCACCGGAAAATGGTGGGCCATCCAGCATTTCGGAGCGGAACCGGATATCGTCACCACTGCCAAGGGCATAGCCTCCGGGCTGCCGCTTGGCGCGATGATCGCCCGCAAGAGCATCGTCACCTGGAAATCCGGCTCTCACGGGAATACATACGGAGGTAATCCCTTAGCTTGCGTTGCTGCCCTCGAAACCCTGAAACTGATCGAAGAGCAGTACATGGATAACGCTGCATTGGTGGGCAAGTATGTCCTCAGCCGGCTGAAAGAAATCCAGGTTGATCATCCCTCGATCGGCGTAGTCCGCGGTGTCGGCTTGAATGATCGGCGTCGAATTCGTGGAAGACCGGCTGACCAAGATCCCAGCGCATGACCTCCGCGACCGGGTTGTGGACCTGGCATTTGAGCGCGGGCTGCTGACCCTTGGCTGCGGCAAGAGCACCATCCGGGTCTCTCCTCCCTTGTGCATCACTCAGGAGGAAGCGGAACAAGGACTCGAGGTACTCGAAGAAGCCATTTCCATTGCCGAAGAGGAAGCTCCTTGGACATCCAGGAGTGAAATCGCCCTGGTTGATGAGAACGAAGAAGGTTAGGCATGCATGCTGCCTGATTTCCGCGTAAGACAGCGGGATTACCTTCTTGAAATATCGAGAGCGCTCACCCAGGAACTGGACCTCGAAAAACTCCTAGAACGGATCTTAAACATCTCCATCGAAATGCTCGCCGGTCAGGCGGGTCTGATAGCTTTGCGTTCACACAACCAGGGTTGGCGTATCAAGGTTTCCACCGGTTTGCCGCCAGCTTTCCTCAAGTTCCTGGAGCCTCAACTCTCGCAGATCACTGAAGACCAGGACCCCACAGACGTCGAGATCAGGGTTATCAACCGCATCCTCTCCTCCTTCACCCAGGCGGTCAGCCTGGGACGGTTGAGCAGCGTCGGTCTTCCCTTGATCACCGGACAGAAGGTTTTTGGCGTTATTTTCGTTTTTCGGGAGTACGCTGGTTTTTCACCGGATGACCGGCGCATCCTGTCGAGTTTTGCGGACCAGGCAGCCATCGCGGTCAGAAATGCCCAACTTTATACAGAGATCGAAAACGACCGCCAGAGAATCGCAGGTTTGCTCGATTCAGCGGCGGACGGCATTCTCATCCTCACCGCGGATCTGAAGGTCGAGCGGGCAAATTCCGCCTTCTCCTTCATCCTATCGGAACAAAACACCGATTTGATCGGCAAGCCCCACGAGGAAATCATCCGCTTTGCCAAGCCCCCCCAGGGGATGACCCTCGAACAAGCGGTCAGCAGCGGTTGGCCGCTCACCCCCCACGCTGCCTTGTACGTCGAGGGAGATTTGCAGCGCAGCGGGAATCAAACCCCTATACCGGTCGGGATCACTTACGCCCCGCTTATTTCCCAGGAAGGGAAACTGCTCAACATCATCACCACCATTCGCGATATAACCCGATTCAGGCAGGCAGAGGAAATGAAATCCACCTTTATTTCCGTGATCAGCCATGAGTTGAAAACACCGGTTGCCCTCATCAAGGGATATGTCGGAACGCTTCGCCGTGACGATGCCCGCTGGGACCGCAAGATCGTGGATGAGAGTCTGCAAGTAATTGAGGATGAAGCTGACCGTCTCAGCAGTTACATCGAAAATCTGCTGGACGCCAGTCGGCTGCAGGCAAACGGATTTTCGATTAAACGCAACGATGTGCAACTGGCGGATGTCATCCAGCACGTGGTGGAACGGCAGCAAACTCAGACCAGGAAACACAAGATTTTGATCGATATCCCCGAACCCCTGCCCATCATCGTCGCGGACGAAATCCGCATTAACCAGGTTCTCAGCAACCTGGTCGCGAATGCGATCAAGTACACACCGGAGGGTAACATCTCCGTCCAGGCTTACCGGCAGGCAGAAAACTTGATCGTATGCGTCTGCGACGAAGGTCCTGGCATCGACCCGAATGACGCCCCTTTTGTATTCGACAGGTTCTACCGCTCGCCCAATGCCACGAAGCAAACCAAGGGAGCTGGTTTGGGTTTGTACCTTGCCAAAGCCATTGTTGAAGCTCATGGTGGCAGGATTTGGATCGACGCCTGCTCTGATAAAGGCGCGCGGGTGTGCTTTTCGCTTCCCCTTGCAGCCAACGCCTGATCCACTTAACAGGTTCGCCTGGTTTTCCGGGTGGTATAATCACACGGTTATTGAAAACCAAACATTGAGAGTATAAACATGCCAAAAATGCAGACGCTTTGCCCCCGTTGCCGACAGCCCATCCTGGCTGAAATCCAGCAGTTATTCGATGTCACAACCGATCCCACTGCCAAGCAAAAACTTCTTTCGAGGTCCACCAATATGGCACGCTGCCAGGCTTGTGGATATGAAGGTCTGCTCAGCACTCCAATCGTCTACCACGATGGTGAAAAGGAATTGCTGCTCACTTTCTTCCCGCCTGACCTCGGCGTACCGGTGAACGACCAGGAAAAACAGATCGGTCCCTTGATCAACCAGGTGGTGAATGCTCTTCCGGCTGAGCTAAGGAAGGGTTACATTTTCCGTCCCCAAACCATGTTCACCTACCAAACCTTGATCGATAAAGTTCTGGAGGCGGACGGCATTACGAAGGAAATGATCGAAGCCCAACAAAAACGTGTGAACCTGATCCAGCGTTTGCTGACCACCCAGTCCGTAGAAGACAGGCGAACTATTATCCAGCAAGAAAGTCTCCTCGCAGATGGTGAACTTTTTGCTATTTTATCGACATTGATCCAATCCGCCGCGATGCAGGGAGACGAGAAGACAGCCCAGGTCTTGAACCAGGTTCAAGGTGAACTCTTGCAGGAAACCGAAGTGGGGCAAAAATTGCTGGCGGACAGCAAGGAGACCCAGGAAGCGCTGAAAGCACTTGAAGCAGCGAATAAAACCGGATTGACCCGCGAGAAATTGCTTGAGATTCTCTCCTCGGTCAAGTCGGAAACCAGCCTCGCCACCCTGGTGGGTCTCACCCGGTCTGGACTGGATTACCAGTTCTTCCAGATCCTGAGTGAACAGGTTGAAAAAGAGGAGGGGGAAAAGAAATCCGCTCTTCTGGCGCTTCGCGATAAGTTGTTGGAAATGACCCGTGAGATTGATCTTGAGCTTAAAAAACGACTCGAAAAAGCCAATGAATTGTTGAATGCCCTTCTGGAAGAGGGTAACCTGGATGAGGCGATTCAAAAGAATATTTCCGGAATCGATGATTTCTTCTCCCAGGCGCTGCAGGAAGCCTTTGAAAAAGCAAGGCAGGAAAATGACCTCGTCCGAATCGAGAAGATCCAAAAATTGATCTCTACGCTGGAAAAACTATCCACTCCTCCTGCTGAGATTGAATTCATTCAGAAACTGTTGGAAGCCCCGGATGAAGAAACCCGTCAGAAATTATTATCGGATGGTGCAGAGCAGGTGAACGACCAATTCCTGCAGACGGTGAATGCGATCATTTCAGAAGGGGAAACCAGGGGTCAATCACCAGAACTGGTGGAAAAACTTCGCTTGATCTATAAACAAGCCCTGCGTATCTCAATGCAGAAGAATCTAAAATAGGTTAAATTAAAGGGCTTGAAAAAGCCGTTTTAGTTTTCCATGCGCACCCCATGCCCACGGATCGTAATTAAATAGGGGCGCGTTTTATCGAGCTCAGCCAACCTCCCCCTTGTTCTGCGGATCAGCGCATCCAACGCCTGATCAGAGATTCCGACCAGTTCCTCTCCCTGCCAGATCGCAGATATCAGATCTTCCCTGGAAATCACCTTTCCAGCCTGTTCGTACAGGCATTCCAACAACCTGAATTGTGCGGCTGAAAGCGGCGGGCTTAGCTCTTTTTTCCCCACCCACACCCTTTTTGAGCGTTTATCGAGCGTGATTTTATTGAGGCTCAGTAAAAGGGATGGGTCCAGGTCGCCAATTGGCATAGTCGCGTCGGAACTGTAGAAAGAAAATTTTTGCAGGAGAGCAATCTGGATAATGTCCCCATCAATGAGGGTGACCGGGTCAATGACTGGATCCCCATTATGGTAAGTGCCGTTCTTGCTGCCCAGGTCTTCGAGAGTACAGGCATTATTGCGGTTGGTCAGCCTGGCATGCTGCCTGGAGACCTGCCGGTCCTCGATCATCACCGAGCATTCAGGTTCTCTGCCAACGATCAATAAATCCTTTAGGAACCAGCGTTTCCCTTCGAGCGGTCCTTGCAGCGCGACAAGCACCGGATGCTCACCAGTGATCGGCAGTCTTTCCTCAGGTTTGTCCATCGTCGTGGCTCCTTACTTCGGGATGCAAGTCAGGCATGATTAAGTATAATATAATAAGTTCTTCGCATTGGGTTCTGAAAATCATTAACCATGAATCTCTTACAGGCTGGCGATACTCTTAGAAAACGTTACCAGATCCGCCGGGTTATCGGGCAGGGCGGTGTGGGCTGTATCTACCTGGCTGAGGATCTCCGCCTTGAAGGCAGACAATGTGCCATCAAAGAAGTTGTTCTTGATAAGTCCCTGCCTGAAAATCTGCTCAAGGAATCACGCGACCAGTTCATGCGGGAAGCCACTGTGCTTGCAAGGCTGGATCATCCGAACTTGCCTAAGGTTTCTGACTTTTTCTCCATCGAAGAATCCGATTACCTGGTGATGGATTTTGTGCCCGGAAAAGACCTGCGAACGATTATGTTGGAAAAACGGGAAAAAGGTGGGTTCCTTGAGGAAGGCGATGTATTGAATTGGGGAAATCAACTTGCTGATGCCTTGATCTACCTGCATGAACAAACCCCGCCCATCCTGCACCGGGATATTAAACCCTCCAACCTGAAACTGACTCCCAGCGGTTTGCTCAAGCTTGTTGATTTTGGTTTGGTAAAATTGTTGGCTCCTGGAGAGGTGACGATCACAATCCTCCAGGGACAGGGGACTGCGCTTTATACTCCGCTTGAACAATATGGTGGAGATATTGGGCACACCGATGCCCGCAGCGATGTCTATTCATTTGCTGCAACTCTGTATCACATGCTCACGGGAAAGCCGCCTGCGGATGCCAGGCAGCGCTTCATTTCACCCGCTTCATTACAATCCATACGCGACATCAATCCAGCGGTTTCGGGTCAAACCGAAAAAGCCATCTTTTGGGGGATGGCATTGCATCCTGATAACCGCCCATCAAACGTGGAGAGTTTTCGAGAGTCATTGATTGGAAACCGACCAGTGTCAATCCAGAGTGGGAACCGCGTCGCGGTAAGGATTCCCACGCTCTTTCACCGCCTTGTTGCCCAACAATGGTTAATTCTCTTCGGGTTGGGAGTGATTGCCTTGATCATCACCCTGCTACGTTGATTTTGTTATCTTCCGATTGAAAAGAAAAACAAGCCACGCCAGGATCGCTCCAGCTGCCAGACCCACAAGCACCCAGATTATCAGGAAACCCGTTCCATTTGTTTGAATGAAAGCTTCCGAATTCAGAAATCCCAGGACGACCAGGAAATACGCGATGAAACCACCCGCCCCCATGCTCAGGGTGAGTAAGACATTCCACTTAACACTTAATTTTTTCCGGGTCACCCAGTTCAACAGGAAACAGGAAGCAAAAATAATTGCCATTGAAACCAGCCAATCCGAAAGGTCCAGCCTGCCTTCTGAATGCCGTGGTAGGCTGTTTGGTGCCGGAATCTCGGTCAGAGAAGGAGTGGGGGTGACCTCCATCACAATGACAAGCGGCTCTGTAGGTTCAATCGAAGTCAATGTTCCCCCGGATTCGGTGATATCGAATCGCAAGATCTGGGAACTAATCGCCGGATCAGCAGTCACGCTGATCTCCAATGTTCCAATAGAAGGGAGAATGTAATTCAATCTCCCGATTCCATCCTTTGACTGAACTTCGATCTGTTCCAATGATCCGCTCGCATTTCGGGTGTCGATAACGAACTTGACCAGTGTACCGTCCGGCACCCGGTTACCATTTTGATCAAAGATCGGACCGGCAAGGATCGGAACGGTGTCACCGATGCTGTATGCCAATGGTGCGCTATATTCTGCTGGAGGTGTATTGATTCCGGTGTCGATTTCATTTCCGCTATCGATCTTTAAAGGGATCACTTGCTCAGGTTCCGGAGAAGTGGCGGTAATGAGGTCATAGCCTACGCCAGAAACGCTCACTGGTAAGTGACCGGTGGGGTTCAATTCCTGGAATAACACCCGGGCAGCAACTTCAAAAAACTCGGGCGTTTTACTGTAGAGCGCATAATAAGCGCTGAACTTGGAAATGTCGGTTGCGTCCAGGAAGTACGGGGCATTGAATGCCAATCCGATAATCTTTTTATTCCGTGTGAGATCAGGACGCTCCGAGAAGAACCGTTGGAGGATATCCTTATCGACTGATTGTGCGTTCAGATCCGTGAATGCAACTATGATCCAGTCAGCCGCCACCAGGTTTTTTTGTATCTCTTCGCTTCCTGGCGCTTGTTCAAGCAAGAGGCGAAGGTGATCAAATGTATAAGGGACCATCTTGGCGCTGTCAATAAGGTCCCCAAAACCGCTTCCATACAAACGGGTCACGGAATTGATCAACGATTTCGCAGGATAGACCTCCTGATCGATACACAAGGTGCACTGCCGATACTGGATGAGATCTGAGATGAATACCAGGTGGTCTTCATAATCCGGCGTGTTCGGGATTATGTCCGTGAGCTCCTCCTGGTCCGGACTGATCAGTGTGACAGCTTTCTGCGCGATCGCAGATACTTCTCCCTGACTTGTGCCAATCAAAGCAGAGAAACGATCAGCGGGAATCACGGAATTCAGGTTGAATTGTGGGTAGAGCTTGAGCTTCTTTTCAAGTACCTTTTTTGCAGCCTGGTCAATTCGGATCTTGAACGCCGGGTCTTCCTGGTACTTTTGCACGAAGAAATCGATGGTCTTTACCAGGCTGGTATAACTATCCGGGTCAGAAATGGATCTGATTTCACCCATAAACAACATGTCGTTCCCAGCCAGCAAGGCGTTCCTGGCAATTTGCTTGGCATCAAAGCTGTTATTCAAGGGATCATAAAACTTGCGCACCGCCTGGCTCCCCAGGTCATCACTGATGATCAAACCACCTGAGGTGTGCCAGTTTTCAATTTGCGGTAAGGTAAGGATCAGGTTCAAAGCGGTCGCATCGAACGAGATCGGTTTGGTAGTGGCGCGAATGTTCCCCTGGAATCCCTGGTATCGGATATGCGACACCAGCAAACCATCTGCCTTTTCCATAATCCCCTCAGCATTGCCTGTGACCGCGAAGAAAGGTGCCAGCTCGATCTGCTTAAGCTGTTCCAGGGATTTACGCACTGTCGCGATCTCTTCCTCGGGTTTGCGATCTGTCTCACCCTGTCCAGGAAAATGCTTGGCGATCACAGCAATATGATTTGCGCTTCCCTCATGGACACCCTGGATGTACGACTTTCCCATTTCCCCTACCCAAAAGGGATCACCACCAAAGGTGCGCACACCGGGACTATCCGTGTTGTCACCCCGAACGGTATCCAATACATCCAGTGAAGGACCGAAAAGCATATTGATGCCAAGGGCACGCAATTCACGACCCAGTACAATCCCCACCTTGCGTGCATTATCGGTATCCCAGGTCGCGCCAATCCCCATTTGGTCAGGGAGTGCAGTCAAACCGTTCAGGATCTGGTCATACGGATACCCATCTCCTTCCTGGGATACTCCAATGAATAGAGGGATAAATAGATTGGTGCTGGTTGAACCGGCAGGTGATTTTGAGCTGTCCCATTCCGCGGTCTGCAGGTCGGTAACGAGTGCCTGTGTGACTGCGATGGTATTCTCCGGTCCAGTGAAGTTCTCGTTAGCCCTTCGCAAGACAACCCCGCCGATGTGTTTCTTTTGGACCAATTCAAGGATGGGGCTATCCGGTTCGATTGTTGAACCCTCGAATGTCACCAGGAAGACCTGACCTACCCTTTCCTCAATCGTCATCTGGTCAAATAACGCTTGCGCAGTAGTCTGCGCGCGCACCTGACCGACCGGCAGGAAAATGCTGGTCAGCATGACAAAAAGCAGGATTAGCGTCGTTATCCGTTTCAAGATTACACAGTTCTCGTTCATTCTGTCAGTTTTGCGAAGACTTCCGGGTCAATATTTCCACCAGTGATGATGACAACAATGGGTCTCTCGCTTATTTTACCAGCAAGGCATGCAGCGAGGCTTACCGCTGCAGAACCTTCGATGCGTTCATGATATTCTTCCCAGGCGTAACGGATGGCAGTTGCTATTTCCGCTTCACTCACCAGAAGCATTTCGCCAACATACTCCTTCATCAACGGAATGGTGATTGATTCATGATCGATCTCTCCAGCCAATCCGTCTGCCAGGCTCTCTGATTCCCGGACGCCATCCTGGCTACCGAGGGTTAATTGCGCGTGAGCATAGGCAGATGATTCTGATTGGACCCCGGTGATCCGAACGTTATGTGACAATCCCTCCAGGGCTGCTGCAATTCCACAAACCAGTCCTCCGCCGCCGACAGGCACAAGGATGCTTTTCACGTTGTGAAATCCCTGGGTCTGGTCCGCCAGTTCCAAGCCGATGGTTCCCTGCCCGGAAATCACCTGCACATCGTTATAGGGTGAGACGAAGGTGAAGTTTTCTCTCGCTGCGAATTCCTTCGCCAGGGCTTCCGCTTGGGCATAGCCGCCTTCCACCAATCTTAATTCCGCCCCCAGTTTCTGCATCGCGTCAATCTTTATAGGTGAGGCATGGTCGGAGGCAAAAACCAGGCAGTGAGATCCTGCGCTCCTTGCTGCCAGGGCGACCCCTTGGCCATGGTTTCCGGCTGAACAGGTGACCAGTCCTTTTCGCCTTTCCCACTCCTGCAGAGATAGAACCTTGTTCAACGCCCCCCTGGCTTTGAAGGATCCGGTGACCTGGTGATTTTCCCACTTCAGATGGATATTTAACCCCTCGTCATAAGTCAGAGGGGTTATCTTGACCTGGTCCTTGATCCGCTGACCAGCTTCGACGATCCAATCAAAAGGAATCACCGCCGCTCTATCACCCGTAAAGCTCTTAACGGATCATCCGTGAACACGCCATCAACCCCGCACTCCAGGACAAATTTCAAATCCTTTTCGTCGTTTACAGTCCAGGTGTGCACTCTTCTTCCCCTTTCGTGTTCACGCGCCACGTGCACCGGAGTGACATCCCGTAGATATGGATGGACGATTTCAGGAGAGGTTTTGAGCAACAACGCAGAACGATTGAAAATCCCGGGCAGCCCGGGCAGGCAGAGGATTGCAACCGGGATTTGTGGACAAATCTGCCTCGCCAACCGCAGGTTTCGCCCAAGGAAGGATGAAAAGAGGATTTGGTCCTCCACCGCGTGGTCCTTAATGATCTTGATAACTTTGGGAACCAGGTCGTCGTTGGGAGAAGCGTAATTCGTTAACTCAATGTTGATAACGACCCGAGGTGCGATCTCGCTGACAACCTCTTCCAAAGTAGGAATTTTCTCACCATGGTATTTTTCAGGAAACAGCTTCCCTGCATCCAGAGACTTAAGCTGGTCAAGCGTCAGTTCATTGACCTTGCCATGACCCTCGGTCGTCCGATCCACAGTCTGATCGTGAATAACAACTGGCACGCCATCTGCGGAAAGTTTAACGTCGAGTTCAACAGCATCCGCGCCTTGTTCGATCGCCAAATTGAACGCCGCCAGGGTATTTTCAGGGGCATAAAATGAAGCACCACGATGCGCGAAAAGCATCGGTGTCCGGAACTTTACCGCCATGGTTACAAGTCCACGAAATATGCTTCAGCGGCTCTATCGATCAGTTCTTTGGACATTACCGGCTCTACAGACAGGTAACGGGAAATGTCCAGGATCTGGTCACACAAATCGCGCGGGTGGGAGGCGCGCAGTTTTCGCTGAGATTTTGAATACCATTCCTGTATTAAGTACGCCAATCCTTCATCCGAGTAAGCGACACCTTTTTGTTTGGAGACTTTCTTGAATATTTCTCGATAGCCATCCAGGTCCGGGTCAACAATCTCGATTTTGTGGCGTAACCGCCTCAGGAAGGCTTCATCCACAAGGTCCTTTGGAGGGAGGTTGGTCGAAAACATCACCAGGACATCAAAAGGAACCTCAATCTTCCTGCCCGTATGCAATGACAGGTAATCGATACGGTTTTCCAAAGGCACGATCCAGCGGTTTAGCAGGTCGCGTGGTCTCACCTGCTGCCTGCCAAAGTCATCGATAAGCAGGATGCCACCGTTGGCTTTAACCTGGAAGGGAGCTTCGTAATATTTCAAAGTATCGTCGAATACCAGGTCCAGCCCTGCCAGGGTGAGCTCCCCGCCAACCATGATGAAGGGTCGGCGGATCTTAACCCAGCGCATATCTTTACGCGGGCTGGTTCGCCCGCTCTGGGTGATCGACTGGGTATCCTCCTCTGGCGCCAATTGGTGGTTGACCGAATCGAACAACGTGATCACCTGACCATCCACAAAGATCGAAAATGGGATGTACATGGTTTGTGCAAGAACCAGGTTCCCGATCGCGCGGGCGACGCTCGTTTTCCCGTTTCCAGGAGGTCCATAAATGAAAATTGAAGTACCGGAATTTACCGCTGGTCCCATTCGATGGAAGGTATTTTCACTGAAGATCAATTCCCCGATTGCCTGGCGCATATGCCGGCTGGTTACCTGGATCTTACCGCGGCTTTGCCGCCGCACGGAATCATAATAAACTTCCAGGGGAACAGGAGCTGGTCCCGCGTATTGCGACCGGTCGAGGGCTTCCCGGGCGTGAATGATCCCTGCACCTGTGATGGCGTACAGGTACGCGCCTTCTCCCAGTCCCATCTGGGAAGAGCGGATTTCGATTAATTTATCCTTCTTCAAACCCTCCAGGATCTGATCGACGACCCCTGAAAAGGGAAGCGCCATGGCTTCCGCAATCTTGAATCCAGTCAGGTAACCCTGAAAGTACAGGATCTTCAACGCAAGATCCTGCAGCCAAAGGATCCCCAACCCGGTATCATCAACCTTGCTGATGGGAGGGGGAACGAATTGTGCAGGCATAGCAACTGGTCTGGGTGGAGCAGCCTGAGGGGGAACTTGATTTGTCACTGGAATGCCTCCGATGATTAATGAGGGAAAAATGCAATATTTATTATAGCATGCCCGTTATTCGGACACACTGGTTTTTTTCACCCGGGTTCTCCTCTTTAAGATTGACGATTACTGCGCCAAGAAATGCCAGCATCAAGGCGATAATCTGTTGTGGATTCTGCACTTCATCAAGAAAAATCCACGCCAGGATGGCAATCTGAACCATCATCGTCCCGTTAATAATGGAGGATTCAATGGCAGAAAGCGTCTGCAACGCATAATTCCACATCGTGAAAGCGAAAGCCGTGTTCACCACCGCCAGGAGCAGAATGATTAGAATGCTTTTCGTACTCAATGCAGGCAGACCCTGCACTGCAATACCGCTCACCAACAGGATGATTGACCCGATTCCCATGCTGAGCAATGTCACCGTTAATGGATGGATGGTCGCTTTGCGGTTGATCTTCCTTCCCAGCAGTGTTGCCAGGCTGTTCGCCACCAGGCATGAGACAGCGAACAGGTAACCCGCCGGTTTTCCTTCACTGAAATTCGCTGGCAGGAAGAACAGCATCACCCCAGCCAGGTTTACTGCCAGTCCCAGCCACTGTAGAACTGTCGGGATTTCCTTGATGAGCAGGATTGCGCTGAAAGCAACAATCACTGAAGAGATGTTCAGGATCAAACTGACCGTTGTCGCAGGGAGCAAATCCAGGCTGAGGAACTGGCTGCCCTGGGCGATAAAAATCGAAACCAAACCCAGGATCGCTACCAACATCCAGTCTGTTTTGCTCATGGAGCAGATATCACCACGGATGTCTTTTTTCAGGAGAAATGGCACAAGGCAAAGGAAAGCGATGAAATACCGTAATCCTGCAAAGGTGAGTGGTGGAATTTCTCCCAGTCCTATCTTGATCAGTACCCAGGAGGTCGCCCAGATGAATACAACTCCAAAGCTGACCAGGATGGCTTTGACCCTGGAGGGAGGAACATTTCTCATGCGTCGCCAGAACCGCTTGGTCTCATATCCCTGATCTGCAATTGCAGCGTCGCTTGATCATAGTAATGGTTGACGTCGATGGTGAACACCAGGTCGAAAGCAGTGTTTTCTTTTCGCCAGAGTTCATACCAATCCGCCTGGTTGAAAGCCACTGCCCTGGCAATTGCGCAATTCCTGGGAGCAAAGCTGAGGTGCGTTTTATCCTTCCCCATCAATTGCACACGGTCCAATGAAACACCGCGGGCAATAAACACCGCCCCCGGGTTGTTCATCCCAATGGGCTGCAGGTTTGCAAGCTCCGCGTACATCTCCGGGCGAACTTCCTCAATGGAAATCTCCAGGTCAGCCCGCAGAACTGGACGCAGGTCCACCGTTTCAGATAATTCCCGTGCCGCAATTTGTTCCAACCGCTCCACCAGTGCATCCACATTCTCATAGCGAACGGTGAAACCGGCCGCCATGGCATGCCCACCGTGCCGCTCCAGTAAATCAGCGCATTCATCCAGTGCGTCCGTGATGTGGAACTCGGAGATGCTCCGGCAGGAAGCGCGGATGAAATCGCCCTCGATATGCCCAACACAAGCAGGGCGGTAATTTCCTTCCACCAGTTTGGAAGCCACCAGCCCTACGATCCCAGAACTGAACTCGGCGTCAAACGCGGAGATCAGGTACTTGCCAGAAAGGTCTCCGACACCCGCAAGCGCCTTTTCCACAGCTTTACGGGTCGCCTTTTGGCGCTCAGTGTTCTGATCGTCCAATTTCTGGGCAATCACACCAGCTTTGCCACGGTCATCCGCGACCAGTAAATCGAACGATTGCAGCGCGGACTCCATCCTGCCAGCCGCGTTCAACCGTGGACCCAGGATAAAACCAATATCCGTGGCAGTGGTCTCGCGGATATCTTTGCCAGCCACACCTGCCAGGGCGTTCAATCCGATGCGTTTCCCGGTACGGATTAACCGGATCCCTTTGCGCACCATCACCCGGTTCTCACCGGTCAGAGGTACCACATCTGCCACCGTGCCAAGCGCGACCAGGTCCAGCCACTCGTTCGCGTTTTGTCGGTTTTTCCCTTCCCGCAGGAAAAGCCCTTCCACGATCTTGAACCCCACACCCACGCCCGCCAATTCCTTATCCGGGTAGGGATCTCCTTCTCGCTTCGGGCAGATCACAGCGAATGCCCTGGGCAGATCGTCTTCGGGATGGTGATGGTCGCTGATGATCAGGTCCACTCCCAATTCCCTCGCGTAATCCGCCTCGCGGGGTGAGCGGATGCCGCAATCCACCGTCAGGATTACCTTCGCTCCGAAGCCGTGCAGGTACTGGATCGCTTCCAGGTTCAGTCCATATCCCTCTTCAAAACGGTTGGGGATGTACGGAGTCACATTCGCGTTGAAGGAGCGCAGCACTTCCACCATCATCGAAGTGGCGGTCACGCCATCAACGTCATAATCACCGTACACAACGATGGATTCCCCGGATTTCGCCGCGCTCAACAGGCGGTCCACCGCCTTGTCCATGTCTGTGAGTAAAAACGGATCTGCCAGGGGGTTCGTCGCGTTCAGATACTGGTCAGCGGCTTCGATGGTGGTAATCCCCCGGTTGAACAGCACCTGTCTCAGGTATGGCGGATACGCCTGGAGGCGCTGGCTGATGATCTCATCGATGCTCGGCGGGATCACCCAGCGTTTGGACATGCCAGCCCGGTTCAATGCGTGTTTTCCATTTCTTCCAGGAAGATCCGGTAGACCCGGTCGGTCAGTCCGCAAACCACTTCATAATTGATTGTGCCCCAACGCGCTGCCACGTCATCCGCGCTGATCCGCTGGTCGCCCTGCCGCCCGATTAACACCACCTCATCACCAATCGCCGCGTCAGGGACTGCATCCACCTGCCACTGGGATTGGTCCATGCATACATTACCGACTGCCTCGATACTTTTTCCTCGCAATAGTGCCACGTTACCCTGGGTCCGTCTGAACCCGTCGGCGTAGCCCACCGCTGCGATTCCGATGTTTTCATCATTCCGGGTAACATAGCGGTGTCCGTAACCGACACCAGCTCCTGCAGGCAGCCTTTTGAGCGAGGTCAGCAGGCATTTCCAGGTCAGCACTGGTTCAAACCCTTCCGGTAAAGGCGCACCTGGAGCAGGATTGAGCCCATAGATGGCGATCCCGGGGCGCACAGCGTCGTACCAACCCTCCGGGTGATAGAGCGCTCCGGCTGAATTCCCAGCGTGCACCAACCGTGGTCGAATCCCGGCAGTTGATAATTCCGCAAGGAGCTTCTCAAACCGGTTCACCTGTTCTTGCGTGGTATCCACATCCAACTCATCTGCCCGTGCAAAATGGGTGAATACTCCCTCGAGTTCAAGCCCATCACTGTTAACGATCGAGTTACAGAATTCAACTCCACCCTTCGCCAGCACCCCCAGCCTGCCCATACCGGAATCAATTTTTGCGTGCAATTTCAGCACCCCGCCAGTCATCCTGACCGATGTCCTGTATTCCTGCACTGTCATAGGGTCCGCGACTGTGAGCGTGATCCGGTGTTCGATCGCTTCCGCGACCATCCCGGCGTTGGTGTAACCCATCACCAGGATGGGGGCTTTGATGCCGTTCGCCCTGAGCTTCAACCCTTCCTCGATACGGGCAACACATAACGCCAGCACCTCAGCCTGTTCAGCCGCTCGTGACACCTCGATCAACCCGTGTCCATAGGCGTTCGCCTTGACCACTGCCATCACCGGTTTATCGGTAATCTTGTGGATGCGTTGAATATTGCGCCTGATCGCGCCAAGATTGATTTCCAACCAGATGGTATTCCCGTTCTTTTCCATAACACCTTAGTATAAACGACCTGCATACCCGCCGCAAGGAAACCGGGTAAGATTAGTTTTCAATCTGGTAATATTAAGCGCGAGGAAGAACAACCCCATGACGCCTGAAATGATCATCACCCTGGTAATCATCCTTGCTGCTGTACTTCTTCTGGCAACCAACCGCCTACGGGCTGACTTGGTTGCCCTGATCGTGCTGGTGGCATTGGGGCTCAGCGGGGTAGTGGACGAAGGAAAGATCTTTTCCGGCTTTAGCAGCTCCGCGATCATCACGATCTTGGCGATCTCGATGGTTTCAATCGGTTTACAGCGCACCGGAGCAACCAACGCGATTGGAAAGTTTCTTTACAGGGTAGGTGGTCAGCGCGAGTCTGTCCTGATCTTCCTTGTGGCATTAACCAGTGCCGTGCTTTCCCTTTTCATGAACAACATTGCAGCGGTCGGCGTGCTGCTTCCAGCGGTGATGACGCTCTCGCGCAAAAGCCGCGTTGCTCCTTCCCGGCTGTTGATGCCGCTCGCCTTCGGCACCATTCTTGGCGGAATGGCGACCCTGTTGACCACCTCGAATATCATCGTCAGCGGAGCGTTGCAGGAAGCTGGTTTCAAATCCTTCGAGCTGCTGGATTATTTCCCCATTGGTGGACCAGTCGCCCTCATCGGTATCATCTACCTCGCAACTGTCGGAAAAAAGTTGCTGCCAGGTACATCAGTGAAACAACAAGCAGGTGCTGATTTGGAATTCACTGACCGCCTGGTCAGCCTTTACCAGGTGGAAAAGAACCTCAGCCGGATCATCCTGCATCCTGATTCCCCGATGGCAGGGATTACGATCGAAAATGGGGATTGGTCAAACCGTTATAGCTTAAACATCCTCGCGGTACTCAGGAAAAATGAGGAAAACTTTTCTCCTGACCCGGCAATGGAATTACACCCTGACGATGTACTGATTGCCCAGGGCAAACTTGACAGCTTGATCGCTGAAAAACTCAAAGTCTCGGTTGAGATGGTTTCTGATTCAGATACTCAATTCACTGACGAGGCTCACCCCCTAGCGGAAATCATCCTCTCCCCCCATTCGCGTTTGATTGGAAAAACGATCAAAGATATCAAATTCCGCGATAGTTATTCTCTCAATGTGGTGGGGGTCTGGCGCGGTGGAAAGCCGCTTCATAGCGGATATGCTGAAATATCCCTGCAATTTGGAGATGCTCTCCTGGTACAGGGTCCCGCCTCCCAAATCCACAACCTGCAGGAAAACGCCGACCTGGTCCTGCTTGAAGAAGATCCGGATGCCGTGATGTTCCCCAAAAAAGGCATTATCACTCTCGCAATCACATTGGTAACATTGACCATCGCTGCACTTGGAATCCTGCCAGTTGCCCTGGTTGTTCTCACCGGTGCTTTGCTACTGCTTCTGACCGGCAGCCTGGATATGAACGAGGCATTCCATTCCATCGAATGGAAAGCCATTTTTCTAATCGCCGGGCTTTGGCCTTTGAGTTATGCGCTCCAGGACACTGGCCTGGCTCACCTCATCACCCAATCCTTACTCAAGGTTACGGCGGATATCTCACCTCTCGGCATCAGCGCGTTGCTCCTGTTCATCGCCATGCTGCTCACCCTGGTCATGGGCGGGCAGGTATCAGCCATCATCATGATTCCCCTGGCGCTTTCTATGGCGAAACTTTCTGGCATTGACCCCCGCCCTCTATCCATGGCGGTCGCGATGGGCTGCAACCTGGCTTTCCTCACCCCGCTGGGGCACCCGGTCAATATCCTGGTCATGAACCCAGGCAATTACAGGTTCAAAGATTATTTCAGGATTGGTCTGCCCCTGACAGTTATCGCTTTTATCGCGATCCTGGTCGGGATTCATCTATTTTGGGGGCTATAATTACCTCCCGTGAAAAACAACTTTTTTACCTTTGACTTGGATGCGACGCACCATGCTGCCCGAGCTGGAGTCTTTCACACTCCCCATGGTGACCTCCTCACCCCGGTTTTCGCGCCGGTCGGCACTCAGGCAACCGTGAAAGCGGTCACCCCCGCGCAGCTGAAGGCAACCGGCGCGAGTCTCGTCCTCTCCAACACTTACCACCTTTACCTGCGCCCCGGGGCTGACCTGGTGGCGGAGATGGGCGGGCTGCACCAGTTCATGCAGTGGCAGGGTCCGATGCTCACCGATTCCGGCGGCTTTCAGGTTTTCTCCCTCTCAGATACACGCAAGGTGGATGCGGACGGGGTCACCTTCAAAAGCCACATCGACGGCTCGACCCACCGCTTCACCCCCGCAAGTTCCATCGCCATACAAGAAAAGCTTGGCGCGGACATCATCATGGCGTTCGACGAGTGCGCCGTCCCGGATGACCTGCCATACATCCGCAAAGCCATGGAGCGGACCCACACCTGGCTGGAACGCTGCATCGCCGCCAAAACCCGCCCCGACCAGGCGCTCTTTGGCATCGTCCAGGGCGGCGTCTTCCCTGACCTGCGCGCCCAATCCGCCAGCTTCATCGCCTCTCTCGACCTGCCCGGCAACGCCATCGGCGGGCTCTCCGTGGGCGAAACCAAGCAGCAGATGCACGAGATGCTCGAGGTGGTCAACCCGCTGCTGCCCGCCAATAAACCCCGCTACCTGATGGGTGTGGGCGCACCGGAAGACCTGATCAACGGCATCGCTCGCGGGGTGGACATTTTCGATTGCGTCCTGCCCACCCGTCTCGCCCGTCACAACGCCGCGTTCACCCGCACCGGCAGGATCAACCTGATGAACGCTGCCTTCGCCCGCGACACACACCCCATTGATGAAAGCTGTCAATGCTACGCCTGCCGGACCTTCACCCGAGCCTACCTGCGCCACCTAATCGTGGCAAAGGAGATACTCGCCTCCACCCTCGTCTCCATCCACAACCTCCAGTTCCTGGTCAGCCTGGTGCAGCGTGCCCGCCTGGCGATCCTCGACCAGCGGTTTGACCTGTTCGCTCAGGAATTTCTCGCAACCTACCAACACCGCGCAAAAAAGGAGTCCGCATGACCTTTCTTCAATCCCTGATCCTCGGCATCATCCAGGGGCTCACCGAGTTCCTGCCCATTTCCTCCTCCGCCCACCTGGTGCTCGTGCCCTACCTGTTCAACTGGTCGATCCCCGAAAGCCAGGTTTTCCCCTTCGATGTGCTGGTGCAGATTGGCACCTTGCTCGCTGTCATCCTTTACTTCTGGAAGGACCTCTTGGCGGTCATCAAGGCCTTCGTCAATGGTCTCATCCAACGCAAGCCCTTCGCTGAAGCCGATTCGCGCCTGGGGTGGTACCTCATCCTGGCGACCATCCCCGCGGGCATCGCTGGGCTGTTCCTGAAATCCCAGATCGAAGCCGCCTTTTCCAACCCGAAACTGACCGCTTACTTCCTCTTCGGCACCGCCCTGCTCCTGCTGGCTGGCGAATTCTTCAGCCGCAAGACCCGCGTCCTCCACCAGATGAAATGGCTCGACGCGCTGTGGATCGGTATCTTCCAGGCGCTGTCCATCTTCCCTGGCATCTCCCGCTCCGGCTCCACCATCACCGGCGGGCTGACCCGCAACTTCGACCGACCTGCCGCTGCCCGGTTCTCCTTTCTCATGTCCATCCCGGTCATGATCGCCGCTGGAGTGATGAGCATTTCCGACCTGCTCGAGGTCCCCGACCTGGGCAAATTCCTGCCGGTCATCGCCGTTGGTTTCATCACCGCTGCCATCGTGGGCTACCTTTCCATCCACTGGCTGCTCTCCTTCATTAAAAATCATTCATTTGTGTACTTTGCCTTCTACTGCATCCTGCTCGCCAGCCTGGTGGTCGTGGTCAGTAATGTGCGCGCCGCGAACCCTCCTGCCGTTTCCCAACCCGCCGATCCCGCGATCATCGAGACCCTGCCGGCAGCCGACACTCCCGGCAGCCCCGAAGGGCTTGTGCAGGTGCTGCACACCCCCGCGCTGGACTGGCTTGACCAGCGCATGTCCGCCTGCGCGTCCGCCCTGCCCGGGGTGGACCTGGTGGTCAAGGCTGTCTCCCCGGAGACTGCGGAAATTTCCGCGGACCAGATCCTGCTGCGTTGGGGCGAACTGCCGGGTTCGGCCCTAACCGCCTACCAGCTTGGCAGCGACCAACTCGTGCTCGCAGTCAACGCGCAGAACGGGCTCGAATCTCTCACCCCCGCCCTCGTGCGTGACCTCTTTTCCGGCAAGCTGCGCACCTGGCAAGAGCTGCAAGCCTCCTGCGACACCTGCTTTGCTGAAAATTACACAGCACCAGGGGATGCCATTGCACTTTACACCTATGCGCAACAGGATGAGAGCCAGCAGTTGTTCGCCCGCGAGCTCATGCTCGGTCAGCCGGTCGCCACTTCCCTCTCTACCTACGTCCCCTCCGCGCTCACCATGCAATCCGCAATCAGTCTGGACCTCAACGCCCTCGGCTTGCTCCCCGCCCGGACGCTCAACGCCAACCTCTCTCCTCTCACCCTCACCGATTTCGACCTTGACACCCTCACCCTCCCCCTACTCGCTTACACCGCCCAACCTCCCGCCGACTCAGCCCGTCAGTGGCTCGCCTGCCTGCAGGAAACGCTCAATCCCTGACATGTCCGCCCTGCTCACCCTCCAGGACCGCCAGTGGCGCGTGGAAACTCCGCAGTCCCTCGCGTCCGCGCTGCTCAACCTGGGTCTCGAACCCGAGAGCTACCTTTTCCTCCGCGGTGGCAGCATGATCTCAGTCCTTGACACACTCCAGGACGGCGACGAAGTCCTCCTGATCCCCACGATTGCTGGTGGATAAAAAAGAACCCGGATAAGAATATTCCGGGTTCCAAATCAAGTTCAGCTCAACCTAAGCGGTCTCGAGATACCGCCCCACTTCCCAATCCATCACATGCAGGCGGTAATCCTCCCACTCCGACCATTTCGCCCGCCAGAATGTTTCGTACAAGGTCTCGCCCAGAGCAGCCTTGACCACCGCGTCGCGATCCATTTCCTGCAGCGCTTCACGCAGTGAACCTGGCAATTCGCTCACACCCAGTTTCTCGCGCTCGTCCCTCTCCAGGTGATACACATTCACGTTATTCAACGGCGCAGGCGGGGTCAATCCCCGGTCAATGCCGTCCAGGGCGCTCGCCAGCATCACCGAGAACGCCAGGTATGGGTTGCAGGAGGGGTCCGGGCAGCGCAGTTCGGCGCGCACGGCGTTGGACACGCCCTCCACTGAGCGCGGGATGCGGATCAGCGCGGAGCGGTTGGTCTGCGCCCAGCCCACGTACACCGGCGCTTCGTAACCCGGCACCAGGCGCTTGTAGGAGTTCACCGTCGGCGCGGTCACCGCCGAGAAAGCCCGCGCGTGGGTCAGCTGCCCGGCGATGAAGCCGTACGCCAGTTTCGACAGCCTGAACTCGTCGTCCTTGTCGTAGAACAGGTTCTTCCCGCTCGCGTCAAACAGCGATTGGTGGCAGTGCATCCCTGATCCGTTGATGCCGAAGATGGGCTTGGGCATGAAGGACGCCACCAGCCCGTTTTGCGCCGCGATGGCTTTCACCGTGTACTTCATGGTCAGCACGTTGTCCGCGCTGCGCAGCGCGTCGCTGTAGCGGAAATCGATCTCGTGCTGCCCCAGCGCGCACTCGTGGTGCCCCACTTCCACTTCCAGCCCCATCGAGTCCAGCGCTTCCATCAGCTCCGTGCGCACCCGCACCGCCTCGTCGTTGGGCGAGAAATCAAAGTATCCGCCCACGTCATGCGGCACGGGATGAATATCCGCCCCGCCGTTGCGCTTGAAAAGAAAGAACTCGGGCTCCGAGCCCACCTTGTACACCATGCCGCGCTCTGCCAGTTTTTGCAGTTGGCGTTTGAGCAGCCCGCGCGGATCTCCCTCGAAAGGCGTGCCGTCCGGGCGGTGGATCTCGCAGAACAGGCGCGCCCGTTTCATCTCGCTGGGTGTCCAGGGCAGCACCGCGTAGCTGTCCAGGTCAGGCTGCAGGTGCATGTCGCTCTCCTGGATGCGCGCGAAGCCCTCCACCGAGGAGCCGTCAAACCAGATGCCGTTATCCACCGCCCCCTCCAGTTGGCTGATGGGCGCGTCCACGCTCTTCACCGTCCCGGTCACATCGGTGAATTGAAAGGAGATGAAGCGCACCCCGTCTGCTGCCACCCGTTCCAAAAGTTCCTTCTTGTCCATGTTCGTTCTCCTTGTGTTAAAGAATAAAGGCATGCGGTTGGCATGCCTTATATTAAAAAATCGCAGCCCTTCCGTTTATGGGTACAGGGTTGCCTTGAACCCTGGCCGGTGCTGAAGGACTGTCCCGGTCGTTACCGCCCGGTTTTCTCGTTCAACTTGTTTTGGAAGGGAGATGGAAGCCCTGGCAGGGCTCCGGAGGCATCCGCTGATCAATCGATTTTCCCCGGTTTCCCGGGTTAACTTCTCCTCGCGGAGAAGAACCTCCACCTCGTCATCCCGCTGTTCCGGGATGCAGCCGCTGTGTCTCTCGTTATTCAGTTGTTAAATATTGTGTAGATGATACAGAGATTATGGGGAAAAGTCAAGGGCAATTTATCGACAAGCGAGAAGTAAATACGATTGCATTATTTAATTTATTAGTTATATAGTAATTAAGTGTATTTGGATTGATTCCTTAAAATTCATAAGAAATTGGGTTCAACCGCTTATTACAACCTAGGAGGGAATATGGAAGATAAACAATTCGAAACCATAATTAAGAAACTTGATTCAGTAATTACTTTGCTAGCTCTAGACAAAACTGAACTTGCGGAAAAATCCAAAACAGACGCGATAATTTATTTGAATGAACTCGAATTAGAAAATTCTGTTATTGCTTTACTAACAGGATCAACACTGGGTGCTGTCGCGGTTAGAATTTCTGAGTCTAAGCGAAATAAAGTAAATTCCAGTAAAGGAAAAAATTGATGAATGATCATGAGATTCTACTTACCTTGAAACACATCGAAGAACTGTTAGAAACCCTTGTGCGTTTCAATTACACTCATTTAAAAAAGGAAGCATTCACAAATCCGATTGAAGAAAAGATCTTTTCCTCAACTGGCGTAAAAAGTCGTGAAGAGATTCGTAATGACCTCAAAATTTCACCAAACACTCTCTCAGATTTATGGAGTAAATGGGTTGATCTTGGTTTATTGGTTAAGGATGGCAATACCTACAAAAAGACTGTTTAAAAGTAATGGCGAAAAAGTTAGATCCGCAAATTCTCGAGTTTCTTCATATTCGTACTGGGAAGAAATAACTACACTTCGTTCAGAAATTTCCCGGAGTAAACAAAAGCATCCTTCCATGACGAGCAATGCAGCCGCTCAGTTGATTGCACAAAAACATGGGACTTCAATACTAAGAAAATTAGATACAGAGTATAGATTATCCCTGAAAGGAATTTCGCTTGTCAAAACAGAAAGTCTAATTTCGATCGGAGACAAATCAACAAATTCTCCAAAACCTCAGAGAAATCAGCAACCACCCCCCATTATTATTTATCATACGGACGATTTTTTTGCAATCGAACATATTAAGGAATTATCCAAGGCTTTCCATTTTCAATGTTACACCTCTGTTTTCATTCTATTCAGGAAAATCGTGGAAAACTTAATCATCAAAATTCTGATTAATAAATTTCCATCAAGACATGACTTAATTTACAACGACATACTACATAGATATCACGATTTCGCGGTTGTTTTAGAAAATCTGTTTAAAGAAAAGAGTACATTTTCTCATGAGGAAAAGAAGCCATTGTACGATTGAATCAGATAGTCAAACCGATGAAGAAAGATGCAAACGACAAAGCCCATTCCTGGTTCCATATTGTAAAATCTCCTGCTGAAATCCAAACCTTACAAATGCAATATATCATTGAATTGATAGTTATCTTGGAAAAGGAAGTGGGAATTAGGAAAGTGTAGATCTAATCATGAATTAGTTATTTATTTGGCACTCAGGAATTTTTGATTGCCATAAAGTTTTCTATCATCTTTTTTGAATAATTCATTACCCGAAAACTCAGCAGTTTTCAATTCGATTTATCAGGGAGAATTTAACAAAAACTTAGATAATATGTTTGTTCTAGAAAAACTGACTTTCAATCTTCAAGTTTTCGATCGTAGTAAGGAAACATCCTGACCTACTAGTAATTTAAAGATCAATTAGCACTATATTGACCAATTTCATTTATTTCTCAATCAGTGATCGGAACAATATGCCAAAAAAAGTTCTACAATCAATTAAGCAGCAAATCAAAAAGCATCTTCCTGAAATTGCTATCATAATACCTCTAATTTTTGGTATTATTGCATTACTTCAAGATGATCAAACTAGCAAAAAACAAAACTCCTTGACAGCCACACAAATCTCCATTTTTGAAACGGTTTCAATTTTAGAAAGTGAACAACTTAGAGTTATTCGAGAAGCGACACAGGAGTTACTTAGTTACCCAGATACTACATATTTATCAATTACACAAACTGCAATTTCGAAAGAACTTCTAATTGTTAAAGCCTTATCAACAGAAATTGCATCTAATTCTCTTATAACAGCAACTCCAATTCAAACATCAGAACAGCCACCACTTAATATCGTTTTATCATTTGACAATTCTTATAGTTTTCTTGAATATCGAGACCAAATCATTGAAACTGCGATCCTAATTGTGGATGAAGCTAGGGACTATTCAACAAAAACAAGAATAGGATTAACAAATTTTGGAGATACATCATCCGTACTCCTACCGCTTACCTTTGTAAATATTGGTGAAATAGATCATATTAAGGATGAGATTTTGAAATTATCCAATATTCCCCCTCAGCCCAATACAAGTCTATTTGAAGGGATTCGAGTCTCCTACAACTTATTACTTGAAGACACTAACAATAAAACGAGTAAAGGATCAATCGTTATATTTACCGACGGTCGCGATAATAATACGACCACCAGTCTTCGAGATCTTAGAAATTATGCGAGTCAAGAAAACTGTAAAATTTTCTTTATAATTCCTAATCAGATAGGTGAAAATGATCTTCTTATTAACACAATCAGAGGTTTTAAGAGTTCGGTGATGTAATAGTATTATCCTTAGAAAATTTTTCTCCAACCGATATTTTCTGGGCGCAAAACGAATAAATTACTTCAAATGGCTCAGGCGCGTTTTCAACGCGCCACCTAAAACACACCAATCCTTAACTCTCGTTCTTGTACCTCTCCTCGATGTCTCGATATTTTTCACGCTCGAAACCGCACTCTTCAATTAAGCATTTCCTTAAGCCAATCCCAACAGTATTGCTGTACACTAAATGAAACCAGTCACCAACTTCATTGGAGGGTTCCATGTCCAAACTCAAACCCATCTATCTCTTCGCCATCCTGCTCACCTCCCTGCTCCTCCAGGCGTCCACCTTGCCGCAGCAAGGCTGACATTCCAGCCCCGGTGCTGACCGACCCAACCGAAACGATCACCGTACGCCGCCCTGCCTACCAATGGAAACCGGTCAGCGGCGCGACCTCTTATTTCCTGACTGTCTACATGGTCGACCGCGCTATGACCTTTCTCAAGGTCCCGGTCAGCGCCGGTGCTTGCACCAGCACATTATGCAGCTATCGCCCGAACGCCACCCTGCTTGAACGGCAATTACAGGTTCCGCGTAAAGGCAATGGTCGGCGGTGTCTACGGACCCGCTTCCGCCTGGATGACCTTCACGGTCAATGCCGCCCAATCGCCCGACCTCATTTACATCGACCACACCACCGCGGACATCACCAAGATTCCCGACACCTGGATCACCAAAGCCAAAAACCTGGACAAGATCCATTTCGCGCACACCTCGCACGGCTCGCAGCTGCTCAGCGGGCTGGCATACTGGCAAACCATCGATGACATCAAATATAAATACGCGATCGCATACAATAAACCTCACCTGCCGGTGGGAACAGGTACGCTCAAGCTCTATGATGGCAACAATTACGGCTATGACAACTACATCACCCCCGAGATGTACTGGGCGACCGCGGATGGCATCACCCACACCAAACAGACCCTTGACACCGGCAAGTTCAATTACTCCGGCTGGACCTGGTGCGGGCAGATGTCTTCGAACTCCCTGTGACCACGAATACTTACATCAACAAGCTGAAAAACCTGGACAACCAGTACGCCAATGTGCGCATGATCTATTTCACCGGTCACACCGACCCCGCGCCACGATTCACGCTAAATCGTAACAACAACCTCGTGCGTGATTACGTCATCGCCAACGGTGGCATTCTCTTTGATTTCAACGATATCGAGAGCTTTGATCCTTCCGGGCGTTACTACCCCAACACCACGGATGCCTGTACCTGGTGCGATTCTTGGTGCACGACCCACCCGGACGACTGTATGACACTCCCCTCCGACTGCGCTCACTCCCACGTCTTCAACTGCAAACTGAAAGGCGAAGCCTTCTGGTGGATGGCTGCCCGCATGGCTGGCTGGAACGGACTGCCGTAGACGCGATGTTTTCCTTGCTTGCACCCTTTGATTAAACAACCTGCCAGGTATCACTGGCAGGTTGTTCTTCATTCCATCGATTGCAGCACCAGCTTTCAGGATCACGGGCTGGCAATGCACGAAATTTGATTTACTTCTTCTTGAAGGTCAGGTAAGCAGAGTAGTCTCCGTAATACCCATTGAACGCCCGCACCTTCCACTTGTAGTTGCCATCAACCAGATTGAGGGCTGGGCTGGGTGTGTAACTGCAGGTTGTCGCCGTACAGGTGAGCGTAGTAATCACCATGTTCCGTACAAGCGCACCAGTCGATTTTTGAAGTACAAGATTGTACTTCGTCGCTCCCGGGATCTTTGTCCAGCTAAACTTGGGATTGGTCACTGTGATCGATCCTGAAGGTGCAGTCGGGGCGGGTGGAGCGACCTTGTTAACACCTTCATCGGGCTGTAATCCCCACACGCCATTAAACGCCTTCACCTGCCATTTATATCCATTGGCATTTGCCAGTGCCAAAGCAGGGCTGGGGATATAACTGCATGTAGTCGCTCCGCAGGTGGGGGAAGTATATGCTGAACGAAAGGCAGCCAGAACAT
>CAVZGM010000002.1:0-344883 GCA_963774925.1 uncultured Chloroflexia bacterium
TGAACTTGCTCTGTACCAGGTCAGAGCCCGCCGCACAATTCCTGATGAAACCTGGACAATGTGATACAGATTCAGGATCTTTACTCACACCGCGCTGGGTGCTGGCGTAACCCGGAGGTCAGTGGTTCGAACACCCAAAAGGGTGCGATGACCACTCCCCGCTACCTTGAAAAACACTCGAAAGGGTGTTTTTTGTTTTCAGTGGTTCGAATCCCTATTAGGGATGGTATACTCTTACGGGCACTTTTCCACTCCCCGCTACTATTTTCAAGACGACCAGAAATGGTCGTTTTTGGTTTAAACATGCGTTGATTCCTTTAACTATTTTATTGGGAAGAGAGAGTATTGATTGATGTTTTATTATTGAAAAGCAATTGCATGGCGCTTTTCAAAACCTTCCATGGTACGTGACAAATTTACTAAGTACTTTACCAAAATGTCAAATCAAACCCATTACTCCGAAATATCCACCAGAACTGCGCTTACAATTAATCTATTGAGATACCTTCCCAGGGTTTCATTGTAATCTTTGCATGTTACAAGGGAAATCCATGGAAAATCTTCATGAACAAATTCAAAATCGGAGTTGGCATCCACAATTGTGATCTTCCTAACTTCAAAAGTATAGTTTTGCCCCCACGCATGAATGATAATCTTGTCTCCCCAACTCAATTCAATTAATCTATACATTGGGCCAGGTTTGCCATTTGGAAGAGTCAAGTGGCCAGTGAGATATGAGTTACCAGCCCAAGTCGGGTACGCCGAACCATTCAAATATCCTACCTGATCTGAAAGCCATGTGAGATCCCAATTGTTATCGACTAAAGGAATTCCAACAATGGTCTTATATAGACCAATCTTTGGAATTTCAATGTTCATTTCACTTAAGTCACTATATCGTTTAACGCTAGGTTGAGGAGGAAGTATTGTCAACTTATTCGGCGCAAATCCAGTGTCTGGCGATTCCGGTTCATTGGATTCATCAATAACATAAGTCCAAATTGTGGGGTTAAGGTAAAGATCATCGCCGATATTGTCTGTGACGACAAATTGATTTAGCAGGACGTTATTATCATTTGTGTCTACGGTGCCATCCCCATTTTGGTCCCAATAACCATGCCCCTGATTTTGGGCAGTTAGGATTCCCCGGTTGACAGAGGTACGAAATTCAATTACCACCTCGTTTTGGGCCTGGCACTCATTCACAGCTCCGGGATCAGACCCTATGACTGCCGGTAAATACTACCTGATTATCTTCTCGTTGGTATTCACATGAGAAAACAATAGAAACTCCATAGGGAGTACAAGTGAGGCTGTTTTCAGTGTAAGTAGTTCCAGCTGGAATGGAATCCACAAGCCTCACAATCTCGCTAGCTGCATTTCCGTCATTTATCCAAATTTGTCGCCATACCAGTATAGGGTACCCCTGGCCATCAACACTTTTCCATCCAGAAGGGGGATTAAAATCGTTAACAATTGGAATGGTGGTACTTTGGTAGCCCACTACAGTTAAATCTGAATCAGTTAGCTGGGTTGCGTCATTGGTTCCATCTCCATTGGAATCGTAAGCAACAAGTCCTTGATTTGAGATATGCGTTATCCCGGCCGGAATCACTGGATCTAGCCGAACCTTAAAGCTGAATTCCAACTCGTCGTTCGCGGGTACATCAATTCCTGTAATGCGTAGAGTGGGTGAGGTTGAAACAATAACAACATTAGGACCACTCGGGGGGATTAAGCTTCCCTCCACATACGTTGTGTATGGAGGGATTGCATCGATAAATTCAAGACCTGACGCCGGGTATGTGGTGGTATTTTTAAACTTTAAATAGTAAACCAAGACTTCTCCAGGCTTAAGGTTTCCACCGTTTTTATCCACGACTGTTTTTAATGCAAATCCTGCCACTGACCCACCAATTACTGCATCGGTGGATTGTTTTCCAGGGCTGTTTAAGTCTCCATCAGTTGCGGTAACAAATTCATTTGATGATGCTTCAAAGATAAAACCTTGGTTCTTGATAATCACACCAGGATTTACCCCGATATCAATTAACACTTGAAACTGAATAATAACTTCGGTGCCCACCAGTGAAACTCCCTCCCAGAGGATTTCATCTTCAATACTATCGTAGGTAAAACTGCCTGCCGACGCGCTACCACTTCCTACGACATAAGAGGTATGGGTAGGGATACTATCAATCATCTTCAAACTAACAGAATCCTGGTTCCCCTGGTTTGACAGGCGAATAATGTATTCGAGAGTGTCCCCGGGAGAAACCAATCCATTTCCATCACTATCAATCGCAAGTGCTACTTCCTTGGATGAATTTTCCAAATTGGCACCTGCAATTATTTTTATCACTGTGGGCTGAAGACCATCTATTGCCAGATCACCATCTGTAAGCTGTGAACTATCGTTACTTCCATTTCCATCTGAATCATAATAGATTACGCCCTGGTTTGAGATTTCAGAGACACCACTGGGAATTGAGCTATTAACTTGCACGTTAAAAGTGATGGAGACTTGAGTAGATGCCAATACATTGATACCAGAAATGCCCAAATTGCTTTCTGTTGCAACCACAACTGTTCCTGTTGGACTGGAAACACTACTCGGGATTATCTTTGTGCTTGCTGGTGCTGAGTCATTAAATTCCATATTTAGCGAATCATAATTACTCTCATTTCTCAACACCACTTCATAGCGAATCAAATCACCAGGCTCAAGATTTCCCCCGTTGAGATCAATCGCACTTTTAACAGCCATACCTTGAGGCATCCCACCTAATGTCACTTCTGTTGGTTGGCTTCCAGGTTCAGATGAATCCCCATCTGTTAATATCGTATCTCCTGCATGGAAAATGCTGCCCTGGTTTTGAATTACTGTACCTGTGGTTAAGCCACTAATTACTTCTGCTTGATACCCTATCGTCACAGATGAGCCTGCAGGAATGTCTCCACCCCAAATGACTTTCCCGTCCGAATAACTTGCAGCAGGACTGGATGGGATCTGTAACTATCGATCCCAAGTCTATCGTTATTTGCCCTGGCAGTAAATCCTGCAAGTTTACTCCGCTTGCATCTTGGTTGCCTGTATTCCTGATTACCAACGTATATTGCAAAATATCGCCGGGGGAGACAAATCCATTGCCATCCACATCAGAAAACTGCTCAACAGCCTTACTGGAACTTGTAAAATTTGCACCAGCGTTTAAAGAAAGAATGGTTGGTTGATTGCCAGAGACACTTGTATCGCCATCCGTGTTTTGGAATGCATCATTCGAACCATTTCCATCGCTATCATAGAACACAAGCCCCTGGTTGCTAATTGCGTTTACTCCAGCTGGGACGGTGTCTCTGACTTTTACTTTAAAACTCAAATTGACTATAGATCGGGCAAGCACATCAATGCCTTGAATCCTGATCAGGGGGGTCTCGCTGACAACGACAGTTCCTGAAGGAACGCTCAGACTGCCAGTTTCGTAATTACTGTAGTTTGGAATCGAATCTGAGAACTCCATATTCAGTGCATCATACGAACTCGAATTATTCAATTGAATATCGTAGCGAATGATATCGCCAGGTTCTAGATTACCGCCATTCAGATCAGTTGCCGTCTTAATTGCTAACCCCTGTGGCTGCCCGCCCAACGTTATAGATGTGGGTTGACTTCCAGGTTCAGATAAATCTCCATCAGTGTAGTAAATCTCACTGCCACTTCTAATTTCCCCTTGGTTGTTTATCACTGAACCGGGCAATAATGATGGGTTGATTGTTGTTAAATACTGAATTGTTACAGTAGACCCTGCAGGAACACTTCCAGTCCATTCAACTTGATTTGTGGAAGTGTCAAAACTTGGCGCAGGTATCGTGGGTGTTGAGCTGAGCGATCCATCAAGATAAGTTAATTCATCTGGTATCGTGTCAGTTAAAGATGCAACGTTTGCATCTTGGTTTCCTGAATTAACGATCTTTATAATGTAGCGGAGCAAATCTCCAGGAGATACTGCCCCGTTTCCATCTGTATCACTATAAAGATTAACAACTTTATTAGAAGAAGAGAAATTGGCACCAGCCGTCAATCGAAGAATCGACATCTGGTTTCCCGCAAGAGTAGTATCACTATCTGTCAATTGAGATGCGTCATTTATTCGATCGTTATTTGTATCAAAGTAAATAATCCCTTGATTTTCAATTTGAGTTACGCCAGCTGGAAGTGTTCCTGCTATTTGAACCTGAAAACTTAAACTGAGAGAGCTATGTGAGGGAACATTTATGCCCTGTATATTGAGTGTAGGTGAGGTCGAAATAATTGTGCTGCCAGTGGGCTTACTAATACTATTTGGAACCAATACCGTGTAATTAGGGATGTTATCGATAAATTCCATCCCGTTACTGTCATAACTGCTCAAGTTCTGCATGGAGATTGTGTAAAGTATAAAATCGCCAGGTTCCACATTTCCACCATTGATATCTTCCGCAGATTTTATCGCTACACCCTCAGGACGACCGCCAATCATGATTTCTGTGGGTTGTACCCCGGACTGAGAAAGATCACTATCTGTTAGTTGGCTAGCATCATTGCTCCCATTTCCATCCGAATCATAAAGCAATTGACCCTGATTACTGATCACATCACGAATTTGCACACCACTTGTGTCAATAGTTACAGAAAAAGAAATAACTACCTGTGATCCAGCATTGATATTCCCCGCCCATTCAATTGTATTAGTAGAAGTTTGATATGTTGGAATACCTGAAGTCGCTGATGCAGTCCCAGGATTATAAGTAGTCTTCATTGGAATCCTGTCGGTAAATTGAACATTCACCGCATTCGAATTTCCTGAATTATTAAGAACAATGCTGTATGTCAGCACATCACCAGGTGATGCTGCACCATTTCCATCAATGTCAGTCAGCGACACTTGTTTGGTTGTTTGAGCAAAGACTGGTCCTGAGAGCACTGTTGTTATTGTTGGCTGTTCACCACTTGTTGCTAAATCCCCATCAGTCTTAATCGACGTTTCATTTGTTCCATTGCCATCAGCATCAAAATTAATAATCGCTTGATTTGAAATGGTTGTGCCATTGTCGAGTGGGCTATCGATTGTTACTTTGAATGTCAAATTTGCCTGGCTCAGCGCAGGGATACTCAAGCCATCGACCACAACATTCGGAGTTTCAGAAACAAGAATACTGCCAGCAGGGATTGAAACACTATCTGGGTAATAGGTTGTGTTTGCAGGAATTGGATCAGAGAACTTAATTCCACTAATGGTATGGTCGCTGGTATTTTTTATCGCAACAGAATATTGAAGAATATCGCCTGGTTCAACATTACCCCCGTTAAGATCTGTTAAGGTTTTTGTTGCAGAAAGATCAAGTCCTTTTGCTTGAATCGCTAAATTTCGAATTTCATGATAATTTGTATTGCCACCAGTTGAGGCTGCAAATCCAAATTTCAATGTCGCTGGGGAAGTAGAACTAATTAATGTTGCCGGTATTACGGTAACCGGTGTAGTTCCATATCCTAAGGGTCATTTTTACAGTTATACGGCTGGATAAACCCACAGGTTCAATGATGATCCTTACGTGGCGATAGCGGTCACTTATTTGGCTGGGTCGTGTGGCTACATTTGGAGTATCAATACCCGTAGTTAGTCTGCTTGAACCCGCTATGTAAGCATATCCGGTTAATAAGCTGCCAGGTCCACGAATTGCTACAGAATCAGGTCGGTACCCAGGACCACCAATACGGCATTCATTTGGATTGGAGAAATTCCCAAATTCATCCAGTCCAATTCCCAAATAGCCTCCACTTAATCCATTTAGCCCGCACTTCTGTGCATAACCTAGCGATCCGCCATTCGCTCCTATATTAAATGTAGAGGTTGTTCCATCAAAGAGGAAAAATGATATGCCATCCGCGCCATTTCCACCCCAGCTGGCATAGTCAAAGTCAATTATCAGACCTTGATTTGCAGGAATACTTTTATTGTAATAAACAAAACCGGTTTGATATGTCGATTTTCCAGTTAATCTCAGCCAACCATCACCGTTAGGATCAATACTTCCGTTTCCAGTCAGAGCCGCGCTTCCACCCATAACCCAATCTGCAGATACAGTACTATTCCTGAAAGACTCACTGAAGGGCAAAGGGATACTATCTGCATTATTAGGAACTTGTTCTACAATAACAGGTAACGCATTTCTTGAGTTAGAAAAATGAGTATTTTTTGGAACAAATGGATTTGAAGAGAGGATTAATGAAAAAATTGTTGAAAAAGATAAAGCCAATCGGGAAATTGAATTGAACATATTGAATTATCCCTTAATTTTAACAGTTTACGGCAAAACTTAAAAATAGGCTATATTGTTTATACCACCTTTAACCCTAAATAGCATCATTAGCATTCTGTTGGAAGACAAAAGAGGCTCATTGCCAATGGGCTGCTAAACGCACATCGATCAACTATGTTATCCCCTCGTGGAGCCGCAGTGTGCCCAGCACGCGCGACCAGCGTTCGTCGGTTTGTCTGACACCTGCCCTCCCGAAAGACATCACGACGATGTGTCGAGCAGTGCCAAGCACAATCGATAAAAATATCGTTTTAGATTACGCAAACGCCATTTCCGGTAAATATTTTTTGACTACTTAGAGATGCGCTTTTTGAGAAAGTTCGAGCGTATTATCTCGAAGTTTAAGAAATCCCGGAATATATAGCCTAATTCGATTAATTGAGGGCGATAACCCGATCCTCATGACTAGTCTTATTTCGCAAGAGATAATTTATACCCGTCAATATCCTCTTGGCGACCGAAAATTATTTCAAGCTTCTCTTTATTGTTCGTACCCAGAGAATTTACATCCGACGAAGAAGTGAAACATCCTTGTTCACAACTTAATGCGCACTGACGGCAAAAAATACATTTTCCCAAGTCATATCGCATTACAAAACTCTTGTTGATCGTGATTATTTCCAGGGCAGCAGACGGGCAATCCTCTACGCATAAATTGCAGCGAGTACAATTTTCAGGAGCCCAAGCTATTTGTCCATGAATCGATTCCTGAGAAGTGGATGTTCTTACAGAAATAATCTCGCGCTTGGGTTCGCGGATTGTAAAACCAAGAACAGTATTCGGGATAGAAAATTTTAGCATACGAAAACCTCCTGACGAAATTTCCTATGCGTTGCAGATTTGATCAAATTAATTCTAAATAGCTAAACGCAAACCCATCTCAATCTGTTAAACATGATGGAAAGTGAACTGATCTCATATTCTAAAAATATTTCCTATTCACCATACCCAATCCCAAGGATGTATTTTTCCATGTTCGTAATCAGCAGGTCCTTGTCCTCGATAATGAACTTCACTACGTCGCCAATGCTAATCAAGCCAACCATCTGCCCATCTTTCAAAACCGGCAAATGTCGAATTCTTTGGTTTGTCATCAAAGCCATGCATTCATCAATAGTGAGTTCAGGTGAAACGATATATACGCCAGCAGTCATCAGTTCCCGAACCGGCACATCCAAACTTAGTTTTTTGTTTTGTGCAACCTTGCGCACAAAATCTCTCTCCGAGAAAACACCCACGATTGTCTGACCTTCCAGAACAATTACTGCTCCAATTTTCTTCTCTGCCATAAATTCCAAAACTTTGATGACCGGCATTTCAGGTTCAACAGTATGAACTTCATTCCCCTTAACCCGAAGTAAAGTGGATACCAGATTCATTTTTTCCTCCTTTGTTACTTGAAAGTTTCGATTTCCTGCAATATCTCACACAATCTCTCAACAGGTTTCTTCATACAACTCGACTTTTCATAGGTTATCTCCGTTTCCTCTTTTGAAACGCTTTTCACTGGTGAGGAATTCCAATGTCAATCTTCCGAACTTCCACTAACCTACCCCAATCTCTCGCCATCCTTAATACCTGTGCAATACTATTGGAAACAGGTTTGGATAATTGTTCAGAAAATTCATACTTCGGTTCAATTTCCACTGCCAATATGTTAATTTGGTGCGGTAGATGCACTCCAAGTGTCAAACCAAAGTCAATGGCATTTTTTAAGGAGGCATCATGCGGAGAATTAACCGTATATGAAGGGACCTCTTCCAGGGTCAGAGGAATAACCGTCCCAGGTTCTCTACCAGTCCCGGAGATCGAATCAATGATGAGTACACGGTCATACCCGATCATTCTTTCCATGAGCGATATGCCTCCACGGAAAAATTGTTCGATCTCTATACCCTCCAAATCAGAAGTCCGTATTTCAGCCTGAAGTGCTTCAGCGCATTTGCAGCCGATCGCATCATCGCCCATGATTGGATTTCCCAATCCGATAATCAGGGATTTCATCAGATCAATCTCGCCTGATCACATCCAGAACTGACCCATCAACATCATGGATGATGAGTTCCAACGGCATTTTCCCGGGCATTGAATGGGTCGCGCAACCAAAACAAGGATCATAGGCACGAAATGCCATTTCGATCATGTTTAATATTGGCTCGGTAACTTTTACTCCCTTTTTGATCAAACCTTTCGCAGCTTTATCTACTGACATCGCAATTGAAGCCATATTGTTCGTGGTACCCACGATCAGGTTAACGTTGGTGAGTATTCCGCGCTCATCAGTCCAATAGTGATGGGTAAGCGTTCCGCGAGGTGCTTCCACGATTCCCACACCTTCGGTTGGTTTTTCCGTTGGGACTGTATGGAAATTTGGGGAGGTAATTTCAGGGTCAGTCGCCAGCTCAACCCATCGTTCTGCTGCATAAAGCAACTCGATAAGTCTTGCCCAATGGGTCGCCAGCCGTTGATGTACAGGTTTGCCTCCCAGGGTACTATAAAACTTTTCAAATTCGGCTTGAGCCAAAGGAGTTGCCATGCCATCAGATGCATTAAGTCTCGACAGCGGAGTTGCTGCATAGACACCGGACTCTTTGCCGTCAACAAATCCTTTCCAGCCAATTTTTTTCAGATACGGGAATTTTATGTACGACCAGGGTTCCACTCGTTCAGCGATCCATTCAAGGTAGTTGTCTGGACCATACTTTCCGATCCTCTCCCCATCAGGCGACATGACACTGATCTGTCCATCGTAAAAATTGACTTTGTTGTTTTCATCAACCATTCCGATGTAATACGTCCTATGCGTGTAAATATCGCCGAGGATGAGATCTACATATGCTTTGTTTCCCAAGACGATATCGTCGAACAGTTTTAAGATAAACTGAGCAAATTCAATTGCCCATCTCCCCATCTTCTCAATTTCAATGCGTTGCTCTTCGGTGATTCCCGTCGTTTGCCCGCCCGGAATTGCAGTGCAGGGATGCACTTTTCGACCGCCAATCATTTCGATCACAGAATGCCCATACTTGCGAGCCTGGATAACCTTTCCTCCTATTTCCAATCCAACTTTGTGTATGACCCCCAGAATGTTCCGTTCAGCCACTGGCGCATCCGGACCCATCACAAAATCCGGACCTGCGAGAGCATAAAAATGGGTGGTATGGTCGGTGACATAAAAAGCGCTGTAAAGAAGTTCCCGCAGCATTTTTGCTGTTCGCGGGATTTCGACATGATACGCGGCATCTGCTGCTTTGGCAGCGGCCATATGATGCGCCTCTGGACAAACACCGCAAATACGGTTGGTCAATAAAGGCATTTCCTCCACGGGACGGCCAACACAAAACCGCTCAAAACCTCGTAATTCAGGAATCTGAAAATAGGTGTTCTCGACTTCACCCTCCTCATTGAGAAAAATCTCGATCTTTCCATGACCTTCAAGGCGGGTGATCGGATCTATGGATATTCGTGTATGTTCCATCGTTATCTCCTATTCACCTTTCCACGCATATTTACTGGATCGTAATAGTGATTTTGCCAGGTTGAACCTGTAGAACTGACCTGCCGGGTCGGGTAATGTATCTAAAATCCCGTCGATTTCATCAGGGTCATTACTATCGATGACTGATGCAAATGCTGACATCAATCTCGCACCATAATCAATCACACCTCCAGCAGGTCCATAACAGCCAATGCATTGTGCCCCAACTGCCGGACAGCGTGCATTACACCCTGAACTGGTTGCCGGTCCATTACACGGAATACCCTGGTCTAAAAGACAGATTTCAGGATCGATCTTCGCAACATCCTGAATACGCATGAATTTCTTGATCTTTTTCTCAGACCGCGTCCGCTTACATTCATCACACACTGTTGAACTACCAGCCCCGATTACTGAACCTTTTGGCGGGAGTTCAGCCTTTCCATTTAGAACCTGAATGACAAGATCGATCACTGCTTCGATCTGCGCTGGTTCAGGTGGACACCCAGGCATGAAATAATCTACCGAGACTACCTGGTCCAACGTCCGCAGAACTGGATACATATGAGGCAAGTCCAATTCACCTTCCTTGACTTGATATTCTGTCTGCGGGAATATCTTGTCAGGGTTTTCGGTGCTGGCACTAAAATAAACCGTATTAAAAAGCGATTTCATGCTGCTCAGGTTTCCCAGTCCTGGTATTCCACCTTCGCAAGCACAAGACCCGAATGCGACCAGGATCTGTGATTTCTTCCTCAGTAACCTGGCAATTTCAGCATTTTCATCATTGCGGATGCCGCCGTTGAATAAGTGTCAGCAGGATTGAGTTGTCTTGCATCGCTTCCACATCTTGATATTTTGAATCCATTGCAACCGGCCAAAAGACAACTTCAAAATTGGCGTCTACATCCAGGATGCGTTCATGAATATTCAATACCGATATCTCACACCCCCCACAGGATGCCGCCCAATACATGGAGAATTTCGGTTTTCCGGTAGTGGTCATTTAATTTTCCTCCAGCACAACTTCGAGATTTTCCAGAATAAGAGGTTGGTCTCATTTTGGCCAATTGAGTGGACCCAACTCGCGGACAACTTCCACAAACCGCGTAATCTCATGTGCAAGGATCATCCCTTCCGCAGCACTTGCCCAGACCAGCTTTAATCTACCGGGTTCGATTCCCATTTGATCAAGTGTTCGTTGAAGCAATTTGAATCTGCGCATGGTTTTATAGTTCTGTTCAACATAATGGCAATCTCCGGGGTGACACCCGGTGACCATTACCCCGTCCGCACCCTCAGCAAACCCTTTTAGAACAAACTGGGGGTCAAGCCTTCCGGAACACATCAAGCGGATCAGACGGATGTTCGGGGGGTACTTTACCCTGGCAAGCCCGGCATTGTCAGCCGCACGATAGGAGCACCAGTTACAGGTAAACCCGAGGATGACTGGTTCAAATTGATTTTTTTCAAGGTCACTCATGGTTTTTCTCCTTTTTCGCTCATCTATTTTGTCAACTGAAATGCGGGATCAAGTACACCTTCGATTTGTGAAAGGATTTGCAGGTCACTATAATGGGTGCCTGAAATTGCACCAGCCGGGCAAGCAGCCACGCAGGTGCCGCATCCCTGGCAAAGAGCCGGGTTCACAGAACTTACCCCCTTAACTTCATCAAATGTAATGGCAGAGAATGGACAGAGGTTATTACAAATTCGGCATCCAGAACATCTGTTTTCATCGATAGATGCCCGAATCGGTTCCAGCATGACCTGTCCCTGCTGAATTTTCGAAATAACACGTGCCGCAGCTGCCGCACCCTGGGCAACACTCGCCGGGATATCTTTTGGACCCTGGGCACAACCGGCGATGTATACTCCATCAGTCATGGTTGCCACTGGATCCAATTTGGGGTGTCGTTCGATCATCCATCCATGCGCACCACAGGCAATCCCAAATAATTTTCCCACTTCGACTGAATCATGTCTGGGTTCCAAGCCAGCTGAAAGGATGACCATGTCGACTGGAATTCTGCGTTGAATCCCAGCCAGGGTGTCATAAACCTGTACCACCAACTTGCCCTCCTCTTCAGGAATTCTTGGGATATTGGTGATCTCACCGACTTTTCCACGAACAAAAATGTTTCCTTCGTCCAATACTTTGTTATAAAACTCTTCGTAATCTTTTTGCGGTGTGCGAATATCAATATAGAAATTAAAAACCTGGGCTCCTGATTTTTCGTGGGCGAGGTGGGCAAATTTCAACGATTGCATACAGCAGATGGAAGAACAATATTCGTTGTAATTCTTATCCCGGCTGCCGACACAGTGAACGATCGCGATAGTTTCTGGTTTTCTCCCGTCAGCGAGGAGAACTTCGCCATTGGTCGGACCGGAAGCATTGGTTAACCTTTCGAATTCAAGATTGGTGATGACATTCGGAAGTTTTCCGTATCCATATTGAGGAATGCGGCCTGCGTCCAGAAGGTCATACCCGGTGGCAAGAATGATATTGCCAACCTTGAAATCCAGGATCTGATCCTTCTGGTTCGTAATCGATTGCCCCAGTCGGGCAAACCTTCTGACATACCTTGCATTTTCCAGTCTGGAAATAAGTGCAATTTTCTGTATCCAGGACCGGTTTATTGGGAACTGCCTGCGGGAATGGGACATATATCGCTTTCCGTTTTGCCATCCCAACCTCGAACACCTTATCCGTCACGCGCTTGGGGCATTTTTCCTGGCAAACAAGACAGCCTGTGCACAACTCCTCGATAACCATGCGGGCTTTCTTGCGCACCTTAATATCGAAGTTGCCCACATATCCATCCACACTGACAACCTCGCTCCAGGTGAGCATAGTGATATTGGGATGGTTACCAACGTCGAACATTTTCGGCGTTAAGTATACAAGCCGAACAATCCAGGGTCGGAAAGGTCTTATCAAACTGAGCCATATGCCCACCGATGGAAGGCTCCCTTTCCACTAGAATCACATGGGTGCCGCTATCTGCGATTTCAAGGGCAGCCTGGATCCCTGCCACCCCGCCACCAACCACCAATGTGTCGGGAGTAATATCCACCTCAATTGGTTCAAGAGATTCATGGAAAGTAACCCGTCGAATTGCACCATCCACGAGCGCTTTTGATTTAATCGTGGCTTCAAGTTTATCCTTTGTTACCCAGGCGACATGTTCCCGTATGGATGCCATCTCGAATAGATATGGATTTAACCCAGCCCTGTGACATGCTCCTCGAAAGGTCTTCTCATGTAAATGAGGAGAGCAAGCCGCAACAACCACCCTGGTTAGGCCGAACTCCTTAATATCGTTTTCAATGAGCTCCTGACCAGGGCTGGAGCACATGAATTTGTAATCCCTGCTAATGGATACATCCGGAAACTTTTCTTTTGCCCAACGCGCTACCTCTTCAACATCAACAACGCCGGCAATATTACTTCCGCAGTGGCAGACATAAACGCCTATTTTTTCGCCCACAGCATTCCTCCGTTTCCTGGTGATGAATCTTCCAAATCCATTAAAGCGCTTCGTAGACTAAATCGATCAGATCCTTCACGGATAACCTATTTTCAAGCGATGTCGTTTTCACGGCATCCTGGAACATGGTGATATCTTTTGGACATGCCACCACGAATGTCGATACATCAGGTAGGGCAGCTCCTTCTTTTATTCGGTTTTCGCTCGGTCTTTCCTTCATCGTCCCTTCATCTAGATAAATTCTGCCACCACCTGCTCCACAGCAGAAACCATTTTCACGATTACGCGGCATTTCAACAATCTCACAGCCGGTTGCCCGGATCACTCTCCGCGGAGCATCACAAACCCCGTTATACCGGGCGAGATAACATGGATCGTGATAGGTCACTTTTAATCCCAGTTTTTTGGTTAATTTCAGTTTCCCGGTTTCAATCAACTCGTCGAGTAGTTCGGAATAATGCAGGATGGGTCTCCCGTTTATCACATCCTCTGGATATTCATTTTTCAACGTGTTATAGGTGTGCGGGTCAGTGGTAATAATGGCTTTAAAATTCGCTTTCGTCAGTGCTTTGGAGTTTTGTTCGACTAAAACTTCGAACAAACCCTCCTCGCCAGCCCTCCTTACATCATTCCCCGCGTTCCGTTCAGCATCATAGAGGATTCCGAAATCAAGACCAGCCTGTTGGAATACCCTGGCAGTTTTGACTGTGGTTTCGCATACTTCCGGGTTAAATGATGCATAATCTCCCACAAACCACAAATACTCAACCGGTTCCTTGGACGCGTCCTTAATCTCCAGATTGGAATCCTTCACCCAACCCGCTCGTAAGCGGTTTGATTTTCCAAATGAATTGCCGTATCTGCCCAGATTCGCCAGGGAAGTTTGAAGCATATCATCCACTTCACCCTCATTGACAAGATGTCTTCGCATTGAAACAATATCGGAAATATGGTCAATGAATGCGGGACATTCTTTGATACAAGCTCCACACGTGGTACATGCCCATAGGACACTTGTGGTTATTGTCTCCCCCACAAGTGGAATCGAAGAGGTACCTCCTTGAAGAATCAATTTTTCGTCTCGTCGCAATGCATCGCGAAGGTTCAGAATGAGCTGTTTCGGATTTAGCTCCAGACCTGCCGCGTACGCCGGACAGACTTCCTGACAACGTCCGCATTCGGTGCAGGCATCACCATCCATCAATTGTTTCCAGGTAAGGTTTGTCAATCGGTCAGCAAGGATCAAATTGTGTTTGGCATCTTCCTTGGTCGGCCCAAGTTTCCCCATTGGCTCCATTTTGGAGAAGAAAGTATTCAATGGAGTAGTGATCACATGCAGCAAAGTTCCCGCGGGCAAGGTTACAAAAAGGATGATCACCAATCCCATGTGGAAATAATAGAAGATGGAATGCCACATTGTTAATGCAGCTACAGAAGCACCACCAGTAGGAACACCCTGGCAACCATCCATCCTACCGGCATCCAATTGCCGTAAGTGATGTTTTCCTGAATGGAAAGTACTGCCAATCGAGTTCCTTCAATGAAAGGACCGGTGAGAACAATGATTGTTAGAAGAATCAGGGAATAACCAAATTTTTTTTCAAGGGTCAATTTTGCAGGCTTGATGAAGATGCGTCGGTAGGCTGCCATCGCCACACCGATGACGAAGGTTACCACACAGATATCCAGAATGAGCTTGAAAATTAGGAAAACCTGGCCTTTCAGAAAACCCGGGAAAATATAGGCATTGATCACGCCAATCGGTGTGCCCAAAAAGAGAATGAACATCGACCAGGCGATCAATACATGCATGATTCCCGCATAAGGTTGTGAAAGGATGCGCTGTTGGAACAATCCCTGGTAGATCAATCGACCTGATCGTTTAAGCAAATGATCCCAACGCGATTCAGGTTGTCCTACCTTCCTCCAAATACTCGCCCGGGCAACAATCTTGACAACCAGGAAAATTAAGGCAAGAGAAAGGATCACATAAATAAGATAATGGATCCAAACTGGTTCAATACCCCAAAAGTCAGGTCGGTTGGGCATTTAGGCTCCCTTTATCTCCTGAATGGATTGAATCAATTCCTTTGAAAAATCAAGCATATCCTCCGTGGTTCCATACTTCGCGATATTGAAAATCGGTGCGTTTGGATCGGTATTAACCGCGATGATCAAATCGCTACCACCAATTGCTTCAACATGTTCCGGAGCACCGCTGACCCCCAGAACCAGGTACACTTTCGGTTTGACCGTTTTTCCAGATTTTCCTACCAAGCGTGATGTGGGCAGCCACCCCTGGTCAACAACAGGACGACTGGCACAGAGCGCTCCACCCAACTCATCTGCCAATTCCTGGATGAAGGATACATTATCCGCATTTTCAATCCCGCGACCGATCGAGATTAGGATTTTCTCTTTAGTTATGTCAATGTCTTCACCAGAAGGTATAACGATTTCTTTTAGTTTGATCCTTGATTTAGCAGTCTGCGGTGATGGATAGGAAGTTTTTTGAGGAACGGTTTTTGATTGTCCCACGGTTGGTTTGAATTTTCCCGGCAGAAGGGTTACCAGGGTTGTGCCCGCTGGCAAATCCCCTTCAGCAAAAATCTTACCTCCGCAAATTTGAGCAACAAAACGTAACTTTCCACCGTCCAACTTAATCTCAGTACAAAAACTGACCAGGGGTAAATTCAACCTCGCAGATAATCCACCCGCGAGGTCCGATCCAATAGATGTATCCCCAAAGAGGATCAATCCTGGCTGCCGGTCAGAAATTATGCTAGTGAGCGCTGAAGTGTATTCGTCATACAAGAAATCTTTCAAGGAGGCGTGATCGACAGTGAGAACCTCATCAGCCAGCAAATTTTGAGTAAGGGGTTCCACATGCTCCCCTAACAATACCGCAATCACTTTGCTACCCACAGACCTGGCAATAGATTGGGCTTGAGCAAGGCAAACGAACGAAATATCTGACACACCCCCCTGAAAATGCTCAATAAAAACAAAAATATCATTCATTGCAATTCTCCTGATCAGATCAGCCCGTGAGATTTAATGACCTCGGCAATTCGGTCGGCAATATCCTTCAAATTACCGTTGAGCATTTCGGCTCCTCCACCAGTTTCAGGTTCGTACATTTGATCGCTTACAAGCCCTCCGGTCAAATCCAATTCAGCATCCACTTCTTCCAGTGAGCTGGTTTTCATGGCTTGCCTCACCTTGCTGATTGGAACGTAACGTGGGGGTTCATGCGCTGAAGAAATACCCAGTACAGCTGGCAGATCTACCTCAAGCAGAGTTTTTATTCCGCCAGGAAAATCCTTTAAAACCATTGCCTTGTTTCCTGCAATTTCCACCCCTGATACATACCCGATGTAGGGTACTCCAAGATGTTCAGCTAATAGAACGCCGACGGAACCGTCGAACCCATTGGGATTTGACACTCCGGTCAATACCAGGTCTGCGTGTTCCTCTTGGAGGATTGAATGGAATGCTCGTGCAAGCGCATGATTGTTAACACAATCGGTTGTGAAATCAATATTTACTTTGATCAATCGGTCCGCACCTTTGGCAGCAGCGGTGAACAAACCATCTTCAGCCAGTTCGCCACCCGCGGCGACGACCACTACCTCCGCGCCGTTCTTTTCCTTGAGCAAAATTCCTTCCTCGATCGCATGGTCGTCAAATTCGTTTAAGATCCAGGCGATTTCTTCCAACTCAAAACCCGATTTTTGTTTGTTGATCACGATTTCTTCAACACGATCCGGGACCACCTGCACTGGTATGACGATTTTCATGGTTTGTCCTCCTAATCAATAGCTAAAATAAGCAATTCGCTTAAATCCAAAATCTTCAGATTTTCAGCGCCACGAACTGTTTTTACGGCATCCTGGAAACGCGGCTTCTCATAGGGGCATGCCACTACCATGATATCTGCCCTGGCTTCGAGCGCTTCCTGGACTCGCCACTCAGAAGAGCGGACATGTGTCTTCTCCCACTGGAAACCATCCAACCACATTCCGCCGCCACCACCACCGCAGCACAGGCTGTTCTGATGGTTGTGGAACATCTCGACAAATTCAACCCCGGGTACAGCCTGGATCAAGGATCGCGGTTCATCATAGACTCCATTAACCCGCCCGAGGTAACAAGGATCATGGAAGGTCACCCGCGCTTTGACCTCTTTTTTCATCAGTTCCTGCATCTTATCAAGATGCGAGACTAGATATTGTGTGTAATGTCGGACTGGATACGAGATCCCAAGTTTTGGATACGCGTTAAGAAATGAATTGAATGCGTGGGGATCGGTTGTGATGATCTCCTTTAAGGTGTATTTCCCAAATGTTCTCGCGTTCTTCTCTGCCAGCATTTCGAACAATCCCTGTTCACCTGCCAGGCGCTGAGAATCGCCATCGCTGGTCTCCTGATTACCGAGGATGCCGTAATTGACACCGAGCAGGTTCAGGATCCTGGCAAATGCAATGGTTGCCGGGATGACATTGGAGTGGTAGGAGGCATAATCTCCAACAAACCACAACGCATCCACCTCGGGTTGTTCTTTACTTAATATGGGAATCGGGAAATCGATAGTCTCAACCCAATCAGCCCTTTTCCGCGGTGACTCTCCCATGGGGTTACCATAACGATGTGAATTTTCCAAAGCAATCTGCAGTTCAGACGGAACGTTCCCCGATAGAATAAGCTCTTCCTTGGTGTGGGTCATCAATAATTCAGTGATCGGGATTAATGTTGGACAAGCGGTGGTGCATGCTGAGCAAGCAATGCACATCCACACACTGTCTGATTTTTGGATCACTGGATTTATCCCTGCCCTCAGCAAAGCGATAATTCTGCTGGGTGGGTATTCCATTGAAGCCCCCAAAGGACAAATTCCGCTGCAATTCCCGCATTGAATGCAATGTTGTATTACAGGATCGTAGCCCAGTTCTTTAACATAACCCCCAATTGCACCAGATAGTTGAGCTAATGCCTCGACTCCACTCATGATGACCTCCTGTTCCTTATCGTTGACTCAAAGAACACGCTGCCGCAGTGATCACAAGATCCCTGAAGCTACCGGTTAGGATAAAGATTTGATGAGTGTAGTGACGAAGGACTTTATCTGGATTCTTTAAAGTTCAAAACAGCACACCAATTACAGTTACCTGCAAATTCAAGGCGAACTAACAATAAGGAATACTGGCTAAAATGTGACTGCGATGAAGGTGTTGTGAGTTAGAGCTTGGTCGTGAACAACTTTGATTGTTTACTACTGGATACGAGAACTTCATTGTCTATAAAATAAGTATAGAATCATTTTAGGACATTTTAATCTTAAATGCAATAACTAAAAGAATTTTCTGCGGATTGTTTTTCTTATACTTATTTTCGAGAATCCTACACCTAGAATATCAATCACCTCTTCAGACAAATATTTGGAATACATTCGCGCAATTGATTGTGAACCTTGAAGGAACTGAAAATCCTACCGCCAGAGATCCTTGTTACTCGATTTCCATCATCAGATTGACCACTTGAAAAATAAGGGGGGGAGGTAGAAGGATCTACTAACGATCCAATTGGGTGAACGCGAACCCTTCGCAAACATTACTCGATTAACATTTGTCGGTCTGGCGGATAACTGCCCTGCCTACACTCGCAACAAAGACTAGTGAGTACCAATTTCCTGTCAGTGGAGCGATATTCTCAAATGATTCAGCACAAAATCAGATCGTTTTCAGGCATCATCTCTGCTATAATCAAATCGGATAATTTCAATCCGATATATGCGAGGATATATGAACAATACTAACGTTACTTTATCGCCTGAAGGTCAGAAAGCCTTACTCACCACACTGAAAGCCCGGTTCGAAAAGAACATGAGCCGCCACGCGGGGATAACCTGGGACATGGTTCTAGCCAGGCTGGAAGCGAATCCAGGCAAACTCTGGTCTTTAAACGAAATGGAAAGAACTGGCGGCGAGCCGGACGTGGTGGGGCTGGACAACGCGAACGGAGAAGTCGTGTTCTACGATTGCTCTCCCGAAACCCCTGAAGGACGCAGAAATACATGCTACGACCAGGCAGCCCTGGAAGCACGCAAGAAATTCCCGCCTGAGAACAGCGCTAAGAACATGGCAGAAGCCATGGGCATTGAGCTGCTCACTGAGGATCAATACCGCGAACTGCAACAGCTCGGGCATTTCGATGCCAAGACCTCCAGTTGGATCGAGACCCCCGTCGAAATCCGAAAGCTTGGCGGAGCGCTTTTCGCAGATTACCGCTTTGGCAGGGTCTTCATCTACCACAATGGCGCGGATTCCTATTACGGCGCACGGGGTTTCCGCGGATTATTAAAGGTTTGATAGCACCTCAAATATTTATAAAAGGTTACCCATCCTCCCGGGTAACCTTTTTCTGTCTTGCCCCATATGACCATTTTTTCTATAATCAACCCGGAGGAAACAATGATCCCCATATCTGATTTTCGCAAAATACTCTCCATGGAACTGGAAATCATCAAGGAACAAACCAAGGGGCTCACCCAGGCAGACACGCTGATCCAACCTCAACCTGGCGGGAACTGCATGAACTGGGTGCTGGGTCACCTCCTGGATAACCAGGTGTTGGTGCTCGAGATTCTCGGTGGTGAGTCTCCAATCGGCAAGACGGTCTTGTCCCGTTATACCCGCGAGTCCGATCCCATCGCTGCGGGTTCGGGAGGAATTCTTGAACTTGACACTCTGCTCGACTGGCACGTGAAGGTGAATACCGCCCTCAAAACCAGGCTCGACCAAATGACAGAAACCGACTTCGATCAGGAATTAATGCTTTGGGACAAGAATGCCACACTTGGCTGGCGGGTGTTTTTTCTGCACTTCCATTACACTTACCATATCGGGCAGCTTGAATTCCTACGCAACCTGGCTGGTCATACGGAAAAAGTCATCTGATGCCCAAGCCCGAGTTCATCCTTTTTGAAGTCCTTGCCATCCTGGTCTTTCTATTTTGCCTCAGGCATGCCATTCACCAGGGAAGAAACCGGGTGTTGGAATTGCTGGTAAGCCTGGTATATGGCGTTTTCCTGGAATGGATGACCATCCAACAAGTCCAAGCGTATTCTTATGGTCGCTTCTTCATCATGTTTGACGGCGCGCCTTTGTGCATCGGGCTGGGTTGGGCAATCATCATTTACAGCGCGATGGAATTCTCGGATAAGATGAACATGCCCGTGGCAGCCCGCGCTTTCCTGGCAGGTTTCCTTGCGCTCAACATCGACGCCGGGATGGACGCGGTCGCCATCCGGCTGGGGTTCTGGAACTGGGTCATCCCGCTGGACATGCAGTGGTTCGGGGTTCCCTACGCCAACTTCTGGGCGTGGTTCGTGGTGGTCACCTCCTTCAGCGGATTCCTTTACATATTTCGCAGCTATGGATGGAATTTAGCCGGATCGGTCTGGAAACCCCTGACCTACCCGATTTTGTCACTGGTTGCCTCCATCATCGTGCTGGCATTCAGCAACTGGTTCTTCGTCACCCTCTTTGGCAGGTCGGATTTTGGCAGCACTATGGCGATGCTCGGGTTGTTGTTGTGCGGCGCAGTGATTGTTTATCTCGCCCGTCCAGCCTTCATTCCTTCATTTGATATCAATTGGACGAGTCTGTCTGTCCCTCTTGTCTTCCACACCTTCTTTGTGTTCCTTCGGTTTTTGGAAAGGCTATTTTGTTCAGCATCCCCTGCTCGGCGTGGTTGGGGTGATGATGTGGGCATTGGGGATCGGGCTCCACCTATATCCATGGTTCCTGACCAGGAAACCTGTTTTTGAAAGAAAACCAATTTCGAATTGACTAATAACTCAGCACAAGTCCGGTCATCGATCAGAGTAGTAACATGGCATCTTTTTCAATATTCCACCTATCCATCGCACTTTTTGTCCTGACCCTCGTCCTCGGGTTCTGGATGAGCAAGCGGGGGAAACCTTACCCTGGAATCCTTTTCAACGCGCATAAGTTGACCGCCCTGGTTGGTGTGGTGTTCGCTGTACTAGTAGCAACGCGAACTTGGAAAGTATCCCCCGGATTTTCGATTTTACTTACAGGGATAATCCTGGCAGTAATTGGTGTATTGCTCCTCTTTGTCAGCGGTGCATTGTTGAGCGCGAACAGACTGCAGTTTTCCTTAATGCTGCTCTCACATCGTCTTAGCTTAGCGCCTTTATTCCTGGGTCTTGGGTGGTTGATCGTCGTTGTAACGGCATAATTCCTGATCTCTTTCGAAGCTAAGTGTAATCATCTTCGCGTTGTGGTAGACAAGCATGAAAATATTTATATAATAAAAATGTCCCTCATTATTAATTACCATATAAATCTCGAATATGCATGACGATATGGAGGAAAAATGCCATTAAAGAGAGTAATCCCCTTCCGTATCACTCTTTTGCTTGTCATCCTTTTACTCGTAACATTATCCTGTAATTTTCCGATTAAATTTGGGAGTGAGGAAGGTACTAATCTCATTCAGGAAATCCCTGAGGAAAATTCGGAAGAAGAACGCACTTCCGCGCCTGAAGCAACACCAACTGAAATCAATTATCCAGATAACCTGGATGATTTAGAAATAATCTCGATGGAACCGCTGGAATTGGAAACCGCCAATCCAGTCCTCTTACTCAGCACCATGATTTCTCCGCAAGGTGGGAGCATGGAGGTACCCGATTCCGGAAGTCCATTGGACGGTCTTACGATCCTCATTCCCACTGATGTATATGAGGAAAATGTTAAATTTTGAGATATCCTACAGTCCCATTTCCGATCATAATCTTCCTTCAGATCTCGAAATCGTAACCCCGCTTATCCAGGTTGAGAATGGCGGAGTGACTGCATCAGATTACCTCGAAATTTCTGTCCCCATCCAACTTGAGGAAGACCAATTTGCCATGCTCTTCACGATTAACGAAGAAACCAATTTACTTGAATCGTTACCCCTGTTGAGTATAGACGAAACATCGATGACTGCAATGACTACTCATTTTTCCAACCTCCTTGGAGTCGCAATCGATAAGCAGGAATTGGACAACCTGAAAATTCAAACGGGGTTTCGCCAGGGGATAAATAACTGGCAGTTTGCCAACTATGGTTCGTTTATCGCTCCTAAAGGACAATGTGCCGGGCAATCACTAATGGCAATAGATTACTTTCTTAGGAATAATGGTGCAGCGCTTTATGGGACGTACGACAATTACAATAACAAGTTTGAAAAAACACCAAAAATTCAGGATGATGACCGTTTAGGCTACCGCTTATGCTCGGTCGCTCAGAAACGCATTGACTGGAGTGGGAAAGCAAATGCTTATTGGTTAAGGGTTCAGAACTCTCAAAATCAGGCAATCACGTACTATTCCATGGCATTTGCACTCAAAGTCAGCAGAGAGCCCCAATTGGTTGCAATCTACACAAACGCTGGAGAGGGTCATGCGATAGTCGTCTATGGGAAATACGCAGACCGGTTCTATGTTTCAGATCCAAATTTTCCAAAAGCAAATGCCAACCGCTACCTCTCATTTAATAGATCGAACTTAAAAGTTCAAAGCCTATAAATCTGGTGCAACAGCCGCTGATTCAACATACTCATTTAGCAAATTTTATTACATCAATAAATATCACTTACTGAATGACCTCGCGACAGCAGATATGTGGGCAGAGCTCCAGGCAGGAACCATCGGGGACAACTGGTTCCCGGAATATTCACTGAACTTAATGGATCCAGATGGAATTTATCCAATCCAAACATACAATGTTTTTGCAGATGGTCCAAATTTCTTAATTCAAGTAATGATGGATCCCGAAGTCTTAATCGGTGCTTACAACAAGAATGGTCGACTTGTGGAAGAAGATACAATTCCAGAGCTCCTCCTCCCACTGACCAATCCTGTCGGGACCCCGTATTTGATCACAATATATGGAAAAGTGGATGGTGATTGGACCTGGATAGATGGGCGGTGGTTTAATTTCATCAAATCCATGTCCGGCACCTGGCATGGTGGTACCTGTGCGGAAGAGGGGTCTGAACCTTACCGCTGGCAACTCAAATTAAAACAAACACCAGATGGAAAGGTAACGGGAAACGTATATTTTCATGCCTGTCCTGGTGGTGGTGCGGTTTTTTACAGCCTCTCCGGAAAACAAGTTCCTGGTGACTCCACGGTTACACTCAATGGGACCAAGACAGGTGGCAGAGGTGGATTGGGTGGATCTGCCAACCAGGTAACCTTTACTTTTGGTCTTGAGACTTCGCTAAGCCCAAATTTTGCGCCATGAGCAAATAACCCAAATACTTCCTTACTCACACCTTTTATCTTCAACTGATTTGTAGTCTGGAGTTTTAGATATCCACCAGTATTTCTTTTTTGATAAGATGCTCTTGTGACTATGATCGTCAATCCATGAATCCAGAGCAGAAATTCGTCCATCCGCTCGCATCAATCTCCTGCAATTCCAGGGATGAGTACTCATAAATATAGCGTAGTTCACCCGCTGTTGTACCTTCTCCACCTGCTGCTTCTACCTTCTTAATCTCATCCCAAAGCATCGCCAACCTACGGTGCAACTGAGCCCGCCTCACTTCCACACAATCATCGCCATCCTGCAGACTCTCCCGCATACGGGCATCAGCTTCCTCCAGGGACACGGCGGCAGCTACACCATTGTCCCTCGCCGCCCAGAGGATAGCATCCTTTTCATACAGTAAATAGTCATTTGGCCGTAATTTTATCGCCTGCTCCATTTTCTTTTCATCAAGAGTCTTTAGCGCTTCATCGGAGAGGTCATTTGACATCTCAATTTTCCTGACCTCCTCCAGTCCATCCAGCGCGACAGACCCTGGCGAATTCATCCAATCATCAACCGTATCTTTGGCAACAACCGCCGCCAATGCACCTGGCTGAAACTCCTCATTAACTATGATACTATGTTCTTCTCCCCAGACCATCAAGCCCCAGAACAGGTATTCCCAATCGCTGTCACTACACCCGGAGAGAAGCATCGAAAAAAACAAAACAGTTATCAAAAAGAAGCATGACCTGCGCCTTTGTGACTTCATGGCTGCACCTCATCCAAAAGCTCGTCAAGTCCCAGGTTTCTTAACGTATCAACAGTGTTAAATTCCACCAGTCCATAAAACTCATCATCACTAATCAACCCGGAAACATAATCTTGAACCACGTCCTGTGCGACCGTAAACGAAAAGAATGGAATGGCTTGTTCATCCCGATATTCGAAAGTCAAATGAGCGATCCTCAAGTTCTCGTCCTGGTCACGCCTTACCAGGTCTTTTAGTAGGTCAAAAAATATCTCATTATCGTCATCCAATGGGCTTAAGCCTGTGTACCCTCTACTGGAATCCAATATGATGAAAGCACCTTTTTCATCAGTCTTCATGATCGGGATGACGTATACACTCACGCCTTCGATATTTCTTTCCTCGATCAACTCATTGAGCATTTGTGAAGAGACGATGTCGGGGGATTGCTGGTAAAGATATTCCGCGCTTCTCCCAAAGATTCCCAGTGAGCGGAGTATGACCGGCACCAGGAAAATGAGACATGCCAGTAGCAGCAAGACTGCAGCAAAGATGATCAGGCAGGTCAGGCAACCCCTGGATTTTTTCTGCGGAGGTACTTGCTGAAATTGTGGATATGCTCCCAAGTCCGACTCCTTTCGAGACACTCACGTTATGTAGAGTTCTCACAAAAGCGAATCAATCTAGAAATAAGTAACCCGGGAGGGTCAGCGGTGGGTCGAATAATGGGGGTGATGTGGATTATTCCGATTTTTAGTATACAGGAATTTTCGCGATTTTATTCAATCAAGCCAGCCCAGTTCCGTACACACCTTCACCTTGCTCGAAATTGGTGAGGATGTGATAAGATTTGCCCATGTCACTTCGAAAATACCTATCCGATTATCAAACCGTAACTACCATTGATGAGAATGGGCGAGAGAAGCGTACCGTTGTCTATCGTGGTCCATTATTTGAGAGTTCTCTTGACCAGGAAGCTTTAACTGTTTTCCGTAAAAGGTCGCTCCTTTTGGTTGGGTTGGTCAGTGTAATCCAGATCTTCGTTGGATTTCTGGACAACCCAGGGATGTATACATTCTATATCTCGCTGCCTTACGTGCTCAGCTTTTTTCCACTGGTTTATCTCGCAGCGGGGGTATTGCGCCTGCCAAAGGAAACCCGGAAATATCGCCGTGACGAAATTGGCTATTCTTTTAACCAGATAAAAAGTTCGAGCTGGTTCCTGATGGCGCTTCTGTCTGTAGGGGTTCTCGGTGAGATCGCATTTCTAATATTTTCTTTTTCATCCAAAATCCTTATCACCGAAGTCTCATTCCTTGGATTGGAAATCATTTCCCTAGCGTTCTGCTTTGGATTGGTTCGATTGCACAAACAAGTTACGATTACCCAGATCAAGGATGATCAGAATCGGGATTAACACTCAGATTTATCACTTGCAGGTTTAAAATTTTCCGATTATACTACTTTTATAGGTGGGAAACCCCCCACTTAAATAACCCATGGAGGAGAAGTAATGACCAAAAAGCTGTTGCCAGTTTTATCTGTATTGCTGGTTGCCGCATTCATCTTAACTGCATGCGCGCAGCCGACCGCTGCTCCGGTACCTGTTAAAACCGAAGCCCCGATGGCGACCGAAGCACCCGTTGTGGTCGCAGAACAACCGTTTGGCGAGAACCTGCCCACTGCCCCCACGATTGATACGCCGCTCGTGGTCGCATATGAAACGTTCTCCCAGAAGTTCAGTCCGTTCTTTGCGGATACCGGGTATGACGTTGATGTTGCCGGTATGACCCAAATTGGTCTGCTCACCACTGATCGCGTTGGCGGCATCGTTTTCAACGCCATCGAGGGTGAAACCCGTTCTTACAACGGTACTGACTACTTGTACAAGGGACCTGCTGATACCAAGGTCGAATATGATGAAGCCACGGAAACCACCAAGTACACCGCCAAGCTTCGCGTTGGCATGAAATTCTCCGACGGCACCCCCGTCACCGCTGACGACATCATCTTCACCTACTACACCTTCCTTGATCCCTCCTATGTCGGTTCAACCTCCCTTTCCTCCTTCCCGATCGTCGGGTTGAAGGACTACCAGACCCAGACCACCAGCGAAGTTTATGACAAGTATGCCAAGATGGCAGAAGACATCCTCGCCGCCGGGGCTGACCACGTTTGGGCAAGCACCGACACCTGGACCCAGGAACAGCAGGATGATTTCTGGACTCGTCTCAAAGCCGAATGGCTTGCCGACGTTCAGGGCATTGTCAGCTACGTCATGGAAAACTATGTTGATGCCTACGCCCTCGATTTCATCGGAATGGAACCTGATGTCGTCAAGGCTGACGAAGGCCTGCAGGTTGCCTTCTCCATGGCTCTGTGGAACTTTGGTTCAGTTGATGCAGGCGTCCTGACCACCGCGTCCGGTGCGACCTACAACCTGACCGAAGGTCCCCTCCCGACCGTGGATGATTTCTACAACGAAACCTACACCGCCTACGCTGGCGATCCTGTTGAATACGCCTCCGTCGAATCCGCCAATGGCACCGACGTCCTCGGCAACGTGAATTCCGATTTCATCGGATTCTGGGGTCCGAAAGACGAAGCCATGGGTGGGACTGGCGTTCCCAACATTTCCGGTATCGTCAAGGTTGACGATTACACCATCGAAGTCACCACCACCGGTTTTGAAGCCCCCGCGGTGTACTCCATCCTCGGCATCAATGTTACCCCGCTGCATTACTACGGTGATGTTGCCAAGTACGATTACGCCAACAACAAGTTCGGATTCGATTACGGCGATCTTTCCAAACAGGAAAGCCTGACCGCCACCCCGATGGGCGCTGGTGCATACAAGTTCGTCAAGTATGACAACCGTGTCGTCTACTTCGAAGCCAATGAGAACTACTATCGTGGCTGCCCGAAGATCAAGGAAATCCAGTTCAAGGAAACCACTTCCGCCGAAGTTCCGTCCGCCCTGCAAACCGGCACCGCCGACGCTGGTGAACTCACCGGTTCGCGCGCCCGCTTCGAAGAAGTCGCCTCCTACAACACCAACGCTGAGATCACTGGTGATGTCATCACCACCAGCAAGGTCGACAATCTTGGTTACGGTTACATCGGCATCAATGCCGACACCGTGAACGTTGCCGGAGAACCCGGTTCCGATGCTTCCAAGATGCTGCGCAAGGGTCTTGCCACCGTCCTGGCTGCCTACCGCCCCGTTGCGATCGACAGTTACTACGGCGAAGCCGCAGTCGTGATCAACTACCCCATCTCCAACACCTCCTGGGCTGCCCCGCAGCCGACCGATGAGGATTACCAGGTCTGCATTCTCTGTGGATGTTGCTGGTGCCCCCATCTACACCGCTGAAATGACCCCAGAGGAAAAGTATGCTGCCGCAGAAGCTGCCGCTTTGGGCTTCTTCGAAGCCGCTGGATTTACCGCTGAAGGTGGAAAACTCACCGCGGCCCCGGAAGGCGCCAAGTTGAGCTACGAAGTTATCGTCCCTGGTGACGGAACTGGTGACCACCCCGCGTTCGCAGTCCTGACCGGTGCCCGCGATTCCCTCGCCAAGATCGGGATGGAACTCAAGATCAACGACCCGGCTGACTCCAACATCCTCTGGGATGCCCTGGATGCCGGCACCCAGGAACTATGGACCGCTGCATGGGGTTCGACCATTGATCCCGACATGTACCAGGTCTATCACAGCTCCGGTGTAGTCGGTGAGGGCGGATCAGATTCCAACCATTACCACATCCGTGACGCTGAGTTGGATCAGTTGATTATCGATGCCCGCCAGAGTGATGATCAGAATTACCGCAAGGCTGTTTACAAACAGGCTCTTGACAAGATCATCGAATGGGCAGTTGAGGTTCCCAACTACCAGCGCCAGAACTGTGTCATCTTCAGCACCCAGCGTATCAACATCGCGACTATCACTCCAGATATCACCACCTTCTGGGGCTGGCTGAATGACATCGAACTGCTCGAGATGAACTAGTCGACAGCAGACCGTCTCGTTCGATTTCATGAAAGTGAGCCCACCTTTGGGTGGGCTCACACATTAAATATCAAAAATCAAAGTAAGGAATGAGAGAGCGATATGCGTAATTTCATCCTGAGAAGGCTCACCCTCGGTATTTTCATCACGTTCTTCGGAGCGATGGTGGTCTATACCGTTATCCGCAGCCTGCCAACATCATATGTTGAAACAATCGCAAGACAACGAGCCAGCAATCCCCTCAGCAACAAGACTTACCAGGAATGGCTTGACGACCTTAATTCAGTTTATAAACTTGATATCGGGATCATTCCAGGCTTCTTTGGATGGTTTGGAAATGCCATTCAGGGTAATTTCGGAGAATCCTGGCACTTTGGTATCCCAGTAACTGAAAAATTCAACCAGGTCATCTGGTATTCGATCATCATCAATATCATCACCTTCTTCGTAGAAATTTTTATTTCGATACCTCTGGGGAATCTGGCTGCAACGAAGCAATACAGCAAAACGGACTATGCCATCACAGTCTTTGCTCTGACGGGGATTTCCCTGCCGACCTTCTTCCTTGCAACCATCTTGAAATATGTTTTTTCCATTAAGCTCGGCTGGTTTGACCTATACGGTCTAACCGGCAGGTTCTACACCTCAATGACCCCCTTCGAAAAAGTCATGGACATTGGCTACCATATGATCCTGCCAATCATCACACTGATGATGCTTTCTGTCGGTGGGTTGATGCGTTACAACCGTACAAATATGCTTGAGGTGCTCAATTCAGACTATATCCGCACAGCCCGCGCAAAAGGGCTTCCCGAGAGTGTAGTAATTAATAAACACGCCTTCCGGAATACGCTCATCCCGTTGGTATCTTACATGAGCTACCTTCTGCCTGCCATGTTCGGCGGTGCATTGATCACGGAAACCCTGTTCCAGATCCCCGGTATCGGTTACATTTCCTACCAGGCGATCGTCCGCGGAGATATTCCGTTTGCCATGTTCTACACAACCTTCCTGATCCTGCTGACGCAAGTCAGCCTGATCATCGCAGATATCATGTACGCGGTCGTTGACCCCCGCGTGCGAGCAAATTAGGAGAGGGACCAATGTCTGACTTGAATCCATCCTCTCAACTCCCTGAAAAAGAAATTATCAATCTTCCTGCAGAGAACGAAACTTTGCAGCTGGATGATGCCCGCCGGGTTAAAGTCCTTTCACCCGGTATGCTGGTATTCAAACGGTTCATCCGCAATAAACTGGCTGTGGTTGGTTTTGTGATCATTCTCTTCATGTTCATTTTCGCTTTCCTTGGACCACTGTTATCCCCATACACCCAGACCCAGGTGTTTAAAGGTATTGGCGAGATGACCAAGGATTACGCCGGCGCGACTTACAACCAGGAACTCCGGTACACCGTTATTGACGGCGAGGAATTCGGCAGCGCGGAACGCGCCCAGTTCCTCCTCGCCCTGGGTAAGGGGGAAGAAACCTTCAGGAACGATGGCGACATCTACTATTCCAATCGCATCGCGGATAATGTTTATCGCATTCTTCAATTGGATGTCATTGCCGAAGCCCTCGGCGGAGTATTCAAACCCGCCCCTGGCGTCCAGGTTCCTTCCGGTTTGGAAGAAGCGTATAAGGAAGCAGTCGCGGATAGGAAAACAAGTTTCTCATACGAGGGAATTTCTTACCGTGTTCTCCAAAATAAAAAGGCTCAACAGATTACCATCGAACGTGATGTCGCGCTCGGTATGCTCGAGGTGTATGACGCCTACAACCAGGCTGATACTCCGCTCGTCTCTTCTTATGAGTTCAAACTTGCCAGTATTCGCGCCATCACGATCAAGAAACACCTGTTTTCTCTCGAGAACCAGACTTACACCATCCAGTACGAAGAGGGACGGACTACCATTCTGAATGAGGCGGGAGCTCCGGTCGCTGAAGTTTCCGACATCATCGTCAATCCAATTGACAAGGATTCTTTCCTGAGTGTTGACTACAAAGCCGCAGTGCGTGAGGCAATCTACGACAACCAGGCGAAATTCATCTTCCTGGAAAATGGCGAAGAAGTCGAATACGATATTGTCAGGGTCAATACTAACTACAACATTAAAAGCGCGACCCCCACTGAATTGATCCGCACATATGAAAACCTGTCTGGTGAACATTGGCTGGGGCTCGATAATAATGGAATGGATTCCTTGACCAGGTTGATGTATGGAGGTCGGGTTTCCCTTTTGGTCGGTTTCATCGTTGTGTTTTTTGAGATCATTCTCGGTATCATCATCGGTGGTATCTCCGGTTACTTCGGCGGCTGGATTGATACTGCCTTGATGCGTTTTGTTGACCTGGTCAACAGCATCCCCTTTTACCCGATGGTGCTCATTTTCGGCTCGGTCATGGATGTGCTGGAAGTGCAACCCATGGTTCGAATCTTCCTGCTGATGGCAATTCTTGGCATCCTGGGTTGGACAGGCGTTGCTCGTGTCGTCCGCGGGCAAATCCTCTCGCTCCGAGAACAGGACTTCATGGTCGCCACCGAAGCAACCGGTATCCGCACCAGCCGCAGGATCTTTAAGCATCTCGTTCCAAATGTAATGCCCTTAATGATCGTTCAGGCAACAGCTGGATTAGGTGGCATCATAATCTCGGAAGCCACGCTCGGTTTCCTGGGACTGGGTGTCAAGTATCCGCTGGCATCTTGGGGGAGCATCATCAACGTCGCTTCAGACGCTTTTGTTATGACCAACTACTGGTACATGTGGATTCCAGCAGGATTGTTGATTTTACTGACCGTGCTCGGTTTCAATTTCATTGGCGACGGTTTACGGGATGCTTTTGATCCCAGGATGAAGAGGTAGCACAATGGATAACCAAACTAAGAAACCTATCGTGGCATCAAAGAGTGGCAAAACCAAAGATCTGAATCGAATATCGGCACGCGAACTGTCAAAAATTTCTAAAGAAAACCGCCGTATCACCGACAAGATCGAACGACAGCGCAATCGCCGCTATGTTCCCGAAAGCGAATACCTGACAAAAATGCGGGACCCCAATAATGTCGCTGAATTCGACAACTTGCATACTTACTTCTTCACGGATGTTGGTACCGTCAAAGCGGTAGCCGGGGTATCTTACGATGTGCCTAAAGGAAAAACCGTTGGCGTTGTAGGGGAATCCGGTTGCGGTAAATCCGTGACCGCCTTATCTCTGATGCAATTGGTACAGCGCCCCCAGGGTCAGATCGTTGAAGGCACTGTGCGATTTGACGCAGGCGACAATGTGTATGATATCGCCAAAACACCTATCAACGTGATGGAAAAGATCCGCGGTAGCAAGGTTTCCATGATCTTCCAGGAACCCATGACCAGCCTGAACCCGGTCTTTCGCGCAGGTGACCAGATTGATGAGGTTGTCAAACTGCACAACCCGGAAATGAATGACGAGCAGGTAAAAGAGCAAACCTTAAAAATGATCGAGCTTGTCGGTATCGCCAACAACACCGGTGTTTACCAGATGTACCCGCACGAGCTTTCAGGCGGTATGCGACAGCGTATCATGATCGCGATGGCGCTGGCATGCAGCCCTAAACTGATCATCGCGGACGAACCCACCACTGCGCTGGATGTAACCATCCAGGCACAAATCCTCGATTTGTTGAGAAACCTCAAGGACAAGATCAACTCGAGCATCATGCTCATCACCCACGACCTTGGGGTCATCGCCGAAATGGCGGATTACGTCGTGGTCATGTACGCCGGACGCATCGTAGAGAAGGGTACCTCGCTGGAGGTGTTCCACAACCCCCTGCACCCCTACACCATTGGTTTGATGGCTTCCAAACCAGTCATCAACAAGTCAGTTGAACGATTGTATAACATCCCTGGAAATGTTCCCAACCCGATCAATATGCCCGATTACTGCTATTTCCGCGACCGCTGTGAAAAACGGTTTGGCGCGTGTGATGGGGCTTATCCCAGGGAAGTGTATGTCTCCAGTACCCACATGGTGACCTGTTATCAGTATATCGGCAAAAAGGCAGAGGTCTAAAATGGATATCAATTTCAACGAACCAGGCGCGTTGCCTGATCCCGTACTCGAAGTTGTCGACCTCAAACAGTACTTCCCCATCAAGGCTGGTCTCATGCAGCGAGTGGTGGGTTACGTGAAAGCCGTGGATGGTATTAGCTTTAAGATCAAACGCGGCAAGACCATGGGATTGGTGGGAGAATCCGGCTGCGGGAAAACAACAGTCGGAAAAACACTGCTGCGCTTGAACGAAAAAACCAGTGGAGATGTGTTCTTCTACGGGTTTGACATTAATGCGATCTCCCGTAAACAAATGCGCGCGATCCGTCCGAAGATGCAGATCATCTTTCAGGATCCTTTCTCCAGTCTGTCCCCCCGTCTTCCCGTGAGCGAGATCATCGGCGAAGCGGTCAAAGAACACCACATCGTCCCCGACAATGAGTACGATGACTATCTGGACCGCATCATGAAAGCCTGCGGACTCGAGCCTTATCACAAGGACCGGTATCCGCACGAGTTTTCCGGCGGACAACGCCAACGTATATGCATCGCCCGCGCGCTCGCGCTGAATCCTTCATTCGTAGTCTGTGACGAACCGGTCTCGGCTTTGGATGTTTCCATCCAGGCGCAGATCATCAACCTGCTCAAAGACTTGCAGGATAACTTCAATATGAGCTACCTGTTCATTTCGCATGACTTGTCAGTGGTGGAACACATCTCTGACGAAGTCGGCGTGATGTACCTTGGCAGTATGGTGGAGTACGGTCCCAAGAAAATGATCTTCGGCAATCCCCTGCATCCCTATACCCAGGCGCTTCTGAGCGCAGCGCCGGTCCCTGATCCAGCGGTAAAGCTAAACCGCATCATCCTGGAGGGCAGCATCCCTTCGCCTGCCAACCCGCCATCTGGATGCAAATTCCACACTCGCTGCAGGCATTGCATGGAAATCTGCAAATCAGTCATCCCGGAAACAAAGGAAGTGGAACCCGACCACATGGTTGCCTGCCACTTGTATAATTAAGGAAATGGAGGATACCATGAGCACAAAATCGAAACAATACGAGGATGATGACGGCAGAGTGATCTGCAGCATGGATGTGGAAGGGATGAGAGCGTTAAGTCTCAAAGCCCGGCGCAAAATGCAGCCTGAAAACGTGGCGTACAAAACTATCCACGGTGATCAGCTTTCCCGTTCAGAAGCCCGCCGTTACAACTGGTACGCGGTACTGGCTGGGATGCTCGTGGTTTCGGTGTTCTCCATCACCTGGATCCTGTTCGTGCTCTTCTGCACCAAGATCTGGTTCAAATAGACACTATCCGAATTAATACAAAAGGTCAGGCTGCTTGCCTGACCTTTTTGATTCCTGTCGGGTTAATCCATTTCGCCATCCCTTTAACGGATGAGATATAATCCAGTCCGAATAATTTCACAAAACGAATCGCGGGAGTAATCATGACCACTGAAGAAAAAAAGGCTGTAAAGCAGAACGGCATCCTGGATTGGATTATCCGCCTCGTGAAAGGCTTTCTCATCGGTGTAGGCGCCATTGTCCCCGGGCTTTCCGGCGGTGTCATGATGGTGGTGTTTGGCATCTATGAGCCATTGATCCGCTTCCTGGGTAATCTGAAAGAGAAATTCCTGAAAAACCTGGCCTTCTTCATCCCGGTCGGTCTTGGACTTATCTTCGGCATCATAGGGTTCTCTGCAGTCGTCGATTACGCTTTTTCGCATTACGCCGCGCAGTTCACCTGGTTATTCATCGGCTTTATTGCCGGGACCTTCCCCTCGCTTCTCAGGACCTCAGGCAAGCAGGGTCGTAAAACTTATCACTGGATCATGCTGGTGGTCATCGCGATTGGAGCTTTGTTGTTAATGCGCTGGATGCAGTCCATCCAGAATACCACGCTGATCCCCACCTTTACGAACTGGCTTGTCAGCGGAGCGCTGATCGGGTTGGGTCTGGTCGTTCCAGGATTAAGCCCGTCCAATTTCCTGATCTACCTTGGGTTGTACCAACCCATGGCAAACGGGATCCGCAACCTCGATTTTGGTGTGATCATTCCTCTGGCAGTCGGCGTCATCCTCTGCGTACTGGCATTTGCCAAGCTGGTTGCCTGGCTCTTCAAGAAGGCATACACGGGTATGTACCACATCATCCTGGGCGTGGTCATCGGTTCGACATTGGCAATCATTCCCCGCGGTGTGAGTGGATGGACGATCGCGGTCTGTGCCTTGCTTTTCATCGCCGGAACAGCCGGATCATACCTTTTTTCCAGGCTGGACGAGAAACATCCGCACGAGTCATTGTTTTAAGACCCCAATTCATAGATAGCATAAAGAGTTGCGCGTAATTGCCGCAACTCTTTATTATTTTTATTGGCGGAATTGATCTTTGGCTTACGCCAACCAGCTCAGCTGCAATTCGGTCAGCTTCTCCTTTGAGGGAACACCATCGTTCGACCAAGACAACATCGCATAATGCTGGTCGATTGCTTTTTCCAGTGCATCACGGTCAACTGCGACGCCGCTGCTTGGACCAACTCCTTTAAGCGGGGTAAAGAACTTGTCTGGCAAACGATCATCCTTCCTGGAGAATCCCTCCCGGAGATTGAACATACGCATCATGTTAATGCGGCGTTCACCCAACATCATTAACTCCTCCAGGGTAACATCCCAGCCTGTCGCGGCTTTCACCAGATCAACGGTCTCGATTGGGCCATAAAGCGTCCATGCCGGACCAAAAACAAACTGGCAGAGCGTCAGCGCGTCCAGCATACTGTAGAAGATGTGCGAAAGCGTCGAGAATTTCACCTTTTCCGGACCGAAGTCTCCAGCCGGAGGTGGATTTTTTAGCCCCAGGAGAGCGAGCCGCTCAAAGTATAGATCGGCACCACCCTCTTCGTACATCCAGTCGTGTTCGCTGGATTGGTGGTCAGCGCCAAAGGCATTCACTGCGTAAATCAGAGCAAGCGATTTCTTAACCTGCGGCATATGCGCAGGGGTTTCCTCATTCTTCACCGTGATCAGGCATTTCCTGGCTTCATCGCCCCATTCTTCGGCTGCCCTGGCTGATCCCTTTGAGAGGAGCATCCCCAACGGTGTTGAGCGGTTGACAATCTGGTTCAGAACCTCAATCATGGCATGTTTATTGCCAAATCGAAGCTCCAATCCGCCAGTCTCCCGATTGGTAATGATGCCTTTCTCGAAGCATTCCATGGCAAAAGCGATCGTCGCGCCACAAGAAATGGTGTCCACGCCATATTCGTTACAAACCTGGTTGGCGTAACTGATCAATTCCAGGTCATCCACACCGCAGTACGAGCCGAAGGTTCCAATCGTTTCGTATTCGGGTCCGCCATAAACCGGATCCACTCTGTAGCCATCCTTCTCAGCCTCCACCACGCGTTTACACCTGACGGAACAGGCAAAACAGGTGTCCGATCGTTTCAGGATGGTCTCTGTCATTGTCTCGCCGCGGATACTCTCTACACCTTCGAATTGCCCTTCGGTGTAATTCCTGGTCGGGAATGTCCCGGCGTCATTTTGGAAACCAACCACGGAAGCGGTTCCATGCTTGGCAAGTCCATCAACATCCGGGTTTAGTGAAACATCCTTCGCGCCTTGTTTTGATAACTCTGTGATCTTCGCGGGGTTGGCAAAAGTCGGCTTATTTGTGCCCCGTACAGCGACTGCCTTCAGGTTCTTGCTCGCCATCACCGCGCCCATGCCGGTACGCCCGTTGTTCCGGTTGACCATGTTCACGATGCTGGAGAAGAGCACTCCTTTCTCTGCCGCTGGACCCACAAGCGCGATCTGGGTCTTGGGGTCGTTGACCTCTGCCTTGATCAAGGCATCTGCTTCTTTCGTCGATTTGCCCCACAGGTGCGTTGCATCCCGCAACTCTGCTTCACCATTGTGTACCCAAAGATAAACCGGCTTTTCAGCTTTGCCATAGAAGACAACACCATCGAACCCGGCGAACTTCAGCTCCGCGGGTAGGAAGCCGCCCGCCTGCGAATCGCCTATGCCGCCGCTCATGGGGGATTTGGCATTGACGTTGATTCGGCTCTGCCCAGGAGCCGCTGCACCAGTTGTAACGGACACCATGAAGGTTAATACGTTGTCTGGCGACAGGGGATCGATACCGGCAGGAAGATTTTTCAGCAGGTAATACAATCCCATTGCCCCACCCCCCATGTAGGTTCGGTAGAAAACCTCGCCGGGTTGTTCAATCTTGATTTCTTTTTTTGTCAGATTGACGTGCAAAATCGAGCCAGTGTATCCGAAAGCCATTTTTCCTCCAGGTATATTGGTTAATGTCGATTTTAATGTATTGGTATCCTTTCAGGGCTTAGACCCTAGGTCACCAATAACCGAGAACATCCTTTGTTTTACTGCTGGACAAACCTGTAATTATTGTACAATATCCTTGAAAATATGGAAAATGTTTCCAGGAAGAAGGTAGGAAGGATTCTTACTTATGGAGATTAAAATACTGTTCCTGGGAGAAGTATCCAGATACGCCCATCTACAGGAAGCTAAATTGATATCCCCGGATGGATCCCTTGTTTCCGGCATCTTCAACTTGGTTCTTGACCTGTATCCGGATATTCGTCAGATTTCAAAATTCCTTTTTATCTCAGTCAATGGAAACTTGGTTCCACGCCACCACCTGGTATTGCCTGGGGATGAGATTGCTTTCTTTTTCCGAAGCGGTGGTGGATAGAAGGAATTAAAAACACCAGCAACAGGAGGTTGCTGGTAGTATTTTAAAATAATCTGTTTATAGAATATAGGTCAGATGTTGTGCAGAATTTGCCGGATTTACCTGATGGAATGTTTTGCGTTTTTGCATACCAAGTGCGTCAATCATTGGAGTCGGTTCAAAATCAGTGATCAAGAGAAGATACCGACTTTCTTCCAATTGCGGCAGGAGTGAATTGACCTTGTTCACCGGAACTTCTCCCGCGGCAATCAGGCTGATGCCATCCACTAAAATTTGCGGCTCACCTATAACCCATTCCGGGAGCTCGTTGGCAGGAACTTGAACTGTCTCTGTTTGCGGTTCTGCATCGCGAATCAATTCGGGTTGCCCAACCTCGCGTCGCAACAAGTTGATGAAGGTGGTCAGGTCCAATCCGCCGATCTGGACTACATTTTCCACAGTCGCCACCTTACCCACGGTTCTTCGCAGGATGGGGTTCTTGAGGTTTCGAAACGCGGGCGCCGCCATGATGATCTTTTCTTCCAACTGCGGGTATGTACCCAGCATGTCACTTAATTTTGTTTTTGCGTTAATTTCCATTTTTATTCTCCTCACTTGACCTGTTCAGCGGTATCGTATTCCAGCAGCCGCCGTTCGCCTGTCAACTGTCTGATCTCAGTGATATCCTGGGTGACCTCCAGGGTTCCAAGGAATTCGCCTGCGTCATTCCGCACAGCGTAGTAGACGATATAGATCATCTTCCCGCCCATGTTGATCCAGAATCGTGCCTGGTCTTGCTTACCGGATTTAAAATCACTGATTATTTTGTTGACAATGTGCACGCTCTTTGGCGGATGGCAGTATTGCACTTTGCGTCCAAGGATCGCCCTGGTACGTTCAAAAACACGGTTTTTTCCGGGGCTGAAATAGCTGACATTGTTGTCTTTGTCCACGAAAGTAATATCGCAAGGCAATACTTTGAACAGCTCTGTCAACTCCTCGATCTTAAACATCCCGGTTGGCATTTTCACTCTACCGTCCTGTGAAGAAAGTTGCGTCGCTTCTGCGGCATAATCTCCTTCAGGTGTCCAGATGAATTGAGGAGCATACAGGCAATAACCAATTTCATCACTGTCCTGGTAGATTTGGAACCACTCGCGTTCTTCGAGCAAATCAAGGGCGGTCGGGAAGAGGATCTTCTCCTCCTTGTAGATCATGTCATCAATCGCATTGAGTACGAGGGTGGTGCTGAACTGATTGAAAGCCGCTGCCTCGGCTGCCGTGAAAGCCTGCACTTCCTGGAAGCCTTCGAGCGTGGTCTTCAAAAGATCCCGAACTTCATCATGCTTTCCCCACATCACTGCAGGGGGTCCAGGTAATTCCTTTTTCTCGAAAAACGGGAAGAGCAGGTTCTCCTTGCGGCGGTAGTGTTTTTCTATGTCCATCAGGTTGTTTAGCTGTTGGTGGATATTGCTCATATGAGAAGTCGAGTCCTCATTCCCAGGGAGGTTATCAATTTCGCTAATCAAACACCTTACCAAAAGGGTAATCCTTGAGAGCTCTTTGTTCTCTTCGAGGAAAGTATGCACCGGATGCCCAGGCGTGGTCTGTGGTGTTTCCTGCAGATCAAGATGCTTCTTTAGCACACGTGTGTGCGTGTCGCAGAGATCCTGCACAAACTCCGGGGGGATGCCTTCCTGGATCAATTGAACTTCCATAACAAAAACATCGTTGTAGTCAGCTACATCCAGCATATCTTCCAGTTGTTTGCGTACTCTGTCTTCAGCCATACCCTGGTGAAGTTGCCGAATGAGTGACTTCATCGTCTCAATTCGTTTTTGCCGGTTATTGATCAATTCGCTCATGTGGAATCCTCTTGTATTAGTATTATTTTTACCTATTATATCTTATTTATTTTTCTCCTGAAAAGGTCGCTCGACAAAGTGCTCACACTTCCTGTGAGAACCCCTCTTTTCGATTTGTGTCATAAAATAGATGTGGTTATCATACACAAGAGGAGCGTCGAATGAACACCGCTGAACAAGCCAGGCAGTTGGTTTCACAAATGACCTTGGAAGAAAAAGCTTCCCTGTGTTCCGGAAAGAATTCCTGGTACCTGAAAGGGATCCCCAGGCTGGGGCTGCCCGAGATCATGGTCGCGGATGGTCCGCACGGTCTGCGCAAACAAATCAATGACCAGGACTACCTGGGGCTCACTGCCAGTGTCCCCGCAGTTTGTTTCCCGCCTGCCTGTGCAACTGCATGTTCTTTCGACCCTTACTTGCTCCAGGAAATCGGCAGCGCCATCGGGGAAGAATGCCGCCAGGAGAACGTCGCCGTTCTGTTGGGACCCGGGATCAACATCAAGCGTTCGCCGCTATGCGGTCGTAACTTTGAATACTTCAGTGAAGATCCTTACCTCTCTGGTCAACTCGCTGCAGCCTTCATCAATGGGGTGCAGAGTCAGCATGTGGGTACTTCGCTTAAACACTTCGCCGCCAATAACCAGGAAAAGAGACGTCTCACTGTGGATGCGGTCATTGATGAACGAACCTTGCGGGAGGTCTACCTCGCTGGGTTCGAAACCGCGGTAATGCGTAGCAGTCCCTGGACGGTGATGTGCTCGTACAACCGGGTGAATGGAGAGTATGCCAGCCAAAATAAGCAGCTCCTGACCGACATCCTGCGCACGGAATGGGGGTTCGATAATTTAGTTGTGTCGGACTGGGGAGCAACGTTTGAGCGGGTGAACGGGTTGGCTGCCGGACTCGACCTTGAAATGCCTCATACCGGTCCAACCAATGACACCAGGATTTTCGATGCAGTGAAAACCGGAAAACTTGATGAACAGGTGCTCGATCAGGCAGCGGAAAGGGTGACAGAATTGATCCTCAAATCGCAAAACCGCAAGCCGATGCGATATGATGTGAACGCTCATCGTGCCCTTGCCCGCCGCGCTGCGGCGGAATCTGCTGTTTTGTTAAAGAATGAAAACGGAATACTTCCAGCTGACCCGTCGCTGAAGGCTGCTGTGATCGGTACCTTCGCCCACGCTCCCCGCTACCAGGGTACTGGCAGTTCCAAGCTCAATCCAATCCGCATTGACAGCGCCTTGGACGAATTCGCCGCCCGTGGAATCCAGGTGGAATACGCTCCGGGGTACCCGGAGGACAACGATGAGCCGGATAACACGTTGATTGCACAAGCTTGCGCGGTGGCTAAGGGGAAGGATATTGTTTACCTGTTTGCCGGGCTCCCGGACTCCTATGAATCCGAGGGATTCGACCGCGAGGATATGCATAAGCCGCTCAGCCATGTGCGCCTGATCGAAGCAGTCAGTGCAGTCAACCCGCATGTGGTAGTTGTGCTGCACGGTGGCGCGCCAATGGAGCTGCCCTGGGCAGATAAGGCACAAGCCATCTTATTGATGTACCTGGGAGGAGAAGCCGTGGGGACCGCTACGGTTGACTTGCTCCTCGGAGATGTAAACCCCTGCGGCAAACTCGCAGAGACATGGGCTTTCAATTACAGTGACGTGCCAACCGCTCCACATTTCCCGGGTTATCCACTCAGCGTGGAATACCGTGAGGGTCTTTACGTGGGGTACCGCTATTACGATACCGCCGAAAAGCCCGTCAGGTACTCTTTTGGTTTTGGTTTAAGCTATACGCAGTTTGCATATCGGGATTTGACCCTTTCCTCAAGCCAACTGGACGCAGACAAATCTGTCCGCATAAACTGCCGGATTCGCAACTGCGGTGACCGACCTGGGAAAGAGATCGTGCAGCTTTACATCCACGCGAATACTCCAGAAGTCTTTCGCCCGCAACAGGAGTTAAAGGGCTTCGCCAAAATAAAGTTACAACCCGGCGAGGAGAAGGAAGTCACCTTTGAGGTGTCTGCGAGAGACCTCGCCTTCTACAACACCAAGATTGGCGATTGGTCCACGCTGCCGGGTGATTACGAAATCCGTGTGGGGGCTTCCAGCCAGGATATCCGCTTACAAGCCAATCTTCGGTTCGAAAGCTCCCGGACAATTCCGCTCCCGGAGTATCGCAAGATTTCACCCACCTATTTCGATATCACCAATGGCGTTCAACCGAGTGACCAGGAATTTCAAGCGCTCCTGGGAAGACCGCTCCCGGAACGTGAACGGAGACCAGGAAGCAGGCATACACTGAATTCCACACTTACCGATATCCAGGATCACTGGTTCGGTAGGGTCTTGATGCTTTATATTAAGCGTGAACTGAAAAAAATGGCGAAAGATTCTCCTGACTTGAAAATGCTGGCGGAAAAGATGCTGGCAGACCTGCCCCTGCGTTTCCTGACGACCATGGGCGGAGGGTTATCCATGCTGCAGGTAGAAGCAATCGTGCAGATTCTGAACGGACGAACGTTCAAAGGATTGGCAGGATTAATACAAAAACCGAATAAGTAGTTTTACACGCTTCTGGAAATAAGAAAACAAATTTCGAAATATGCAATGAGACCTAACAGGTGTAATCGCCTCAAATCGGGATTCACCTGGTTCGGGGATTCAACGCGTCGTTCAAACCGTCTCCCAGCAAATTCCAACCGATTCCAAAAAGGATCAATGCCAGGGTTGCTGGAAGGAACACCCACCAGTAGGAGAAGATGCCAGCCGGGTTGACGATCCAATCTCGTCCCCGTATCAGCAATAAACCCCAGGGAGAACTTTCACCAAACCCGATAAAGGTAAAAGTTGCCTGAAGTAAAACCATTCCCCCCACATCCCGGGCTGCCAGGACAACAGCAGGTGTGACAGTGTTCGGGATCAAGTGCCGGAAAATGAGACGAAGATGTCCGGAACCCATAGCCCGTGAAGCTTCAACGAATTCAGTCTGCTTGATCCTTTGAACAACCGTATTCATGATGCGCGCATATGGCATCCAGGAGAAGGCAATAAAGGCGATCAGGATGGGATCGATGTTGAGTAAAAAACTCATCACTCGCGGTAAATCAGGCGGAATTGCCGTAAACTCTCCGGCGGGTGTAAATAATCCCACGACCCCACCCTGGTAAATGCGGATGCCAAAGTTATATAACACATTCGTGGATAATTGCTGCATTAGTACTACACCGGCGATCACCGGGAAAGACAAGAACGCGTCCGTGATCCGCATCAGCAGCTTGCTGGTGAATCCACCCGCATAAGCGCTGATCGTCCCGATCAGGATCCCGAGTAACGCCACGCTGAACGAAACCGTGACGCCGAAGCCCACCGCTGACCGGGCACCCCATACCAGGGCATGGTAAACGCTGATCTGGCGCGGTAACGTGCCCAATGGGTCCTGCTCACTGGGTGGGTGGGGGACAAGATCGGTTACCCTCCCAACGGTTTTTATCGCTCCCGGATTTTCCGGGTCTTCAGGTGAAAGGACCGGGGCGATCAAAGCGATGACCAGAAAAAAGGTGACCAGGAAAAGACCCAACCCATTCTGCCACTTGGAGAAAAACCGACGCAGGGAGTTCATGCTAATCCCTCTCCCTGAGGCGCGGGTCAATGCGGAATTGGATGAGGTCCAAGGTAACCATCAGGATCAGCACCACGAGGACACTATAGATGGCAAAACCAAGCGCAGCGGGGCATCCGGAACGTACGCCATGCTGCTGACCGCGACATCCGAAATACCACTGAAGTTGTAAATGATCTCGATCACGAACACCCCCGTCACCAGCGAAGCAGCCGAGAGCACACTGCTGGTGAGCGCGGGGGCGAATGCGTTGCGCAGCGTGTGCTTCCAGGTGATGCGGGGTTCAGGGATGCCGCGTGCGCGAGCAGCGATTACGTAATCCTTGCCGGTTTCCTCGATCATCGCGGCACGCGTGACACGCCCCAGCGTCGCCCAATGGGCAATCGCGAGTGTGAACACCGGCATGGCAAGATGCCGCAACGCGTCCAGGGAGATATCTGGTCTACGTTGAGCAGGCCGTCGATCGTCAACAACCCGGTGAACTGTTGAAAGTCGGTTGACTTCAAATCGAACCCAAGCGCGGTGGTGATGCGCCCAGGCGCGAACCAATGTAAGTCAATGTAGAAGATCGCCATGAGGATCAACGCGAGGATGAACGGCGGCATGGAAGTGGCGATAAATGCGGATGTCCTGAACCCGTGGTCTGGGAGCTTGTTACGCTTTGACCCGGAGATCACGCCGCTGATCAGCCCAAGCGGGAGGAAAACCAGGATCGAAAAGATGGTCAACTCCGCGGTTGCCGGTGCCCGCCTGGCGATCGCGCCAAACACGTCCTCCTGAAGCACGGGGCTATACCCCCAGTCACCTTTCAGCAGACTCTTAAGCCAATAGAAGTATTGAACCGGATATGGATCATCCAGGTGATTTTCTTCAATGATCCGGTCGATCATTTTTTGCATTTGTACTTCGGATAGACGTTTGGTTTCCCTTGGAAAATACAATGTGGCGCGAGTTTCCGCGGGGGTGAACATCACTGTCGCGTAAAGCAATGCGGTCACCGCGACCAGGGTGAGAAGCATTGAGAAGAAGCCTTTTCGCGATCGTGAAAATCAGGTTACGCATGTGAGCCTTGTTGAGTGACTTGAGGAAACCAGTAATTTTTATTGTACTACGAGATTCTTTATACCAATACACGCAGTTAATAGAATTATCAGGATAAAAAAGGATGCTCCAATAATTGTATAATCAACGTATTGAAATCCAAAATCCGGAAAGTTAGAGTATGCCAAAGACATCCATCGCTACTGAAGAAACCAACCTGCAAGATTCCGTCTCACCTGGAAAAAACAATCCGGTTCTGAACGAGAAGAAGGTCCCCTTTCCCCCGGGTTCGTTTATTAAGGAATTTTGGGGTGCGCGGATCAAGGGAAACGAAGCTGGTATCCTCCAGATAACCATCGCAGCTCTCCATTATTCTGGTGAACATTTACATCGGTTACACCTATGTAAACGATCTCATGGTCAACGGTTGGCAGCTTTGGTCCTGGCTTGGTTCGATCATCCTTTGCGCTGTGGTCCTGACCACACCGCGCAGATTCAGGATCAAATGGAATAAAGGTCTGCTCGCTCTGCTCGTCTTGTTTGCCCTGGCGTTGATCCCACGCATCTTGTTCCTGGCGACCATCCCTGAGGGATTGCACGGGGATGAATCCGGTACTATCAATTTCACCATGCTCCATGTCTTCAACGGTTTCGAAAGAACTCTGAATCCCTTCATCACTGGCTTTAATTCACAACCTTCCCTGCACAGCTACATACTTCGGCTATTTTTCTGGATTGGCGGATACAACATCGTCGCATTCAGGCTTTCGAGTGTGATCATTGGCGCTTTGGCAGTCCTGGCAACCTTCTTCCTGGTCACAGTAGCTCAAAATCGCCGGGCAGCCTGGTTCGCTGCAATCTTCATGGCGGTGTACCAGTATCACCTGCAATGGTCCCGCATTGGGCTGAACAATGTCTGGGCAACCCTGCTGATCCCTCTCGCCCTGGGGTTGTTCCTTTGGGGCTGGCGGGAGAAGTGGAACGGAGGCGCAGTTCTTGCCGGGGTAGCCATTGGATTGACCGCCTATTTCTACCAGGGCGGGGCGATAATTGTTCTGTTGATGATTTTTATCGTTCTTGACCTGTGGTTTAAAAACCGGAACAGGGAAGACCGGTACAGGCTATTGGTTTTCGCAGGCAAAACGATTGCCCTCGCAGCGGTAGTTGCTGGACCTTTGCTGGTCTTTGCTGCCACGAAACCGGATTTCTTTTTCAGCCGCACCCACGACGGCTTCGCCTGGATCCCCCAGACCATCCGCGAAGCTACGGGCAGCGAGACGGCTTATGTCCGCTTCTTTTTCCACCAACTGGTCCGTTCGTTCGGCATGTTTGTTGCTAACACCGATGGAGCAGGTTTCTATGCACCTGGCATTCCCTTCCTGATCGGGCTGGCAGCGCCATTGACTTTCTTCGGAATCGGATGGGCGATTTATAAAAAGCAATCCCTGATGCTGGTGTGGTTCTTCAGCGTCACCCTCCTGGTGGGCATCCTGACTTACGCAGGCAGCGCACACTTGATCGCCTCGATTCCGGTGATCTGCTGGGCAATCGGCGCAGGCTTGAACTGGCTAGCCGAAAAGGGATGGATGAAACTGGCAATCCTAATCTTCATCATCCTGGTGGTCACTGAATTGATGTTTTACTTTAGAGTCTACCCGGTAATCCCCAGGGGAGACATGAACTTGCCCATGCCGCCGCTTCCGTACTAAAAAGGCAGTTCAGTAACTTTTCTCTGTATTAAAAACCCGCCTCTGACAAAACGCGGGTCTTGGGATGATCAAACAACATGTATAAGGAATGCGATGTGTTTCCTTCCTAACCAGGTTAATAAATCAACCATGCTTTTCAGCAATCACCCAAACAGCATTTTCCATTGACTCGGTTCGGATTGTAATCCAAGATCGTGCACACATTGCACAGATCTCATCTGCATCCAGGAAATGAGAACGCATCAATAAGATTTTTTCGCCCAGGGCTATTAGTTTTACTGGGAATTTCCGAATATCCGGTTCCTCGATAATTAACTTTCCCCCGGTTTCAAAAGGTTAATCAGTTGAGACACTGTTTCCTGTTGGTCTACCACATGGTGAAGTGCGTCCACGATTAATATTCGGTCAAAACTTTCAGGACAAAATGGAAGTGCTTCTGTTGTGGAACAAACCTGGTGTAATCCGCTTTTCTTACTCGCTTCCAGCAGCATCAAAAAGGAACTGTCCAGGACAACAACTCGATTATCTTCCCTGGTCAGGAATTGGGAGAGCCGCCCTGTTCCACCGCCCGCATCCAGGATGTTGATTCCTTGATCCAATTGGATATGCGACAACAAATGTTCAGGTGGATTGGCTTTGATGAACATTTCATAAAAAGGAGCGAGGAAACCAAAGTGATCAAGGTTCATTAAATATATACTCCTGGGTCTGCTTTGGTTTCCTGGCAGCCAAATTGTTACTTTTTCTCGGCGATTTCGTTTTTCGCCAATTTCACGAATTCGCTCACGGTCATCGGACCAGGGTTCTCGCCGTTCCGCAGACGAAGCGCGACCTGACCACTTTCCATCTCCTTATCGCCGATTACCAGCATGTACGGGATCTTCTGGTTCTGGGCGTCGCGGATCTTGGAATTCATTCGTTCCGGACGTTCATCAACATTGACTCGCAATCCCTCTTTCTTCAATTGCGCCGCGACTTCCCGGACATATTCCAAGTGGCGATCCGCAATGGGGATGAGGGCTGCCTGAATCGGCGAGAGCCAAACCGGGAACGCGCCAGCGTAATGCTCAATCAGCACGCCAAAGAATCTTTCCAGACTCCCAAGCAGCGCACGGTGGATCATGTACGGTCTGTGAGCCTGTCCATCCTCTCCGATGTAGCTCAGGTCAAAACGTTCCGGTTCATTAAAGTCAAACTGAATCGTGGAAAGCTGCCACTCACGACCGATGGCATCCTTGACCTTTAGATCGATCTTTGGACCATAGAATGCTCCACCGCCCTGGTCGACATCGTAAGCCAGGTTCGCCCTTTTGAGCGAATCCTCGAGAGCTGTTTCCGCAGCATCCCATTGCTCCACCTCGCCAACGGACTTTTCCGGCTTTGTGCTCAAGTACGCATGGATCTCGTTGAAACCAAAGCTGCGCAAGATATGCAAGCTGAAGTTCAACACCATGTCAATTTCGGCTGGCATTTGGTCCGGTCGGCAGAAATGGTGCGCATCGTCCTGGGTGAACCCACGTACGCGCATCAACCCATGCAGAACGCCGCTGCGTTCATAACGGTACACCGTTCCTTCCTCGGCATAACGAATGGGTAGATCCCGGTACGACCGCAACGAACTCTTGTAAATATACAGGTGGAAAGGACAGTTCATTGGTTTCAGATAGTATTGCTGTCCTTCGATATCCACCGGAGCGTACATGTTTTCCTTGTAGAAACCAAGGTGACCGGAGGTCTCCCATAACTGCGCCTTACCGATATGCGGAGTATATACAAAATCGTAATCTGCCTTCTCGTGCTCTTCGGACCAGAAGTTTTCAACGATCTTGCGGATCTTAGCGCCTTTTGGATGCCAGAGGATCAACCCGGCACCGATATCTTCCTGCACACTGAAGAGGTCCAGGTCATGCCCCACCTTGCGGTGATCACGCTTCTTGGCTTCCTCGAGTTTCCACAGGTATTCCTTCAACTCATCAGGCGTGTTCCAGACCGTGCCATAGATGCGTTGCAACATGGGGCGTTTCTCATCACCGCGCCAGTATGCGCCAGCCACAGAAAGCAGCTTGACCGCCTGCGGATTTATCTGGTTTGAGAACTCAACATGAGGTCCGCGGCATAGGTCATCGAAACCCGGATGCGAATAGATGGAAATCTCTGGTTTTTCTTCAAGCGGATTCCCGTCTTCGTCCATTTGACCAGATTCCAACCCCTCGATCAGCTCCAGCTTATAAGGCTGATCCTTGAAGATGCTCCTGGCTTCATCCGCGTTCACTACCTTGCGCTCGAACTTGACCTTGGACTGGATAATCCCCCGCATCCGTTTCTCTATGCTCTCCAGGTCCTCAGGGGTCAGGGGGCGGGGCAGGTCAAAATCATAGTAAAAGCCGTCGTCGATCGCGGGACCGATGGCGATCTTTGCCTCCGGGAATTTCTCAAGCACAGCTTGCGCCATGATGTGCGCGGTTGAGTGTCGGATGCGGTATAACATCGAATTTTCGTAATCTTCCGATTTGCCAGCCATTCTTCCTCCTTGAACTTAAAAACAAAAATCTCGCCCATCTGGGGCGAGACGATTTCATCACGCGGTTCCACCCAGTTTGATCCGGAAATCCGGACCATCTCGGATGACCTATATCGAGGTCAATCGGTTTCCATACTCAGCCGGGCTTTTCTGGTCACAGCTCGCAGGGGGTTTTCGTTCCGGCTTTCTTGAAGGGAATTTTCAGCCTGAGATTCCCTCTCTCTTTCAAGACTCCCGAAATTACTCGTCCTGGTCATCGCTTTTCTAATTTTCCGTATTATACACCAATATGGGTGTAATTCTGATCAAAACGTATACCATAAATATACCAATAGGTTATTCATATGCCGCATAATTGCCATAATATAAGAGGTTCATTGGATATAATTCTTACATGACACGCAAGATCCTTGTTGTGGATGATACCCGCAACATACAACAAATGATCTCGGACTTCCTAAGTAGTAGGGAATACGAGGTGCTGACAGCATCGGATGGCGAGGAAGCCCTGGAAATCTTCCGTGAAGAAATTCCAGACCTGATCCTGCTGGACATTATGATGCCAAATATGGACGGCTATCAATTCATCAGTGCATTAAGGAAGGTGTCCGATATTCCTGTGATCATGATCACAGCTCGCCAACAAGAGGCGGACATTATCAAGGGATTTGAATTGGGGGCAGATGATTACATCACAAAACCCTTCAATTTACGAGAATTGCTGGTGCGCCTCCGCGCGGTGCTCCGGAGGTCTTCATTGCGGGATCAATCATTACACCAGTTGGAGATCGGCAATCTCCGTTTGGAAACTTCAAAACACGAGGTCACCCTCGACGAACATTTGGTGGACCTTACACCAATCGAATTTACCCTTTTGGAAATATTGATGTCAAATGCCGGAAAGGTGATGAAACGTCAGGATCTTTCCATACGGTTGATGGAAAACGGGTATGCAGGGTCGGAGCCAACATTGAAAATCCACATCCGCAATCTGCGGCAAAAACTGGGGGACGATCTCAACAATCCGCGTTACATTGAGACCGTCTTTGGAATTGGTTACCGCCTTTTGGAGGAATGAACGTGGCAAAATCCCTGAAAGGTAAATTGGTACTTTCTTATCTTGCTGTCGCACTCGTAACCGTTCTGGTTGTATCCGTACTCATTCGGTTCAACTCCAGTAGAAGCCTTCAAAACCTTGTCACTGACCAACAGGCAGCGACAATGCAGGAAGCAGTAAAATCCTACTTTTCTGAAAACGGTTCTCTTGCAGGATTCCATACTTATTATTCGGACCAATATGGCAGCGGCAAGGGACAAACCGGGCAAGGCAGTGGCTCCGGTACGAACAGCCGGCGTGATTCCCGGCAATTGACCGGTTTGGTGGATGACCAGAATATCGCGCTGATTCCAAGCCTCGGATATACTGTCGGACAGCAAGTTCCTGAAGAATTCATTTATCAACCAGTGAACGTGGAAGTTGACGGAAACGTAATCGCCAGGATATTCACGGATAAAACCAAAGTTTTTCAACTTAACCCGGAAGAAACAAGGTTTATTCAGAGCACGAACCTGGCAATTGGACTGGCTGCAATTGCAGGCACCCTCGCCGCCGTTATGATCGGATTCCTGTTATCCGGCAGGCTGCTCATGCCCATCCGGTTGTTAACCCAGGCATCGAGGTCCCTGTCCAAAGGTGACCTAAGCCAACAAATCCCAGTTGCCTCAAACGATGAGCTCGGAGAACTGACGACGACCTTCAACCTGATGAGCCTTGAGCTCGCCCGCGCAGATGAACAACGCAAACGCCTGACTGCCGATATTACCCATGACCTGAGCACCCCGCTCCAGATCCTATCTGGCTATGTTGAGATGATCCAGGATGGTGAGGTTCCATTAACCCCACAACGCGCGGAGATCATGTCCACTGAGATCGAACACCTCAAACGTCTTGTTGGTGATCTCACCACGTTAACCCAGGCTGAAACGGGGAGTTTGTTGATCGCTCTCGAAGCTATCCAACCAGGGGATTTACTGAACCACATTTTTAATGCTTACCAACCGATCTCTGCTAAGCAGCAAGTGGCGATGGATTTAGTCATACCCGATGGACTTCCAGAGATCATGGTGGATGAAGTTCGTATGCAGCAGGTTTTGAAGAATCTGATGGAAAACGCGCTCCGTTATACACCATCCGGAGCAAAGATCACCCTCTCGGCTAGTCAGTCACAGGATCAAGTACTCATGAGCATCCAGGACACGGGTTCCGGGATCGCTGCGGCAGACCTTCCATATGTATTTGAACGCTTTTACCGCGCAGATAAATCCAGGGGGGGGAGCAGTGGAAAGATGGGACTGGGATTGGCGATCTGTAAAGCGCTCGTGGAAGCGCAGGGTGGGAGGATCCAGGTTGAATCCGAGGGAATCGGGAAGGGAACGAGGTTTGTGATCGCCTTATGGATTGTACGATGTGGCAGGAAATGTCTGGGAGTGGGTATTGGATTACTTCAGTACAACCTATTATGGCATCAGTCAATATAGTAACCCGTTTGGACCAGCCAGCGGGCGAACTCGCGTAAGGGGCGGGGGTGGAATAACCCATCAGAGGGCGTACGGGTTGTTCAACGTGCCAGCGTTAACAAATGTCGGGCTATCCTCGTTGGGTTTCCGTTGCGTGATCTCAATTGACTAAACTAAATAACGAGAATTTCCTCCTTTACGCTAATTAGCGTCAAACACACATCGAAAACCGACCGAATCAACTGGAGAGTCGGGCAAAATTTGAAATTTTGCTGCTGATCGTAAGAATGTCTGAAGTGTGTACCATGACCCCCCTTTTATCACCTTGCCAAAGGGGAGCATTTGCCTTTTTGGACCTTTTGGATTGAACGCCGGAGAAGTTTCATAGTAATTACCCTTTACCAATCCGACGTCCATTCCCACACATTTCCAGACATATCGTAAACAAAGAATGGGCTATGTGAATTAGTGAAACTCATAACTGGTGCAGATTGAGTAAATCCATCACAATTGTTTGGACCAGCATCATCAAAGTTCCCTTTTGTACAGTCAAATTCATCCCCCCATGGATAAATCCACCCTTTGATCCCTCTTGCTGCTTTTTCCCATTCAGCTTCGGTGGGGAGTCTCCCCCCTTCACCAGCCCAGGCGCAATAAGCGTTGGCATCCTCCCATGAAACGTTTACCACGGGATGCTTGCTCAAATCATCTGAGGGATTCTGTAATTGTGGCGTTCGCCAAGTCACACTACTCACCTTAATTAAATCAAGATCCACAAAGGTGTATGAATACCCTGCCTTTTCTGCAAAAGTCCGGTGGGTCTGATCATTCACAAATCTCTCAAACATTTCATTGGTCACTTCGGTTTGATAGATCCAGTAGGCTTTTAATCCAATCTCTCTTTGGGGATACTCCTCAGGCGCTCCAATTCCTTCAGGTGATCCGCGCAAGAATTTACCCTGGGGGATGTAGACCATGATCATCCCATCTTTTTCGTCTCTCTTGGTTTCTCCACGTTTTGTTTTCTCTGGTGTTTCAGTTATGAAAGGTGTAGCGCCAGCCGTGGCATTCCCTGACTCGTTCAAGGGAGTGGTTTCCTCTGCAGAAAGTGCTGCTCCTTTTGTCGGAAAAAGTGGCAAACCCGAGATGACCCATGGTCTTTCACCATCGGATCCCTGTTCGCTGCTATTGGCAACCAACAGGTTACGCCCGAAATAGATCCCAAAAAACAACATGGTAGCTGTGATCAATACACCCAAGGCAAATTTCAGTGGTTTAACTCTGCGTTCAGGCAACTTATACTCGAAACGATTCTGTCCAGTTTCTTTGAGTCCCTCAGGGTTTTCTCCACCCTGATCAATTTTGTCTTTGAGTTTGGAGCTTTCATCCCCTGATGGAACATTCTGGACGATGTTGTCAGGATCTTTTAAGAATTCGGGGGTGTGTTGAAATTGTGAGTTTTCACTCGACTCAGTTTCCTTAACCCTCGCCATATCGTCCTGTAAGGACGATGAGAGCTCCTGCGAGGTATCAGATTCAATTTCATCCCGACTATCTTGACTTACTTCGTTACCGATGAATTCATCCTGTTCCAGATCATCCGTTAAATCACTCGCAACCTCTTCAACCAGCTCCAATGAGTCGGTATCAAAGACCTCGGTCTCTCCATCGATTTCTCTCTCAGCATTTGCATCTTGAAATATACTCTGTTCCAAGTTTTCTCTTGATGATGATTCATCGGGAAGAGGGGATGGTTCTTCAGGGATAATTTCGATTAATGGGTCCTCTAGGTCGATCTTTGAGCCACAAAAAATGCAGAAACTTGAGTCATACTCTATGATTTGTCCACAATTCCCACATTTCTAATCTTCATCGAGGCATCCTGTTAATAAAATTGTTGGAATTCTTCACTTATCTTCTTCACCTTTGTAAGTAAAAAGCAACTCAATTGAGCCATTGGAATCAATATTAACAACCAAGCCTTCCCAGTCATCACCATGGTTTCTAACCATGTGAGCATGAAGTTGTTCGATTTTTGCCACCATTTCAGATGTGGGTATAATAGCCTTTTGCTCGCCTGATGTACTTGACCAATAAATGCCAGAAACAGATATGTAATCCTCCAATGCCGTGGCTTCCATCTGTATTGACACCCAATCTTCTGGTACCTGGTTTACGATCGACATTCCTAGCGAATTTTGCAAACTTTCCTGGTCTTCCATCACTTACTCCTTATAACTGCTCTGCACTCTCTTGTTCTTAAAAAACACTGAGCGAGTAGTGTTTATCAATTTTAGTGAGAACTTCAAACTGGTATGGTCTCGGTGAGCATTGATGGTACTTGGGCTCAATCAATACTGTCACTTTTTGCCCATTTTCCAAAGCCTTTGCCCAGGAGTTTTCCATCGTTTTCCACTCACTCCGATTTAAATGCGCATCTTGAGGGACCAGGTTGAATGCATCACTGGGTCCATTGAATCGTTCTCCAATAAGGTGCCCCCCTTCATCTGTTTCACGACCTCTATTTCCGACTTCTTTCTCTAATCCTGACCGTTGCCCTTCTTTGAGCTTTAGGTCTCCATATGCTCTAACCGTGTGACCATATTCATTGGTCTTATACTCATATCCATTTTTAATATAAGTGGAGTCTGGTTTTACCGTGTCCATATCCACCTCTTTACGAGGGTGATAAGTCACAACTTCAGGTTTCTCTGCATCTGATTCCGTGAGTGCATCTCCCTGGATTGAGGATCTCCCTTTATTGGATACCTCCCGGGTCCTGTTTTCTTGACCACTGTCCTTTTTTTGATCTTGAAGGGCTGTCTGCGAATCGTTCATAAACCTCTTTCTCTTATGCGCCTGCCGAAAAATGTGCACAGTTAGAAATCATTGAACTTTTTCATTGACCCTGGCTGGAATTGTCTCCAAGCCCGCTTCCTTGGCTGCAAAGATCCTGTGCCGGCCACTCACGATCGTATACTGGTCACCAACTTTATCAACTGCAACTGGGTCACCCCCAAAATACAGATCGTAAATCCTCTCCTTGCCATGTTGGTAATCCAATCCATCCTGGACATCCTGCGCATGGAAATCATCCCTTACTTTTCCGTTTTTAACCTCTTGCTGCATTTGAGGCAAGGCTTCCGTTGCGCTCCTGGCATCATCCCATTTAATGTGATGATCAAAATCTTCAGGGCTGCTCACACCTTCTGGGTCCGGAAGGTCAGCAACGGAGACATCGATTATCCCTCTATCAATCCATTCAGGGTTTTTATCTGTTTCGCCTTGAATGGACCTTATCCCCTCAGAGCTCAATGAATTATTCTCTTGGGGAATTTCATGTGAACTCGTGTCGTTTGCGTCCACCCGGTACCTCCAAAATCATCCCAGACAGGAATTTGAAAGTATATCTTTTCCTTTTTATTAATATTCCAGACAATAGCAATCCCTTGGATACCAAGCCATGATTTCCTCGACTAATAATTGTTTTGCGCTCAACAATTGTATTATATAAGCAATTCTCAATTGAGATTTATCATATCGAACAGGTTATGCTAAAATGATTTATCACTATAAATAACATCCTAGGGAGGAGAGTTTAAGTCTCAACCCCAAAAATCGTTACTAGGTAAACTTTAAGCTATCGACCAGGTAGCATATACCTACCCATTCTGGATCAGGGATAATTGATAATCCAATCAATATGGAGGTAAAAGCCTATGTTCTGTAAAAATTGTGGCGCAAGTAATTTAGATGATGCAATTTTCTGTTTTAACTGTGGGAATATGGTATCAAATGAAGCAGACCTCAATCGGTCAGTAAAGGAATCAACCCCAGACCCCGTTGCTCCTCAACAATCCAGTCCAATTACACAACAGGAACCCCGGTCTCCCATTACTGAAGCTCAATCTCCAACACAAGTGTTTGAACAGCCAACTGTGACCATAAATCCCGTAATTCCAATGATCCCGTCCTCGCCTGTAACCACAAGAGATCCCGAACCGATTTCACAACCTGTATACCCTGCCCAATTTCCAAATCAACAACCACAACAGAACTCTTATCCACAAAATAAAATGCCCACAAACCAGCCAATACCCACCCTGGAAGTAGACCGCCAGGATTATCAATCTTCTCCAAATCAACAGTTTCCCTCAAGGGAAATGGGGCGACAGGAATACTACCCTTTACAAAACAACCCTTATTACAACCCCATTGCCGGAACATACCAAGAACCGCACTTCGGACAAAATTCATCTGGATTTAGTATCTGGGGACCTTTTGCGGGTTATGGTACTCGAAGATCTCACCAGGGTTGGCTTATGGACAATAAAGGTGATCGAGCATTGGATCTGATCAGTAATGTAAGGCAAAAATTCCAAAGCCGAAGATGGCCTGATGCATATGTTCAGGAAAAAGTTCTGGTAGCAAAAGGGATCTTTGTTGAAAAACGACCTTACTTCTTGATGCACAGGAAATTGATCACTGTCGGGCTCTACATCAGTGAGTTTGGGAGAGATCTATATTTATCCATTGCATCGTACATAAAACCCCCAATTAGCAACCTGAGGGTAATCATTGTCTTGGTCATGGCTCTCTTTTCGATCTTTACCACGTTCTTGCTCCCCTCTATTGTCTCTCAGGAAGTTGGTTCACTATTTGGAGGGGGTATCTTCGGAGGAGGAGGCGGGAGTGGAGCTTCTGTTAAAGGTATCTTAACCCTGATTTGTTTATTAGGTCCCCTGGGGATGTTCTCTAACCTTGCTTTAGGATTGCTTGCTCTCTTTAGCGGTTATAAATGGTTAACCGAAAAAGATCTCATGACAGCTTTTCGAACAAAACCCAATGAATTTAACGAGGACGATCTCATGTCCATGGAAAAAGCCTGTGAACAGACCGTTCGAATGGCTATAGATGAAATTGGATTGGATCCGGATGAATTAAGAAAAGTATCCTCGCAAGAAAACCGGCTATTGATCTAGAAATTTTCCGAATGAACCCAGATCAATTTTTTTCAGAATACGAGAGATCCTATGAGTGAATTATCTATGCAAGGAAAACCAGCTTACTCAACCGTCCAGATTTCAGGCAAACCGTTTAGCGTGCTAATTTTTGCCTTTAGGATCCCTTACCTGCCTGATTACCTCGTGGATCATACGTTGATGGGCGAGACCGAGCAAATCAAACTTAAAGAAGTGTTGAATCGGTTCATCCGTTTTGTGGGAAGCCTTAGGAAATATCGAAACTCAGCTTATTCTCTCCGCTATTCATCAGATCCTGATAATGGAACTATCGATGTTCATTTAGTTTGTCGCTTTCTCGTTCAGCCGGGAAGTGAAATAGGAGCCGTGGAACAGTATTGGCAGGATATTAGCGCATTATTAACCAGCCATAATCTTCCCCACGAATTGATAAGAGATGATTCTCCAGCCACTCTTCAGAAAATCCTGGTTCCCTCCCAAGGTCAAAATGCACTGGTTGAAATTCGCCAACATGAGGCAATAGTCCCACTTTTGAGTGTCGATAAGGATGCTTATGTAATTCATCCATTCTGGGCAGCCAGTGGTGAGATGCTGGAGCCATTTGAGGTGATGTTAAGACAAAAGAAACCCGTAACCTTAGGGATCTATCTTGAACCAACTGAATTAGCACCAGAAGAACAGGCTAGCCTTTCGGAGGCTGCATACATAGCACAAACCGTTTCAGATCTGGAAGCACCAGTACAAAGCTCAACAGCAATCCGAAGAAGAAGAGATCCTGGAGCCGAATTGGTTGGCAGGATCTACACAGAATATCTGAACTCCCTTGAAGAACCGTTTGTCATTGTTACCCAGGTGATCGGTCACGATCCAAATGCTGCATGGACCGTAGCAAAATCCTTCATCTCCAGCGCCATCGATAAACAACGATATGATCGTGAATTTGCGAGAAACCAATCCCTCCCTAGTAATGCAGACCTCTGGACACCCTCAGACCAATTGGAATATCAGAAAGCACTCTCAACCTTTACAAATCTCTATTGGATCCCTTGGGGAAGTTCCAAAGCAAGTGCTCATAAAGAGAGGTTACCTTATTTATCCGGAGTCGAGGGAGCGAGTGCAGTTTTTCGATTCCCAATTAGCATTCGCGGAGGAGTTCCTGGAATTCCAGTTAAACAAATGGCTCCTGATTTTGAGCCGGGACATCGACCAGCCGAATCTTCGGGTGAACAAATCTGGATCGGTCATCTGCGCAGAGGTGGAAAAGCGGTTGTGCCTATAAAGGCACTAACTCGTCATGCTCTGATCACTGGTTTTACTGGAAGTGGAAAAACAAATACCCTCCTCTTTATCCTTGATCAACTTTGGAAAAAGCATAAACTTCCTTTTCTAGTCATCGAAGCTGCAAAGAAAGAGTATCGAGCCCTTAGCAATGTCGAAGGTTTCAAGGATCTCTTGATTTTCACTTTGGGAGATGAGACCACCTCTCCATTCCGGCATAATCCTTTTGAGTTACTTGAGGGGATTAGGCTTGAATCTCACCTGGGTCGTCTCCAATCCTGTTTTGATGCGGCGTTACCCCAATTCGGAATTCTTCCCTCGATAATCGGAGAGGCGATGGAGGAAATTTACAAATCAAAGGGGTGGAAATTAACCGATCGGGCTGAACATGGGGATGAACGACTTTTTCCAACGATGAGAGATATGTTCACCGCTGTTATTCAAATTGCCGAGAATCGCGGGTATGCAGGTGAAACTTACCATAACATTCGTGCTGCTGCAGCAGGGCGAATTGGTTCCTTACTTCGTGGTAGCAAAGGTCGGATGTTTGGTTGTCAAAAATCAATCCCTGCTGACCAGTTATTTACCAGACCCGTCATTCTTGAATTAAATGATCTTAATGAAGATGATAAGGCTTTAACGATGATGTTCCTGCTAACCCTGATGAGAGAATACAGGGAAACACATCCATCATCATCAATTCAACATCTAACCGTTGTAGAGGAAGCCCACAACGTCTTGAGCAATGCACAGTCAGTGGGCAACACAGAAGTTGCTGCTGACACAAAAGCAAAAGCAGTTTCTTCCTTCTCAAATATTCTTTCTGAGGTTCGTGCTTATGGCGAGGGGATTTTGATCGCGGATCAATCACCGGAAAAACTTGCTCCAGACGCGATGAGAAACACAAATCTTCAGATCGCACACCAGCTGCGTGATCAACGAGACCGGGAAGCGATTGCCCGTGCCATGATCATGAATGATGTCCAGCGGGAATTTCTCGCCAAATTGCGTGTCGGGGAGGCTGCTCTCTTCCAAACAGGGTTGGAAAGAGCGACATTTATCATGGTGCCTGAGTTTAAGGACAGTGCGGGATTTAACAAAGTCCCAAGTGATACTGATATTCGATCCTTTATGGCTCCATTCCAAGAAAAGTTCTCGAAAGCAAGTTTGCCTTTTTACGGATGCAGATTTTGTTCTGCCCCATGCATTTACCGGGAGTCTGTTGAACCCTCGACATTCGACAAGGAAAGGCACGAGGATTTGTTAAGTTCCTTATTAGAATTCGAAAATCATCCCGAGCCAGAGTATTGGCCAAAGAACTGGCATTCTTTAACAAAAGTCTGTGCTGGCGCAAGTGAATCCGTCGGTTATAAAGGAAATCTGGACGCCGCTTACTGCTTCCTCGCCCAAGAAATTGATTTCCAATTTACCGAACATATGCGAAAGATGTTCGAAAAAACCTTTAACGAAGTTTCCAAAGAGGGATAGAATGTCACTCGAATCTACTGCAGTTGGAATTACAAAAGATGCTGTCAACAAAGGCGTGAATTTTATTGAGACCACGATTAAAAAAGCCTGGTCACTCCTTGATGCAGCGTCCGAGAAAAAAAGTCCTTCTGAAATTCTGGGCAAGAAAGGTCTTTCATCCATTCAGGGAAAGATCGATAATTCTTAACAGCTCTGGTGATTGAACTTAAGGAAAAAACATGAATTTTGAGATTTGTCCTAATTGTGGATCTGAGTTAAGACCAAATGCACGGTTTTGTACAAAATGTGGGTATTCCTTATCCAGATCTCAAAATGATCAGGCATCAACTGTTCCAGTTACTCCTGCACATTGTCCACAGTGCGGAACCACTCTTCGAAATCCCCAATCGGTAAAATGCGAGGTTTGCGGGTGTAACTTCCAGGAGCAACGTGGTCAATACTCAACCCCTCAAACAAATGCGTGGACAGATCAACCACACATTGACCCAATTGCAGTAGATTACGGAACCTATCCACCTGGAAAACAGACAAATAAAGCGCTGTTGATCTTTGGAATAATCGCTGCGATCGGTATCCTGGGCTCATTAATTGTTTTTGGGATCAATTTTATTTCGTCGCGTCAATCCCAAAATCCAATGAATCAAGGTTACGAACAGCAAGAAAACAATCAAGTAGTATTCCCTACCGATGCTGGCACAGTCGTAGAGAATTCACCCATCGAATACGATAATACAACCAGTACGCCTCGCCCCACTAATGAACCAGAGCAGCCAACAAGAACTCCAACGGAAAATACAAATTGTCCAGGTGCTCGACCGCAACGAGTAAAAAATAACGACACTGTTGAAATCTGTACATATCGCGACCGAGTCAATGTCAGAGTCGAACCTGATCCTGAAGCCAACTCATTATTTAGAATTTATCCAGGAACCTACGTTAAGATCGTCGATGGACCTGAATGCACAGCTTACACAAGTTGGTGGAAGGTACTGGTCAAGAAGGGGACGGAGGTATATTATCCATCCTCAAACACGAATGGTACACTCCAATCGGATCAAGTTGGTTGGCTGCGTGAAGGGAGTGCTCCTCCAGACTCAAATTATGGTACACCTGATCCGGATGATTACTTTATTTGTAAATAGAACTTCACTGTGAAAAAGACTCTTATTATTGCTGCATCCATTTTCTTCATACTTTTTATTTTTTCGGTTTTTTGGAGTCTGACACAATTTTCCCAGGAGATCGAACAGTCTGTGATCATTTTACACTCAAAAACTGAAACACCTATTTCATCACCTACTTCCACACATACGACCGTTCCGACTCCGACTCCAACCCTCACCCCCACCATTCTTCCAACGGAAACACCCTTGCCAGTCGGCTTGGGAGAAGTGATTGAAATTGGTCAATCTGTTGAAGGGCGACCGATTGAAGTTTATCGTTTTGGGCATGGTGACCATGTGTTAATGATCGTAGCTGGAATTCATGGCGGCTATGAGTGGAATACAGTCGCCCTAGCAAGTGAGCTCATTGCCCATCTTCAAGCAAACTTGACCTTGATTCCGGAGAATAAAACACTCTATATACTGCCTGCCTTAAATATTGACGGGTACGAAAAGGATAAAGGTGCGGACGGCAGGGCAAATGCAAACAATGTAGATATCAATCGAAATTTTGATGCCAATTGGCAAGCAAATTGGTATGGCAAGAACTGCTGGGCACAGAGGTTTATTACCGCCGGACCAGAGCCTGGTTCTGAACCTGAAACACAAGCATTGATGAAATTTGTTCTGGAAAATCAGGTTGAATCCTTGATTAGTTATCACAGCGCTGGGTTAGGTGTATTTCCTGGCGGCTGGCCGAACGATGTTGACGCGTATAATCTGGCTTATTTACTGGGTCAGGTGAGTGGTTACACTTATCCGCCAATTGCTGGAGACTGTGCATATACCGGTCAATTGATCGATTGGGCGTCAAATCAAAGGATTACAGCCGTTGACGTTGAATTAAGCAACCATGTTGACACTGACTTTGAACGGAATCTGGCGATTTTGCAGGTATTCCTGTTTTGGGAGAATCAAACGCAGGAAGCTTCTCCAACGCCAGAATAGCGTTTGAATTGATCAATTAACTAGAAAGAAAGTTTACTATGGCAAAAGACACTCCCCTTACAATCCGCAACCTGGTCATTTATGAAATCTACGTTCGTAATCATGGTCCAAACGGAACCTTCGCAGATGTTGAAGCTGACCTCGAGCGCATTCAAGCACTGGGTGTGGATGTCATCTGGTTCATGCCCATTCATCCCATCGGTAAGTTGAACAAGAAAGGTTCATTAGGCTGTCCTTATTCAATTTCAGACTATCGCGAGGTCAACCCGGAATACGGGACTAAAGCTGATTTCGCCAGGCTGATCAAAAAAGCGCACCACCTTGGTCTCAAAGTCATGATCGATGTAGTTTTCAATCACACTGCGCATGACTCCAACCTCGTGAAAACACACCCGGACTGGTATCACCAGGATTCGGAAGGCAACCCGGTCACAACCGTTCCGGATTGGAGCGATGTGATCGACCTGAAACACCCCAACCCCGCGTTGAGTACATATCTAATCGAGTCACTCGTACAGTGGGCGGAATTTGGAGTGGATGGTTTCCGATGCGATGTTGCGTCCCTACTGCCCGAGGATTTTTGGGTCAAAACCAGAAACGCTGTCGCTGGGGTGAAGCTCGGTGTGATCTGGCTGGCGGAATCGGTGCACGCCAGTTTCATCGCTTATCGACGCATGAAAGACCTTTCCGCCATCTCCGACAGTGAAGTCTACAGGGCTTTTGATCTGACCTATGATTATGACATTTTCTCCATCTGGCAGGCTGCCGTGACCGGAGACGAACCAGTCAAACGCTACCTCGAGATGCTTCGTTTCCAGGATGCCATCTACCCCGGGAATTTTGCCAAATTGCGTTATGTTGAAAATCATGACCAGTGGCGCATCATGAAACTTGCGCCATCGAGAGAAAAAGCAATGGCATGGACTGCCTTCCAGGCATTCAACCGCGGTGCGTTCCTCATCTACGGCGGGCAGGAGTCAGCAGAATTTAACACACCATCACTGTTTGACATTGACAAAGTGCGATGGCAGAATTTCGAGCTTACCGGGTTTCTAGCCACACTCGCGAAGTTGAAGAAGCACCCTGCTCAAGTGGAAGGGAAATTTATCATTACCCAGGATGCGCCAGGAATCGTTGCCTATTGGATTTATCCAGGCAACAACCTTGTAGGAATATTCAACGAAACCGGGAATAATGGGCCGTGCGACGTGAATATTCCGGATGGCAAGTATCAGGACATCATCAGCGGTAATTTTTTCTACGTTGTGCAAGGAAAAATTGATCTGCCTCAATCCGCGTTAATCCTACCGGTGCCGGGAAACCTCCCTGACTTTGAGCCAGTTTATTCATCTCTGCTGGACTACCATCCGGGATAATATTGATAGAAACCTCAATTTTTACAGTTCTTCAGTCCAGGAATTCGGCTCCGCGTTTTGTTTCACGCGTATCCTTTTCTCCTTTTCTTCGTCATATGAGTAAGTGGTAATGGTGAGCTCAGAACAGGAGCAGTTAGCCAAAGCAAGGGATCTGGACCTTGTTGCCCTCGGAGAAATCTATGATACCTATAGTCCCGAGATATTCAAGCATGCAATGAAGATTCTGGGTGATGAAAACCTCGCAGAGGATTGTGTAGCAGAAACTTTTTCCCGTTTTCTTATCGCGGTCAACAAAGGAAGAGGACCCAGGAATTTTTTAAGAGCTTACCTATACAAGATCGCCCACAACTGGATGACGGATCTTTTTCGAAAGCATTCAGAGCGGCTACAGGATTTGGATGAGACCATTTCGGATAATAATGAAGTACTGCCTGAAAAATGTACGGAAATGGAAATGGATAAAAGTTACCTTCGGCTTGCCCTGGCAAGTTTGACCCAGGAACAGCGGGAAGTGATCACCCTTCGTTACCTTGAAGGATGGAGCACAGAGGAGATCTCAAACGTGACCCAAAGACAGATAGGCGCAATAAAAGCGCTGCAACATCGGGGATTGAACTCCATGCGTAAGTTCTTGCAGCGCATTGACAAGGAAATCTCATCATGAAGTCACGCCAAACTGACCACCTCACCATGCTGAAGAAATTCCAAGTCCTTAAGGACGTTATGGAGCGCAAACCGGAACGAATGGAAACCGGTAAAAAACAATTCCTCAAACAAGCAGCCAGGTTGCGCTCAGAGAAGAAGGCTACTCGAAAACCGAAGTTATTTATGGCAGGAATTCCTGCGTTTCCGGGTCTCCACCTAGGTAAACCTCGTTTTGCTACCGCGCTTATTACCATCCTCTTCATATTGCTTTTCCTCACGGGAGGTGGGATCACGCTTGTCGCAGCTCAAAATAGCCAACCAGGTTCTCCCATCTATTCAGCAAAACTACTTGCAGAAGATATTCAGCTCGCTTTTGAGCCGGACGCAGCAGAAAGGTCCCGACTTTCATTACAGTTTTCCCAGAGCAGAGCAGATGAATTAGAGCTACTCTTCATGCTACAAAAAACGCCTTCTGAAAAAGTATTGTCTCGTTATGAAAATCAGGTGACGAGAATGATGTTTAACGCTTTACAACAACCTGATGACAAAGCAGTCAAAGCGCTTCACAAGATCTGGGCAGGGTTACAGCTAACCGATCAAAAAATGCTGAAACTATCAGAGTCTGCAAGTCCAGAAAATCTGGAAGCGATCAACCGGATCAGGAAATTGCTCAGGGAACAAATCCAATGGGCAGCACAGGGAATCGAAAACCCTTCTCAAATTCGTTCTATGGTCGAATGGCGGTATACCCGTAGGAACCGGGAATTGGGAAGTTTAGCCACTTTGATAGGAACCAGCACAGCCTCGAAAACCAATATGCACCAACCCCAATCAACCCTAACTCCTCGCCCAAATCCTACCTGGAATGCTACCCGAACACCGCAGGGACCCGGACCAAACCCGAGTGCGTCTCCGGAAAATACACCGCAGGGACCAGGACCGAATCCGACCACGGAAAAAACCAAAACACCGCAAGGACCAGGCGCAACCCCCACAGAAAAGGGAGGCAGCACCCCACACGGGCCAGGTCCGCAAAACACGCAAACTCCTTAATTTTGTAAGTCTTGGGTTCCAGTCAGGATCACAAATAATCACTTTTTCGGGCAGGTGAAAACGCTTGGGTGCATAAAGTATTGCTTTTTCTCGTGATCCAGCTGTATGATTCCCTTGGTATTGAGAATCACGGTTTCCACACCCCAGAAGTCTTTTTCGCGGACGACACAACCCAATAGAATAACCCGGCTGCCGTCGCTGAAATACTCGTCCGGTTTCTGTCCGAAGAAGTTGCTCACATAAACTTTGCTTTCTCCAAGGACAGTCAGTTCAAACCCTTCTCCCTCCCGCCAGTAGATCGGGCTGTCATATTGGCGGGGATGGTAAGCGATTCCCTCAACAATAACAGCGTTTTCAGACTCGAGGAATTGTTTCAGGTTGATTTTTTTTAGCGCGCTGTCCTGTTTGAGCACCGACCGGACCTCACTGCGCAAGTCAGCCTGTTGTCGTGCAGTAATCTTGTCCGGCAGAAGATTGGTCAAAGGCAATAATCCACCCAATAAGATCAACACACCCAACGAAATCCAACTTTTTTTAGAGAACTTCCCATACCACGTTGACTTTTTTTCCTCCTTAGAGACTGGCTCATTTATCAATATTTCAGGTTGGTTTCCCTTAAGCACAAATCGCGTTATGGCAAATACACCAACTGAAAAGTATAGGAAGGTAACCCATTGAACCGGCTCCAGATAACGTTCCCCGGAAGTCAATGCCGCGCCGTTCCCAAGGTGATAACCGAAATGCACCAGGAGTGGGACTATCGCAGTCCATTTCCATCGCGAGAAGGAATAGGTAACGCCAGCAAGGAACACCAAGAGGTTAAGTGCCAGGGCAAGATAGTTTTCGATTGATAACTTCATCTGCCACATCGGGAGCTTCTGGCCCGTGACCCCATCTGGCAGTTTAATGATTTGACTAACAGAGTGAAACGAAAAGTAGACCGGTAAACGAGCCAGTGACAGATACAGGTTGTTCGTGCTCGTCAGAGCAAACATCCTGAGGCGATTTACCAGGTTTCCGCCGCTACTTCCGGAGGTCTGGTATTTTGTTCTAGTCCCAACAAATTCCTCAACTCCCAAGGCGGTTGTTGAAAAGATTCCATCGGATTGGGAATTCGTTCGGTAACTGACTTGTTGAATGGTTCCGTTGGCATTCGTCATCACCACATTTGATTGTGGTTTCCCTGCGATGGTATCAGGATAAATTTCAGAGGTCCGCCCTCTCTGGTACCTGGTATCCAGGATTCTCTCGATTTTTTGGATGTAAAAGAATTGCCCATTTACCCCCCGCGCGGAAAGCATCCCGGGTATGAAAATCATCAGGTATCCCAGAAGGAACATCCCGGTTATCGATAGGAATTTGCGCCACTTTTTCCGATTAATCACCAGGAATAGGAGAATCAGAAAAGGGAGTACGAAAAGCGGATTTAATCTTGTCAATGAAGCCAGTCCAAGCATACCTCCAGATAAAAGGAGCGAATACCAATGCCGCTTGGATTTCAGGTACTTCATCAAGAAAAAGGTGCAGAGCACGAGGAGAAAACCCGTCAGGATCTCAGTATTTTCGATCTTGACATTAATCCCTCCCGCGGAAGCATAGTAGAAGATATTATTTGCCCCAAGGACGATTGACAGGAAAGCTGCCAGGAATCCTCCGGCGATACCAGACAATTTCCTCCCGATAAGGAACAGAAACACTGGCAATCCTGCGATTACTGCAATCTGGAAGATCAAGTACGTATCAATTTCATCACCCAAAAGCCACTGTCCAATCGCCAGGAATACCATGTAGAAGGGTTTATCGGTGAACCAGTGATTTAAAACCCCTCTTCCGAGCGTGATGTAATGGCTTCCGATGCTGTACACAGAATCATCCACCTGCGGGTAACAAATGTCATTCGGTGGGTAAGGACCTGGTCGGTCATCGGCACATGAGAGAGGGGTGAAATTCCAGACAGCGAAAGCAGCAAGTCCTATTCCGATCAACAAGGCTATCCAGATGGGTTTTTGTATCTTTCTGGTTTGCGTCTTGTCGGATACCAGGAAAATCGCCAGGAAAATGACCAGCCCAAGAAACACCTGGATTGGACCGAGGAAAGGACCGGAAGAAAAAATCAAGGTGTTGGTTAATTTACTGGAAGAAATTAATTTCAATAGAATGAAAAACGCACTGCCAGCCCCAAAAAGGATCCCAATCCAAAGCAAAGACCTTTTTGAGGTTTGATTCCAGGAGTATCTTTTCCGTATTTCCTGCCATTGAAGCATTATCCGAAAAAAGACCAGGAGTTGGAACAGGAGCAAAAGGATCGTAAGGACAATCGGTCTCAGCCGTGTGACCTCTTCCTGGTATTCGGGAAAACGGCTTGCGGGCAGCCAGACAGTAAACCAGAGTAAACTGCCCACCGAAAGGAAAACCCAGGACTGTATCTTGACGAATCCACTGGAATTGAAGAACCCTGCCAGGAGATTGAAAAGACTCCTGCGAAATATGTAACCTACAATGGTCAAGACCAGAAGAACAAAAAAAGCTGCCAGGATCAACAATCGGCTGGTTGTATATCCGAGAAATACAGCATTTGCCTGATCTGAGGGAATAGAAAGGGTGATTCCTGCAAAAATAACAAGCTCAACCAGGACGAGGATAAATAAAAACCCAAACCGGGAATCGAACCTATTTGATCTGTTTGCTTCAATCAAAATATTGTGCCCCTTAATCTGATATAATCAAAAATTGAATTTCGAAAGAATTATACCAACAATAATGATGGGGTTTTTTTGAGGAGTAATCCATGACTGAGACAAATCTCACTTCGATTAATTCCGAAGAATTCGATATCCGGAATTTTCTCCGCACAATTTTTAAGGGATGGAAGATCATCCTCATCCTGTCAGTCATCGGTGCAGTCATCGGCGGGGTGTTCTTTTTTGTTATGCCGGAATCTTATGAAGTCTCTGCAACAGTCTTCGTAAATTCCTCAACAACCCCTTATTCGATCACGCCACTTTACCTCGTCCAAAGCGAAGATGTCAAGAATATCGTCCTGGAATCTGCAAGTCTCTCTGAATCAGACCTCCCTGATATGAGTTTCACGGTTGAAAAGACAGATAAAAATATTATCACCATAAACGCAAGCTCCAGCAACCCGGGTCTGGCATTAAAAGTCGTAAATGCCTGGGCAGATGCTGTACTGAGTTACACACAGGGAGCTGACACCTTGTTGCAAACCGATGTCGAAAAAGCCAGGATCAGGCTGGAAGAACTGGACATTGAGTTATCTACTTTCCTATTGAATTCTGGTTTGCAAAACCTTTCCTGGACAGAAATGATTGCCATCACCGGTGGGTCAGATACAAGCGGTATCGCCATACTGGAGAGTTCCCTCCCACTTCCTGAAGTACCCTTGTCCAAACGGGATGAAATTAAGAAGCTTGTGCGCAAAATCAACCTGGCTCAATGGGAATACTACGACATTTCGAAGCAGTTGATTGCCAAGGAATATGTGACCAATCAAAATGCATTCGTCTTAAATCACGCGGAACAGGCAGAAAACGAAATGAATTTGCTTGACAAGCTCGCCATTCCGCTTGGCACAGTGGTGGGTTTCTTTATAGCCATCCTCTATATCCTCCTGGCAAATTGGTGGAAAGCTGAATCAAAATAGAACAGCACAAACGAATTCCGCATAACTGATGAATCAATTATTCAAGCAAGGTTTCAAAGCCGGGCTGAGAGACCTCTTAAAAGGTGACTCGCTTAGATCAACGCTCATCCGTGATAGCCTGGGCAGCATGGCGTTTCGGTCACTTGATGTCCTTATTTCGTTCGCCATGGGAGTCGTACTCGCCAGAGTGCTGGGGGCGGAGAATTATGGGGTTTTCGGGTACGTGGTGGCGATTATCACCATCTTGAGAATCCCGGCTGAATTTGGGCTCCCAACCCTGGTCATGCGCGAAACCGCCAAGAATATTGCCAGATCGGAGTGGGGCTTTGTCAAAGGGATCTGGCGGTGGGCGACCCTGATGATTGGTACCCTTACCGTTGTCATTGTGTTGGGAGTACTTGTCAGCTCCGGGTTGTGGGAAAAGAGAATCAGCCAGACTCAGATCGAAACGCTCTATTGGGGATTATTGTTGATCCCATTGATCGCCCTTGGCACCCTGCGCGGCGCTCAATTACGGGGAGTTAAGAAGGTCCTTCTCGCCAATCTGCCCGAACAGATTCTCACTCCGGCATTTGTGGTCATCCTGATTCTCGCTGCAAGAGAAATATTTATCCGGAAGTTGAACTCCGCTGACGCGATGATCATCTACGCTATTGCAGCAGCAGGTGCTTTTCTTATCGGGATAATCCTGCTGAGCAGGAATACCCCACCTGAGGTCCCAAAAGCGACACCTGCCTACAATGGAAGAAAATGGTTCATCAGTGCTCTTTCCCTGGCTGGTGTTAACGGGCTGATTATCATCAGCAAACAGGTCAGCATCATCATACTCGGCTTTTTTGTCGTCAATTCTGCCGAGATCGGGCTCTATAAAACAGCAGTGCAGTTTTCAACACTAGCGGCTTTTGGAATTCAGGTGATCAACCTGGTCATCTCCCCCCAATTGGCCAGTATGTTCGCAAAAAATGAAATGAAACGAATGCAGAAAGTTGTCACCGCCAGCACCCGCGTGATCGTCTTGATCAATTTAGTCATCGTGACGATCATGCTCTTCTTCGGCAAGCCCATTTTGCGTCTCACATTTGGTCCTGAATACATCGGATCTTACACATCTCTGTTAATCATTCTGGTCGGGCAGACCATCAACTCGGTGACCGGAACGGTTGCATCGCTGCTCAACATGGGAGACAAAGAGAAATCAACAGTGACCGCGGTCGCCATTTCAACAGTGGTAAATATATCCTTGAACTTGCTGCTCTCCCCAAAGTATGGCATCGAAGGCGCGGCGACTGCCACTTCGATCTCCTTGATCGTCTTGAATGTGCTGCTCTGGTGGATGGTGAAGAAAGCCTTTGGGATCAACAGCCTCCCCTTCAATTTCAAAAAACATAGTAAATTAATGGAGTGATTCTTTCATGGGAAAACTACCTGATTTTGTCGTGATTGGTGCATCGAAATGTGGGACCTCCTCCCTGCATGAGTACTTAAGACAACACCCTCACATTTCTCTTCCCGTCCGAAAGGAAACCCACTTTTTTATTTACGACCAGGCTTCTGATTACAAGCTCGAGGATGACATCGAGATGGTCAATCGGATTGAGTCGCTTGACGAATACCTGGCGGATTTTGAGCCCAAGGAAGAACCTGTCACCTATGGCGAGGTGGATCCAAAGTACATCGTCTACCCAAATGCTGCGGTCAACCTTAAGAAATACGTGCCAAATGTAAAACTCGCCTGCCTGCTGCGCAACCCAGTCGACCGCTTTTACAGCAGTTTCCATTTCCTCCGCTTGAAACGGTCAGATCTGGGTGGGTTCAAGGATGTCGTCGATTCGATCAGGAACGGACAAATGGATATCCATACCAAACGGGCTTTGGAAGCAAGTTATTATCATAAATACCTGCAACACTATTACAAAGTTTTCGCAAAAGAACAGATCAGGATATTTCTATTTGATGACCTGGCGAAACGACCCAGGCAAATGATGAACTCATTCGTGGAATATATTGAGGTTGAGGATTTCGATTTCAACCTGGAAAAGAAGTTCAACCCGTCCGGGCAAGCCAGGTTTGGATGGATATACAAAGCATTGCGGGATTCACCAACCGCGTACTTCCTGCGTAAACACCTGCCCAGGAAGATATACCAATTCGCCAGGATTTTCGGTGAAAAAATCATGATCCGTCCTTACTCTCCAATACCCGAGCCGGAGCGGAATTATTTACAAAATATCTTCCGGAATGACATAGAAAAGTTGCAGGAATCATCTGGAGTGGATCTATCATCCTGGCTGTTGTAAATTTCGGATTTCCTGAGGAGATTCCGAACGAATAGTATCTGGAAAATGTGCAGCTGAAGAGGAAATGATGAACAACTTACCAGGTTTTCTCGTGATTGGGGCAGGCAAATCAGGGACAACATCTTTGCATGAATATTTACGCCAACACCCCGCGATTTCACTGCCCGCGAGGAAGGAAACTCATTTTTTTATTTGCGATAAGCAATCCACCCCCGCACCTGAGAATTATTACGGTCGCGTGCTGGTCAATCCGATCTACAACCTGGATGACTACCTGGCTGAGTTCGAGAAGAAACCCACTGCCCAGATATTCGGCGAAGTATGCCCGACCTACCTTTTTTACCCTAACGCTCCAGTTAACATCAAGAAATATGTGCCTAACGTGAAGCTCATCGCTATCTTGAGAAACCCGGTTGACCGATTTTATTCGACCTTTTCCTATCGTAAAGCCCGTAAAGTCGCTTCTGGTGACTTTAACAATACGCTTAACGCACTCAAGACCGGGACAATGGAAACTTCTCAAAAACACATCCTTGATGCAGGGATGTATTACTCACTCTTAAAACGATATTACGATACTTTTCCGAAAGAAAATATAAAGGTTTTTCTCTTTGAGGACCTCGAACAACACCCCCAACAATTGATGTCCGAGTTCATGCGATTTCTCGGGCTTCAAGAGCATCCCTTCAATGTTGGTGCCAGGTACAACCGTTCTGGGAATATTCGTCTTGGATGGTTTTATCGCAAGTACCGGGGCTCCAAACTTGCGCTATTCATTCGAAAAGCGATTTCACGGAAACTTTACCAGGGTGTCCGCTCAAATATCGAAAAGGTCCTTTTCAAGGATTCTGAGAGAATTTCTGCGGACGATCGAAAATACCTGCAGGATATTTATCGGGAAGATATACTAAAATTACAGGGGTTGATCAACATCGACCTGTCGAATTGGTTGGCGTAATTGAATTCCACGACCAGGAGTGTTTCTTAATGGCAAGCAATCAGAGGATGCCGGATTTTCTGATCATTGGCGCTGCGAAATCAAGTACGACCTCGCTGTACTTTTTCCTGCAGCAGCATCCGAAGGTTTTCATGCCTGTGGTCAAGGAACCTTTTTTCTTCACCTTCATGGGTCAAGATATGAACCAATTCCATTATGAAGGACCGATGAAGGCAAAACAGACCACCATCACTGACATGGTGGAATATCGGAAGCTCTTCATAACCGCTCCCGCGGATTCCAGGGCAGGCGAAGCCAGCACGCTCTATCTTTACGACAAGGATACCCCGGCGCGTATCAAGCAACATATCCCTGATGTGAAAATGATCGCCATCCTGCGGAATCCGATCGACCGGGCATATTCACATTTCCAGCATTTTCGGCGCGACCGACTTGAACCCCTGTCGAATTTCCGGCAAGCGATCCTTGACGAACCCAGGCGTATGCATGAAAACTGGTTCATGTCCTATTTTTATGTCGATGCAGGTTTTTACGGCAGACAGATTAATCAATACCTGGAGTTCTTTCCAAAAACCCAGCTTAAGGTCTTCCTCTATGAGGATATGAGTGATCCGCAAAAGTTGGTGAGGGAGATTTTCAAATTCATCGACGTTGAGGATTCTGTTCCATTAGCGACTGATGCCACATTCAATCGTTCCGGTCAGGTAAGATTTCGCTGGCTCTATCAACTGATCAAGGATTCGACAAAACTCAAACCAGCTATCCGCTCTCTCATCCCGGTGAAACAATGGAACTGGATGAAGAATCATTGGGACAAGTTGATCCTTAAACATTATGACCCGATCTCAGAAGAGGATCATGCTTATTTGTCTGGGATTTACAAAGAGGATATTTCTTCGCTCCAGGATCTGATCGGTCGAGATCTCAGTCATTGGACGAAACAATAAAATGGCACTGGCTACCGCTGAACCACGACCGTTTTCCCGCAGAATTCAAAGATTGACATTTCTGCGATCCGTGCTCGTTGTCGGGATCGTATTCCTCGCCTTGACACGGTGGATGCCTGGTGAAGACCCCCTCAAGCCAGAAACCGGTTCCAGGGCATGGATTGAGATGGCTTTATTGATCTTGGCTTTCCTGATGACCCTCGTATTTTGGGGTCCGAAGGTGATTCACAAGGGCTTTCGATCTCCCTCTTTCATTTTCCTGTCCATGTTGAGTCTCTGGGCGATCATCAGCGCAGCCTGGTCACAAAATCCAATCTTGACCGCCGGCAGGGGACTTGAATTGTTATTGATCGGGATCATCACCTCCACTCTTGCCGACCAAACCGCAAAGAAAAAGGTTTCTTTTCCGCTAATTCTACTGGTTTCGCTCTTGTTGATAATCGGGTTCCTTATGCTGGTGAACGTAGTGACCAGGCAATCCATCCTCCCCATGGCGCTCTACAACGGACGGCTAAGGTTGGTTCTTGCCATGAATCACCCGAATGCCACAGCTACCTTTTTTGCTTCCCTCGTGCTCATTGCAACCTATCTATTATTGTTCAAGCGAAAAGTAAACCTGGTGATTCTGTCATTTTTCCTGGTCCTCGTCGGCTTGTTCCTGGTGGTAAGGACGGATTCCCGAACCACACTTCTCGCCACGTTGTTGGCAATTGGACTGATGATATTATTCCGAACCGGTCCAAAACCGTTTTTTTTCGTGGTCTTGGTTACCATTTCCCTCGTCTTAATCACTGCATTATTTACTTTATCAACTGGCGCTTTCGACCATCAGATCAACTCTTTTTTTGCGCGTCACCCTGATTACCTGACCATTAACGGAAGGACCCAATTGTGGGAAGAAGGATTTCGTCACATGCAGGGGATCAACCTGGTTGGCAGCGGCTATTTCAATACCCGGTTCCTGTTCATTGAACAGTATGAACAGGCATGGGGGTTCCACTCTCACAATTCATTCCTGGAGATTTTCTTCTCCCTGGGGTTCATCGGGACGATCCTGGCATTCCTGTACTACTTTTATTCCTTGATCACAATGAAGAATATCTGGCGGTTTCCATTACCCCTGGTGTACCTGTTTTACATCACGCTCGAAAGTATGATGGAAATCCGCATTTTCTTTCCATACCTCACCATGTTCATTCTGTCTGCGTTGGTCTTTTACCAACAATCCCTGTACGTTGAAGGCAAAGGTCAAGGTGAATTTCAAAGTCCATGATTTTCAGACGAGTGGTTTTCACCCGTCCGATGAATCCTCGAAGATTGCTGTCCTCATTCCCACAGTCGGTGAGTCCACCCTTGAGGAGGTTGTCCTCCGTACCAAGGAAGAGCTTCCTTTCTCGGAAATCACCCTGATCAGCAGCGGGGTTGTTCTTGACCTTGCCCGTGCACTACAAACTCGTTTCCTCGAGTTTTCCGAACGTACCTGGAAGCCGATCGGTATCAACCGGGCAGTATCACTGACAGAAAAGGACTGGCTCGTGGTCCTGGACGCGGACGCCATTCCTGAACCAGGATGGGGAAAAGCAATGCTTAACACATTTACCCATGGAGAAGATTTCTTCACAGGCAGTGTTGATCTGAGCGCGGGGAATTACTGGATGAGGGCTTACAACCTTTCCATGTTGCACGAGTTTTCCACGGGGAAAGCAGCGTCTTATCGCAAGCACATCCCCGCCATTTCAATGGGTTTTACCAGGAAATTCTTTGAAAAGAACGGTCCCCTACTCGAAAACATTAATCGCAGTGAAGATTATGAATGGTCACTGCGAGCTTACACCAAGGGGCTGACCCCTTTCTATACTCCGGAACCTGTGGTGAAACATATTCCGGTGAACAAATCTACCTTCCGGGATTTTTGGAAGTTTTGGTATTTATCAGGACCGGATAGCATCAGGATTCGTCACCAATACGCAAAGGTAGTGAAAACGCCTGTTTTCATGAAGTCGCCCTGGTTTATCCTGATTATCTCGCCCATCCTGGCATTACTGCCGACCTTGCGGATCCTGAAAACATCTCCACGTGAGTTCTTGGGAAACCTGGAACTTCTGCCTGCAATCTACCTGTCGAAATTCGCCTGGTGCCTAGGGGTTTTCCATTTTCGAAAGACGGTCAAAGCACATTATGAAGCAAACCGATGATCACGGAACTAGACTGAACTTTGTTTCGATTCTGGGTGTTGACATCACCACGCTTTCATTATCAGCGCTTTTAGAGATGATCGATTCCGCCGTGGCTGAAAGCAGGAAGCTGGTCATTGGCAATGTCAACATCTACGCGATGAACCTTGCTTATGAAGACCCGGCGGTTCGCAAAATCCTCAATCAATTCGATGTGGTCTTTTGCGATGGATTCGGGGTCAAGCTAGGCGCGTCGCTTCTCGGTTTGAAAATCCCGGAACGGTATACCCCTCCCGATTTCCTAGACCAGATCATCAGCATCCTCATTCAGCATGAGCGAGGGATTTACCTGCTCGGGGCAAAACCAGGGATCGCAGATCAAGCCCGGGACAGGTTACAGAAAAAATTCCCGGATTTACAGATCGCTGGTTCCCAGCATGGATATTTCGATAAGAAACCAGGCAGCCAGGATAATGACACTGTCGTCGCCAAAATAAACGCCGCTCACCCGGCAGTCCTCCTGGTTGCCTTTGGCATGCCGCTGCAGGAAAAATGGATCAGCGAAAACCTCGAGAAATTGAATCCTTGCCTCATCCTCCCAGTTGGTGCCCTTTTCGACACCCTTTCCGGTGAAGTGCATCGAGGTCCAAAGTTCCTTACAGACCACGGGTTCGAGTGGATGGCACGCCTGGTTATTGAACCGCGCAGATTGTGGAGAAGATACCTGATCGGTAATCCTCTCTTTTTCTTTAGGGTGTTCAAGCAGCGACTTGGAATCGGAAATCCAAAGAGCTGATAAAGTCTTCCTTATTTCGGTGCCCAAAAGGTGGGTATAATCAGGAGATGAGAGGGAACTGCATTTTAAAAATCCCTTCTCTGGATTTCTGATTACAGATTAAGAAACGAGTCCGTCAGCCCATGATCCAACGTTTTTCCACAAATTTTGGCGTTTTCTCACTTTTCTTTGACCTGATCATCACATCAGCCAGTCTTTACATCTCCAAGATCATCCGTCCCCAATTAGACAATATCCTATTCATCAAACCAATCTGGAAACCTTTAGAGATCCCGGTCATCCTGTATTTAATTTTTCCTTTGGTCTGGGTCGGTATTCTCTTCTTTTTTTCAGTTTATGATGGCAAGAAGAATCTGAAGGTCACCGATGAATTCACCAGCCTGACACTGGGGTCATTGCTCGCCGTGGTCACCCTCTCCGGCGTGCTCTATTTGAGTTACCGCGATATCCCGCGAGCGCTATTTTTACTTTTCGTTATCCTTACATTTTTGGTGATGTTGATTTGGCGCATTATTGCCCGTTCGATCTATCAGAAACGGGTTGAGGAGAAGGGATATAAAACCAGGCTGCTGGTCATCGGTGCAGGACCGGTCGGCAAGAATCTAAGGGAGAAGCTGAATAATCTTGACCCGACAACTTACAATTTCGTGGGATACCTGGATGATTCCCCTCATGTTCAAAAAGAGAACCCGGAAGTACTTGGTCCTGTCGACCAGCTGCTATCGGTAATTAAACAGGAAAAGGTGAACCACATTTTCATTGCGCTTCCGCGTTATGCCCACGAGAAGATCGCCCATGTGACCGAACAACTGGAAACCCTCCCTGTCAGGGTATCGGTCATCCCGGATTATTTTTACCTGACCGTTCACCATACCAGCGTTTCGGAATTTGCTGGTTTGCCAATTCTCGATATGCGCGCGCCTGCTCTGACCGAAATGCAACGCCTGGCAAAACGGATTTTTGACATCTTCTTTACCGCGCTCTTTATGATCCCGGTTCTTCCTTTGATCATCCTCCTCTCCCTGTTGATCCTCATTTTTGAAGGAAGACCAATCTTCTTCGTGCAAAACCGGGTCGGTGAAAACGGCCAGCTATTCAAATTCTACAAGTTCCGCACCATGAAAGTCGGCGCGGATAAAATGAATGCCGAAGTGGCAATTAAGAACGAGGAAGGTGAGGTGATCATCAAACGCAAGGATGACCCCCGCGTCACCCGACTGGGTCGATTCCTGCGCCGCTTCAGCTTGGACGAGCTGCCTCAGTTCTTTAACATTCTACGGGGGACGATGAGTCTGGTCGGTCCAAGACCCGAACTGCCTGAATTGGTGAAGAATTACCAACCCTGGCAGCGTGCCAGGTTCTCAATCCCGCAGGGTCTGACCGGCTGGTGGCAGATCCACGGACGCAGCGACCGCCCCATGCATTTGAACACCGAGGACGACCTCTATTACATCGAGCATTACTCAATCTGGATGGATTTCAGCATTTTGATCCGAACCTTCTGGATCATCTTTCGTGGAAAAGGGGCTTACTAAGCCTCTTTTTCTTAAAAATCCAAATGTTGTTTACCAGGTAGGGTAAAATTGGACTAAAGGAGTCTGATTATGCGCGATATCTGGTCAGTATATGAAAAATGGACACTGGAAGGGAAGTCAACCACGTTGGCAACGGTTGTTTCAGTTTCTGGATCCTCCTTACGTCCTTCTGGCTCAAAAATGTTGATCAATTCTACCGGCGAGATTTATGGTTCGGTATCCGGTGGATGTGTGGAAGGTGCGGTCTTCGAAGAAGCCGGTAAGGTAGCCAGCGATGGTTCCCCGAGACTGGTCTCCTACGGCGTTTCCAATGAAACTGCCTGGGAGGTAGGGCTATCCTGCGGTGGTTCGATCAAAATCTTCATCGAATCCATGTCCTCAGCTGACTGGCTCCCAGTCCTTCAGGATGTGTCTGCAAGTATTCATGGAAAAATATTGGGGGCATTGGCAACCATTGTATCCGGAGCTGGAACCGGGCAAAAGATTCTGTTTTATTCAAACGGTTTTTTCATTAAAAATAGTATGGATAATGAGATTGCTCGTCTTATCCAATCTGCTATCCCAGCGAATTGGGGGGTCAGTGACCCAATAACCCTGAACCTGCAAACAACCCACGGAGAAGTGGTCGTTTTCGTGGACTTTCTGCTCCCCCCTCCCCGCCTGGTCATCGTTGGCGCAGTGCATATCGCAATTCCATTGGTCACCCTGGCGAAAACGCTGGATTACCAAACAATCGTGGTCGATCCGCGCTCAGCATTTTCCACACGCGAACGCTTCCCGGACGCGGACGAGCTTGTTCGCGAATGGCCAGAGGAAGCATTGGAGAAACTGCATCTCGACCCATCCACTTGCGTGGTCTGCCTGAGTCACGACGAAAAGATCGATCTTCCCGCGCTCAAGGCTGCGCTTGACAGCCCTGCCCGTTACGTCGGAGCGCTTGGCTCAAAGGTAACCCACCAGAAGCGGCTGGAGTCTTTGCAGGAGGAAGGGGTTGCGGTTGAAAAACTTTCGCTCATTCGTTCACCAATTGGATTAAAACTTGGTGGAAAGCAACCTGCCGAAATCGCATTAAGCATCATGGCCGAAATCGTTGCCACGCGACACGGCACAGCATAGACCATGACCCATGCCATCCTGTCGTCTGACGATAAAGTTGCCGCGATCATCCTTGCGGCAGGTGCTTCATTGCGAATGGGGAAGCCAAAATTATTGCTCCCCTGGCAGGGAAAACCGATCATCCACTATGCGGTGAACGCTGCCCTGGATTCCGGACTTGACCCTGTTCTGGTTATCACCGGTAAGTATCACAAGGAGATTTGTCAAGCTTTGAGTGGTACACCTGTCACTATCGTTGAAAATGATAACTGGCTGGAAGGTCAGAGCAGCTCGGTGCGAAGGGGAATTGAAGCCTTACCGCAGGATACCCTGGCAGTGGTCTTTCTGCTTGGCGATCAACCCTTGATTCCTGCGAGCGCGATTTCCGCGCTGGTGAAGCACTATCTCGAAGCCAAAACCCGCCCGTTGGTGCTCGCGCCAAGGATCGATGGCAAGCGTGCAAACCCTGTCCTCTTTGATAAAGCCGTTTTCCCGGATCTCAAATTATTGACAGGCGACGCCGGAGCCCGGCAAATCTTCGCTCAATATCCGCCAACATTCATTGATATGGACGAACCCGACCTGCTGTTGGATATCGATTCTCCCGAAGATTACGAAAAACTGATAAGTTAGTTGATCGAATGAATGTTATGGGATGCCACTATTGATGGGGAAATCAATCAAACATTGCGCGTTCCCGTAACTATGTTTTTCGTTTCAAACATGATTAATTAATTACTGGACCCTGACGATGAATCTCACGCCCGAGTCCAGTGATTTTCTTTTTGCTTCGTTATATTAATTTGCTAAGGTGTTCAAAGCTGCGGATCGCATCAGGAACGGTGCCACATTCAACGCTGAAAACAATGTCGTTGGGGCATTTCTTGACAATCTCAATGATCCGTTTCCAGTCAACAACACCATCACCACAGGCGCATCCGACGGCTGTACCGGTCACTTTACCGCGTTCTTCAGAACTCTGTGAGAAACTGATGTCCTTGGCGTGCAAGTGGACCAGGCGGTCATTGACGTGAGTCAGCCATTCATAGGTATCGGTTGTGCCCGCCAGGTAGCTGTTACCGGTATCGTAATTGATGCCGATTGCCGGGGATTTCACCAGGGCGTAAATACTATCCAAACCTTCCAAGGATTTGCTGTACTGCTGATGGGGTTCAATTCCGATCTTGATGCCATACCGTTCGGCAACCATGGATGCTTCTTTCAAGGTGTAGGTCATCAAAGTGTAATCCATGTCCCTGGTTGTCCAAAAAGGCTTTGGACCTTCATCCGTGTTCACCACAGGTGCGCCAGCATCGGATGCCCATCGGATGGCCAGCTTGAGATATTCGACACTGATCTCAGGTTTGCAAAGCGGTGTATGTGCCGAAAGCCCGGACATCTTAATGTTGTGCTTGTCGCAGAGGTCCCTTGCCCAACGGGGATCATCATACATGGACACACTGTGGAAATATCCCGCTTCACTCAACAATTCGCGACCCCAGTGGACCATTGGTTCCAGGTACTGGTAACCGATCTCGGCGGCTTTTTCAACACCCCAGGCAAAGGGTTTGTCATGGCTGCGGACGAACTCCATATTAATACCGAGGTAAATTTTTCCCATCTGATCCTCCAATCAACCGAATCAAATTATTTTGCTGCGGCGATGCGCTTGTTGGCATCTGCGACCACTTCCCGTACAAATGCCAGACTCTTTTCGATCATCGGTCCGCCTTGCCCTTCACATTCCAGGCTGACCACACCATCAAACTTGATGTCCACCAGGATATCAAAGCACTTTTTGATATTTTCCTTGTTAACCCCATCACCGATCGCGCATTGACTGACCGCGATTCCGGTCAATTCACCGCGCAGCGAAGCAGCCAGGGTGTCGCTGACGTCCTTGACATGCACATGGCTGACCTTGTCCTTGAATTTTTTAAGGAAGGAAACAGGATCCTGCCCCGCGATGAAAGTGTTACCTGTATCCATGTTCATTCTCAGGTAAGGACTGTCCGAAAACGCCAGCATTTTTTCCATGAACTCGGGTTTCGTTGTGTAAAAACCATGGGGTTCGATATCAATGATCATTTTATAACGTTCGGCAACCTCGATAACCTGGGCATATGAACGTTTCATCATGTCCAACGCCTGGTCATGGGTCAGCCCCTTTGGTGCAAAGCGATCGTCCGTGGTGTCAATGTGGTCACATCCAGCCAGGTATGCCCAGCGGATCGTCCTCAATATATACTCAACGCCTAGGGAAGCACCTTCAGGCAGGGACATTGGAAAGGCTGCATCGATCTGGGAAAAGCGAACACCATATTTTTCGGCTTTTTCACGCCACATCATTGGGTCTTCCCACATGGCAACATGGGGTTGATACCCAAGCCCATGGATCCAGCTGACTCCGTCGATCATGCCACATTCGATCCAATGCACATCGTTCTTCTGCGCCCATTGGAGTGCCTGCTCAAAGCTCCAATAGCTGCTATTGAATGCATCTGTATGAAAACCGATCTCGATCATGGATATTGAACTCCTTTCATGGAAAAGTGCTGTTTATAGTCGAGCCCGCCCGAAACTCGAGCGGGCTCGTTTTGAATCCTCTTGCTCAGATTACTCGATCACGTCCTTGTACTTGTTGATGTCCGGGCTCGCCCAGGCATCCGGGTAGTTGGTCATGTCTTCGCATCCGCACATCGCGTAGTGCAGCGGGGGCATGGCCGGGTTCAGGTACTGATCGATGTTCGCCTGGGTGATCTCCGGCTGTGGCAGATACCAGTGGTGCTGTACGGTATCGCCCTGCAGGAACATCACGGCTGCCAATACTGCGGTACGCCACTGGAACGTCGAGAACACAGGGGCGATCGCGGTGATGTTGTTGGCTTTTACGTACTGCAGGTAATCTTCCTGATCTTCTCCAACCATCACCTTCGGGTATTCAACACCATTATCCTTGAAGGCTTCCAGAATGGTCACTGCGGTACCGCCAGCGTCCATCCACACGGCATCAATGGTCCCGTATTTCGCCAGGTAATCGCTCACAACTGTGCTCGCCTTGAAGGAATCATAGGCAACGAATTCAACACCAATGATGTTGAGCTGCGGATTCTGTTCAAAGATCTTGCGGGCGGCTCCCCAGCGGTGCTCGAGTACATCTACACCAGGCAGGATGCGGAAGGCGAGTACGTTTCCGCCTTCGGGCAGGTTGTCAACAATGAACTTGGCGCCGGAAATACCGAAAGCAAACCCACCAATGGAGCGCTCGGAAACTACCGGGCAGTCCGTCTGGGTGTAGCGGTCGAATTGGATCACGGGCATAACCGCGCAAGCCTGTTCAACGATCGGGGTCAGCGCTTCGGAAGTGTTCGGGGACACGATCAGAAGATCGCATTTTCCCGGGGTGTTGATGATGTCCGTGATGTCAGCGATCTGCTTGGCATCGTCACCCTGGGCATCGAGGTGGTAGAAGTTCTTTACCAATCCCTCGGTGCGCAGCTGCTCAACCTGCTCGCGCATGTTGATGTAGCCAACCACACGCCATGGATTGTTCACACCAGCGTTCGAGAAGCACAGATTGTAAGGAGCTTCCTTCTCAGCAAATGCCGCGTATTGCGGGTATTGGCTGATGTCGGTCGCGCTTTCCTCCAGGTATTGCAGGTAGATCGGCGCATCCGGGTTCAATGCGGTCGCGGACATCAGTTCCATCTGCTTGTCAAACTCTTCATCAGACCAGAACTGCATCGCTACCTGTGCCTGTTCCATCTGCAGACCAGGATTGGTCGCCATTGGTTCCTCAACCACTGGGGCTTCGGTCATGACTGGTTCTTCAACGACCGGTTCTTCCACAACGGGTGCTTCGGTGGCTACTGCTTTGGGCCCGCAGGCTACCAATACCATCGCCAGCACGAAAATCACCGATACTACTAACAGCATGTTCTTTTTCATTAGTTTCACTCCTCCTAAACAGAATACACACTTTTGATCGTACTAAACATTACTTGCCTTCCTATTTTGCTCGTTAACCACCTCCTTTTCAATTTGTCTTGTTGATTATCTGTCTTACCGCGGCGAGTGCTGTACGGTTATCTCTTGTTTCGTGAGGTTAATGCCGCGTAAGCAACGACGAAGATGATGATCGATCCCTGGATGATATCTGAATAGGGCTTTGGCAGTCCCAATTGATTCAACAAGTTGACGATCGCCTGGAGGGTGAACGCTCCAAAAATCACGTTAAGAACAGAACCCTTGCCGCCTCCCAGTAGCACACCTCCGATCACGCAGGCTGCGATCGCTTGCATTTCCATGCCCTCGCCAATGGTGACATTCACGCCGCCGAATCCACCCACCAGAATCCCGCCTAGGATAGCCAGGACTGAACAAAGGACATGGGTCAGGACACGCACCAGTTTAACCCTGACACCGGACAACTGGGCGGCGCGTATGTTGTCTCCCATGGCAAGAATTTGCTTGCCATAGTTGGTTCGATGAAAGAGTATATAGATGATCAAGCCCAGAACTATCAGAATGATCAAAGCGTATGGGATCTTCACGAAAAAGGGTACATCTTGGATATAGTTACGCCCAAATTGGCGCCAATTATCAGTGAGGTACCCCTGGGGTGCTCCACCAACATAATAAAGAGCTGCGCCTTTAACAAGGAGCATCATTCCGAGGGTTGTGATAAAGGAAGGAACTTTAAGGAAACTGACCACCAATCCGTTGATCAGACCGACCAGGGCTCCGATCCCGATCATGATCGCGATAGCTGGAGCTGCATTAGCAGGGTCATTCGAGAGTAATTTTGAGCTAACCAAAACCACGAAGGTAACTATCGCTCCGATGGAAAGGTCGAACCCCCCCATTGCAAGAACCAACATCTGCCCGACTGCCAATACTGCCATAGGTGAAGCGGGACGGAAGAATGTCATGATGCCATTCATCGTTTGATATCCCTTGGGATTCAAAAACCCCAGGATGATAAAGATGGCAAAGAACATCGGATAAACCGGGGGGATCTTTTTAATTCCAATCCATACCTTACCCAGAATTCGTCCTACACCGTTGGTGGATGGTACTGTTGTTGTCGTCATGCCATAAACTCCTTATGCCACTTCTTTCTTGGACCGAACGGTGTAGCTGCCGACCGCCAGGATAATGATCAATCCCTGGAAAACGATCTTCAGATATGGGTTGACTCCCAGTTGGTTGAAGGTTGTTGCCAGCACGCCAAAGATCAAAACACCGGCAAGCGTCCCCCAAACACTCCCCTTCCCTCCAGAAAGCGCGGTTCCGCCAATGACAGTGGTCGCGATTGAATTCAGGTCAAAGATGCCGTTTGGTCCGACCCAGGGAGCTCCGGCGCGCATCTGGCTGACGAGGAATAAACCTGAGATGACCGCTGTCATACTGCAAAGCACATGAGCGCCAATCAATGCCCGGTCGGTACGCACACCGGAAAGGCGTGCCACCTCGGTATTTCCACCAACACCATAAAGATGTGAGCCAAATTGGGTTCGCGAAAGGAGGAACCAACCGGCAAAAACGATAACCAGGAGAATGATGATCGAAACCGGGATTGGTCCGATCATGCCGTAACCGAAGAACTCAAAACTTTTGGGGACACTGCCGGTATAGTTTGAAAAACTGCCATTGATGATGCCCTTTACGATCAGGCTTGTGCCCAGAGTTGCGATAAAGGGGTTCACTCTTAGTTTTGTGATGATCAACCCGTTCGCCAACCCAATCGCAATTCCAATTGCTAAAACTCCAAGAATCGCGACGAAAACGTTTTCTGTTTTGCCCTGCATCATGTAGGACGACATGATGGCAGTGATACTAATTGTATAAGCGACAGAAAGGTCAATGGATGCACCGATGATGACCAGGGTTTGTCCCACAGCCACGATGCCGAGGGCAACAGATCGAACCACAATATTGAGCAGGATCTGCGGGTTGGTGAATATTTGACCATCCGATAGAATCTGGTCTAAAGTTCCACCTATCAGAAAGATGACAATCAGGAAGAAGTAGACCGGGGGAATCCTGACGGACCTTGCCAGCCTTCTTAATTTGCTATCATTTGCTGTTATGGTCGTCATTTTATTCCTTTCCAGCGGCATTGTTCGAAGCCGATTCGATAATTTTCTTGTGACCAGTTGCCAATAACATGATCTCTTCTTCACCGGATTTCGCTGGGAGTTCTCCAGCCAGGGTTCGGTCTGCCATCACCAAGATTCGGTCGCTCATACCGATGACTTCGGGCAACTCAGAGGAAATCATCAACACCGCTATTCCTTGTTTCGTCAGACCGCGGATCATGTCATGGATACTGGCTTTGGACTCAACATCGATCCCACGGGTGGGTTCATCAAAAATGAAGATTTGGCAGTTCGAAGCCAGCCATTTCGCCAGAACAACTTTCTGCTGGTTACCGCCACTCAGGAACTGAACCTCGCGATCAAAAGAAGAAGTCCTGATATCCACCTGCTTGCCAAGCGAAGGGACGATCTTTCGTTCTCTTGGAGTTCCATTCTTATGGGTGAAACCAAAGAGATTTCGGATCGAGCGGACTGTTAAAAGCATGTTATCCCGAATCGGTTGTCGGGACATGATACCCTCGGATTTTCGATCTTCTGTTACAAACCCCATCTTGTTCTTGATCGCCCGATATGGCTGGCGGGCAACTGTATTTTTTCCAAATATCGTCAGGGTCCCTGTTTTGAATGGTTCCACGCCAAATAATGCCTGGGCTAACTCTGTCCTTCCGGAGCCCTGCAGCCCTGCTACGCCGAGAACTTCACCTTTTCGCAGTTCGAAATTGATATCGTGGATCAGATGGTTGGATGCGCCACGCACTGTTAAAACAACTTCACCAAATTCATCTGGTTTTCCAAGCGGGGGGAAGTAATGATCTAATTCCCTTCCAACCATCATCTGAACGACTTGCTCAGGATTGACCTGCTTCGCCATGACCGTTCCAACCCATTTTCCATCCTTGAGGACAGTAATCTTTTCGGCAATATCGAAGACCTCGACCAGGCGATGCGAAATAAATATGATCGCCATGCCACGGGCTTTTAATCGCTTGATTAGATCATCAAGTAATCTCACCTCGTTGAAAGTCAATGCAGCAGTAGGCTCATCCATGATCAGAACCTTGGCTTTGAATGAAATCGCTTTCGCTATTTCCACAAGCTGCTGTTCTGCAACTGAGAGACTACTGACAACAGTAGTCGGAGAAATAAGTGCTTCAATTCCGATTTCCTTAATAACTCCCGGGCATCATTGTTCATTTTTCGGATGTCCAGAACCCCGCCTTTGCTTGGCTCTCGCCCCAGGAAAATGTTGTAAGCAACAGTGCGTTCCGGCAGCAGGTTGAATTCCTGGTAAATGATACTGATTCCCTTCCTCTGCGCCTCAATGGGGTGCGAGTATGAAACCTTGTGTCCATCGAGAACAATATCTCCGGAATCAGGAGTGTAGGCGCCAGCCAGGATCTTCATCAGGGTAGATTTTCCGGCGCCGTTCTCCCCTACAACCGCGTGGACCTCACCGCCATAGAATTGCAGCGACACATCATCCAAAGCCTGTACGCCAGGAAACTTCTTGGTAATGTTCCGTACCTCAAGAAGCGGGTTCACAGTTTCTTCGTGCTTATTGACTTCCTTGTTTTCGGTCATGCTTACCTCGTCAATCACTTGATGATCAAGCTAAAAGCCTTCTTAAGAATTTCAATCCGTCCCTAGCGATGGCATCCTGGCTGGGTGCAATCTCACGCCAGATACACACCGCTCGGGCAATCTCCTTTACCTGCGAGGTAAAGGATTCGATCACCACGGGGCCATCGTAATGCACCTCTTTCAAAGCTTTGGCGACCTCGTCCCAATGGACCTGCCCGCTGCCAGGGACACCGCGGTCATTCTCACAGGCATGAAAGTGGAAAATTTTCTTCCCCGCCGCGCGGATGGCATCGCCACTGTTTTTCTCTTCGAGATGCATATGGAAAGTGTCCAGGTGAAATCCAACATTTTCTTGTCCGGTCTGACGGATAAATTCCAGACCCTGTGAAACCACATTTAGCATGTCAGTTTCAAAACGATTCAGGGTCTCGAGCGCGAGTTTTATCCCGCGAGGTGCTGCATATTCTGCCAATTCACGAACATTGCTGACAGAACGATCCCATTCCGCATTTCGGGCTGATTCGGTTTCCAGGTGTGCTTTCCCAACTGATGAATACATGGGTCCACACACAACAGGGGAGCCAAGTTCTGCAGCAGCATCGATCAACCATTTGACGTACGTTTTCGAGTTTTCGACAAACATTGGGTTCTCGCTTGCCAAATCCCTGTCCGGACCAAAAGCACCGCACACGATCGAAAGCAAGCCCTCATCCTGGATGGCTTTCTTTGCCTCGCCTACATTGATCAGGGCTGGGTTCTCGACAGAGAGCTCAAGGATATCGAACCCAAGTCTCTTCACATGCGGGGCTAAGTCAAGGACAGCCCTTGTTGTGCAGGGAGAAACCCAAACAAATGTATTCACGCCAAACTTCATTCCATTCACCTCAATCCAGGTCATCGTTATGGCTGCCGTTCTCGATGACAAACAGGTTGTCCACCGCCAGCGTCACCGCCCCGATCACACCCGCGTCTGGGCCTGTGCCGGAGAAAACAATGTCAAGATTGCGTGTGGAAAGCGGAAGCGAACGGTTGAGAACAGCCTGCCGAATCGAAGATAACAGGAGATTGCCGAGGTTGCTCACACCGCCGCCGATGACGATCATCTCAGGGTTGAAAAAATTGACCAATCCAGCCAGGACATCCCCGACATACTGACCACTCTCGCGAATAATCTCGATAGACACCGCGTCACCTTCGCGGGCAGCAATGCCAATATCCTCTGCCTTCAGGAAACCGTCATTCTCGGTATACCGTTTTATAAGAATTGGGCTTTTCCCCGCCTGGGCTTCTAGTAATGCCCGGCTCGCAATCGCTGGACCGCCTGCCATCGCCTCAAGGCAGCCTGTGTTTCCACAGGGGCACACCGGACCGTTTTTGTTCACACTGATGTGCCCGATGTCACCGGCGCATCCGCTGGCACCGCGATAGATCTTTCCTTCACACACAATCCCTGCGCCGATCCCCGTGCCTATCTTGACAAAGATCAGGTCACGGACTCCTTTCCCGTGACCTCCATATAACTCTCCTAATGCCATTACATTGACATCATTGTCAACAATAACATAAGTGGATGGGAACCATTGCTGTACTGTCTCGATGATCGGGTACCGATCCCAACCCGGCATGATTGGCGGGGAGATCACCATTCCGTGAGAAAAGTCAACCGGACCAGGAATCCCGATCCCGATCCCAAGAACATTTTCAGATTTCAGATTATTCTTTTGCAGGAGTTTTTCAAGCAGGGTGCAAACTCTGCCGAGGATCTTGATCGGCCCTTCCCTCACGAACGAGGATTCACTGTGGCGGACAAGGATCTTGTGAGAAAGATCAGAGATCGCCAGGTCGATACTGGTAGCGCCAATATCCACGCCGGCTACCAGTCCCATCTTTCCATTCAGGCTGTAAGTTCTTGAGCGCCGTCCGCCGGTATACTCCGTGTCCAGGTTTTCGATAAGATAGGATTTTTCCAGAAGGGAATCAATGCAACTGGTAATCTTGGTTCGTGAATAATCCGTTTGACCTACAAGATCGCCTTTCGTGATCTCTCCACGGCTGCGTACCAGATCAAGGACCTCTTTTTCAGAGTGACTGACAGTAAGTTGATGACGGGAAACAACCGCTTCACTCTGCCAATTGGGAACAATAATGGCATCGTATGCGCGCGTTTTCTTTGATGTCAGATCTCGTCCAAAACCCATCTTCACGTCCCGTATGTCATCCTGAATTTCGAATTTTGAAAACCATACTTTCAGTAAAACAAATCTGATGGCACTTTCAAAGGACCGAGCTTGCAGGTACTACAAAACGAACATATTCCGAAAACGGTTATTGATTCTTTGAGTGTCTTAAATTATAGCAACTTAATTATTAATGTCAATATCTATGTTTTTTTACCAATTACTTATGCACAAATATGCATAATTAGATTTTTACCGGATAGTCCCCACTTCGAGGTCAAATACCTTGGAGACCATTTCCAGCGCGTTGAGATTATGACCAGTGGTGAGGATATAGTGATGAGAAACCACATCGTCCACCATTTTAGGACCATTAGGAACTTCGAGGACCGCGCCATTCAGACAATGCGAATCTTCGAATTGGGCATATTTCGGCAGGTTCCCCTCGATCACACTCCACTTGTCAAAGGGAGGAGTGAGTTTAACCAGGGTGATGGGTCCTTCCGGCAGGCGGGCATCGATGGCGTGGGAATTCTCATCAACAATTGCGAGTACCTTCTCCCGAAGTGTCCATTCCGTCGCAAACGATTGGGGTACCACACCAAGGTAACCGCAATGCGCAGCGAGGATGTGATTGTCCGGATCTCCGTCAACCTGCGGGAAATGCGGAATGTGCTCATGGTGCAGAGCAGCCTGTCCCATCAGGAAGGGGTATAGGTTGGTCATCATGAAGGGAACACCGATCGTTCGAGAAATAAGCAGCTTGGTCAACATTGAAACGGTATCACCTTCACAACCCCAAACCATTTTCCTGTCCTCGTAAAGGAAGTTCCATGCCAGGCAGGGCGTAGTCTCGCAAAACCGGGATTCATTTAGACAGTTCATTCCCACTGAAATAATGGTGGGATCAGCGTCGAGATCTTCCTTGATTTTCAAATACAACTTAACTGCGCTGAGTAGTTTCTGGTTTGTGAGTTTGGAGGTCGGGGTTTTTCCACTGCGTTCATTCCAAACCTTCGCTGCGGTGTCATCCGGGATTGCCCTGGCGTCTTCCGCCAATTTTTTGAAGCTCTTCTTGATGATTTTCAATCCATAGTAGTTCTCGATCGCATCGGTGCATTCCTGCTCCCACCAATAAAACCGCTTAAAGATATCATCCTGGTTCCCGCCCTCGCTCGCAGGGTTGTCCTGGTAGACCAGGAATTTGGAGCTTTTCAACTCCCGTTTGAGTGCGAATGCACGGCAAGCCTGTTTTGCTTTGGTCAGCGTATTTGGGGCGATGACTTTGACCCCTTTTCCAGTGAGATAAGAGTTGATCTCCCAATCCCACATCGAAACGGTACCGAACTCTGAAGTAACCACCATCAACGGTTGGGGTAGTGCGGAGATTTCCCCAAGTCTTCTGTAGGCATCCCCGAGCATTTGCGGCAGGATAACGCCATCGGCTTCTGGCATCGGACTTCCAAGAGCAACAGGTTCCAGGAATTCAGCTTCGTCTGTCAACAATTCTTTGACAGTGCCAAGAACACGCACAAAATCGGGGTCTTCCTTGCTCTTGAAAAATACTGGTACGAGGATCGCCTTCATACATGACTCCAAAAGTTAGGGTGAAAGGAGGAGAGAAGTCCTCTCTCCTCCCTGGATTCGAATTTACTTGACCTCTGATACCGCCACTTTCCGCCCGGTATTGGAAGAAATGATCGCAGCTTCCAGCACCTGGATGTCCTTCATTCCGTCCAGGAGATTGGGGGTGATGCTCGTGCCTTTTTCCATCGCAGTGAGGAAATCAACCACAGCGTGAGTGAACTCATGTTCATACCCGATGATATGCCCAGGCGGCCACCACGCCCCGACGTAGGGATGGGTGGCATTGGTTACCAGGATATCCCGAAAGCCTTGCTCATCCGCTGGATCATCCAGATTTAGGTACTGGAGCTCATTCATGCGCTCCAGGTTAAAGATAAGACTGCCCTTGCTGCCGTAAATTTCGAAGTAGTTGTAATTCTTGCGTCCGCTGGCAAATCGGCTGGACTCAAAGGAACCCAGTGCGCCATTGGCAAATTCAACCACCATGAAAGCAGCATCATCCACGGTCACTTTTCCCGTTTCAACACTGGCAGAACCAGCTTTGAACACACCGGAATCCTTGCCCGGGAGGGGACGTTCCTCGATAAAAGTCTTAAGGATCGCCGTAACAGCATCCACCTCACCGATCAGGTAACGCGCCAGGTCAACACTATGCGAGTTCAGGTCATAATGAGGACCCGCTCCGGCATATTTCTTCTGCAAATGCCAGGTGAGCGGAAAGTTGGGGTCGGTAATCCAATCCTGCAGGTACGTCCCGCGCCAGTGGAAGATCCTGCCCAGTTTTCCGTCAGAGATCAACTTCTTGGCAAACGCAATGGCGGGGGTCCGGCGGTAATTATGGTTAAGATAATGCAGAACCCCAGCCTTTTCAGCTGCTTCGTACATTTCCTTCGCTTCTGCATAATTGAGCGCGACCGGTTTTTCACAGAAGATCTGCTTGCCGTTTTTTGCTGCAGCAATGACGATTTCTTTATGCAGGTACGTGGGTGTGCAGATATCGATAATATCAATATCCTTGCGCTCCACAACCTTGCGCCAGTCTGTTTCCGTCTCTTCCCAACCCCAGTTGCTGGCGAAATCCCCTGTGCCCTGGGGGTCCTGCCCGCAGGCTACTTTGAGTACCGGCTGCAGACCGACCGGGAAGAACTTTGGGGCGCTTGTCCAGGCGTTGCTGTGCGCCTTGCCCATGAACTTTGTGCCAATAATGGCGACATTCACTTTTTTCACGAGGTCATCTCCTTGTCTGGTGTTTTCGGTCGCAGGTGATCCCTCTAGACAAGGGACTTCGTGATGCGCTTGAGCTCCTTGATGCTCAATGCCACTGCCTCATCTTCGCGTTCCGTCCAATCCGTGTGAGGATGATCGATCTCAACCGCCAGGAATCCCTTGAAGTTCGCCTTGTACAGCAATCTCGCCAGGGCTTCGTTGTCGATCAAACCCTTGCCCACCGGGACGCCAGCGAAGAAGTGCCAGTCGGTCGGTTTCGCGTTCTTATCCGGCATCAAGTCCTTCACGTGGGTTGCCAGTACGTACGGGGCTAATTTTTCCATCCCGGCAATGGGGTCATCAAGCAAGCGCAGGAAGTTGCCCGTATCAAAATTCAAACCGAAGTGCGGTGAGTTGACCTCACTCAGCAGTTGCAGGATTTCGTCTGAGGTGAAATCGATATGGTTTTCAACTGCCAGTTTGACACCGTTATCTGCCGCAATCTTCACGGCTTTTTTGAACATCTTAACCAGGGCTTTGATCTGGGGACCGTGGGGTTCGTGCCGGAACATCAGGCTGCTGCCTACCACGCGCATTACATCCGCGCCAATCGCTTTGGCATACGGAATCATGGTGACCATTTCTTCGTATGCTGTCCAATTCTTCCCCCGCTCCAGACCGTCAGGATGTCCCCAGGCGTACACGCGGTCGAATTTGTATTCATCAAGCTGCGCTCTTAATTCCTTGAACCAACCCGCATCCGTGGAAGGGAAGAAACAGGATTCCAGCGAAACTCCATCCACCTTGAGCTCATGCGCGCGCTTGAGAAAATCCTCCATGGTCATTTTCTTGGCGGGGGGTTTCTGGTCAGGATAAACCTCGCCAAAGAACCGGTGATAACAATAGCTATCGATTCCAACTTTCATTTCATCCTCCTGTGAATTTGGTGTGTAAATAATAGAAAAGGTCGTCTAACTGAATCTTCCTGTAATCGGCTGAAAAATACACGCTAAAGTTGTCATTACAGGATAACAATATTATAGCCACTGGGAAGCCGAATTTCAATAGGTTAAATGTTAAAAAAACTAGATTTGTGCATTATTCCCATGGTTTTGTCTAAAAATTCATAAGAGAGCCTGTTTTTCCGGTTATGACCCCGATTCTATTGACATCACCGCAGATAGTCCCTATAATGGTTGTAATAACAGGATTACAAGCAATCAGGTTGGAGCCCAATGGATATTGCCCAGACGATCAACTTCGAAAGCCACATCCCGTATTACATCCAGTTGATGGAAATACTGAAAGAACAGATCCAGCAGAAAAAATGGCAGCCTGGTGAGCAAATCCCCGGGGAGCAGGATCTGTGTGAGCTTTATGGCGTCAGCCGCACTGTCGTACGGCAAGCCCTGGGCGAGATTGAGTTGAGCGGTGTCATCAACCGCCGTAAGGGTAAAGGCACCTTCATCGCCGAGCCTAAGATCAACGAGGGTCTCATCCAAAACCTGACCGGTTTTTATCAGGATATGGTGGAACGTGGTTTAAAACCTGTCACCAAGGTGCTTCACCAGCGGGTAGTTCCCGCAACCGAGAAGGTTGCCGGGTTCCTTGGCATTCAGCCCGGGGTTGAGGTAGTTGATATCCAGCGCCTGCGTTTCATAAATGACGAACCGATTCAGCTCGTCACCACCTATATCCCTTACCAGGTCTATCCTCCCCTGGCTTCTGTTGACCTGACCAATCGCTCTCTTTACGAGTTCCTTGAGACCGAAGGCGGGATCTACCTGATGCGCGGTAAACGTTACATCGAGGCAGTATTGGCTAATGAGACCGAAGCCCTGCTGCTGGGAATCGACCGGGGAGCCCCTCTGTTGATGCTTGATAGCATCAGTTATATGGAAAATGGTCAATCGGTGGAGTATTATCATGCCCTTCATCGGGGTGACCGCTCCCGTTTTGAGGTCGAACTTGTTCGGTTGCGCGACTCTGCCAAACTGGTCCCGGAAATATCCGCTCAACTTGCCAATCCCGGTCGGGAATTGACCTTGGGGATTGACTAGATCAAACGTTTAGGAGCATTGATGATCAGGAAATTTCTCATCGGCGTGGATTTGGGCACCAGCAGTACCAAGGCTGCGCTATTCCAGGTAGACGGTAGACTGGTGGCGGAATCCTCCATGGAAGTTCCAATCCACACCCCAAAACCAGGGACGGTGGAACAGGATGACCATGATTTCCTGCTCACCGCTTCAAAAACCATCCGATCCTGCATTCAGCAGAGCCGAGTTGATCCTGCAGAAATCGCCGCGATCGCTTTTGACTCCCAAATGGCAGGCGTAGGGCTGATCGATGAAAATTTCCAACCTGCCGCTCGGTTTGATTCCTGGTTGGATATGCGCTGCCAGCCTTACATCGAAATGGTCGATAGGGAATGCGGAGAACTGGTGACAAAACTGACCGGCTGCCCGCCCACCTGCGATCATGGTCCAAAAATGTTATGGTGGAAGAACGAACGTTCGGATGTCTATTCCCGTACCGCCCGCTTTGTGATGCCGGGCACCTATGTTGCCGGGCAGCTTGCAGGGCTCAAACCCGATCAGGCGTTCATTGATTACACCTACATCCATTTTTCCGGGTTCGCAGATGCTGAAAAAGGAACCTGGTCAAAAGAGCTATGCAACCGCTTTGGATTGGATATTGAAAAATTGCCCAGGATCGTTGCCCCCTGGGACATCGTCGGTGAGATCAACGATCGCGGCGCGGAACTCACTGGCTTGAAAGCCGGTACTCCCATCGCCGCCGGTGCTGGTGATACTGCCGCCAACGCGTTAGGCGCAGGGATCGTCAAACCCGGGATGCTTTTTGATGTCGCGGGGACAGCCTCCGTGCTCGCCGGCTGTACCGACCGCTACCTGGCGGATAGTAAACACCGCGCATTGCTCACCATGCGCTCTGTCATTCCCGGGCTGTGGAATCCTCTTGCCTACATCGGTGGCGGCGGAATTGCCCTGCGCTGGTTCAGAGACCAGTTCTACAATAAACAGCGCAACCAGGAGCTGCCCATTGAGGAATCCCTCTACCCGGAGATGATCAAAATGGCAGAAGGGGTTGCCCCCGGCGCCGATGGTCTCCTCTTTTCGCCCCACCTCGGCGGCCGGATCTCCCCGTCCAGCCCGCAAATGCGCGGCGCCTGGCTTGGGGTTTCCTGGTCGCATACACAGGCACATTTCTTCCGCGCAATACTGGAAAGCATCGGCTATGAGTACGCCTATTACCTGTCCATCCTGCGCGAAAACCTGCCCAACATAAAGTTGGTGGAAGCCCGGGTGGTCGGCGGTGGTGCAAAAAGCCCCGCCTGGAACCAGATCAAGGCAGATATCCTGGGAGTTCCTTACCAGCGCCTGGCTGGGAATGAGTTCGGCACCTGGGGCGCAGCCATGATCGCGGGCAAAGCCTGCGGCTTGATCCCGGACCTTGCCGAGCATGCCGCTCGCACAGCCCATCCGGAGGGCAGTCCGTGTGTTCCAAGTATCGAAAACCACGAGCAATACAAACCGCTCGTCGCGCATTACATCAGAACTCAATCTTTCTTGAGTGATTATTATTCCAATTAGGAGTTAAGGAGTTATCTGTGAAAAGCCAAGTCCGTATTTGTATGATCGGCGCAGGACGCGTCGGAAAGAACCATTCCCGTGCAATCACCCGCCATGTTCCGGGTGGCAAGATCGTTGCCCTGGTTGATCCGGCGGAGGAAATCCGCAAGGAAACCGCTGCTGAATTCGGCATCGAGCAACAATTCAGCAGCCTCGAAGACGCGCTTCAGGGATCACAATTCGATGCCGTGGTCATCACCACCCCAACCCCCACCCATCTTCCGCTGAGCGCGACCGCTGCGAACGCTGGAAAACATATCTTCCTGGAAAAACCCATGGCGTTGAACCTTGAGGAATGTGATGCGATCAATGATGTGGTTGCGAAAAACAAGGTGCTCCTGCAGGTTGGATTCATGCGCAGGTTCGATCCAGAATTTGTTGCTGCTGCCCAGCGCATTGAAGCCGGGGAGATCGGCACACCGATGATGATCAAATCCAACACCCATGGTCCTGGTTTGCCCCCACCTTGGGCACGCGACCTGCGCACCTCCAACGGCATGCTGGCAGAGGTGAACAGTCATGACTGGGATACCGTCCGCTGGTTGATGGGCTCAAATATCGAACGGGTATATACAGAGGTCGCCAATTTCAAAGGACCTGCCAACAACGTGGACACTCCCAATTTTTATGATAACGTCCTGGTCAACTGTAAGTTCGAGAGCGGCGGGTTGGGACTGATCTCAGGAGTATGCCCCTGCGGATACGGGTACGATGCCCGGGTGGAGATTATCGGTGAAAAAGGAATTATGCAATTAGGTACCCTCGAAGGACAGGCTGTGGTGGTTTGCACCGACCGTGACCACGGTTTGGTGCGCCCGATCGTACGCACCTGGCCAGAACGATTCCAGTGGGCGTATATCTATGAGCTGGAGCACTTTGTGAATTGCATCAGCGCCGAATGCCAGCCCAGGGCTGGCGGTATCGAAGGGAAATGGGCAGTCGCAGGCGTACTGGCAGGGACTAAGTCCTTCCTGGAACAGCGTCCCGTTTACATGAAGGAAATTATTGGTAATCAGTGAGATTGGAGGTTCTAATGTTAGCAGCGGTTTTCCACGGTCCTGAAGATATTCGGGTTGAAGAGGTTCCTATTCCTCAAATCTCGATTAATGAAATGCTCATTAAAGTCCTGAGCGCGAGTATTTGCGGTACTGACCTGCGAATTTTGCATGGGAATCATCGTATGTACAACCCGGGCACAATCCGAATTCCGGGTCATGAAGTGGTCGGTACGATCGAATCTCTTGGTTATAGCGTCCATGGTTTCTCGGTCGGTGATAGGGTTTTTATTGCTCCCAACATGGGTTGCGGAAAATGCATCCACTGCGTGAGCGGGAACAATAACCTGTGCACTTCTTATGACGCCATCGGCGTGACCATCGATGGCGGCTTTGCCGAATACATGCGCGTTCCCGCCAATTCGATCCAGCAGGGAAACGTGATCAAGATCAGCGAAGAAGTCGATCCGGCAGTGGCTGCTTTAATGGAACCCTTTGCCTGCGTCTTACGCGGTCAGAATGCTGTTCATATAAACATAGGCGACATTGTTCTGATCATAGGCGCGGGTCCGATTGGAGTGATGCACACCAAACTGGCAAAGGTGCGCGGCGCAGGAAGGGTGATCGTCAGCGAACCGATGAAAGACCGCGCCGAGCAGGTTAAGCTCCTGGGAGCCGACCTGGTGGTTAATCCGATGGAAGAAAACCTGGAAGAAGTAATCCTGCGCGAAAGCTCGGGTAGAGGCGCAGACGTGATCATCGTGGCTGCGCCAGTGCACGCTGCCCAGGAAAGCGCTTTGAAACTGGCGGCTGTCGGCGGGCGGATCAATTTCTTCGGCGGGTTACCCAAGGATAGACCCACGATCAATTTCGATTCCAACCTGGTGCACTACAAGGAACTGGTCATCACCGGCACTACCGCCTGCAGTACGGATGATTGCTGGCAGGCAGCCCGGCTGGTGAACTCCGGACTCATCGACCTCTCCCCGTTGGTCAGCCAGCGGTTTCCGCTCAAAGAGGCAGTGCAAGCCTTTGCCGCGGCAGAAGATCGAAAGTCCTTAAAGATCGTTTTGGAACCCTGAATGTGAATGCGAATCCTGCCTCCAATCCTGGATCCCCGCCCCGCATGGTGCAGAGTGTGCTGGGCGAGATCCCAATTGAGAAACTGGGTATAACTGACGCTCATAACCACGCCTGGATCGACCCCACCCCGGGCAGCCATCCCTCTGCCCCTGTGCTCAACGAGTATGATCTGATCCTGCAGGAATTGAAAGAATACCATGCCGCAGGTGGCGGGTCCTTGCTGGATTGCCAGCCCGGAGGCTGTGGCAGAAATGGAACCCAGCTTCGCTCACTTTCGGAGGAATCTCAGGTCAACCTTATTGCCGCCTGCGGGTTTCATTTGCGAAAATATTACCCACCGGACTATTGGCTGTTCTCAGCGTCCGAAACAAAGATCGCAGATCAACTCCTGTCAGAATATCAGCAGGGACTCGAAGAGTGCCGTGACCAGGGCAACCCGCCCAAGGCTGGATTCTTTAAGATCGCCCTCGAAGCGGTCTGGAAAGATTGTCCGCAAGCAGGGTTGGAAGCCTGCGCAGCTGCGGCAGCCCAGACTGGTGGTCTGATCGAGGTTCACACTGAAAAAAGCGCATTGGCAGAAAAGGCAGTTATTTTCTTCACCGACCGCGGTGTCGCGCCGCACCAGCTCGTGCTCTGCCACATGGACAAGCGACCCGACATCGGACTCCAATCCGAGATTGCCAAGTTTGGTCCTCTTTTAGAGTATGACACCTTTTATCGCCCCAAGTATGAACCGGAAAAGAACCTATGGCCGCTGATCAAACAAATGGCAGACCTTGGACTTGGCAACCGTGTCGCCCTGGCAACGGACATGGCGGAAAGCGTCATGTACCGGTCCATCGGCGGGGGACCCGGTCTGGCAAGCCTGCCCAGAGAGATTCAAAACCGCCTCGATAAGAACAACATCCCCACAAACACGATCCAGGAAATGCTGGGCGGGAACATCTCCCGGCGTCTTGCTGGAATACTTTAAATTCAGGAGATAACAAATGACCGATCTTCCATTCAGTTTCACCTTACCCACTCCTACGGTGATTCCTTCCAAGTATGACAACCACATTCAAAGACGGCTTTCCGCGCTTAAAGGACAATGCCTTGACCAGGCTGCCTTCGAAACCATGCTGTCGGATGGCGACCCCCTGATCTACGAGGTTTACGAGATCAAACGCCCCGAAGTGGCTGGTGAGATCCTGATGGGGATTTCCATCGTCCACCCTGGAAAAATTGGCAGTGAGTTCAACATGACCAAAGGGCACTTCCATACTGTGATCGACACCGCGGAGATGTATTACTGCATGCGCGGCGAGGGCTTTATGGTGATGGAAACCCCTGAAGGCGAAACCTCCGTGGAACCCCTGTCACCAGGGGTTGTCCTGTACGTGCCGCCGCGTTGGGCGCACCGCTCGGTGTGTACCTCCCGTCAGGACGACCTGGTGACCTTCTTCGCCTATCCCGGGAACGCCGGGCATGATTACGGCACCATTGAACAGCTCGGGTTTCGCAAACTGGTGGTTGAAGGCAAGAACGGTCCCGAGATCATCGACAATCCGCGGTACCAGAGTTGACCAATATGAACCTTAAACAAGCTCGTTTACTGGTCACCCCCACCTCTTACGGCAAGAATGACCCTCGCTTGAAAAGCGAACTCGAAGCACAGGTCGGCGAAGTGGTCTATAACCCGACTGGCAAACCCCTATCGTCAGCCGAGGTTGCTGCCCTGTTACCCGGTGTGGATGGGTATATCGCCGGTCTGGATGTGATCGACCGGGCAGCGCTTGAAAAGGCTGATCGATTGAAGGTCATCTGCCGTTACGGGGTGGGTGTGGACAATGTCGACCTAGCTGCCGCCCGAGAACAAGGCATCCTTGTTACCAACACCCCGGGTGCCAACTCGGTGTCTGTGGCAGAACTGGCGCTCAGCCTGATGCTGGCGCTTGCCCGCCAGATCCCCGAAGCAGTCCAGGCAGTGCACGAGGGTAAGTGGCCGCGTCTGAGCGGTGTTTCACTGGAAAACAAAACCATTGGCATCCTTGGGTTAGGCGCGATTGGCAAGCAACTTGCCCGGCGGTTGAGCGGGTTTGACTGCCGCATCCTGGCGTACGACCCATTCGCGGACAAGGAATTTGCCGCGTTTCACCAGGTGGAGATCGTCCCAATGGACGAGGTCATTGCCAATGCGGACTTCCTCAGCCTGCACCTGCCTCTCCTTCCGGAAACTCGCGGCATGGTCAATGCCGACTTCCTGGCAAAGGTGAAAAAAGGCGCATACCTGGTCAATACCTCACGCGGGGAGCTGGTGGATGAAAGCGCCATGCTGGAAGCACTGCAAAGCGGGCAACTGAAAGGCGTTGGTTTGGACGCCTTCACGATTGAACCGCCTGACCCATCCAACCCCTTACTGCAACTACCGCAGGTGGTGGCTACCCCGCATCTGGGTGCGCAGACAGATGGCGCTACCAGTAATATGGGCTGGTTCGCAATGAAGGATTGCCTGGCTGTACTTCGCGGTGAACAACCCCGTTTCCGCGTTGATTAACCTTTTTGGAGATGAACATGACTAAGAATGAGATCCTGGAAAGAATTAAGGAATTGGGACTGCTGGCGGTCATCCGCGGTCCTTCAGCTGAATTGACCGTACAGATGGTCGAAGCACTGGTAGCAGGCGGCGTGAAAGGCATCGAGATCACGTATAGCACCCCGAACGCGGAGGAAGTTGTCAGCACCCTTGCGCGGAAATTCGGCAGTTCCATCCTATTGGGGATGGGTACACTGACCAAGCCGGAACAAGCCCTAACCGCGAAAAGTGCGGGGGCGAATTTCCTGGTCAGCCCGATCTGCGACCCGGTGCTGGTAATGGCAATGGTTGATAGCGGATTGGTCACCATGGCTGGGGCATTGACCCCCACCGAGGTATTCCAGGCTTACAGCCTGGGCACGGACGTGGTCAAGATCTTCCCCGGCTCTCTCGGCGGACCGTCTTACGTGAAAGCGCTGAAAGGACCTTTTCCCTACATTCCCATGATGCCGACAGGTGGTGTGAACGCAGCCAATGCGTCTGAATGGTTCGCCGCAGGTGTGGTGGCGGTTGGCGCGGGCAGTGAATTATGCCCGCCGCAACTGGCAAAAGACGGCAAGTTTGAAGAGATCAGCCGGAAAGCTGCTGATTTCGTTAAAGTCATCCAGGAATCCAGAAAATAGATCCGTTTAGGAGAAAATTCATGATAAACGAAGCAGAAAAATACCAGGTAGTCACCAAGACCGTCCCAACTTTTTACTTCATCGGGGTCACTACCAAACAATCCTCCATCATGAAGGTTTTCCCGCTCTGGATGAAAACCCTGGGGCGGGAAGAGGTCATCATCGAAGGCATCGATTGTAAGATCCACGATGAACCGGAAAACTACCGCAAAGCGGTCGCTCAGATCAAATACGATCCCCTGTCTCTCGGCGCCTTGGTCACCACCCATAAGATCGACCTGCTCACCGCGGCGCGGGATATGTTCGAATACCTCGATCCATATGCCCAGATCACGGATGAAATATCCAGCATCTCCAAATTGGAAGGCAGGCTGGAAGGACACGCCAAGGATCCAATCACATCCGGTGCCAGCCTGGACGCGATCATTGATAAAGATTACTTTGTGCGCACAGGCGGTGAGGTACTTTCATTCGGTGCCGGCGGGTCCGCCATCGCCACCCTACTGCATCTGATCAACAAGAAGGACAAAGGCGACCGCCCGAGACGTTTCACCTTCGTCAACCGTTCCCAGGGACGTTTGGACCACGCGAAAGAAATGGTCAGCAGCCTGGAAACCGACATCGAGATCGAATATTTCCAGAATTCTGATCCTGCTGTAAATGACCGGATCATGGAGAAGTTCCCCCCCCACAGCATCATCATCAACGCGACCGGCATGGGAAAGGACACTCCTGGCTCGCCCATCACCTGGGAAGGCAAGTTCCCCATGAACAGTATCGCCTGGGAATTCAATTACCGCGGAGAGCTGGACTTCATGCACCAGTCACTCGCCCAGGTGGAATCCCGCAAGGTATTTGTGGAGGATGGCTGGCTTTACTTTGTTCACGGCTGGACGCAGGTGATCAGCCAGGTGCTGCATTTCGAACTGACTCCCGCTCTCTTTGATGAATTGAACAAGGTGGCATCAACGGTCAGGAAGTAAACAGATGAATAAGCGTGAACTTGCAGTGCAGTATCACGAGAAAGGCTTCGGCTGCGCCCAATGCGTCCTGGCAGCTTACGCGGAAGATTTTGGGTTGGATGAACAACTTGCTTTAAAGATGGCAACCGGGTTTGGCAGCGGGATGGGCAGGATGTGTGATGTGTGCGGCGCGGTCACCGGTGCGTTCATGGTGATCGGACTCAAGTACGGCCGCACCTCCGCTGACGGTGTCCGCTACCGGGAAGAGACCGAAACCACCTATCACAAGGTAGCGGAGCTGGGAGAGCGCTTCCGGCTGAAACACGGTACGATCGACTGCCGGGACCTGATCGGTTACAACCTGATGGACCCCATAGAACGGGCTAAGGTGGTGGAAAAGGGTCTGTTTACCACCACCTGCCGGGAATGCATCCTCGATGCGGTCGATTTACTGGAAGAAATACTTTAGACTTTTAGAGAGGGTATTGGAGTATGAGATTAATTGCACATGAAATCGCCGGGATGATCGACCTCTCCTGTGTGAGAACCATATCCAATAAAGCGGATATCGAGGAGATGGTTAACGCAGCCTTAAAATACCGGTTCGGGCAGGTGTCTGTGATGCAGTGTTTCATTCCCTACACCCGCGAACTCCTTGGGAAGGAAGTAAATTCCATCCGGGTGGTGGGGAATGTCAGCTTCCCTTCTGGTTCTGACACCACTTCCCTTAAGGTCGCCCAGGCGAAAGAGATGGTCGCCGCCGGTTGTGATGAGATCGATATGGTGATGAATATCGGCTTCCTCAAATCCGGCATGTTCCGCGAGACCGAGGAGGACGTACGTGCGGTGGTCAAGGCTGCATCCCCGCTTCCCGTCAAGGTGATCATCGAAATCATGTACCTGGAGCCAGAGGAAGTAGCCCGCGCGTGCGCCATTTGCGTGGATTGCGGAGCGTCTTTCGTCAAGACCGGCACAGGCTGGGCGAACCGCGGTACAACCCTGGAGGATGTGCGCTTGATCCATTCCCTTGTCGGCGGGCGCATCAAGATCAAAGCCTCCGGTGGTATCCGCAGCCTGGCGACCCTTCTCGAGTTTTACCACGCCGGCGCACGCCGGTTTGGCGTGAACCTGAAAAGCGGAATCGAGATCGTGCAGGAAGCCGTGCTGCAAGACGGCGTTGAAATCTAAGTAAATGGAAACGAAAAAGGACAAGATGGAAGAACTTATCCTCTCATTCGACCTCGGAACCGGCGGAAACAAAGCATCCCTCTATGACGTGGAGGGTCGCTGCCTTGCCAGCGCTTTTGTCCCATACGCAACCTTCTACCCCAGGGTAGGCTGGCATGAACAAAAACCAGAGGATTGGTGGAACGCTGTCGTGGAGAGCACCCGTCAACTTCTCGCCACCAGCGGCGTCAGCAAGGAGAACATCTCCTGCCTGGGAATTTCCGGTCACAGCCTTGGTGCAGTGCCCATCGACCCCTCTGGTAACCTGTTGCGCGAATACACACCCATTTGGTCGGACATCCGCGCTGAGCAACAGGTCGCAGAATATTTCAAGAATATCGATCCCGAACACTGGTACCTCACTACCGGCAATGGTTTCCCGGCTGCCTGCTATACCGTCTTCAAAGTGATGTGGTACCGTGATAACGAACCGGACACCTGGAAACTGGTCGACAAGGTCCTGGGAACCAAGGATTACATCAACTTCAAACTGACTGGCAAGACCCTTACAGACCATTCTTACGCTTCCGGTACTGGCATCTATGATCTGAAAACTGGAGGGTATTCTCAAGAGCTGCTGGCTGAAAGCGGTTTGCCAGCGGAGATCTGGCCGGAAATCGTCCCCAGCACCCATGTGATCGGCACCCTGCTTCCAGAGATCGCTATTCAGCTTGGGCTGCATCCAGGCGTGAAGGTAGTCAGCGGCGGTGTGGACAACTCCTGCATGGCATTGGGCGCAAAGAATATCCGCGACGGCAGAGTGTACACTTCGCTCGGATCTTCCGCCTGGATCGCGGTTTCCTCCAAACAGCCTGTACTCGATGCGAAATTCAAACCCTTTGTGTTCGCCCACGTCATCCCGGGCATGTTCACTTCTGCGGTAAGCATTTTCTCCGCTGGAACCACCTTCAACTGGGTGAAAGATAACCTATGCAGCGAGCTGGTGGCGCAGGCGGAACGGGAACATTCCGATGTCTACGCCCTGATGAACCAGGTGGCTGAAAAAGCCCCGGTCGGTTCGAATAAACTGTTGTTCAACCCCAGCCTGGCAGGCGGTACATCGCAGGATAACAGCGTCCATCTCAGAGGGGCTTACATCGGGCTTGACCTGAAACACGGTAAACCGGAGTTAATCCGGGCTGTGATGGAAGGCATTGCCATGAACCTGCGCCTGCGCCTGGACCTGCTGCGCAAATACACCCGACTGGAGGAAGAGATCCTCTTTGTGGGTGGAGGAGCCAAAAGCAGGTTCTACCTCGGTATTTTCGCGGATGTGTTCAACACCCGGATCATTAAAAGTAATATCGACCAGGACGCAGGAGCCCTTGGCGCGGCAGCGATCGCAGCCGTAGGCTGTGGATTATGGAGTGATTTCAATAAAATCGATCAAATTCATCAAGTTGAAGAGGAGGTGTCACCGGATCCAGAATACAACAAGGTTTATGAATCTTTACTGCCCATCTTTGAGCTTGCTTCGGAACACCAGAGCAGCGTGAGCGACGCACTGCACGAATTGCACCTATAAAGAAAACCAAACTTAATAAATGAAAGGAATTGCCCCATGAAAATCGGTCTGTTTACCGCAACATTTCTCGATATGAAAATTGAAGAGGTCTTAAAAATGGCTGCCGGGTTGGGTTACCAGGCAGTCGAACTTCCTGCTTTCATGAATAATGGTCAACTGGACATCGAAGAGGTCGTCAAGGGGAATAAAGGCGCAGAATATCGGAAAATGGTCGAATCGTATGGGCTGACCATTTCCGCCATCGCCAACCACCCGGAGGGTCAAATCGTTCTTGGACCCTATGGAAAAGATACTGACGCGATTTTCCCCGGAACCAAGGAAGAAAAGATCAAATTCGGTACTGAACGTATGATTAAAACCGCGCAAGCAGCCAACGCCCTGGGTTGTTCGGTTGTGACCGGTTTCATCGGATGCGAAAACTTTGGCCGTTTCTTCCCCTGGCCCTATTCCAAGGGCTGGTCGGATATGGAACTTGAATTCGTAGAACGCTGGAGCAAGATCCTGGACAAGTTCGGTGAATATGGCGTCAAATTCGCCCACGAGCCGCACCCTAATGAACTGGTTTACAATATCGAGACCGCACTGCGCGCTGTTGAATTGATGGGCGGACGCAAGGAGTTCGGGTTCAACTTCGACCCCGCCAACCTGATCTATCTCGGCATTGACGTAGAGAACTTCATCGATTCGCTCGCCAAACACATCTATCATGTTCACGCCAAGGACGGCGAAATCGTCGCCCACAACGTCCGCCGCTCCGGGCTCATCCCGCAGGGTGACTGGCAACGGCTGGGACGCGGTTTCCGCTTCCGCATCCCCGGCTGGGGCTCAGTTCCCTGGAAGAAGGTCATCACTGAGCTTTCCCTGATCGGTTATGACTACGTGATGAGTTACGAGCATGAAGATGTAACCATGAGCCGCCACGACGGCATCACTAAGACGATCGCCTATCTGAAACCACTCATGATCGAAAAGCCTTACGAAGGCCGCAACGACGTTCTGTTCAATTAACCATAGAATCTTAAAGGAGATTACCCATGGCAAATACAATGAAAGCTGCTGTGTTTGAGAAGATCGGTGTGATCAAGGTCAAGGAAGTTCCGGTGCCCGAGATTGGGGATAATGACGTCCTAATCAAGGTCAAAAATACCGGTATCTGTGGCACCGACTGGAGTATTTATAACGGATGGTATTCTGCCGACAAGCTGCCAATGATCCCCGGGCATGAATTTTCCGGTATCATCACCAAAACCGGCAAGAACGTTAAAGGTTGGAAGGAAGGCGACCGCGTCACCGCAGACATCAATATGACTTGCGGCAGCTGCTACTACTGCATGCGCGGAGATAAGTTGTTGTGCACCAGTTTCACTCAGCTCGGCATCCACACAGACGGAACTTTCGCTGAATATGTCAAAGCCCCAGCGAACCTGCTGCACCTTTTGCCCGATAATATGAGCTTTGAGGAAGGCGCGTTCATCGAACCGGTTTCCTGTTGCATCCACGCTGCCAAGGCAGTGAACGCCAAACTGGGCAGCAGCATGGCGATCGTCGGCTGCGGTTTGGGTGTACTGCATGCCCGCATGGCAGTCTTGCGCGCCTGCGCACCTGTCATCATCATCGGAGATAACGAAAAACGCTTAAGCATTGCCAAGCAGATGGGCGCGGATGTTACGCTTAATATCAAGGACGGCATTGACCCAGTTGCCGAAGTGAAGCGCCTAACCGGCGGACGCGGTGCGGACTACGTGATCGAAGCCGTCGGTACCACCAAGACCTACGAGCAGGCATTCGCTATGCTCCGCAATGGCGGCACGCTCTCCGCTTTCGGGATCGTTGGCGAGAATGATGAAATGAAAATCCGACCCTTCGATTTTGTGCTGGGCGAGAAGAAAATCACCGGTTCCTGCGCAGGCATCGGCGGGGATTGGCCGGATGCCATCACCCTCATCGCCAACGGCAGGATCGATCCAAAGCCGCTCTTTTCCATGAAAGTACCCCTGGAAGATTTGGAATGGGCACTCCACGAACTGCGCAAGGACCCCAACCTCTTCAAGATCTTTGTCTCACCCGAGGTCAGCAAACGGGAAATCCTTTCCTAGACTGTCAATGTCCGGTATCCCGTAGGATACCGGACACCCCAGGAGGAACTTTGAACATTCGCGGAATCGAACATGTTTCGATCAACACAATCGATTTTGACCGATCAGTCGATTTTTACACGCGCATCCTTGGGTTCAAGCAGCAACAAACAGTGGATTGCGGTGAATTTAATATCACCTACTTTACGCTGCCTGGTGGGACGAGGCTGGAGTTGTTTGACTATCACGGGAAAAACCCGGTCATTCCCCATGGGGAGGATGTAGCCGGATTACGGCACCTGGCATTTGAGGTGGAAAATGTGGCTGCGCATGAAGCAACACTACGCGCGGAAGGCATTGAGATCGCCCTTCCCACCTGCGACCTGCCCAACCTTGGTGTGCGGGTGCTGCTTTTCCTGGACCCCAACGGGGTAACGCTCGAATTTTGTGAACCGCTGTCCTAAAACGATCATTATTGGAGGTTGAGTATCATGGATAAAAGAGAAGTATTGTTATCACCCATCAAGCTTGGCAATTACACCAGTCCCAATCGTTTTTTCATTCAACCGATGGAATGCACAGACGCGGATGAGGACGGGAATCCTTCCGACCTGACCTACTTGCGTTATGAGAACCTGTTCAAGGGCGAGGCCGGTGTGGTTTGCCTGGAAGCCATCACTATCACCGACAAGAACCGCTCCCGCTTGAATCAGCTCTTCATCATGCCCAAGAACCAAGCAGCACTAACCAAGTTCGTCAGTCGTATGAAGGAAGTCAACCCTAAGAGCATTTTCCTCTTCCAATTGACCCATTCGGGTGAATTGAGCAACCCGGAGTTCTCCAAGCGTCTCTCGGTCAAACCCCTACCCGGGTTCCAGGCGGATGTCTTCACCGAGGATGAGTTCGAGAAGATCATGGCAGACTTCGTGCTCGCTGCGAAGATTGCTTATGATTCCGGCGCGGACGGCATCGACATGAAGTTCTGCCACGGCTATCTAGGCTCGCAAATCCTGCGCCCATACAACACCCGTAAGTGGAAATACGGCGGACCCTGGGAAAATCGGCGTCAGTTCGCATTTGATCTGTACGAACGTATCCAGAAAGCCGTTCCGGATAAGAATTTTCTCATCGGTTCGAAGATCTCAGTCTGGGAAGGTTTCCCCGGAGGGATGGGCACAGCCGGTCCTGATACACCAGTGATCGACCTCAGCGAAGTCATTGACCTGGTCCAGGGATTGGAAGAGCGAGGTGCGCAATACTTTGTGCAATCCGCTGGAAGCCCGTCCATCACAATCAGTCTCACCCAGGCGGACAAGGAACACCCGTACTTCGCCTATCTGCACCAGTACTTCGCCAAGGTGCTCAAGGATAACGTTAAGAAGAAATCGACTGTCATTGTGGGCTCCAACTACTCGGTCTTCGGTAAAGGCAAGAACAAGCTCCACGCCGTCAATCCCGAAGATAGCGAACTGTTGAACTTCGGGGCAGCCAACATCACAAAAGGCTACGTGGACATGGTCGCCCTCGGCAGGCAGTCCTTTGCAGACCCGCTGCTTCCGCTGAAGTTGCGTGAAGGTCGGGAGAACGAGATCAATTTCTGCACAGCCTGTGATAACTGCCTTGAACTGCTCATCCAGCAAAGTCCGATCGGCTGCTGCACTTACAACAGGTTTTACACGGACGTCCTGGTGAAAACCCGTAAAGAGAAGGGACGACTGACCGTCGACCATACATAAGGCAAGAACAAAATCATAAGAGCCTGCAAACAGATAGATTGCAGGCTCTTTCATTATAAAAAATGGGGAGGCTAATAATCTCCCGAGATCATCAAGTCATGGATAAACTCTTCAACCGCTGGTTCCGGGATCAGTACGCTCGCGCCTTCGGTGGTGCGGGTGGCGTAATAAAGATCTCCCGGGATCTCGCGAAAAACAAGCGAGTCAGCGTTCAACTCTCCGGCGAAACAAGCCAGGGAAAGGACATCCTTGAGTGCGACATCTGTGATCAGCGTTTTATCCCGCAGGAACTTGATACCCAATCCTGGGATCTTGCCAATATTCTCCGGCAGGACAAACTTGGCAAAAAGCGCTTTCAGGATCTCGGATTGCCGGCGGGACCGGTAAATGTCATTGTCCGCGAGGCGCATACGGGCGAAATCAAGCGCGGTTTCGCCATCGAAGTGTTGTGGTCCGGTCACATCGTACGCCCCGATTGCCTCATTTAGGTTGAGATCGACGCCGCCAACCGCATCGATCATTTCCTCAAAATTTGAGAAGTGAAAGACAGCATAGCGGTCAAACTCGACGCCAAAATTCTGGAAGAGGGTATATGAAGTCTGGACCACACCTTTCCCGGTTCCCAAGTAATACTCTCCATACCCATACGAGGCGTTTATCTTGTTCTGGGTCACCCCATGTTCCTCCAACCCCGGGATGGATACTAAGAAATCACGGGGAATGGAAAGCACCAGGATACGCCTGGCGGTGAAATCGACCCGTACGAGCCGGATGACATCTGCCTGCTCAAATTCATCAATGCCCAACCCAAGCAGGAACATCGGCTCACGCTGACCACAAACCGGACTACCTGAGGTTGGGAATTCCGAAGGTACAGGGGATTCCGAAGGACTGCCTGTCGTTTGCTCGCTGCCGGGATCGGCTGAGATTGGGGTTTCCGCCAAGGGTGTTAAATTGCTAATCGGAACTAGGGTGAACTTTGGCAGCTCTTGTCCAAAGAAAGATGTCGTATATAAGAAATATGAGGTCGCGCAAAAAACAAGAATGATGATCGCCAAAAAGATCAATCGGTTAACTTTTTGTTTGCGTTTTTCCATTAATGAACTACCAATGAGAGATTACTTGTTCTCTTTCCTTTTCTTTTTCTGCGAGGCTTTAGCAACGATTAATGCATATCCCAGGTCTAATAGCTGGCAGATTTCCTCACCCAACTCTTCAGCGGTATCATCTACGTTCTCTCCGAGGTCGGGGATGTCATAGCTTTGCCCCACGCATACCTCTGAAAGAAGTACAACCTTAGCCTTGATTTCCGGAAACTCAAGGCTCAGTGCCTCACGGTGTCCCTCACCCATTACTACGATCAGGTCAACCCGATCCAGGAGGACAAGGGTGATTTCCTGTGACCGCACGTGACTGACCTCAAATCCTTTCGAGTGGGCAATTTGCACTGCTTCAGGCAACGGGGGTAACCCCTCCTTCGCCCAGGTGCCAGCGCTACTAATATGCCAATCCCCCTGGATATTTTCACGTTCCAAGAGCAAACGGAAATACTCAGCGGCGATCACTGAGCGAAATCGGTTTACACTGCACACAAACAAAACTTCAGGCATTCCCTCTCCGGTTCAATCTAATGCGGAATCAGCAGCCATTCGCCCGGACTTAACTCATATCCGGCAGGAAGATCGTTATACTTTTTTAGTAACTCAACATCGATTTTTAACAATTCTGCCATTTTCTCGATCGTCATTTTTTCACCCTCTATCATGTAAGCCGAAAACTGAGGGAGTTCTGCGACATCACTTGTGTTTACCGGGATTACAAGGATCGTATTCACCCATAGAGATTCAGGCAGGTTGTAATTGATCGCTTTGATGGCGTCTTCAGTTGTATTGAAGTTTTGAGCCAACCAGATATAGCCTTCTCCTTCAAGTAACTTGTGAATGATCAAAGATGGAGAGTCGCCAATTAGCGTTTCGATGAAGTGCGGATCAATACGGGTAGGGATGATGGACGTTTCACTGGCAGTGGGTTCAATACGCTCTGAAGGCGTAGGCTGGCTCGTGGAATTTTCTACTGAAGTTGAAGTTGGTTGGATGACTTCGCTGCTTGCAATCGTTGATTGAGTCGTCGGGCTAAGAGATAGTCCGGGGATATTCACTAATCCCATCCAAATACTGGCGAAGAATCCCGCGACCAGTACCAGCACGAGGGCAATGAAAGGAATAACGGGTTTCAGTTTTTCCCAGACTCCACCGGTTTCCTGGATTGTCGAAGGCAAAGGACCCAGCTTTACCCTTTGGTAAACTGGGCAATCAATAAACATACCGGTGAGGCACATCTCACGTTGATATTCCATCGCAACTGGTACGACCGGTCTGGCGTGGTTGCAGCAGTTCATCCTGGAAGGATAGGAGATCGCGGTTTCGGGATCGTCCACAAACCCAAGGAACGGGCAAAGGTTGGCAGTCCCTTCCTTGAGGGCATCCTTCTTGATTGGTCGCATCTCTTTATCAGTCATTAGAAACCAACGCCGTCAGTTCAATCCCTCTCTAAGCTTTTTCTTCCAGAGACCTGGTTTCTTCCTTTACATCTGGAACATCGTCAGCGGTTTTGCCGTACTTCTTACCGTAATAATAATCCCGGTTGTAGTAATATTTCGATCCCTTGGTCTGGACATTGTTTAGAACGACGCCAAGGATGTTGGCATTTACCCGCTTAAGTTGCTCGATCGCGTGCTTCAATGCCCCCCGCTTTGTGTTTCGAGGGTTCATGATCAGGATCACGCCATCCATCCGCGGTGCTAGCACAAGGGCATCAGTTACTGCCAGCAATGGAGGAGTGTCCATGATGAGCGTGTCAAAATGCTTTTCGAGAATCTTGAGAACTTCGAGCAGTTTGGAGGAACCCAGGAGTTCAGAGGGATTGGGCGGGAGGCTGCCTGACGTGATCACACTCAACCTGGGGATGTTCGTCCTTTTCACGACTCCAGAGAGCTTGTCTTCAGGTCGAATGAAATAATCTGAAAGACCAATCCGGTTTGACACCTGGAAAACTTTATGCATGCGCGGGCGCCTAAGATCACTATCCACAACCAGCACCTCTCGATCTCCCTGGGCAAGAACGGCTGCGAGGTTGGCTGCAATGGAAGTCTTCCCATCAGAAGGGGAAGCGCTGGTCACCAGGATCTTTTTCAACGGATTTTCAACACTTGAAAACTGGAGATTTGTCCGAAGGGAACGGAAGGATTCGGAAACTGGTGCTCTGGGTTGGCTGACCGTGATCACTGGATGAGTTGTAGTGTTATAAGATGAAATGACCGCTAAAACCGGAACTCCCCACCTGCGGGTGATCTCCTCTGGATCACGGATCTCGTCCTGTAAAAAGATGACCACGAAGATGAGAATGATTGTCGCGAAAAAGCCGATAATGGCACCCTGAACCCCATTCTTCATAGGCTGAGGCTCTATGGCGACCGGATTGGGAATCGCAGGATCCTTGGGAAGGATTGTCGAGGTGAATTGCGCTTCAGAATACTTAATCTTTTGATAATCAGAAAGAAGGTAAGAACGCGTGTATTGGTATTGAGAAAGCTCTTCCTCAAGTTGGGCTTGCTTTACCAAATCTTCAGCGGTGAACTGCTGCAAATCGTTATATTTCACATCAAGTACAGCAAGTTTGCCATTGACCGATTCAATCTGGTCATCCAGGTTGGCAAGTTCCTTTTCAAGATCAGCTTTCAATTCCGCGTATCTTGAAGTCTGGTCGGTAGTTACTTGTTCATTAAAAATTGATACCAGGGTATTGGCGACTTCTGCCGCCTTGTTTGGATCATTGGCTTTCACCGTGACGCGGATTAATTGGGTGTACTCGACCTGTTCCACACTAATCCAATTCGCTTGCACCCGGTAGCCCAGCCGTTCTGAAACCGCATCAACAATGGGTTTTGTGGACATGGTGAGAGAATAGGTCTTGGCGAGCTGTTCTCCCATATAGATGTTGGTGTAAGCATCCAGCGAGGTTCCTGATCCACCACTAACCATGACGAGGGTGGAAGATTCATAGATGCGCGGTTGCTGGAAAGCGATGTAATACGCGGCAAAGCCTGCAACGAGGGCGAAGATTACTGGCAGCCAAATCCATCTTAGCAGGATATTGGCATAATCCAGCATACTTTCAAGGCTGCTGTGCTCTTCGATCTGATTATCCATGTCAGTCCACCTTATTCACCTTGTCAAACAAGTATAAACCATAGTGGTTGAAATATATCTCTTGAAAACGATTGTGCTCTTTGCATGGTTCAAGATCTTCTTCGGATTCTTGCCAGCCATAGTCGTAAAGGGACCAACCAACCCTTCTGTGAAAACCATGCGATAATCCATTTTTCGAGTCCAAACCCGAACCTGACCTCGCGGTGGTTTCGCTCAATGTGGACTACCACCCCAAGAATCCTATCGCCAGGGATCGCATCTCCCGGGTGGTCAGGTTCATTATCGCCTTTAACAATAAAGGTGTTCTGTGCCCGTCGAATTATCCGATGTACGACAAGCGATTTTGAATCCAAATGACGAAAAGCTATTACATCCCCAACACCAGGCTGTTTTTCCCTGAGTGGTGCAATAGTAATCATATCGCCATCATTGATGAATGGGGTCATACTCGAACCCCTGGCACCCAGCCTGACCAACCCTCCCTGGGCAAGGATCTCCTTTATCAGGTTCGTTATAGCTTCCCCGCGTATTTGAATGTCCCGGGGTGTGAAGTTTTGCAGATCAGGTCGATGATAAGGATGCATAACTCAACCGAAGGAACACGCGCATGGAACCCCTCCACCCAAATCGCGGGAAGCCGGTGAAATTCGCTGTATATTATCTAACAGGCAAGATTTGTCGTGATGTCTGTTCATTGATTTTCCCGCCTTTGCACCATGATGGTTTTCTTATTCCCCCCGTAAAGACCGTCTAACTCCATCAACAACAGAAGCAACCTGCTCATCAGTCATTAATGGGTAGAGTGGCAGCGTGACTTCCCGGCTGGCGATATCTTCGGTAATAGGGAGAGATGGGATGATATCACAATCACGTTTGAATGAACTAAACAAGTGAATGGGCGGATAATGGATACTGGTTTGGATTCCCAATGAACGCATACCTTCCATAAAATCCAACCTTTTCTTGCCCTGGGGTAGGATGATTGGCATGATATGATGCGCCGAAACTCCCGGGTGATTAGTGAACGGAACATGAACTTCCGGGGCGATGGTCTGCAAGAGTTGACGATAAAGCGCAGTGAGCTCTCTTCGCCGGGCGTTGTTTTGTTCCAGTTTCTTCAATTGTGCCAGCCCGATTGCGGAATGGAGCTCGTCGATCCGGTAGTTGTAACCCAGGTCGACCACATCGTAACTCCAGGCGTGTCCCTGGTGCCGATCCCAGGTGAGGGAGGTCATTCCATGGGAACGCAGCAGCTTGAACTTATCAGCAAGTTCCTCGCAGTCGGTGACCAGCATTCCCCCCTCGCCGGTGGAAAGATTCTTGTTGGAAAAGAAGCTAAAGCAGCCTGCCGCACCCCAGGTGCCCATGTGTTTCTGTTCCAGGAAGGTGCCAACCGCGTGGGCAGCATCTTCGATGACATTGATGCCACGTTTATCCGCCCATGCCATAATCGCCGGCATGTCACAGGCATAACCGGCGTAATGCATGACGATGACCGCTTTGGTCCTTGGTGTAACCAGCATGTCCATCGCCTTAAGTGAGAGCGTCAGATCGTCCTCACCGTGGATATCTGAAAAAACGGGGGTTGCACCTATGTAGCGCACTGCGTTCGCGGTTGCCACAAATGATAATGAGGGAACGATGACCTCATCGCCCGGTTTGATCCCGCATGCCAGGCACGCCATATGCAGCGCGACTGTCGCGTTTGAGACAGCAAAGCAATGTTTGGCGGATGTGTAGAGTCCAAACGCTTCCTCGAACGTTCGCGTCACCTCGCCCATTGTCAGCCAGCCGCTTTCAAGTACCCGCAGAACAGCGTCCTTCTCCTCGGAGTCAAAGCGGATATCAGATAAGGGAATTCGCCAGGTCAAAAGTTAATCCTCACTCAGAAATTGACCGCGGATCTTCTCAAAGTCAGCGTTAGCGCGTTCGTAATCATCCGGTCTGCCAAGGTCTTCCCAGTAACCGCGGAATTTGTACCCACTCACCATCTCGCCGGCAGCCAAGAGTTTGAGCACCAGGTCTGGAAAGTCCAAATACTCACCCTGCGGAATAAAGTCCAGGATGCGCGGTTCGAAGACATAAATGCCCATGCTCACCAGGTAATCCATGCTGGGTTTTTCGTGGTAAGAAGTAAGGTGGTTCTCCTTGTCGAGTTCCATGACACCCAGATTGATCTCGACTTTGCGCTTATGCGTCGCAATCGTGGCAATCCCCCCTTGGCTCTTGTGATAACGGATCAGGTCCGAAAAGTCCAGGTCGGTCAGCACGTCCCCGTTGCAAACCAGGAAAGTATCCGATAATCCTTCCACGTTCGCGAGCGGTCCAGAAGTTCCCAAGGGGGTCTTTTCCAGCGCATAATCCAACTTCAATCCCAACCGGGAACCATCCTGGAAGAACAACTTTAATAGATCAGCCAGGTAACCCACGGTAAGGGTCACCTCGGAAATACCGGCGCGTTTTAACTGCCGCAGGAGGATCTCCAGTATCGGTTTATCTCCCACAGGCATCAGCGGTTTGGGGATGATCCTTGTATAGGGTTCCAATCGCCGCCCTTTTCCACCCGCCAGGATTACCGCTCGTTTGACCTTTTTTTCAGAACTCATAGCTGCCCACTTTATATCGCTCAAGATTTTCGCTTATCCAGTTGATGGTTCTTCTGAGCCCTTCCTCAAAAGGTATCTGCGGAGCCCAGCCCAGGACGCTCTTCGCCACGGAATTATCAGAAATCAACCGTTGTACCTCAGAAGCTTCCGGTCTCAGCCTTCGTTCATCCAGGAGGATTGGTACATTTCTACCAACCAGGCGAAGCACAAGGTCTGCCAGTTCCCCAATCCTGATCTCCGTCCCGGTGCCCAGGTTGAAGGTACCGCCAATCGCCTCACTGGTCGCTGCGGCACGCAGAAAGCCAGAGACTGTGTCATCTACGTAGGTAAAATCACGGGAAGAATTCGTATTGCCCAACCGGATTTCCTCTTTCACCAGCGCCTGGGTAATAATCGTCGGGATAACACCGCGGGCGGACTGCCTGGGACCATAGGTGTTGAACGGACGGACGGTCACAAATGGAAGATTGTAGGAGTCGAAGAAGCTTTCAACCAGTTTATCTGCCCCGATCTTACTAGCGGAATATGGGGATTGACCCTGCAAAGGATGCTGTTCATTGATGGGAATGATCCTGGCGGTGCCATACACCTCACTGGAGGAGGTGTGCACCAGCCGCTCCACCGCATACTCGCGACAGGCTGATAATACGTTTAAAGTCCCCAACAGATTGGTTTTCGCGGTTTCCACCGGGTGATGGTATGAATAAGGAATGGATATCAACGCTCCGAGATGAAAGACCAACTGAGACCCCCGAACTGCCTTCCTCACAGCGTCCTCATCCTGAAGATCGCCCGGTTCAATCTTAACTTGGGACAACAATTCACGGTCGAGCAAACGCAACAAGCCGGGATCACCGCGCGAGTTATAACGCACAAACGCCTTCACTTCCGCTCCTTCTCGCAAGAGCGCTTCAACCAGGTGGCTACCAATGAATCCGCCGCCGCCGGTGATAAGTACCTTCTTTCCAGAAAAATCACCCATGTGAACCATTCCCCTCGCGCACTTCCCTAAGGAAGTATTCATTAACCACATTTAACAAGTCAGGGATCATGATCACCCTTAAAGATAGTTCGCGGCAGGTGGCAAGAATACGGTCTTGCTCCTTCGAGGTCAGCTTTGTGATCGCAAACATGACCAGCCCGATATTATGCTTGACAATGATCTCCGGCAGGTCCCTTGTGGTGCCGAGTACAGTATAACCATTGATACTTTGCCCGACTTTTGAGAAATTATCATCGATCAAACCGACAATCGAAAATGCCGACGCCAACTGGCTCTTTTCTAGCAGCCAGATGGCGAGTTGCCCGCAATCACCCGCACCAATGACCAGTACTCTTTCACCCATAACTGCGGATTGGGAACGCCAGCGGATCCAGCGCGATGCCAGCCCGGTGACAAGCCTTTCGCGGTATCGGATGGCAACAAACCCAAAGAAACAGAAAAATCCAAAGTTCATCAGCAAGGGCACAGGTAAGACCGGGAACTTGAACAACTTGATGAACAGATAGAAAAGAAAAGTCGCAATGCCCGTGGATATTGCCAAGTCGAACAGGTGAACCGGACTGGCATACCGCCATGAAACATTCTTTAACCCAAACAGGGTGTTGAATGCGCCAAGGAGGAACGCCAAGAGCACAGCCATTCCCAGCATTTTCAAGAATCCAATATCGAAGGGAGCAGAAATTCTCCAGATCAGGGTTGCCGCAGAAATCGCGATGAACGCCACGACCAGGTCTAATATGAACCAGGTGACGTACTTATCAAAAAAGCGGGAAAGCATCCCGTCATAGAAATTGATCTCATTGACCTTGCGCTCCCGCAGCCCTGGCAGGAGTAAAACCAGGGTCATGAAGATCACATCCAGATCTCCAATTAATGAATAATTCCTTACATATAACTGGTCCATCCTGAGCTTTTCCGGGAGAATGGTACGCAGGTAATCATCCAGGATACTCTGCCCTTTCAACATCTTCTCCTCGTTCCTGAAGGTCACAGATGCCGGGCTGGTGATGCCGGGTCTTACCGAGAGAACCTCGTTTTTCACCTCATCAGGCCATTGTTCTGCCAGTTCAGGAACTTCCGGTCTGGGACCGACAATGCTCATTTCGCCCACAAGCACATTCCAGAACTGAGGTAACTCATTCAGCTTTGTTTCTCGAAGCCATCCGCCATACGGCGTGATGCGGTCATCGGCGTTACCAGTCAATGAAGAGCCGTTGTAACTTTCCGGCGTTTCATACATTGTCCGGAATTTATGGATCGTAAAAGGTTTCCCTTTGTACCCGGTCCTCACGCCATGGTAATAGACCGGACCCGGGGAATCCCGCCTGACCCGATAACCGATGAAAACGAACAACGGCCAAAGGAAAAACAAAACCAGGGCTGAAATAAAAACGTCCAGGGTGCGTTTGGTCACCCTAATAATCCATGAATTCGGCTTTCCCCTGGCGGGGTTTCGAGTATGGTTTGATACCTGTTTATCGATAAAATCAGCTGCTTTGCTCATCACAATATCTGATTATTCACCCTGTCGAGAATATTTTGCTATTATTGATTATACATTTATGTACATCAACCAACATCATCATCAATCAAACACCTCAAGAGATTGTTACGTTCCTCTACCATTCTTCTTCAGTGAAACCGATCTGACGGGTAACTCGACCGCCAAGTTCTTTGACTGCAACAACCTTAGGAAAATCCGCACTCTTTGCGCGCCGCTCAGGTGGGCATCAACAATTCCCTCATACCCTTCGAAAAGGCCTTCCCGGATAGTGACCAGATCTCCGGGATTTAGGTCCAGAGGGTTATCTTTTTTGGAATTAGTCAACTCAACCTTTTTTCTGATCGCCTGGATGATATTTTCGGGAACAATCGCTGCCTCCCCGCCAAAGGTAACCAGGTTTGCTGCGCCTGGAAGGAACGTGAAAGCGTTAACCCCATCCACACTCAAATCAACGTGGATAAAGAGGTAACCCGGGAACAACGCCCGTCTGCGTCTCGACCGAGGATTGACAGGTTTAACCTCAAGAAAGGGATAATAGACATCCACATGCCTGGTGGCAAGCTGATCCCTGAGGAATTCCTCCTGGCTTGGCTTACTATGCAGTACGTACCATTTTAACGCCACGCTACCTGCTTTCCTCTTCCATCAAAGAGCGTCTCCCTTTGATAAAAAACCCTGGGAATTACGGCTTAATTTGAATTCTAACATTCAGTCTTACCCCAAAAAGTTAAATCGTCATAAAAATCCCCAGAGTTATTTCTCTGGGGATTGGTGGTATTGGAAAAGATTTATCGCCGGCGGATCAGTCTAAGAATCAGTAGCAACACCACTGCCCCAATGAAGGCGGTCAGGATATCGCCCAGGATACCACTGCCAAGCGAAACGCCTAAAAGCGAAAACAGCCAACCACCGAGGAACCCGCCGAGAATTCCAACCACGATCTTGCCTATGATGCCAAGTTTGATGCCTTTGATGACCAGGTCAGCCAGGATGCCGGCTACTGCCCCAACAATGATCCAAACAAGTATTCCTTCCATTTTTTCCTCCTGTCATTTCATTCTAACAATTATTTTGGGATTCAGCAAACTTCTGCTATCGGGAATTTTCCCATTCGACAACCAATTCTCTCAGAACCAAGTCCGCAATCTGATAGTCATCCTTTTTTTATGGATAGATATCCTGTTTATCGTAAATTCATATTGGAATATGTTATAACTTTGTCACAATGAAACCCCATCTTTTCCAGACATCCTGCGGGGAAGCAGGATTTATGTTTTTTAACAGAAACAGGAGTTGACATGGATTTTTCAATTATCGCAATCGTCATTCAACTCATTTTCCTTGAGGGAATTCTCTCGATTGACAACGCTGCAATACTTGGGGCAATGGTCAATCCCCTCCCTCAACATGAGCCGATCCCCTGGCCAAAGGCGCTCAAAGGGATTTCACACACACTGGATAAGCTCCTCGGCCACCAACGCGGCGCAGCACTGCGCGTGGGACTGATTGGCGCGTACCTCGGGCGTGGCGTGATGCTGCTTGCTGCGAGCTACATTATCCACAATCCCTGGCTGAAACTTGTCGGCGCTGCTTACCTGATCAAGCTTGCTATTGATGATCTCAGCGCGCATGGTTTTGCTGGTGGAGAAGAGGAAGCTGTTCGACCAGTTCAGGTGCGGACCTTCTGGTCAACTGTACTTGCAGTCGAACTGATGGACTTGGCTTTCAGCCTGGACAACGTGGTCGCCGCTGTCTCGCTCTCCGAAAAGATTTGGGTGGTGATGCTGGGTGTGTTTATCGGCATCCTGGTGATGCGTTTTGCAGCTGGATTGTTCAGCAAAGTTGTTGAGCGGGAACCAATCCTGAAAACAGCGGCTTACATCCTGGTGTTCAACATCGGCGTCGAGTTGATCTTGGAAGACCTGGCGCACATCGAATTCAACGACTGGGTCAGGTTCGGAATTTCCATTGGCACTATCCTGCTTTCCCTGGCATACGCCCATTTTAAATTCCTGAGAATCCTGAGACCTTTGCTCTTATGGATTAGCCGCGGCTTCGCCATCCTGAACACCCTCATTTCCTGGGTGCTGGAACCTTTTACAGCTTTATTGAACTTATTGAAAGGATTGTTTGTCCGCCGCCCGCCCGCAGCCGCTGCTGCGGACTGAGATTACAGCTTTTTTTCCATCCAGACCACCTGGGTGGTACCGAAATAGTGAGTCGGCAAACCACTGATGGCGTATCCGGCTTTTTCGAAAAATTTTGTGGTGTTCAATCGCGAAAGGCAGCCAATACTCTGATAACCTTGCTGACTGGCAATTTGCTCGATATGGTTCAATAATAGTTTGCCAATACCCTGGTGCTGATTGCCAGTTGCCACTGCCATGTGCGACACCCAGGCAAGACCAGCTTCTTTCTCAAATAGCTTTGCGCAGGCAAGGAACTCACCGGTTTTTTCTTCCATCACCACGAAGTGTTGCGAGATCGGTTCGTAATCATCCTTTTCGGTGCCCTTTTCCAACCCCCACGGTTCCCTGAGTACCTTATAGCGCAGGTCGTAATAACTCTTGAATTCTTCCCGGGTTTTTGGGGTTTAATGATCGTCATCTCTTTCTCCTCTAAAACGGTATCCAGATAAATAGGATTATATCCCTTTCGCTTGACCATTGATCACATTGGTCACCCTAATCTCGATATTTCCGGTGAGTGCTTTCTCAGTGAAGCACATATTTCTCGCCAGGCGGATGAGCTCAGCAATCTCGTGCTCTGGTTCTTCGCTTTCGATCAATATCTTCACCTCGAAGGAATCGCAGAAGGATTCTGCGTCTCCGCGCAGGACGCTTCCCTGCTCATGGAAATACCCGTCGACGATGACACGCTCATTGCTGATCTTCAGTTTTCTTTTTGCCGCAACCTGCGACACATGAGAGATCAGTCAAAGGGCCATTCCGCTGACAAAATAGGTCAAGGGCGTGGGAGCGCTTCCCTCTCCCCCGGGCATGTAACTGCCTTCGTCACTGATGAAGGCATAGGTTCTCCCGGTTTCAGGCTGCCCGGCAATCACCTGCTTGCGCCATTTTTCGATCGAACTGGCTTCTGCGCTAACCCTTAATTCCGCGGTAACCAACCTGGCGATGAACTTCTTCGCTTGACATAGGTGCTCCTTAATGATTTGTTTGAAACCCCAATCCGCTCAGATAATTCTGAGCGGTATTGGTCGAGTTCGACCTACTTTCGTGCCGCCACCCCGCTCTTCATGGCTGCTCGGGCAACTCCGGAGCTTCCCACACAGGCAGACCTGTCTTTCCAGCGGTTTCGGCACAACATAATCCATCCCAAACTCCAATCGGTCTAGTAGATTTCTCTTCCACCACGGGTTTACCGGGGAAGATTTGCAGTTATCCACCCTGACGGTGATACGCCAAAGCGCTTTTATTATCAATTGGAGGTATCAGTTACATCCATGGCTTAGACATGATGAGACAGGATCGATTCAACCTGTTCCCTGGTTCCCTTCCAGGGACCTGGAATTTCCTGTTTTAACGAGGTCACCACCCCAGCCCATTTACATGCGGTCACCGGATCACTAACCTGGCGCATGGAAACATACGTCGAAAAACAAGTGTCTCCCCTTCCGGTTCTACCTGCCAGCGAACGAGGGGTAAATGGCGCATTGGAAAATTCTTTCCCATCAAATACCGTCACGCCTGAAGATTGGGTCAACACGATCTCTCGTGGTCCCATCTGATACAATTTTCGGGCCGCGTCGAGAAGGTCATCCGATCCAGTCAAGAATTCTGCTTCCGCCTTGTCCACTTTGAGATAAGTGACTTCTCGCAGCCCTTCAGCGATCTGCTCCCAAGGTTTAAATATCAAACCATCTCCTTCCGGCACCCGGACGAATCCCTGGATATCCATTGCCAACGGTGCTCTTACTGAGAGGGCTTGTAATAACTCCAAATCGATCTCTCCGGCAAAAAGCGGGGAAAGCATGATCACCTGTGTATCCAGGTTCGGTATCTCTTCAAGCGAGTACTTCCCACCAAACCCAATCGGTTTACAGATGCGGCGTTCCATATCACTGGATTTATAAAAATTGGCGATCCCTGAAGTACCTGCCGCCTCTGTGGCATAAACATCGACCCCCATGCCTCGGAGATCATCAAGTCGTGAAAAATCATCGCGCCTGAGCCTAGTGACAACAGCCACATCAAAACCCAGGTGTTTCACTACCACGCTGCCATAATAAACACCCCCGCCAGATGCAACTTCCTCAATCCCATCGACGATTATTTTATCGACGGCAAAATTGCCGATCATGACCACATCATAGCTTGTCATCTTACCCCGCCGGGAGGACTTGGATGCAAGTTTCTGCAAACCCCAGGCTGATCTCTTCCCCTTCCGGGAATAACTCGGTCACATTTGGATCCGTTTCAATCCCGGTGATGATTTGACCTCCAACCTCGACATCATATTCGATCACATCCCCTAGATAGACAGCTCTGCGTACCTTGCCCTTGAATAATTCTCCACTCTTCTTGACCCGTGTCATTTCCGGACGCACGATCAAGGTGACCTTATCATTCGCATTAAATTGCGGTTGAACATTGCTGAGTGTCAGGCTCTCGCCAAATGATTTGACAGTCAGCTTCTTCCCTTTTTGAGACTGAACAATACCGTCGATAAAATTCGCGCGTCCAATGAAATTAGCAACAAATCGGCTGGTAGGGAACCGATACATCTCCACCGGTGTGCCAATCTGTTCGATCAACCCCTGGTTCATCACCACAATTCGATCAGAAAGTGTCATGGCCTCAATCTGATCATGGGTCACATACACACTGGTGATATTTAACTCTTTTTGGATCCGTCTGATCTCCAGCCGCATCTCTTCCCGCAGCTTGGCATCAAGGTTGGAAAGCGGCTCATCCATCAAAAGAACCTTTGGTTCCATCACCAGTGCGCGGGCGAGCGCGACACGCTGCTGCTGCCCTCCTGATAGCTGTGTCGGGGCTCTATCTCCATACCCCTCCAGGTGAACAAGATCAAGAACACGGTTAACGCGTTTGGCAATGACTGTCTTTTGAAGCCTCTGTACGTTCAACCCATAAGCGATGTTCTCGTAAACCGTGAGATGTGGAAAGATAGCATAACTCTGGAAGACCATCGACATATCCCGTTTATGAGGCGGCAATGAATTGATTGGTTGATCATCCAGGATGATCTCTCCGGAAGTTGGAAATTCAAACCCGGCGATCATTCTGAGGGTGGTGGTCTTCCCGCACCCGCTCGGACCGAGCAGCGTGACGAGTTCCCCTTTCTTAATTTCAAGGCTGATGTTATTAACCGCGGTGACCTCACCCACCCCGCCGCGAGAAGGAAAGACCTTGGTAATGTTTTTAAGGGAAAGATACATGGGGTTGTCCTTATGATCGAATTTTAGAATCCCTGGCTCATATCCACTGAGCCTCTTCCTTTGAACATTTTATTCAGGACCAGGTTCAGAACAAGGATGGCGACCATCACAAACAGGATGATCACAGTGGAATACGCTGCAGCAATACTCACGCCGCCCTGTTCCCATTCACTCAGGATCGAGGCGGTCACAATGCGCCACTTTGCGCTGACCAGGAAAATAATCGCTGATAGGCTGGTCATGTGCCGGGTAAAACTGAAGATCAAACCGGCAAACAATGCCGGAAGGATGAGCGGGAGGGTCACCTTCCTGAAAGTATATTGTGCATCAGCTCCCAGGATGTTCGAAGCCTCTTCAATTGACGGATCGATTTGTTGAAGCGCAGCAACCCCGGAACGGACTGAAGCCGGCAGGCTGCGGACGATAAAAGCCGCCATGATGATATACGCCCCGCCAACCATGGCAAACGGCACCCCGGTGAAAGAGAGTGCGCATGGAACAGCAAGACCCAATAACCCCAATCCAATCCGGAAGCCGGATTGCCGGGAGCCCTGCAGGAGCAATACCGCGGCAAAGATCAACGCGATTGCCAATAACGCCGGCGTGGGTTGTAAAAGAACCTTGAAATGGTCCGAAAATTGAACGATCGCGTTGCTCCAGAATCCCCGTTCGATTGATCTGCTGAAATCAGCAATTGGTTTCGTGAGCGGCACCGCCCAATTGGTGGCCATGATATAAACACCCAATAACAAGGCGATCAGCGATTTTGTGAACTTTCTCTGGGAAACGATCAGGAAAAGCGCAATCAAAATATAGATCCCGCCCAGGGAAAAGTACATTAAACGTGGGTCTAATTTCGTAAGGGTAACGCCAAGCGCGGTCCCGACCACCAGGATGAGAATGCGTTCATGCGCTTTTTTACCCATCACCTGGGCAAGAAATAGAGCTTGGATGGCATAAACGACAATACCCACTGCCAATGGAGGTTTGTTGAATGCCATTACAAACCCTATGCCCAGGATCGTCCCGGGAACTGCCCCGCCCAGGTTGGAAGTAAAGTCAAGGGCATCTTTTCCGGTGAACTTCTTACGCACAACAAGCCAGGCAATGATCATGCCCAATATCGCCGCAAATGGCGTCGCGAGGGCACTCAGGAAAGTGGTGTCGAGGATCGCCTCCACACCGCGGGTGACCGTCATAGTCCAATGCTTCAGCGTTGGGGTAAAATCCACCCCCCAGGCAGTGCTGAACGACCCGTAAATGATTGTTGCGTACAAAAGCAAAATGAATGCGATGATCAGATAGGCAGTGATGTTGACCCCCCATCGAATGACGGGGTCTTTCTCCATGATCTGAGAACCGGCTGGTTTTCCGGTGACAGAAATATATGTCCGCCGATTAACGTAATAACGCTGAACCAGGAAAATGATCAGCGTTGGAATGATCAGGACCAAAGAGAGCGCTGAAGCCTTTTGATAGTTGTATTCTCCGATAACCGCCATAAAGATCTGGGCGGAGAGGACAGTCTTATTCCCGGCAATAAATAAGGGATTGCCGAGATCAGCAAGCGATTCCACAAAAAGCAGCAGGAAAGAACCGGCGATGCCTGGGATAAGCAGCGGCAGCGTGACCGTCCGGAAAAGATGGAACCTGCCAGCGCCAAGGCTGGCAGCGGCTTCTTCAATCGCGGGATTGAGCCGCTCGAGCATGGCTTTGAGGATCAAGTACGCAACCGAAAAGAAAGTAATGGTTTGAACGATTACCAGACCGTCCAGCCCGTAGATATCATTCATTCCCACGACAAATTTTATTCCCAATAATTTTCTTGTGATCAACCCATTCCGACCAAACAAGAGGATCATACTGAGCGCGAGGGCAAAGGGAGGGGAGACCGTGGGCAGCAGCGCCAGCCAGTGAACGAATTTCTTGCCGGGGATATTGCATCGAACGATCGCGTAAGCAAAAATGAAACCGACAATGGTCCCCGATGTCGCGGTGAGCAGACCCATCAGCATGGTGTCATAAAATGACCTGCGCAGCGCCGGACCAAAGTAATCGTCAAAGTATCGGGCAAAATAGGTTACATCGAAAGCACCTTCTTTCGAAATAAAACCGCCGGAAACTGAACGATATAACGGGAAAACGACAAAAACAGCGATAAAGATACCAGATAGCAGCAGGCTCATGAACAGAACAGGATCTCTGCCGATGAGAGAGAATTCGCGGATGCGACGTACAAAGTTTGAAGGTTTTTTTGCTGGAGAACCCGGGCTGGATGAGGTGGTCTGCATAATCCTCCTTCTAAATGATGAGCCTGGGCGTTGAAGCGCCCAGGCTCCATAGAGCAAAGACTATTGTTTCAGGTTTTCAGCGTTGGCGATTTCGTTGGTGAACTTGTCAACGATCGCGGTTTTGTTTTCACCAGACCAGATGAAATCGTAATCGATCAACTTGGCTTCAAGCAGTTCGGGATGGAGAGAGTTCCACACCGTTGACAGTGGGAGCCTGGTAAGCATGATACTTGGGTCCCAAAGCCTGTCCTTCCGGCGAGATTGCCCAATCAAACCACAACTTGGCAGCCTGCATGTGCTCAGCGCCCTTCAGGATTGCCTCGCCACCGATTTCATAGCCAGTGCCTTCCGCGGGGAAGGTGAGTTCCAATGGGCAGCCGTTGTTCTCGATCTCGTTCACGGTATCATGTGAAAAGACGATGCCAACTGCGGCTTCACCCTGGCAGACGAACTTGGCGGGCGCAGCACCGCTTTTAGTGAAGGCGGCAATCTGACCGGCATATTTCTTGATATATTCCCAGCCAGCTTCCTCGCCGCGCATCTGAAGGATCGTGGAAATCGCGGTGTAGGAAGTACCAGAAGATGAGGGGTGAGCAACCATGACCTGCCCGGTGAACTCGGGTTTCAACAGATCATCCCAGGATGTAGGGGCTTTGACATCCGGATTTTCCGCGAGCCAGTTGGTGTTGGTGGCAAAACCGAGAGATCCAACATAGACACCCACCCAGTAGTTATCCGCGTCCTTCATCAGTTGCGGATCGCGAATGTTGCCATAATTGGGGGAGTCGTACTGCTCGAGCACACCCTCTCCCTTGGCTGCGACGAAACTGTCGATGGGTCCACCCCACCAGATATCGAAAGTCGGGGCATCTTTTTCCGCGAGTACACGGGCAAGCGCTTCACCAGATGACATGCGGACGTAGTTGACCGTGATGCCGTAGAGGGCTTCGAATTCCTGCTTCATACCCTGGCACCATTCCTCCTGCGGTGTGCAGAGGACATTCAGCTCCGTGTCGGTGATGACCATCGGAGCTTCGGTTGGGGCTGCGGTCTCCACAACGGGAGCTTCGGTTTCAACCATCGGGGCTTCGGTCTCGACAACCGGAGCGGCAGTCGGTTCAGGCGCAGCACATGCCGCCAAAACCGTGATTGCGATGAAAACCACTGCGACCATCAAAGCAATTCTCTTGGACATTTTTCTCCTCCTATTGAGAAATAATGGTTTGGATACTCACTACATGTCGTACGATGTAATGATTATCCGATAGACCATTATTATGCAATTTTTATGAAGGGATTGTCAAGTGACGTTTTACTTTATAATTCGATAAAAAGACCGCGGGAAATTTCCCGCGGTCTTTTTAATTGATTTATTTTCTTTTAGTTTTTTTCTTATTCATCGATGCGAATTCTGTCCCGATGTGAATTCCCATCCTGGGCAGGATAACCCGGTGAAGCAACAAGATCAGCAGGGTTACCCCAAATGCGATCCCAAAGATGATCAGGGATTGACTGATGTCGCTCATCAGGCTGGGTTTCACCAGCATCACAATCGCCAGGGTGAGCATGAGTACCCCGCCGATCAGCTTGAGGATGCGACCGTGTTTTTCTTCCATCTTGCTGGATTTCAAGGACACGACCGCTGCAATAAAAATGCCGAGTTCATCCAGCTGATAAACGACCATATATACCAGCAGCAAGAGGATGAAAGTGAGCACCGGGACGTTCTGTGAACTGAGCAGGTTGGTCCATAATACCGGGAATCCTGCGGTGCAGGAGAACTCGACCAGGGAAACACCTGCTGCCAGGACAATCGTCCCTCCAATCAACCCCCAGGTGGAATCCCCGGCTTCCAACACCTTACGCATTCTCTGGAACAAGCCGGGTTTTTTATCTTCGGAAATGGTGAAGGAAACACCTTCCTTGTACCAGAAGTAATCCTTGATGTTGACCAGGGAGAAGAAAAGGGCTACCAGCGCGACCACCACCTGGATCCAGCCCACAAAACTGACCACGGTCAGTACTGTAAACAGACCCGCGATGAAAAGCGCATAGATTGCAGCAGTCACGGTTAAAAAGATCAAACCGATCAGGAGTACCTTCTTACGGGACCCCGTGTGCAGCGTGATCGCCAGCAGCATGCTCAATACCCAGATGGAACAAGGGTTGAAACCATCCACGAACGCGATTAATAGCGTGCTGAGGAATAGGCTCTGGTGGGAAAGGTCGACCTCGCCGAATATCGGCAGTTTGACCGTCTTGCCGCCCGCGGGCTGAGTGCTTTCCGGAGTAGGTTCTGGCGTAAGAGGGGGTTCCACAGTTGGTTCCGGTTCTGTGGTCGTATCCCAAATCGTGGGTTGGCCCATCTCAGCGACCAGGTCCGCTCCTTTGTCCGGGCAGCCTGACAGGAGGCAGTTGTTCACTTCGGTCAGGATCTCCGCCTGCAACTCATCCGACCATCCTTCCCAATAGCGTTCGCCGATAAAGAAGGTGGGGATATAACGCGGGGTCATCCCAAAACGTTCGCCAAACTTGGCGAACAATTCCTGGTTTTCCTCAACATAATAGATTTCGTACATCATCAAATCAATTGAGGGATTGTTGTTGGCTAATGCTTCAAAAATTGGCTTGGCTTCCGCGCAGTGCGGGCAGCCATCTCCCCAGAAAAAGTAGATGACCAGCTTCTGGTCAGTTTCCTGCTGAGCAACATCCGGGATGTAGGACAGGATTGGAGGGTTTTGCGGTCACAACCCCGCTGATCACGAAGAGGAACAGCGCGGTAAGATGATTATTGGGAGGATTTTGGTTTTTTTCATGCTCATCCTATCGTTACATCTATTATTCGAATGCATATTTTACCGTAAATCGGGGTCTGCTGTATCGCACCCATTAATCTTACGCTATACTCATACTGAACTGAATCTCAAGCAAACAGGTGCCGTATGACAATAAAAATCGAGAAGATCAATTACAGAGGCTGGGAGGATTGCCTGCGATTGAGCGACGACAAGCTTAATCTGGTCGTCACCACCCAGGTCGGTCCAAGGATCATATCCCTGGCTACCAGGGACGGCAAAAACCTCTTGAATGAAGTTGAGCAAGACCTGGGGACTCGGGGCGGGGAAGAGTGGAAGTTGTACGGCGGGCACCGCTTTTGGTGCGCTCCTGAAAGCAAGGAATTCACCTACGCACCTGACAATTTTCCAGTTGAGTACCATTTTACTGAAAACTCCGTGATCCTGACTGCACCAGTTGAGAAGACAGGGGTACAAAAGGTCATCCAGGTATCCCTGGTCGAGAACATGAACAGTGTCAACCTGGTTCACACTGTCGTGAATCGCGGCACACTCCCCCTCACCCTGGCTCCCTGGGCGCTCACGGTCATGACCAGGGGCGGAACCGCCATCATCCCACACAATCTCGGGTTACCTGCTGAATTGTTGCCCACCCATTCGCTGTCGTTATGGGGATATACCCGGTTGGAAGACCCCCGCTGGAGCTGGGGAAACCGCTACATCCTGCTCGACCAGGACCCAAACCGCCAGGATCCGCAAAAGATCGGCCTTCGTAACCAGTATCGCTGGGCTGCCTACGCGGTTGACAATCAGCTATTTGTTAAAAAATTCGCCTTCGATGCGCAATCTAATTTTCCGGATTATGGATGTAATTTCGAAACTTATACCAACGCGGATATCCTGGAATTGGAAAGTCTCGCCCCGTTGGTCACCCTTGCTCCTGGAGAAAGTACCACTCACCAGGAAACCTGGGAAATCTATTCCGGGATCCCCGCCCCTCGCTGCGATGCAGACGTGGATGCCTGGATACTGCCGCTGATCGGATAAAAAAAGGGGGACGTTTGGTCCACCTGGTGTTTGCTGCTTATGAATGACTTGAACTATCTCGCTGCAACAAAGAGCTATTATGCTAATTGGCTTTCGGTCAGCTCCGACCTGCTAGACAAGAAGGGACTTTTTTGCTTTTTTTCTCCTGAAAGAGATAATATTCAAGAAGGCTACAGCAAACCTTTTGATTTTTACGGTTTTTTTTCGAATCAAGCCGTAATCATCACATATGGACACAAATTAGAAAAGGAAACCGAATGTATTCGGGATTCTTACCTAAGAAGTAGCAATTTGATTGAATTCAAAAAAGCAATCAAAGAGAAATTTGGTAAAAATCCACAACATGATTTCAAATACTACCTTGCACAGATTCCGTCAAGCATTGATATCGCAGGAGTAAAACAGTTAACCGAAAAAGACTATCCAGATTTTCTAACTTTTTTCAAAACCCAGTATCCTGACAGTCAGCCAGAGACTTGGTTGCGCGATTATTTCAACGGGAATGTCCGAAAAGGATATGTCTTTGGTCAATACGTGGGGGAAAAACTTGTCAGCGCATCTGACTCCCCTACCATGCCCTACATGAAGGATATAGCGATTGAACTGGGGATAAATACTTTGCCTGAGTATCGAAATCAAGGATATGGAAAAAGTGTATTAAGAGCAATGTTAAGGTTTGTGACCAGCCTTCAGAAAGTGCCTATTGTTTCATGTTCATCATCGAATACTGCGTCTCAAGAGTTGATACAAAGCGCAGGTTTTGAAAAACTTGCTGATGTCGTGTCACTTTCTTTGTAACTTTCTGCTTAACAATTTCAAACAAATAAAACTGAACCACTTACATTTCGTCTTCCTCCGAAGAGCAAGTCTAAAACCACAGTTTTACGTCATAATGTCTTGACTCACCCCCTTGCGAGCGCCAGCGCGCCGACCAACACCACCTGGTCTCCCAGGCTGGCGGTGGCGAGTGTGAAATTCTCCAGGTACTGCGGGGAGATCACGCTCTCGCGTATGGTTTGCCTCACCGGTGCCATAAGCAGTTCGCCGGCTTTCACCACGCTGCCCCCCAGGATGACGATGGTCGGATCGTAAAGATGCAGGAAATCTGCGATTGCCCTGCCCAGGAATACCCCGGCTATGCGAAACGCCTCGATACAGAGCTCATCCCCTTGCGCGGCAGCCTCAGCCGCCAGGCGCGCTGTGGGGATCACACCGGGTTTGTTCAAAATTGATTCCTTTCCTGCTGCGATCTGGCGAATGACGTAATTGGCGATCCCAGTGCCGGAGGAGATGGCTTCCAGGTGACCCGGGTGACCACAACCACAGAGCGGACCGTCCGGCAGCACGGTAATGTGCCCGACCTCAGCAGCCATCCCGCGGGCTCCAACCAGCAGGCGGTCATCGATGATCACACCCCCGCCCACCCCGGTGCTGATGGTCAGGTAAACCAGGTGGTGGTGACCGACGCCTGCCCCGTACTTCCATTCCCCAAGAGCCGCCAGGTTGGCGTCGTTGCCAATCACCGTGGGGATGTTGAAACGTTCCTGGACGAGCTGCTTGATCGGCAGCATATCCCAGTTGTCGATATTGGGAGCCTTATAAACCACACCCGAAACCGGGTCAAGTGGTCCCGCCACCCCGATGGCAATACCCGAGACAGCACGATCTGTAGGAAGGATGGATTCCACCAACCCGAACAACCGCTCAACCGCTGACCCTTCGCCCTGGGTGGTGACTGCCTTGCTGATCAGAGGTTCGATACCTGTTTCCGGGTAAAGCGCGGCACGGATCTGGGTCCCGCCAATATCCACAGCGATGGTTTGCATGCCAATCTCCTTGGGAGAATATTTGAACACTTTCTTGATTGTACCAAAAAGAGCAAAATGCGAGACAATGTGGCGCTAAACCTTGCCCGGATATCGTTTTATGATATAATCCTCTTTCGCGCCGAGAGGCTGCAAATGATAAAAGAAGCAGGTGTAAAATGAGCGATATTCTAAAAGCATATGATGCCCCCGTCAACCCGAACATCCCCGATTTACGCACCGGTGATACTGTCAGCGTCCATGTCAAGATCAAGGAAGGCAACCGCGAGCGTATCCAGGAATTTAAAGGTGTTGTTCTCTTCATGCACAATAACGGGAATGACTCCACCTTCACCGTCCGCCGCGTAGCTGCCAATGGCATCGGCGTCGAACGCAGTTTCCTGCTGCGCTCTCCGCGCATCGACAAGGTCGTTGTAGACCGGCATGCCAAGGTCCGCCGCAGCCGTCTATACTTCCTGCGTGGGCGTTCCGGCAAGAGTGCCCGCCTCAAGCAGAAATTCAACTAAGACCAACCACTCACGATTTCCAGAGGGTGCAACCTACGCCGAGGTTGCGCCCTTTTCGATATAATAGCCAGTGAGGTTATATGAATAAACCGGTCATCGCCATCACCATGAGCAAAGGGAAAGACAGGATCGAAGGGAGCAGGGATTTTATTCCTTCGGCTTATGCCGCCGCTATCCGCAGAGCCGGGGGGCTGCCCTTGCTGATCCCCAATGACTTTCCAGTCGAAGAAATTCCTGAACTAACTGAACGGATCGACGGTGTGCTGCTTTCCGGAGGTGGAGACGTGAGCCCTTCCCTGTACCACGAAACGGACCGGTTTCCTTTGAGTAACGTTTGGAAAGAGAGGGATGCCATCGAGATGAGCCTGGCAGCATTGGCGCTCGAAAAAGACCTACCGCTGCTGGGGATCTGCCGCGGCGAGCAATTGTTAAACGTAGCATTGGGTGGAACTCTCTTTCAACATGTTCCTGAGGAATACCCTTCTCCGATTAAGCATGATACCCCGGACAGTTTCAAGAAAGACCACATCGCTCACCAGGTGACCATCGCACGCGACTCCTTCCTGTACCGGGTCCTGGGGGCAGAAACAATTGAAGTGAACAGCCGGCATCATCAGGCGGTTCTCCTGCCCGGAACCGGGTTGGCGGTACCTGCACACGCCAGCGATGGGCTGATCGAAGCCATTGAATTGCCTGCAAGTAAGTTCTGCATCGGTGTCCAGTGGCATCCGGAGAACCTGCAGTCCATGCCTGTTCACCAACGCCTCTTCGATGCCTTTATCCAGGCAGCCAGCAAATGACCTGGAGAATGGATTGAGCAGCATGAAGAACACTGTCGGGATCTTTGACTCGGGTGTTGGCGGGTTGAGTGTCTTTCTGGCAATCCGCGAATTGCTCCCCAGCCACCCCCTGGTTTATTTCGCCGACCAGGCGCACGTGCCTTATGGCACCCGGGAACTTGACGAGGTGCGCGGCTTCGCCCACGCGGTGACACAGTTCCTGCTCTCAGAAGGCGCCAGGATGATCGTGGTAGCCTGTAACACCGCCTCGGTGGCAGCGTTGAAATCCCTGAGGTTCGCCTATCCGGATGTCTCATTCGTGGGGATGGAACCTGCAGTGAAACCCGCGGCAGAACAAACTCACAGCGGCGTGGTTGGCGTGCTGGCAACCGCGGCAACCTTTCAGACCGAGATGTACGCCTCAGTGGTTGAACGCTTTGCCCACGGTGTGACAATCCTGGAAAGCCCGTGTCCCGGGCTGGTAAACGAGATCGAAAAAGGCAACCTGGAAGGCGCAGAAACACGGAACATCCTTAACCAGGTGCTGCAACCGATGTTGGCAAATGGTGCTGATACCATTGTCATGGGCTGCACGCATTACCCCTTTGTCATTCCGCTCATTCGCCAGATCGCCGGACCCAACGTCCAGGTCATCGATCCAGCTCCCGCCATAGCCCGTCAAACGAGAAGGATGCTGGCAGAAAGGGAGTTGCTGAACGAGGGAAATGAGTTGGCAGAGGTGCGGCTCATCACGTCTGGAGATGCAAAAGAATTCCACACCCGGGTGAAACAGCTGCTCGGCTTCAACCACTCCATTGAGAAAGTATTATGGCAGGATGACACTCTTGTTATCCAACAACCCAGTAAATAGGAAAACCTGATGAAAGAATTGAAGATTCTCCTGGTCGGTTTCGGCAATGTCGGCAAAGCGCTTGCCAGGCTGTTGGAAGCCAAGCAGCCTATCCTCAAAAAAGATTTCGGATTCTCAACACGCATCATCGGCATCGCCACTGGCAGTCACGGCATCGCCCTTGACCCAAAAGGAATAGACTGGCGGAAAGCGATCCAATTCATGGATGCAGGACAATCATTAACCGATCTCTCCACTCAACCAGTCCCGGCTTCGGTTATTGAACTGATCACAAGTTCCGCAGCAGAGGTGCTCTTCGAGAACAGCCCGGTGAATCACCACACTGGTCAGCCTGCCGCGGACCACCTGGCGGCAGCCCTCCAATCCGGTATGCATGCCATCACCGCCAATAAAGGACCTGTGGTTCACGCTTACGAAAGGTTGACCAGCCTGGCTGCGCAGCACAACAGGCGTTTTTTGTTCGAATCCGCGGTGATGGATGGCGCGCCTATCTTCTCCCTTTTCCGAGGTCCGCTTCCCGCGGTGGAACTGAGCGGTTTCAGCGGTATCCTGAATTCCTGCACCAACCTGCTGATCGAGATGATGGAACAGGGGAAGAGCTTTGACGAAGCGGTGGAATATGGTCGTTCGATCGGCATCACAGAAACCGACCCGAGCGCAGACATTGATGGCTGGGATGCCGCGATCAAGGTGGCAGCCCTTTCCACCGTCCTGATGGGCGTACCGCTGAAACCAGACCAGGTGCAGCGGGAAGGAATCCGAAAGCTGACCCGGGAGATGATCCGGGAAGCCTTATTTGATGGGAAACGCTGGAAACTGGTGTGCACCGCCCGGAAAATTGGTACTGAATTCAGCGCGAAAGTATCCCCCCAGCAAATTGATCCAACCAGCCCTCTCTTCAGTGTGAACGGAACCAGCTCTTTTGTCCAATTTGAAATGGACACGCTGCCCGGACTGGGGATCCTCGAAACCAACCCGGGACCGGAAACCACTGCTTACGGGTTGATGGCAGACCTGATCAATGCCGTCCGTGGAAGCTGAGCCAGATTGAAAAATCCCGTTGAGGGTTTCCTGGCTCTTGGCAGTAACCAGGGCGACCGCGAATGTCATCTCAGCCTGGCGCGGCAATTCTTACGTCCATTCTTCCAGATAGTAAAGGAATCCTCAATCTATGAGACACCCCCCTGGGGGTACCTTGACCAACCCGCTTTCTTGAACCAGGTGATTCAGGGAAAAACTCTTCTTCCACCCCATGCCCTGCTGGACACGCTCAAGAAAATTGAGAAAAGAATGGGAAGAATTGAGACCTTCCGCTACGGTCCGCGGGTGATCGATATGGATATTCTCCTTTTCGGAGGCCGATTGGTAAACTCACAGCGGCTGCAGGTCCCCCACCCCCGTATGCATGAACGCGCGTTCGTGCTTGTGCCACTTAATGAAATCGCGCCAGGGATCATCCTACCGGGTATCGGTCAGACAGCTGGGGATCTGCTGAAAGGTCTGGAGACCGCAGAAATTCAGAAATTCTCACGTCCGGATTGAAAAATAATGAAAAAACTCACTCCCTATCTTGAATTCGGTAAAAGAACCTATCTCATGGGAATCCTTAACGTCACCCCGGATAGTTTTTCCGGAGATGGGTTGTTGAGCGGAAGCGAAACCATCCGCGCCGCATTGGAGCAGGCACAACGATTCGTCGATGATGGCGCGGACATCCTGGACATCGGCGGTGAGAGCACGCGTCCCGGTGCACAAGTGGTCAGCCCGCAGGAGGAAATGGATCGCGTTCTCCCCGTGGTGGAAGCCATCCGCAGCAGCGGTCTGGATACGCTCATCTCGATCGACACGTATAAAGCCGCGGTCGCGGAGGCAGCTCTGCGGAGCGGCGCACAATGGATCAATGATGTCTGGGGTTTGCACGCTGACCTGGAAATGGCGGGAGTGGCAGCCAAGTTCCACTGCCCGATCGTACTGATGCACAACCGCAGCAAACCCTCACAGGCTGATTTGCAGGAGCGGCTTGGGGGACGATATATCGGCACCCAATACCAGGATCTCATCAAAGACGTTGGCACGGAGTTATTGGAGAGTGTCGATCTGGCACATGCCGCCGGGGTGGCGGACAACCAGGTCATCCTGGATCCCGGGATTGGCTTTGGGAAGACCGTGGAACAGAACCTGATGCTGGTAAATCAGCTTCATGAGATCAAAACTCTTGGCTACCCAGTTCTGCTCGGCGCTTCGCGTAAATCATTCATCGGCTACACACTAAACCTTCCGCCGGAAGAGCGCGTTGAAGGTACAGCTGCAGTGTGCGCCATCGGCATCGCCCGCGGCGCGGATATCCTGCGGGTGCATGATGTATCGGTGATGGCGCGCGTTGCCAGGATGGCGGATGCGCTCACCCGCCAGGCTTAAACATCAAAAAACATCGTCATCCGGGATTCCCCCCGGTTGCCCCAAAGCATGTAGGGCACCCATGTCAGTGCTTCTCCAGTTTTTGATCTCCCGGTAATAACCTGGCTGCCCCCCAGCAGGTCGGGATCAAAGTGCGTGGAAAGGGAATCCGCATCGATCTGTAAATTGAAAAGGTCAACTTGCTGGTCAATGCTTTCCAGGCAATACACCAGCGGACCGCGGGTCAGCGCGACCTTCCCGCCGCATCCAGGCAAACGGGTATCCTGCTTCCGAAATACGAAAGGCATGCTGAACCGTAAACTCAGGTTATCACCGTCCTGAAAGACCTTTTCAGTCTGCCAATAAATTGCGTCCTCGAAGTGCAACCCAACGGCAGATTCCAACTGCTTTTCACAGGGAGCGATACCCCCTGAATCAATTTCCTTGCCGTTGAGTCTTACTGAAAATTTTCCCGCCCATGCCGGAACGCGAATCTTCAGCTTGTATCGCGCTGGTTTTGGAAGCGAAAAGACCAACTGGACATCGCCTTCCCAGGGTAGAGAAGTCGTGAGGGTCAGGTTTCCGTCACCCCCAAGCGCCGTGACCACGGGAACGTACTGGTCGATGACCAGCCGATCCCCCTCGACCTGGATTGCTGCCTCGGGCAGGGAGGCGATGACCCGGGAGAGATTGGACGGGCAACAGGGGATATGGTACCACTCGGCGCGCTGATGGGCTTTCTGACACACCAGCGGATTGTTGTAGAAATAGCTCTTTCCATCCAGGGAAACTCCAACCCGAGCGGCATTATAAAATTGCCACTCCATCAGGTCGGCATAACGGGGTTTTCCGGTGAGCCGCGACATCTCCTTATTCCAGAGCATGTTTCCGAGGGCTGCACAGGTCTCCGCGTAAGCCACCTGCGGGTCAAGCTCGTAATCCCTGCCAAAGCCCTCGATCAGGGGTAGAGAACCGATCCCACCCGTAAGGTACATGCGCCTCGCTGTCATCCGTTCCCAGGCGTACTCCAGGCAGGCAGTCTCCGCCTGTTCAGGCTCATCCCGCAGCAGCATTGCCCGTGCGGTTTGAAGGTACGAAAACCGGACCGCGTGACCGACAGGCACGTCCTGCTGCTGCAGGGACGTATGCTGCTGGACATACTTCCCGGAAAGAAGTGAACTCAAAAAACGCAGGGGAGTAAGTGGAGGGGTGATGTGGGTGTTGTGTGCAGGCAATTTGACGGGCTGGTATCCCGCGCTTGTCCTGGCATACTTTTCCCGCAGGGCTCGCACCGTGCGCATCCGACCGATCATGGAAAGGGTCTGGCTCAACATAAGAAATCCATAGCCCCGAACGCGTCCGCGAACAGAGAGGAAATGCCGCGCAAGATCACGATAGACCGAGGTGCCGGTGTGCAGGCTCAGGCGGATCAGCGCAATCTCGATCTCCTCATGCCCGTCTGTCATAGCTGGGGCGGCATGGAGGAATTCCCTCACCAGCAGGTCGGCTGCGCGCCTGGCTATGACCAGCAAGCGGGGCTCTCCAGTTGCGCGGTGGTGAGCGATCCCGGCTTCGATCAGATGCCCCAGGCAATAGAATTCGTGCTCCAACTGCAGGTTCTTCCAGCGCACTCCACTGAAATGAACCTGGTTATAGGTGTACAGGTACCCGTCCTCCTCCTGGGCTTTTTCAAGGATGCTGATGAATTCATCCACCAGTTTGTTTAATCGCGTGTCCTTCTGGCAATCAAGAAGAAGGCTGGCGGCTTCCAACCATTTATAGGCATCGGAATCAGCGAAAAAGTAGCCTTCCCGGAAACCTTTTTCCAGTCCCGCGGCGATCCTGAAATTTTGGATGCAGCCGGTTGCTTCCAACTGCTCCCATTGATGGAAAATCGAAATTTCGGCATTTACATGAAATAGATTATCCCAAAACCGACCTTCAGTCAAAATCATATCGTTCCCTCGTATTCCAGGTTGAAATAAGTGTACATGAAATCCAACCGGTGACCGCACCTTCCTCTCAGAAAATCTCACCGCCATCAAGTAAAATAGACTCATGACCAATGGTAATGGTACTGTCTCCGTGATCATCCCTGTATTCAATGAAGCTGGTACGATCACGCAGGTACTGGATCGCGTCCTCTCTTCCGTGACCAACCTGCAGGAAATCATCATAGTGGACGACTGCTCCACAGATCAGACAGGCGAGATCTGTGCACTCTACGCGAGCACCCACCCCCAGGTGCGCTATCACCGGTTAACTTCCAACCAGGGAAAAACTGCTGCTCTGAAGTCCGGCTTCGCGCTTTCAATAGGGGAGCTCGTGATCGTGCAGGACGCCGACCTCGAGTACGACCCGGGGGAAATCAACAGGGTGCTGCAGCCGATCCGTGATTCAGAAGCGGATGTCATCCTTGGCTCCCGTTTTTTGAACCATCGTTCAGCCAGCCAGTTCAGACCAAGTTTCTTCCTCGCCAACCGGGTCATCACCGGGTTTTCAAACCTGCTGACCGGCCAGCGTCTCACGGACGTCGAGACCTGTTACAAGGGTTTTCGTGGTGAGCTCATTCGCAGCCTGCCAATCCTTTCCCGGAGGTTCGGTTTTGAAGTGGAAGTGGTCGCGCGCATTGCCAGGGGAAAATACAATGTGGATGAAGTTCCCATTTCCTATAACGGACGCAGCTACCTGGAAGGAAAAAAGATCGGTCTTGGAGATGGCTTGATGGCTCTCTGGTATGTGCTCTTCTACAATCTTTTTGAAAAATGAGGTAAACATGGATCAATTCGATGTACTGGTGATTGGCGCAGGACCCGGCGGTTATGTTGCCGCGATTCGGGCTTCGCAGCTGGGTTTACACACCGCGATTGTGGACAAGAAATGGATGGGCGGAGTATGTCTGAACGTGGGCTGCATCCCATCAAAAGCGCTCTTGAAAAACGCGGAGGTCGCCCATACCCTGCGAGAAAAGGGCAGAGAATTCGGATTCACCTTTGACAACCTGAACCTGGACTTTAGTGCAGCGGTGAAACGCAGCCGCCAGGTTTCCGAGCGGTTAACCCGTGGGGTCGGTTTCCTGATGAAGAAGAACAACATCCAGGTATTCATGGGTGACGCCAGGTTCATCTCAGCTTCCAGCATCACGCTTTCCTTGCAGGATGGTTCCACACAGGAGATCCAGGCAAAGAATATCATCATCGCCACCGGCAGTCAACCAATCATCCTGCCCGGGATGCAGGTCGACGGCGAGAAAGTGCTCACCTACCAGGAAGCCATCCTGCAGGAAAAATTACCCGCATCCGTCGTTATCATTGGCGCAGGTGCCATCGGGTTGGAATTCGCAACGGTGTGGAGTTCCTACGGCAGCCAGGTTACTCTTGTGGAAATGCTCCCGCGCATTGCACCGCTGGAAGATGAAGAAGTGAGCACTGAATTGACCAAAGCCTTCAGCAAAAAAGGCATCAAATGCCTGGTAGAGACACGCGTCAGCGCGATTGAAACCACCTCCAATGGTGTACGCGTGCATGTCAGCGGCAAGGATGGAGAAACCGTGTTGGAAGCTGAACAAGCCCTGGTGGCGGTTGGTTTCAAACCAAACAGCGCAGGTCTGGGGCTCGAAGAGGTTGGCGTAAGCCTGACGGAACGGAAACACATCCAGGTGGACGACCGCATGGCAACCAATATCCCCGGTGTTTGGGCGATCGGTGACGTGACCGGTAAGCTGCTGCTCGCCCATGTCGCCTCCACGCAAGGGATTCTGTGCGCCGAAGCGATCGCGGGGCATCTGACAACACCAATTGACTACCAGAATATTCCCCGCGCCACCTACTCCCAGCCGCAGGCAGCCTCTTTCGGACTCACCGAAGCGCAGGCGCGTGAGAAGGGTTTTTCGATCAAAGTTGGGAAGTTCCCCTTCCTGGCAAACGGGAAAGCCCTCGGACTCGGTGATTACGGCGGATTCGTCAAACTAATTTCAGATGAAACGACGGGGAAACTACTGGGAGGACACCTGGTTGGACCGGAAGTCTCGGAGCTATTGCCCGAATTAACTCTCGCATCCGCCAATGGGTTAGGTGTGAGCCAGATCGTAAAGAACATCCACGCCCACCCCACGCTCAGCGAAACACTGATGGAAGCTGCTGAGGCTGCGGAAGGGCGTTCGATCCATATGTGATCGATTTCCTGCTTGTCACAGGACGATAATCGTGCATAATTATTAACAGGATTTATCATTCCTTACTTTGGAGGAATCATGTACACAGATCAAGATATCGCCAACCTTGTCGCCCGCGTGCAGCAATTGGAACAGCAGCTGGCTTCCCGTGATCACGGAGGACAGCCACAATTGGGAATCACATCCAAGAATTTCCTGACAAGAGCTTTTTCGGTTTGGGGATTATATTTCGTTGCCCAGTTGCTCATCAGTATTGGTATCGGCTGCATCATGGTCATCATCAGCCTGATCCTGGGAGCCTCACTGGTCGACCTGTTTGGTGACCTGGCGCGTAACATCCCACAATTCTAACAGCAAGTTTTGCCTATGCTATAATCACCTCCTGAATAGAGGTGACTATGGTTTTAAACAAGATTGCGCGCGTCTTTGGCGGCGACCCGCACAAGCGGGAGGTCGATCAGTTGTCTGAGATCGTGATTGAGATCAACCGTCTGGAAACCGCCTTCGAAGCCCTTCGCAATGACCAACTGACTGAAAAAACAACCGAACTCAAAGGACGTTTCATCGAGGGTGAAACCCTAGATGAACTCCTGCCCGAAGCCTTTGCTGCTGTGCGCGAAGCCAGCAAACGCACCCTGGGGTTGCGCCATTACGACATCCAAATGATCGGTGGGATGTCCCTGCACTCCGGCAAGATCGCGGAAATGCGCACCGGCGAAGGCAAGACATTGGTCGCTACCCTTCCGCTATATCTCAATGCGCTTACCGGCAACGGGGTTCACCTGGTGACCGTTAATGACTACCTCGCCCGGCGTGATGCACGCTGGATGGCGCCGATTTACCAGCTGCTGGGGTTGCGTGTGGGCGTGCTGCAAATGGCATCCCGAACAGAGAATGGCCGAAAAGCTTTTCTGGTTGAACTTGACAAAACCAACGCCCGTGAAGATTTACACCAGCTTGATCTGGTAGACCGCCGCGAGGCATACCAGGCGGATATTGTTTACGGTACAAACAGCGAATTCGGCTTTGATTACCTGCGCGACAATCTGACCATGAGCCTGGCGGAACGTGTGCAGCGTGGACATTACTACGCCATCGTGGACGAGGTCGATAACATCCTCATCGATGAAGCCCGTACCCCACTCATCATTTCCGGTCCCTCCTCGGATGAATCCGAGGGATACATCCGTATGGCACAAGTAGTTCGGGCGCTGAACCCGGAAGACTATGAAATCAATGAAAAAGACCGCCAGGTTTCCCTGACGGAAATCGGTGAAGCCCACGTTGAAGAAATTCTGGGGCAGCCGCTGCGCAATCCGGACCGCCCGGAGGATATCACCCCTGAACAGGCACGCCTGCTGGGTTACCTGGAACAGGCGCTTCGTTCTCAACACCTCTACCGCCGCAACAAGGATTACATCGTACAGGGTGGCAAAGTCATCATCGTCGACGAATTCACCGGGCGTCTCATGCCGGGACGGCGTTGGTCTGAGGGTTTGCACCAGGCTGTTGAAGCCAAGGAAGGCGTCCGCGTCGAACCTGAGAACGTGACCTACGCCACCATCACCATCCAGAACTATTTCCGTATGTATGAGAAGCTCGCCGGTATGACCGGTACAGCCCTCACGGAATCAGAAGAGTTCTCCAAGATCTACAAACTGGACGTGCTGCCCATCCCGATGAACCTGGAGTACGTCGCCGCCCAGGAGAATTCACCACTGGTTAAGGTGGAAACCAAGGACAAACAAAACTACGCGGTTCAGTATTACTCCCGCAAGGATGACACAGAGCGACAGCCTGTCTTCTGGAAAAGGCAGGACTTCCCGGATATGGTGTACCGGACGGAAGAAGGCAAACTGCGCGCCATCGCCGCGGAGATCATGCATTATTACGCGCTTGGCAGACCCCAACTGGTCGGCACCACTTCAGTGGAACATTCTGAACGGCTTTCCCAGCGGCTGTCCGCAGAACCCTTGCGCCGCCTGGCACAAACCCTGATCATCCGCGATGCCTGGCTGGATAAATTCAATAAGTCGCCGGAACTGGAGGTTGCTGAACTCCAATTTCTGAATAAACCATTAAACGACCTCAATGTCGCTGAGATGCGCCCGGTGGCAAGGCAGGCTGGGCTGCAATCTATCAACCCTGAGGATACTGACAATCTTAACCGCCTGCTGAAGCTCGTGGACCTGAATATCCAGTACACAGAACGCATCCTGGCTGTGTTACAGGGTGGCATCCCTCACCAGGTATTGAATGCCCGCAAACACGACGAGGAATCCCAGATCATCGCCCGCGCTGGCGCATTCGGATCGGTGACCATCGCCACAAACATGGCGGGGCGCGGTGTGGATATTAAATTGGGCGGCGAGCTGAACGAAGAAGTGCTCGCTGATGTCATCCGCGTGTTGGAAAGCGCGGGAGTCGAAGACCCGTACAACTTGAACAATGAAGCCCGGCGTGCTGCCCTGGAGAAACTGGATGTCGACCAGATCGGGATTTATGAAGAATCGGTCAGCACATTCATTAATTACCTGGAAGACATGAAAAGCGTCCGTGAGCTGGGCGGTCTGCACGTGATCGGCTCGGAGCGTCACGAAGCGCGGCGCATTGACAACCAGCTGCGAGGACGCGCCGCCCGCCAGGGCGACCCCGGCTCCTCCCGTTTTTACCTCTCTCTCGAGGATGAACTCATGCGCCTGTTTGGCGGCGTGCAGATGGAAAACCTGATGAGCCGTATGAAGGTTGACCCGAGCCTGCCAATCGAGAGTAACATCATCGGTCGCATGGTCGAGCAAGCACAGGAACGCGTTGAGGGCAACAATTTTGATGTCCGCAAGCACCTGTTGGAATACGACGATGTCCTCAATTCTCAACGCAAACGTATCTACGCGGAACGGGACCGGGCGTTCATCAAGGAAGACCTGCATGATGATGTAATTGACGTCCTGAACACAGAACTGAAGGAGCGTATCCCCAGGGCGCTGAAAGACGAGGAAGGTCCCTGGAAACTACTCGCTTACCTGGAAGAAGTGCAACCTTCGATGTCTTTCGAACAGGAAGGCGTTCGCGCTCCCTCTTATACACTTCAGTTGATGATCAATGAAGTAAATCACCGACTGGGAGGTCAGGTAGATCCTTCCACCCTCAAATCCACTTTTTTGGAACTTGCGCGAGAAGTGAACGAGGTGGAAAACGAGCACATCCTGCGCTCGACCCGGGTGATGCTGGAAAAAACTGAGGAGACTGTTGACCAGCTCAAAGCCGAGCGGTTGGAAACCCTGGATACCTACTTCGAGGGCTTGGAGAATCAAGATGAAGAGTCCCAGGAACAACGGCGCTCTCAGGAATTGCTCGAAGAGCTGGGAAACCTGGTACACACAGGGTTGCGGTTATCTTCGGATGAGGTAAGAAAGCTGCCAGAAGCGGATTTGTCTGTGAAAAAAACCCTCGCCCAACAGATCGCACGCGGGTTGAACATGCTGGCGGTATCGCGTACGATGGGCGCCATCGAAAGACGTATTGATGACAGCCTGGGGCTGAAAGCCGCTGAACTGGCTGACCTTGAGTGGTCTGAGGTATCGGAGAAACTGTACGCACAGACATCCGTGGTCTTGGAAAACCGTTCTGGTGCTCTCCTCTCCGACCAGGGTCAGATCGCGCAAAGCCTGGATACCGCACTGTCCCACATGCAGGGTGAACTGGATGATATCAAACTGGCTGACCTGTTGATGGCGATGAGCGTCGGTACCAGGCTCGCCATTGACCCGCGCACACACCAGCGCGGCATGAAACGGGTTATTCTTTTGAATTATATTTTCAAGGCTGCCAGGCTTCTGCAGGATGAGCCTGTTGCCGAGATCACATCCGCCGTCCTGACACACCTTGAGGGTGTCCGCGACAGGCTGGAAGTCGTGTGGGGCAAGATCGAGTTTGATCGTTTTCGCCTGAGCGGGAGCAAGCTTGAGGACACCAACCTGAAATTTCAGGAAGAACTGACCGGCGAGTTTGGTGAAGCTGAGTTTAACGCGGTCGCGGATCAATCCCTGGATGCACTCACCGCGGAACAGAGAAAATCAATTGAGATTTCGCTGGGGAAAAAGACACAGAACCAGATCTACCGCCACATCCTTCTGAGCGTAATCTCTGAATTATGGGTCGAATACCTGACCCGTATGGACGCATTGCGGGTTTCCATTGGATTGGAAGCCTACGCGCAACGGGACCCCCTGGTGCAATACAAGGGTCAGGCTGCAGAATTGTTTAAAACCCTTCTCAGTGACATCCGCACAGGGGTCATCAGCCGCATGTTTCTCACCCAACCTCGCAAACAAGGAAGCCAGGGCGGAGACAAGACACCGACACTTCAAGCCCCTGCCCAGAATCCATCGGTTGTTCAGCCTGTTGTCAATGCCGAAAAACCAGGCACCAGCGGGAAAAAGAAAAGGAAACGTCATTAATTGGCGCCGTGGAGTGGGGCAAAGCGACAACCAATTTGATTTTTAAGGTCAAGCCTTTACTTAATGATGTATAATTAAAAATCGTTACAGCCTTGGCTGTATATTTTTCAATTGACGAAACATATACACCCGTTGGCTATCTTAATTGCCGGAGTGATCGACGTATGGACACAAATGATGCCCAGAACGACATGGGACTGGCTCCCGAAAACAATTCAAATGATATGAACAATATGGCATCTCTCCTGGAAAACGAGGACCTGGGAATTGAATTCCCCACCCAGGGAGAGATCAGGAAAGGTGTGGTCGCCAGCATTACTCCCGGTCAGATTCTGGTCAGCGTCGGAACAAAATCCGAGGGGATGATCACTGGAAAAGAGTATGAACTCATTCCCAGCGATGAACTTGCGAATTTGAAGATGGGTCAGGAAATACCGGTTTACGTCATCAATCCGGAAGATCAGAACGGTAACCTGATTCTCTCCTACATGCGCGCCCGTGAAGAAGAAGGCTGGACCCTGGCAGAAGCCCTGTTGGCGAACAAGCAATCCAGCCATAGCACCATCATTGGTTACAACAAAGGCGGACTCATCGTCCCTGTCGGCGGCTTGCGCGGTTTTGTGCCCGCTTCCCAGATCAGCATCACACGTCGAGGAAATGTCAGCGGCGAAACCCCCGAACAGCGCTGGGGCAGGATGATTGGTCAGGAAGTCGATGTTTGTGTCATCGAAGTAGACCGCGAACGAAGACGGCTGATCCTGTCTGAACGCCAGGCAAGCTCCGAAACCCGTGAAACGGTCAAGGAACGAGTCCTGGATGAGCTTAAAGAAGGCGAAACCTATACCGGTCGCGTCACCAGCCTGGCTGACTTTGGCGCTTTCGTGAATGTCAACGGCGCTGATGGACTTGTTCACCTCTCCGAAATCTCCTGGGACCGCATCCAGCATCCCAACGAGCTGTTGAAGGTGGGACAGGAAGTCCAGGTTAAGGTCATCAATATAGATCGCGAAAAGAAACGCATCGGTTTATCCATGCGTCAGTTGGAAAGCAACCCGTGGGATGAAAGAGCTGCCCAATTCCATATCGGTCAATTGGTCGAAGGCACTATCACCCGTCTCACAAAATTTGGCGCATTTGCCCGCCTGACTGATGATATCGAAGGATTGATCCACATCTCCGAGATCAGCGAACGGCGCATTGAGCATCCCAAGGAAGTCCTCAAGGTTGGCGAGAGCTGCACATTGCGTGTGATCAAGGTTGACCCCGCAGAGCACCGCATCGGCTTGAGCCTGCGCAGAGTGGACTCCATGGCATACGCAGATGAGGATTGGAAGTCCCTCGAAGACATCCTGGATGAAGGAAATCCCTCTTCCGAGGATTAAATCCCCTTATTATGAAAAAAGCGCACATTTAGGTGTGCGCTTTTTTGTATATTGGCTTGTTTGTCGATTTGCTTGTTCAAGGTTATACTATTCTTGTTTCCGCTGAATCAGGATACCCATCAGGAGTTATGGATAGCATGACCGTACAAGAAACGGAGCACCCTGCGCCTTTCGACATCGCACCAGTAAGACCACCGCTGCCGCGCATTCGCATCCGCATCGGGCTGATCACCACCCTGGGAGGAATGATCTTCTTCCTGGTTGGCGCTCAACCTGCTCTCTTTGGACTCGACCGAAGTCCAGTGGTCGGGTTCATTCAAATCGCTGTCATGCTGGTCGGGATGGCAATCATCTGCATCGGCGGGTACGTGGCGGTCCGCTCCCTGTGGCGAAAGCTCGGATTGAGCATCGCTGCCGACATCGGAATGCGCCTGATCAGCACAGGCTACGTGGTTGCGCTTTTTTCTGGAATGGCGGATGTTTTTGGCATCGGGTCGCACCCACTGAGCGCCATACCCTTTTTCGGCGTCTGGCAGGCTCGCGGGATGGAGATCGGCAGTGCCTTGATCGCCATTGGCTTTATCATGATGTTCCCTAACAAAAAGACTTTCGATAATCCGGGGTGAACTGGATCACTCTCCTGCGCAGTATCCAGGTTCTTTAACCGTTTTTTTCCAGTGCTCGTATATTACTTTTATTAATCCCCAAGGGCTAAAATCGATATCCTGCTTATTCTTATTATGCTATATTTACTTTAATAGAGGTATTCATGACGGATCAAATCACCTGTACCATGCTACCAAACGGAATGAAAGTCCTGCTCAAGGAGATCCATACTGCACCCCTCATCAGCCACTGGGTCTGGTACCGTGTCGGTTCCAGGTATGAGCTGCCGGGGAAGACAGGTATCTCCCATTGGGTGGAACATATGCAATTCAAGGGCACCCACAAGTATCCCCCGGGGCTTCTTGACCGGGCAATCTCCCGTGATGGTGGTATGTGGAATGCCTTCACCCACCTGGACTGGACCACCTTTTTTGAGACCATGCCGGCAGACAAGATCGAACTCTCGCTTGACCTCGAAGCAGATCGCATGGTCAACAGCCTGTTCGACCCCCAGGAGGTCGAATCTGAACGAACCGTCATCATTTCTGAACGAGAAGGCAGCGAGAACGAACCGATGTTCCAATTGGAGGAAGCCATCCAAATGGCCTGCTTCGAACACCACCCCTACCGGAACGAGGTTCTGGGCAGCATCGCGGATCTTAAAGCCATCAGGCGCAAAGACCTCTACCACCACTATACATCCCATTATCATCCTGCCAATGCAGTCCTGACGGCTGCCGGCGATTTCAACACAAATGACTTTCTGCGCCAGATCGAACAAACTTATGGGCTATTGCCAAAACGCACAAGTCCACTCTGCGCGGTCAGCACTGATCCTCCCCCTGAAAAGGAACAACGGGTCGAGGTTAGAGGTCCGGGTGAGACGACCTACCTGCAGCTGGCGTACCGCGCTCCGGCAGCAAACGAAGATGACTTCTTCGCCTTCACCATCCTGGACAGCCTGATCACTGGGCCTACCAGCCTGAACATGTTTGGCGGTGGCGGTATTTCAAACAAAACCTCGCGGCTCTACCGCCGCCTGGTGGAGAACCGCTTCGCCGTCAGTGTGAATGGCTCTCTGCAAGCTACGCTTGACCCTTACCTTTACCAGGTGACCATTACCGTGCATCCAGACCGCAAACCGGAGGAGGTGCTGGCGCAGGTGGATGAGGAATTGCATAGTCTGTTACAAACTCCAATCCAGCAAGCCGAGATCGACCGGGCTGCCAAGCAGGCGCGTGCCTTGTTCGCTTATGGGAGCGAAAACATCAGCAACCAGGCTTTTTGGCTGGGGTATTCCGAGATGTTTTCCGAGTATGCCTGGTTCACGAATTACGTCAGCAAATTGGAGCAGGTTTCTCCCGATAAACTCCTTGAAACCCTTCGCAAATACCTGCAGCCAGAGCACCGGGTGGTTGGCGTCTACCTGCCGGAAGGCGGTGTGGTATGAAAGGAACGATGCAAATGAATACTCTCCCGGGTCCGGATGACATTCATCGACATGTCCTGCCGAATGGCATCGTTGTACTCACCCGCAGCAACTTCAATAGCAGCTCAGTGGTCATCTCTGGTTATGTCAACGCCGGAAGCCAGCTTGATCCAGCGGACAAGCTGGGTCTTGCTCATTTCACCGCCCTGGGACTGATGCGCGGAACACGTAACACCGCTTTCCAGCAGATCTTTAACCGGCTCGAGTCAATCGGTGCCAGCCTGGGTTTTGGCGCAAGCGTACACAACACAAGTTTCGGTGGCAGAGCCCTTGCGGAGGATCTCCCCACGCTGATCTCCACTCTTTCCGAGGTACTCCGTTTTCCGGTTTTTCCTCCAGAGCAAATGGAAAAGTTGAAGGGTCAGCTGCTCACCGGGCTGGCAATCCGAGGACAAAACACCGCGGACATGGCGGCGCTGGAATTCGATAAGCTGCTTTTTTTGGGTCATCCCTATGGGCGACCAGAGGATGGCTACCCCGAAACGATCAGCCCCATTACCCCTGGCGATATTTGCGAATTTCATTCACATAACTACGGACCAGAGAACATGGTCATCGTGGTCACGGGAGCAGTGGAAGCCCAGGGGGTATTTGACCTTGTTGTGTCACAATTGGGAGACTGGCAGCCAATCCAGAAAAAAAACACTGAAGCACATCCTGAAGTGAGCTTCCCTCATGCGGAGATTCGCAGCAAGGTGGCGATTCCCGGTAAAAGCCAGTCAGACCTGGTGGTTGGAACGCTCGGTCCACGCCGCTTGTCAGGGGACTACCTGGCTTGTTCACTGGGGAACAGCATCCTCGGTCAGTTTGGCTTGATGGGCAGGATCGGTGATTCGGTTCGCGAAAAAGCCGGGCTCGCCTACTATGCTTACACAAGCCTGAACGCCTGGATCGAAAGCGGATCCTGGGAGGTGAGCGCAGGGGTGAATCTCGAGAATGTTAACCGGGCAACCAGCCTGATCCTGGAAGAACTCAAGAAATTCACCTCCGAACCGGTCAGCACCGAAGAATTGGAAGAAAACCAATCCAATTTTATTGGCAGGCTGCCACTTTCACTTGAATCCAATTCTGGCGTTGCCAATGCAATTCTCAACCTGGAACGATTCCAATTAGGGCTTGATTATTACCGTCGGTATAAAGGCTTGATCCGGTCGGTCACCCCCGGGCAAATCCTCGAAGCAGCCAGGAAATACATCGATCCCGGCAAGATGGTGATCGTCTCCGCCGGGTCGGAACACCGCAGGAAAACGGCATCATGACTGGGATTGCTCACGGAATCGATCTAATCGAGATCAAGCGGATTAGTGAGCTTAATCCGGCGATTCGGGAGCGGTTTTTGCGCCGTGTGTTCACAACGGATGAACTGGCAGAGTGTGCTGACCGATCCTCCAACCTTGCCGGGAAATTCGCCGCCAAGGAAGCAGCTGCCAAGGCGCTTGGCTGCGGTATCGGCAGGGTAAGCTGGCAGGAGTTGGAAATCCTTTCAGATGACCAGGGGAAACCGCTGCTTCGCCTTCACGGGGCAGCTGCTGCGACGGCTATGCAAAAAGGTTGGGCTTCCTGGTCGGTCTCCATTTCTCACACTGCTGCTTTGGCAGTTGCCAGCGTGACCGCACTGCAAGAGAACCCTGAATAGGGGTCTCGTATGAAGATCCTTGCTGTCAGTGATGTCGAGATCGGATTTATCTACAGCCCTTACATCCAGGAAAAATTCACCGACCTTGACCTGGTAATATCCTGCGGCGACCTGCCCTATTACTACCTGGAGTATATTCAAACCATGTTGAACGTACCCCTGTATTTCGTGCGGGGTAACCACTCCAGCAAGGTTGAATTTGGTACAGCCTCGCCACGAAGCAACCCATGGGGCGCGAACAATCTCCACCGCAGGTACCTGCAGGACGAGAAGGGGCTGCTGCTTGCTGGTCTCGAGGGTTCGGTTCGGTATAACAAGGGACCCAATCAGTACACGCAGGCAGAATACTGGTCAATGGTTTTACAACTGGTACCGGGTTTCCTGGTGAACAAGGCGAGGTTCGGCCGCTACCTGGATATCATGGTGACGCATGCCCCGCCCTGGCACATCCATGACGATGTTGACCTCCCTCACCAGGGGATCAAGGCATTCAATTGGTTGATCAGAGTCTTCCAGCCCACGTATTTCCTGCACGGACATGTACATGTTTATCGACCAGACACCATCACGCGTACAGAGACCGGGAAGACAACCGTTCTGAATGTATTTGGCTACCGGGAGATTATGCTGCAGGATGTGCGCATCCGCCCCAAACGGAGGTAAGAATGGATAACGAGAACAGAGGCTCTTCACCGATCAACTTGAGCCAGGCTTCCAGGATGGACTTCACCCGTGCATACTCCAAGGGTTTTTGGCGGTCCATCTTTACCTGGATCAAGCATCAGAATAATGAATTGTTGCCATTCGATGAAGTTCTGAAACACACTCCATTCAAAGGTCAACATGACCTCGGCTACCGCGAGATCGAAGTTGATAAGATCATCGGTTCTGTCAGCCGTTACCTGGACTTTGACCGCGCCTTCCTGCCCAGGCAAACACACACAAGATCTCGATGGGAGAGCATCGATCGCGCTTACTTCCGGGAGATCATCCTGCCGCCGATCGAGGTATACAAGGTCGGAGAGGTGTATTTCATCAAGGATGGCAATCATCGTGTGTCTGTTGCCCGCGAGCGGGGTCAGAAATTCATGGATGCCTACGTAATCGAAGTCAAGGTCGAGGGGAAGATTGATGAGACCACCGATATCAACCGCCTGGTATTGGAACAGGAATATCACGAGTTCATGGAAAAAACAAAATTGAACGAACTCTTCCCGAACGATGATTTCCATTTTTCCATGCCCGGTCAGTACAACAAGATTCTGCAGCATATTTCGGTCCACCGCTATTTCCTGAATGAAAAATCGGAGGACTCCATCAGCGATGAACAGGCAGTGAGATCCTGGTACAAGGACCTGTACCGACCCCTGGTGAAGATCATCCGCGACCACGAAATCCTCAGGGCTTTTCCTCACCGTACCGAGATGGACCTCTACCTGTGGATTATCGAACACCGCTATTACCTGGTGGAGGAACAACATAGACGCATCAGCCTGGAATCTGCCGCGCTGCATTTCAAGGATAAATTTGCAGAGAGACCCTTCCGCCACCTCCGGCAGATCTGGCAGTGGGCAAGGAGAAAGCTCCGCAAATAAAAGAGGTTGGCGAATTTACCAACCTCTGTGTACTTTGAAACCTGGAAAAGCCCGTACGACGATATATTACACCGAAACCGATCCCCTGACCCCCAGCCATAAATGATTGAGCAGGATCATCTGGTCTTCCTGAACTGAAATCTCCCCCACCCTTGGCAGCGGTTTGCTGAGCATAGCCGGGTTGACAAAACACAGGTTGGGCGACCTCCCGTATTTTTTCAAGTAATACCCTCTCGCTTTTTCGATCTTGGCTACCAGGTCCAACCTGGGATCATCGTCATACCAGAGCATTCCTGTGGTCATTTCCATCTCCATTGAATTTCAGTTATCCTTCTTATTGCAAGGTTCAGACCAATCTACTGTTATTCCTATTATAGAACATATGTTCGTTATTGTCAAGAGGGTTTTCCGCTCGTGTGATGGATTTTTTTAGACTTTTAAGGTATGCTTATCTCATTGATCCATATTTCGCGGAGGTTAGCATGATCAAGGAGACCGTAAAAGAAACTGAAACGCGCATGAAGACCACACTGGCATCCCTCGAAGAGGATTTGACCGGCATACGCACTGGCCGCGCTGCCCCTGCCCTGGTGGAAAAACTACCCATTGACTATTACGGTATGCCAACTCCGTTGATGCAGTTGGCAAGCATCTCGGTGCCTGAAGCCCGGGCTTTGTTGATCAAACCTTTCGATCCGACCACGCTAAAGGCGATCGAACGCTCGATCCTGGCATCAGAGCTCGGGTTAACCCCCAACAATGATGGCAAGGTGATCCGCCTCAATTTGCCCCCGCTCACCGAAGAACGGCGGCGGGACCTGGTAAAAGTGGTCCATAGCCGGTTGGAAGAAGCCCGTGTTGCGGTGCGCAATATCCGCAGGGATGTGATCAAGGATCTGCGAGATTTCGAAAAGGAAAAAATGATTTCGAAAGACGACCTGGAATTGGGTGAAGAGGAAGTGCAAAAATTGACCGAGCACATGATCGAAGAGATCGAAAAAATTGGTCTTCACAAGCAAGCTGAGATCATGGAAGTGTAGTTTCGGTTCTTATGAGTTCAAATCCTGGTAAGATCCCTGTTCATGTCGCAATCATAATGGACGGCAATGGCCGCTGGGCAGAAGCCCGTGGTCTGCCCCGCCTTGAGGGACACAAAGCCGGTACGGAAAACTTGCGGCAGGTTATCACCGGATGCGTGGAAATGGGTATCCAATTCCTGACCATTTACGCGTTCTCGACCGAAAACTGGTCGCGTCCAAAGGAAGAAGTACAGGGGCTGCTGACCATCCTGGAAACCTACCTGGATAACGAACTCGATGAATTGTGCCGGGAAGGCGTCCGTATCTGCCATATTGGCAGGATCGAGTTGATGCCAGAAAGACTTCGCAAAAAGGTCGAACACTCTCTGGAGGTCACCTGTGCGAACACCCGCCTGATATTGAATGTCGCCTGGAATTACGGCGGACGGGACGAGATCGTCTATGCCATCCAGAACATACTCAAGGACAACATTCCAGTAAGTGAAGTTGATGAAGAACTGGTAAGCAAATACCTTTTCACCCGTGAGATCCCGGATCCCGACCTTATCATCCGCACCTCCGGCGAGATGCGCATCAGCAACTTCCTCATCTGGCAGTCGGCTTACTCAGAATGGTATGTCACCCCCACCTTATGGCCAGATTTTAATAAGACCGAATTTCAGAAGGCTGTGGAAATCTACAGTACACGCGAGAGGAGATTTGGAAAGATTTCCACATCCGCCGATGAAAGCTGACATCGCTCTCCGCAAACGCATGATCGTCAATGTCATCATGGTGCCTGCCCTGGCGGTTTTCACCATGCTTGGCGGGTGGTGGTTCACACTGATGGTAGCCGTTGTGCTCGCAGTCGCCGCCTGGGAACTCAGCTTGATGTTCCGGAACGGGGGATTCCTTCCATCACCCTGGGTGATGGTTTTTTTTGTGATTACCGCGGTAGTCATGCGGCACCTGCTGGGCGAATCTTACGGTGGTCTCTGGCTGTGCCTGCTCATCCTGTCAGCCATGACCTGGCACACCATCCAGCAGCAGCGGCAGGCAAATAACGCCGCGATCGACTTTTTCATCACAACCGCAGGGGCAGTCTATCTCGGCTGGTTGGGGAGTTATGCCATTTCGTTGCGCGGTCTGGAAAACGGCTTGCACTGGACCTTCCTGGTCTTCCCGATCATTTCCATCGCTGATAGCGGTGCCTACATTTTTGGCAGGTTGTTTGGAAAACATAAGATGCTGCCTTTGGTCAGCCCGAAGAAGAGCTGGGAAGGGTACATCGGTGGGATTGTCACCGGGATTTTGGGTGGTTGGGGGTTTGCAGCGCTGTGGCACATCCCTGCCCCCGCCATTCTCCCCTGGCACGGCATTATCCTCGGGGCCATGGTCTCCATCCTCGCGCCATTTGGCGATTTTGGCGAGAGCATGCTCAAACGCCAATTACACCTCAAGGACTCCAGTAATCTATTGCTCGAGCACGGGGGAATCCTCGACCGGGCAGATTCCTCGCTATGGGCAGCACCGATTGGCTATTTTTTGATCTCTCTGTTATTCTTATAATAAATCTCATTCTTCCTGGAGGAAACCATGGATGGATTTGCCCCTACCCGCAACCTGGCGCTTGACCTTGCGCGTGTTACTGAGGCGGCTGCACTGGCTGCCGGGCGTTATATGGGCAGAGGAGACAAGAACGCCGCGGATGCCGCTGCAGTTGGCGGAATGCGCCTGATGCTGAACTCCATGCAAATGGAAGGTGTCATTGTCATTGGCGAGGGCGAGAAGGATAATGCCCCGATGCTGTATAACGGTGAGATCCTGGGTACAGGCGAGGGTCCGAAGCTGGATATCGCCGTTGACCCGATCGATGGAACCCGACCGCTGGCGCATGGCTTGTGGAATGCGATCGCGACTGTTGCCCTGGCACCCCGCGGAACGATGTTCAATCCCGGGCCTTTCCTCTACATGAACAAGATTGCCGTCGGATCCGTTGCCAAGGATGTGATTGACATCGATGCGCCCGTTTTCGACAACCTCACCAAAATCGCCAAAGCGAAAGGTGGAAATGTCGAAGACCTCACTGTGGTGATCCTGGACCGCCCCCGGCATGAACAACTGATTGCCGAGGTTCGCCAGGCAGGTGCGCGCATCCGCTTGATTCCGGACGGGGATGTGGCGGGCGCTATTATGGCCGGGATGGACGAGACCGACATCGATGTCCTCATGGGAATTGGCGGGACTCCCGAAGGGGTTCTGGCTGCTGCCGGGCTGCGCTGCATTGGCGGCACCATCATGGGAAAGCTCTACGCACGAAACGCCAACGAGCTGGAGCGCGCAAAGAAGATGGGTGTTGATTTCAACAAACCACTGACAATGGATGACCTGATTTCCTCAGAGGATGTGTTCTTCGCCGCGACCGGCATCACCACTGGCGTACTGCTCGATGGGGTTTCTTATTTCAAGGATGGCGCGAAAACGGACAGCCTGGTCATGCGCGGGCTCACCGGCACGATCCGTCGTGTGATTGCCACCCACCGGATCAGCAAACTGAACATCATCAGCTCCATCCCATACTAGCGAGCAAAAAGCGCCGCTTTCGCGGCGCTTTTATTATTAATCAACACTTACTTGATCTCGTACACAACATTCGCTTCAACAGTAATGAGCAACTGACCAGCCGCCACGGGAACGGAATCGATCATCTGCATTCCGCCAATACCCTTACCGTCATACATCGGAACAGGAACGGAAGAGCTGTAAACATTCACGGACTGCAGGTTCCCCAGCTTGACGCCGGCGGTCGTGGCAATTGCTTCGGCTTCTGCGCGGGCATTCTGGATGGCCAGATCCCTCGCCTGTGCCTGGGCAGCGGACTTATCAGTCACATCAAAGGAAATCCCGTTGATGGTATTCGCGCCAGACCGGACAACTGCGTCCAGAATCTCACCCAGTTTTCCGAGCTCACGCACCGTTACGTACACCGTGTTTTCCACGACAAAGTACTTGCGGGTGATTTGACCGTCCATGCCGTAATCAGACATCGGGTAGACGTTAAAATTCGAGGTCTGGATATCCTTGGCATCCACGCCAAAGTTCTGCAACGCGTTGGAGATCTCGGTCGCCTGGATGTTGTTCTTCGATAATGCATCTGAAACTTCATCTGCATCCACGCGCACACCAATATTGATGTAAGCCACATCCGGGACAACAGCGACTTTTCCGCTTCCGGAAGCGCTCAGGGTGCGGATATTCGGGTAGGTTGCCATTGAAACAGGTGTCCTTCCGCAGGCTGCCAGCGTGCCAATCGCTAGGATACAGACTGCCGTAATTAAAACAAGTTTTTTCATTTTTACTCCTCTTATCGTTTATAAAATACTAACGATAAGACGCAGCTTTTCTGGAAAAGTTCCCATACTTGACACTGAACTGGAATGAACCGCTTAATCTTTACGCGTCGCCCGTACCAGCAGGATAATCCCGACCACAAGCACAAGCCCTGCCAGGATCACATTCGCGTTCAACCAGGAAAGCCAGGGAAAGTTGAACTGTTTCATAAAGAGATAGCCGCCAAGCAGAATCAACCCTGCACCGATGAACAGCGTGGTGTTCCGGTTGGGCTGCCGCACAGCGTCCACGAATTCATCCTTGACCATCCCGGCACGTTCCTTAAGTTCTTCTCCATCGAATTTCTGCGGCTCCCCTTCGATCGTAGTCTGCCCTTCAACGGGTAGGACGATCCAGAGGATGATGTAGATCAATGGACCCACACCGCCCAACAGGGTGAAAGCCACAAAGAGCAACCGAACGATGACAACATCGATGAGGAAGTATTTGCTCAAACCCGTGCAAACACCACCGAGCATTTTATCCGTTTGGCTTCGATTTAATCGGTTTTCCATGACTTCTCCTTATTCCTGTTTCCTGGCGGAACGGAAGATCATGAAAGCACCTCCAAACAGGAACGCAACACCGATCACCCAACCAAGCCAGGTCTGCAATAACATTCCCGAGAACATCGCGATCATCAACCCCAAGGCTAGCAGGATACTGCCCGGGATGTATGCCCATTTCTCTTTCTTTCCCGACGGCCAGAAAGGGATCATGAAGAAGGTGAACCCAAGCCCAAGAAAGAATACAACACCACCCAGGTTATGAAAAATGTTTCCTAGCCCGGCTACCACTGCCAGGGTTGCAAGCACGCCCGCGGGGATTATTGGCCACCATAGGTCGCGCTTCATCAACAGGATGGTCAGGAAACTCAAGGCAATCGCTCCCAGGAAAATGGAGCCCCCAAACCGGTCAATGCCACGGGGAAACAACTTGCTGACCGCGATCATCGCGCCCAACCCGATCAAGGTGTAGCCGGGGATCACTGCCCACCAACGGGAGTGATCTTTGAGCAGCGCCAGGATAAATACTGACCCGCCAGCCACGAAGATCAGAGCGATGAACAGTGCCCCTACCGGTAGGGTGATGAATTGCTGCAACAGGAATATTCCGCCTGCCAGCACCAGCATTACCCCCATGAAAACGCGTAAAGCTTTTTGTGATAAAAAGTTATCCATTGATTTACCCTTCCTTTCGGTGAATGAGTGCACGGAAACCGATCAATACACCGGCAGCAATGAGCAGGATCGGCCAGTAAGGACCAAAACCCTCAAACGCGCCAAAGATTGCTCCGAAAATGACGAACAGTACCAGGCTGGAACCGATCGTATCAAGGGCAGAGGAAATATTGTTCTTGCCGCGTGAGCCAAACACCCAGGCGACCAGCATTCCCAACCCGGAAAATCCGGGGATCAGCGTCCAGAGATATGACCAGCTCTGCCAGTCCCCGCTTACGTTCTGATAATAGAGGATGCCCCCGATCCCGCCAACAACAAACGCGGGCACTGCCATGTCCGGCGCACCAACCACCAGCCCGATCAGCAGCAATCCTGCTCCGACCGCGAGGACGATCAACGGCCAGGAGTAACTCACGTTGATCAGGTCACGCAGTTGGGGCATGATGTTCAGCAACAGGAAGATGAGTCCCGCCAGCACCAGCAGGACGCCCATTCCCAATGTCGTTCTTTGATTTTTGTTCATATCAACCTCCAATGAAAAAGTGGCTTACTTACCTTGATATACGGAAGAATCCACTGCAGGGTTGCAACTCCACGGACCCAAAATACCATTGACAAAACTACAGGATTGGTTATAATAAGACAAATTAGGTCATAATTATGTTTGAAATGAAATCTTCTTACTTCAATTGCTTGTGTCAAAGGCGGGGCTCCATCTGATTTCCGCCTGAAGAAGTCATTCCAAAATTTAGATTCAGACGGCAGTGGATTTCCCCGCATTTCATGAGGAGCCTTCCAGGCCGTTTTTGTTTTTAATCCATTTAGAAGATTGGAGAAACACATGAGAATCGCAAACAATATTACTGAACTGGTGGGGAATACCCCGCTTGTGATGATCAACAAATTGACCAGTGGCAGCTTCGCCAAGGTAGCCGCCAAGTTGGAATACTTCAACCCTGCGCACAGCGTGAAAGACCGCATCGGTGTGGCGATGGTCGAAGCCGGGGAAAAGAGCGGCGCCATCCGCGAAGACACCATCCTGGTCGAGCCAACCAGCGGGAATACGGGCATCGCGCTGGCATTCACCGCAGCGGCGCGCGGCTACAAGTTGGTTCTGGTCATGCCGGAAACAATGAGCCGAGAGCGGCGCATCCTGTTGAAAGCCTACGGCGCGGAGCTGGTGCTCACCCCGGGCAGCGAGGGTATGGCTGGCGCCATCCGCAAGGCAGAGGAGATCGCGGCTTCCGACCCGCGCTACTTTATGCCCCAGCAGTTCAAGAATCCGGCAAACGCCGAAATCCACCGCCTTACCACCGCTGAGGAGATCTGGCGGGACACCGATGGACAAGTGGACTTCGTAGTGGCGGGCGTGGGAACCGGCGGAACCATCACCGGTATCGGAGAAGTGTTGAAAAGCCGAAAACCGTCCGTAAAAATTGTGGCGGTTGAGCCGGACGCCTCGCCCGTGTTATCCGGCGGCGCGAAGGGTCCCCACCCCATCCAGGGCATCGGGGCAGGGTTCGTCCCGGAGATCCTGAATACGAAAATCTACGATGAGAGTCATTCGCGTGAAGAGCGAGGACGCCTTCCGCACTGCCAGGCAAATGGCTTCCATGGAAGGTCTGCTGGTGGGTATCTCATCCGGGGCGGCGGTTTGGAGCGCGCTGCAGGTTGCCAACCGCGCTGAAAACAAGGACAAGCTCATCGTCGTCATCATCCCGTCTTTTGGCGAGCGTTACCTGAGCACCGCGCTTTACGCTGACCTGGCTGATTAGCCCTTGAGGGAGGGACTCATGTTCAAGAATGTACGTGAAGATATTCATTCCGTTTTCGACCGCGACCCGGCTGCCAGGTCCGTGCTCGAATTGCTGCTGGCATACCCCGGGCTGCACGCCGTCTGGGCACACCGCAGCGAACACTGGCTCTGGGAGCACGGTTTCAGGCTGCTGGCACGCTGGCTTTCGCATGTCACCCGCTTCCTGACCGGCATCGAGATCCACCCCGGCGCGAAGATCGGACGCGGATTCTTCATCGACCATGGCATGGGCGTGGTCATCGGCGAGACTTCCGAGATCGGCAATCGCGTGACTCTCTACCACGGCGTCACCCTGGGCGGCACCAGCCTGGAGAAGGGCAAACGCCATCCCACCCTCGAGGACGAGGTGGTGGTCGGAGCGGGCGCGAAGATCCTGGGGAACATCACCATCGGCGCTCATAGCCGTATCGGCGCGAACGCCGTTGTGGTGAAGTCCGTGCCGCCAAACTCGGTGGTGGTGGGCATCCCCGGGCAGGTCGTGGCGCGCAGCCAGCCAACGGCGGAGGGTCCCGACCTGGAACACGGCAGGCTGCCGGATACATTGGGCGATTCGGTGGCAGCCCTGATGCGCCGCCTGGAAGTGGTGGAGGAAAAGCTGCATATGCAATTGAATGCGTCGAGCCAGTACGTTGGCAGTAACGGCAAGACCCATCCGATGCTGCTACGCGCTCCGGAAGGCGGTGTTTGGCATGGTGAAGATTTCATGATCTAAATGGTCAGATAATCCGGGTTTCTGTTTTCGAATCCCGGATTATGTATTTAGCTTTGAATAGCAATCGCGTTTAAATGCACATTCCCGGAATCAAGAACAGATTCCGGGAAACGAAGTCACCGAACTCATCCGGGTTTCTGTTTTCGAAACCCGGATTATGCATTTAGCTTTGAATAACAATCGTGCTTAAATGCAAATTCCCGGAATCAAAAATACGGATTCCGGGAAGTAATTATTCATCGGATTTTTAACTATTGGTCGGCGTTCTTGTCTACCCCGGACTCTCCATCGGTTTTCTTCGTGGCTGGCTTGCGTGTTTTCTTCATCGGAGGCTCCGCCTCAATGTCGCTATCCATTGTGGGTTGTTTCGCCTTGGGCGCCCTGGTCGTGGTTTTCTTCTGTACAGCCACGGGTTCCGGTTTTTCCTCCACCGGCTTGTCCAACGTCTGTGATTTCTTGCCCCCACTCTTGATGAAGGCAAAGAACAGCACCACGAATAATCCGATAGCACTGATCAGTAGCAAGCCCAGTCCGATCCATTGGCGGTCAATACGCGGCATGCTTTCCGCCAGTTCCGCTTCCAGTGTGGGGGTGCGGGTACGAAAGGCGGTCGGAGAAAGCGTCGCCTGCGCCATGGTGGGTGTGCGGGTGGGGTACTTGCGCGTGGCGGTCGGGTTGGGGGTGATGGTCGCCGTTGGCGCGATCTTGACGATGATATCCTGCCCAACGTAGATGATGTTGTCGCTCAGGCTGTTCAGGGTCTTCAACTGGTCGATGCTCACCCCGTAGGAAAGCGCGATCGAGAACAGGGTCTGCCCGTACGCCACGCGGTGAATGATCGCGCCATCAGAATTGGGAGTGGCGGTCACCACCGGCTCAACGTACTGGATGGGTTCCGTGGTGGGAACGACTCCCGGAATTGGTGTGTTATACACTGTCCCGCCTGCGTAATATGCGGCGTGTACGATATAAATGGCTTCGCCATTCGTACCGACCGAGACCCCTGCGCCGATCTCCTGGTAATTAGGGTCGGTCATGGGCAGCATGTGCCAGTAATCCGCCCAGTAACCCTGGAGGGTATCAATGGTCATGCTCGAAGAGTAACCGCCTGCCCAGTTTTCTGTGCCAAAAACGACATTCCCACCGCCGTAACCGGCGGCTGCCATGCGGTCTTCAGGCTGCGGGTAACCGTTATAAGAAAGGTGATCGCGGATGCCGGTGCGGATCATTTCGTCCGCAGTCCATTGGGCTGTGCCCATCAGGATGGAGTTGACGCCCAGCGCGGGCAGCCCATAAGACGTTCGAATACCGTTCACCAGGGCGATCAGGTCGCTGGGGGTGATATCCGCTGCCTGCACGGGTTTTGCGGGTCCCAGAAACGTTGACCCGAGCAAAAACACAAGGAAAAGTGAGGTGAATAACAAACGGCGCATCGTGGCGTAATTATACACGATGCACCGTGAGAGGTCTGTCAAGGCGGTTCTAGTGCAAGCCGCGGTCTTCGAAGTTGGTACCCATCGCCTCCGCCACCACCAGCAGGTCCATGGCGGCGATCATGGCAATGATGTTGCCGTGCTCGTCCGCGACGGGAAGATGATGGATACGTTTTTCCTTCATCAAGGCGGCGCATTCCGTGATGAGCATGGAAGAAGGTACAGTGATGACCGGGCTCGCCATGATCTCGCGCACCTTGGTGGTTTTGGGGTTGTTCCCCTGGGCAACGATCTTGTCGCAAATGTTAATGGAAGTGACAATCCCGTACTGCGGGTTGTCCGCGGTTTTATTCACGATCAGGTTGGTGGCGTAACGCTTGCGCATGATCTCCAACCCCTCATAGACCGACAGATCTGGATCAACGAATATGACAACATCTTTCATCCAATCTTTTACGGTTGTCTGCTGCATACCCTCTCCTTGTGATGTCTTGTGGTAATCAGGATGGCGAACCAATCCTGTTATCAATTTATAATAATCCGCGGCTTAAGTCAACTGCCCTTTGTCAGACATTTCAGTGTAATTCCTCGCCGGAGATCTCCCAGGTAGACAATTCCTTGATGAATGCATGTGCAGTCAGGTCAAGCTGCAGTGGGGTGATGGACACATACCCGGCAGCCAGGTCGCCAAAATCGGTGCCCTCCTCCGCCACTCCCGTGGGAGATTCCCCGCCAATCCAGTAGTAGGGTCTGCCGCGCGGGTCTTCGCGCCGCACCAGTTCATCCCGGTAGATGCGCAGCCCCTGCCGGGAGATGCGGTATCCCTTCAGCTCCTTCTCGGGCAGGTAGGGTACGTTGATGTTCAGCAGCATCTCCCGACCGGGTTTCTTTTTCATCAATGCGGCGGTCACCTTGCGCGCGACGATCGCCGCGGTGCTGTAATCCAGCGGACCACTGTGATATTCCGGCGCGTCCAGGCTGACCGCCACGCCCGGCACACCCCCGATGGCTGCTTCCATTGCCGCTGTGACCGTGCCGGAGTAGGTGACATCATGCCCGACGTTGGCGTTTGGGTTGATTCCCGAGACCACCACGTCGATTTTTCCCTCGATGACCCCCATCAGCGCCAACGCCACGCAGTCCGAAGGCGCTCCGTCGCTGGCAAGGGCGGTCGTGCCGTCCTCCAGGGTGAATGGTTTGGCGCGCAGCGGTCGGTTGAGGGTTTTCACGTGCCCGGAAGCCGACCAGTTATGGTCGGGCGCCAGGACGCTCACCTTGCCAAGCTTGCGCAATTCCTGCGCCAGGGCAAGCAGCCCGGGTGCGTAAACGCCGTCATCATTGGTTACCAGGATGTGCATGGGTCAACCCTCCATATTCAGATGAGTCATTATACAATGGGGGAGGTTGCACGAGCCGCTGAGAAATGGATTGAGGAAATTTCTGTGATATAATTCGTCGGCTGTGGTGCAAACCATAGACTATCTCACACGTCTCCCGATTCTTCCTGCGTGCTGCCGCAAGCAGTGAGGGAAGGGCAAAAGGGGACGGACGTATAACGCAAAGGAGTAATTTAATATGAGTTCTATTATTTCCATGAAAGTCCCTGTCTGGAAAGCGGTGTTCATTTCGGTCACCGCACCAACAAGTGGAATCCGCTGATGCGCCCCTATATCTTCACCGAGCGCAACGGGATCCACATCATCGACCTCCAGCAAACCGTCAAACTGCTCACCACCGCCTTCAACCTCGTGCGCGATACCGTCGCGCAGGGCGGCATTGTGCTCTTTGTGGGCACCAAGCGCCAGGCGCAGGAGACCATCACCGAAGAAGCCATTCGCTGCGGCATGCCCTACGTGACCGAACGCTGGCTGGGCGGTATGATCACCAACTGGTCCACCATGTTCGCCCGTATCCAGGAACTGGAACGGCTGGAGCGCCTGCGCGACACCGGCGAGATCCACCGCCTGACCAAGAAGGAAGGTCTGCTGATCGAACGCGAGATCAAGCGCCTCACTTCCCGCCTGTCTGGTGTGCGCAACATGAAACGGGTCCCCGACCTGGTATTCATCATCGACGTGGTGCGTGAGCACACCGCCGTGCACGAAGCCAACATCAAGGGCATCCCCGTGATCGCCCTGGTGGACACCAACTGCGACCCGCGTTCGGTGGATTATGTCATCCCCTCCAACGATGACGCCATCCGCGCCATCAAGCTGCTGGTCGGCAAGCTCGCTGATGCAGTCATCGAAGGCAAGACCATGTACAAGGACGAAGACCGCGAGACCGGCGAAGTTGAAACCCCGGCTACCCGTGTCGCTTCCGGTCTGCGCCCGCGCATGGAAGAAGAAAATGAACTGGAAGATACTGACCTGTTCGGTGCTTCCACCCTCGCCAAGTTGGGCGGGAAACCCGAAGAAGTTGAGACCGAAGCCCCCGCAGCCGAAGTTGCGCCCGCAGTTGTCGAAGCTGCTGTCGAAGTTGCACCCGTAGCTGTCGAAGCACCCGTAGCTGTCGAAGTTGCACCCGTCGCTGTCGAAGCTGTCGTTGAAGCTGTCGTTGAACCCGTAGCTGAGGAAACCGTCGTGCCGAAGCTGTTGTGGAAGCCGATTGTTGAGGAAACCCCCGCTGCCGAAGCTGTTGTGGAAGCAGTCGTTGAGGAAGCCCCCAAAGCCAAGAAAACCAAAAAAGCCGCTGTTGAAACCCTGGACGAGACTCCTGCTGAATAATTTCAGCGAAAAAGATCTACACTGAAAAGGAATTAGCGAGACATGGAAATTACTACCGAAATGATCAAAACCCTGCGCGAGTCCACCGGTGCCGGCATCCTGGACTGCCGCAAAGCCCTGGAACAAGCCAATGGCGACCTGAAATCTGCCCTGGATTTCCTGCGCGAAAAGGGTCTGGCGACCGCTGCCAAACGCGCTTCCCGCAACGCCTCCGAGGGTGTGGTCGAGCTCTACACGCACGGCAACGGACGCGTGGGCGTGATGGTGGAACTGAACTGCGAGACCGATTTTGTCGGTCGCTCGGAAGCCTTCCGCAGCCTGGCGCACGAGATCGCCCTGCAGATCGCAGCCACCTCCCCTGAATTCGTCGCCGAAGCTGATATCCCCGCCGAGGTGATCGAACGCGAGACCAAGATCGCCGCCGCCAAAGCCCGCGAAGATGGCAAGAAGGAAGAGATCATCCCGCGCATCGTGGAAGGCGCGATCAAGAAATACAAGGATGAGTTCGTCCTGCTCAACCAGGCGTACATCCGTGACGAGAGCCTCACCGTGCAGGCGCTGATCAACCAGAACGTCGCCGCCATGGGAGAGAACGTCATCGTCCGGCGCTTTGCCCGCTGGGCATTGGGTGAGACGACAGCCGAAGCCGCTGAATAGGAAAGAGATCAAGACCAGCCCTGGGGTTGGTCTTTTTTTACACCGAAAGGAGAGACCATGCAGACACTCAAATACCACCGTATTTTATTGAAACTGGGCGGTGAATCGCTGGCTGGTTCCACCGGCAGCGGCATTGACGCGGTGCAGGCAGAGGACATCGCCAAGCGGCTCAAGGACGTGCGCGAGCTGGGTGTTGACGTCGCCATCGTCATCGGCGCGGGCAACCTCTGGCGCGGCAAGGTCGGGCAGGAAATGGGCATGGACCAGGCGACCGCGGACTACATGGGCATGCTGGGCACGGTGATGAACGCGCTGGCGCTGATGGACGCGCTCGAACACCAGGGCGTGATGACCCGCGTGATGACCTCCATCGAGATGAAAACCGTCGCCGAGCCCTATATCCGCCGGCGCGCCATCCGCCACCTGGAAAAGGGGCGCGTGGTCATCTTCGGCGGCGGCACGGGCAACCCCTACTTCTCCACCGACACCGCCGCGGCGCTGCGCGCGATGGAGATCGGCGCGGACGTGGTCATCAAAGCCACCAAGGTGGACGGGGTATACGACTGCGACCCCAAGACCAACCCCAAGGCGGTCAAGTTCGACGAGCTGAGCTATATCGACGCCATCAACCTGCGCCTGGCAGTGATGGACAGCACGGCGGTGACCATGTGCATGGAGCACAAGCTGCCGATTCACGTGTTGAACTTATGGGATGTCGGCGCGCTGAAGAAAGCGCTGTACGGCGAAAAGACCGGAACGATCGTGCATTAAATTTCCCGATAACTAAGAAGACCTGGAGACAACAAACCTCCGGGTCTTTTTTTGTGTTTCAATATTGGATTGTTTTTCACAATTTCCTATATACTCATACCAGTTCAATTTTTCCGATCCCGTAAAGGAGTCCCATGGGCTATCATCTCATCCCCGTTCCCGTCAGCCTGGTGCTCATTGCGCTCTATTTCCGCGCGCGCAGAGCGCCAGCGGCGGCGGGGTGAACAACGTGGTTCCCGCGGCGTATCGGGTTGCAAAAGAGATAATCGGGAAAGGGTAAAAAAGCGGGTTGGGAACAAATGGGTAAATTAGTCGGAAAGGTTGCTGTCATCACCGGGAGCACAAGGGGGATCGGCCTTGCCATCGCACAAGCCTATGCCCGTGAAGGCGCGGCGGTGGTGATCACCTCCCGCTCGCAGTCCGCGGTGGATGCAGCAGTGGGCGAGCTGAAAGGCGAAGGCGCGGAGGTAGTTGGGCTTGCCTGTGATGTATCGCGGCAGGAGGAGGTTCAGGCATTGGCGGCTTTCGCCGTCAAGTCCTTTGGCAAGGTGGATATCTGGTTCAACAATGCCGGGCTGGAAACCGCTTACGGACCCACGATGAGCAGTTCTGTGGAGGATTTTTCCAGAGTCGTGCAAACCAATATCATGGGCGTCTATTTCGGTTCTAGATCCGCTTTGCAGCTTATTCCTGCCCCAAGAGTCGGGAAAGTTGATCAATATGGTGGGCAGAGGATACAAAGGACCTCAACCCTACCAGAATGCCTATGCGGCCTCCAAAGCCTGGGTCTATTCATTTACGAAGGCGCTTTCGCAAGAGTACGCCGATAGCGGGGTTGGGATCTTCATTTTCAACCCCGGACTGGTGATCACCGACCTGGTCACCCGCTTTGACGTGGTAGAAGGGTACGAGGAGCGGTTAAATGCCTTCCCGGCTGTGCTGCGCATCCTGGGGCAAATGCCGCATCACCCTGCCCGAAAGGCTGTCTGGGCAGCTTCTTCTGCTACGGATGGGAAGACCGGATTGTTGATCAACAACTTCTCCTATGCACTGGCAATGAGAGGTTTGTTCAGGGAAATGATTCGATCGGTGACACGTCGACCAGCTAACTTCCCAGATATCCATATGCGTAGTGTTCCGCCGACGGAAGTAAAGGTAAAAATCTGATCCTCGCGAGGAATAAGGGAATCAACGAATCAATTGAGTTCCCGAACCCTTCCAAACAGACACATAACACTTTAATAACCCATTCGAGTCAAATCCATAGCTGCGGTTTGCTGTGATAAAATATCCCCAACAGCCATGACGGAGGAAAGTACGCCGGGGAAACCCGACAGGGACGCGGAATCCTTGATTGAGAGATCCGCCCGGCAGGATCCGGCAGAAGTTCCCTCCCGAGCTGACCAGGTGAATCTCATATAGGTATTAACTTGGACCGCCCAGCCCGGCGTTAGCAGGGCAGCCGATCGCGCAGTATTGCAAACGCTGTCGGGCTAAGCGGGTCACGCACGTGACCAACAAGGGTGGTACCGCGGGTTCCTTTCTCCCGTCCCTGGAACTGGGATGGGATTTCATTTAAATAGCAGGAGCAGGCACATGGCAGAACCGGAAATACTCGCACAACTTGAAACCGAAAGACTCGCCGCGCTGGCAGCACTGGAGGGTATCCGCGACGAGAAGTCGCTGCTCGCCTGGCGCAACACCTATCTGGGCAAGACCGCCCTGGTGATGAAAGCCTTCCAAAGTCTAGGCACGCTTTCCGCTGATGTCCGCCCGCTGGTGGGGCAGGGTGCCAACCGCGTCAAGGTGGCGCTCGAAGAAGCCCTGGCGCAGCGTTCCACTGAGATTCGTGAAGCCGAACTGGCGCGCACCCTGCGTACTGAATCGCTGGACGTGACCCTGCCGGGCAGACCCCTCTCCCGCGGCAGGCTGCACCCCGACACGCAGATCCTGCGCGAGCTCTACCGCGTCTTCGGCGAGATGGGTTTCCAGGTCTACCGCTCGCGCGAGGTGGAGACGGACGAGTACAACTTCCAGCTGCTCAACTTCCCCGTCGGGCATCCCGCCCGCGACATGCAGGACACCTACTTCGTGGAATCCGCCAACAACGCCGACAACCCCCTGGTGCTGCGCACGCACACCTCCCCCGGGCAGATCCGCGCCATGCGCGAGATTTCCGCGCTCGACCCGCAGAACCCGCCCCCGGTGCGCGTCATCGTGCCGGGCATGGTCTACCGCTACGAGCAGACCGACACCCGCCACGAGACCCAGTTTGACCAGCTCGAAGGGCTGGCGGTCGGTCCCGGCATCACCTTCAGCGACCTGAAGGGCACGCTGGCGGACATGGCAAGACGCCTGTTCGGACCCGCAGCGCGCACGCGCTTCCGCGCTTCCTTCTTCCCCTTCACCGAGCCTTCCGCCGAGTTCGACATCCAGTGCTTCCAGTGCGGCGGCAAGGGCTGCGCGGTATGCGGCGGCGGCTGGCTGGAGATCGGCGGCAGCGGCATGGTGCACCCCAACGTGCTGCGCAACGGCGGCTACGACCCCGAGCGCTACACCGGTTTCGCCTTCGGCTTCGGCGTGCAGCGCATCGCCATGTTGAAATACGGCATCAACGACATCCGCTACTTCTGGGACAACGACCTGCGGTTTTTGGAGCAATTTTAGATTAACGAGAATCGAAATCTGAGAATCGAGAATTGTTCTGACGGTTATCGTTTCTCGGTTCTCGAATTACGGAGGTTTTCTTGAAAGCACCCTTATCCTGGTTGAAAGACTTTGTTGACATTGACATCCCCGTGACCGAGCTGGCGCACCTCATCACCATGGCGGGCATGGAGGTGGAGGAAGTGCAGATCATCGGGCTGCCCCTGCCCCCGGCGGGCAAATCGACCTGCAAGGTGAGCGGGCTGGAATGGGACCGCGAGAAGATCGTCGCCGCCGAAGTGCGCGAGGTCATGCCGCACCCCAACGCCGACCGCCTGGTGCTCTGCCGCCTGTTCGACGGCGTCGAGGAACGCACCGTGCTCACCGGCGCGCCGAACCTGTATGACTACAAGGGCAAGGGCACGCTGCCCAAGCCGCTCAAGGTGGCATACGCCAAGGAAGGCGCGGTCATCTATGACGGGCACGCGGAAGGATTGGTGCTGACCACGCTGAAACGCACCAAGATCCGCGGTGTGGAGTCCGACTCGATGGTCTGCTCCGAGAAGGAGCTGGGCATCTCTGAGGAACATGAAGGCATCATGTTCCTGTCGAATGATGCTGTGGCGGGTACCCCGCTGGTGGACATTCTCGGCGACGCCGTGATCGAGGTCAACCTGCTGCCCAGCTTCGCCCGCTGCGCCAGCATGCTCGGGTTGGCGCGCGAGATCGCCGCCATCACAGGCAAGTCGCTCAAGCAGCCCGCCCTCCCCGCGGCCCCAACCGTGGGCAAACCCCGCCTACGCCGCGCTGGAGATCACCGACCCCGACCTGAACCCGCGTTTCGTGCTCGGGCTGATCGAAGGCGTGACCCTCAAACCCAGCCCGGAACTCGTGCAGCGCCGGTTGAAGCTGGCGGGCATGCGCCCGATCAACAACATCGTGGACGCCACCAACTACGCCATGCTCGAACTGGGCGAACCGCTGCACGCTTTTGATTATGATGTTTTGAAAAAGCGCGCCAATGGAAAGCAAGTAAGCATCCTCACCCGTGAGGCTGAACCCCGCGAGAAGCTGACCACGCTGGACGGCGTGGAACGGCGGCTGGACCCCGGCACGATCCTGGTGTGCGACGAAGCCGGACCACTCTCCCTGGCTGGCGTGATGGGCGGCATGGAATCCGAGGTCAGCGACACCACCACGACCATCCTGCTGGAAGGCGCGTCCTGGAACATGATCAACACGCGCAAGACTGCCAGGGCGCAGAACCTGCCCTCCGAAGCCTCCTTCCGCTTCATCCGCGGCGTGCACCCCTCCATGGCGGAGAAAGGCGTGCGGCGCGGGCTGCAGTTGATGCAGCAGTGGGCGGGCGGCAGCGTGAATGGCGAACTGGTGGACGCCTACCCGAAACCTCCCGCGACCCCGGTCATTTCCCTGACCGCGCAGGACGTGAAGCGCCTGCTCGGGCTGGACATCCCGTTGACTGAGATCAAGGATCTGCTCACCCGCCTGGAGTTCAAGGTCGAGTTGAACGGGGAAGAATTACTGGTGACCCCGCCTGACCACCGTCTGGACATTGGCGAGGGGATCACCGGCAAGGCTGACCTGGTGGAGGAGATCGCGCGGGTGTACGGCTACGACCGCATCCCCGAAACGCGCATCGCCGACCGCCTCCCGCCGCAGCTTGGCAACCCGGAACTGGAAAAAGAAGAGCGCGTGCGCGACCTGCTGGCAGCGCTTGGGCTGCAGGAAGTGATCAACTACCGCTGGTCCACCCCCGAACGCGAGGGCAAACGCCTGCCGGATGACGTGGCAGCCGACGACCGCCCCTACCTGCGCATCGCCAACCCGCTGGCGTATGAGAAATCCTTCCTGCGCCACAGCGTACTCGCCAGCGTGCTCGACAACGCCGAGCGCAACTCCCGCCACCATGCCCGGCTGGCGCTGTTCGAGATCGGTCCGGCGTTCTTCCAGTCAGAAGAACCCTCCGGCTTGCCGGACGAGGTCAAGCGCCTGTGCATTGTGCTCGCCGGGGAACGCGCCCCTCGGGGTTGGCAGCCCGCGGACACCAACGCGATGGACTTCTTCGACCTGAAGGGCATCCTCTCCGAGTTGTTCAAGGGTCTGCGCCTGCCTGATATCGAATTCACCCCCGGCAAACACCCCGGCTACCATCCCGGCAAGTGCGCCCTGGTCATGTGCGCGGAGCGGCAGCTCGGCGTGATGGGCGAACTCCACCCCAAGGTGCGCGAGAATTACGATTGGGGCGATACCTTCAAAGCGCCGATCCTGGCTACTGAACTGGACGTGGAGATGCTGATCAGCCTGACGCCCGACCTGGCGCAAACCCGTAACGTGCCGGTTTATCCGCCAGTGGTGGAAGATCTCGCCTTCGCACTGGATGAGGACCTGCCCGCCGCGCGGGTGGAGGAGCTGATCCGCCAGACAGGTGGTAAATTGCTCTCAGACCTGCAGCTCTTCGACCTTTTCCGCAGCGATGCGCTCGGGGAGGGCAAAGTCAGCCTGGCGTACCGGCTCACCTACCAGGCGCTCGACAGGACACTGACCGACAGCGAGGTCAATCAGGTGCGAAATAAGATCATTAAAAGGCTGGAAGCCGAATTACAAGTAAAATTGCGCAGCTGAGATCACCAATATAGATAATTATGAAACTGGTCGGGGTTGTCCCGACCAGTTTATTTTTTCATGTTCTCTTTTCGAAGCGCTTCTTCCTGTAAACGCCTGTGAGTACCGTCGCAAAGCGGTTTGCAGCTGGATTCACCGCAATTGCACAGGGTCACCCGGTTGCGGGTCTCGAACGGTTTCTTGTCCGCCCGCTCCACCTCGATGTACCCCGTCACCCAGAGCGGCCCTTCGATCACCCCTTCCGAGGTCACCTCTTCCGTAACCGCGATCTGGACAGGCAGGTCAGCTTCGATGTCCTCGCCGTCCTTCGTGATGGAATAAGCATAGGTTCCAGAGGGACAACGGTCAATCATTGCCATGATCTCCGCCCGCACCGCGGGCTCCGTTGTCCCCGGTACCATCTTGCGGATGTTGGTGTTCCTGTTGCCGCAAAAGCCGGAGTTCATGCACAGGCTGTGATCGCTCTTGACCACGATCCCTTTCCCGCGTTCATCGACCTTCTGCCTGTCCGCGAAAGTATCCGTCCTCGCAGTCTCTGTCCCCTCGAAATCGATATCGCAATGCGTCGCATCGCAATATGGCTTTTCGCGCGAGTGCCCACAGCGGCAAAGCTCATAGGGTCCTTCGGCTTTCAGCTCTCCGGTCTTTTCCCAGTTCAAAGGTTCTCCGTATTCGGAGACGACCTGGATCTTTTTCACCAGGGGAATTTGTCCCTCGACCTTGTAAGGTCCACCTAATTTGATCGTGATCTTAGCTTTGGGCGTCTTCATTAAGTTACCTTATTCCTGGAAATTCCCCAGGCAGCCAAAAATCCGGTCAATGTCCACTTCGGTCAATTTTTCGTAAGCGTCCGAGGCGCCCAGGTTCTCGTCCAACTGCTCCAGGCGGGTGGCACCGGTGATGACTGTGGATACCTCTTTCCGCCGCAGGATCCAGGCAATGGCGAGCTGGGCGGGGGTGATATCGAGGTCATCCGCCACCGCGGTGAGTTTCTTCACAATCTCGATTTTCTCAGGAGTGATACGGTCACGGATCCAGCCGTAATCGTCAAGCGAAGCGCGGCTGCCCTTGGGAATGCCGTTGTTGTACTTTCCGCTCAACACCCCGAAGTACAGTGGGCTGAAGGTGGTCAATCCCAATCCAAGGTCTCGCGCTACCGGCATGATCTCATCCTCAACGCGCTTGCGGTGGAAAAGGTTGTACTGCGGCTGCTCCATTGAGGGCGGTACCAACCCATACTCCCTCGCCGTCCCGTACGCCTGCATCACCTGGCTGGCCATCCATTCAGAGGTCCCCCAGTAAAGCACCTTGCCCTGCTGCACCAGGTCGGACATGGCGCGGGTAACTTCTTCCACCGGACTGTCCGGGTCAAAGCGGTGGCAGAAGTACATATCTACGTAATCTGTCCCCAGGCGCTTCAGGCTGGCATGGATGGACTCCATGATATGCTTGCGGGAAAGTCCGCGCCCGTTGGGTCCTTTCATCGTCGGCCAGAAAACCTTGCTGGAGATGACCAGTTCTTCACGCTGCATGTCAGCGATCGCCTTGCCCATTACCAGTTCCGCCTGCCCATTGGCATACATATCGGCGTTGTCGAAAAAGTTGATTCCCTGGTCGAAGGCTTCCTTGATCAAGCTGATGGCGGTGCCTTCATCGATCTGGTTGCCAAAGGTCACCCAGGCTCCCAGCGAAATTTCGCTGACCTTTAATCCGGTTTGTCCAAGTCTACGATAATGCATATTAACTCCCTTCGGGATGAGAATCGATATTCGAGAAATGAGAGCCGTCTGTTTCGATTTCCAATTGATCTACTAGATAATTCTCAGAATTCTCTTTTACAAAGTCAAGATTCCCTGGTTCATTTTCACCTTGCTTTGATCTCTTTAAGTAGGAAATATATCCATTAATCAACAAAACTAGGTTATTAGCCTCAGTCAATAAACGGAGATGGTCTTCTTTAGGCACTAACCCAAGGTCAAAAACTAAGATCAAATGACTGATTAATTCCTCGAGTGAACCTCTCGCGATATAACAGAAATGGATATTCGATTGGTAGTAAAACCTCCCATATCCCTCTGCTATATTTGCGGGAACACTTATTGCTGCACGGCGAATTTGAGATGAAAGATTATATTTCTCGTAATCAGGGAGCTTGGGAATGATAATTCTGTAGACTTCAATAGCTAAGTCTCTGGCCTTTCTCCAAACATCCAATTTTTCCAAACCGGTCGAGGTCACGTAATCTCATCTCCGTCTTCGAAGCAAACGATTCTCGGTTTTCTACTCTCGATTCTCGGCTCCACTTCCACTTCCGATGCCAAGAGGTTTCCACTTATCGTTGTCAGACCGCAGCCGGTGTTGACCACCGCCGCGGTTATGCAGTAGCTCAAAGTTCTCCGGTTTGATGAACATCTCCTCGCCGTCCAGCAGTCCGCTCACACCGGATTGCCCCGGTTCGGCGCGTTTGCTCTGGCAGTAGGAGCAGGTCTTCGGGTCATGGACGCGGTAATCCTTCGGCTCTTCGTAAGTGGTGATATACCCCTCGTAGTTACGCAGCACGATCTTGTGGTCAGACGAACTGATGTGGTAGTTGGGCATCACCGGGATCTTCCCCCCTCCGCCGGGAGCATCCACCACGTAAATGGGAACCGCGAAGCCGGAAGTATGCCCGCGCAACCCCTCGATGATCTCAATACCTTTTGCCACCGGGGTGCGGAAATGCCCGGCGCCTTCCACCAGGTCACACTGGTAGATATAGTATGGTCGAACGCGAATGCGCACCAGTTTCTGCACCAGGTCGCGCTGGATATGGACACAATCGTTCACTCCTGCCAGTAGAACGGACTGGTTACCCAGGGGGATGCCCACGCGGGTCAGTTTGTCCGCGGCATCCGCCAGTTCTGCGCTGATCTCATTGGGATGGTTGACATGGATGTTGAGCCAAAGCGGGTGGAACCTCTGCAGCATGTCGGTCAATTCCGCGGTGATGCGCTGCGGCATGAACACCGGTACGCGCGAGCCAATGCGAATGACCTCGATATGCGGGATCTCACGTAAGCGGGTGAGCAGCTCTTCCAGAGCCTTCGGCGCAAGGGTCAGCGGGTCGCCACCGGAAAGCAGCACATCCCTTACCTGCGGGGTATTCTTCAGATACTCGATTTGCGCGTCCCACTCTCCGCGGGTGAAGGTCTGGTTGGGGTCGCCCACGATGCGCGCACGGGTGCAGTAACGGCAATAGGAAGCGCATTGGGTGGTGACCAGCATGAGCACCCTGTCCGGGTAGCGGTGCACCAACCCGGGTACCGGGCTGTGACGGTCCTCCGCCAGGGAATCTTCCATCATTCCAGTGAATGCGTTAATCTCACCGGCTGTTGGGATAATCTGCTTGCGGATGGGATCGTTGGGATCCTCCGGGTTGATCAGAGAGACATAATAAGGTGTGACATCCACTCTGAACAACCCGTCCGTGCTGAGCGCTTTCCGTTCGCTATCGGTGAGATTAAGAACTTTCTCGAAATCTTCGGTTGAATTTAACCGGTTACTCAGCTGCCAGCGCCAGTCATTCCATTTTTCATCGGGAACATCCTTGAAGAACGGGGCTCGCCTGGAAACAAAGGGAAGGTTAATCATACACTCTCCTGTTGGATGATTGGATAGACCTATTAAGTATATCCAGAAAGAATTGTATCAAACATCCACAATTCTTTCTGGCACGTATTGAGAAACTGCAATAGATTTTGGGAGCGTTAAACCTGGTACGGCACTTCCAGAATCACGATACCCGGTTTAAACAATAGCGCAGAGCGCAACAGGAACGCGGTCTGGTTGTGCAGCAGGTTTTCCCACCAGTGGGAAGGAACAAACTGCGGAACAACGATCGTGATCGTCTCATTTTTCTGTTTTCGGTCAATCATCGACTGGATGTAATCCAGCACAGGCTCGACCAGCAGCCGGTAGGGAGAGTCGAGGATCACGAGTCTTGTACCGTCCCCAAAATGCTCCCATTTCTCCCGTACCTTTTCTGATTCCCGGGGGTCGATGGAAACATGGATGGCGGTGATATCCGAACCCAGGGATTTCGCATAATTCAACGCGGCGAGTGTCCCACGATGCACACTGGAGACCAGAACCAGAACCTTTTGATGTTTCACGCGGTTGGTGGACCAGTAACTTTCGAGGGATAGCTTCGCTGCCAACCGTTTGTAATGATGATGGATGGTGAAAAACACTGTTACCATCAGCGGGATCAGGAGAATAATGACCCAAGCGCCTTCCATGAATTTTGTGACTGCAAACACGATCATTACCACAAATGTACATACCGAGCCAAAGCCGTTGATGATCATCTTCATTCGCCACTTCGTATCATGGGTAATAATGGAACCGGGTTCTTGAATTTCTTCTCCCTTATTCAATTGCCCCGATTTCCACCAGCGGCGAGCCATGCCTGCCTGGGATAAAGTAAAAGATAGGAAAACACCGATCGCGTAAAGGGGGATTAAACGGGTAACATTTGCCTGGAATAAAATTATTAATACTGACGCCAGGACCGCAAGGGTGACAATACCACGAGAATAGACCAAACGGCTCCCTCGGAATGTTAGTTGGCGGGGGAGAAATCCATCACCAGCATGAAGCGCGCCTAAGCGTGGAAAATCTGCAAAGGCGGTATTCGCTGCCATGATCAGGATCACAGCAGTACCCGCGATCACCGAGAGATACATGAACCCTTGATCGCTAAAAATGGTCCGTGAAAGTTGTGAGATTACGGTCTCATATTCCGATGGAACCGCACCGATCTTCCCGGAGAGAAACGAGATGCTCAGGAATAAACTGGCAAGGATAACGGACATCCAGATCAAAGTCATCCCCGCGTTCTTGCTTCTCGGTTCTTTGAAAGCAGTAATCCCGTTGGAAATAGCCTCAATTCCAGTCAGCGCTGAAGTGCCGCTTGAAAAGGCGTGAAGCAGGAGGAAAGGGGTCACGGTCAGAACGACGCCTTCGAATGAACTAACCGGCGGATGCGCAACGGTTCCAAGCGAATGAGTAAAGAAGCGAACCATGCCAACAATTACTGTCGCGACCATAGCGAAAATGAAAAAGTACGTCGGAATGGCAAAAAGGAACCCCGATTCCTTCACCCCGCGCAGATTCACAACCATGATAAACATGACCAGCAATACCGCGATAAGCACCCTGTAGTTATACAAGCCTGGAAACGCTGACACAATTTGTGCCACGCCTGAAGAAATGGACACAGCCACTGTAAGAACATAATCCGTCAGGAGAGCGGCGCCAGCAGTTTGGGCAGGCAATTCCCCCAGGTTGTCGCGCGCAACAATGTAAGCACCACCGCCGCCAGGATATGCATGAATGGTCTGTTCATACGATATGGTTACGATGGTCATGAGAATCACAATGGCGAGTGAGATTGGGAATACATATTTGAATGCGCTACTCGTAGCTGCAGCCAGGATGATCATGATTTCCTGTGTGGCATACGCGGTTGAAGATATCGCATCCGACGAGAACACTGCCAGACCGATCGCCTTTCCGATGGTTTGCTTTGGCGCGTCCGCCGTCGCCAGGGGGTTACCGATAAAAATGTTTCGCCAGGTTTTGCGCGGGACATGGTTTGACGGCAGTTCAATGACTGCCGTGTCTTTCGAAAGATCGATGGTTGACATTCTTTTCCTCTTATTAATTTGGCTCCGACCGAAATTAGCCAAACAATAAGTGTAATGAGAATGCATTAAGAACACACAAAGATTGTGCTTGCAGACATAAAGGAAAAATAAATGTTTATTCGTCTACAGGCTTGAAGCGATATCCGACACCAGGTTCTGTCAGGATCATCTGTGGTGCATCCGGGTTGACTTCTATCTTCTTGCGCAGTTGCCCGATGAACACACGCAGATATTCAACATGCTCAGCGTCGCTGAACCCCCATACCTGTGTAAGGATCGCCTGGTGGGTGAGAACCCTACCAGGATGCGCGACAAGGTAGGCAAGTAACTTAAATTCAGTCGCGGTCAGATGCACCTCCTGACCAGACAATTGGACAATGTGATTGGCAACATCCACAACGAGCGGACCACACCTGAGGACGCTTTCCTTGTTACCAAGTGACTGGTCAGAATGACGGAGCGCGACACGAATGCGCGCCAGTAACTCATCCGTGCTAAAAGGCTTTGTCAGGTAATCGTCCGCGCCCATATCCAGCGCTGCCACCTTATCCTTCTCGTTATCGCGTACAGAAAGGACGATCACCGGGGTCGCGCTCCACTGCCGAAGTTGCCGGCAAACATCCACGCCATCCATGTCGGGAAGGGTCATGTCCAGGATGACCACATCCGGCAGCTCCGCTGCAGCCAGAGCCAGCCCTCCCTCACCGTTGGTTGAAGAGATGACCCGAAAATGATTGGCTGTCAGGATGGTTTTTAAGGCTCGCAGGATCTGCGGCTCGTCATCGATGAGCAGGATCAAGGGATCTTTTTCCATGATTCAATACCTTTCTCCTGGTTCATAATGGGTTCTGGCATTTTTATTGGTAAGGTGATCCGAAATTGAAAACAATCCGTTAGATTTGCCGCAGTGATTGTCCCGCCATGGGCTTCAACGATCCCCTTACAGATCGATAATCCCAATCCGGTTCCAGTCGTTTTATCTGCAGCAGTCACCCGGTAGAACTTCTCAAAAATCCTGGGTAGATCTTTATCTGGAATCCGCGGGCTTTGGTTGCAGAGCTCGATCCACATCTGCTCATAATCGCCAGTGGCTGTAATTTTGATCGGGGTTTGTGGCGAAGCATACTTGACGCTGTTGCTGATCAGATTAACAAACACCTGCACCATCATGACGTAATCTGTCGGAACTGGCGGCAGGTCGGGAGGTAACTCCAGCGTGAGGGCATGGTTGGCGAGCATCGAGCGGGATTTTTGCACAGCGGTGTTGACAATTTCACCGATGGAATTCAAGCGGATATTCGGACGTAGAGACCCGGAGTCTATACGGGTCATGTCCAAGAGGTTTCCCACCAGGAAATTCAAGTGATCTGTCTCTTCTTCGATCGTGGCAAGGAGCTCCTCGCGGTTTTCCCCATTCCAATCAACCGTACCTCCGCGCAAACTGGACACCGACGCTTTGATTGCTGCGAGAGGTGACCTGAGTTCGTGAGAGACGGAATCCAGCAATGAGGTTTTCACACTTATCACTTTCCTCGAGGACCCTCAGCCGATTTGTTTTCTCCTCCAGGATAATCCTCTCAATTGAATTTTTGGATTGCTGAATGTACTCGTTGAGAAGTCGGCGTTCATTTTCTTTAAGAATTCCCTGTGAAGACCAGACGGACAGGCTTCCGCTGAACAAAACACCCAAACTGAATTCGAAGACTTGCGGAACCGAACCGGGAAGGTATTTCGACTTAGGTGATGTGATCTCAAGATCTGAATCAGTGTGGTTAAGGTGCATGGTAATTTTTACGAATGAACAATTAAACGTATTAAGAATGTACGACTCCAGAAACACGATCGATCCAGCAACATCCTTGCAGCTCGCCAATAGATGCCGTCAACTCAAATAGCTTTGTAGATTCCCGCTCTCTCAATTTAGCTAACTGCTCGTTCTGTTTTGCTTTTCCAATTAATTGACTCATTACTCCTGACACGATCAGAAAAATGAACAGGAGGATCAGATCCCTGGTTTGATGCACCAGCAAGGTATTGAAAGGCTGGATAAAAAAGTAGTTGAAAGCAAGAAACGACAGGAAAGCTGCCAGGATTCCAGGTCCCAGGCCCCATGCAATTGTGGAGAGCATAACAGGAAGTAGAAAAATGAGGGCAATGATCTGGGATTCAAATATCGGACCAGCCAGTTTTAAAATTAAAGTCGTGGATGCGATCAGGAAGATCGCCCCACTGTAATGCAGAAACTGCGTGAACAAATTTTTGCCGAACAATGTCAACTTTTTTTGCATGGATATTGCTCTCTGTCCTCATTATATGGTTATTTACCTGCAGATTAATCATGAATAACATTAGACTTTTGTTAGAACCCCGCAGGCTTCCTTGACTTGAATTTTCTGGCATGTTATCATTATTGCCAAGAATTTAGCACTCGAAGGCTTTGAGTGCTAATAATTTGATGGGACAAAGATGGAATTATCAGAACGCCAGCGCTTTCTGCTTTCCCTGGTGATCCACGAGTACATCCGCTCAGCCACTCCAGTTGGCTCAAAGCATGTCGTGGATCAATATAGTCTCGATTTAAGCTCAGCCACAGTCCGTAACGAATTGGCTGTTCTAACCGATCTGGGTTATCTTCGGCAACCGCACCTTTCAGCGGGACGAGTGCCCACCGAGGAGGGATATCGCCTTTTCGTCGGTAATATTGTCCACGAAACTGAGTTACCAGAAGCCACCCAACGGACCATCTCGCACCAGTTCTACCAGATGAAACAGGACGTGGAACAATGGACACGCCTGGCAGCCTCCATCCTTGCGCATCAATCACGCGCAGCCTCGCTGGTGACCGCCCCACACCCTGAGCAGAGCCGTTTTAAGCACCTCGAATTGATCTCCTCCCGCGGGCGGCAGGTACTCATGGTGCTCGTGCTGATTGGCGGTGAGATCCTGCAGCGCTTGCTCAGTCTCGCAGAACCGGTTTCACAGGATCAACTCTCCGCGGCAGCCTCAACCATCAACCACATTCTTTCAGGGAAATCTGTCCCAGACCTGCGAGTGGATGTTTCCGGGCTTTCAACCCTCGAGCTGGATATCCTTGATCTGGTCAGGGAAGAAATGAACCAGGCAGACAGTATGATCTCAGGCGAGATTGTCCTGGACGGATTGACCAATGTGCTCGCTGAGCCTGAGTTTTCAGGGTCCGATGAAGCCCGCCGCGCGCTGCGGGTTCTGGAAGAAAAACCTTTATTAAATGAAATCATATCCAAAACCGCGTTGCAAAGTCCCCATTTCGGAGGAGTCCAGGTGTTGATTGGCGGAGAAGGGCTTTATGACGCACTTTCACAGGTGTCCATTGTAATGGCTCGGTATGGCACACCCGGGTTGGCAACAGGCACGCTTGGCGTGTTGGGACCCTTGCGCATGCCATACGGCAGGACCATTTCCATTGTACGTTTCTTATCAGGCCTACTTTCCGACCTGGTCAACGAGACCATGGTCGAATAACAATTAGTGGAAGGAATCACATGGACGAATCAAAAAAACGATCAGAGACCAGTACAGGATCGCATACATCCGAAGCCAAAGAGCATAAAGTTCGCGTCAAAACCGGTTCTGATGAATCAGTTGCGCACAAGGAGTTCGACCGCCTGAGAGCAGAATTGGAATCCTCTCAAAAAAGCAGCGCAACCAACCTGGAAGGCTGGCAACGGGAGCGCGCAGAGTTCTCCAATTATAAAAAACGCATCGACCGGGAACACGCACAGCTCAGCCAGACCTTAACTGGCTCGGTTATTAAGAAATACCTGGTCATTCTGGATGATCTGGAACTTGCGCTGAAAGCCCGGCCAACCACCGGGGACGGTGCTGCCTGGGCTTCAGGGATTGAATTGGTAGCACGCAAACTGACCTCCATCTTGGAAAGTGAAGGCATCGAACGGATCAACGAGAACAATGTGCCCTTCGACCCAAACATCCATGAAGCCATCTCAAACGAAGAAAACGCGGATGTTGAGAGCGGATATGTGATCGAAGTTGTCCGTCAGGGCTTTAAAATAGGCGACAGGATTTTACGCCCCGCCATGGTGCGGGTAGCTCGATAAAACAAGAGGATATATGGCAAAAATCATAGGTATTGATCTCGGCACCACCAACTCAGTTGTCGCAGTCATGACCGGCGGCGAACCGGTTGTCATTCCTTCCGCGGAAGGAGAACGTCTCGTCCCTTCGGTCGTGGCGGTGAACAAGAACCACGAACGCATTGTGGGACGCACAGCCCGCAACCAGGCGATCGTCAACCCGGAGAACACCATTTTCTCCATCAAACGCTTCATGGGGCGCAAGTTCAGCGACCCGGAAGTGCAGCGCACCGTCAGCCGCGTTCCTTACAAGGTAACCGGCGCAGCAAATGGCGATGTACGCGTCGTCCTGGACGGCAAGGAGTACAGCCCGCCGGAGATCAGCGCGATGATCCTAGGCAAGTTAAAAGCGGATGCCGAGTCCTTCCTTGGTGAAACCATCACCCAGGCGGTCATCACAGTCCCGGCATACTTTAACGACGCCCAGCGCAATGCCACCAAGGACGCTGGTCGCATTGCCGGTTTGGAAGTGCTGCGCATCATCAATGAACCAACGGCATCCTCCCTGGCTTATGGACTCGACAAGAAAAAGAATGAGACCATTGCCGTCTACGACCTCGGCGGCGGCACTTTCGATATTTCCGTCCTGGATGTTGGCGAAGGCGTATTCCAGGTACGCTCCACTAATGGCGACACATTCCTGGGCGGAGACGATTTCGATCAACGCGTGATGGATTACCTCATCGATGAGTTCAGGAAAACCAACAGCATCGATATCCGCTCCGACCGCCAGGCGCTCCAACGCATCAAAGAAGCCTCTGAAAAAGCCAAGATCGAGCTCTCCACCGTTCAGCAGACTGAGATCAACCTGCCCTACCTCACCGCTGACGCCACCGGACCCAAACATCTTGTCCTTACCCTCACCCGTGCCAAGTTTGAACAATTGACTGGTGACTTGATCCAAAAAACACTGGATCCCATCCGTAAAGCCCTGTCTGACGCCGGGCTGAAAGCCAGCGAGATTGATGAGATCGTTATGGTCGGCGGCATGATCCGCATGCCGGCAGTGCAGGAGGCAGTTCGCCGCGAATTTGTCAAAGAACCGCATAAAGGTGTCAACCCGGATGAAGTCGTCGCGATTGGTGCAGCCATCCAGGCTGGCGTACTGGGCGGCGAGGTGAAGGATATTCTCCTTCTCGACGTCACTCCATTAACGCTATCAGTGGAAACCCTGGGTGGCGTCTCCACCCCCATCATCGAGCGCAACACCACCATCCCCACCCGCAAGAGCCAGGTCTTTTCCACCGCCTCGGATGGACAAAACCAGGTGGAGATCCACGTACTGCAGGGCGAACGCCCCATGGCAACTGACAATAAAAGCCTGGGGAAATTCATCCTGGACGGGATCCCCTCTGCCCCCCGCGGCATCCCGCAGATCGAGGTCACTTTTGACATTGATGCCAACGGCATCCTTAACGTGACCGCGCAGGACAAAGCCACCAACCGTTCCCAGCACATCACCATCACAGCTTCCAGCGGACTGAACGAATCCGAGATCCAGAAAATGAAAGAGGATGCGGAAGCCCACGCCGAAGAGGACAAGAAACGAAAAGAGCTGATCGAGGTCAAAAACCAGGCGGATAACACCGTCTATGCTGCTGAAAAGCTCGTCCGCGAGAATGGCGAAAAACTTCCTGAAGATATCAAAAAAGAGATCGAACAGGGCGTTGCCAACGTGCGCGGTGCGATGAGTGGCGAAGATCCGGAGGGGATTCGTACCGCCTCCGAAGCGCTTGGACAAGTCATCCAGAAAGCAGGCGCGAGCATGTATCAGCAGCCAGGAACTGAGAACACGGAACCCAATCCTGAGACTGGTGCCGAGCCGGGTCCCGATGCCGGGAACCCGCCTCCCCCCGATGATCCCGGGGATGTGGTCGACGGTGAATTTAAGAACATCTAGGTACCCATACTGAGAGTCACCTGGGGCGTTTGCCGCGCGAACTGCAAACGCCCTGATCCTTTTCAAGAACTTTCAAACGAGAGCATTCATGACCAAACGAGATTATTACGAGATCCTGGGCGTCAACCGCAACGCATCCGCTGAAGAAATGAAATCGGCTTTCCGCACCCTGGCGCGCAAGTTCCACCCGGATGTCAACAAGGAACCCGACGCCGAGGAAAAATTCAAGGAGATCAACGAGGCGTACGCTGTCCTCTCCGATCCCGATAAGCGTCGTGCCTATGATCAGTTCGGACACGCCGGGGTGAACAACACCGGTGGAGTGCCGGATTGGTCCTCCATGGATTTCGCAGATATTTTCGGCGAATTCTTCGGTTTTGCCACCGGGTCCTCGCGACAAAGGCAAAACGCGCCGCGCCGTGGTCAGGATCTGGCGTATTCGGTCAACCTGAGTTTCGAAGAGGCGATCTTCGGCGTGGAGAAGGAGATCGAGATCACCCGTGATGAGATTTGTTCCACCTGCCGTGGAAAGGGTTCTGAGCCGGGCTCAACCCCGGTGAAGTGTACCGCCTGCGGCGGCAGGGGCGAAGTCCGACAGGTACGGCAGACTTTCCTGGGTTCCATGGTGCAGGTTACCACCTGCCCAACTTGCGGTGGTCGCGGGGAAATGATCAACAACCCCTGCCACACCTGCAATGCCCGGGGATTGGAACGGAAAACCGTGAAAAAGAAAGTCGCCATCCCTGGCGGGGTGGATAACGGCACCCAGATCCGCCTGGCAGGCGAAGGACAACCCGGCATCAATGGAGGACCTACCGGAAATCTATATGTCGAGATCAGGGTCAAAGCGCACAAGTTCTTCCGCCGCAAGGGCAATGACATTATTCTCGATATGAATATCAATATTGCCCAGGCAACCCTCGGCGCAGAGGTAGAGATCCCCACCGTGGACGGACCCGCTAAGTTGAGCATCCCACCCGGCACGCAGCCCGGCAAGGTGTTCACCCTGCGTGGAAAAGGCAGCCCTCACCTGCAATCCAGCGGCAGGGGCGACCAGCTGGTCACGGTCAACGTGGAGATACCCACCCGTCTGACAGAGGAGCAGCGCGCACTATTACTTTCTCTCGCCGGCACGCTCGGAACAGAGGTTAAACCCCAGGAGAAGGGATTCTGGGACAGCCTGAAGGAGGTGCTCGGTGGCTGAGGCAAAATGGCTCCAAGTTTCGCTGACAGTAGACGGAGAACTTGCGGAAGCGGTGGCGGAAGTTTTGGACCGCTTCACCAGCGGCGGAGTCGTGGTGGAATCCGACGTTAAGTATGTTGACGCGGAGGATGAAGGCACTCCCTATGGACCGGTGAAGGTATTTGGGTATTTGATCATCGACCACAACCTGGAATCCAGCCGGCGGAAATTGGAGGAAGCGCTGTGGCATCTGAATACCATCCGCGAACTCCCCCAAGCAGAATTCCAGGAAATTGCAGATGAGAATTGGATGGCAGCCTGGAAGGACCATTACCACCCCATTCCCATCGGAAAAAAACTGCTCGTACTCCCCGCCTGGATCAAGCAAGAGGATAAGAGCCGAATCGCGGTAAAGATCGACCCGAGTATGGCATTCGGCACGGGCACCCACCCCTCCACTCAACTCTGCCTGGAACTGGTGGAGGACTACACTCACCCCGGCGAACCGGTCATCGACATCGGCTGCGGTTCGGGGATTCTCTCCATTGCTGCCATCAAGATGGGCGCGAGCCGGGCACTGGCAGTGGACATTGACCCGGCATCGGTGAAAGCCACCCTGGAAAATGGGGCGGCGAATGAAGTCGAAGGTTCGATCGAAACCGGTCAGGGTTCCGTTGCGGAAATCCTCGAGCGGAAATTCACCTTACAGAATGCCCCGGTGGTGCTGGCAAATATTCTCGCGCCAGTTTTGATCCGCCTGTTCGACGCGGGAATGGCAAATCTGGTCGCGCCGGGCGGCGTGATCATCCTGGCTGGCATCCTGGCGGAACAAGGCGAGAGCGTGCAGCTCGCGGGAGAAAGCAAGGGGTTGGTCTTCGTAGAACAGCGTCAGAGCGGCGATTGGGTCGCACTGGTGATGAAAAAATAATTCGGTTCTTTAATGCTGAATGATCTCTGACATCAGGGTGAATAATAACCACCCTCCCGCCAGACTCAACGGGATTGAAGTGTAAAAACCAACTCCCAATCCGGTGACTTTCCTACCAGACAGAAAATAACCGATGGTGTGCACCACCCCTTGAAGGATTCCAGGGACTGCTGCCATAAATAAACCAAGAAAGAGCCCCAAACGCACCTGAAACAATACCAGCCCAAAAGTGGATAAGTTTAACGCTGACAATAAACTGGCGGCAAAAAGGTAACGACGTTTTGTCATCTGGTGCTTCCCCAGTCGCAAAGAAAAAACACCCTGCCCGATTTCCTCCAATGTGTGCACCAGCAGCAACCAGGTAAATATCAGATATGCGAGAACAAGGATCGGATTAATCAAGGTCATAATTGGTCCTTTTCAAGTAATTCTTAATTTTAACCAATTTTCTTACTTCAATATAGTTTTATGTAGCCTTACTTTCTCCCACATTACACGATAGAGAAGATTGAAAAACCCCGGTATGCCCGGGGTTCAGAATTTACATGATCTCAAACGAGGTGGTGATCTCCGCCACCCCCCGCAGCGTGGACGCTACGGAGCAATACTTGCTTTCCGAGAGATGGATCGCATGTTCCGCGTCCTTGTCCGTCAAGCCTTTCCCTTTGAGGCGGTAAAACAGATGGATCTTCCGGAAGGTCCAGGGCGGGTCTTTCTCCTGTTCGGCTTCCGCTGAAATATCCAGGGACTCCAACTCGATGCGCTTCTTTTCCAGGATCTCGACCACATCAACCGCTGTGCAGGATGCCAGGGCAACCAGCATCAATTCCGAGGGTTTCATCCCCACCCCTTCACCAGGTGTCGAAAGTACCACCGAGTGGTTGGTTGAATCCGTGCCGATGAATTTTTGTCCGCCGATCCATTGTACTTTTGCTGAACTCATCCTACTCTTCCTTTCAGACCTTTGAAATCAGTTCGACCAGTTCGCGGGCTGTGGTCTTGTTAGTCTCCCGAGGTTCTTTCTCCCCTAGCAAGCAATCATTGATCGCGTATTCCGCGAGCTGCAAGGTCACGCTTTGCAGCGCGGATCGTGCAGCGGATAATTGTTGAAGGATCTCCCTGCAATCTCTTTCCTCTTCGATCATCCCGGAAATGCCGCGCACCTGCCCCTCGATCTTTTTCAACCGCCTTTGCAGCGATTGTTTTCCAGATTCTTCTGTATATTGCATAATAACTCCTGACACGCAGGAAATCTTAGCCAGCTCAGGTGAATCCGCCGCTGGAGCCGGAGCCGCAGCCCCCACTGCCGCTGGTCGAACCGCCCCCGGTATTACCTGAGGCAAACAACGATAATTTCTTTTTCGTGCGGCTGCTCTCGCAATGGGGGCAGGGGGGCAATTCCTCGGATTGATCAAAACGCATCCGTTTTTCAAATTCCTGCCCGCAGGCTTCACAACGGTATTCGTAAAAAGGCATAGAGATCCTCCGTATACTCCCCAGGAGTATATCATAAACTTATCTTACCAGGTAGGGATTTCCCCAGATTGTCCAGTCGCATGAATAATCATTAGCCGGTAGCGTCTCAAGCCTTAACCTCTGACCGCTTGTAACATCCAGATCCAAGAACTTTGGATCCGACCAAGAAAGTACTCCTGATTCTTGGAAAATCACGACATCGTCAAGAAACACAGAGAAAGAAGCTGCGCTGCTGCAATAAGTCGTGTCCTTGACCAGGATCGATGAAATAAACCTTGAATATTGACCATCCAACGAATAGGTAATTGAAGAAGGTGCGTTAGCAAAGAGACCGTCCAGATATTTAACCCCATTACTTTCCAATCTTTGACCGTTGACAAAACCGTCCCCCCAAAACGGAAAAACTCCCTCTCCCATGTAATCATAAGCCACAGAGACTTCAATTGGCGACAGATCAATGAGGTAAGTTCCTTCAGGAACCGGAGTACCTGTGACCTGTTTATCTGGAGTTCGAGTGGGTTTAATCTTTTGTACAAACGCCAGAATCTCCGGGTCATCCGGAGATGTTGGAGTGAAAAAATGCTGGCTCCAATTTATAGTCAATTCCCGGGTACTACGATCAAATATCAGGTCAAAAACTCCAATATCCCTTCCGTAAAAATCAGCCTGTACAACATAAGTATCACCAACCATCGTTGGTGCTTCGAGATAAGTGTGGGTGTGCCCCCCAATAATGATGTCAATGGGGGTTCCAGCATCGATTAGTGCTTGTGCCATCGCCAAATCGACCTCATAGCCTTGATGAGTGATCAGTACAGTTACATCCGCTTTTTCGATGTTTTTGACCTGGTCGTAAATTGCGATCACTTTTGGGATTGGGTCGGTAAAACAGACCGCTGGGTGAAGGGGTGGATTTCGCAAATCAAATTCCTCACCGGTCGCTGTTGCCCCAATTACTGCAACCCGAACCTGGAATCCCCCAGGTGTTCCCATTGTGAAGATCTTATACGGGTCTGCCAGGTGTTTTGTCGTGCATTTTCCATCATCACGCGTTTTCTGAAGATTTACCGAAAGTATTTTTACCGGGTCCGAAGATGCAGTAGCATTCAGAAGCCTCGGGTGTCCAAAATTTAACTCATGGTTCCCAATGTGACAGCATCCATTCCAATCATTTTGTAGAACTCAAGGACATTTTCACCGCGGGTTCGATCACCCGTGAGGTCACCCTCCAACCATCCATCTCCTGCATCCAGAAAAATGAATTCGAATCGCCATACTTTCTCCCGTTCAGCTTTCACAAAACCACTGAGTTTTGGCTGCTCCTGGAACATACAATTGACCTTCGTAATGTTCGATGAATTGCCCATGAAAATCGTTTAATGTAGGATGTGAAAGTCAACAACTCCTTCATCTGGCAAATCAGGGACTGTTGTACTAGTTGGCGTTACAGTTGATAGTCAACACCTCCGTTATCCCCAAGGTCGTGTTTGGAGTAAACTCAGTTCTTGCTTATTATCAGTACAACTGACAAGTTAAAGAGTAATAGAACAACTATGAGTTTCGCTACTCGGTCATTGAATCCCCATTCTTTGGCAGGATAGATTTCATGACAGATTCATATATCTCGGATTCAATACCACGCAATACAATTATGGTGAAGAAAGGCGGTTTTTATTCAGTACTTGACATTGAACAAATGTTCGTGTATTATAGTAGTACAAATGACCGATAAACGAGGCAAGGAGGAAAGATGGCAAGACGACAAGGTGGTTTAAGCGAAAGGCACCGCAAGATCATGGAATTCCTCTCCAGGTTCCAGGACACGCATGGCTATTCCCCTTCCATCCGCCAGATCGGTGACAGCATCAACGTGAAATCGACTTCCCTGGTGGATTATTACCTCAACCAACTGCAGGAAATGGGATTCATCGACCGCACAGATCGAATTTCTCGCAGTATCCGCATTCTGCAGCCCGTCCCCGCCCTGGGTTCGCTCGGCGGCAGGGTGGCTGAAGCCGTGCGCAGTGCTGGCGCGGCTCTCTCCGAGCTGGTGAGCATCCCCCTGGCGGGTCGCATCGTCGCCAGCGCGCCTATCCCCATGCCTTCCTCCGACCTCAATTACTATGATGCCGAATCCAGCCTGGATATTGCCCGCAGTCTGCTGCCCACCAAGGATATCAGTGACCTGTTCGCCCTCGAGGTCAGCGGCGACTCAATGATCGATGCCATGATCAATGACGGCGATATCGTCATTATGAAAAAAGCGAATTCCGCCAATAACGGCGAGATGGTGGCGGTGTGGTTGGACGACAAGGACGAAACCACGCTCAAATATTTCTACAAGGAAGCCAACGGCATCCGGTTGCAGCCCGCCAACCCGACCATGCAGCCCATTTATGTCAGCAATCCGCAGAGCCTGCGCATCATGGGCAAGGTGGTGCTGGTCATCCGCCAGGTACAAACTTTCGCGGGTTAACTTAGGTTATGGTGATAAAAAAATCCTCCCTTCCGGGAGGATTTTTTTATATTAAGTGGAACTCTATGCGAGTTCGACGACGCCGCCAGCTTCTTCCAATTTCTTCTTGGCGTCAGCAGCAGCTTCCTTGCCAACCGCGGAGAGCACCTTGGCGCCAGCGGTTTCGGCCATGTTCTTGGCTTCGACCAGGCCCAGGTTGGTGAGGGTGCGGATGACCTTGATGACTTCGATCTTCTTGGGGCCAGCATCCTTGAGAACGACATCGAACTCGGTCTTCTCTTCCACGGGTTCAGCGGCGGCAGCGGCCGGTCCAGCAGCAACAGCCACAGGTGCGGCAGCAGAAACGCCCCATTTTTCCTCGAGCAGTTTAACCAGCTCGGCAGCTTCAAGAACAGAAAGCCCACTCAGTTGATCAACAATTTTAGCTAAATCAGCCATTTCAAATACTCCTTCGTATATAGTTATGTTTTAGTAAATTACCTACAAATCAGCCAGCAGTTGGTGATTTTTCCGAGTAGGCTTTCAGTACGCCAGCCATGGAACGGGCAGGTTCTGCCAGGGTGCGGACCAGCTTGGATGCGGGAGCCGAGATGACTCCGAGCAGCATGGCGCGCATGACAGGCAGGGACGGCAGATCGGCTAAAGCCTTGACTTGGGAACCATCGATCAATTCCTTGCCAAGATAGCCGCCTTTAATCTTGCGGGTCTCGTTGCCTTTGATAAAATCAGCAAAAGTTTTCGCCAGCGATGGTGCATCCCCGAACGCAAAACCGACCAGGGATGTTCCTTCCAGGAATTTTGGTTCCGGGTATCCCTGTGCTTTCAGCGCGTGTCCGAATAGTGTGTTTTTCACAAGATGTAGTTCGCTTCCAGTATCGCGGACCTTTGCCCGAAAGGCATCGATCTCGGGCATGGTCAGTCCGACATATTCAACTACAAAAATCGCCTGGCTGCCGCTTAACCATTTTTCATATTGGGCGGTCATTTCGACCTTCTTGCTCTTGGTAAAAGCCAATGAATTTTTCCTCCTTCCTTCAAAAAATGAGTCTTCATCCGGTCTGCCGGATAAAGACTCATTTCCATGACCCCTTGTGGGGAGAATTTATTGGATCTGGTCTTCACCTCGGCGGGATATTAAGCCTTTGCGGGCACCGGCTTTCTTTGGTGAATCGCTGAGTTGTTCCCTTCAGCGGGAGAAATTATACCACTATTTTTCCAGGGAGATGCTCATCGCCTGGAGAGGATCGATTTTGATCCCGGGTCCCATGGTCGCGGCTACGGAGATCTTTTTCACATAGGAACCCTTGGCGCCGGAAGGCTTCGCTTTTTTGATGGCTTCCATCAGGGCAACAAAGTTTTCATAGAGTTTTTCGGCATCGAATGAAGCCTTGCCAATGGGGACATGGATGTTGGCTGTCTTATCGAGCCGGAACTCCACACGACCTGCTTTGGCTTCCTGGATAACGCGGGGAAGGTCCTCAACCGAGCAAACTGTTCCGGCTTTTGGGTTTGGCATTAAGGAACGGGGACCCAGCACACGACCAAGACGTCCGACCTTGCCCATCATGTCCGGGGTGGCAATCGCCACATCAAAATCTGTCCAACCGGCAGCAATCTTGTTGATCATTTCGTCGCTGTCCGCCACGTGGTCCGCTCCGCCTTCCTGTGCCTTGGTGGCGCCTTCGCCCTGCGCGAAAACCAACACGCTGACGGTCTTGCCTAATCCGTGCGGTAGGACAACGACATCACGTACCTGCTGGTCAGCCTGGCGCGGGTCCAACCCCATCCTTATGTGGACCTCGATGGTCGCATTGAACTTCGCATAGGAGGTTTCCTTGGCAAGGGTAACACCCGCCAGGGGTTCATAGGTCTGTTCAGAATTTACTTTGGAAATTGCTTCTAGATATTTCTTGCCGTGTTTCGCCATTTTTTCTCCTTGTGGTGTTAGCGGGCGAGTATCTCGCCCTCCCACTGAACTAGTTCTCTACGACGGTGATACCCATATTGCGTGCGGTACCCTCGATCTGGCGCATCGCGCCTTCCAGGTCGATCGCGTTCATATCCTTCATCTTGATCTCAGCGATCTCGCGGACCTGCGCGCGGGTAACCTTACCGACCTTTTCACGGTTGGGAATCTTGGAACCGCTGGGGACTCCAGCTGCTTTCTTGAGCAGTTCCGCCGCCGGGGGGCTTTTCAGGATAAAAGTAAAAGACCCGTCAGTGTAGACAGTGATTTCCGCAGGGATGATCTCGCCGGCGCGGTTCTGCGTGCGGGCGTTGTATTCCTTGCAGAATGCCATGATGTTGATCCCATGTCCGGCAAGCGCAGGACCAATGGGGGGTGCAGGATTGGCTTTTCCGGCCGAAATCTGCAAACGTACGACTGCTTTTAATTTCTTTGCCACTTTTTATTCTCCTTGGTGGTTATAGCGGGTGATATTGGGGAGCACCCTCCCACAAACAGGCTTTCACCTGATTATGCCTTTTCTACCTGTAAGAAGTCGAGCTCCACGGGTGTTTCACGTCCAAAGAAGTTGACCATAACGCGTACTTTGGTCTTCTCCATGTCGATCTCAGCCACAACCCCGCGGAAATCATTGAACGGTCCGTCCACAATGCGCACGCGTTCGCCAACCTTGAAAGTGACCTTCACCAGCGGCGCTTCCGCTTCCATGCGGCGCAGGATCTGCTGCACTTCCTCCGGTCGCAGTGGCGTGGGGTCATTGCCCATGCCCACAAACCCGGTAACCCCGGGGGTGTTGCGCACCACGTACCAGGATTCTTCCGAAAGCGTCATGTTCACCAGGACATAGCCCGGGAACACATGGCGCTCGACAGTCCGGCGTTTTCCATCGCGGACTTCGATCTCTTCCTGGGTGGGAATGACCACATCGAAAATTCGGTCTTTCATTCCCATGGTCTCGATGCGCTGCTCGAGGTTGTAGCGAACCTTGTTCTCGTAACCGGAATAACAATGAACTACATACCATGCTCGGTCTGAGGAAGGTTCAATGGAAACTTCTTCTGGTTTTATATCCCTGGGTTTTACCGGCTCCAGCTCTTCAGCACGAGACGCGTCGAACTCATCCCGGTTTATTTCAATTTCCTGGGGTTGAGAGTCTTCCAGTTCTTCCTGGTTGAAATCGTCCTGTGCATCCATGAGTTTAAACCCTTTTTATCAACAGGTTGACTATCCAACAATCCAGCCAACCAGCAGAGTGAACACATAATCCAAACCACCCAATACGGCACCCATAATGACCATGACTAGAATCACGATCCTGGTTAAGCGCCAAGCTTCCCTGGGGGTTGGCCAATTGACCTTGTGCAGCTCGCCAACGGTCTCGCGCCACCAGCGTTTGATGCGACCTTCTTTTTTCACTTTTTCTGCCACGGTCAACTCCTTCTTTCAGGCTAAAACGCCGCCATTCACGACGGCGATTCTCTTTTCTTGGCAGGCCAGGCAGGAATCGAACCCGCAACCTCCTGTTTTGGAGACAGGCACTCTGCCAAATTGAGCTACTGGCCTGTACACTGGTAAGGCGAGATCTGCTCTCGCCTTACCGGCTTCATCCTACTTGGTTTCGCGGTGAGTCGTGTGTTTCTTGCACCGCGGACAGTATTTCTTGATCTCCATGCGACCGGGATCGTTGCGGCGGTTCTTCTCGGAGGTGTAATTGCGCTCCTTACAATCGTCGCAAGCAAAGGTGATCACGGGTCGAACATCTTTCTTTTTTGATGCCATCGCTTAGTCCTGCAGCCAATCCAACAGCTGACGCCCTTCTATCTTTCTTTTACCTATGCAATGATTTTCGTGATCACACCGGCGCCAACCGTCAGACCACCTTCGCGGATCGCAAACTTCGAGCCCTGCTCCAACGCCACCGGAATGATCAGATCACATTCCATGGTCACGTTATCACCAGGCATCACCATCTCAACACCTTCCGGCAGCTTGATCGAGCCGGTCACATCCATCGTCCGAATATAAAACTGCGGGCGGTAGCCAGTGAAGAACGGCTTGTGGCGTCCACCTTCTTCACGCTTCAGAATATATACTTCCGCCAGGAATTGCGTGTGCGGAGTGATGCTGCCCGGTTTGGCAACCACCATGCCGCGCTCCACGTCTGTCCGCTCAATACCGCGCAGCAGCAAGCCCAGGTTGTCTCCAGCCTGTCCCTCGTCCAGCAGTTTGTGGAACATCTCCACGCCCGTGCACACCGAGTTCCTGCTCTTCTCCTGCAGCCCAACGATCTCCACCGGATCTCCAACCTTGATGTGTCCACGGTCCACGCGACCGGTTACCACCGTTCCACGTCCCTTGATCGAGAACACGTCCTCGACCGGCATCATGAACGGCTTTTCGATCTCGCGTACCGGCTGGGGAATGTACTCATCCACCACCCGCAGCAGCTCCTTGATACAGGCGTATTCAGGGGCGTTCGGGTCGGTGCTGGTGCTTTCCAATGCCTGCAGCGCACTCCCGCGTACGATCGGGGTTGTGTCGCCGGGGAACTTGTAATCGGTCAGCATCTCCCGCAGTTCCATCTCAACCAGTTCCAACAACTCGGGGTCGTTCATCTGGTCAATTTTGTTCAGGAACACCACGATGCTCGGTACTTCCACCTGGCGTGCCAGCAATACATGCTCTTTGGTCTGCGGCATCGGACCATCAGGCGCCGCCACTACCAGGATCGCACCATCCACCTGCGCCGCGCCCGTGATCATGTTCTTGATATAGTCACGGTGCCCGGGCATGTCCACGTGCGCGTAGTGCCGGTTCTCGGTCTGGTACTCCACGTGCGCAATGTTGATCGTGATCCCGCGCGCTTTCTCTTCCGGCGCGTTGTCGATCTGGTCATACGCACGAAATTCCGCGTTCCCTAAAAATCCGCAGTATTTCGTGATCGCGGCTGTCAATGTCGTCTTCCCGTGGTCGATGTGTCCCATCGTCCCTACGTTCAGATGCGGTTTGTTCCTTTCAAACTTCTGCTTCGCCATGGTTCCTCTCCTTGGTCACATGTGTTTTCATTTTAATCCGGCAAGTAGAGCCCTCAATGGGAATTGAACCCATGACCTCGCCCTTACCAAGGGCGCGCTCTACCAGCTGAGCTATGAGGGCTTGCCGTTGAAGGGGCTCAGTCTGGTAAAGTACCAGCCCCTGCCGAGTGGACGATGAAGGATTCGAACCTCCGAAGGCGTGTCGCCAACTGATTTACAGTCAGTCCCCGTTGGCCACTTGGGTAATCGTCCGATCAAACCGTTACCGGCTTGCAAGTGAGATCATCCAGAGGATGCTACTCACTCACCAACCTGTAACTGAGCCGACAATGGGAATCGAACCCATAACCTGCCGCTTACAAGGCGGCTGCTCTACCGTTTGAGCTATGTCGGCGCGGGTATTTTGTTGTGAAAGAGCGTGCTAGATTATACCAAAGCAATACTGCATCGGCAAGGTTTTAAAAAATTCGCCCGGGGGCGAACTCCTGATTTATATCAAACAACAGGACCAACGTCAAGGAGCAAGTGTTCTATTTTCCAAAGTGGTCTCGAAACCTTGCTATTCGCCTCAGCGGTCACCTGAATAAAGTCTTGAATGTTGAACAAGCGCAGGATATTCCCTTTAAACCCGGAGAATGATCGCTGCCCTTCAGCCGTACTGATCTGCACAGGTTTGGATAATTCATACTCCACTCCATGCCATTTCAACTTGCCCCAACCCGCTGCATTAATGTTTTTAAGCCAATCCACCTCCGGCCCATAAGTGAGCGCGAATACAAACACTCCCGGGCAGGCAGCGGTCATGATTGGCATATCATATTGTTTCCCGCTCACCCTTCCCCGATGGGTCAGTAGTGGCAATTTCGCTGCGTGGTTTGCCCGCATAAAGCATCATGACCTTAGTTTAAATATCGTTTGTTAAAGTAGCGAAACTGATTGGGAATCTTCATCCGTTATCTCGGAGGGTGCTGAGCCTCTCGATGCCAGCCATTACACCAACAAGTTCTCCACGAATCACGGTCACCGCTTTTCCGGAAATGTACACCCGTTCGCCGCTTATCCGTAGCTGCAGGGTTCCACCCCGCGCGGAGACCTGCTGCGCGGTGAGATAAACCTTGCCAAGTTTTGCAGCCCAGTAAGGCGCGAGGATGGCGTGTGCAGAACCGGTCACCGGGTCCTCGTCGACCCCGATCCATGGTGCAAAATATCGTGAGACAAAGTCCACGCCGGGTCTCTCGCTCATGCTCGTGGCGATCATCCCCCTCCCCTTATACTGCCGCAGTGCATTGAAATCCGGCGCCAACCGGCGGACAGCGGACTCTTCTTCAAATTCCATCAGCCATTTTTCGCCGCTGATGCCGACGAAATCAGGCACGATGCCGACCGCCGCCATCACCTCTTCCGGCAGGTCTCCCGCGACCACCCTGGCAGAGGGGAAATCCATCTGTAGAGAGTCTTTTTCCTTTGCCACCTCCAGCCTGCCTGATAAAGTAAAGAAGGTAATCTTCTTTTCGAGGGGGAACCATGCCGGATTCCCAGAGCACATGCGCGGAAGCAAGCGTGGCATGCCCGCAAAGGTCAACCTCAACCTTTGGCGTGAACCAGCGCAGGTGAAACCCGTTCCCCTGCGGGTGCACAAAGGCAGTCTCAGAGAGATTCATCTCCGCGGCAACCGACAGCATCCACGAAGGTTCCGCGGGCTTTTCAAGCAGCACGACGGCTGCCGGATTGCCCTTGAAGGGTTTATCGGTGAAGGCATCCACCTGGAAGATGGGTATGGTCAACACAATCCTCTCTTTCTGTGGTTAATCCCGAATCTCGCCACCATGGAAATCCAGGTGGTAGATTTTGCGATCCTGGTAAAAGATCTCTTCCACACCGGAATAATGGGCTGGGTCACCGTCAACCGCGCATTTGTAAACGAATTTATCCTCAATGTACCGTTGAGGACCCCGGTATGGCTTTTCCAAAAGCACCTCCAGCAAGGCATGTTTTAGAAAATCACCGAACCCTGCTGGTATTTCCTCAACCAGCATCTTCCCGTAGTAATTCATGCCCCAGACATTCACGCCACCCTCCAGACCACTTCCTCCCCGATGAAGTGGAAACCGCCCTGATAAGTGTCAATATACAGGTAAGGTGGTTCCTGGTAGTGCAGGTCGTGAGAACCAGGTCGGCAGGAAAACTGGGGAGCAATGCCAGAGGCATAAGTTGCCCGCTTGGCACGCACCAGGAAGTTGCGAAGTTGATCGTCCAATTCTCTTTCCTTTTCTTGTTACGCTCACCATAATTGTATACAATCTCAGGATTATTATTATCGGATATTTGTTCTAATTCTGTATTTCATGCTACAATCAGCACATGGATCTCTTCGATCATGCCATGCAGGCAGACCTGCAAACACAAGCCCCGCTGGCAGCCCGCCTGCGTCCGCGCACGCTGGATGAATTTGTCGGGCAGGAGCACATCATCGGAGAGGGGAAGTTGCTGCGCCGGGCAATCGTCGCGGACCGGCTCTTCTCCTCCATCATCTTCACCGGTCCCCCGGGAACGGGCAAGACCACCCTGGCGCGGCTGATCGCGCTGCACACCCAGGCGCATTTTGAAAGTATCTCGGCAGTGCTCGCTGGCGTGGCAGACTTGCGCAAGTTGATCGCCGAATCCACTGACCGCCGCAGGTTGTACCGCAAACGCACCATCCTGTTCATCGACGAAGTCCACCGCTGGAACAAAGCCCAGCAGGATGCACTCCTCCCGCACGTTGAGAACGGCATGTTCACCCTGATCGGCGCAACAACTGAAAACCCCTACTTCGACGTCATCCCTGCCCTGGTTTCCAGGTCGCGCATCTTCCAACTTGAACCATTGCATCAACAACAATTGTTGACTATCCTGGAGCGTGCCCTGACCGACCAGGAATTTGGGTATGGCAAGAAGATAGTGGTTATGGATGAAGCTGCCAGGCTGCACCTCAGCGACCTGGCTGGCGGCGATGCGCGCAACCTGTTGAACGCAGTTGAGCTGGCGGTGGAGAGCACCCAACCGGAAGCAGATGGTAGTATCCACGTAACCCTCGACGTCGCCCAGGAATCCATCCAGAAGCGTGCTATTTTGTACGACCGTATGGGCGATGCGCATTACGACACCATCTCCGCTTTCATTAAATCCGTCCGCGGGTCGGATCCCGATGCCGCGCTGTACTGGCTGGCAAAGATGATCCTGGCGGGTGAGGATCCGCGCTTCATCCTGCGGCGCTTGATCGTTCTCTCCGGGGAGGATATCGGCCTGGCAGACCCGCAAGCCATCCAGGTGGTGGCGTCAGCCGCCTATGCATTTGAATACATCGGCATGCCGGAAGGGATCTATCCCATTGTCGAAGCCACACTTTACCTGGCGACCGCGCCGAAATCCAACTCCGCCGGGGCATTCTTCAAAGCCAGGGCTGAGATCGAACAAAATGGCACAGGAGCGGTACCAACTCACCTGATGGACGGCAACCGCGACGCCAAAGGCTTTGGTCACGGCGCAGGCTACCAATATCCCCACCTGTTCGAAGGTCACTTCATCCCCCAACAATATTTGCCCACCCGGTTGATGGGTACCCGGTTCTACAATCCTACAGACCAGGGAGGGGAACGGCAGATCGCTGAACGGGTGGAGAAATGGCGGCAAGCCCAAGCCCGTGCATGGGAAGATCTGAAAAAGGAAGGGAAATCTCGTCCTTAAGACTGTGATTTACCCAGCTGGTCTCGGAAATTTCCCCAGCAAATATGGAATCGCATTCCTGACAGCCACTGCGCGGTGGCTGAATTCGTTCTTTAAGACAAGATCGATTTCTGCCAGGGTTTTCCCGGCTTTGGGTATATAGAAAATGCGGTCGTAACCAAAACCGTGATCACCCCGCTCCTCTTCGATTATCTCGCCAAAGACATCGCCGTCAAACAGGTGTATCTCCTCTTCAGGAAAAGCAACCGCGACGCAGCAGTGAAAATGGGCACTCCAAGGCTTTGGTTTCCCCATCAGTTCTGCCAAGAGTTTCCTGCGGCGGTCCGCGTCGGTCGCTCCTGGTAACGCAGAGAACCTGGCAGAGTGCAGTCCCGGTCGTCCCTCCAAAAGATCTACCTCCAGACCCGTATCATCCGCCAAAGTTGGCAACCCCGAGATACCGCAAAGCGCTTTTGCTTTTAACGATGCATTCTCCGCGTAAGTAAGGCCGGTCTCCTCCACGTCCACCCGCAAACCAAGGTTGTCCGGCGTGACCAGCTCAGCCGGAATGTCCTTTAGAAGTTCACGCAGTTCTTTTTCTTTACCCGGATTGGTGGTGGCGATGAGGATTCTAGGGTTTTTATTAATAATATTTATCATATTTATCATAATAAATTGACTTCAAGAGTTCGCTATGCTATAATCTCACCAGAATTATATCCTTTACATGCGCAGATTGCCGTGCCCAGTCAACGCTACCCCTTAAAAATTAACGTCGGTTTTTTCTTCAACCTGCCCATTGGTAGTTACCGCGACATTAATTTTGAATTTGCGGAGTTGCACCTTCCCCCAGACCTGGATGTCATCAATTTTTCTGGGACGGTTCATATATCCCGCACACCGCAAGGTCTGTTTTGTGAAGGTAAGTTTCGCGCTACTGCTCCCTCTGAATGCGTACGCTGTCTGGAACCGTTTGACCAGGACCTGGAAACGGACTTTGATGAGGTTTACGCGTATAAATCACACGGTTTCACAGAGTCCGGTTTAGCTGTACCGGAGGACGGAAACATCGACCTTGGTCCGGTTGTTCGGGAATATTTGTTGCTGGAAAACCCGATCAAGCCATTATGCAGACCGGATTGCCAGGGGTTATGCGTGGTCTGCGGCGAGAATCTGAACATCAACACATGCGAACACCAGGCAAGGATCAAGGTAGAACCCTGAACTAATTATTCCGTTGGTCTCTGACGGGGAAAATAACCACAATAAAAGGAGAGGCTTTAGTGGCAAATCCGGGCAGGCGTAACCGAGGGCTGGAGATCCTGAACATTTTGCTTGAAAAAGCGGATGTCCAGGGCTACCTGACGACCGAAGACCTGATGGAGTTCTATCCCGACGTCACCAGGGATGCGGAACGCATTGAAGCTGTGTTGGTTGCCCTGCGCCGCCGCGGTGTGGACATTCTTGACCAGGAAAACGACCTGGGAATCGGCGACCAGGAAGTGTTTGCTCCTGAAACAGATATGGATAACTTATCCAACCTGGAAAATATCTCGTCCGACGACACCATTGGTCTTTATCTCAAGGAAATGTCCCGTGTCCCCCTGTTGAATATGGATGAGGAATTGGACATAGCCCGTAAGATTGAATACGGACGGACAAGCAAAGCCGAACTTGACCGATCCAACGGTGGCTGTCCACCCACTCAAAAGGTGCAGCTCCAGCAGACTGTCGAAGAAGGAGTCCTCGCCCGCGAACACCTGATCAAAGCCAACACCAGGCTGGTCGTCAGCGTGGCGAAAAGATACATCGGACGGGGCGTACCATTCCTAGATCTTATCCAGGAGGGCAACCTCGGGTTGATGAAAGCGGTGGAAAAATTCGATTATCACCGCGGTTTCCGCTTTTCCACTTATGCCACCTGGTGGATTCGCCAAACAATCACCCGCTCCATCGCTGACCAGGGTCGCACCATCCGCGTGCCGGTTCACATGGTCGACCGAATCCGTCAGCTTTATAAAACCACGCATGAGATGGAACAGAAACTGGGTAGAAATCCAACCAACGAAGAGCTCGCCGATAAATTGGAGACGACCTCGTCCAAGGTGGACTGGATGCTGCGCGTCTCCTGGCTGCCGTTATCCCTGGAGAGTCCGATCAACGAGGATGAGGAGGATTCTGAGCTGGGTCAGTTCGTGGAAGATACCCTCACACCAACCCCCATCCAGAGCGCTTACGCAAAACTTCTGCGTGAAAAGATCGAAGAAGTACTCGATACGCTCCCACCGCGAGAAGCCCGCATCCTGAGGCTGCGGTTTGGCTTGGAAAACGGTCATAATTACACCCTGGAAGAGGTGGGGGAGAAGTTCGGTCTCACGCGGGAACGTATCCGCCAGATCGAAAGCAAAGCATTGCGGCGTTTACGCCATCCCAGGCGTTCAAGGCAATTGAGAGAGTATCTTTAAAAAACGCCTTTCGGCGTTTTTTATAGTATTTTCGCTCGTTGTTGCGCTTCTGCTTCCTTTTCCCAGAGTTTCACAGCGGTCTTGATCATCTCGCGCACCTGGGGATAAGGCACCGCATCCACGCCAGGAAATTTCTCCAGACCGACATATACATCAACGCCATGGTCCGGATTTTCCATCAGCTTGATATTCTGTCCCTTCAATCCCGACTTTCCGATCAATTCGTCGAGAATCTCGCTGATCTGTTCTGTGATACTCAAAGCCCGTGTCTCTTCAAAAACCGGGGCGATTTCCGGGATAAAGGGTGCTTGTTCAGGGTCTTCGATAATGGATTGCAGGTTTCCAAAGAAATCATCCCCGTCAACAGGAGTCTCTTTTTTTCAACAATTTCGGGCTCTTCATAAGCAAATGGGGATTTTTTCACGGGTTCCGGTTCAGCGGGTTTCACAGGTTCAGCAAGTGCTTGGGGGAGAGCAACCCAGGTTTGAAAATGGCTAACAAGCTTGTGAACCTTCTTCTTCTGCTCCTGCGTCAGCGCATCGAACTCGCGGTAATAGTCACCGTCCATCTCAACCGCCAGTTTTTTGCCTGCCGGGCTATACCAGAGCCTGGCCTGGTCGGCAAATCCTTGCTTGACCATGTCAGCAGGCGGCATTTTAGTCTTGGGGTTACGGGATTCTTTGCCTGAGAACAGGCTGGCAACAAGCAACCCAACGAATAGTCCAATTAATCCCGCCAGGATAAGGAAGAGTGTTGTGACAGGCATTTTTCACCTCTTTCTCGAGGAATGGATCGGTTATGTACTTATTATAGTGGTTTTTTGAAATTTTCAAACTACCCTGATTACCGATCACCTTAAGGAAATTTGGGCTGACAATGAGGGCAAAAATGAGTCCCGCGCTGCCCAACCAGGATCCGTTCAATCAGTGTCCCGCAGGTTGCACAGGGTTTCCCATCCTGCTGGTATACCCGGAACTGATTCTGAAAACTCCCCCCGCGATATACCCAGTCAATGCTGGAGCCGTTCCGCTCAATACCCTCCCGGAGCACCTGGCGGATCGCATCCAGCAAACACCGCGACTCGGATTCCGTTAATTCTCCAGAATTGCGCAGCGGATGGAGACCGGCGCGGTGCAGTGCCTCATCGGTATAGATGTTCCCCAAACCTGCGACAAAGGATTGGTCGAGCAACAATGGTTTGAGCTGCCGTTTGTACCGTTTTAAATTCTCATACCAAAGCCCTGCATCCAAAGTCTCATCTAACGGCTCCGGACCAAGCTTTCCGAGGACACTTTGCGGATCGCGAACATACCAGAGCCTGCCGAACTTCCGAGTGTCGTTGAAAGATAGCCGCATTTCATCGGCAAAACCCAACAGAACACGGTCATGCGCCTGGACTTCCGTCGCAAGTGGTTCGATACGGATGTCACCGCTCATTCGCAAATGGAGTAGCAGACATCCTTGTGAAATTTTAATAACCAGGAATTTCCCCCTCCGCGAGACATCAATTACCGTTTGTCCCGATACTGCTTCCACAAATATTGTGGGCGACGGCTCCGCGATCGTTCTCTCCCAAAGGACCTTAACATGCGAGATGGTACGCCCAATAATACCTGGTTTTTCATCCATTGGAGAATTGGGGGAGTATGAGAGATCCCTGGGATTTCTCAGGGATCTCGCAATCGTTTCTACTTCCGGGAGTTCCGGCATTGTGCCTGCCCTTAATTTCTCGGGTTATTCGTTGAATAATTCGCCAACACTGCGCCCTTCGTTCGCGCGGCGGATCACTTCTCCAAGCAAGGGGGCAACCGAAAGTACCGTCAGCCTGCCGCCAAACCGGGTAAGTTTTTCAGCCGGGATGGGAATGGTATCGGTGGTGATGAATTCAGTGACGGGCAAACCCGAGAGCCGTTCCGCCGCTGTCGCGGAGAAGACCGGGTGCACGAACACCATGTACACATTCCTTGCGCCGTTCTCCTTTGCCAGGTTCACTGCCTGCACCATCGACCCGCCTGTATCCACCTCATCGTCCACAATGACCACGTCCCTGCCCTTCACATCTCCGATCAAGGTGAGCGCTTCCGCGCGGGCATCGTTGCTTTGCCGCCTTTTTTCAATGAACGCCAGGGGAACGTCCATGGAGACTGCAAAATTCCTGGCTTTCTTGGCAAATCCAAGATCTGCTGTCACCACAACCGGGTTGAGCATGATCTTACGCTTCGCCTTAAGATAATCGATCAAAATATAATACGCGGTGAGTACATCCCCCGGAATGGAGAAAAAGCCCTGGATCTGTCCGGCATGTAAATCAAGGAACATGTAGCGGTCTGCGCCTGCCACCTCGATCATGTCCGCCACCAATCGGGCAGTGATGGGAATGCGCGGCTGGTCTTTTTTATCAGATCGCGCATAACAAAGGTAGGGAACCACTGCGGTGACGCGTGCTGCCGAATCGAGCCGCAGTGTTTGGATAAGGATCAGCAGCTCCATCAGGTTGCGGTGTACTGGCGCAGCGGTGGTTTGGATGGCGTAACAATCCTGCCCGCGCACGCTAGAATGCAATTGCACAAACAGGTTGTCATTGGGGAACATGATGATGTCACGGTCACACAGAGGTAAGCCCATGTGCGTGGCAATCCTGTTTGCCAGGTCAGGGCAGGAAGTGCCCGCGTAGAGCTTGATATCCCCATACTTCATCCGTTCGTGTCTTGCAGTATGAATCGCTGGCATTGGTCCTCGCTTGTTACAGTTTCTGATCCCAATCTGAACGTAAAACACTCATGATAACCAGATCGAGATAATTCCCGTTTTTATAAACCCCCTGCCTAAGTACACCCTCACGAACAAATCCGCTTTTCTCGTACGCCTTGATCGCGCGCGGGTTATTGGCATATACGTTCAAATAGATTCGGTTTAGGTTCAGGTCTTCGAACCCGTGTTTGAGCGTCAAACGTACGGCTTCGCTGCCGAACCCCTTGTTCCAATACTCTTTTTCGCCGATGAAGATGCCAAATTCCGCGCTGCGGCTGACGGGGTCCACGTTGTGCAGACCTGTGTTGCCGATGTGCACCCACTGGCTCTCCTGCAGCACTTCAATCGCCAACACCTGTCCTTCATTGGGCGGGATGGTCAACTGGCGCTCAAACCACTTCTCCTCCATCGCGGTGGAAAGCGGCGAATTGAGCAGCAGGAAACAGGTCACGTCACGGTCATTCAACCAGTGGACAAAACGGGGGATATCCTCCCGTTCGATGGCGCGCAAGCGTAGCTGGTTTCCGGTGATCATAATCCGAATTGTGCTCCTGTTATGGATTTAGACGGGTTGGTCCCCTAAAGATATATACCGCTTCACGAATATTTGGCAGGTTGAGCATCACCATCATCAGCCTGGAGAGTCCTAATCCGAAACCGCCGTGCGGAGGGCACCCGTAGCGGAAGAAATCGATGTAATACTGGATCACATCCAGATGCAGCCCTTTCTCAAGAGCCTGCTTCTTCAGGATCTCAGGACGGTGTTCGCGCTGCGCGCCAGTGGTGATCTCCAGCCCATTCGCGATCAGGTCAAAGCTGCGTGTCAGGTTATTGTCCTCGGGAATCCGCATATGATAGAAGGGGCGGATGGAAATCGGCCAGTCGGTGATAAAAACAAAATCGTGGTTGAATATTTCCTTGACGTACGCAGCGATCTCCCGCTCGCCGCCCGGGTCAATATCGCCCTTTTTATCAGCCGGTAGGCTGTAACCGCGGGATTTGAGGATTTCGACAGCTTCTTTCATGGTGATACGCGGGAAAGGTACTGAGGGGATAACCAGGTCAAGGTCAAAGTATTCCTTGATGGCGTCGCCGTGCAGTTCCTTGACGCGGGTGTAAATGTACTGCAACCAGCGTTCCTCGACCGCCATCACGTCCTCATGGGAATCAATCCAGGAGATCTCCATATCCACACCGGTGAATTCGGTCATATGCCGGGCGGTGAAGGAAGGGTCAGCGCGAAAAACCGGTCCGATCTCGAACATGCGCTCAAAACCGGCTGCCATCGCCATCTGCTTGTAAAACTGCGGGGATTGGGTCAGGTACGCCTGTCGTTCGAAATATTCCAGCGAGAACAACTCCGCACCGCTTTCGCTGGGGCTGCCAGTCAGCTTTGGGAGAGTGAACTTCGATAAAATCGTTTTTCAACCAGTACTCGCGCATCGCCAATTCAACCGTGGTTTCCACCTCGAAGAGCAGGCGGTTGACCGGTCGTCTCAAGTCCAGGTAACGCCAATCCAATCGATAATCAAGGATGGGCAGGGTTTCAGCAAACGGGTCAAACGGCAGGGGGCTCTCTGCGGCGTTTTCCACTACCAGCGACTCGAGCTGCACCTCGATGGCATTCAACTTTACCACCGGATTGTCAACCACCTTGCCGGTGACGCTCACCGCGGACTCGGTCCCAAGCCTGGCGATCAGTTCTGCCAGGGCTTCATCATTCGGTTTCCAGTGTGCCACCTGCACCAGTCCGGTGGGGTCGCGCAGGATCAGGAATTGGATCTTCTTTTGGTCGCGGAGGGTTTGCAACCAACCGCTGATCTTTACCGATTCACCGATCTTCCCCCGCAGGTCCTTGATCATTGTTCTTTCCATACTCATACTCCTTGCCAATAATTGCAGATTAGATTGAAATCGTTTTCTTACTTACCAGTTTTTCCGCCGCACGTCCTGGAGACAGGGTGCGCTGAAAAACCGCCTGTAAAACCTGGTTGTACTCCTCGGCGGAGACCTGATTATTCCAAGTCTTTAGCAATTCTGATTGTATCCTGTGTTCCACTTCCGCGCGCAGCCTTTCCTGCTCCCTTGCTGCCAGGTACCCTGATTCCCGCAGGAACTCTTTATGGTCAAGGATGGCAGTAACAACCGCATCAATGCCCTCATCCTGGGTGGCAATCGTTCTCAGGATTGGCGGTACCCAACTGCCATTTTTCCGGTCCTCCAATTTGGTGGAGACCAGGTGATCCAGACCATGCGCCACAGGGGCAACGTATCCCAGGTCTAGATTGGCGCGCAATGCCCTTTCAGTGTTCTCCACACCCGGGTGATCCGCTTTGTTAATGACCAGGATATCCGCGATTTCCAGGATACCGGCTTTGATCGCCTGGATATCGTCGCCCATTCCAGGGGAATCGACAACGATGGTCGTGTGCGCCAGCCGGGCGATGTCCACTTCATTTTGACCCGCACCGACTGTTTCGATCATAACCAGGTCAAAGCCAGCCGCGTCCAACACCTGGGCTACCCCGTTCGTAGCCCTCGCCAACCCACCCAACTCGCCGCGGGACGCCATCGAGCGAATAAAAACTCCAGGGTCACCAGCCAACTCGCGCATTCGCACCCGGTCGCCCAGGATCGCTCCTCCCGTAAACGGGCTCGAGGGATCTACGGCAATGACCGCAATGGTCAGGTCAAACGTCTGCCGGAACTGCTTTGCCAGGCAGCTCACCAGGGAGGATTTCCCGGTCCCAGGTGCACCGGTAATGCCAACCAGGTGGGCTTGACCCGAATTACAGAACAGGTCGTTCAACGCCTTTTCGCCTGCCTTGGTGTCATTTTCAACTTCAGTCAACAACCGGGCAGTTGCCAGTCGGCTTCCCCCGGTTGCGAAAAACAACTCTTTCATGAAACTGCTGCCCTAGGGGACTGCCAGGGCGGTTTGGATATCCTCGACGATTTTCGTCGTTGGAGTGCCGGGACCGTATACCATGTGAACGCCGGCCTCCATCAAGGGACCTACATCCTCGTCGGGAATGATCCCGCCTACGAACACCTTGACATTGGTTTGACCCGCGGACCGCAATAGTTCCATCACCCTGGGTACCAGCACAAGATGAGCGCCAGAAAGGATGGAAAGCCCGACCACATTGACATCTTCCTGCAGGGCTGCCTCGGCGATCATCTCGGGCGATTGACGCAGACCGGTGTAAATCACTTCCATACCTGCGTCGCGCAGCGCTCTTGCAACGACCTTTGCCCCCCGGTCATGTCCATCCAGCCCGGGTTTCGCGATCAAGACTCGGATCTTTTTCTCTGTCATACTCCACTCCTTCGATGGAATCCAAGCGATACCTGCTTATCCCTATTTTACTATTGAACGGAAAAACTGTTGTTGACCGATATGCGAATTATGCCTATTTCCCTTTGCGCTTGTTGATATAATACGCTTATGGAGGGTCTATGACTGATAATATTCGCGACCTAATTGAACCTGAACCAAAAGTCAGGAAGACATTCAGTTTGCTGGCTGTCTTTAGTTTTCTGGCCGGAATCCTTGCTTACCTGATCTACTTACTGCCGCTGCTGACAGATCTTAAAGCGATCATCGCCTTGGTCCTTTCACCAGTCAGCGCCATCATCGCCATTCTCAGTGGGCATAAAGCCAGGAAAAAAATGAGAAACAAGGAAGCCCTAATTAAAGGAAAAGGACTGGCAAACATGGGTCTTCTACTGGGATACATCTATTTCGCGTTAGCCATCCTGGTTCTCGTATTGGTCATCGCTGGCGCATCCTGGATTTTCAACCTTGTCGGCGGATTATTCTCCTGATATCCCCAAAGGAGGAAATATGAGCGATCAACCCAAAAGTGTTCCCCCGGTTCCAAGCTTTGCGGGTTTGGAATACAGGCAGACAAGGGACAGCGGTCTGGCAATTGCCAGCCTGATCACAGGTATCATCGGCTGGATCCTGGTCCCGCTCCTGGGTACCCTGGCTGCCATCATTACCGGGCACCTCGCCAAGCGGGAGATCAAGGAAAGCAATGGAGCTCTCGGCGGCAGCGGCATGGCAACAGCCGGCTTGATCCTTGGATATGTGCAACTGGCGTTCATCGTGATCCTGTTGGTTGCATTGATCATTTTCCTTTTTGTCTCTCCACAGGTAGCAGAGATCATGCGCGGGGCTTCCCTGGGAATCTAAACGCCTCCGCGAACAAGTCTTGCTACCTTTTCCACCCTCCTGCGTATACTGATTCAAAGATACAAGTCAGTCAGATAGGAGATTAAAATGACTATTCCAGAAATGAACCAAAACAACATGCCGGTAGTGCCACCGCTAAAACGTGAAAGCACACTTGCCATCGTCAGCCTCGTCACCGGCATCCTCGGCTGGACTTTCCTGCCTTTCATCGCCTCGATCGTGGCAGTCATCACCGGTCACCTTTCCAAAAAGGAGATCCGCGAAAGCGGCGGCACGATGAGCGGAGACGGTATGGCACTGGCGGGATTGATCCTCGGTTACGCCATGATCGCGCTCACCATCCTGGCTTTGATCATTATCGTTACCCTGATCGTCCTGGGCATCAATTACTGGTCATAACCGAATCGATTCTGTTCCAACCCAACCCCGGTGTAAACTACCGGGGTTGTTTTTATCCCTTGCACAACGTTGGCAAATGGTGTCGATAAACGGAATATGGTAAACTTACTCCGCATTACTAAACTATTAAGAAGGATTAACCCCCTTATGCCCGCCATTTACCCTTTTACTGCAATCGTCGGACAGGAAAGAATGCGCCGCGCGCTGGTGCTGAACGCCGTTGATCCCCGTATCGGAGGCGTTCTCATTCGTGGAGAACGCGGAACCGCGAAGTCCACCGCTGCCAGGGCGCTCGCCGCCCTCCTGCCCAACGTATTGGTTGTTGAGGATTGCCGCTTCGGCTGCGATCCCGACAAGCCTGCCACCTGGTGTACCGAATGCCGTGAACGCGCATCCCGCCAGGAGACCCTCGAGCCTGTTTCCAAGCCAACTCCGTTTATCAATCTGCCAGTTTCCGCTACCGAAGACCGGGTTGTCGGCACCCTGGATATTGAAAAAGCGATCCAAAAAGGCGTGCGAAGTTTTGAACCCGGTGTTCTGGCTGCTGCCAACCGCGGGATGCTTTATATCGATGAGGTCAACCTACTCGATGATCATGTCGTCGACGTGTTGTTGGATGCTGCCGCGATGGGCGTGAACATTGTCGAGCGCGAGGGCATTTCCTTCTCTCATCCCGCCCGTTTTATTTTGGTCGGGACTATGAACCCCGAGGAAGGGGACCTGCGCCCGCAACTCCTTGACCGCTTTGCCTTATCCGTCGAGATTCGCGGCATACGCGACGCGCGCGAACGCGTGCAGATCATGGAACGAAATATCGCCTTCGAAGCCGATTCATCCAGATTCCGTGAGGAATGGTTGGCAAAGGAAAAAGAGCTTTCAGAACAAATCCAACGCGGGCGGAAATTGGTGGATGCTGTCAGCTACACCCGCCAGAATCTACTCTCCATTGCCGCGCTCACCTCATCGCTTGACGTGGATGGACACAGGGCTGACCTGGTGATCCTCAAAGCCGCCCGGGCGCAAGCCGCCTTCGAAGGACGCACCGAGATCACCGACCGGGATATCGCCCTGGCCGCTGAGCTGGCGCTGCCTCACCGCATCAAGAGCGGACCGTTCCAGCGCGAGGAAATGGGTATGGAAGAGCTGCAGGAACGTATCGAGCAGCTCCAGGGTGCCAGCGCCGGCGGGGATAAACAGAACTCCCCGGCTGAATCCGGCAACGAGGAAGCATCTACTCCAAAAAAAGTGTGACGCCGGAAGAGACCGGCGGTCAAACCCCCGAACAGGGACAACCACAACCTGTGAACCAGAACGTCTTCAACCAGAACAGCAATATTTGGTGGGGAGCGGCTCAACGCGTGCCAGTTGGGGATGAATTCAATCCCCGAAAACTCGATACCCCGTTGGACAAAATGATGCGGTCACAGGCAGGCAGGCGGTCGGTCACCCACACAGAACGGAAAAGGGGTCGCTATATCCAGTCACGACCCGCAAACGGAAAAACGGATGACCTCGCGTTCGACGCGACCGTCCGCGCTGCCGCGCCGTTTCAAAAAGAACGCAGTCAGATCAAAGAGCGCAACAAGGTCGCCTTCGCCATTCGCCCCGGGGATTATATGAAGAAGGTGCGCGTTCGGCGTGCCGCCAATCTCATCCTGTTCCTGGTAGACGCGTCCTGGTCAATGGCGGTCGCCGAACGCATGACCGCCACAAAAGGCGCGATCATGTCGCTGCTCACTGACGCCTATCAGCGACGTGACCGGGTGGGCTTGATCGTGTTTCAAAAGACCAAAGCCACCCTGGTGCTCCCTCCCACCAATTCGGTCATGCTGGCGGAAACCGCCCTGTCTGATATACCCGTCGGCGGCAAAACTCCCCTCAGCAGTGGATTGATGATGGCTTACGAGGTGCTTCGAAAGGAAAAGATCCTCCACCCAGACGTGATGCCCCTGCTCATTTTGCTTACCGATGGCGCGGGTAACGTCTCATTAGGACTAAAATCCCCACAGGAAGAAGCCTACGACATCGCCAGGATGATCGCCAAGGAGAATATCCACAGCGTGGTCATCAATATGGAACATGCGGCGTTCGACCAGGGACTCGCGCAAACCCTGTCCGACCACTTGGAATCCCCCTGTTACACCATCACCGACCTTAGGGCGGAAAGCCTGTTCGTGACGGTACAACAGGAGATTCGCCAGGTGAACTCTCTGACTGGGCTGGATTTCCGCAAGTAACCCCGGGAGCCGATTCGCTTGCCCGCAATCCCTGCACGTGTTATCATGAATCCCAGGTCACCCCTATGAGAATGGATCCTGTCCGCCGGGAGCGCATCCGCTCAACGCTGATCATCGTGATTCTGGTCACCATCCCCTGCTACCTGGTGGGGCTGATCACCCTTTGGATTACGAATGGCATTAAGACAGGGGGCGCGTAACACCCACAATTACGCAGACTGACCTTTTTTCCTTTTCTTCCACGCCAACCGTCCTTCAAGGGACACCTACGTTCACAACCCCGACCATTACCGAAACGGGAACAAAGAGACCAACTTTTACCTCCACCAGCACTTTTATCATTCCCACCCGCACAGCATCCCCTACACCCGGCTTTACCGAAACTCCGCGACCGTCCGCTTCGCCAACCCCCACCGAACCGATCCTGCCGACGGATACGACCAACCCTACAGAAACCCCCACTGCCACCATTGGACCAGAGGGGTCATAAACCAGACTTCGGAGTGCATGAATGGCAGCTATTGAAAAATTCTTAAATGACTTGCTTTCCGCGCCCGGGATTTCCGGATTCGAAGAGCCGGTCAGTAACATGATTGAAACAACCTGGAGACCACTGTCTGACGAAGTGTCACACACTCCCCTCGGCAGCCTGCACGCCCTGCGCAGAAATGCGAGCGGCGAAAAACGCCCCTGCCTGATGATCGCTGCTCACATGGATGCCATTGGATTGATGGTGCGGAAGATTGATCACGGATTCCTGCACATCAGCCAGATTGGCGGAGTAGACCCGCGCATCCTTCCCGGACAACTGGTGACCGTCCATGGCAAAAAGGAAATCCAGGGCGTGGTCCAGATGCTCCCGGACAGGCTGATGCACACGCGGAAAACCGGGGAACCAGCGGATTATCAGAGCCTTTTCGTGGACACCGGACTGGCACCCCGCGAGTTGGAACGCCTGGTCACGATTGGAGATATCATCTCCTTCAGCCAGCAACCAATCACTTTTGGGGGAGGGTACCTTGCCGGTCACAGCCTTGACAACCGCGCCTCTGTCGCTGCCCTCACAGTCTGCCTGCAGGAACTCAGGAATGTGAACCTACAATGGGATGTATGGGCTGCTGCTACGGTTCAGGAAGAAATGCACCTTATTGGGGGTTACACTTCCACCTTTCATATCCAGCCTGACCTCGGAATTGCTGTGGATGTCACCTTTGCCAAAGGACCCGGAGCCAATGACCACCAGGCTTTTCCCCTCGGGAAGGGAATCACCATCGGGGTGGGCGCGAACAACCATCCTGCGCTACAGAAACATTTCATGAATCTTGCGCAGGACCTGGATATTCCTTACAGTCTGGAGACCATGCCCAGGAGCTCGGGCACCGACGGCATGGCAATGCAGATCACTGCTGGCGGGGTGCCAACCATTGTGCTGGGGATTCCCATCCGTTACATGCATACCCCGGTCGAGTTGACCTCCCTTCAGGATATCAAACGCGCTGGCAGGCTGCTGGCACGTTTCATCAGCGGATTGGAATCCGATTCCAAAACACTTCTTTTTGAGGATGGCAGATTATGAGGAACTCCCGGAGCCAGCTCCTTAAGATCAGTAAATCCCAGATCGCACTGCTTGAGAAATTGAGTAACGCGGTAGGGATCTCCGGGTTCGAAAACGAGATCCGCGAGATTGTCCTCCAGGAGATTAAACCATTTGCAGATGAAATTAAAGTGGATGCGATGGGCAATATCCTCGCGGTTAAACACGCTAGAAAGCAAAGCGCGCTGCGTGTAATGCTGGCAGCCCACATGGATGAAGTCGGGTTCATGATCGTATCGGATGACGAAAACGGTCTCTACTCCTTCGAACCGGTGGGCGGGATCGATGAGCGCCAGCTCGCCGCCAAACCTGTCCAGGTTGGACCCAGACATCTTCCCGGTATCATCGGTTCAAAACCTATTCATCTGTCTGAGCCTGGTGAGATGGACCATGCCATCACGATGAAGAGCATGAAGGTCGATGTCAGCCCGGCAAATGCGGGCAGCGTCAAGGTTGGTGATTTCGCCACCTTCGCGACAAAATTCTTTGTGAATGGCGATGCGATGTTTGGTAAAGCGCTTGACGACCGACTGGGTGTGGTTACGCTCATCGACTTAATGAAAGATAGTCCCCCAGACCTGGAAATCCTTTTTGCTTTTACCGTGCAGGAAGAGATCGGCTTGCGTGGGGCACGAGTGGCGGGTTACAAGTTCAACCCGGAAGTCGCTTTTGTGGTCGACTCAACCCCGGCTCTGGATTTTCCTCCCGAGAACGAGGAGGAGGAGAACAGCCGGTATAACTGCAGGCTCGGAGCAGGACCGGCGATTTACCTGGCTGACGCGGGGACACTTTCCGACCCAAGGCTGATCCGCTTCCTGGTGGCAATTGCTGAAAAGCACGCGATTCCCTTCCAGTTTCGTCAGCCTGGAGGAGGAGGCACGGATGCTGGTGCCATTCATCTTACCCGCGCCGGCGTCCCCACTGTCTCGATCTCCATCCCGGGCAGATACGCCCACTCGCCTGTGCTGCATGCCAGCCAGAAAGATTGGGTGCACACGCTCACCCTGCTGCGCAACACACTCTTGGAAATCGACCGGCAGGTACTCTCTGTCGACCGTCACACCTGATCCCACCATCGAGGAGACCTGATGAACACACTCTTGAAAACATTGGTTGAAGCTGCTGGACCATCCGGTTATGAGGGGAATGTCCGTGATATTATCCTGACGGAGGTCGCCCCCTTTGCTGCAGAGACAAAAGTTGACGCGCTGGGAAACCTCATCGTTCGTGTCGGCAGAAAAACCCCGGAAGGCAAACGTATCCTGGTTGCAGCCCATATGGATGAGATCGGCTTGATCGTCAGTCACGTGGAGAAAACTGGTCTTGTTCGCTTCAGCAACATTGGCGCTGTCTTTACCAGGTACCTGGCAGGCAGCCGGGTGAGATTCCTGAATGGCACCCGCGGGGTCATTGACAGCGATAAAAACGAAGAACTTTCCCGCCTTCAGACCATTGAGAAGTACTTCATCGATGTCGGGGCAGCCAGCGACAAAGATTGTCCGGTGAAGCCCGGAGACCTCGCTATTTTTGAGCGGGAATATCTGGAAATCGGCAACCGCTGGGTATCGAAATCCATGGACAACAGGGCTTCCTGTGCTATCCTGGTCGAAACGATCAAACTCGTCCAGGAATCCCCTAATGAACTCTACTTTGTGTTCAGTTCCCAGGAAGAAGTGGGGTCCCGCGGCGCCCAGACCGCTGCCTATGACGTGGATGCCGAATTGGGAATCGCTGTGGACGTCACCCCGGTTGGAAACCTGCAAGGGTTAAAAATGCAGGTTCATCTCGGTGCTGGACCAGCCGTCAAAGTACGTGACGTAGGCATGATCGCCGACCCAAGGATCGTGAAATGGATGACCCGCGGTGCAGAAAGTGCCCGCATACCCTGCCAGATGGAGGTGCTGCAAATCGGCTCTACTGACGCCAGGGTGATGCAAATCTCAAAAGCCGGTATGCTGGCTGGAGCGCTTTCCATCCCCTGCCGGTACGTGCACTCGCCCTCTGAGATGATCGACCAGGGCGATTACGCCAATACCATCAAACTGCTCGTCCACCTGTTAAACCACCCGGTGGTGTTAAAATAAGTTCATGAACCGTCGTAAGGTTTTTGCTGGACTCATATTGGGGTTCATAATAATACTGGTGACTCTTGCGGGCTGTCAGGAGCTCGGTGATACTTTACCATTCCTGAAAAGCCCTACCAGAAGCTCCGTTTCTCCGACTTCAGTAGATCTCCAGAGCACACTCTTCCCTGAGAAAACACCCTCCCCGACTGCGGAAGAGCCTTCAACCTTTGTCCTTTGGATGCCCCCGAGATTTGACCCCGAATCCGGCACAGCCGCTGGTGAGATCCTTCGCGCCCAACTGGAACAATACTCCACAGACCATCCCGGGGAAACCATCCAAACACGGATCAAAGCTGAAACTGGCATGGGTGGTTTGCTGGATACACTGATGACTGCCAGCGGTGCAGCCCCGGCTGCATTGCCAAACCTGGTTCTGCTTTCCAGACCTGATTTTGAAAAAGCTGCCAAAGCCGGGCTGCTCGCCCCGCTGGGAATGGCTGAGCTGCCTGCGGACCAAACGGAATGGTTTCCGTTTTCACTTCAACTGGCAAGTGTCAATTCTTCCATTTATGGCGTCCCTTTCGCTGGAGATATGCTCGTCATGGGGTATAAAAAAAGCGTGATCGCCTATCCCCCTGTTGATTGGGAGGGTATATACAAACAGGGTGCTCCTTTGACGTTCCCTGCAGCCGATCCCCTGGGAATCACAACGGCCCTGTTCTATATGAATGCCGGCGGTTCCTTCCTGCTCGAAGATGAAAAAGTGATCCTTGACGAAAAACCGTTGCAGGATGGATTGCAAATTTTTTATAATGGGGCTTCCGCCGGGATATTCCAATTCTGGATGCTTGACCAAAAAAGTTTCCCGGAGAGCAATCAGATTTTTCTCGATACCGCATCACCATATGAGCTCACCTGGAGCTCACTGTTCTTGAACAACAGGAACGAAAATCTGGCCATAACACCAATCCCCGGGATTACCGGCGAGGGTACCAGCCTGGTGAGCGGTTGGGTGCTCGCCATTCCCCAATCTTCCAATGAAAAAATGTCAGAGTCGCTTGAATTTATGAATTACCTGATCGACCCCGCTTTTCAGAGCGATTGGAGTGAGGCAGCCGGATATATTCCTGTCCATAGCAAGGCGTTGGAGGAATGGTCTGACCGCGAGGAATCAGGTATACTCATGAAAATTGCGATTTCCGCCCAGGTGTTGCCCGATATCGAAATCCTTGAGAAGGTAGGTCCCTTGTTTTCAGAGGCTACGCAGGATCTCATCAAGCAGCAGGTTAGTTACATACAGGCAGCGAATTCCATCCTGACAAGACTATCGGAGTAGACCAGGAACATCATGCCGAATTTCTAAAACCCATCTGGGATACACTCTCTAAAGACTCAGCCATTCGCAGTCGGCTGCTGCTGATTCTGATGGTCATCGCCATTCTTGCAGGTGCCATGATCCTGAGCGGTCCAAAACCTGAAAATCACATTATCACCAACCCCACCCGCGTCCCCGCCATCACCCCCTCACCACTCGCGGTTGTCCCCACGCCTGTCACCCCATCCCCCGAGTACGTTCAAACCAATGGCGTCATCCTGGCAGTGGGTACCGTGGTGCTGATCGTTTTAATTGGAACACTCCTTGAGATTGGCAGGGACAAAAAAAGGAGCTGAGCTCCTTTTTTTATTCTCCCAGTAACACCCGCAAGTACTTTTCCGTCATCTGGTCAAGCCCGAAACTCTCTTCCGCTGTTTTTCTCGCAAATCGGCTGAATCGTTTTTGATCGAGCAGGATCTCAAGAGCCGCCTCTACCAGGTTGGCAACTTGAGGAGGATCCAGCTTCCACACGTCCCCGCCATAAAGCGCAACTCTTCCAGCATCCCCGCGTACAAGCTCCGGCAGCGAACCAGTATTAAAACCAACAACAGGTAATCCGCAAGCCAGGGCTTCGATGACGGCGTTCGGACAGGCGGCGTTTACATCCGAGGAAAACAACAGGTGAGCAGAACGATCAAGGTCTGGAATTTTCATGTGGTCAACGACTCCCAGCCAATGAATAACCTCACCATCTGCCTGGAACTTACGCCGCAGGGATTCCGGAACATCACCGACCACTGTCAATGACACTGGCTTGTCCATTTCTGCCTTCAATAGCCGCAGCAATGCCACTCCACTTGCCAGACCCTGGTCATAGCCGCCGCCATGATGTCCTTCAACCATCAATAAACGGTATTCACCCATGGGGAGCGGATACGATGACGGGGAAAAGACCTCAAGGTCCACGCCGTTGTGGATCACCGATTGCGGAACAGTTATCTCCCCCTTCGCCTTCGTCCACCAATCCTTGGCAAATTCGCTTTGGTAGACCACTCGGTCTGCCATCCTTCGAATGCCCGCGAGCACCAGGTTGCCCCACTCAGCTCTCAGGAAATGCCTGAACCCCGTCCATTTTTGACGGTGAACCCAGTTCATGCCGTTTAACCGCTGGATGATGGGGATACCTCGTCGCTGAGCGAGTTTTAGGGTTCGAATTTGCCTGGTCCCGCCGATGACGAGGATCGCCGAGACACCTGCCTGGTCGGTATCAAAACAAACCTCGACTCCCTTTTTTCGCAGACCCCTGACCAGGTTGGATTGAAAGGAGGAGGGTCCGCCCAGTCCAAGTTTGCGGGGGAGAATACAGATCAGGGGATTGAGAGAATCCATAGGAAATTTTTCTCTGCCGAAAATTATTGGGTTTAACCGTCAGCCTGCACGGTATTGTTTGAGCGCATCCAGGATCCTGCCCGCTGCCTTGCCATCCCCAAACGGGTTGGCTCCGTGTGCCATCCGATCATATTCCGCCTTATCATCGAGCAGGCAGCTTGCCTCGCGAACGATAACCACTGGATCAGATCCCACCAATTTGAGCACACCGGCTTCCAGCCCTTCCGGTCGTTCCGTTTTTTCTCTTAGCACCAGGGTCGGCTTTCCCAATCCGGTGGCTTCTTCCTGGATGCCACCCGAATCCGTGAGCACCAGGACTGATTTTTGCATGAGGTGCACCAGGGTGAGATAATCCTGCGGGGGAATTAGCTTGATTTGCCGGTTTCCGGATAACAACTCGTAAACCGGTTTCTGGATGTTCGGATTGAGATGAACGGGATAAACAATGCACAGGTCATCTCCATACCGGTCAGCCAACTGCGCCAGCGCGGAGCAAATATCCCGGATGGGCTGACCAAAATTTTCCCGTCGGTGCGCCGTCACCAGCACCAACCTCTTATTCCCGCCGCCAACCCCCCAATCTGCGAAGTCGGCTTTAAGAGAGTCCGGTAAGGGAGTTTGTTTGATCTCGTTCAAGGCATCGATCACTGTGTTGCCGGTGACAATAATGCACCGGTCATCCACTCCTTCCCGCAGCAGGTTCTCCCTGGCTCTCACTGTAGGCGCAAAGTGCAGATCAGCGATCACGCTCGCAATACGGCGGTTGATCTCCTCCGGGAACGGCTGACGTTTGTCACCAGTGCGCAACCCCGCCTCGACATGCCCAACCCTGATCCCTCGGTAAAATGCCGCCAAAGCAGTAGTCATAACGGTGGTGGTATCTCCCTGGACGAGCACCCAATCCGGCTTTTCCACTGCCAGGACTGGATCAAGATGGGTCAGGATATCCGCAGTTAGTTGCGAAAGGGACTGGTCCGGCTTCATCAGGTTCAAATCAATGTCAGGAGTGACATCGAAAAGCGACAGCACCTGGTCCAACATCTCCCGGTGCTGAGCAGTGACACACACACGGGATCGAATGGTAGGATCCGCACGAAGCGCTTTGATCACCGGAGCCATTTTTACCGCTTCCGGACGGGTGCCCAGGATTGAAAGTACTTTGATCGGTTGCACTAATCCCGCTTCTTCCTGTCTCCAAGCACGTGAAGATCAAATCCTGCGGACGTCCAGCTTTGCCTGTTCCATACTCCGACCGTATCCAGGACTATTCGTGCTGGTGTGAAATGCGCAACTTGTTGCGGGTCAGCCTCTCTAAACTCGGAATGCGCCACCAATAACACCACCAACTCAGCTTGTACAACTGCCTCTTTCAAGTTCCCGGCTGTCTTTGCACCAGGGATGGTAAATGCTGGTTTATAGGGCTCGAGGATTGTAACAGCTGCCTTCTCTTCAACGAGCATCCTGGCAATCTCCGCTGCCGGGCTCTCACGGACGTCATCAACATCGGGTTTATACGCCATACCCAACAGCGCGATCCGTTTTCCTCCGACGCCGCCAAGCAAATCGTTTATCCGTGAAACCACAAACAGGGGCTGGTCGTCATTCACATTTCGGGCGGTGTGGATTAAAGGGGTGATTTCAGGCGCGGCTTCCACGAGGAACCAGGGGTCAACGGAGATGCAGTGACCGCCCACCCCCGGACCGGGGCTGAGGATCTTCACCCGCGGGTGACGATTGGCAATTGCGATTGCCTCCCTGACATCCACGCCGAATTTCTCTGCCAGGCGGGAAAATTCGTTGGCAACTGCGATGTTCACGTCCCGGTAGGTGTTCTCCATCAGTTTAACCATCTCCGACGTGGTCGCATCCGTCAGGACGATCTCGCCTTTCACAATCAGGCTGTACAGGTCCCTGCCAGCCTCTGCTGATGGAGTATCAATCCCGCCAATCACGCGCGCATTTTCGACCAGTTCGCGCAGGATCTGACCGGGCAGCACGCGCTCGGGTGAATATGCAAGGTGAAAATCCTTCCCCGCCGCCAAACCGGTGCGCTCCAGGATGGGCTTCACAACCCCTATCGTGGTCAGAGGAGGAGAGGTCGATTCAAGGATCACCAGGTTTCCCCGGCGCAGCACAGGCAGGATGGATTCAGCAGCGGAACACACATAACTGAGGTCAGCTTTCTTGCCGTCTTTAAATGGGGTGGGTACAGCGATGATAAAGGCGTCCGATGCCACAGGTCTTTCAGCAATCTGAAGTTTGCTTGAACGTAAAGCATCACCGATCACCTCGGAGATTCCCGGTTCGTGAATGTGAACCTTACCTGCGCGCAGGCTGTCCAGTACCACGGGGTTATTGTCCACCCCGACGACTTTTAATCCTTTACTGGCGAAGGTACCAGCAGTTGGTAATCCAATGTACCCTAAACCAATAACGCAAATCTGAGAGAAGTTCATGCGCTGATCCTTGATATGAGACTGCCTACGATTATGCCACAACTTCCTGCCATTCACAGAGGTTTTTTCGATGCTCTAACCTTCGCTTGCATCGAGTTACCGCACGTGATACACTTTTTCCATGGAACTCGCCATTCTCGCTGTCACAGGAGATCCAGCCTTACAGTCGGAGATTCAATCCTGCCTGGAACAGATTGAAAGCTGCGAGCTGGTGACTGTGGCGACCAAAACAGAAGCGCTTGAACTTGCCATGGGCAGCGATTTCACCGCGGTGCTGATAGACGCCGGAGAGAATGATATCCCCCTTGTACGGTTTGCTCATGAGCTGGTCACGGAACACGGCAACATCAGGCTGCTGGTCATACCACCTGAAAACAATCTGCATCATCCAGTTTTAAAGGGACTTGTTTTCACGAGCATGCTCCTGCGACCGCTGGACGTTTCCGCGCTCCGGGTTGGATTGGGTCTCGACACCCCCGAATTCGAAGAGAACCTGGTTGAGCTCGAAGATGTGCAACAAACTTTACAATCTCCTCCCGTCCCGGAAATGGAAGATGAACCAGCGGTCAACGAGGAAGCCATTATTCCGGATTGGCTGGGGGATATTGATACCGGGTTCGAGGAGCAGGAGCTTGACGAGCCTCTCCCTTCTAATCCAGACATTGATGAGGTTACACAAGCCTGGGAACGGGAAGAAGAGCAACTCCTCACGACTCCACCGCCGCTTCCCAGGGCAGAGTTGGATGTTGCACCCGTAGATGAACTGCCAACCCCGGGAATGGAAAGTACATCACTTTTCGATTTTTCACATACCGCAGTCACCACGAAATTGGATCCGAACATGGTTGAATTGACGCTCTTGGATGCTGCTGGAGACGCGGAATCAAAACTGGGAAACCGAGAGACAGGTGTATTTCCGACCATGGCTGAAGACACCGGGCAAGTAAATTCTCCTGTTTCCGCCGGGGAGACGCTTCCTCTAACGGGAGAGAGTTACCTCGACGTCGATTTTTCCCCTGAACAAGGCCCGGGAACTACACCCTTGGGCATCCTGGGGGTTAGGTTTAAATATACGGTTGTGCTCATCCCGGGCATGCCCCATCACTTCCTGGCACAAGAGTTGTCCGGAAGATTGGGCTTCATCCTGCCGCAAATCCATTTGACCCAGGGATGGAAGATCACCGGGATATCCATCCGCCCAACTCACCTGCTCTGGCAGTTCAACCTGCCCGCCAATATCAGCCCGCTGGATGCGGTTGCACAAATTAGGAGAAGGACCTCTACTCACATTTTCACCAACTTTCCCCAACTGGCAGCCGAGAATATGAGCAATGATTTCTGGGCTCCTGGTTACCTAATCCTCAGCGGTGACACCCCGCCCACTCCACCTACCATCCGGGAATTCATCCAGCGCACCCGGCAATCTAACTGACCAGATCGGACAAGTCTATGCCCCCTATCCTCTATTTAATCGACGGTCACGCGCTGGCTTATCGGACCTATTTTGCCATCACCGGCGGGATGCCCGACCGGATGCAAACAAAAAGCGGCGAGCCAACGGCGGGGATCTTCGGGTTTGCCAACGTCTTATTGAAGCTATTGGAGCAGGAGAAACCGGAATATCTTGCCATCGCCTTCGATACCGGCAAGACTTTCCGCAATGAGCTTTTTCCCGGCTACAAAGCCACCCGCGCAAAGATGCCCGATGACCTGCGCCCGCAGATCGAACGGATCCGCTCGATGGTCGATGCTTTTCATCTGCCCCGCTTGGAGAAAGAAGGGGTTGAGGCAGACGACGTCCTGGGCACTATCGCCTATCAGGCTGTGGAGCAGGGCTTCGGCGTCAAGATCATCACCGGCGACCGCGACCTGTTGCAGTTGGTCAATGATCGCATCGTTGTCAACCTGCCCGGGAAAGGACTCTCCGAGTCGCTAAACTACACCGCCAAGGACGTGAGAGAAAAACTCGGTGTGGACCCTGACCAGGTGGTGGATTACAAAGCGCTGGTCGGTGACACCTCTGATAATATCCCGGGTGTGAGCGGGATCGGTCCAAAGACCGCCGTTGCCCTGCTGGATCAGTATAAAACCCTGGACGCGATCTATGCAGCCCTGGAGGAGATCCCCGGGAAGACCGGTGAAAAACTGCGCCTGGGCCGCGAGTCTGCCTATATGAGCCAGACACTAGCGCGGATCAAGACCGATGTCGGCATCCGGCTGACCCTTGAGGACGCAAAAACAGACCACATCAACATCCCCGCCGTGGAAACCCTTTTCCGTGAACTTGAATTTCGTACACTTGTCACGCGGATCAGGAACCTCAGGGCACCTGCCCATAGTCTTCAAGGACCGCAGCTCTCGTTATTTACTGAGGAAGTAAAAGAGATCGGTCTGCCCTCCTCGTATGAACTGAAGGTAAAAGTTGTGGACGACCAGGAATCGCTGAATGCCCTGGTACATGAACTTGAAAATGCGAAATTGATCGCCCTGGATACCGAAACCACGTCAATCGATCCGCTCAAAGCCGACCTGGTGGGTATCTCCCTCGCGGTGAAAGAAGGAGAAGGTTATTACATTCCCATCGGTCACCACGGTGGTGAAACGCAACTTGGGCATGAAAAAGTGTTCGCCGCTTTACGTCCGGCTTTGACAAATCCGGGGATCCAGAAAGCAGGGCATAACCTCAAATATGACGTCCTGACGTTAAGAGCTGCGGGGTTGGATGTCAGTCCCCTCTCGTTCGATACCATGATCGCCGAATGGCTGTGCGATCCCTCCTCACGCAACCTGGGCTTGAAGGACCTGGCGGATACGCGCCTGGGGATCAGCATGACCCACATCGAGGAATTGATCGGGCGCGGGAAGGACCAGGTCACCATGGACCGCGTGCCGGTATCCAAAGCCGCCCCCTACGCTGCTGCTGATGCAGAGGTAACCCTGCGTCTTGTTCCAATCCTGAGGCAGAAACTGGAAGAAACCGGTTCGCTCAAGATATTTGAGGAGATCGAAATGCCGCTGATTCCCGTCCTAAGGGACATGGAGTTCGAAGGCATCTCGCTCGACGTAACCTTTCTCACCAACCTGAGTGGTGAGCTTGCAGTCCGGCTGAACCAGCTCGAAGGTGAAGTTTTTGAATTGGTGGGGTATTCCTTCAACTTGAATTCCACCCAGCAACTCTCAAAGGTTCTATTCGAAACCCTAAAGCTGGAACCACCTGACCGAAATAAAAAGACTGCCAGCGGGCATTACTCCACCTCCGCGGCTGTGTTGGAAGAACTCAGGGGTGAGCATCCCGCGGTTGACCTGCTGCTTGAATTCCGGGAACTGGCAAAATTGAAGTCAACTTACCTGGATGCCCTTCCCGCCCAGGTGAACCCCCGTACCAACCGGGTGCATACCAGTTTCAATCAAACCGGATCGGTCACCGGTCGACTGGCATCCTCTGATCCCAATCTGCAGAACATTCCCACCCGCACAGAAACCGGACGCAAGGTGCGTAACGCTTTCGTTGCCTCGGCAGGGCACACCTTACTATCAGTCGATTACTCCCAGATCGAGTTGCGCATCGTGGCACATATGGCTCAGGATCAATCCATGCTGGCAGCCTTCCGGGAAGGACAGGACATCCACGCCACCACCGCTGCTGCGATCTACAATGTGCCGATCGACGCGGTAACCAAAGACCAGCGCCGGCACGCCAAAGCCATCAATTTTGGGTTGATCTACGGCATGAGCCCTTTTGGATTAAGCCGATCTACCGATCTGACCCTCGCTGAGGCTGAGAACTTCGTGAAAGATTATTTTGACCACTTCCCAGGGGTTAAGCGGTACCTCGACAACATCCGCGGGACGACCGCTCGCCAGGGGTATGTGGAGACCATGCTCGGTCGCAAACGCTATTTCCCGAACCTGGCAAACCCCGTCAACATTAACCTGCGCAACCGTGAAGAACGCGAAGCCATCAACGCACCCATCCAGGGAACCGCCGCGGATATCTTGAAGATCGCCATGATCCGGTTGCACCATGCCCTGCCTGAACACGGGTTAAATGCTAAAATACTCCTACAGGTGCACGACGAACTTCTGCTCGAAGTGCCCGAACAGGAACTGGACAAAACTGTAAGGCTTGTGCAGATAACCATGGAAAAAGCGTACAATCTGGATATTCCCCTCGAAACAGAAGCCCGGGTTGGAAAGAACTGGGGATCCATGCAGGTAATTCATCCCGATTGACCAATGATATGACCAGCGACTCCGCGAACTTTCAGACACTCTTGAACCAGGGACATACCGCTGTTTGGAACCAGGATTGGTCCAAGGCAGTGGAGCTTTATCAATCCGCGCTCAACGATTCCCCGGACCACCTTTCCGCCATGGCAGGGCTGGGGTTGGCGTACTTCCAATCAAGGGAATATGCCGCGTCGCTGGAAATCTTTGAAAAGCTTACCGGTCTACAGTCGGAAGACCCAATGCCATTCAACCGTATCGCTAGGATTCATGAACGCATGGGAAATCTGCACGATGCTGCTGCCTTTTTCCTTAGAGCAGCCAAAGCACACTTACAAGTACAGGATACTGACCAGGCAATTGCCAACCTGAACAGCGTCCTGGCGCTGGAACCACAGAATCAGCCTGCGCGTTCGCAACTTGCGCTAATTTTCGATAAAACCGGGCGGAAGGCAGAAGCTGTCTCGGAACTGCTTGCCCTTGCATCCATCCTTCAGCACGCGGGCGAGAAGGACAAATCCCTGCAATCCATTGACTACGCGTTGCAGCTGGTGCCAGACTCGATTGATGCTAAAACCGCCCGAAACATGATCACGAATGGGAAACTGCTCCCGTTACCAGAAAAGAAACGCGGCGGAACAGGTCCGATCCGCATGGCTCAGGTCCAGAAGCTCAATTCCACGGAAGTCATCCCAGGAGAACTATCCGAACTCGATCCGGTCTCTGAAGCCAAGGTCAGGGCGTTGAAGGACATGGCTGACATGCTCTTTATCCAGGAAGAAGGGACCAGCAGCAGCCGCGTCAACCGGCAGCGAAGCGCCTCCTCCAGCGAAATTCTGGCATCCAGCCAGGAGGAACGCGAGCGCATCCAAATCCATTTAGGGCAAAGCATAGATAGTTTCAGCTCCGGGCATGTGGATGAAGCTCGGAAGGAACTGGAACGCGCCATAGATCTTGGATTGAACCTGCCAGCAGCGTACTACATCATGGGTTGGCTATCCGCTGCCAAAGACCAACAAAAAGCCTTGAATTGCCTGCAAAAATCAGTGCGAAATCCCCAGTATGCACTGGCAAGTTACCTGCTGATGGGCGGTATTTACGAACAAACAGGTCAACTCACCGAAGCAAGTGCCAATTTCCTGCAAGCACTAAGACTGGCAGACGCTGAAAGTGTTCCGGCGGAAAAGACCGAAGAGATCCTTCAGCTTTATGATCCCATCTTTGAATCCCTGGCGCTGATCACCCAGGAAAAAGACCTGAAAAATTTGTGCACCGCGATCCATGGACAATTGACCCGTAATGATTGGCGGGCTTACCTGAAAGCCGCCAGGGCTCAGCTCCCACCGGTAGCAGAAGGCTTGCCGCCCCTGCCGCTGGCAGAAATGCTAATGGAATCCACCAGCAGCCAGGTTGTGGATTCCCTCGCCCAGGTGAGAAAACTTGTGTCGCAGGGCAAACTGCGCGCAGCAATGGAGGAAGCTTTCGCAGCCATCACTTACGCGCCAGCTTATCTTCCGCTTCACATCCAGATTGGCGACATTCTTATCACCCAGGGTCGTGTCCAGGAAGCAGTGGAAAAATACCGCCAGGTCGCCCGCCTCTATCAGATCCGTGGCGAGATGCCGCAGGCGATCCGCTTGTTAAACAAGGTGGCAAAATTGGCGCCGATGGACATCGCCGCCAGGACCGACCTAATTGATATGCTTAAGTCGATCGGCAGATACGATGACGCGATTCAACAGACCCTTGACCTTGCCAATGCGCATTATCTTCTGGCTGACCTGGAAGCCGCCCGTGAGGCTTACCGCTCCGCCCTGAGTATCACCCGTCAATCCTCCGACCAGAGGGAATGGTCGATCAAGATCCTCGGTAAACTGGCTGACATTGAGCTGCAGTCACTGGACATGAAGGGCGCGGTAAAAGTTTACGAACAGCTCAGGAATATCCTCCCCGAGGATCCCGCCACTCGAATGAGGTTGATTGATATTTACCTGCGGATGAATATGAACCAGGCAGCGCTCAACGAAGTGGATGCCTTCTTGAAATTAACCGGGGATGGGGAAGACTTTGCCGACACGGAAAGATTCCTCGATGATCTTACCCGGGAATACCCCAACGAGCCTGGGTTACAGGAATTGGCGACGCGGTTTTACAGCACGGGCGACCGTTTACCTGGATTGATTGAGAAACTGGATAACCAGGCGCGGGATTTACTGAGAGCCAGGGATATTCAGTCAGCCATCGCCAAGATCCAACAGATCATTGACCTGGATCCCCCAAACCAGATCGCCTATAAACAACTTTTAACAGAACTAAGAAAAAAGATTTAGAACGGGTTCCGCAAGAAGCTTTTTCTCTACCACCAAAATCGGAACCAGGATCTCCCGGTCGCCGATTCGCCCCTCACACTTACATCAGCCTGGATATTGACCACGGATTGCTCCGCGAGCGTTCCGGTTGTAAACGAGAACTGACTGATCCCCTTTTCGCTTGATTCCGGAAGCCGATAGAACTCCTTGCTTCCATCCGGGAAATTCAGCGTGATGGTGACTTCCGCGCTTTGGATTGGGCGAAGATACTGGTCCTGCACGATTACGAAGATTGTTTGTCCTTCCCCAGGTCCGATCAACGACTTCAGGGCAAAAACCCTGACCTTGGGATGAAGAAGGTTGCCAGCAATATTGGCAGGCGCGCTGGGTTTTAACAGTTCCGGATTGGCAACGACCTTGTCAAAATAGAGGCGCCCCAGGTCGGAAAGCACCACGCGGTGTCCGGCTGGTTTCTCCGGCCACCATTCCATGCGGGCATACTCAAAATACTGGATGTAGCGACCGTTGATCACTTCGACATCCGAAACCGGATTCCCAAATCGGCTCAACCCATCATAAGTATCGAAGAATTGCAAGAAAGCGTAACACACCGAATAGCCGACATCAAAGGCTCGGCAGTTCGGACCATCCACCGGAAAATCCGCCAGGGGAGCTCCGGATTCATGCAGAAGCTGTCCCAACGGGGCGAGCTGCACCTGGGGACCGACCGTGGTATCCACGATGTCAAAACGCACTTTCTGGAAATATTGCACCCGCTGTCCGGTTATCGGATCGGTGAAGTCATCTGTGATGGGGTACCCAAAGAACATCAGCGGGTCTGTCGCGCTGTTATACATGCGCAGGAAATCTCCCCAGATCCAGTGTCCGGTCTCAGGAACATAAACTGAATCCGAGGATTGCGCTGCCGCGTTCCCTCCCGCCGAGAGCAGAAGAGAGACCAGGAGCAGCAATACTAGCCAATTACGGACAGTTTTCATCAGATTTAATTATACAAAGTTCCACGGCTATTCGCAATAGCACGGGTAATTCAAAAGTAAGGAAATGATTAGGAATCAGAAGTATACCGCAGGCAGGGGCTTGGGTGCTCAAATTGCAGCCTTACGCCGCCCTTTCAATTGCTTGACCGCGTGCCAGACAAAGATGAGTGCTCCGAGCAAGCCGAACAACCCGGCAGCATACCACATCGCCCTGGGCTCAAAAGCATCCGCGGCGATCCCACCGAGGACGGGACCGATGCCGCTGCCAACCCCCCAGGTGAGCGTGTACATGCCCATATACCGCGCGCGCATATCTGGTGAGGCGATCTGGGAAGTGTAAGTGGTTGTGGTCGGCACCAGGATCATCTCGCCGATGGTTGCGCCGACCATGCACAGCCAGAACCCCCAAAACCCTGCGCCAAAGGCAACGGAGAAGATCGAAACCGCGTAGATCAACGCGCCCCAGATCATGGCGGTCTCCTGGCGGATCTTGATGATCGCACGGGAAACCAGCAATTGGAAGAAGATGACCATCAACGCGTTGGTGGTCGGGATGAAACCGTAAAGTTCTTCCGAAAGGTTGAAATTCTGCTTGGCATACGCTGCCAGCATCAGCCAGAGAATTGAGGTGGCAACTCGATTCAGGGTGAGAGCGGAGAGAACTTTGACGAAGGGTTTATCTCGAAAAATCCGCCCATACCCTCCAAAACGGTTCTTTGCCTGGGGCACGGGGACTTCCACAGGTTTGGTTTCCACACACGCCAGGGCTACCAGCACGCCAACCAATCCGTATCCCAACCCAATGACCGAAAAGGAAAGTGGATATGAGATGGCTGCCATGAACCCGCCGATGGCAGGTCCCAGGGCAACTCCCAGGTTGTTCCCCATACGCATCACGGAATAAGCGGAGAGACGTTTTTCTTCTGGGATCAGGTCGCCGACCATGGAATCTGACGCCAAGCGGTAGAGGGGTGTGCTGCCGCCGATGAGCGCCATCAGCAGGGCAAACCCGGGCAAGGTTCCAGTCGAGCGGAAGAAGAACCAGCCTACCCCGCTGAGCAGCAGGGAGAAGAGCATCACCCCCTTGCGTCCGAACCGGTCCGCAATGGCACCTCCCAGGAAGGTCGTCACCAGCCCGCTGATCGCGTTCAGGGTCATCAACCCCGCCACCACCGTCAGAGGCTGCGCCAACCGTTCACTGGCGTACAACAGGATGTAGGGCCACATCATGCTGTGGAACATCCACGCCAACACCATGGCAATGAACACCACCCAAAACTGGCGGGGATAAATTCCGGTGATTGAGCGAATCCTGGAAATCACGCCGGTAATTCTATCACGCGATGTTTTGCAATAGGTTTTCAAGTCTTGACAAGTTAGAAAGTTGTATGGTTAAATTAAATTGCATCAGGAATGTCCACTTCAAGTGGACTGGCAACCGGCCTGGAGACGGCAGCGGTGCCTCGAGCAAAGCGCTCGATGTGCGGGAGATTACTCCCGAAAGATAGCCTCATTTTTGGTTAACCACACGTCTCCGGCCATCGCGAAAACGCGGTGGTCGTTCCATTTCTCCTGATGCATTTTGAACTAGAAAAGGAGAAATGACATGACATCCATCACCAGAACAAGATTTACCAACTTTACAGCGTGTTCAGCCTATTCCGCGCAGCCGGAGGTGTGCCATGATTAAAATGACACAGGAGCAACTCGATTGGCTGGAGCAACGCTACCCTGGCATAAACAGAACAATCGCGTTTTTCAGAAGCAGCAACGCTGCCAGCCTGTTCCCTTTGCGGCTCAACAGATACTGCGAATGTGCAAGTGGGGATCGTCGGCCGTACCATTTACCTGGCAGGGGCAACTACGAAATTCAAACTGATCCCGAATGGACCCAAGCCGGGAAAATATTTTTGCAATCAATGTCGAAATTTCTTTTCACCGGATATGAGTAAAGAAAAGTCAATGTGAGAAGTGGACGGATTTCTAAAATCCTAAGCCGCGGAATTGCATACATGTCCAACAATCTCACAGAAAATTGATTTCGCATATGGACTAAGACATGGTTATTTGTTACCATAACGCTAATACTCTTCAGGAGGTCTTATGCTCTCAGAATTCAAGAAATTCATCCTGCGCGGAAACGTGGTCGACCTGGCAGTGGGCGTCATCATCGGCGCGGCATTTGGCAAGATCGTCACTTCGCTGGTCAACGACATCATCATGCCCCCCATCGGTCTGCTACTGGGTAAGGTTGATTTCACCAACCTGTTTGTCAGCTTGAACGGTGAAAAATTCGCCAGCCTGGCAGACGCCCAGGCAGCCGGTGCACCAACGCTAAACTATGGATTGTTCATTAACAACATCATTGACTTTGTGATTGTCGCAATCGCCATTTTCTTCCTGATCAAGGCAGTTAATAAACTGTCCGTCAAGAAGGAAGTTCCGGCTGAAGTAACCGCCCGCCCCTGCCCGCGCTGCCTGTCCGAAATCCCCAAGGCAGCCAGCCGCTGCCCGCACTGCACTTCTGAAATCGATCCGCTGTAAGATTAAACAGACCTCCTATTCAGGAGGTCTGTTACCCTCATCGTTTGGTCTTACGCGGCTTCTCCAGCCCATGTCCCCCCCCGCGATAGGAAGGCGTCAGAATCTCGTAGATCCGGCACAGCCGCGTGTCCAGCATACGGCTGCGGATGCGCGCGTCCAGGTCTTCCAGGTTGCTCGACATGGTGATAACCGTGGGCAGCTTGGCATTGTAACGTTCGTTGAATATCTGGTACAGCTTCTCCCGTGCCCAGGGGGTGGCGCTCTGCGTACCGAGGTCATCCAAGATCAACAGCGGTGCTGATTTGACCCGGTTGAACAGCTCATCGTATGACGTGTTGCTGCTCGGGCTGAAGGTGGCGCGCAGATGATCAAGCAGGTCAGGCACGACCACGAACACCGGGTCATCCCCCATGCCCTTTCGGTAATTGCCAATGGACGCCGCCAGGTGGGTTTTGCCGCAGCCGTAGGTGCCGGTGATGACCAGCCAGCCGCGGGGAAACTCGGCGAAATCCTGCGCGGCACGAAAGACCTTCTCCAGGTTCACCTGCACCTCGGGGGAAAGGTTCTCCGGCTCACGCAGGCTGAAATTCCCGAAGGAACGATCATTCAATAATTGCAGTTGGTAATACAGCGGATCGCGAACTTCTTTCACCGGGGAGCGGTAGTCGGGGGCGGTGATCCTCACCCTTGTGACCAGGTCCGGGTCCTGGATGCGCGAGCGGATGCGGTCATCCAGGTCTTCCAGGTCAAGGTTGGTGGTGATGACTGTGGGCAATTTGCGAATGTAACGGTAATCCACGATCTGGAAGAGTTTTTCCGCCGCCCAATTGGTGGCATTCTGCGAGCCCAGGTCGTCCAGCACCAGCAGCCCCACGTTGCGGATCTCCTCAAAACGCTCTTCGAAGGTGGTATCAGGTGCATCGTAAGAAAAACGCAGCCAGTCCAGCAGATCCGGGACGGTGAGAAAAAGCGTGGTCATGCCAAATTCCACGCAGGTGTTGGCAACGGCTGCCGCCAGGTGCGTCTTTCCGCAGCCATAGGAACCCATCAGCACCAGCCAGCCTTTGGGAGATGCGACAAATTGCTGCGACTGGTTGAGTCCATATTGCAGCGAGTTGACCTGTTCATCGCCCAGACCTTTGCGTCCTTCAACGGAAAATGAAGCAAACGTCATGTGCTTGAAAGCTTCCAGGTTGCTCATGCGAAACAACCTGTCCTGCGCGCTGCGGTTGGCTTCGTTCTGTTTGCAGATGCAGGGAACCAGTTTTCCAAACTCAGGGTGGCTCACGGGCAGCTCACGCCGCAGGTACCCCACCCCACCGCAAAACGGGCAGATCTCCTTTTCCACGCTTTCCGGTTCAGTGGTTGACATAGTCCGAGAACTTCCCTTCGCTGTCCCGTTTGCGATCTTCTTTAGCGGATCCCCGATCGGTTTCATAACGACCCTTCTCTTTCCAGGTTTTCAGCACAGCTTCCACGAACCGCCAGTTGCGCGCATTGCGCGTGACGGCGATGCGGATGGCATCTTCGATCCATTCCGCCGGGTATTCCTGCTCGGCTTCCTGCAGCGTCTCCGCGATGAGCGGGGTGAGCACGCCAATATTCTGCTCGTATAGCGTAAAGATGTTGGGACGTTCCGGTGTGAAGCGGATCTCGATCTCTCCCTTCTCATCCGGCTGCCACTTGCCTGACGCCAACCCATCCCTGCCTGCTTTTCCCCGCTCCGTGTTGGGGAAGTAATACCTGCCCCCAGCATTCTCCGCTTCCAGCAGCGTGCCGTGCTCGCAAGCCTTCTTCAGGCTTTCCAATAGTTTTCGACCGCAGGTACTCCACCTCTCCCCCGAACAGAGCCAGTACCCGCTCGTCCTCGAGCAAGTGTCGCTCGCTGAGGTAGCGCGGTTCTTCCGCCAGGTGGGCAAGATACCAAAACGCGTAGAGGGAGAGCCGCAATTCTTCCAGCGAGTCAATTTGCGGCAGGAGGGTCGTGAAGAACTTCTCCGGTACCGGGATGGAATTTTGCTCATCCAGGGAATAGGGGGCTCATCTGCGGGCTTACCTTTTACGTCTTATCCTGGTCATCATCCATGCGCCTGGCGTTTTCGAACTTGGCAAGGTTTTCGCGGAAGACCAGTTCAATTCCGGAATGGGTGGGACCGTTCCTGTGCTTGGCAACGATCAATTCGGCAAGGTTGCGCTTGGCTTGATCCTTCTCGTTCAGGTCTGCGCGATGGATGAACATGACGATGTCCGAATCCTGTTCCAGGCTGCCCGATTCGCGCAGGTCGGAGAGCACAGGGCGTTTGCCTTCGCGTTGTTCCACGGCGCGGCTGAGCTGCGCCGCTGCCAGCACGGGAACGTTCAGTTCCCGCGCCAGCACCTTCAGGCTGCGGGAAATGTAGGAAACCTCCTGCACGCGGTTCTCGCTGCGCGAGTCACTGCCCATCAACTGCAGGTAATCGACGATGATCAGGTCCAGCCCATGTTCCATGTACAATCGGCGGCACTTGGTGCGCAGCGCCAGCGGGGTGATTGCCGGGGTGTCATCCAACCAGACATGGGCTTCTCCCAGCACGTCAATGGCGTGGGTGAAAACCGTCCATTCCTCGTCCTTCAGTTTCCCGGTGCGCAGCCGCTGTGTATCAATGCCGCGTCTCCTGGGCGATGAGGCGTTGCACAAGCTGCTCGTTGGACATTTCCAGCGAGAACATCGCCACGTTTTTCTTGTGCTTTTGGGCGGCGTTCTTTGCCACTGAGAGTAGGAAGCCGGTCTTTCCAGAGCCGGGTCGCCCGGCGATGATCAGCAGATCGGATTTTTGCATCCCGCCCAGCAGGCGATCGAGATCGGTCAGCCCGGTGGGGACGCCAAAGATGTCTTCATCCCGCGCAGCGAGCTGGTCCACGTGGTCATAATATTCACTCAGCACGGTCTCGATGGGTTCAAGGTCGTGCTTGACCCGCCTGGAACTGAGCCCGAAAACCGACTTTTCCGCGGCGTCCAGGATGGTATCCATTTCCTTTTCCTGGTCATAGGCCAGCCTTGCCATCTCATTGGCAGAACTCAGCATCCTGCGGCGGATGGCATTCGTTTCCACGATCTTGGCATACGCCTCGGCGTGCAGGGATGTCGGGGTTTGGTTCACCAGCGCCAGCAGGTAGGATTGCCCGCCTATCTCCTCAAACTGACCATGTTCCTGCAGGTCCTGGCTGAGCGTCAGCAGGTCAACGGGGGTACGGCGTTCATTCAGCCGGATAAAGGAACTGAAGACCCACTGGTTGCGGACAATGTAGAAATCTTCCGGGGCAAGGATCTGGGAGATCTCAAAATAGGATTCCGGGTTGATCAGCACAGACCCCAAAACCGCCTCTTCCGCCTCCCGGCTATAAGGTTGGGATTGGATGACTGTGGAGCTTTCCTCTTGTTGCGCTGGAAAATTGCCCATGGGTTTTCCTTTATGAATTTTTAAGAAACGACTGGTTAATTCAAACCGCCATCAGGGGAGTTCTTTTCACCGCCGGGGAGATCCGTTGAAGGCTTATCCGAACCAGGATGGTCGGACTTCATCTTGGTCAGGAAATCTTCAAAGAGGGAAAGCCTCTTGCGGGCATCTTCAGGTTCTTCCGGGAGGGTGTCCTCGTTCGCCAGGGATTCATCTCCCATCAACTCCGCGTAGAGGTCCCGTTCAGGTCTGATCCCGGCTTCCTGGATAACTTCCTCCGCCACAAGAATCGGTACATGCGCGCGGGCAGCCAGGGCGATGGCATCGGAAGGACGCGAATCCACTTGAACTACTTTTCCATCCAGTTGGAGAATGAGACTTCCGTAGAAGATATCCCCTTTCAGTCCCACAACCTCCACTCTTTCGAGCCTTGCGCCAAGGGTTTCCAGTGATTTGATCAACAGATCATGGGTCTGCGGGCGGGCAACTTCAATCTCCTGCAGAGAAATGGTGATCGCCTCTGCTTCGAAAGGTCCGATCCAAATGGGCAGGTACCGCTCGCGTTTCTGCTCACGCAGGACGACGATGCGCTGCTGGTTGGTAAGGCTCACCCTTACGCTGTCGATGACCACCTCGATCATTTCCTGAAAACCCTCCTGTCCCGTTGACAATCCTGATAGTATTCTAACACGGCGATTTTCCCGGTGCAACTTACTTGAGCATGATGGAAGTTTCTTTAAGAATTCATCGTGACACACCTTGCTTTTTTTAAGATTAGTGTATAATACTCTTTGTCTTAAGGCGGGTTAACAATACAGAATAAGCCATCAACGCAATTGAGTTATGTTATTTTACAATTCGAAACACCAGGAATGATCAGGAACGGGACAGTGAATGTGAGCAAACCCAGGATCCTCTTAATCGAAGGAAAACGCACCGACCACCCCTCTTTTGCTGCCGGACTGGCGAAAAAAGGCTACCTGGTGGAGAGCGTACCCAGCGGTGCAGCAGCCCTCGCTCACCTCGATAACACCTCCCCCAACCTGCTGGTGGTGGATGCCTCCTCGATGCGCACCAGCGGCAAGCGCATCTGCCAATCCCTGAGCGCCAAGAATTCCACCATCCCCATCATCCTGGTCATTGACCGAAACAGCGACCCCAACGATGATTATGGCGCCAATACCATCCTGATGCTTCCCTTCACCCTGCAGAAGCTGATCAACCGCATCCGCCACCTGCTGCCCCTGGAGAATGACAACGGTCTGAAAGCCGGTCCAATTTCCCTGGATGTTGCCGAAAAACGAGCCATCTGTGATGGTCGCCAGGTGCAACTGACCCCGCGCCTCACTTCCCTGCTGCGCATCCTCATCGAGCACGCCGGCGAAGTTGTGGAACGGCATGATATGTTCCGCCAGGCCTGGGAGACCGACTACACCGCGGATACCCGCTCACTGGACGTGCACATGAGCTGGCTGCGGCAGGCGGTGGAGGAGAATCCGCGGAAACCCAAATACATCAAGACCCTGCGCGGCATCGGTTACCGGCTGGACGTGGAACCGGCAACGAAACCAGTGACACGAAAAAAGTAAATGAGAAAGTTAATGAGATAAACAAACCCGGCGAGCAACTCGTCGGGTTTGTTAGTAGTATCGTCGGAACGGTTTACCGTACCAGTGAAAGCGAGGAGGGTTTTTGCACCATTTCCGCGCCATCCAGGTTCATATTCAGGTAAGAATTTCCTGAAATATAGAAAGACCAGCCGATAATCTGGGTTTTCATAGCGCTGCCCTCTGTATCGCCAATGATGTCGAAATGCGACCGGGGAGCATAAAAAGTACCCATGAGGTGCATATCGGATGTGCCTGTCAACTTGATCCAAGCGTCATCATCTATATAGATAAGCATACCCCGGATCGCAGGCGGAACCCCGCAACTCGGATCGGGTGTTTCGCAATCAGGCGCAGAGAGGTCAAGGACTGCATGACCATTGAGTGTGAAGTCAAGATCAAGATCATTCCCCATTAAGTAAAGAGTCACCTTGTTCCCGATGATGGTCACACCATTATTTATTAAGAATTTATCCTTGATGCAATATAAACCGGGGTTTAGTATCAAGGTTGAATGAGAGGAAGGATTGATACTATTGTAGTTACCAGGATTGACTGTTCCCGATGAAGGCATGTTCACGAATGGGGTATCGAAACACTTCGGCGGGTCAATCATGTCTGTTGGCAGGGGCACGGGTGCTTTGGTTGGTAAGTGGTGTAATATTTGCCCCTGCACAATCCGGGCACGTTGTAATGTAGTTAATCGCTCCTCCATCTACCTCAACGCTGAAACCATTTCCTCCAGGGATAATGCAGGAATTGGAGAATATTCCCCCTTCGTTAATATAAGTTAATGAAGAACCCTGAAAATAAATTCCACCGTCATCTTTGCCGCAATCCGGAGAAAGAGAAACCAAACCGTTGCCGTAAGCAAAGGGCTGCTTGGGATAGACCCTGGCAATCGATTTCACCGAAGTGTTTAAAGTATCCCTGCCAATGGCTTTTGCAAAAAAGGTCTGTGTTTCGCTGCTCACCACGGTGTTTACATCAAGGTACTTCATTCCATAGACATCAGCGCCGCACGTCACCTTTACACCATTCCCGGTGGTGAGGTCCTGGCTTGCCAGCGTGACCTCATCCTCGAGCTGGGCTGCCTGGATGGCAGCATTCACCGCCGCGGTGGATGCCTGCGCGCCAAGGCTCGACCCGCAATAGAAATCTGAGGGCTTGATGGTCCTTGAGAAGCTGCGCGGCAGCGCCAGCCCCTGCCAGGGCGGCTGAATCAGAAGTGCTCTGGTCGCCGCGCCGGTCGTTATACACCAGGCTGCCGTCCACCGCCAGCGCGGTGACCGCCAGGATGGCGACCATCGCTACCGCCAGGATGACCACGATCTGTCCTTCTTGTTTCTTGAACTTTTTCATTTTTTCCTCCATTTTACGTCTCGGGGGGCTGAGGACGCAAAATTACACCGTTGGATGTCCCCCGCAAAGGTATAGTTCCATCTTCAAAGAAAGGCTCCCAAAAAAGGCATGGAAATAGCAAAATCCGTACGAACCTCTATTCTCATGATCTTACTAGCCCAGACCTCGTTAAACGGTATCGTATAGCAGGACGAATACGAGCCGTCATTACGCTGGATATTCACTTCCACTTCTACATCTTCTGGGATCAGTCCGTTTGTAAGATTTCCGCGGATACGCTCGATGATCTGGTTGCAGTCGGTGGGGAAGGCGATCCCGTACACCAACCCTTCTTCGGCAGCGTCCTGCAGTGAGAATAAGGTGAATATCGCTCTGCCGATATCCACGATCCCTGCCAGCAGGATCATCAGCACCACCAGGCTGGCGGCGAATTCAACCAATCCCTGACCTTTTTGGATGTCTTGCAGTGAACTCACCTTCATTCGAATCATGGTTTTACCCATTGGATATAACAGCCATTGGAGAGATAAATTTTCACCCATTGCACGTCAAAACTTGTACTACTAAATATGAGATTCAGTTGGGCAGATTTCGACTTCTTGATCACATACGGCTGCGTGAAATTAATACTGGCAGCTGAGGGTACGCCGGTAGGATTTGACCATAATACTGTTCCCCAGACATCCACCTGTTTTAATAAGCTGTCACCATTGCCCCATTTGACATATATTTGGTTTAAGTAGATACTCTCACTTGGATTCCGATTATCTACCATGATACTCCACATAGTCCCATTGACGATAGGTGGTGGAGAGAACACATAATAAGCATCACATGGGTACAGTTGTGTTGGCGTGAAAGTACCGGTGGGAGTGGCGGTGGCCGTATGTGTCTTCGTTGGGGTATGTGTAGGTGTAAGTGTCCGGGTGGCTGTCCTGGTGGGGTAATGGTCTTTGTGGCTGTGGCAGTTCGAGTCACGGTAATGGTGTAAGTGGGGGTTATGGTCGGGGTATCAGATGCTGTTGGTGTCGCAGTAGCAGGGGATGTGTTCGAGGCTGTGGGAGTGATGGAAGCAGTCGGAGTGATTGTCGGGGTGAAGGTCACAGTCGGTGTATATGAAGCAGTCCGCGTCGGGGTAATGGTTGGGGTATTCGTGGCTGTGTGCGTGGCAGTTACGGTGAAGGTCGCGGTGTGCGTTGCCGTAGCAGTAGCCGTATTGGTGACTGTAAAAGTCGGGGTGATTGTGGGAGTGGCGGTATCGATGGGTGTGAATGTGGGACGTGGCGTATTGGTGAAGGGCGGGGTGCCCAACACATCCAGTTCTGTCAGGACACTGCGTGAGGTTTCAGAATCCACAGCAACAGATTCAAAACCTGTGATGGGAACGATCGGATTAAATGTGCTTTCGACGCGGACGATCACCCGGTCGCCCAATTCAAGCTTCAGATTGGCTGCCAGCGGGCAGGTGGCAAAGGGTGTCGATTCTCCGTTGCTGTCCGGACCGTGGTCATAGATGATATCGATGTCGCCTGCCTGGATATCCGCGATTGAGCCCACGCTCATCGGCACGTTCGCGGATGCCGTCACAATCCCGGTAGTAATCCACTCCGCTGGTATTCTTTCCAACCGCAGCAGCGTACCTGGCACCATCCCGGCTGGCTGTGAACACCGCGCTGTAGACAAACACCCAGCGGGCGACCTCGATGATCCCGTAAACGACCAGCAGGAAGATAGGCAGCACCAACGCCAATTCCACGAGGGATTGGGCTTTGAATGCTTTCCTTTTCTGATGGCTGGTACCAAAGGACATCGCCAGGACTCCTGTCCACTTTAGACATAAAATCTGTCAAAGTATCGACACTTTGATTCTAAACCTGTATAAATTATACGACTTTAATAAAATCGCGGGTTTTTATTGCATATTTGTAAAGTTCGCCGAGTTCAAACCAGCATAACTAAGCAGCACCCCGCTCCCTGCCGCGCTGAGCGTACAAATTAAATTTACCCAATCATTATTCAACCACTCCCAACCACGCGCTGTTCCGGTCTGCATTTCCGCAGCGGTGCCGGGGCGATTGCTCGGTTTCTTTTCCGCAGTTCGGGCACCAGTAGATCGCCTGAACGGTCGCTCCCAGCAGGGAATCCACCAGGCTGCCCAACACCCCTGCCGCCAGGACGACCAGGGCGAACGCCTCCCAATTCATGTCAGCATTAATTGGAAAAAACAGGCTGATGACAGCGATAAGCAGTGCGCCAGCGACAGCTGCCAATGATCCAAAAACAGTGACGCCCCCCGAGGTGCCCATCGGAACTGGTTTCCAGGTGGACAATAACCGTGGAGAGGTCTTGCTCAACACTCCCAATTCGGTCGCCCAGGTGTCAGCATTTGCCGCGGCGAAAGCAGCGCAGTACCCGACCCAGGGCAGGCTTGAATCCGGAAATAGTATATGAAAAACGACCATCAGCCCCGCCACGCCTCCGTTCGCCAGCACCTGACCTGCGTCTCTGCGTGAGCCTTTTGCATACTTTTCCTCCAGTTTTTCATTGGATTTTTTGAGGAGTTTCGACAATCCGCTGGAGGAAACAAAAAAAGCCAGGAGCACGATCGTCCAGGGGATTCCCCCAAACCCAAAAACAAGAAAACCGAGCAGGAAGGCTGCCAGCGCTCCGTTCCTGTTGAGCATTTTTAGCCAATAAGCTGCTACCGCCACTACTCCGGCAAAGACCAACGCCAGCACCAGCCAAAGCAAGGAGGGGTTCATGAAGTCAGTTTCCCTGTGAGAAAAAGGACAACAGCACGCCGCCCAGCAATAACACGGCGGTTAATGCCGAGGCTGCCCACAACGCGTAGGAAATGACCCTGGTCTCTTCTTTTCGATAATAGAACGCGCCACCCACCAGGTCGAGCACGGTGAAGAACAGGGAAATGATGGATTGAAGCAGTAATTGCCGCGAGGATTCTTCGCCGCGCAGTGAAACCAGCACGCTGGCGAGAACCAGCAGCAGTACGGTGAGTCCCAGCCCCAGCAGGATGAGCAAGCCGTGACAACCGGTCATTCAGCATCTGCCGCAGGTAAACCGCCGGCAGGGCGGTGTGCGCCTCGATGGGGGTCAGGCTGCCCATTTCGATCAGCCGGTCAAATCGATGGACAAAATCCTGCGGGTCTTCCGGAGAAAGCACAAGAGTTTCATCCACGGTGGAAACGATGACAAAATTTGCCTGCCGGCTCGCCAGGAATTCCAAATGTCCCAGTTCCTCGTGCTCCGCTGCTCCAAGAATTGCTCCGGGAAAGGCAAAAAGGGGTGGACGTAGAGGGGATCGGAGCTCTTTAGCAATACGGACATCCATGACCGCGGTCAGGGGGATATCTTCGCTGCGCAGCCCCCAACGGACGCGCAGACCGTCACGTTCCACCTCGTACCTGGCGTGCAACAGGGCATACCCACGGTATGCTGCAACGGGCAGCAAAGCCAGCAAGACCAGGACTCCCAGGATGTAAAGCGGTAATAGTCCCCCACTGGTACGGGCAAAGGTCAGGAATAAGAGACTGCCAACCCCACCCAATAATAGCAACAGGATCAATGCATGCAGGACAACACCTGTTGTCCGTGGAGGGAGAAAGACTTGCTTTTCAGACATGTCTTACCCGGGGTTATCGCAGGTTCTCGGCGAGAGCGCGGCAGACCAGGTCCACCTGCTCCTCGGTCATCACCCCAGAGAAGGGCAGCGCCAGACCGCGCTTGCCCAGGTCCTCGGTGACCGGGAAATCTCCCGCTCGGTACCCAAATTGCTCGATCATGTATGGCTGCATATGGATGGGGATGAAATACGGACGCACAGGGATGCCGGCATTGTTCAACCTCGCGGCGATCCGGTCGCGGTCAAGTCCGGGGGCAAAACGGACCACATACACAAACCACGACACGCGGGTTGTGTCTGGTGCCCATGACCGGGGGTTGAACGCCTTCGAATATCGGATAATCTTTCTTCGTACCAATCCGCCACCCGCTGGCGCTTGGTCATCAGTTCCTCGATGCGTTCCATCTGCACCCGACCCAGCGCAGCGCTCATTTCGTCCAGGCGGTAGTTGTACCCCAGGTAGGTGTGCTGCAGCCAGGTGTCGCCCGGTGCCCTTCCCTGGCTGCGCAGCGCGCGCATCAGGTCAGCCGCCTGTTTGTCATCGGTGACGATGACCCCGCCTTCCCCCGTGGTGATCTGTTTGTTTGGATAGAACGCGAACACGCCGCAGTCCGCGAGCATTCCGGCTTTGCGGGTTTTGTATTCCGCGCCAAGAGCTTCGCACGAATCCTCGATCAACCCCAAACCATGCTGATCTGCGATCCTCCGCAATTTATCAAAATCCGCGGGTTGTCCAAAGACATCCACGGGCAGGATGGCGCGCAATTTTCCGGGATTTTCCGCTCCTTTACTCGGCAGCCAGTGCTTCGCCGCGGCTCCGCCTTTTACCAGGTCTTCCGCGGCCTGTGCGACCAGCTCCGGATTGATATTCCCCGTGCCAGGATCAACATCCACAAAGACCGGGATGGCTTTCTCGAACAAGAGCACGTTGGTGGACGCCACGAAAGAAAAGGGTGTGGTGATGACCAGGTCGTTCATGCCAATGCCCAACGCGCGAACACAGAGGTGCAGCCCGGCTGTCCCGGAATTCACGCCAATGGCATACTTCGCGCCGCTGAAATCACGGATGCGCTCTTCGAACAGGTCGATTTGAGGACCCATACTGAGGTTGGGAGTTTGCAACACCTGCTGTACAGCGATGCGCTCGGCATCGGTGATATCCGGTGAGGACATGGGAACGCGGGGGGAATGATCTGCCATAAGTTTTATTGTACCCTTTTCGAATTGCTGTTGGATTCACCCTGTTCGAGCTCAAGAGCCTCCAGGACTTTTTTGACTTCAGTAACCAGTTCAGGCAAGGATATGATCCTGGACTCGCTGCTGTTGCGTGCTTTCAGCTCAATGCCGCCCTGCTTGAACGCGCGTTCACTGACGGTGATGCGCAGCGGCAGCCCGATCAGATCCGCGTCCGCGAATTTGACCCCGGCGGATTCCGCCCGGTCATCGACCAGCGGTTCCAAGCCATTTGCCGTCAACAATTCCTCGACCTGTTTGCCCATGGCAAGCGTGTCCGTTTCCCTGCCAGGCAGGATGACCAGGTGGACCGGATAAGGCGCAAGGCTCACCGGCCAGATCAAACCGCGCTCATCGTGGTGTTCCTCGGCAACACAAGCCAGCAGCCTTCCCAGCCCGATGCCGTACGAACCCATGATGACCGGTTTGGTTTCGCCATTCTCATCAAGGTAAGAACATCCAAGCGCTTCGGAATAGCGCGTGCCAAGTTTGAAGATATTCCCGACCTCGACCCCGCGCGTCAACCGGAGCGGCGCGCCGCAGGCAGGACAGGCATCCCCGTCCCGGACATTGGCGATATCGGCAACAAGGCTGGCAGAGTAATCCCGCCCGTAATTCACGTTCAACAGGTGATAACCGGACTCGTTCGCGCCGGCTGCCAGGTTGCGGCATTCCGGCACAAGGTCATCCACGATGACCGTGACTCCCTGCAGACCAACCGGGGAGGCATACCCGGGTACCGCGCCGCTACTCTCGATCTCCTCGGTGGTTGCCGGTCGCAGCTCACGGGCGTTGACCAGGTTGGCAACCTTGGTCTCGTTCACTTCCATATCACCGCGGATGATGATAAAGAGCAATTCTTCCTTGACGCCGCTCATTCCCGTCATCCACCTGCGCCATGAAGAAAACTGCCTTGGCTGTGCGTTCCTGAGGAATATGCAGGAACCCTGCCAACTCTTCAATGGTTTTCATCTCAGGTGTCGCCACCTTTTGCATCGGCAGCATTTCTTCTGCAACCGGCTTGGGTTTTGCACTCACCGCCACCTGGCGGTTGGAGGAATAACCGCAGCCATCACAAAAGACCAGGCTGTCCTCGCCGATGGGGGTCAGGTACATGTATTCATGGGCAAGCTTGCCGCCCATCATGCCCGTGTCTGACTTGACCGCCACCACAGATAACCCGCAGCGACTAAAAATGCGGAAATAGGCATCGTAATGCGCCTGGTACTGCCATCCAGTCCGTCCCAATCCGCGTCCAGGCTATAGGAATCCAGCATGAGGAATTCTCGCACGCGGATCAAACCGGCGCGCGGGCGAGGATCATCCCGCCACTTGGTTTGGATATGGTAGACGAGCGCGGGCAGCTGCCTGTAGGAACGCACGATCCCCCGGGTCAGGTCCGCTACCACCTCTTCGTGGGTCATCGCCAGCACCATGTCATGGTCCGACTTATCCTTGAACCTGCCCATCTCGCTGCCGATCTGGAAATATCGCCCGGTTTCCTTCCAAATATCCGCGGGCTGAACCACGGGCATCAGCAGTTCCTGCCCACCGATGGCGTTGATCTGTTCGCGCATGATCTGCTTGATGCGTTCGAGGCTGCGCAGCCCCAACGGCAGGAAGGAGAATATCCCGCTGCCAAGCTGTCGGATAAAACCAGCGCGCACCAGAAGCTGGTGGCTTGCCACCTCGCTATCTGCAGGAGCTTCCCGCAAGGTTTGACTGAAAAGGGAGGAAATTCGCATAAGGGTTCTTCTAGAGCAGCAGCAGCCAGGCTGCCACAGCTCGATAAAGTGCGCCAGACGCCACATGCCCGGTTTTCCGCATGACCCAGCCCAACAGCAGCCCCTGTATCAACGCGACCACCAGCACAGGCCACAATTCACCCGTGGGGATTACTCCCAGCCTGCCAGGAAGCTGCCAGAGCACAAACAAAACAGCGGTAGCCAGCCATCCCCATGTTTTCCCCAGGTAGGACGACAGGCGCGATTGGATGTATCCCCTGAAGATGGTTTCCTCAGCCAGGCAGAGCACCAGAAGAACCAGCAACAGACTGCCCTGGTCTGTGCCGAGCCCTCTCAATAGCGCGGTGAACTTACCGCGCAGGAAGATGACCAGCACTACCAGCAAGAGTCCGCTTACCAACCCCGCCCGTGTATTCTCCCGGCTCCATCCGATGCTCTTGAAGGGCTGCCCGCGCGCCAACAAGGCAATCAGGAAAGGTACCAGCGCGATGACTGCGATCAGCATCCGGTCAGCCAACTCCCCGCCAGGGATCCCGGCAGCCGCTGTTCTCAGAAAACCCAGGATGGAATTGGAGAAATATTGAAAAGCGAAAAGGAAAACCAGCGCAAAAAGGGAAAGCGCAAAAGTGGTTTCGCGACGCGGAAAGCGGAAGTCGATCTGTCGGACCCGCTTTAAGAGCGGACTGATGCCTGCGATCATCATCACTGCCACGACCCCCAGCCATTCGCTGAGGTATCCCAGCCAGAATTTAAGCTCCATCTTGCGCTCCCTTTGCCACCTTTTTCCCCTTTGAGAGTTGGGGTAGTTTAACCTCAGAACCAGGTTCTGCGGGTTCAGATGCCTGCGGTCGAAGTGCATCTTCCAGGTGGAGCTCCAGTTTATCTTCCATGCGCACCTGCCCCCGCAGGAACGCACCTTCTTCGGTGGAGAATGCGATCACCACCACGTCACCCCACACACGCCCGGTGGAGCGGATCTCGAGCTTTTCGGCGGTAATATTCCCCTTTACCGCGCCGGCAACGATCACGCTATTCGCCCTCAGATTCTTACAGGTCAACCTTCCAGTCTCCCCGATGACCACCAGACCCTGGATGGCGATCTCTCCTTCAAAAGTGCCTTCAATGCGAATGCCGCCCTTGCCGCCCAGGTTGCCGGTCCAGTTGATTCCCGGACCCAGTACTGAGGTGACTCTTTCTACCGATTGACGCTGGGCTGGTTCGTCAGCAGGACGTTTTTTTAAACATGGTTACTCCGTGCCTACGAATGATAGCAAATTGAATGCCTTAGATGGATTTCAGCCTTCGATTTTACCATCAGGCTTGGGTGATTGATTTTAGTCCGCTGGCGGCCAGATGGTTCCGGCGCGTACCACGCCATTCTCGGGCACGTCCGCCTTGACCACGGCGCTGTTGCCAATCCTGGCTCCCGCGCCAATTTTGACGCCCAGGTTGATAGTGACGCCCATGCCCATCAGCGCCCGGTCACCAATCACTACCGCCCCGGCCAGGATTGCCCCTGGCGAGATGTTCACGTATTGTCCCAGAACGACAATCATGCGAGATGATCGCGCCGGTATTGACGATACAGCCAAAGCCAATATTTACCTCGCTGCCGATGTAGGCGTGATAGAACAACTGGCAGCCATCCGCGACATTGGCGGTTGGTTCAACATAGGCCAGGGGATGCACCACCGTCACCACACTGAAGCCGTTTCTGCGAGTTTCTGGATACACCTGCAGTCTGGGAGTGATGCTGCCAATTCCACCCACCGCGTTCACCGCCTGACCAATACCCTTTTGGCGCAAAGAGGCCAGCATGTTCCCCACCACCCAGGACAGGCACATCCAGATCATGCGTACCGACGGGCAGTGCGTCATCCAAAATCCCCTCGATCTTGTATTTACCCTCGGAGCGGATCAGGTCGATCAGCGATTTGGCATGTCCGCCGCCGCCGTAGATAACGATGCGGTCCGGGTCAGCAGGGGGGAATTCCTGCACGGTTAATTCCAGGATGAAGGTCTCGGTGATCAGGCGATCCTTGGGCAGGCTCTCCAGCAGGATTCCCCTGGCACGCGCCAGCGCGAGGGCTGGTTTGGTGATGCGCAATTCCCCGGGCAAGCTCACTTTTGTATCAGTTTGAGTTTTTAGCGAGGTCTCCGCGGGGATTTTCATGTCCGGATTGTCAGCGAGATACCCCAGACGGGATCCCGCTTTCAACACATCGCCTTCCCGGGCAGTGAGACCAATGAAAAAGCCATCGCTGTCTGCGGTTAATTCAAAGGAGGCCTTGGTGGTCTCAAAGTCTGCGATTACGCCTCCCTTATCGACCTTCTGACCCTCCTTCACCTTCAACGCTGCCAGCAGGGCATCGGTCTCATTCGGGTTCAGCAAAGGAACCAACACCGGGATCAGTTTTTCCATCATGCTCCTGCCACCTTTCTGATGCCTGCCATCAGGTCTTCCACCTGGGGTAGGATCCTGCTCTCCAGGCTCGGCGCTGCCGCCACCGGCAGATCCAGCGCTGCAACACGGGCTGCCCGCAGGGGTCGGTCAGGGAAACTTTCCACGGCACGGGCAACCAGTTCTGCTCCCCAGCCGAGGGTGAGACCACCCTCTTCCACAGTCACCAGCCTGCCTGTGTGAGCCAGTGAATCCATGAGCGGATCAATGGTAAATGGGGAGAGTTTTGTGTAAATGACCAGTTCCGAGAAAATTTCTTCCTCGTAGGCCAGTTTCAATATCGCCTGGCGGGCAAGTTCTGCCATGTAACCGTACGCTGTGATGGTCACACTGGGACGGGGAGCTTCTTTCACGCTCAATATTCCAGGCAGGCGCATCCGCTGGTCCACCAGCTGGTTCGATCGAAAAATCCGGCAGTCCGCTGACTTGTAACACGGGAGCAGATATTGGAGTTTGTTTTCAATGAACAAGACGGGCTCTTGAGTCTCAAGAATCAAAGTTTCCAGCAGTCCGCCGGGAGTTGAACCTATCTCGCCACCATCGAGATTGACCGGTGCAACCACCTGCAGACCAGGGACCCCCAGGAAGTGTTTTTCGAGGGTTTGGGAGTGCGTGGGACCGTAGCCCCGCCTGCCGCCCATCGGCGCGCGGATGACCAGTGGCAGGTCGACCGTGTGGTTGTACATCCAGCGGAACTTGGAAATGTGATTGATCAACTGGTCGGCGATCAGCGTGGTGAAATCGCCGAACATGATCTCCAGCACCGGACGCAATCCCCGCAGCGCCAGACCGGCGATAGACCAGCCAGACCTGCTTCTGAAATCGGTGTGGGAATGACACGGTCTGGAGAAGGCTGGAACAGCCGCGCGTGACTTTGAATGCACCGCCGTACGGATCGAGGATATCCTCACCCAGGAGGAGCACACGCTCATCCCTTTCCAGCGCGTTCAGCAGCCCCTGGTTCAGCGATTCGAGGACAGTCTGGCTCATCCGGGCTCCTCTTTGAAAGCCGCCGCGGGGTCGGAGAGCGCTTGCTCGAATGCCTGGCTTACTTCTGCTGCAACCTCTGATTCAACCTGCTCTTTTTCAACAGGGAATAGTCTGGATCCGTGGATGCATAAAGGGTCACGCTTCTCCCAAAGCTGTTGGACCAAATCTTCCGGGCGGGTATCATCCCCCTTGGAGTGGGGTCCAAAGCGCATCGGTGTTAAGGATCAGTGCGCGTGGGGAAGTATCCGTCCTGATCTCCGCGATCAATCTATCGGCTTCTCCGCTGATTTCCAGCACATCACTGCTGTCCAGTTCCCGGGCGGGGATGTCGAATGCGCTGAACCTTGCAGCAATTGTTCCAGCCAGGTTGAGCGTTGATGGGGTGGTTTGAGCAATATGGTTATTCTCGACGACAAGCAGGAGCGGCAGCTGCCAGAGTGAAACCATGTTGAAGGCTTCGTAGATGACGCCTTCTCCCAGGGTTCCATCCCCGAGGAAGACCGCCACAACCGCACCGGAAGCCTTGCGTTTTTCCGCCATCGCCATCCCCGCGGCAATCGGCACGATACCCCCCTGCACCCCGTTGGAATACAGGTTGCGCCAGTGGATGTGCTGGGACCCTCCCCTGCCCGCGCACAGCCCGGTCTGCCTGCCCATCATCTCAGCGAATAGCGGTCGCATCTCTCCACCATACGCCAGGTAATGCCCGTGGCAGCGGTGGTTGGTGACGATAATATCCTGCTCGTCCAGGTTGGAGATCACCCCAACCGCGTTGGCTTCCTGCCCAATGGAAGTGTGAGTGGTGCCGGAGAAAACACCGCGTTTGAACTCGTCCAGCACAGTTTCTTCGAAACGCCGGATGCGCAGCATGGAACGGAAAAGTTCAAGATCAGTCATTTTCAGTCAAGGATTCCTGTAACGTGGCAATAAATCGCCAGGGTTTTGACCGCCAGGGTTCGGGTGTACGCTCGATCCCCACCCGCGGAGTGACCCGCACCTGATTGTCCGGGATCGGCGGCGCGTCTGCTGATCCACAGAGGACTTTCCTCATCACACAATACCGCACCGTTCAGGTCGCCGTCTATGGCAAAGGAGCTACATAAACGCGCCGGACCGCTGCACCACTCGGCGGGTTTTCTACCCGCCCTCCTCCTGGCGATAACCTCCAACCCCTGCAGCGGTTGCACCGCGCGGATGAGTACCGCCGCGGGAAATCCGCTGGGACCGCAAACCGCGTTGAAACACCAGTGCATCCCATAGGTGAAGTAAACGTACGCCCTGCCAGGCAGCCCGTACATCACGGCTGTGCGCCGGGTCATGCCGCTGCGCGCGTGGCAGGCGAGGTCTTCCTCGCCCCGGTAGGCTTCCGTCTCGGTGATGATGCCGCTGAGCAGGACGCCATCCAGGCTGCGCTCGAGGCGCTTGCCAAGTAGATTCCGGGCGACGTCAATTACCTCGCCAGCATAAAAAGATTCAGGTAATACAAGCATAATATTAATTATACCTGTTGGAATTTTCGATAACAGAAAAGGAATAGTTGTTTTCCGGTTAGATAATTGATCGTTGAGGAAAACGGAGAGGCGTTCGTTAGATCTGGAGTTCAGAATGGTGGTTCATTTCCTGCGGCTGGATATCATGCTCCATCGTCAGGCGCAACCCATCCACAAGCTGAACTTTTGGAGCATACCCCAGCTTATTGCGTGCCAGAGTCAGGTCAGCGCACAATCGGCTCAATCCGCCCTCGTTGCGCGGGTTGTAGACGACCTCCGGTTTTCCACCGGTAACCTCCACCGCCAGTTTTGCCAGGTCGCGGATGCTCGTCTCCGTCCCGCTGCCCACATTGATGATCAACCGGTCTACTTCATCCGCTGTTGCAGCAGCGATCATGGCTTCGACCACATCGTCCACATAGACATAATCACGCGTCTGGTTACCGTTGCCGTGGATCACAATCGTGCCATTTTCCCATGCCTGCCGCAGGAAATTCGGGATGACCGGTGTATGCACCGGGGGAATGCGCTGCCCGGGTCCGTACGCGTTGAACACCCGCAGGCAGACCGTCTCGATTCCCCACAGCGCACCAATTGTGCGCACGTAGTATTCCGCTGCCAGTTTGGAAACGCCGTACGGCGAGCGAGGGTTGGGAATGGCGGATTCATTGACCGGCTGCACAGGCATGTTGCCATACACCGTGCCCGAGGAAATGAAGACCACGCGCCTCACCCCCACATCGCGCATGGCTTCCATGATGGTCACCGTGCCGCCTACATTAACATGGTTATATTCGCGCGGATAGAGGATAGACTCCGGCACGCTCACCCTGGCTGCCAGGTGATAGACACAATCCACGCCGTGGAGGAGTGACCACAGCTTGGAACGGTCGTTCACATCACCGACCACAAATTGGACATCGTTGGATAATGCCGCGGCATCGCCGGCAGACAGGTCATCGTAGCCGATGACCGAGTGTCCTTCGGCACCCAGCCGGTTGGCCAGTGCAGATCCCAGGAATCCCGCTGCGCCTGTAATCAGGTATCTCATCGTACTGTCATCACCTCAGATGCTGGCATTATAGCATAGCCCGGCTGGTGCGCTTTTTCGCCTTCTCTCGTAAGGCTTCCTTCTCAGGTTCGGTGAGAAAGGCGGTCAGGAGCGCGTTTTCCTGCGCTTGGTGGATCATCACTTCACTTAAACCAGCCAGTGGTGCCGCGACTTTATACTCAAAATGCAGGTCGATCGCGCTGATGCCAGGATCATCCGTGTTCAAAGTCGCCAGCAGCCCCTTTTCCATGAATAACCTCATTGGATGGGAAGGGTAATCCGCGACGGTACTGGTCTGCACGTTGCTGGTGAGGTTGCATTCGATGCCGATGCGCTGGTCGCGCAGGGTCTCCATCAGCGCTGGATCCTCCGGCGCGTGCACAGCATGCCCGATGCGTTCCGCGCCTAACTCACGCAGCGCCTGCCAGATGGACTCCGCTCCAGCGGCTTCTCCGGCGTGCACGGTGATGTGCCAGCCAGCGTCGCGCGCCTTGCGGAAATGCTCCACGAACAGGCTGCCGGGGAAATTAGCTTCGTCCCCTGCCAGGTCGAGCCCGGCAAAGACCTCGCGGTGATTCAACTGCGCCTGGAGTTCTTGCATGGCAATCTTGGGACCATAATGCCTGCTAAGAATGCCTATTTGCCGAACGGAAATGTCATAGTCCCGCGTGGCTGCTTGGACGCCATCCGTCACCGCCTCCACCACACCTTCCGGGTCAAGCGCGTGTGCTTCCGCCATGAACCAGGGGCTGTAACGCAATTCGATGTGGTCGATCCCTTCTTTAAAGGCATCCTCCACGTTTTCGTACGCCACCCGTCGGCAGGCGTCGTAATCCACAAGTACCCCGGTCATCCACTTGAATTTCTCGATAAAGACCATCACCCCCGGCTGCGGTGTGGAAACCTGCACGGATGGGCGCAGCCCTTCCAGTGTCTTTGCGGGCAATGGCAGGTTGTGCTTGAGCCCCAGTTCCAGGATGGTTTCCAGGCGCAGACTGCCGTCCAGGTGATGGTGCAGGTTGATCAGGGGAAACGAGAGGTCGATCATTTGCGGTTACTCCAGGTTGCTCAAAGTAACCAGCTTGATATTCAACTGGTCACACAGGGCGGATACGTCAGCGAGGATTTTTTCGGGAGGATAAGTGAAATAAGGCACACCCTCGTCCACTTCACCGGACAATTCCATGCCTCCCCAAATGACCTCGCTCCCTGAGGGCAGCCGTTCCAAAATCGACCTCAGGTCTGCCAGAGAATTTGTGGAAATCTTGAGGAATTCGCCCGGGATGATCCAACTCTGCGGGGATACCAGTTCTTCAAATGATTTCTGTCGATTGGTGCCGGTCACCAGCGTATACCACCAATCACCATCCTCCTGCCAAGATACCAGTTCGTATCCCTTAATCGAAGACGGTAAAGTTTCAGGTAGAGCCGAGAGGTCTAAAACCGGCATTACCGTGGCATTCACTGGCAACGCAGTGGGGGTGTTATCAATGGTGGTGACCAGGGACTCGCTGGAAGGGTTCCGGACGCAACCGCCCACCAGGAAAAGGGTGAGAAATAAAATGAGGGCCGATTTCATCAACTCATTATACTTCCTGGGCTTAAGCGTCTTAACAGAGGGAATTCCCACCTTTACAGCCGATATCATGCGACATGAGCACAATTTCCAGGCGGGGTACCCAGCCACCCCCGCGCCAAAAGAGCAGCCCGCTCTCGTTCGACCCATACACCATGATGTGGCACTTGTGGATTTCGCGTTCCTTCAGCGCATTGAACACCCGGTCGACGAGCTCCTGACCAATACCCTTTCGCCGCTGGTCAGCGCGCACCGCCAGATGGTAGAGATACCCGCGCCGCCCGTCCGTGCCGCAAAGCACCGTCCCGACCAGTTCGTCCTCCTCCCGGGCGACGAAGCTCAGCCCCGGGTTTCGTTCCAGGAAGCGTTGCATCGGTTCCGGTTCGTCCGCGTCGCTCAGACCGATCCCCTCACAACTGCGCCAAAGTTCCACTGCTTCCGGATAATCGGCGTAGGTCATCTCGAGGATTTGAATAGTCATCCCCTCACTCCCTGAGCTCGGTCTCATCCTTGCGGAAGACTCCCGCAAGACTTTTGCGCGGTTTTTCCGATGGCGGAAAGGGACCCCAATGGACTCTGGCATCTTCGTATTGGGAGCGCGCTTCCTTTTCTTCCGCGGGGTATCCGATGAAAATGAGGTTGAACGGTTGCACGCCAACGGGTAGGTTGAGGATGCTCTCCACGCTGCGGATGAACATGTTGACCGGGTGCACCCCGATCCACACCGCTCCCAGCCCAAGCGAAACCGCCGCCAGGAGGATGTTTTCGGTCGCCGCGCTGCAATCCTGCACCCAGAACTTAAGCCCAGCCTTCGATTTCTGCATGCGCGAGCTGCCCAGCACGCAAATGGCGACCGGGGCGACCATCTTGGCGAAGGGCAGCGCCTTGCGTAGCTGCTCCAGCACCTCCGCTTCGGTGAGTACCATAAACTCCCAGGGCTGGGCGTTGGTGGCGGTGGGCGCAGCCATGGCTGCCTGCAGCAGCAACTCCAGCTTTTCCCGCTCCACTGGCTGCTCGGTGAACTTGCGGATGCTGCGGCGTTTGAAAATCGTATCGATCACTTCATTCATCTTTGACCTCATAAGTAAAAATGGTTATTTGGCGTCGCCGGAAACCAGGTGGATATGCAAGTGTGGAAACTCCTGATACTTGCCTCCATTCACGATCAGGCGGTAACCGTCCTTTTCCAGGTTCAGTTCACGGATCAGGTCCCGGGTAAGTTCCAGGTACTCCGACAGCAATTCAGTTTCCGTTAGTGCGATGCTTGGCCAATCAGGATAATCATGTTTGGGCAGCAGTAACAAGTGTACAGGATAAGCTGGTTGTGGATGGCGTATCACTAACCAGTGTTTTGTTTCTCTTAGTCTTTCCCCGGGAACAAGGTAACTCGCCTTGGAAAAAACCATGGAAACGATCCTCCTGCCTAACCGGGAGCGAAGTAACCGATAGATTTTCTGTCTCATTTGCATTCATGTGATTATAAATCAGGATATTTCTGATAAAAATCGAGCCCGGATTTCTCCGGGCTCTTTATTCTTAAGGGTTGTCATTTACGGCAGCACTCTCGCTAATGCCCAGTGCATTAGAGCACCATCATTACTAAAGCCAGCCAGCAAATACTTGCCATCCGCTGGTTGTATGACCAATCCCCGACAAGCATCTGAACCGCCAAAATCAACGGTTACTTTTCCTGTCCCGTTGAAAGTTTTATCAAGGGCACCGGAGGATGTCAATCGAGCTAGAGCAAAATCATCATTAGAGGTACCGCATACCACAATTTTATTATCGACTGATTGAATCTCCACAGATAATCTTGACATATTCAGATTTCCAATCCCTGAAAAATCAAAGACCTTTTTCCCGGTTCCAGCAAAAGTTGTATCCAATTTCCCGTTCGGGTTATAGCGTACAACCGCAAAATAATTATTTGTTGAAGTATTTTTATTCCCCGAGACAACGATCTTGCCATCACTTTGTAAGGCAATATCATAAACAGTGTCGTACCCACCCAAGTCGGTTGTCTGTTTACCAGTCGTGTTAAAACTCGTGTCGAGGGAACCGTTCGGGTTCAGCCGTGCCACCGCAAAGTTGCAGTTAATATCACTCGCATCACAAGTAGATCCCGCAACAAGGATTTTCCCATCCCCGGGTTGGATGACAATCCCCCAAATAACATCATTTCGTCCACTTCCAAACCCAATAGCTTTTTTCCCGGTCTTGTTGAATGTGGTATCCAGTGTTCCATTGGTATTGTAACGATAGACAGCGAAATCATAATTTCCAGTGGTGCTGTTGACCATGTAACCGCCCACTACAATCTTGCCATCTGGTTGTAAAACTATTGCCCCCATTGTACCGTTGTCCCCTCCACCATAATCATCGATCCGGTAACCTTTTGTATTAAAGCTGGTATCAAGTGTGCCATTATTGTTGTAGCGGATAACCGCTACATCACAGGCACTAGCGGTGCATGTCTGACCGGCGACTAAGATTTTACCTGTATCCTTGTCAACAATTAATCCCATTCCTTGTTCACTTTCATTTAGATCGAGCACTAACTTCCCATCACCACTGAAAGCAGTATCCACCCCCCCTCCTGGTTTTATCCGGGCAAGTCCAATATTCCAATTATCCCCGGGGCGTATATCGCCGACTGCGACAATCTTTCCATCCGGCTGAATGGCAACATCCCAAAGCATATTGTCTACACCGGTTTTGACGTCCAACTTCAATTTACCGTCACCGCTAAAAGTGATGTCTAATGCACCGGAAGCAGCAGCAATTGCAAGTGAGAAGGTCAGCATGCAAATGATGGTGGCAACCCCCCATGCTTTCACGAGAATTCTTTTCCATTGAGCAAATGTGTACATTTCGTCCTCCCCAGAACATATGAACCTGCCCGATGTTGGCTATAATGAATTTTGGTTTTGGAATTTTATTCCCCCGGCAGTAACTAATCAGATAAATTCATTATACAAAGTTTTACTGCTTTTTCAATGAGAGCCCGAGTTACCTCAGGCTCTTTATGCGAATTATGATATTACGGCAGCAACCTGGCAACAGCCCATTTTTGAATAGCGCCGTTTGAATTCCCCGCGAGCACATATTTTCCATCCGCGGGTTGAATGGCGATGCCATTGGCGCGATCATTTTCTCCAAATTCGACTGATGCCTTTCCATCAATGCTGAAACTCGTGTCAATCGCGCCTGTTTTTGTCAAACGGACCAGTGCAAAATCCCCATTGGCATACCCTGCTGCCACGATCTTGCCATCTGCCTGGATCTCAACTGCCCTGGCATAATCTTCCTCACCTGCACCGCTGAAGTCAAATACCTTTTTACCGGTTCCGGCAAAAGTGGTGTCCAATTTCCCTGCTGTTGTGTAACGTAAAACCACAAAGTTGGTGTCCGCGGCTCCCTTTTTGCCCGCGACCACGATCTTGCCATCAGACTGGATCGCGACATCATAACCAAAGTCATCGCCGCCAAGATTGGTGACCACCTTTCCTGTAGTGTTAAAAGATGTGTCCAGGGCGCCAGTGGATGTCAGGCGCACCATGGCAACGTTACAGTTTTCGGTATTGGAGTCGCAGGATTGCCCTACCGCTACGATCCTGCCATCGTCCTGGATGGCGAGCCCATTGATGGCATCGTTTCTGCCGGCACTGATCGGGACCGATTTTTTACCGGTGCCGTTGAAGGTCTTATCCAGCTTTCCAGTCGTTGTATAGCGATGAATGGCAAAATCGTAATTGCTGGTCGTGGTGTTGTACATGTACCCACCCACCACGATCTTTCCGTCCTCCTGGATGGCAACAGCTCCAAACGAACCATTGTCCCCGCCCCCAAAATCATCCACCCGGATCCCGGAAGTATTAAAGGTTGTATCCAGAACCCCCTTGCTGGTCAATCTCCCAATCACCAGGTCGCATTCAGCTCCACCGCCTGAACAGGTCTGTCCAACTACGATGATCTTTCCGCCTTCGGGTGAGATCGCCAACCCAAGTCCCTGGTCAAAGTTTCCAGCGATGTCGATCGTTTTCTTGCCTGTCAGGTTGAATGTTTTATCCAAAGCGCCATTGGTTGTGTAGCGGACGATGCCAATGTTCATATCCGTCGTTGCGCCTTCCACATCTCCGACAACAACGACCTTCCCGTCCTGCTGGATCGCCACATCCCATGCGCGGCTGGCCAACCCAGCTGTAAAGGTGGTCATTACCTTGCCATCTGCGCTGAAAGTCGTGTCCAGATCACCCGACGCTGCCAGTGCCGTGGCAGGGAATAACAGGCTGAGTATGACTACCACCGTGAAACTCAACTGAAAAAGGTGAAATGCATGTTTCATGGATCCCCTCCCGGTTTTTTCGATTTTGGTAAAACATTGGCGAAATGAAGGTTCAGCTTTTCCTGATATTCATCATAGCGCGATTTTTATCAACATTCAATAGCACACTGCCCGGGAATATTCCCGGGCAGTGTATCCTTTATGAGTGGTCCCGTTGATCCCAGGCGCGCCGGTCTTCAGCCTTTTCTGCATCCAGGTACAACGGGTCGATGGGCGTGAACAATTTCCGCCCCCTCTCTTTCCACAACTGCTCGGCCAGCGGTATTGCCTCCACCCTCACCCCCTGCGCGATAAAGTACTCGCACACACGGGTCACATCCCGCTGGAAGATGCGCCAGGCATTGTGATTTTCCTCCGGGTTGACCGCCTGCGGAAAATCGATCAGGCGTATCTCCCCGTTCCAGTAGAGGATGTTATACGCTGAGAGGTCGGCGTGCACCCGGTTGAGATTGAGCATCAGTTCGATGTTATGAACCACCCGTTGGTAGAGTTGCTTTGCCTCTGTAGTGGTCAGGCTGACCATATTCAAAGCCGGGGCGGATTCCTCGATGTCCCCAACGTAGTCCATGATGATGGCGTTGTCGCTGCTGGCATAAGGGCGCGGGATGTCCACCCCGCCCTGCCAGAGCAGTTCCATCGTGTGGAATTCGTGCCCCAGCCAGGAGGAATGCAACAGTTCCAGCCCAAAGGACGTTTTCTTCTGCATGGCGTGGTGCGCGCGATCATCCAGGATGATCTTGCCGGTCGCGTCCAACTGGTCACGCCCCTCACGGTAGAGATGATCCTTTTTCAGGTTGCGGAAGCGCCGCGGGCGGTACACCTTGGCTGCCAGCAGGTCGTGTTCCATGTTCTCCGGCGCAGCGCAGAGGTACACGGTGGCTTCCTTGCCTCCGCGGACCATACCGATGACATCCCGTATCCAGTTCTGCTCGTGCAGCTCTCCCAGCGAGTCCATCATCCACTGTTTTTCGTGGCGTGAAGCATGGTAGGAAAACGGATAGCTGGTTTCTTCGAACGGATTTACCTTCCGCGCGACCTGCTGGTTGCCTTTTTGCTTGAGCAGGACCTTCCCCTTGTTCTGTTTGAGATTCGTTTGCGAGTTACGGATTTTCATTCCGTCAAACCCTGTTTCTTCAAATTCATCTGTGTCAAAATTCAAGTGACTCATTTCTTCTCTTCTTTTCCTTCAAAACAACGGCGATTAATAACAAAAACCACAGGCTGCGTCACCTGTGGCTTGATAATTCGATCTTACCGAAACCTATCCCGGTATACCCTCAGGAGGCGCACAACAAAGCTGTTTGCGTAAAACGATGACCCTTGCCATATTGTTGGTTTCTCCTTTCAGTTATAAGATAATATAAGTGTATCCATTTTCCAATTAACGTCAAGGGGTATAATCCCATCAATTCATCCTGATAGGACCATTCATTACTCATGCTTTCTGAACCACTCACCCGCACCTTTGCCGCCCTTAAATACCGCAACTTTCGGCTGTGGTTTAGTGGGCAGGTGGTGTCGCTGGTGGGCACCTGGATGCAGGCGACCGCGCAGGGTTACCTGATGTATGAACTTACCAACTCACCCATCATGCTGGGTGTGGTGGGGTTTGCCGGCGGCGTACCCACCTGGCTGTTTTCCCTCTACAGCGGCATGATCGCTGACCGGGTCTCCCGCCGCAAGATGATCATCATCACCCAGGGATCAATGATGATCCTCGCCATCATCCTGGCAGTGCTCACCTTTACAAAAACTGTTCAGGCATGGCATATCGTCGTGCTCGCCTTCCTGCTGGGCACCGCCAACGCGTTTGACGCCCCTGCCAGGCAGTCCTTTGTTGTCGAAATGGTTGACCGTGAAGACCTGACCAATGCCATCGCGCTCAACAGCACGGTTTTCAATCTTGGTACGGTAATCGGTCCGAGCGTCGCCGGGCTGGTGTATGCCTGGCTGGGACCTGGTTGGTGCTTCTCGATAAACGCCATCTCCTTCATCGCCGTCCTGATTGCCCTCTTTCTCATGCGCATCCAAGCTCGCACCCAAGCACCACAGGAAGGGAAATCTGCAACAAAGATGATGGAAGGGATCCGCTACGCCTTCGCGGATGCCAACATCCGTTTGCTGATGATCAATCTCGCAACGGTTTCCTTTTTTGGCTTCAGCCTGATGACGCTCATGCCCGCCTGGGCAACCCATGTGCTGGGTGGGGATGTGCGCACGAATGGGCTGCTGCTATCAGCCCGCGGAGTGGGCTCGCTGATTGGTGCGTTAATGATCGCCTACCTCGGTTCAAGGGTGGTGCGTGGCAAGATCTGGACTGCAGGTGGTTTGATCATGCCTTTCGCGATCATCCTGTTATCCATATTTCCAACCCTGCCCATGTCCCTGGGAATGTTGGTGATCATCGGTTGGGGGTTGATGTCGGTGGTCAATATCAGCAATGCCCTCGTTCAAACGCATATCCCGGATGAGATCAGGGGCAGGGTCATGAGCGTTTTTATCCTGGTCTTTCAGGGAAGCTTTCCGTTGGGTTCGCTGCTCATCGGCTGGATGGCTGGGCGGATTAGCGAGACCACAGCTGTCCTCATTTGCGGAATCGTCATCCTGACTGTGTCTGTCGCGAGCCAATTGCTGCGCCCATCAATGCGCCGTTACAATTGATCCAATATTCTATATAATAAAGCCAGGATCAATGACCATCATCCATCGCTGGTTTATCGAAGACCTATCGGCAGGGCAGTCTTGAGGTTCACGCGCTGCAGGATGTCAACCTGGAAATCGCGCCGGGAAGTTTTATCGTCATTCTCGGACCAAGCGGCGGGGGGAAATCAACCTTCCTGAATCTACTGGGGGGAATGGATCGCCCTTCCCGAGGATCGATCCACTTTGATGGTTTCGCGCTGGAAAACGCCAGCGAGGATCAACTGACCTGTTTTCGGCGTGACCGCGTTGGTTTTGTTTTCCAGTTCTACAACCTGTTGAGCTCGCTTAACGCCATCGAAAACGTTATGCTTCCGCTCATCGCCCACCGCCAGGACGCACAATCTGCAAGACAAAAAGCGGCTGTCATCCTGACCTCGATGGGCTTGCAGCACCGCCTCACGCATAAACCGGCAGAACTCTCGGGTGGAGAGCAGCAGCGAGTTGCGATTGCCCGGGCAATCATCGGCGAGCCTGACCTCGTGATTGCCGATGAACCTACTGGTGACCTCGATTCGGTCTCCGCGAGTGAGATCATTCACCTGATGCACGACCTGAACAAGCGGCTGGGGCTTACCTTCGTAGTCGCCACGCACAACCTGGCTCTCTGCGAACGCGCCGACCTGGTCATCGAAATTAAGGACGGCAGGATGCATGGCTGAGGGGTGGAAGCGTGCTCGCCTGGCCATTTCATTTCTCCTGCGCGATCTGATCAAGGATGGCTGGCGCACCTCCCTGACCATTCTGAACCTGGTGGTCTTCCTGTGTTGTTACTTTTGCCTGGCTGCGCTGGCTGAAGCTTCCAGGCTTTACGGGACAAAGGAAGAAAACCGCGATTCCCTGATGGTTGTATCCAAAAACGTTTTTGATCCCAGCGACAGTGTGATCACGGCTGAAGATTTTTTACCGATGGTCGAGTTGGGCGGTGAGGACGTGGTTAAGGTATCCCCGCTCATCTTTCAACTTCTGCGGGTTGAGAAGTTTTTTATGCAAGTGCGCGGCGCATTGCCGGAAGACTTCATCCCAGTCTATGGTCTTGTCTGCAAGGAAGGCGTTTTTCCTGTAAAACTGGATGAGGCTGCCATCGGGGAAGGTACTGCCCTGGTTAGCGGTTGGAAAGTCGGTGACACAATCCGCGTTTTTGGAAGGGACTTCACCATCACAGGTGTGGTTGCCGCACCTGGCACGAAAGCATCCAGTATCTGGATCACCCTCGACGCTGCGGAAAACCTGTTCGGCAGTCAGGGAGTGTACCAGTTCGCCTGGATCACGGTCAGCCCGGGAATCGACGCGGAGCAAGTCAAGGAACGATACTTATCAGACTCCCGGATTAATGATGACTTTGATGTTTTTTACGTGGATCACCTCTATGACCAGTACACACGCGGTCTCGCGGATGTCAGCACGATCAGTTCCATCCTGGTCATCCTGGCACTGCTGCTCATCATGTTCGGCACCTACGGGTCCACTTTTCTCATTCTCGCCGAACGCCGCCGCGAGGTCACCATCCTGCGGGCGGTTGGCTTCTCCGCGGGTAAAGTGCAAGGCATCCTGGCATGGCGGACCATTGTTCAGCTTGTCACGGCGTATCTGGTTGGTTGGGGAATCTCCGCTTTCATCTTGAAAGCGATTTCAAGGGTCTACCCCATTACCGTACATGCCATCCCGCTGGACGTGGTCATTACCCCCAAGGTCCTCGGGGTTGGCATCCTGCTCACCCTCCTGTTCGGACTGGCAGGGGTCTGGTTGTCCACAATTCATCTGCGGCGCAGCAGCGTTCAGTCAACGCTTAGCAGGTAATCATGAAACAGATGGTTTTTCTTGCGATCCGGGATTTGAAAAAAAAGTGGGCGGTTGCCCTGGTGCTTTCTTTTTTGTTCGCGATCACTTTCGCGTCTTATCTCACCCTGGTCACTTATCAAAAAAGCGCGGTTGCCAGTTATGCCAACCTGGAGATCAACTGGTTGATCGTGGGCAGCAGTGATGGACTCAGCGAGATTCACGGCAGCCGACTCGCGCCGGATATCCGCGGACAACTTGTGGACCTGGGATACGAAGACCCCATTCCGGAGATACACCAGATCGTGGGCACCTCCTATGTGAACGGAACCTTGATGCGAGGATTCCGCCTGGAAGATTACCGCAAGACCAGTCAGTTCACCATCCTGCGCGGACGTGCTCTGCAGATCGGTGACCCCAGCCGCCTGGTTATGGTTGGAGAAACCCTCTCGCGCACCGCGCAGGTGGACGTGGGGGACGACCTGTTACTGCGCGGCAGGAAGTTTCGCGTGATCGGCATCTTTGAAACAGGCTCCATCCAGGATAACGAAGCCTGGATCACCCTGCCGGATGCCCAAGCGCTGCTGAACTATGGCGAGGATGTGTCCCTCTACCTGGTGCCGGAGAGCGGCGCACTGAAACCCGGGGATTTGCTGACCACAGATATTTCCGTCACCTCCCGGGGGGAGACGATTGGCATCTTTGGCAACTCCCTGACCTCCTTTTTTAAATTCCTGGGCATGATTGGCTTTCTGGCAGGCATCTCGACCGCCATCACCATGGCGAACCTGATCTTTCGCCTGGCATTGCTGCGTCGGCAGGAATTCGGTATCCTGAGATCATTGGGGTTTGGCAAACGCAGCCTATTCACATATTTCATCACCCAAAGCGGTGTGATCATCATTACGGGAATGCTGGCGGGTATCACGATCGCTGCCGTCCTCACGGTTACCAAGATGGATTCCTTTTCAGCATTCGGGATAGGATTGAAACAATCCTGGGATATTTACAGCCTGGCGAAAATGGCTGGAATTACCCTGGGGATCTGGGCAGCGGGCTCGGTCCTGCCGCTGACTTTCATCCGAAAAACTCCCATACCTGACCTGCTCGGAAGGAACTGAAAAATCGTATAATCTTTATAGTGATTAAGGAGGAAAAATGAAGGCGAAAAGGAAATTGTTCCTGTTCTTGTTCTTGATCATCGTCTTTGCCATTTCTGCCTGCAACCTGCCATTTTTGGGTTCTGAAAAGACCGATGAAACAGGAGGACAACCCCAAACCATTGTTGTGGTACCTGGCGCGGAAGAAACAGAAGAAGCAGGCGGTGGCTTGTTCGAATCAAAAAATGAACCTGACCCTAAACCTGTCGGTATCCAGGATGGTCTTGGAAGTCTCGATAGCTACAAGATCCAATTCAACGTTAAGATGACCGACGAAAAAGGCTCCAAGTACAGGATCACCAATGCAGTGGAGCGTTCCGGGGTCGATAAAGACTCTCACTCCAAAACCACCATCGTGACCTTCGATCCAGAAGAGGATGAGGAAGAAAACAAGGAAACGGTGGAAACGTATACTGTTGGCTCGGTGACCTGCACCAAGAACGAGGATGAATGGGATTACACGGAGATGACCGACCAGGAAAAGGAAATGCGCGATATTTTCTCTTCCATGATGGATTTTGTTCCGTTGATCGATGACCCCAAGTTCGTGGCCGAAGAGGAGATCAACGGCATCAAGACTAACCATTTCACCTTCAAGGTAAACGGAATCGGAGATTCCTCCGGTTCAGTGGCGACCGTGAACCAGGGGGATTACTGGCTGGCACAGGACGGTAGTTATATCGTACGATATATTCTCGCGCTCGAGATCCGCTCCGCTGCCGAGGGTACTGCAGACGCGCAGGTTTACAACATGGATGTCTCGATAGAATTGACCGATATCAACATCCCGGTGTCCATATCCCTACCGCCGGATTGCCGGCCAGACAGTTCTTCACAAGAGTAGTATCATCAGGATCAACGAACAGGTTCTCGAGCTCGAGAACCTGTTATCTAATGTTAAATAAATATTATTATGATAATATTTACCCAATTAGAGGTATTGGAGGATAAAAATGAATGACAACTTAAATAATAATGATGTGCCTGCAAAAATCACCCCGGAGAAATTATATTTCTCCCGGCGGAAATTTCTGCAACTGGCAGCTACCTTCGGGACAGCCTATGCCCTGGCGGCCTGCGGGATTATGCCGGAGGAACTTGAAGGCGGTTCGTCTGCTGTTCCCGCTCCCACTATGGCAGCGGATGATACCCTTACCCTTGAGGAAATCATTGCAAATTACAACAATTATTACGAATTCTCGGTGTACAAGGAAGCGGTCGCATCACTGGCAAAGGACCTCAAGACCAGTCCCTGGCCGATTGAAATTGGTGGCTTGGTCCGAAACCCGATGACCATCGATGCCGCGGACCTGATCGCCAGGTACCCGGCGGAGGAACGGGTCTACCGCATGCGCTGTGTGGAAGGCTGGTCAATGGTCATCCCCTGGTATGGTTTCCCGCTTCATCAGTTGCTGAATGACCTTGAGGTAAAACCGAACGCTGCCTATATCAAGTTCACTACCTTGGCAGACGCGGAACAAATGCCCGGTCTTGCCTCACCGTATTTCAACTTCCCTTACGAAGAGGGTCTGCGTCTGGACGAAGCCATGCACGACCTGACCCTGCTCGCCTGGGGAGTGTACCAAAAACCGCTCCCGCCCCAGGAAGGCGCTCCTCTGCGCCTGGTCGTGCCCTGGAAGTATGGATTTAAAAGCATCAAAAGTATCGTCAAGATCGAACTGGTCAAAGACCAGCCAAACACCTTCTGGAACCTCGCAAACCCGATAGAATACGGATTTTATTCCAACGTCAACCCGGAGGTGGACCACCCTCGCTGGTCACAAGCCACCGAAAGACGTATTGGAGAGAATCAGCGCCGTCCAACCCTTATGTTCAATGGATATGATGAAGTTGCCTCTCTCTATGAGGGAATGGACTTGAAGGTGAATTTCTGATGCGTAAACCCGGAAAAACCGATCCGCTTCGCCTGGTAGTGAACATCCTTGCGGGTTTGCTTTTCATCGCGCTGGTGATTGCCTACCTGACGAACAACCTCGGACCAAATCCAATCCAGAAAGCCCAGCATCTTAGCGGTGACATCGCCATCGTTTTACTCCTGCTCTCTTTGAGCATCACCCCAATGCGCACCCTCACGGCCTTCAATCGCATCGGACCCTTGCGAAAAACCTTTGGGCTGAACGCTTTCTATTTCGCTGCCTTACACCTGCTGATCTTTCTCGGCCTGGATTACCAGTTCAACCTGGTGTACATCGTGGAAGCAATAGGGTTCCGCAGGTACATCTGGGTTGGTCTGGCTGCATTTATCATCCTGCTTGTCATGGCGGTGACATCCATAAAGAAAATCAAGATCATGGCGGGCAAAGCCTGGAAGAAGATCCACTCGTTCGTCTACCTGGCTGGCATCCTGGTGGTGCTGCATTACGGCTGGACGATGAAAGGCAATTTCCTCACCGCCACCGGCGCCATCGGTTGGCCAGTCATCGCTGGGGTCGTTCTGGCGATCCTGCTGGTTCTGCGGATAAAACCAGTCAAGAATTGGGCGGTGAAATTGCGTGAGAAAGCCGGGTAATTGTTTCTTCCGATAATCCGTTTGACACTCGAAAAGTTTGAGTTATAATACAGCCGAAGTTTGGTCCACTAGCTCAATGGCAGAGCAACTGACTCTTAATCAGTGGGTTCAGGGTTCAAGTCCCTGGTGGATCACTTTTTTGTTTTAAAGCTAGATGTGGGTTCAGGGTCCCATCTAGGGATTTTATTCAAGTCCCTGGTGGATCACTTTTTTGTTTTAAAGCCAGATGTGGGTTCAGGGTCCCATCGAGGGATTTTATTCAAGTCCCTGGTGGATACACCCTTGAAAAGCGCCTTTGCATTTCGAGGGTCACTTTTTTGTTTTAAAGCCAGATGTGGGTTCAGGGTCCCATCGAGGGATTGTATTCAAGTCCCTGGTGGATATCATCCTCAAAGAGGACATGCCCTTGAAAAGCGCCTTTGCATTTCGAGGGTAACTTTTTTGTAAAGGCAGGGGTGGGTTCGGGTTTCCTGGAAGTGCATCCAGGACTCGCAACAAAACGCTCGCAAGTCCCTGGTGGTCATAAGAAACTGGAGGGCATAGAGACTGTTGCATCAATAACTTGTAATCCCACATTGGACAAGAAATCCGCAAGAATGATCCTAATTCCGGGAATTCCTTCCATAACCATTAAGCATCGGGGGCAGCAGTCCATTTTCACTTACATCAATAATTCGAGTGGCATGTTTTTTGACTTCGATGGGAGCCGTAGAAGGAACAAAAAACTCGTCTGCAATTGGAACCATCGATAAATCATTCCCGCCATCTCCAGCCGCAATTACACTTTGATGTTCAAGATCGATGAACTTCAGCAGTCGTTTAATCCCGTCACCTTTGTTGCCACCACAAGGGGTGATCTCAAGAATGGATGGCATACTATATACTTTTTCGAGTCCAGGGATTTGAATCTGGTGTTCAAAAGCTCTTAGATTTTTCTCATGTTTGGAAAAACACATTACTTTGCTAATTGCAGACCTGGAATCCCATTTTCTCAGCGGCAATGGACGAAACTCAAATAGGTCTATCAAATCCAATCCAAATGGGTCTTTGCCAATAAGAAAAGTCTGATCTTTGGTTAGGAATAAAAAAGTTGTCTTTTCATTACTGGAAGTTGCTTTTAAAATGATGTCTGATTGCTGGTCCTTATTAAAAGCCAGAAACTCAAGAAACTCTTCATTACGACCATATAATAACGTGCCATTCAAGAGGACTAATGGAAAAGGCATCTTTTTGTTGACGAACAAGCCGTTTTTTGCGAACGTTCTTTTTGTGGACTCCAATGACCGTCCGGTACAAGCGACAAACCGGTTTTCAAGATGTTCTGTCGCCAAGATTTTTCTATCTAAAGGATGGATCTGCCCAGATCGATCCACCAGGGTTCCATCAAGATCAAAACAGAGAATGTCAGGATTCATTTTATGGTTATGCATTTTACAACTAATATTTCTTATTTATCGTGCGATGTCAGGGAACTTTTGTGAATTGATTAAACGAGCCCACTCGAGTTTCGGGCGGGCTCGTTTTGAATCCTCTTGCTCAGATTACTCGATCACGTCCTTGTACTTGTTGATGTCCGGGCTCGCCCAGGCATCCGGGTAGTTGGTCATGTCTTCGCATCCGCACATCGCGTAGTGCAGCGGGGGCATGGCCGGGTTCAGGTACTGATCGATGTTCGCCTGGGTGATCTCCGGCTGTGGCAGATACCAGTGGTGCTGTACGGTATCGCCCTGCAGGAACATCACGGCTGCCAATACTGCGGTACGCCACTGGAACGTCGAGAACACAGGGGCGATCGCGGTGATGTTGTTGGCTTTTACGTACTGCAGGTAATCTTCCTGATCTTCTCCAACCATCACCTTCGGGTATTCAACACCATTATCCTTGAAGGCTTCCAGAATGGTCACTGCGGTACCGCCAGCGTCCATCCACACGGCATCAATGGTCCCGTATTTCGCCAGGTAATCGCTCACAACTGTGCTCGCCTTGAAGGAATCATAGGCAACGAATTCAACACCAATGATGTTGAGCTGCGGATTCTGTTCAAAGATCTTGCGGGCGGCTCCCCAGCGGTGCTCGAGTACATCTACACCAGGCAGGATGCGGAAGGCGAGTACGTTTCCGCCTTCGGGCAGGTTGTCAACAATGAACTTGGCGCCGGAAATACCGAAAGCAAACCCACCAATGGAGCGCTCGGAAACTACCGGGCAGTCCGTCTGGGTGTAGCGGTCGAATTGGATCACGGGCATAACCGCGCAAGCCTGTTCAACGATCGGGGTCAGCGCTTCGGAAGTGTTCGGGGACACGATCAGAAGATCGCATTTTCCCGGGGTGTTGATGATGTCCGTGATGTCAGCGATCTGCTTGGCATCGTCACCCTGGGCATCGAGGTGGTAGAAGTTCTTTACCAATCCCTCGGTGCGCAGCTGCTCAACCTGCTCGCGCATGTTGATGTAGCCAACCACACGCCATGGATTGTTCACACCAGCGTTCGAGAAGCACAGATTGTAAGGAGCTTCCTTCTCAGCAAATGCCGCGTATTGCGGGTATTGGCTGATGTCGGTCGCGCTTTCCTCCAGGTATTGCAGGTAGATCGGCGCATCCGGGTTCAATGCGGTCGCGGACATCAGTTCCATCTGCTTGTCAAACTCTTCATCAGACCAGAACTGCATCGCTACCTGTGCCTGTTCCATCTGCAGACCAGGATTGGTCGCCATTGGTTCCTCAACCACTGGGGCTTCGGTCATGACTGGTTCTTCAACAACCGGTTCTTCCACAACGGGTGCTTCGGTGGCTACTGCTTTGGGTCCGCAGGCTACCAATACCATCGCCAGCACGAAAATCACCGATACTACTAACAGCATGTTCTTTTTCATTAGTTTCACTCCTCCTAAAGGACTAAATGGTAGGTTTGAAATTACTCAAACCATAAACAAGTACGAATTCCCTGTTGATTGCACCACCTCCTTTCTACAGTTTTTTCAATTCACTTAAAAAGAATTCGTTGAAAACGCTCAAGGCTCTTTATCTCCGCTTGCGATTTTTCAGTGCAACATAGGCAACTGCAATGATGATGATGATTCCTTGGACTACATCCCGGTATGGTTTTGGCAATCCCAGCAAATTTAATAAGTTAAAAATTGCCTCCATGGTGAACGCACCGAAAATGACATTTGGAACTGAGCCCTTTCCACCCATTAAAGTTGCACCACCTAAAACACAAGCGGCGATTGTCTGCATTTCCAGTCCGTCCCCTGTGTTTGTATTTACACCACCGGTTCCGCCAATCAAAATTCCTGCAATTACAGCAAGTGTCGAGGAAAAAACAAAGGTCAACATCCGGATAATTTTTACTTTTGCCCCGGATAGTTTTGCTGCGTTTACGTTATCTCCAATCGCGAGCACCTGTTTTCCGAAATTCGAAAAATGCAAGGCGTAAGAAGAGAAAGCCGCAATCACAAGTAATACTATTAATGCAACTGGAAATTTGCCGACTAACGGAACATTCTCAATATAATTACGACCAAAGAACCGCCAATTATCGGTCAAATATCCCTGGGGAGCGCCGCCAATCCAATAGAGCACAGCCCCGTGTACCAGCAGCATCATCCCTAAAGTTGTTATGAAGGAAGGAACCTTCAAAAAACTTACAATAAAGCCATTTATTGAACCAATCACAATTCCAAGACCTAACATAATGATTATGGATGACGCAGCCTTGTTTGGATCATTACTGAGTAGAAGGGAGCTGCCTAAAACCACAAAAGTAACAATCGATCCAATTGAAAGGTCAAACCCTCCGGAAGCTAAAACCATCACCTCCCCGATGGCGAGTATTGCAAAGGGCGAAACCCTTCGTAAAAAATTCATGATCCCATTAGCAGATTGATAAGAATTACTGATCAATCCCAGCGTAATAAATATCGCAAAAAACAATGGGTAAATTGGAGGGATACGGCGAACATATGTAGATATCTTCCGTAATACATTGGAGAAAATCAAACGAGTGTTTTGATCATTTGTTGTCATTTGAGATCCACCTTAACCTACTTCTTTTCTTGAATAGTATGTATAAGTCGCTACAGCCAGAATGATGATTGCGCCACGGAGAACGTTTTTTAGATAAGGGTTGATTCCTAATTGGTTGAATAACGTATCCAAAAAACCGAATATCAAGACCCCTGCAAGCGTACCCCAAACTCCCCCTTTTCCACCGGATAAGGCAGTCCCTCCAATTACAGTAGTAGCAATCGATTCGAGGTCATACAAACCATCTTGTCCAGCCCAAGGTGATCCAGATTGCATCCTGCTTACCAGGAATAATCCTGTCAGAACTGCTGTCATACTGCATATTATGTGTGAATAGATCACAATCCAATCCGTGCGCAACCCGGAAAGGCGCGCCACCTCGCTATTGCCCCCCACACTATACAAGTGAGCACCAAATTTCGTGCGTGACAAGAGAACCCACCCAGAAAGAACGATAAGAAATAGAACGATTATCGAAACGGGGATTGGACCGACCATGTTGTATCCAAAGAACGTAAAACTTTTCGGTACACTTCCAAAGATATAATTTGTAAAAGTTGAATTGATTATTCCCCGAATGATCAGACTCGTCCCCAGAGTCGCAATAAATGGATTAATTTGGAGTTTTGTAATGAGAAAGCCATTCACAAACCCGATCACTGCACCAATGAGAAAAACCAAAAGAATCGCTTTTGGAACGTTGTAGGTTTCTCCTTGCATTAAGTATGAGGATATTACGGAGGTTAAACTGATGACATAGACCACGGATAGATCAATCGATCCGCCTATGATTACAAATGTCTGCCCCACTGCGACAATTCCCAGAGCAACAGAACGGACGATGATATTGATCAAGATCTTTTGATTCGTAAAAATTTGCCCGTCTGCGAATATTTGGTCGAGAGATCCTCCTAAAAGGAAAATGACAATAAGGAAGAGATAAACTGGCGGAATTTTTACCTTACTGAATGTTCGTCTCAACCAATTATTCGAAAATGAAGATGTCCTCATCTTACCTTATCCTTTCGGAGCTGATAAAAAATATCTCTTTCACTTTTTCCCACCAGTTGCCATCAACATGATTTCTTGTTCACTTGATTTTGCCGGAAGTTCACCTGTTATTTGACCATCCCACAACACCAGGATACGATCACTCATTCCGATGATTTCAGGCAGTTCTGAAGAGACCATGATTACAGCAATGCCTTTTTTGGTGAGTTCACGGATCATGTCATGGATACTGGCTTTGGACTCAACATCGATCCCGCGGGTGGGTTCATCAAAGATAAAAATATCCGCATCTGAAGCAAGCCATTTAGCCAGGATAACTTTTTGTTGATTACCACCGCTTAAGAATTGAACTTCACGGTCATAGGAATCCGTTCTTATATCAACTTGCCTTCCAATTCTGGTTACCAAATTTCTGGATTTCCGAATACCGTCCTTTATTACTGCCCCAAATATATTCTGAACAGACCTAACAGTGAATAACAGGTTGTCCCGAATCGATTGTTGCGGAAGAATTCCCTCCAATTTCCTATCTTCAGTAACAAATCCAAATTTGTTTTTGATTGCCTGTGTGGGTGTCTTAATATTAACTACCTTACCATGCAATTCAACTAGCCCTGATTTGAAGGGGGCAACCCCAAAAAGCGCTTGTGCCAATTCCGTTCGACCAGAACCTTGAAGACCAGCAATTCCTAGAACTTCGCCTCTGCGCAACTCAAAACTAATATCTTTTAAGTAATGATTTGACGCGTTCTTGACCTTTAATACAACCTCACCAAATTCATCAGGTTTACCTAAAGGCGGGAAATAATGATCAAGGGTTCTCCCAACCATAAGATAGATAACATCCTCTGGTTTTACTTCTTTCGTGATTACGGTATCGACAAACTTACCATCTTTCAAGACTGTGATTTTATCTGCAATATTAAACACTTCAACGAGCCTGTGTGAAATGAATATTATCGCCATCCCCTTTTGTTTTAATCTTTGAATAAGGTCAAAAAGTAATTTTGTTTCTGTAAATGTCAGGGCGGCAGTTGGTTCATCCATGATCAGGACCTGAGCCTTGAACGAAAACGCCTTGGCGATTTCAACCAGTTGTTGTTCCGCCACGGAAAGGTCGCCCACCAGCGTGGTCGGAGAGATCATTTGCTCAATCCCTATCTCTTGGAAAATTTTCTCCGCTTCCTTATTCATTTGTCGAACATCAATAAAGCCAAATTTTGTGAATTCCCTTCCAAGAAAAATGTTGTAAGCGACAGTCCGATCAGGCAGAAGGTTAAAATCTTGATAGATTATTGAAATACCCTTGCTTTGGGCAACTTGCGGATGAGAGAAAGATACTTTTTCCCCTTTAAGATAGATATCTCCTGAATCTGGTATGTATGCTCCAGCCAGGATTTTCATTAAAGTAGATTTTCCAGCCCCATTTTCGCCTACGACCGCATGAACCTCTCCGGGCAGGAATTTAAGTGAAACATTGTCCAACGCAACAACCCCAGGAAATCGTTTGCTGATATTTCGAGCCTCCACGATTGGTTGAACTTGGTTGTGCCTTATTCCATCATTCTGCTGTAGATCTTCTGTCATAATTTCCTCTTCGCAATTCTTTGTATTTGCTCAAAAAAACCTGAACAGGACTCATTATCCAAGGCGCCAATTAGTTATTCGAAACATCCTTCTAAAGATATGCTTGCTAATGTCAGTAACTCGCCAGGTTATCAAGTTCTCGTACCCGGCAGACCCAAGGTCCCGATTTCCACAGCGGCAGCGACAAAAGAGAGGTTTTTGCTCTTTATCAAATGGTAGACGCTGTAGAACTACTAAAAATACGCCGGTTTTTAATTTGCTCTCCAAACCTCAAGTTGCTAACCTAAGAATCCAAGGTGTCCTGTTCGCGACGCAGTTTGACTACTACCTCATCTTCATCCAACTTCACATCAGCCCATGTGATGATCTGTCCGGCTTTTACAGGCTTGACCACACTGGCATTTGGTGCCAGACCAGTCGGTAATGCGTTGAGCATCCTTGCGGTTGTCGCTTTTTCGATTTGCCCATAAAACGTGTAACCGCCAAAAGTATCAATTTTGTCACCAACTGACAAATCTCGCTTAGCTGTGGCAATTGATTCCGCAACCAGGGTATCTTTGGGCACCAATGTTTGATGACGATAGAGGTATGCGCGAGCTACTGAAATTGGTGCTTCAAGGAACCAGAGATGGTAAGGGCGAAAGAATGTGTAGTAAAAACCTTTTCCCACTTTTAAATATTCAAGGTCGGATTGGATTCGGGGATCCTCAATTCGCACGGTGATAAAAACACCACCGCTCATTGCATTTCCTTGAACAAAATCCACAGTATGTGGACGATCAATTAATCCACCATCTTCCTTGAGAGAAAAAATCTTTGAGATCGTTGTGAGGTCCGCCTCTGGACCAATCATGCTGCGTTTTTGTGGCAGGCACCCGGTTGCATTTGCGGCGCAAGCCATTTCAAACATCGTCTTTGTCCCATCAACGTATGATGCAACCTGGTAAGGATCTTTGTTCGATTGTCGGGCAGATTCTGCCACAGTTTCAGGTGTTGCGGCTGGATTTAATGGATTGTTTTTACCTTTTCCAATTACGACGGGCGTATACCCCAAAGTTGTTACAAAATCCCACAACTCCATCAGGCAGCCTGGTTCATCTCCAGAAGAAACTGTGTATAAAACCCCAGCTTCATCTGCTTTTTTCTTTAGGATTCTGCCTACTGTGACGTCCGCTTCAATGTTCACCATCACGACATCTTTGTGATATCTAATACAGCTTAGAGCCGTTTCAGCGCCAGAAACCGGGTCTGGAGTTGCATCTGAAACGATATCGATTGCTTCCAGTTGAGCAGCAAGGTCGTATAAATTGGTCACGACCTTCCTGCCTTTATATAATGCATCCATGGCAGCCGCTGGCGAATTGGCTTCAACAATTTGATCAAGTTGAATCCCGGTTTCGAGGAATGATTTTTTTGCTAATTCCACATCCGGGTCTGCGATCAAATCTACACGCATCCCCTTAATGTGCGAAAACGCTTTTACATACCCGCTCCCAAGCCAACCCGCCCCGCTCACTCCCAGGCGGATCGGTTTTCCTAACGATTCCAGTTTCTCCAAATCCTCATAGATCATTTAGCCCCGGCCTTCTTCGCTGCGTAGGCTTCAAGACAAGCGATAAAAATATCATTAGAGGTAAGGTGATACTTCACCAACAAATCATTTGGATCAGCAGATTCCACATACGTGTCAGCTAACCCGACAAACCTCATCGGAACTGGAAATCTTTCGGCAACAATCCTGGCGATATTGCTCCCCATTCCGCCCGTTAGAAGGTGTTCTTCAGCCGTCACAATAGCGCCAGTTTCTCGCGCTGCTTTTTCTATTGCCTCAAGATCCATTGGCCGCAGGGTGTGGAAATCCAATATGCGTACCTGGATCCCTTTTTCTAAAAGCAGCACTGCCGCGTCCAACGCAGAAGCAACCATGATCCCGTTGGCAATAATTGTGAGGTCCTTCCCTTCATGAACAGTATTTGCTTTGCCGATCCTGAAGGGAACATTTCCCTCCGGATAAATATGGGGCATCGCCACGCGGCTGGAACGTAACCAGACAGGACCAACAAAATCCGTGACAGCTTTTACAGCCACCATCATCATGCCAGGATCACTTGGGACCACCATCGTCATAGTGGGGAGACCACCGACCAAAGCAAAATCTTCAATGCCCATCTGGGTGGGACCATCTTTTCCAAGAGTAATACCGCCATGGCTGCCAAGGATCTTCGCATTAATTTTTGACATGGCAACAGCCAATCGTATTTGATCGTACGCATTGCACAGTAAGAATGAAGAGAAACTTGTTATCCATGGAATAAGACCGCATCCAGCCAATCCCGCGCCAATTCCAACGAGGTTGCTTTCAGCGATACCGATGTTGAAGAAACGGTCTGGAAATGCTTTTCGAACAGTGTCGGCTTTGGTGGAGTTTGCCAAATCGCCATCCAAAACGACTACCCGGGGATTTTCAGTCGCTACCGCGAGTATTGCTTCGCCAAATATGTCCCGCAAGGGAATACTGGGTTTGAGTCCTGCCAATTCACCTAGTTGCATAAAATTTCCTCCCTGGCTTTCACTGCCATTTCAGGAGTCAAAGCTCTACCATGGTAGGTATAGTCAGCTTCAACAAAAGATACCCCTTTGCCTTTTATCGTATTCGCGATAATTATTTGGGGCTTATCATTAACGGTCTGGGCAACGGTATAAGCATCAATCAGGGCATTAATATCATGCCCATCCACCTCAATCACATGCCAGCCAAAAGATTTCCATTTTTCAGTTAGTGGCTCAATTCCCATTTCACGAGAAATGGGACCCATCTCTTGATATTTGTTATAGTCCAGGATTGCAGTAAGTTTATTAGCCTTAAAATGGGAGGCTGCCATGGCTGCTTCCCATACTTGCCCTGCCTGGCATTCTCCATCGCCAATTAGAACGAAAACCCGATAGTCCAGTTTATTTAATCTGCCCCCCAAGACATGTCCAACTCCTAAAGATAATCCCTGTCCAAGAGAGCCTGTCGTGGCCTCAACTCCTGGCATCAACCCAAAAATTGGGTGACCTTGGACCGGACTGTCTATCTCGCGCAATTTGAAGATCATCTCGCGGGGGAAATATCCCGCTTTTGCTAGAAGAGGGTATAACAGTGGCGCTGCGTGCCCTTTACTCAGGATAAACCGATCGCGCGATGGCCAATCAGGGTTTTGGGGATCAAAATTTAGGATCCCTCCAAAAAACAACGAGGTGCAAATTTCAACAGAAGAGAAAGAACTGGATGGATGTCCTGAGCCGGCTTTTGTTGTGCAATCCAGAATATCCAGCCGAAGACCACGTGCAATTTCAATTAATTCCGGTAACTCATGCTTGATTTTTGTCATCTGCGAATAACACTCCAATACATAAAATGAGAATGGATTACTCTTTAATCCTGGAAAAATTATTAATGAAGTCATTCAATTGAAGGGCTGTAGGAAGTGCAGGGATAACCCCGTGACTCAATGCCGTGAAAGCGCCTGCAGCATTAGCAAATGTAAATAGACTTAATAACTCATTTTCGCCAAGATCAAGTTGATTATCAGAAATATCAACCAATCTGGAAAGCAACGCTCCAATGAATGCGTCGCCACATCCAATAGCATCAACCGTATTTATAATGAATGGAGGAACAAATCCGGTGGCTTTTTCAGTAAGGTAAAAACTCCCCTTGATTCCAAGTGTTACCGCGACAAGTTTTGGACCCCGCGATAGTAAGACCTTCCCACCAATCAACGGATCGCGAGACCCGGAAAGTAATTCAAGCTCAGATTCGTTGACTTTCAATAAATCTGTGAGAGGCAGCATTTTTTTAATTTGATCAATTGCGTCCAGATGAGAATTCCAAAGTCCTGGTCGATAATTTACATCAAAAGAAATGATTGCCCCCCTGTTCCTTGCTGTCTCGACTGCCTTGAATTGCGCGGACCTCGCCGGCTCATCCACTAGTATCAAAGACCCGCAGTGTAGAATTTTTGCCCTTTCAACCAAGTCAATATCCAGGTCATCAATTTTCAAGCAGAGATCAGCGCCAGGATTTCTAAAGAATATGAATTCTGCGGTGTTCTCGTCTGGCATGGCGATAAAAGCTACGGTAGTTCTGGCTTTTTCGTCAACACGCATTCCGGAAATCTCGACGCCATTTTTCTTCAGGGTATCAATCAGTGAACAACCAAAAAAATCATCTCCAACTTTTCCAATAAACGCGCTGGTTTTCCCCAACCGTGCTGCGGCTACGGCAACATTGGCACAAGCCCCGCCAGGATTTGGATAAAAAGAGGTTACCTCAACCATCTTTCTTCCAACCTCAGATGGAAACATATCTATCAGAATTTCACCAATCGAAACAATTTCCATGCGAGTTTCCAATTTAATCCCTAATCTCGTTGTAAAGTGAATAGCGATCCCCGCGGAAATACAATCTTAGAAACTCAATAGGTTGATCTAACTGGTTAAAAGATGTTCTTTCAATGTATAACAATGCTGAGTTTGAAGGAATTTTTAATTCTTTAGCGATTTCATGAGAAGCAGTGATTGCATGGATTTTCTGCAAAGCACGAACAATTCTGATGCCGAATTTATCATCAAGCGTTTCTCTCAATGGCTGAACGGAAAAATCTGTTTCAAATAGCCCCGGACATAATGCCTCGGAGATGAATGATTCTTCAATACACAAAGCTTCATTATTCGCCAATCTAAGCCTTTTTAAGTAAGCAACATTTTCTGCTTCTCTTAGATTTAATGCTCTGCTAACATCAGGATTCGCCAAAATTATCTCTTCTGCTAGAATTTTTGTTTCCGGCACCAATCCTCTTCTACGCATATCTTCAGTAAAGCTAATAATTCGTGTAAGCCCTTGTTCCAATGTTGGTTCAGCAACAAAAGTTCCCCTGCCTTGTTGTCGAAAAACCAAACCCTCTCTTACCAACCGTTCCATCACTTGCCGAATCGTCGCCCGGCTGACCTGATACTCCGCCATGAGTTCCATTTCCGTAGGGAAAAGAACACCTGAAGCCCAAATTCCCTGGAGAATCTTTGATCGTAGAATTTCATAAATTTGTTGGTGTAATGGAATCCTGCTTATCCGACTTAACGGGGAAAACTCTACAAGCGATTCGTTGGATAGTGGACTCTTGTTTGCCTTCGTGACCATTTATTCCTCTTTGACTGCAATCCATTTCCCTGAATCTGCTGAATTTGAAACGCCATCCAGGACTAATTGACAACGGTAACCATCATAAAAATCAGGATGCACCTGTTTCTTGTGAGCGACAGCCGATAGGAGATCGACAATTTCATGGATAAAAGTATGCTCCCACCCTATGATATGCCCTGGCGGCCACCAGGCATTTAGGTAAGGGTGCTTGTTTTCTGTGACCAGCACATTTCTAAAACCCTGCTCAGTATCTGGATCAGACCGTGAATAAAACTCAAGTTCATTAAGCCGTTCAAGGTTGAACACCAAGCTTCCCTCACTACCAAATACTTCAATGCGTAGGAAATTCTTCCGCCCCGTGGCAAAGCGGCTGCACAAAAACGCACCCAAGGCTCCACATTCGAATTTTGCCAAGAAATACATGGCGTCGTCAGCTGTTACATCAACCAACTTTCCTTCAGGATTCTTTCTTTGTTTGACGAATATCTCTTTTGCCCCATTGACCGCTTCAATCTCACCTACGAGGAACCTCGCCAAATCCACAATGTGGGCATTCATATCTCCATGTGCCCCTGAGCCTGACTCTTTTATATCATTTCGCCATACATATGGGAAATTCGGATCCACCAGCCAATCCTGGTAATAGACCGCGTTGAAATGGAAAACTTTTCCGATTTTTCCCTGCTCAATCAATTGCTTGGCTAAAGCCAAGGCTGGCACGCGACGATAGTTGAAAGCAACCATATTCACAACTCCAGCTTCGCGTACCGCGTCCAACATCCGCTTTGCTTCCTGAGCGTTTCTGGCGATTGGCTTTTCACAAATCACATGTTTTCCTGCCTTCGCAGCAGCAACTGCAATTGCCTCATGAGTTGCGTTTGAGGTACAAATATCGATAAGATCAATATCAGGTCGACCGGTAACTTTTTTCCAGTCGTTCTCAGTATTTTCCCATCCAAATTTCCGCGAAAAATTCGCCAAATAGTCAGCGGGGTCTAATCCACAAGCAACAGTCATTAGAGGTTTCGACGGAAGGTCAAAAAAAGTCGCTACATCTTTGTACGCATTACTATGCGCCCGCCCCATAAATGAGGTTCCAATTAAACCCACGCGAATTTCATTCATTTTTCCCTCGAAATATTTGTTATAATGTACGTACATTATAACAAATATAATCAATAAATCAATAGTCTTAATCATAGATTCGGGAAATTATGAGTGGATCCTATATGAATAACTTTCGGAAACCTCACAAGCAATTTGGCCAAACCGCCATCACAAACAGCAGAAACCAATTAGCCCCTTTGCTTTTGCTTCCTTTATAGGTGCAACTAAGTGACTGATCAACAAATTTACATTGGGAATCGTAGAAACAGCCCAAAGTCGATTTCGAGAAAATATTGGTCTCTAAAACAATAAACGGGCATAAAATTCTATGTGGACCCAATTATCTACATTACCCAATCTACGCAATCAGAATATACCGGAAACGGATCCTGGTGAGCGAAAATTTCGGGAAAAATTAATCCAGAAAGAACAACTCCTCATCAAAACTTGCCCGATGAATAACCGCTCTCTGCTTTTAAAACCGACCCAATATCGTCTCAGCGAATCCCGTAAGTTGTTATTGACATTTATGAGCACTATTGATATACTCAACTATGTGAATCATTTATCACATAAGTGATATAAGGATAATCCCATAGATGGCAACTGAAAAGATCTCCCCAAAACGCGCTGGTTTATTAGCAGATGTTGCTGAGATGTATTATCTCGAGGGAAAAGGCCAATCGGACATCGCCCTCGAAGTAGGTGTTACCAGGTCGATGGTCTCGAGGATGCTCACTGAAGCACGTAAGCAGGGGATCGTGGAAATCAGGATCATGCGTCCCATTCACTCGAACCATGAATTGGAAGAAGCCATCAAATCCAAATTTGGCATTGAATCCGTTTTTGTATACTCCATGGAGGATTCAAAACCAGGGAAAATGCTGACAAACCTGGGCAGAGCTGCGGCAGAAGTGTTCAAGTATCATCTACGCCCTGACTTGGTGATAGGGGTGGCCTGGGGAACTGCGGTAAGCGCGACTGTGGACGCCATCCAAGCCATGAAAGAACCTTCCATCAAGGTGATACAGCTTGTTGGCGCGCAAGGCGCCAGAATTGATGATTATGATGGTCATTCAATCGTAAAGCGTCTGGCTGAAAAACTGGGTGGTCAGGGGTACTATATCAACGCGCCATATTTATGCCAGACTCCAGACATCGCAAAATCCCTGTGTGAAACTCGAGGGATCAAAGAGACGATTGATATGGCACACGAAGTCCATGTTGCCCTATTAGGAATTGGCACAACGGATATTGAGTTTTCAAGCCTTGTCCTGTCAGGTTTACTTTCTGATGCCGAAGTGGAAATTATGCGAAGAAACGGGGTGGTTGGCGATATAGCAAGCAACTATTTCCAAATTGATGGCACACCTTACAAAGATTCCTTCTTAGACCGAATGATCGCGATCAACCTGGAAAACCTGAGGCGCATTCCCGTAAGAATAGGTGTCGCGGGTGGGGACGCAAAAGTAAATGCCATCATAGGCGCATTAAATTCCAAATTGATCAACTACCTGGTAACAGACAGCATCACTGCAAGGTCTATCACCAAATAACAAATATTAAAGCGATAGAGGGACCAATGGAGAAAACGAAGAAACCAGAAACATTCGTTGAAAAAGTAACCCGCTTGAAAATGACCAATGACCAGCTCTTTGACATGTATAAAACCATGTGCCTCATCAGGCAATTTGAATTGATGGCTGATAAACTCTACGCGCTGGGAAAGGTTCATGGCACGATGCATCTTTCTGCTGGTCAGGAAGCTGTGGCATTGGGAATCAGCCGGGCAACCTTTCAGGATGATTACCTGATCAACCACCATCGTGGTCATGGTCATTTCATTGCCAAGGGAGCGAATATCAACCTGATGATGGCTGAGTTCCTCGGTAAATCAGACGGGTACTGCAAAGGCAGAGGCGGGTCGATGCACATCGCCGATTTCTCCTCCAACAATCTCGGCGCAAACGGGATTGTCGGCGGAGGGATTCCGCACTCGCTGGGTGTTGGTCTCGCGATTCAAATGAAAAAACTTGACAAGCTTTGCCTGGCGATTTTTGGAGACGGGGCATCAAACGAAGGGGTTTTCCACGAGACGCTGAACATGGCAGCTTTATGGAAGTTACCAGTCTTGTATATTTGTGAGAATAACAAATATGGCATGTCGATGGATATCGAACGCGTATCAGCAAAATTGCCAGTCGCCCAAAGGGCAGAAGCATACGGAATCCCTTGGTATTACATCGATGGCAATGATGTTCTAACCGTTTACGAAACAGTTCTTGAGGCAGCACAAAGCATCCGCGCTGGAAAAGGACCAGTCTTCATTGAAACCCAAACCTACCGCTACTTTGGTCACTCAAAAAGCGATCGTAATCTCTACCGCTCCAAAGATGAAATCGATTTATGGAAAACAACCAAAGACCCCATCCTGCGTTTAGGGAACTCCCTAATCGAAAACGGACTCGCCACAGAAGCGGAGCTGGAAAATTTCAACCAGGAAGCACTGACTATTATTGAAGCAGCTGTGGAATTCGCGGATGCATCACCCGACCCCGACCCCTCGACCGTCACGGAGTATGTCTATGCCTGAAATTACCTATACTGAAGCAATTCGAGCCGCCCTATGGGAGGAAATGAAGCGCGATGAACGTGTGTTCATCATTGGAGAGGATATCGGTCGATACGGTGGTGCGTTTGGCGTCACCCAGGGAATGTTGGATGAGTTTGGGGAGAAAAGGATTATCGAAACCCCCATTTCAGAACCATCGATCATCGGTGCAGCGGTTGGCGCTGCGTTGCTGGGGATGCACCCAGTCGCTGAAATCATGTTCATGGATTTTACGCTTCTGACGTTGGATCAGATCGGCAACCAGGCTGCCAAGATGCACTACATGTTTGGCGGAAGAGCGACAGTCCCATTGGTGATTCGAATGCCAAGCGGATCTGGAACCGGCGCCGCTGCCCAGCATTCTCAATCTCTTGAGACTCTGCTCATGCATCTCCCTGGCTTGAAAGTAGTCACACCGTCCACCCCATATGACGCCAAAGGGCTTTTATTGACTGCCATCCGTGACCCCAACCCGGTTTGTTTTGTGGAACATAAACTTCTCTACAAAACCAAGGGGGAAGTACCGGAGGGCGAATACACCATCCCCTTCGGCGTGGCGGATGTCAAACGAAAAGGAACGGACCTTACGATTGTTTCGAACAGCATCATGGTCCACAAATCGATCGCGGTTGCCAATCGCCTGGCTGAAGAGGGAATTGAAGTGGAAATTATCGACCTCCGCACGATGGTACCGATGGACAAACAAGCAATCATCGACTCAGTCACGAAAACCGGTAAATTACTAATCGTTCACGAAGCGTGTGAGACTGCTGGCTGGGCAGGAGAGGTGATGGCTGTGGTTTCTTCCAGCAGAGCCTTTGATTACCTGGATGCTCCCATGCGCCGCCTTACTGGAAAGAATGTTCCCATTCCATACAACCGGGTGTTGGAACGGGCAGCAGTCCCCCAGGAAGAAGATATCGAGCGTGAGATCCGCGCCATCCTGAAAGGTGAGTATTAATATGCCAACCCCCTTTATCATGCCTAAAGTAGATATGGACCAGGAAATTGCCACCATCATCAGCTGGGAAAAAAAAGAGGGCGATGAGGTCAAACAGGATGAAGTACTGCTCACTGTGGAAACTGAAAAAGTGGCGATTGATGTCACAGCACCCGCCAGCGGGATTTTAGCCGGTATCAAATTTCACGATGGGGATGTGGTACCCGTTGCAACCGTCATCGCGTACATTCTCAAACCGGGTGAAACCCTCGCGGATATCGACAAGGGGTCTCCAGCCCCTTTGGAGCCAAATCAGGCAGATCAAAAATCAATTGAGTCTGATAAGCATGACCCGGTTGTGGAATTAATTCCTTCAGCAGACGTGGCTGGCACTGAGGTTCCAAAAAGCGAACCTGGTAAGGTCGCCGCTACTCCTGCAGCCAGGAGGATTTCAAACGAAACTGGTATTCCACTCGAATCCATCAAAGGCAGCGGACCCCTCGGACGTATCCAGGCGGATGATATCAAGAAATCGGAAACAATAGTTGAAGTATCCAACAGCGGACGGCAAGCTGAAATTATTCCCTTGGTGGATATGCGCGCCAAAATCGCCCGGAAGATGCAGATGAGCTTTCAAACGGCGCCTCATATTTCCGAGACGATGGAAGCGGATGTCTCGCATCTGGTATCGCTTAAGAACACCTTGAATCAAGCAGCTCAACAAGATAGTCAGGAAAAAGTCTCCCTCACTGCCATCCTGACGAAACTGGTAGCTTGGGCTCTGGAAAGAAACCCTTACATCAACTCATCATTGATCGAGGACAAGATCCATTTATGGAAAGAGATCAATATTGGAATAGCCACCGCCCTTGAGAGCGGGTTGATCGTACCAGTTGTACGGGATGCCAACAAGCTGTCATTTAGCGAGATGGCAAGGAAGGTAAATGATCTGAGCCTTCGCGCACGAGAAAGCCGATTGGAATTATGGGAAGTTCAACGTGGGACTTTTACCATCTCCAATCTTGGTATGTATGGGATCAACCATTTCCGGGCAATCATTAACCCACCCGAGAACGCCATACTGGCAATTGGTGCTGCAGTGCGTAAACCGATCGTGATTGATGAACAGGACACGGTTGCCGTACGCCCGATGATCTCGTTCACCTTATCAGCGGACCACAGGGTCATCGATGGGGTCGTGGCAGCAAAATTCCTGGCTGACCTGGTTACAGCAGTCGAGCATCCGGAAATCCTCTTGGCATAAAACCAAAAGTCTATCAAAAAGGAGGGAAACCCCGCAGGGTTTCCCTCCTTTTCTTAGCTGTCAGTTAAACTCTGAAGCGCTCATAAATGCGCGAATTAATGGAACTCAACGAGTGGTAAATATCCTTATAGATGCCAAATAAATCGTTATAAACAGAAACGTTCTCCAAACTTGGCTCAAACGTTCTTCCCGGACGGTGGACCCGGGCGGCAGCTTCCGATAAGTCCCGATATTTCCCTGCCCCCACCCCGGCGAGCATTGCAGCTCCGAGCGCGGTAGCTTCCTCAACCTCCAGGGTAACTACTGGCCGTCCGGAAATATCTGCCTTGTTTTGCATCCAAAACGAATTGCGCGTACCCCCGCCGATGGCGGTGATCTTATCAGCCTTCTGACCGGCTCCCAATTCGAGTGCTCTTAACATATCGTAAGAACCATAGTTGAGCCCTTCAACCATTGCCCGAATCATATCTCCACGGCGAGTGGTGTCGTTTAAACCCAGGAAAGCCCCCAGTGACCGTGGATCGAGTTTTGGGCACGCAGTTCCATTGAAATGCGGCAGGAAAAATATGCCATTCGCTCCTGGCGGAGAACTCCTTGCTTCGTCCATCAGGTTTGACCATACATTTCCCTTGCCTGCCTTGGCGAGGTTATCCGCCTCAGTGCCGAGCTGGTCTTTATACCACTCCAGCATACTCGCAGCAGTGCCTCCTCCCCAAATGCAGTACATGTCCGGGGCAGAATGAGCCTCAACCGTAAGTCCAATTTTTCGAATTTCTGGTGAAAAATCCGGTATTTTCGTCGGCGTGATCACCAGCTCCCATGTTCCGGTGACATCCAGAAACATACCAGGAGAGATTGCGCCAGCCGCCAAAGCACCTACCAGGTAATCATGACCGCCCTGGTAGATAGGTGTTCCGGGGGCAAGACCAGTTTTTATTGCAGCATCTGCTGTTACACCACCAATCAATTGTCCACTGCGTTGAGGAGACGGTAAAAGATCTTTGCTGAGCCCTGCCAATTTCAACATTTCATCCGACCATTGCAATGTGCGTTGGTCAAACAAGAGTGTAGGGGAGGCATCCGTGTAATCGGTTGAGTACTTCCCTGTCAGTTTGAAATTGACATAATCTTCCACGATCAGCCACTTGTATACCTTGCGAGCAACTTCAGGTTCATTTTCCTTCAGCCACATGAAGCGAAGTACCGTGCTCCAGATAAAAGGCTGCCAGCCAGTTATCTCAAAAGTTTTTTCAAGACCGACATTCTTGAGCCACCAATCGAATTGCGGCGTTGTCCGTGTACAGACCCAGTTGATGAATGGATACACCGGCTTTCCATTTTCATCCACCGGAACCGCATCTGCGCCAAGCCCTGTAACCGCAGCAGCAACGATGCGATGCTGTGAGCCGATGCGGCTTACAGCATCGTGTATTGCGGAGGATATCCCCTCCCAGATATGGTCGGGCATGAATACCTGCCAATTGGGATGATCTGGATCATTGGCAATGCTTTCGGTAGGGCGGCTGCCTTGCGAAATCACGTTTCCATCCAGATCATAGACAAGAGCTTTCATGCTCGTTGAACCAACATCAATACCGAGCAGGCAATCCATGTGAATCCTCCATAATCCATTTTGATGATCGACCTGAACCGATCACCAAATTACTTAACTCAAATCAGTTCTCGTTCTCCGGTCAGTTCCACAGACAATCCTGCCTGAGATTCTTATCCGGTAAAACGAGTAACGATCGATTTTCAGGCTATCCCGGCGATCTTATTTAAGCGGTCGATCTCCTGCGTGGTGAGCCTAAATTTGATAGATGGATAGATACCATCCACCTGGCTTGGGCGCCGCATCCCAACAATTGCCGCTGTAACAGCGGGAAGGCGCAGTGTCCAGGCGATCGCGACTACCCCGGCTTCCACCCCATGCTGTTTACCGATTTCAGACAGAGCCGCAACCAGCTGCATGTTCTTCTCGAGGCGGGGCATCTGGAACTCCGGATCCCGTTGTCGCCAATCATCGGGTGGTAGATTCTTTATTCGCTCGGGGGTCATTTTCCCTGTAAGTAAACCTGAATACATTGGAGAATAAACGATAACGCCAATGTTGTTTTCCAAGCAGAAAGGAAGAATCTCGTTTTCAACTTCCGGACGGATGAGGGAATAGGGTGGTTGCAGTGAGTGGATTGGCGCGATCGATTGTGCGCGTTTCATTTGCTCAACACTGAAATTAGAAACGCCTATCCACCGAACCTTGCCTTCTTTTTGTAATTCAGCGAGGGTTGCCCAACCTTCTTCAATATCTACGTCAGGGCGGGGCCAATGGATCTGGTAAAGATCAACATAATCCATCTTTAAGCGCCGCAGACTGTCTTCACACTCACGTCGAATGGACTCACGTTTTAGTGAATCAATGAATTCGCCCTTCTCGTTCCAAACAAGCGAGCATTTTGTAAAAACCAATGGAGGTTCCGACATGCCAGCCAGGGTTTTACCGACCACTTCTTCCGAGTGCCCAAGACCGTACCCCGCTGCGGTGTCTATCCAGTTTATCCCAAGGTCGAGCGCATGATGGATGGCTGCCACCGATTCCTCGTCATCCTGAGGTCCCCAGCTATACACCCAATCTCCTCCGCCGAGAGCCCATGCGCCAAATCCCACTGGGGTGATATGCATATCCGTGGTGCCAAGCTGCTTTTTTTCCAGATCCTTCATGATTTTATCCATCCTTAGCTCCGGAGATATTGTTCAAGTGAAAATTCTTACCCGTTATCTAATGCCTTCCCGCAATAAAAAGCCGGGGTCCACAACTTACCTTAAGTTTAGCTGATTTATCAAAGTGTTTTCAGTGAGACGATTGTAAATATACAGGAGAGGCGGACTGCGGACATCCGCAATCCGCCTCTGGACTCAATCGCTTAAGAGGAAGCGATTATTGGATCTTGCCGTCGAGGTAATCCTGAAGGGTCTTGCCAGGATAGTAGTACTCGAACATTTCTGCCACGTTCTCAGCAGTGATCTCGGCATTTGGATAGAAGACAACACCCGGGATCGGAGCGCCGTTGAGCAGATTAACCATTTCGCTCATGCACCATCTTGCAGGAGAGATGGAAGAGTAGGCAGCGGTGCCAATCACATCACCATCGTAAATACCTTTGAGAATTGGCTTGTCCTGATCCACAGATGAGAGCAGGATATCATCCCGATTGTTGGCGAGTTTTGCATTGAGCATGCCGATCGTAGCTGAGGAGTACAGACCCCAGGCACCGATCATATCAGGATAAGCTTTGATTGCGCCATCGAAAGCAGTATAGTGATCTTCAGGTGAAATACCGGTCAACTCAACAACCTTGATATCCGGGTACTTCGTGAAGGTGTCAACGAAACCTTTCGCGCGGGTCGCAGCATTGGGGTGCACAAAGGGAAGGGTCTGGTAAACGATCGTTCCCTTCATTTCGGTTCCGGCGGCCAATAGGGCATTCTCGAGGAGTGCACCGGCAATTGCGCCTTGTTCCACGGTGTCTGAGATGACGAGAGCGTCAACCGTTCCAGCGAGGGGGGCATTCAGTGACACAACCGGGATGTTGGCTGCAGCAAGGGCATCAAGAGCGGTCTTTACGCCAGTGAAATCACACGGGGCGAGGATTACGCCATCAACTTCCTGCAGAATCCATTGTTCAATTGCCTGGTTCTGTGCATTCTGATCGTAATTCGCATCGTTAATCAGGAGCTCAACACCAGCTTCCTCGGCAGCAGCTTTCATGCTCTCAAGGATCATTGAACCGACTTCATCGACTGTGTAGTACACGGAGAAACCGATGGTATATTTTTCCTTCGCCATGGGCAGCGGACCAGACATCACATCAGGTACCTTTACAGCGCCAGCGGATTTGATGGTCACATTGGCATCAACACCCACGTCCGAGTACCAGGTGTTCAGATCAAATACAACAGCCGGATCACCCACGTAAGTGAAATCTGCGAGGCTCGCATTTTCAGGAACAGGTGGTTCGGTTGGTTCAACAACCGGTGCTTCGGTCGCTACAACAACCGGTGCCTCGGTCGCCGGCGGCGGTGTCGGCTCAGGAGCCGGAGCACATGCCGAAAGCGCAAGCGTTAGGATCAGTAAAAGCGAAGCGATAATTGTTACCTTTTTCATTTCCTTCTCCTTTTTCATTCCTTCAAAATAGGTTCGATTGGTGAAACAGCTTTAGAACAAAAGCTTATGTTTACCAGTTCTTCTCCTCCTTTCTTGTGATTTTCCGTTTACCTGTTTCGCAACCGGAATTTGTATCCACTTATCTTTGTCTGGATTTGAAAGCGTTATCCATCAGAACGGCAAAGATGATGACGAGCCCCTTGACCAGAATCTGCACATGGTATTGGGCTCCAAGTAATGACATACCGTTATTTAGCGATGCCATGATGAGACACCCGCCCAAAGTACCCCAGATGGTTCCGACACCACCTGCAATGGCTGTTCCTCCCAGGATTACGCCTGAAATACTGTCCAGCGCCAGGTCTTTTCCTGCATCCGGAAGACCGGAATTGAATAAAGCAGCCAGGATGAGACCGGAGATAAAGGCAAAGAATCCACTCAACGTGTAAGCAGCAATTTTCACTTTGCTAATATCTATACCTGCGACTCTTGACGCTTCCTGGTTACCACCAATACCGCGGATATAAAATCCGAATTTCGTGCGAGTGAAGAGGAACCAGGATATCAACAAAAACACCGTAGAGATGATGACTGGAGTTGGGAGGACACCAAAAATCCTCCCATTTCCAAAAATGTTAGCAAAATTGGGGATCACGATGGGGACAGGTTTCCCTCTTGTCAGGGTAAGCGCTAAACCCCGGTAGATATTCATCGTTGCAAGAGTTACGAGGAAAGGCTCTATTCGTCCTTTCACCGAGACAAACCCATTCAGAAAACCCAACAGCATGGCAACCAACATAACAATAAACATGGCTGGGATGGCAGGCATGAGCCCGCCTCTTACCAGCATCGCAAATCCGACCCCGACAACCGCCGCAGTTGACCCCACAGAGAGATCCAAACCACCAAGCGTAATTATGAAGGTCATCCCCAATCCAGCAATGAGGACATAACTCATGTTCTTTAATATGGCAAGAAGATTGGCAGGGTTGATAAATACGGGTTTTAGAATCGAAAACACCGTCATGAGAACAATCAGGATCAGGAGTGTTCGATATTGGATAATCAACTTCATAAGAGTTGGCCTGGGTTTTTGAGCAGTCTCCACTTTAGCTTGCATCATTCGTTATTCCCTTCATAGGTAAATAGAAGCAATCACTAGATTTTCATTGTTGCCAAACTCATAATGTACTCTTGGGTCATTTCCTCTTTTTCAACGATCCCCTTCATTCGACCTTCCTGCATGACCAAAATCCTGTCTGCCACACTGATGAGTTCCGGCAATTCGGATGAGACCATCAGGATCGCAGTCCCCTTCGCGGCAAGTTCGCCCATGATCGAGTAGATCTCTGTTTTTGCGCCGATGTCGATTCCACGGGTAGGCTCGTCGAAAATGATAACTTTTGGTGCAAAATCGAGCCACTTGGCAAGTGCCACCTTTTGCTGATTGCCGCCAGAGAGAGAGTTGATCACCTGCTCGATCTTACTCACTCGAATATTCAGGGTTTTACGGTGTCCTTGAGCGACCAGTTTAAGATTTTTCCAATTCAGATACCCGAGGAAGGAAGGACGCTGTACATTGATCATATTAATATTCTCGTACACCGGAAGGCAAAGAATGAGACCTGACTTCTTTCGATCCTCTGTTACAAAAGCAATTCCATTGTGAATCACATGCCGGGGGTTTTGAGGATGTAATTCCTTTCCATTAAGGTAGATCTTTCCATCAGTTATGGGACGTAACCCAAAAAGTGTTTCCAGCAATTCAGTGCGCCTCGAACCGACCAACCCGCCAATGCCCAGTATCTCGCCCTTGCGGACCTCAAATGAAATGCCTTGAACAAGCTTTTCGCTTGAAAGGTTGTCTACTTTTAGAACCACATCGCCGATCGGGACCTCTCTCTTGGGATAAACGTTGGTGAGTTCACGACCAACCATCATGTTGATCAAATCCTGCTCATTGACATCCGAGTTGTTTACCGTCCCGACCAACTCTCCATCGCGCAATACCGTGATCCGGTCTGCAATCCCCCCGATTTCATGCAATCGATGGGAGATGTAGATGACCGACACACCATTTTCTCGCAGGTTGCGGATGATTGCCATCAGTTTATCTGCATCACTCTGTGAGATGGATGATGTGGGCTCGTCCATCAATACGATTTTTGCCTTGGAGGTAACCGCTTTTGCAATCTCCACAACCTGTTGTTGAGCAATCGAAAGGTCCTTCACGAGCCGGTTCGGACTAATCTCGCTTTGTCCAAGTTGTGCAAGCACTTGCGCTGCAATTTCCTGGTACTCACGATTTTTGAGGATGAACCCTTTGAAATCATTTTGCTTATCAAGGACAATATTCTCAGCGACGGTCATATGCGGACAGAGCGTCAATTCCTGATAGATGGTGACGATTGATGCTTCAATTGCATCTTTGGGACTCTTAAAAACAACAGGGTCTCCTCCAATGATCACTTCACCGCCCTTGTCAGGTTGGTGGTACCCGCTAAGTATCTTGATCAGTGTTGACTTTCCCGCGCCGTTCTCACCCAATAAGGCATGAACTTCACCCTTTCGAACTTTCATGTTGACATTTTTAAGGGCGACAACGCCAGGAAATGTCTTGGTAATATTGTTTAATTCGAGGATAAACTCGCCCTGGCTCAATCGATCCTCCAAGTAGCTGATTTCCGATTCATGCCAAACAATCGAGTAGAGACTTTTTCATAATCTTTGGAGTCCAAACAGAAAGTCACCGGCCTGGTATCTTTGGCACGGTTCATCCGTTTTTCTAAATCTAAACAAAAACAAAGAATAGTTGAAGGGTTTGGAGTGGGGTGATTTCGGGACTCGTCAAGCAGGTAACATCCAACCCTGACGTTTCTTGTAGCGCTGGAAAAATTGGATCCCGGTCCCCATTGGCGGGAAATTACTGAGCCCCGGTCTGAAGAGCGGGAAACTTTTCGATCAGCCCTTTCATAAACGGGCTTTTCATTCATTGCCTCGTTTATTTTTCCTGTTCTGACAGCACACTCGCTTAAGCCTGGGTAAAACCGGTTCATTTGACCAAGTCCTTGCCCTTTCTTACCGAATACAAAACCGAAGTCTTTGTAGAGTATTTCTAACGATAAGCCGGGTATTGGTAAAAACCCGGAAAGCGAGAACAACTGCAAATTAATCAGAACGGCATTTTGGAAAACGCGGCCATTGCTCATATTAATATTCACAAATGTGAACAACGACTCACAATAATGTTTATTATAGTGAAGGTTGAACCGGTTGTCAATATGGGCAAGCGCACAATTTTCCAAGATTCTCGCATAACTCGTACCGATTCCCACTGAACGTCTTGCGGCGGAGGGATGAACTTTTCTTTAGTCCGCATAGCCCATTCCTCCGCCTGTAATCATCCTCAAGCCTCGCATTGTACGGGGGGTAGAAGACGGAAAGCCTTTTGGTTTGGCCAGGTATTCACAATCCGAAAAGCCTCGGCATATTTGCAGCCACACTGAAAACCGCGCATTTTATTCGTTACTTCCACGTACTCAAACCAGTTCTTGATTCCAAATTGCTTCTCCAGAAAATCTCCATGCTGGCTTTCGTGGCGCTTGAAGGCTTCGATTTTTTGCTCAAATTCGTTGGTGATATCCACATAGTAGTCTGGTGGAGCAACCCGGTGAGTTCCGGTTGTCTCGCAACGAAAAACAGTCGGAATATGGTCGATTGGCGGGTTTTTCGTTCCCGGAATATTGTCCACGCTTGCCCAGATTGCCGCGCGATAAGCCAGTTCGCCGACATTCGAATGATCATGTACATAATCATCCCGGTCCAGGGTGATGATCACATCCGGGTTGGTCATACGTACCAGGTCCACATACCTCTTCCAGGTGATGTCGTTCTGCCAGACTTCCGCATCTTTGAAGTCCCAGTGGATCAATTCCGCCCCAATCGCCTCGGCACCTCTTAGCGCTTCCACAGCTCGGATGGCTTCAATTTCCGGTCCCGTATGAAGCTTCGAGCCAACATTGCCCGTACAGGCAATTGCCATAAAGACTTTGTGCCCTTCGTTAACATATCGTATCAGTGTTCCTGCACAGAACACCTCCACGTCGTCGGGGTGGGCTGTCGCTACGAGAACCGCGAGTTTTTTTGACATATTCGCCAGATTTCTTGCTTGATCAACTACCTGGAACCAAATTGCACAGGAGGCAATAAACGATAGGTTTTATGATTGGGCCAGGTCTGGACTACCCGAAAAGCCTCAGCGTATTTACAGCCGCACTGAAAACCGCGCAGTTTGTTGACGGTTGTCACATATTCATTCCAATCTTTTACGCCGAACTGTTTTTCCAGGAAGTCACCGTGCTGGCTCTTGTGCTGGGAGAATGCGTGAAGCTTTTGTTCAAACTCCTGCGAGATGTCAACGTAGTGGTCTGGGGGGGCGACCCGGGTTGTACCGATTGTTTCGAAATAAAAAACGGTGGGAATGTGATCAATGGGAGGTAATTTGCATTCAGGGATATTTGCAACCGATGCCCAAATCGCTGCCCGGTAGACAAGCTCTCCCACGTTGGAATGGTCATGCACATAATCATCCCTGTCATGGGTGAGAATCACATCCGGGTTCGTCTGGCGGATAAGGTCCACATACCTGGTCCAGTGGGCATGGTCAAGCCAGACGTCGGCGTCTTTATAATCCAGTTGAATTAATTCAGCACCGATTGCTGCTGCGCCATTCTTCGCCTCAATAGCCCGAATCGCTTCGATCTCAGGTCCTGTGTGGTCCTTGGAGCCAACATTACCTGTACAGGCGGTCGCCATGAATACTTTATGACCTTCCTTTACATAGCGAATGAGTGTGCCAGCGCATTGCAATTCAATATCATCAGGGTGTGCGGATGCACATAAAACGGTCAACTGTTTGGACATGGAAAAATTTTCTCCTTTATATTCAATTTTGGTCTCAATTCTTTACATGCAACAAACAATGTGTACTTTCTCCTCACCTCCTTCCCAAATCATATGGGGGAATGTTCGCTGCCCAAATCTCTAAAGGTGATTAAATGTGAAATAATGATGACCAAAAAACCTCCAATTGCCGTAGACACGTTACCAGAAACGCAATCCATCAGATCACGAAAGCATGTTTCATCAGATTAATCCATTTTTGAACTCTTCCAAGCTTCAGAAATCCATCCGCCCAAAGTTTGGCGGGAACGCGTGAGCGAACCGATCGGATCATTGTTGCGGTCAAGATCCGCCCACATCTCCATCACCAAGGGACCAGAATATTCGAGCCTTGCCAACAACTGGAATACCTCACGAAACCGGACGATTCCTTCACCCAGGCAGACCCCGCGCAATTCATCCTTGCGGGTATCTTTAACGTGTACGCCTACAAGGTGACCTTTCGTTAAGGGAAGCTGTTCCAACGGGTCATAACCAGCCGCGGTCATGTTACCGATATCAGGGTAGACCTGGAACCACGGGGAATTGATGCGCTGTACGAAGCGCATGGCTTTTTCAACGGAGTCAACCAGAATGGTGTCAACATTTTCCAGGGCTAAAGTAATACCAGCTGCGCCTGCCCATCGAGTGCCGGTTACCAATCCTTCGAGAAACCTCGCTTCGGTGTCGGGAGTACTTGGCTCATAAAACTCATCGTAACCCATGACCTGGATGACTCTCACCCCCAAATCTGCTGCCAGCTCGATTGATTGATATAGAATGTCCAAACCAGCCTGGCGTACCTCAGCTTTTGCACTGCCAAGAGGGTATTTTCGATGAGCACTGACTCCCATTCCCCAAATGGGAACTCCAGTGTTATTGATGGCACTTCGTATGGATGCCCTTTCTGCTGGAGACCAATTTAACCGCTCGAGCCGCTTTGGGCTTTCATCAATGGACATTTCAACAAAATCGTACCCGGCTTGTTTTGCAGAAGTCAGGATCTGTACCCAGGAATAGTCTGCCGGGAATGCTTTTTCGTAAATTCCAATTGGATTTTTGCGAAGAGAGTACATTTTTCCCTATTTTCTGATCATCAGTCTTCGGGCAATGTTTCCAAGAATGCGCTGCCGATTTTTATTTCTGCCCATACAATGTGTGATAGATATGTTGAAATTCCTCGACCTGTGCCTGGGTTAATATGATCGGATCCCCAAGCTGGGAGGCGAACAAAGCGATCTTTGCCAGGTCCTCAACTTCCACGGCATCGATTGTTGCCTGCCAGACAGTTGACGAAATGGTATAAACCCCGTGGTTTTGCATAATGATTGCGGAGCACTTGCCGATCTTGCGGATGATCTCGGAACCAATGTCTTCACCACCCACTGCAGCATACCCGCCAATCGGAATCTCTCCTCCAAGGAGAGCCGCGGAGGTCATTACTGCGGGAATAGGTCTGCCCAGGACAGCAAAAGCGCAGGCATATGGAGAATGGGTATGGACAATGCCAAAAATATCTGGGCGGTGTTGATAGAGATATAAATGAGTCTCTGTGTCGCTGGAGGGGCGGAGTGTTCCTTCTAGGATTTTCCCTTTAACGTCCATCACAAGCAGGTCTGATGGGGTAAGTCGGTCATATCGAAAGCCGGTGGGCTTGATCACAACATTTCCGGTTTCCGGGTCCCGACCACTGACCGTGCCACTGTGCATCGTCACCAAACGGTTCTTTGGCAGCTCTAATAATGATTCAAATACTTCCTGGCGCAACTTTTCAAGCAGCATGTTTTAATTTCCCTTCATAGTCAGTAGAGTCTGTTATCAGTTGGGGGTGTCGGGTTAACGAACATAGCCGCCTAAACCACCGCCATCAATTACCAGGGCATTGCCGGTCATCTTGGCTGAACGATCGCTGGAAAGGAATACGACCAGCTCCGCAATTTCAGACGGATCGATGATCACACCAAGGGCATTATTCTTCTTGTATTCTTCTTCCAAAGAATCCGGGTCGAAGCCATGTATGGCTGCGCGTGCAGCCCGAAGTTCAGGCGTCCACATATTGCTGCCGCCAAAGACAGCGCCCGGCAGCACACTGTTGGCACGAATATTATATTTGCCGAATTCGTTGGCGATTGTACGAGCCATTTGAAGTGTTGCTGCCTTTGATGAGTTGTAGGCAAGGAAGTGTTTGCTCGGTTTTAAAGCGTTATCGCTGTTGATGAAAACAATCGCGCCTCCATCGGTTTGATGCATAAAAACTTTTATTGCTTCTCGTGAAATCAGAAAACTCCCAGTGCAGTTGATGCTCATCACCCAGTTCCATTGCTCCAGGGTGCACTCTTCCGAAGGGACGCTGACTGAAACGCCCGCGTTGTTTACCGCGACATTCAACCTGCCAAAGTGATCGTCAATGGCTTTTACCGCTCTTACCACCGCTTCCTCGTTCGTAATATCACACTGAACAGGGAAGATTTGGGCTGATGGGTCTATCATCAGGAGTTCGCTGATAGACGTGTTCAACCTGTCCATATTGATGTCCACCATTGCCACCAACGCTTGTTCCTTGATGAACCTGCGGGTGATCGCCAGTCCAATTCCAGAAGCTGCACCGGTGATCAAGGCAACTTTACCTGCCAACTCACCCGGTTGATCCTCAATTGGTTTCATGCTCATCGGTAATCTCCTTGACTCGATCTGTAAATGTAAAACCTGAACGCATCTGCAACGTAATATTCATCCGATAATGCAACTGGCTCGTCGTTAAAACCAAAGTCTACCTGCTCTATGTGCAGGATATTGCTTCCCACCCGAATTTGAAGTTTATCTGCAATAAAATCCTCCGCGGAAAGGGGTCGTATCCACGCGATGCCGTGGTGAATCTCCAGGTTCAATCGCTGTCGCAGGAAGCCATAGATCGATTGTTGTTCCTCTATGATTTTCTGAAATTCAACAAGAGGGATTTCGCTATTAGGTGTCTGGAACAGGCTAAGAGGGAGCACGTCCACGGTGAATACAGATCGCTGTTCGTTTGCCAGTCGTACGCGTTCGACAACCAGGGTTGGCGTACCAATTTCGATGGAAAGTCGAGTGGATACCCTCTCGCTCGCGGGGCGAATTGTCATCAGGAACTCAGCGCTTCCCGGTTCAGCCCCGGAAGAGCGGATCAATTGAGTGACCCCGGAATTAAGACTCAGGTTGTTATACGTGGGCGGGTTCTTGGCTACGAAAGTTCCCACACCCCAACGCCGCTGGATAAACCCTCCCTGCTCCAGGATGGCCAGGGCGGAGCGGACAGTGGAACGGCTTGTGTTTAGATAGGTGGAAAGATCAGGCTCATTGGGCAGTTGGCATTCCGGAGGCAGCTCGCCATCCATGATTTTCATGCGCAAATATTCGGTTACACGCTGCGCCAATTGCATACCTTCGGGTGCAGTTTTGTTCCATTGAGAAAATGTCTCAAATACTTCCGAAAGTTCCATGTATTTCCTATTAGAGGTATGACATCTATAAAAAATATAATACCTATTAATGACCGGTTTGTCAATAATCAAGCAGAAATCACTCTAAATTCTCACAAATTCACCCTGAAACCGGGGCTTGACACGACTTTTCCAAATTGATATACTGATTGTGCTCACTTAGTTGTGTTTAATTGTCATACATCTTTGCCCCTATAACCAATGACCTACAGGAGTGTCACAATGGAAAAATTAGCGATTGATGGTGGGACGCCAATTCGAAGCAAGAACCCAATTGTAGAAACCGATTACTTCACCGACGAAGAACTTAACGCTGTCGTGAATGTAATGAAATCCTCACGTATTCGGCGCGGAACTGTCACGCTTGATTACGAAAAGCTCATTGCAGAGAAACTAAACGTCAAGCACGCCATTGCAGTGACCAGCGGAACGACCACACTTCACATTGCGCTGGCAGCCCTGGGAATTGGACCTGGTGATGAAGTAATCGTAACCCCATACACTTTCGTTGCCTCCGACACCTGTGTATTGGAACAAAATGCGATCCCCATTTTCGCTGATGTCGATCCGGTTACATTAACGCTTGACCCGGCGGACGTGGAGAGAAAAGTAACAAAAAGGACAAAGGCGATCATTCCCGTATCCATCACCGGTACGCCACTAAACATCGAGCCGATCATGGATATCGCTGCAAAACACAATTTGTATGTGGTTGAGGACTCCGCTCAATCTCTTGGAGCCAAGTACCATGGACGCTACGAGGGGAAGTATGTGGGGACTGTAGGTCACATCGGCTCTTTCAGTACTGTCACAGGAAAGATCATCTCCACCGGAGAAGGCGGATTTGTTGTTACAGATGATGATGACCTGTACGATAAAATGTGGGGATTCCAGGACTTCGGGAGGAATAAGTCCCAGGGCCCAGCCTCCAAGTACCATTGGGGTCTGCCTTGCACCAATTACCGGATTACCGAATTTCAATCCGCCGTGGGGATCCAACAGATCAACCGCTTGGATTTCCTCAACAAAAAACGCACCGAGAACGCCCATTACCTGAACGATAAGCTGAAAGATCTTCAGGGAATTGTCCTTCCTCCGGAAGTCCCGTATGGCGAGCGGGTATTCTTCTACTATGTGATCCAGGTGCTTCCTGAAATCCTGGGGACAGATATGCTCAATTTTGCGATTGCGCTCGCAGCAGAGGGCACTTACAATCTGAACTATCTCAGTACCACCCGCTGGATGATCCCGCAGCATCTTGAGCCGTTGTTTGTCAACAAGATGGGGTACGGGGGTACAAAGTGCCCGTTTGAGTGCCCCTGGTATGAAGGCAAGGTCGAATATTACAAGGGGCTATGCCCGGTCTCCGAAAAAGCCTGTGAGGAGTTTTTCTGGTTAGCCAGTGTGCATCCGCTGCTTGAAAAACAGGACCTGGATGACATCGCCGATGCTGTTCGAAAAGTTGTTCTCGCCTTCATCGATAAAAAAGAAAAAGGGATTCCTGTCAATTACGTAACAGATGAAATTTTGGCGAAGCTATAAACAACAGATTCGAGGTCTTAATGACAAGTGATTCACCCTTGATCAGCGGCGTTGAACTCGATCAGATCGGGATCGTGGTGACAGATCTGGACGCCTTCACCAGTGAACTTACCCGGTTATTTGGGATTGGTCCGTTTCGTATCATGGAATGGCCGGTCGATGGAATTGACCCGCAGTCCACGTATCACGGGCAGCCTGCCGATTACCGCTTGCGCCTGGCTTTCGCCACAGCAGGAAAGGTGCAGATCGAAGTGATACAGCCACTGGAAGGGCAAAATATCTACAGCGATTTCCTGCGCGACCATGGTCCCGGTTTGCATCACTTCAGGCTGACAATTCCCGGATTTGAAAAGGGTGTTGAGGTTTTAGCCAACGACGGCATCCAGAATATCGCCAGCGGAACAGGTGTCCATGTCGGATCCAAGTGGGCGTATTTTGACACCACGCACAACCTGGAAGGTGTGATCGTCGAATTACGTACGCGGCTGGAGGAGTCCGGTGGAGAAGGGCAATGGGTGCAGACCCCACCTGCATCATGACCTCCGGAAAACTAGGGAGAGCTGTTGTTTTTATCATCGGATTTTACACAATTAAGAGCCGGGAAGTTCCCGGCTCTCTAATTAAAGGTTAATCTATGAGGAAATATGTTGCTTTTTCACGAACCAAAATTATTTTGTCTTTGGGCGGAAAGCTTTAAACTTATACCTCATAATCGATCTTTACTAATTTTTTCTCGTCATTAGACTTATGGGCTGCTTCAGCGGTTTTTAATAGCCGATAACCAGCAATTTCCACACTTTCATATTTTGGTACGGGTTTGTCTTCCAGGATGTAAGAAGCAAACCTTTCGGCCATTTTTGCCATTCCATTTCTCAGATCATCCTGGCATTCATATTCCCATACTTTCCCGCAGGTTAATTTATTTCCTGTAACCTGGAGTTTAGGTGATGGAAAATAATCAAAAACCAACGCCCCATCTTCGCAAACAATACGAAGACTGAGTATTTCAAAGGGACCTGGTGCTATTCCATCACACTTCAAAATAGCTTTTACACCATTATCCAGCGTAAACAAACCAACACCCCAATCTGTATTGTTTGTTATGTCAGGGTGGTTTAGGTTTTCAAGTTGCGCAAAAACATCCGAATACTTGGCATCTAACAACCACATTAGTGCATCAATCCCATGGTCAACATGGATGAACCAGTAGCTCATGTTTTCTTTGGGATCCATTAACCAACCAGGTTTTGTGCTCCATTCTGTCTCCTGGAGCATCGGACCATCGTATTCAAATATGGCATAGACAGGCTTACCCAATTTTCCGTCTCTTAAAATATCATGCGCTTCCTGAAGAGTCTGGGCTGAATGAAGGTTGTATCCAACCATAGCTTTGACATTTGCTTTGTTGCATACTCTCGCAATTTCGAGGGCGTCTGCGGAAGTAGTAGCAACCGGCTTATCGATTAACACATGAATTTTTGCTGCAGCATATTTCCTGATCTCTGCCAACTTTGTTGAAGGAAGCCCAGCCATGATAACCATGTCTAGCCCTGACTTTATGAACTCATCAATGTCAGTAAAAACCTGGACTCCGCTCGCTGCCTCGCCCAAACGTTTAGCAAATTGTGGATTTGTATCAAATACGCTCACAACTTTCATCGTACTGGATTTTTGTAGTTCTTCTGCGAATACGATAGAGTGATACCAAATCTGGTAACCAGAAATTCCTACTCTTAACATTTTTCTCTCCTTTTTAAGTTTAATTGAATTGAAGAAATGAAGAAAATCTTGTAACTATCTGGTTATAATATTTTCCGATGATTTTCTCTTTTTTACAATTCTTAAACGAGTTTTTACTTTTTCGAAATTCTAATGCTGGTCACACCAACCGCAGCTGCAATTACCAAGCCCTTAACAATCAATTGAATATAGGGATTGATATTTAATAGAGTCAATCCGTTAACAATTATCGTCATGGTAAAGACGCCAATTATTGTGCCCCAGACATTTCCCATTCCACCAAAAATACTTGTACCCCCAAGTACTACTGCGGCAATGGCATCCATTTCCATTCCACCACCATTATTCGGATGTCCATTCGCGACTCGGGCAGTAAGCAGAATACTGGCAAAAGAAGCAAAGAAACCACATAGCATGTAGATCAATAATGTGTATTTCCTTACGGATATACCTGAAAGATAAACCGCTTCTACATTGCCACCCAATCCATATACTATGCGCCCAAAACTAGTGTTTAGCAAAAATTTGTGAGTGAGGTAATACAAAACAAGCACAAGTATTATCGAGAATGGGATTTCCCAAATTTTTCCCCTGCCAAGGAATTTAATTGCACTGTCGACTGGAATATTAATGCTGTATCCCTGTGTTATTGTATAAGCAATCCCACTAAAAACGATTGCACTTGAGAGCGTAGCAATGATTGGTGGAATCTTAATTATCGAAACAAGAACCCCATTAAATAATCCTAAAAGTATTCCTATTAGGAAAACCATTAATAACGTTATTGGCAATGGTATTCCAAGTTTGTCCAAAAAAATCGCAAGAAGCACGCTGGTGAGGCTGATACTAGCTGCTACCGAAAGATCAATCCCGCCAGAAATGATCACGATAGTAATTCCCAAGGCAACTGTAGCCAGCGGTGCGGATTGTCGGAATACATTTGTGATGTTGGTGACTGTAAGAAAGTAAGGACTTAGTAAACTCAGCGCGGCGATCAAAAGCACATTTGCGAATAAAACACCTCCTAGAGGGCCGAGTTTGACTATGAATCTTCTTAAAGTATCCAGAATATTAACGAGCCTATTTTTCATTTTCGCTTTTCACCTCAGGAATCTTTAATTGCTGCCCGGTTGCATAACCCATTATTTCTTCCATCGTTACATCTTGGCTACACTCATGTACATTTAGACCGTTATACATAATGATAATTCTGTCACTAACTTTTATAACTTCTTCCAGTTCAGATGACACAAAAATGATACTCTTTCCATCCCTGGATAACCTGTCTACCAAATCATAAATCTCGGTTTTTGAACCCACGTCTATTCCTCTGGTCGGTTCATCCATCAGGATGATATCGCTATTTGCCAGGAGCCACTTTCCTAACACCACTTTTTGTTGGTTTCCGCCCGAAAGACTTCGGGTGAAAGCGTGCAATTTGTCATATCTCAGGTTTAAATTATCTGCTTGGAACTTTACATCTTTCTTCGCCATTTTATTCTTTATAAAGGGACCAAAGGAATATGAACGGAAATTGGGGAAAAGCATGTTGTCAGTGATGGACATTGAAAGCACAAGACCTTCACGCTTCCTGTCTTCAGAAATTAGTGCAATCCGATTGTTGAGTGAAGTCACTGGGCTTTTTGGTTTGTACGGTTTTCCATTCAGGTAAAATTCCCCGCTTTTTATACTATGAGCTCCAAAAATGCATTTGAGAAGTTCTGTTCGGCCGGATCCCATTAAACCAGCGATACCGAGTACTTCACCATATTTAAGTTCAAAACTAAAATTATTGACTTTATTTTTATAACAGATGTTCCTCGCAGATAATTTTACGGGTCTATCAACTTCCTTGACTCCCAGTCTTTGTGAAGCCATCTTCTTTTCTTTTGGCATCATCAGTCGCACCAGATGTTCTTTTGTAAGGTTTGGAGAGTTTTCGATACTGGTGACTAACTTCGAATCTTCAAGGACAGTAATTCGATCCGCCATCTCTAAGATTTCTTCAAGTCTGTGAGATATATAAATGATTGCAAGCCCTTTTTTCTTAAGGTCTTTCATTACTTTAAACAACGATCGTACTTCTTCAAATGTAAGACTTGCGGTTGGTTCATCCATGATCAATATTTTTGCTTCCTTGGAAAGTGCTTTGGCAATCTCGACAAGTTGCATCTCCGCTATAGATAAAGCAGTAACCTTTATTGTTGGATCAATGTTGCTTCCAAGCTCATGGAGAATTGTTGAGGCTTGCCTGTTCGTTTCTTTCCAATTGATCACGGGATATTTCTTATATCTTTGGAACCTCCCAAAGAAAATGTTTTCCGCAACAGTCATCTCTGGCATGAGCTTTAGTTCCTGGTGAATCAAAACAATACCCATATCCATTGCTTGAGAGGGCTGATTAAAGGTTACCTTTTCGCCATTGACGATTATTTCTCCTCTGGACTGTTGAAAAGTGCCAGCAAGTATATTGGACAGGGTTGACTTTCCTGAGCCATTGGTTCCAATTAGAGCATGTATTTCACCAGCTCTAATCGTAAACTCCACATCATTCAATGCCTGGGTGCCCGGGAACAGTTTATCGATATGCTTCATTTCGCAGATGATTTTATTCATGCGGAAACCCTAACGATCTTGAGATAGATATTTATTTTTTGATTGCTATCTAATTGGTAACCCACAAGTCTTGAATAACATGAGACTTATGGGTTACCGGTTGTGAGAAAGTGATTTATTGGCTAATTTCCAGCCAAATTCTATTCACCCAAGAAATCCTTGGCATTTTCATTCGTGATGAGCAAGGTTGGTACCTCAGTGAAAAGGGCAATCTCGGTAGTGGCAGGATTGATGCAATACTTCAACCACGCCTCTACTGCAGTCTTTCCAAAGAGATATGGTTGCTGTTGCGCAGTTGCACCCTTTACAGCCCCGCTGGCTAATAACTCGATCTCTTCTGGAATACCATCAATCTCTCCAACCCAAACATCTGGTTTCCCAAGCGTGGGAAGTACTGTGGCGGCTGCAGGAATCCCATATCCGGCATAAACGAGTATCGCTTTCGTATCAGGAGCGGCGGTTAGTAAATTCTCGATCATCGTAGCATTTGCCGGAATTGTTACTTCTTCCTTCATAGCTTGCCCCGCCAACTTGACGTCGGGATACTTCGCAATCACATCCTTATAAGCTCTCATACGCTCTAACACAACCGAAACTTGGGGTCCGTCCACTAAGACAACATCTCCCTTGTAATCGATTTGCTTGAGGATGTATTCTGCCACTTCAGTTGAGGCATTGTAATCATTGGAGGCGATGAAGGTCACATACTTTACATCCTGGTCAGCTGCAGGTCCGAGCGCAACAAAGATAACAGGAATTCCAGCCTCATTGGCTTTGCGGACTGCTTCCATGCTGCCGACTGGGTCAGTGGCACTGATGAACAACACATCAATATCCTGCGCGATGAAATCTTCAATCGCTGCGAGTTCTTTCTTTAGATCTCCACCTGATACAGCCCGAAGAAGCTCTCCACCTGAAGCCTCAGTGGCTTCCTTAAGCCCTTTGTAGACAGCATCATAAAATGGATTGGATTGAAATTCGACAGATCCCGCTTTATAGGATCCACATTCAATTTTCGTTTCGGGCTGTGGTGGTTCAGTGGGCGCAGGAGTGGCCTTTGGGGCGCAACTTGCGATCACCAGGCTTAAAAGCACAAATATCGAAAGCAATGCAAACAATTTGGTTCTATTCATGGTTTTCTCCCTCCGAGATAATGAACAGGAACTTGACGATTGATTGAAATTGCTATTCTGCTTTGGGGTTTTCTGCACCACCTCCCTCTAAACTGAGGATCGAAAGCACAAGGAACTTAGAAAAAACTAACTAAAAGGTCTGACATCTTACAAACAATATAATAACGAATTTTCTTTGTGTTGTCAATAACCAATCGAAAATCAGAATAAATTCATCTTTTGATAGGGTTTTCGATAAGAAAAATTACCATGTTTCAACAAATCATGTCATTTCTGTCATTACCACTCTTGTAGTTGTCATACATCTTAACAGTCATTGTTACCTAATGGATTACGTGAGTCCTTATCCCAAATAACTGCCTATAACAGGCAATCTGGATTCCTGTATAATCTTTTCAACCTTATTGGTAGGAGATGTTGTCAATGAAAAAGACCATCAAACGTATCATCCTCTCGTTGTTCGTTTTGCTGCTTATAATCACCCTGGGCTTTCTTGGTTGGGCATCCTTCCCGCTTGGTCCAGGGGACTCTGCTCTTTCTTCGCTTGAACCTGATTCGTCCGTGGACGTTCAAATCAGCCCGGACTGGATCACTTTCCGCCCCACTGCAAGCAACCCGGTTTCCGGTTTCATATTCTATCCTGGAGGGAGAGTGGATTACCGCTCCTACGCTCCCCTGCTGAAACCATTGGCGGAAAAAGGATACCTGGTCGTGCTTGTACGCATGCCGCTCTCGCTCGCGGTCTTTTCTCCGGGTAAGGCAGACAAAGTGATCGCGTCGTTCCCTGAAATTGATAACTGGACAATCGGCGGACATTCCCTTGGCGGCTCAATGGCAGCCAATTTCTGCTATACCCACCCTGGTCTGATGCAAGGTCTGGTCCTCTGGGCTTCTTACCCTGCCGGCTCAAATTCACTCGCTGGTCAGTCTCTCGAAGTATTGTCCATCTATGGAAGCGAGGATGGTGGACTGGAAGGGATCGAGGCTTCCGCCCCTCTCCTCCCGGTGGATACTGTGTGGTACCGGATCGATGGCGGAAATCACGCTCAGTTCGGAGATTATGGTCCGCAAGGTGGGGATGGAGTGGCGACCATCAGTGCTGAAACACAACGCGATATCGTGAAAAACGTTACAACAGATTTCCTGGTCTTGGTGCTGGGTCGTTAAATAATACCTCTCCAACCTTAATCCGTAATATATTCTCTTTCTGAATTAGTCGAATGATCTAATCATTACCCTTTTGCTTGTCTTAAGGTACCAATTCATGGTTAATCGGCAAGATGAACACCGGGCTGTCTGTGAATTGGACCACTTCCTGAGCAACGCTGCCCATCAACATCAGGTTGAGTCCTCCCCTGCCCTGGGAAGTCATCATGATCAGGTCCACACCCTCACGCTTTCCTACTTCAACCACATCTCGCGCGGGATTTGATCCAGTCACGATAGTGCGAACGACAACCTGCTCTTTTCTTAAAGTTTCAGCAACACCTTCCAGGTACTTTTTCATATTTGCTACAGTTTGCTTCCGGATTCTCTGAATTACTCCGTACGGTGCGCGGTATTTTTCCCCTTCAGGTACCACGGGAACACACACTAACATCACTTCACTGTTGAACTGCTTCGCGAGTAGCAGCACGTACGGCAATATCTGTTCGGAAAAACTGGACCCGTCAAGTGTTACTAGGATTCGCTTGATATGTGGCGCTAAGGGAGGTCCACTTGGGTAAACCTGCACAAGGAATATGGGGGTATCCAACAGATGGACCAATTTATTAGACAATCCACCTTCTTTCCAATTTTTGTTACCAGAACCTCCCCTCGTGGTCAAAATGACCAGACCGATTCCATTATTAATGACCACATCATGCGTTGCCTTTGCAGGTGATTCTGCACAAATTGAAAGATTAGTTTGAATGCCAGTTGTTTTAAAGCTGTTTCTTTCAGCAGTTAGGTATTTCCTGACAGCTTTCTCCTTGTCAATATCATCCAAATCCTTGGAAGCCGAAAAAAGAGTCAAAGAACTTCCCAATCCTTCACATATGAACCTGGCGACCGGTAGAGCTTGGGCCGCATATTCCGATCCGTCCAGCAAGACCATGGCGCGTTGAATCTCGATTTTATTTTCATACCCCGTCGTTTCCACCAACCGTTCTGGTGACCAACTGATGTTTTTAATTTCGTTTTCTCCATTCCCCTCTTCTTCACTGGTAACCGAGGCTTGACCAAATCCAAAACCCGCCAGCAAATTCGAATCGATGCGCCCAAGATACTCCATCTCGTTTGAAGGAACACCGATGCTCTTCCTGAAGAATGAGAATACCATGTAGAGGATTGGAATGAAGACAAAATACAACCATGCGCCTTCCAGGAATCGGTCAATGAAGATAATAAAGGTTGACGCTGTTGTTAATAAAGCCGCAATCGCGGTACCAGCAATCAACCCAATTTGTCCAGCCACCGCTTTCTTCGCGTTTCGCCTCAGCAGCCTTTTCGTTACCGCCCAACCAGTCATGCTGAGCAGGATAAAAACTCCGGCAGCGTATAATGCCAGGTAAGTTGCTTCATGTGTCCCGAAGAACAAGAAGCACAGACTTACTACACCAACCTGCAACCATACCGGTTTATTAGCAATATCGTATGGGTTTAAGGACGCAAAATTGGGTGGGAGGTAATGCCGCTCCTTTAGACCTAACGCCAGGTTTTGGAGTCCTTGTGAGCTGGCAGCGGAGGCAGACATCAAAACAAAAACTCCCAGGAATGACCCAATGTACGGCAACGGGGCTGGCAATAATTGGTCCATCGTCTGTGTAAAAACAGAGACTTCCGATAACGAGGGGTCTGCCATCGAAAAAATTGCTGGTCCAATAAAGAGCATGGCTGCCACGGTGGTGCACATGATAATTAACAGGCTTTGAAAAGATTTACGGCTTTTCTGCTGTTCATTACCCTGAAATGCCGGGACTAGGTTTGCAAAAACCTCAATACCGGTCATCACTGCCAAAATATGAACATATCCGTTTATCGTTAGACCCAGGTTTGGTGGTGTGAAGGCTGTTAAGGAAAGAATCGGCAAATGAATCCCGTTCCTTATTGCGGCAGCAAAAACCATCACCCATAATAGGATAAGGATACCTGCCGTAGCCACACCAAAAGTACGGGAAGCGATTTTGGGACCGCGATTCACCAGCCATCCAGTGAATATGGAAAGAGCAATCGCAAAAAATGTGCGGTATTGAATTCCCATGATTTCATTGTTAAGAACGGGCAATCGATCTGCAATAAAGGTCACCATCGCTGACATGCTCACCAGAAAGGTCAAGGTGTATTCTACGAACGTAATTGCCGAATTTATCTTGACTGCCCAACCACCAAATTCCTCCTCACTCAGTCCACTGCCGCCAGAACCATCTGTTACCCAGCGCATCACCAACCTGTACATCGCTGAAACAACTGCAATTGTGAGTACAGCCAGCCAGACTGATCCGCCAAAAACGTACCTGGCTAAAGCTGAGGTATAGATCAGGCTGAGAAAAGGTCCAAATACATACAGGGGTGAAGTCGCTGCATCCCCACCTCCCGCCAGGGCTCCCTCAATTGGATTCTTGAGTTTATGAGAAATTCGCGTCATTAACTTTTAAACACTCCCATATTCATAGAATAAATTCTCGTTATCTTGTGTGTTAGGGTTTTTTTAAATTTTGACATGAGCGGGGATTTTTATGAATACATGGATAAAGTGCAATGAATGTATACGATTCGCTATTTTTTGGTGTCCTGAATTTTGATTATAGCGTAATTGTTTACTGTGTTATCCCCACCATTTGATGAACTAAAACAATGATCCTGCATAACAGCCTCCATAGCCTCACCCGAACAACGGAAAAAATCACCTCCCATCCGTCCATTTTCTCCGACACTTCTGCTCGCGGTACGCATTAGTGTTTTAAGTGTCTGTGGCTCAATTCCTTAAGGATTGTGGAGGTTTTTTCACCACGATCAGGCGGTTCGAGTACTTCGGGATTAGAAAACTTCGATTCCCTCTATGACGCCAATATATTTTCTTGATCTCTAGATCAAACCCTTTCGAAAAAGATCAAACGGTTATGGGCGGGATGGCCAATTCAATAAATCATCCACTTACATGGGATCAGGTTATTCGTCGGAATGCTTTTGGATGCCCTAAAAATACACCCCAATAATCGCGAGGAACTTTTTTCCACAGGAAAAAAAGCCGTATTCCTATGGAACCGATGACCTGATCTCTCCTAAATATCATGCTGAAAATTGCCCGGGATTATCACAGGAGAGCAATAGATCACCAAGAACAATGCCAAATTGCGACTACTGTTTTGAATTTGTTTTACGATTTACAAGGCTGTAACAACCAGTCATTCGGATTACCCAAACCGGAAACTATCTTTTACAAAGCTGCCTATATCGAAGATAACTTTCCTGCTTCATTTTCATCCATTCGGACCGGTTTGGGTTCATCAAGTGCCATGTGTTACCTGATGAATTCAGAGCCCTTCCCCATCAGGCAACAAGAATCATCTCTGGAATCCGCAGCTTTAGCAATGCATACGACTTGTCCAGTACCAATTTCAAAGTGCAGGGCATAACCTGGAATATTAGCCCATCCTCTGGGGATCGGATTACACGAGTTTCTACACTTCCAGCAGTGACACAAGTGATTGTGTGTCTTCATGTATCAATGAATCCGTTGTCAGCTCTTCACCATTGTCCTCGGCAATCCCCGAAGTGAATCTTCTATCTGTAAAATTCGGTCCCGCGTGCTACCTCAACCCAAGGGATTATATCGGGCACACAAGCAAAATATCATTACTGCCTAGCAGTGTGACTCCACCCCACTATACATTATTCATGTTTTTGGAATACTATCCAAAATAATGAGCTCCCCGGTCGATCCATTCAGCCGGATGCGTTGACCATTCGTGAATCTTATTGTCGCCTGGTGCACCCCCACCACCGCAGGGATGCCGTACTCCCTCGCCACCACCGCGCCGTGGGTCATCATCCCGCCAACCTCCATCACCAGCCCGCCAGCTGCGAGGAACAACGGCGTCCAGGAGGGATCGGTTCCCGGGCAAACCATGATTTCGCCTGGTTTCAACCCCGCGGAACGGGGATCAAGCACCACGCGCACCACTCCCTCGACCACTCCCGGCGATACCGGACTGCCCGTGACGACCCCTTCTCCCAAACCAATGGCTGCAGCCATGCCCTCATAGAACGCCCTGCCATCGCTGAGCAGCAAACGGGGAAGCTGCCTCCGGCGAAATTCACGTTCATACACTACCCGTCTTTCCCGGATCAGTTCCCGCCAATCTCCCAGCTCCCGCCTGGCAAAGGCAAATAACTCTGTGAAGGATAGGAAGAACAGGTCATCAGCACGGTCCAGTTCACCTGCCACAACGAATTCCTCTCCCGCCTCCCGGATCCCCAGTTGAAGCAGGCGCAGAAGCCGAACAGCGAAAAACTTGGGGTTCTCGCGCATGCCCAATAATTGGCGCGCTCTGCCGGCAAAGAAACGCACCAGCTTCGCCCGGCGCAATCCGCCTTTTTGGTTTCGTGCTGCTGCCGCCAGTGCATCAACAGCTTTCTCCGCGGCAGCAATCCCCTGGCTGAACACCGCATCCGGGGCTTTACGCTCATCCGTGATCTGCAGGAAACTCTGCAGCATCTCGAACACATGCGTGGGATCGTCCGCCCAGCGGGTGTGACCCAGGTCGATCTCGCCAAACCCCCTCCCTCCATAAACCTCGAGGAAACCCTTGACCGCATTGTTCGCCACTTCAGGGAGCTTTTCTGACAGGAATAATCGCGCAAGTTCTTTTGGTGTGCTTGCAGTAAACACTTGCAAGGAGAGGGGATCTTGCCTGATATGTTGGGTCATCTCCCACAGCAGCAAGTCCATTTCGATGGTCGGATTGTTGGGCATGCCGCGGCTCACCTGGAGAACAAGGTCTCCCCATCCCTCTTGCCCGTTCTTTCCAGTAACACTCTGTCTGGTCAGGCGATTCAACGCGTTCCAGGAAGCCATCCCCGCCGCGATCCCGGACATGAAGAGAATGATCGTGTGGGTAAAATATCGATCAGAAACCACGGTGACCATCCTGGCTTTCGCTCCCAGCCTTTCATATCGGTCTCCTGATACATGGGCGGATTGACGGGCAACTTTTTTCAAAATTCCCTCTCCCCGCCCGATGATGTATTTGCGGCGAGGAACCGGGAACAGCAAATTGAGCAGCACATTGCCCACCAGCGGCAGGAGGAGACGCGCCAATTGCAGCCGTCCGCGCAGGGTCAGCTTCGACCTTTCGGGCTGCAGCCTGGGGTCATCCCAAATCTTTTTGAACGCCTGTGCCAATGCGGGTTCCACAAACTCAAGCGCGACCGGGATGATCTTCCTGCCCAATGGGTTGCGCACCAGCCCGGTCACATTGCTCCAAAGCCGTTCTCCGGCTGAGACCATGATCCTTTGGGTTTGCTCCGTGGAAGGCATCCCGAAAAAGTTCCTTGCCTTCGCACCAACCGTCTGCATGACGCTGCGCCCGAGCGGAGTGATCGGATCAAAAATGCCCTGGACGCTGGCAAAGGACCCGAAAACCTGCAACGGCTCGGGGGGAAACCCCTCCGGTATTGGAAACAGGGAGGTAATGGGACGGGATTGCAGGAGGAACAGCTGCCCTTCACAGAGTGCCCATTCGATGTCCTGCGGGGATCCGTGTAACTCCTGGACTTTCCACCCAAGCGCTGCCAGCTCAAGGATCTGCCCATCACTCAACGCTTGAAGGTCGGTGGCAGATTCCGCGACCTGTTCGACTCCGCCGCTGGCGGATGATCTGACCGAGATAGACTTCGAACCAAGCGTTCTTGAGGTAATCGTGGCGGGTAAGGGCATCTACCACGTAATGGTCCGGTTCCACCAGATCCGGAAACCAGCCCCTCGCCCAGCCCCGGCGCGGCGTCGATGACCAACTCGCTGCGCAGCCCGGTGAGCGGGTTGGCGGTGAACATCACGCCCGAGACCTCGCTCGCGACCATCACCTGCACCACCACTGCCAGGGCGATCTCGTCCTGCGGCACATGCTGGCGCAGGCGGTAACCGATGGCGCGCGCCGTCCAGAGGCTGGACCAGCAATCGACCACCCGTGCGAGCAAGATCCTCCTCGTTGGTGACATTAAGGAAGGTGTCCTGCTGCCCGGCAAAGGAAAGCTCGGGCAAGTCTTCGGCGGTCGCCGAAGAGCGCACCGCCACGGCGGGCTTGCCCAGCTCACGGTAAGCTGACAAGAGGGCAGAACGGATGTCCTCCGGGATCACGCCGTTCTCGAACGCGCCGCGGATCACCTGCGAGGCAGTTCTCCAGCGACTCCGGTGTATCCTCAAGCTTAGTAAGTGTGTCCTGGATGAGCGTCTGAAGGTGATTTTCCGCAACAAACTGTTGATACGCGGTAGCGGCGAGCACAAACCCGGGCGGGACATTGAACCCCGCGCCGGTCAGGCGCGCCAGGTTGAGCCCCTTGCCGCCGGAGGTGTCGAGGGTGTGGTTGGGTGAAGATAGTGGGAGGATGAATGAGGTCATGGACTCTTGTATTTTTATTAAGGATGAGTTAATTAAGCTTACCACGTGAATACAAGAGTAGAGGTCGAGCGGCGCTCGACCCCTACTTGATCTGCATCTACCCCACCTCGTCCGGTCGCACTTCCCTCCCCGTTGCCGCGGACTGCAGCGCTGCCAGGGTGAACTGCAGCACCGCCTTGCCGGTGGGTCCGTCCAGCCGGGGCTGCCCGCCGGTCTTCAGCTTGTCGATGAAGTCGTGTGTGGTCGCGATGAAGCTGTCGTGCCACTCCACCCCCTCCACTGGGATGGGCATGGTCTTGCCGTCCTTGAAGAGCATCAGCTCCGGCAGGTCCACCGTGCGCGCGGTATAACGGTTGATAAAGAGGATGCCCTTATCACCGATCACCTCGATGCGGTCGTCATCGGCGTAATAGTCCGAGTAGATGCGCATCTTGGGGGTGTATTCGATATCCAGGTTGCCATAACAGCGCGGCGCTTTGTACTGGAACATGATCGATCGCCGGCGCATCGACCTTGACCATGCCGGCGGTGCCATCGGCGGAGGTCTGGTCGATCCAGGCATACACCTTCTCGACCGGTCCGCCCAGGTAATAGCCCAGCGAGAACAGGTGGTAGCCGTGGTCAAATACCAGCGGACCGCCACCGCACTGCTTCTCGTTGATGCGCCACAACCAGCTGGATAGCGGAACCTCCCAGGCTGAATCCCCTGTGCCGGTGCTGATGTGCATGCGCACCGCGCGCACCTCGCCGATCTCGCCCGCGTCGATCATGGCTTTGGCTTTCATCGCCGGGGCGTAGAACACAAAGGTCTCGTACACCCGCAGGATCACTCCAGCTTTATCCGCCGCAGCGATCATCTGGTCAGCTTCCGCCGCTGAGAGCGCCATCGGTTTCTGCACCGAGATGTGCTTGCCTGCCTCCGCTGCCTGCACGGTCATCGGGCAGTGCAGGTGATGCGGGGTGAGTAGCTCCACCACATCGATCTCCTTGTCCTCCAAAAGACGCATGTAATCCGTGTAGACCTTCTGCACGCCCCAGGCTTTAGCTTTCTTTTTGGCATGGGCGGCATTGGTGTCGCACACCGCGACAATGACCGCGTCGTCCCGCCCCCGGTAACCCAGTTGGTGCAGATCAGAGATCCTGCCGCAGCCGACAATGCCAACCCTGATCGGTTTCATATTGCCATCCTTTTCTGCAATTACTCTTTCGTTACTGCGGCGTCCGATGCTTCCAGGCGCGCCCGAACCTCAGCGTGTCCCTTGCGCGTGATGGGGTATTTGAACAATAACGGCAGCGCCACAAAGATGCATACTGCCGGGATGATGCTGAAGAACAGGCGGATGCCCAGCAGGGCTTGCGGGGTTTGGGCAATATTGGCGACGTACCCGAAACCGGTGAGCACCCAGCCGACAGCCGCCAGGGCGAGTGCTTCGGAGATCTTGGTCGCCAGCCCCCACACGCCGTAATAGACACCGCTGCGGAACTTGCCGCTGTTCACTCGGTCATAATCTGCGACATCCGCGATCATTGCCCAGGGGAATACCCAATTCGCGCCGAAACCAAACCCTGCCAGTACCATGATCGGGTAGATAAACACCGTCGGTTTATTGGGCAGGAACCAGAGCGCCAGCAGCGCGACCGCGCCCATGCCCATGCCGATGGCGTAGGCAGGACCCTTGTCCATCCTTTCCGAGACCTTCTTCCAGATGGGCAGAGAGATGGTGACACAGACCAACATCAACCCCATCGCGATTGAGATCATGTCCTTCATTAGCAATTGATATTCGATAAAGTAAGCCATCAGGGTCTTGGCAAAGGCAAAGGAAATATTCACGATGAAGTAGACAACAAAGAGGTAAATAAATGGCCGGTTCCGGAACGCTTCCTTGAGGGACTTTACTGGATTGGCTTCCCCTTCGGATTTGATGACACTCGGGCGTTCCCGTAACCCGCCAGCAGCAATGAGCAGCGCAAGCGCTGCGATCGCGCCGTAAACGATGCCAATGACGCCAAAACCGGTGCGCTGCACGGCAAAAAAACCTACGATCATGGGTGTCAATGCTGCGCCGATCAGGTACGCCGGGGTAGCCAACACCATGCGGTAAACCGTCAGGCTGCTGCGCTCGTCATAATCGTCCGTCAACTCCGAGGTCAGGGCGTAATACGGTACATTGGTCAGCGTCCAGACTGAATCGAAGAAAATGAACGTGCCGGCTATCCACACAAAGGTCATCACCTGGCTGAGTCCTGGCGGGACAAACCAAAGCAGCGCTACCGAAAGCCCAAGCGGGATAGCGCCAAAGAGCATGAACACCCGGCGCTTGCCCAGCTTCGACTTCGTCCGGTCGGTGATCCAGCCAAAGAGAGGATCGTTGATAGCGTCCCAGATCTTGCCAATCAGCAGGGCGTTGCCCGCCAGCGCGGGCAGGATCAGCGCCGCGTCGGTGTAGAATTTCATCAGGAAGAATTGGAGCGAACTGTTTACCAGCGCGTTGCCGATATCCCCGACGCCGTACAACCACTTGGTACGAGCCTTTAGTTTCTGTGACGGTGCTGTGACTGCCATGTTCGCCTCCTGATCAAAGAATCGAGTAGATCACCTCAAACAACGCGGGGTTCCCTCCCTCGAGGTCCCGCAGGAAATTCGCAAATTCAGGGTATTCCAAAGCCGGTTTGGTCACGGATGAGGGCAAAGCCCGGAGAATTTCGGTGTAGGGCTTGTGCGCGGCGGTAGAGATTTCCGCCAAAATTGTCCGGGAGTTGCGCTGCGGTTCGGCACGGTGCGCCGGGAACCCCGCTCCTCTTTCCGGGGTGAAGAGCTCGTCAAAGATCATGTGCAGGTTGATCTCGCCCGCCCAGCCGTACCCCTGGTTGAGCGCCAGGGAGACACAATTGCCATTGTTGATGCGTGCGAACAGCCAGGCATCCAGCGGGGAAAGGATATGCCCGCACACCACACCCGGGTATTGCAGCACGGAATTCAGGAAACCAAGCCCGGTGCCGCAGCCGCCTACGACATAATCAACGGCTTTTAAATGCAATAGCAATGCTGATATTAATCCAGTGTGGATATACTGTAATTGCGGTTCTCCCTCCGCCCCGGTGTTGCCCAGGTTGAGCACCTCATGCCCGCGACCCTCCAGAGCGTGCAGGATGTCCGCATTTTTCCCCGCGGCACTTACCTCATTGATCACGCCGATTTTCATCATTCCTCCGTTTATCCCGATTTCCTGTCCAGAACCCGCCGGGCAGCCAGAATTATCTCCGTTACGGAAAGTCCGCAGGCATCCAGCAGCCCATCAATGTTGCGTCCGGTCGGGCAGAATTCGTCCCGAATCCCCACCCGCTCCATGGGAACCGGTTGGTTTTCCGCCACCAGTTCAGCCACAGCACTGCCCAGACCACCGATACGCACATGCTCTTCCGCGGTGACGATTGCGCCAGTCTGCGCTGCCGCCTCCAGCAGGATCTCGCTGTCCAGCGGTTTGATCGTATGGATCTCCACCACCCTGGCATGAACACCATCCTTGTCCAGCTCCTGCGCGGCGAGCAGGGAACGCCCCACCATGGAACCAGTAGCGACGATCGTCAGGTCACTTCCCTGCTTGTGCAGGATGCCCTTGCCAATCTGCAAGGGTGACCCGGATTGATATGCCGGAAGCGTGCTGCCGCGGTTGATGCGCAGGTAAACCGGTCCCGAGAACTCCGCCACGAGCGGTACAAAAGCGGCTGCCTGGGCGGCATCACAGGGGACGATCACAGTCATGTTCGGTAGCGCGCGCATATTGGCAATATCGGTCATGGCAAAATGGGTCGGTCCATCCTTGAAATCGGAAAGCCCGGCATAATTGGCGACCAGCTTGACATTGGTGTTGGCATAACACACACAGGTGCGGATCTGTTCAAGGGATCGCAATGCGAGCAGCGCGGCGAAGGCATTTACAAAGGGGATGTAGCCACCCAATGCCAGCCCAACGCCCACGTCCACCGCGCAAGGCTCGGCAATGCCGACATTGAAAAACCGGTCCGGGTGTTCCCGGGCAAAATAAGTTGGAGAGCGTGGATGCGGAGGTATCCACATCCACCGCTACAACTTTTGGATTCAGCCTCCCATATTCCGCCAACGCCTTCCCGTACCCATCCCGCATGGAAAGCTCAGCCATTTCAGTCCTCCTCCGCGCCGAGTTCAGCCAGCGCCTGCTTGAGTTGTTCCGTATTGGGCACGTTGCCATGCCAGGAAGAATCGTTTTCCATGAAGGAGACACCCTTCCCCTTGGTTGTCCGGGCGATCAGGCACACCGGCTTGTCGTGGATCTCACGCGCCAGGTCAAAGGCTTCCGCCAGTTGGCGCACATTGTGTCCGTTGACCTCGATCACGTGCCAACCGCAGGCTTTCCAACGGTCCGCCATGTGATCCATCGGCATGATCTCATGCACCGGACCATCCAATTGCACATCGTTCAGGTCCAGAATGACCACCAGGTTGGACAGGCGGTACTTGGCAGCCGCCGCCGCGCCCTCCCAAATGATGCCTGCCTGCGATTCTCCATCGCCGATCAACACGTACGTGCGCGACTTGGATTTCTTCAGTCGCGCAGCCAGCACAAGCCCTGCGCCTACTGCCACACCGTGTCCCAGGATACCGCTGGTCATATCCACCCCGGGGGTCTTTAAGCGGTCAGGGTGTCCCTGGTGGGGGCAATCCACCTCCCCCCAGTTCTCCAATTCCGCCTTGTCGAAGAACCCGCGCCTGGTGAGTGCCGCATAGAGCACCGCCGAGGCATGCCCCTTGCTGAGAATGAACCTGTCCCGCTCGTCTAAACCGGGGTTCTTCGGGTCAATATGTAACACCTGGAAATAAAGTACGGCCATGATTTCCGCGGCTGATAGCGCTCCTCCGGGGTGACCCGATCCGCGCTTATGGATGAACTTCAGACTGTCTGCCCGCAGGGACTGCGCCATTTCCTCGAGAAAAGTAATCCGTTCCTGGGTAAGTACTGTCATAACCTCTCCTATAGCCCGATCTCATGGCGCAACCGTTGGGTTTTTCCGCACCAATTGCCCACGTTCCAACGCCCGTAAACTCCCATACCGCCCAATTCATCCGGTCCGAAATAGACTTTCACCCGGATTAACGATAGCCCAGGATGACCGCCCGCCTGCTCCAAAGCGCTTTCCAGGCTGTTCAGTGACCGACCAGCATCGAGGGCGAGCACACCCGGCACCCCTTTTGCCCATTGCAGGTAATCCACGTGAATCTGAGTGGCCGTTGCCACTTCGTGTCCGTACTGGTCGTACTGCAATCCGGTGATCGCGCCCATCCTGCCATTGTCCAGCAGCAGGATGCAGCCCCTCGCGCCATGTTCCGCGCCATCGATCAGAATCTGCGGATTCATGGTGAATGAACCGTCCCCGGTGAAAGCGACTCCGTAAAAGGGAGAGGAAGCCGTACCACTCGCCAGGAGCGCAGACACCGCAAAACCCATGTAACTGGCGCCTGTCTCGGTGAAAGTTTGTCCCGGTGCCTCGTCTTCGGTCAATTGGAAGCCGTTCGCCTGCACATCTCCCGCGTCGAAGAAAGAGAGCGCACCATTTGTCCTCGCCCATTTTAGGGCAGTCAACAGGACTGCCGGCTGGGTGAGCACTTCCTCCTGCCAATATTCATCGAATAGAACCGGGGACGCCAGTCTCGCCGCCTTCATGCCCTGCCAGAGTTGCTTCTGTTCGCCGCAAGAAGTCAGCCAGGTATTCTTATCTCTGGAGTCGGTGACCTTCTCGAGCACCTGGTTCAGTTTAGCAAGTGTCTTACCCACATCCCCAACAAGAGGCAGTGTGCGATTGTAATGCAGGGCGTCCTCCAGGTCAGCGTTGATGTTGATCACCTGCCGGGCGTTGGGGTAACCTGTCCGTGAGGAATCCGACTGGCACACCGCGCGAGTGCCCACTGCGATGAGCAGGTCAGTATTTTCCATTGCATAATTCCCGCAAATGGATCCCTTCGACCCGCCCACACCCATGTTCGCCGGGTGCGAGTAAGGAACACATCCTGTCGCGATGGGGGTATGTACCAGCACCCCTGCGGAAAGTTCGAGTAGCTTCGCCAATTCTTCTCCGGCTTCAACACCCCCACCACCAACCTTCACCAATACCCGGTGGGCATTATTGATCAACTTCGCAGCGGCATCATAATTTCCATCAGCCGCGCCTATTTGCACCGGGGGAATCCACTCAAGCTCATCAAGGTTGAACTCCTCCAACAGGCTCGCCTGGGTGTTCATCGGCAGCAGCAGGAAGAACGGTCCGGGATGATAGGGGTGATCCACCACCGAATTTCCGGCTCGCAGCGCTGCCGGTAAAGCCAGCGGCGTGTGCAGCGAGTACGCCGCCCCCATCACCGAGATCATTTTCAGGAACCCCGCCTGCTGGTGGCGGGGGATTTGCTGCATGTTGTAGCCCTCATCCTCGGTGGTCTCATCCCCAAACAGGTACCACACCCCGATCCCGTTCGAGGCGGGGACAAGCGATGCTGAAAGGGCTTGCATGGCTCCCGGACCAATGGAGGTGACCACGGCAGCTTTCTCCCCCCGCGCCCAGCGCAGGGCCGCCGCTGCGTGCGATGCTTCGATTTCGCTGCGTAACCCAAAGACCCGGACCAACCCGGCTTCCTGGTAGATGCGCAGGACTTCACCCACCTCGGTGGAACCGTGCCCCAGGACCGTGTAATAGGTGCGCACGCCTTGTTCAATCAACCCAAGCACCAGGGCTTCAGACAGGGTCAGATTTTCTGTTTTTCCAATGGTACCTGATTCCCGGGCTTGCTTCAGTCCGCCTGCTGTAAATATCAAGGATGCCCGTTGGACCCGGCTTGTGATTCGTTCTTGTGTGGAATACTCTTTCATCCCTGCCCCTCCCCCTGGCTAAATTTCATGCGATCGCTTAGTTTGCGGCTGGTCTCCAGTACTTTTTCCGCCAGAGTTTGCATAGCGGCGGGGCTCATGCGCGTGACCGGTCCCGAGATACCGATGCTGCCCACGATCTTGTCTCGGAAATCAAAGATCGGCGCGGCGATGCAGCGCACGCCAATGTCAAATTCTTCATCATCCACCGCGTAGCCCTGTTGCTTCACTCGTTCCAGGTTTTTCTTAAGCGCTTCGCGGGTCACCAGGGTGGCGTCTGTGAAGCGTTCCAATTCTTCCGGGAGGGGCTGGCGCCCGAACGCCAGCAGCACCTTGCCAAGCGCGGTGCAATGCAGCGGCGCGAGGAATCCCACCTCCGCGTTGACCCGCAGAGATGCCGGAGATTCCACCTGGTCAATGTACAGCACCTTGCCCTGGGAAAGGATCCCGATGTGAGCACATTCACCCGTGGCTCTCATCAGGTCGCGCAGGTAAGGCTTCGCCACCTCGCGCAGCGGCATGCGGGTCAGCAGACTGCGGCTCAATGTAACGATCTGCGGTCCAAGCGTAAATCGGCGGGTGACCTGGTCTTTTTCAGCAAACCCATACTTGACCAAAGTATTCACCAGGCGGGATGCGCTGCCCTTATCAATTCCGAGCTCCTGCGGCAATCTCTTTCGTTGAGCCGCCCTCTGGAAGCGTCTGAGAGGATTGTTAGGATTTTGAGACCACGCGCAAGCGATTGGATTTCTGCCATGGATTCCTTTGTTATGTGGAATTGTACAACTTCATTGCACATAATACAACTATATTGTATATTGTGCAACCATTGCCTTTACAAATCTCGCGGATAACATTAACAGAGGTCACGCTACAATCACGTGACCTCTGAATCGGTTGAGAATGGAATTAACCCAGTTGTCTCCTTAAGACTCACCGGCAGGTACGCGTAAAAACTGGTGGCGTTCACCACATCGTCCAGGCTGACGTGCTCGGTAGGTGTATGGGCGTCCACTTCATCTCCCGGTCCGAACCCAATACAGGGGATGCCTGCCTTGCCCGCCCAATAGGTGCCATTGGTGGAGAAATCCCAGGTGCCCAGAGGTCGATCCTCACCACACAGATCGAGCAGGGCTCTTTGACCCGCCTGCACGAGAGGATGGCTCTCCTCCTGCAACCAGGCAGGGAAATACTTGCTCAAGGGAAAAACGTATCCTGTATATGAAGGAGTGTCATAGTACATCTCCTCGACATGAATCTCGTTATGCAGGTAATCCGGGATCAACCCCTTGATCAACTTGATTACCTCTTCGCGTGGTTCGTTCAGGGTTATTCTCCGGTCAATGTAGATGGTGAACTGGTCGGGTACCGCATTGATGGAATTGGTGCGTGCTTCCACATCGGTCACCGCAATCGAAGGGTGTCCCAAAACAGGATGGGCTCCCTGGCCAAAGCGCATACGCCGGTCCAGCTCGCGGATCAGGTTGATGATGGAGATCATCTTATAGACCGCGTTGTCGCCCAGGTAATGAACCGCGGCGTGAGCCGAGCGCCCGTGCGCAGTGATCTTGAGCTCAATGCGCCCCTTGTGTCCGCGGTAGATGTTCATCTTGGTGGGTTCACCGATGACCACGTAGTCCGGTTTTACCTTGGGGTCAGCCTCCGCAAAGGAGTTAGGGCCGATCCCATCACACCATTCTTCCATGTTGCCGAAGTAATAAACCGTGTACCCGTCAAGCAGTCCCAAATCACGCGCGATCGCCAATCCGTGCACCATCCCCGGCGTGCTGCCCTTTTCATCACAGGCACCTCGGGCATACAGGATACCGTTTTCCTCCTTGCCGATGAAGGGATCCCACTTCCAGTCCTTTTGATCTCCCACCCCGACCGTGTCAATGTGCGAGTCATACAACAGGATGCGCGGACCATTGCCAATCCGCCCGATCGTATTACCCATCTTGTCGAAACGCGCCTCATCGTAGCCAAGCTTGCGCATTTCCGCCTGGATACGCTCGCCGACCGGACCGATCAGGGATTCCATGGAGGGGATGGCGCAAATGTCACGCATGAACTGCACGATCTCTTCTCGCCGCTCATCCACCCGATTTTTAATCTCTTTTTGTATATCCATTCAACCTCTTCTTTAGCCAGAAACATTTCTGCCATCATTTTCAGGATCAGAGTGCTATTTTACCTGATTATCCAATCTGCCCCCATACCTGGTTTCTTCCTCGTTTCGCATTAAATATCAAAGCCTGCCTCGAGGGCGGGCTTTGACTGACCGTTTGGACTCAGATGATCTCAGACTGTGGTTCCGACCACCTTTTCGTGTTTCTGCTTGCGTTTTTCCTTGATGGTCAACTTAGGTTTTTTGCGTTGCTCTTTCTTGCCCTTATCTTTCTTTCCAGCTTCTCCCATGAGGCACCTCCATCGTAATATCATTATTATAAGAACAAATAGCCATTTTTCCAACCCGAATCTTGAAATTGCTCAACATCGTTTACTCGCCACTGGTTACTTTAATAATGACTATTCGCCAATAAGTATCGTTTCCTCGCCTTGTTTGGCACGGGAAAAGATAACATTCACGATCAGAATTTACCTTCTGGAATACATTGGAAGTCATGAAACCAGTTTCAACATAAATCCATGCCTCGGAAACTGCTGGCATTTCAGCGGAATGATCCATTAAGTCATTCACCTGGTTTACCAAAACCGAAGAGCAGGAATCCCGGCGATTTTTGCCCTGAAAAGATGGGGCTGGGGCAAGGACTCACCTTTCTTATTCCTTTTTACCAATTCCGTATTTCGCCTGGTCCTTTTTCAACCTGGCAAAGGCGAGCTCCCTCGCAAACAGGGGTAATGTGCTGACCTTTTCGCCTGTACAGAGCGCCATCAGGTATGCCAATGCACATTTCTCAAGGACGTGCACATTGTGCATCGCCCTCTCCATATCATCCCCAAACAGCAACGCGCCGTGATTCGCCATGATATAGGCATTGTTGTGGTCTCGCACGTGCCTGGCGATCGTGTCTCGCAGCGAGCCTGTGCCGGAAGGGGCATAGGGGATGATGTTTACACTACGCCCAAGGAAACGCGCCTGCTCGTCGAACATGGCAGGGATGGGCTTGTTGATGATTGCCAGCGTGCTTGGGTACACCTGATGGGTATGGATGATGGCATGCACATCCGGTCTCACCTTGTAGATGGCAGCGTGCATGGCGCTCTCCACCGACGGTTTCCTCTCCCCGGATATGGGGTTCAAGTCAAAATCCAAAACACAGATGTCATCCGGGGTCATTTTTAAGTAATCGTAATTGGATGGTGTAATCGCGATCCCTGCTCCGGAAGCAAGGCGCACGGAAATATTCCCCCCTGTTGCACTCAAAAATCCTTTGTGAGTCAGTTCAATTGAGGTTTCGACGACTAATTGACAGGCAGAACGAGTATCCTCGAGGTTCATCTTTAATCCTTTTGGTAGATGTTTTTAGATTAAAAGCTCACGGAATTAATTCGAGCGATTCTTAAGTATATACTGGTTGTCCACCAGTCCGTCCGGTTTGTAACCCGTTCGTCGGTCGATCTCGATCATGCGGGTATTGTTTTCCTCCATCCAGGCGTAGAACCGCGTAATCTCCGGATGATCAAGGTAGATCAGCGACTTCATTGCATTGATCAACCCCTGACCCCGGTGCAGTGGCGCAACAACGGAATGCCAATTGTAGGCGAGTGTATCGCGTATTTCCGGATGGGTTACCGCTGCCAAATCACCGTCCTTTGCTCGTACACAAATGATTTCTGCTTTAGCAATCAAGTCCGCCAATTCTCCTTCATCCGGCAGGGGAATGCTCAACGGGTCAAGCTCCTGGTACCAAAGCTGGTTTATCGCAGGCATGTCCTCGAGCCTTGCATAACCAAGCTCATACTTCTCCCGGTCATAATTCAGTCGGAAGCGCTGGCTGCGGTCACCAGGTGACAACTTCAGCACAAAACGGATATATTTTTTATAGGGGGTGAACCCGCAGGAAACCCAGTAATCAGTGAGTGCGCGGAGCTCCTCGTTTCTTTCCCCTGTTATGGACAGAATATCCAGCACCACCTGTTTCCCGGGGATAGGAATTTCGAGAGGAGCAGGGTTTGGCAGGGGAAAAATAAAATGGAAATAAAAAGAAAAAAGGTCCTGGTTTTCAAAGAAGAACATTGTTCCGTTGGGTGTTGGAACATAAAAAGCCTTCTTTTGGTTGATGAATTTTTCGATTGCCGACCGGGAGTGATAGCAATTGGTGACTGTTCTCGCGCCAGGCGACCTCGCCGGACAACAAAGCTCGTTGTAAGAGAAAAGGTCTTTCACTTGGAAAAGATTGTCCATTGTCCCAACACCATGTTTTGTCTATCGCGCAATTAGCTTCGGAGAGGCTTTTTATTAGTCACTCTGTTTTACTTTGGGTATTTTATGTACTGAATATTTACCAACGGATCTTGTACATAACCCAATTTTCGCATTGCCCGAATCACTTTTTTATTTTCTTCATCGACCCAGAATTCAAATCTCGTAATCTCGGGATGGATGAGGTATTGCTTGTTCAGGATATCAAAAGCCTTTGCCATTTCTCTCTGATTCTTCTCAACAACCACCTGCCAAAAAATCGCGGTTTTTCCTTTTATTTCCATCCTGTAAGCTGCAAGAATATGATCTTCTTTGTCACGAATACAATAGACTCTCTGTGACTCAGCACAGTCCTTCATCATGTTTTCATCTAAAAATGCAACGCTGTACGGGTCCAGAGCTTTCCGCCATAAACGATTAACTTGTGAAATCTCTTCATCCCGGATTTGGCTATGCTCGTAGATGCTTGGGTCGAGGTACAGATGAAAAAGTGCCTCGCGGTCACCTGTTGGAAGATCGAGGTGAAAACGGAAATTTCTCTTGAAAAATCTAAAACCCGAGCGCCGCCAATACTCTTCACCAAAAATACCAACTTTTGAGAAATCCGCGGTTTTTACCAAGAAATCAAGGGTGACGGGTTTTTGTAACCCTTCGAAATCCACTTGTTCAGGTAACAACAAAGGGGTAGCCAGGAAGTAATATAGGTTATAAAAATCACGATTCTCACGCAAGATGAGTATGCCATTCGAAATTCTCATCCACGAAAACTTATGATGCTCAATAAACTTTTTCAAATCTCCGGGCAGGAGGTAACAATTGGTGGACACCCTTTGTCCAGGAGCACGAACCTCATTGATCAACTCTTGATACTCTAGAAAGTCCGTGAGCTCAGAAAATACCACTTCGATCAGTACTCCTTTTTTCAATGGGTGGTTGAAGTATAAACGAATGAACACTGTTTTGTGCGCAGAACCTTTACAAAACAGTGTCGAGTTCCCGAAATTTGAGAATCCAATTTTTTCAATTTGCCGGCCGAGGGGAAATCAGTCCACTGACTCCACCAAAAAAACCGCCGCCTTCATCGTGCTCAACCCGGTTGCGGATCCGGTGAACGCGCAGGTGCTGAAAACATCATCGAGCACCGCTTCCATACCAATGGCTGGAGCTCCCGGGTTCACCTCACCGACGCTATCGAGAACACCACTAAGGTCGTAAGCGACGAACTTGCCAACAGGATTGACCTGATGGTGGCTGCCCGGTGTATGGCTTCCTCTCACGACACCAGGAAAATCATTTTCCTCACCAGGTCCTCGTTTATTTGGACATGAACCAATAATCGAAGTTCAACCCTGAATTGATTAAACCAGAAGTAATCATAAAAATAATGTGGATTCGTTCATCCAACTTTTGATTTGATTGCAGTGATTAAAGCTCCAATATCCTCAAATGATCGAATTTCCGCCTGGGTAAATTCAATCCCAAATTCAATCTCAACTGCAATGATCAGGTTGACATGGGACAGGGAGTCCCAACCTTCAATATCATCCGCGGTCATACCCGGCTCTATTTCGATAGAATCGTCCTGAAATACATTCCGAAAAACTTTACAAAGCCGATCGTTGATTTCCATCTCTACTCCATTGTGGATAAATCGCCAGGATCCCTGCCTTCATAGATCGCTTTCAATACCCTGCGCAAGATCTTTCCGCTTTGATTCTTTGGTATCTTTTCAACAATTCGGAATTCAGATGGAATCGCCGAAGTGGAGACCTTGTTGGAAACGTGGACCCGGCATTTTAGCTCCAACTCTCTTGACCAGGCATGGTCTTTCCGAAGAACAAGAAAAGCCACGATTTTTTGGTGCAAGATGCTGTCTACCGCGCCAATCACTGCCACATCTGCAACCTCATCAATTTCCAGGAGCGCGCTTTCGACCTCAAAAGGTCCAACCAGGTGCCCCGCGGTGTTGATCACGTCATCTGACCGTCCAATATACCAGACATATCCCTGCTCATCTTTGAAAGCCACGTCCCCGGTGATGTACAGGTCGCCCCTGAACTTGCTCTTATACGCGTCATCCCGGTGGTAATAGGTGCGGAACATTGAACCCCACCCCTTTCGGACGCACAACTCTCCCTGTACACCTGCGGGTTGAGGTTGCATCTGTTCATCGCAAATAACGATCTCTACCCCTTTTCGTGGCATGCCCATCGACCCGGGTTTGATCGGTAATCTGGGTCGGTTGGCAACCATCATGCTCCCAGTTTCAGATTGGAACCAATTATCATAGATTTCCTTCTTAAATGTCCGTTTCCCCCATTCATAAATTTCGGGATTAAGAGGTTCTCCCACGCTGTAAATCCTTTTTAGGTGTGGAAAATTTAATTTCGAAAAATCAAGCTCCTCTTGCATCAACATCCGCAAAGCAGTCGGCGCGGTGTACCAGAGCGTGATTTTCTTTTCATTGAGGATGGTCAACCACTTGTCAGCCCGGTACGTTCCCTCAAATTGCACCTGGGAGATTCCCAGCGAAAACGGAACGATGATGCCATACACCAGACCGGTGATCCACGCCGGGTCTGCGGTACACCAATAAACCTCATCCGGTCCTGGCTGCATAATCTCATCAAATGAACTGAGCATGTCATCCAATGCGGCGTGCACGTGAAGCGCACCTTTTGGTTTCCCTGTAGAGCCGGAGGTGTATTGAAGAAAAGCCGGGGTTTCCGGGTCGACGAAATGCGGGTACGCGAAGTCGGATGGAGCTTGCTCCAGTCGTTTGGGCAAACTAAGAGAAAAAGAATCCTGGTCTTCGTCCGCGTCCACGAGCAAAATGGCTTTCAGGTGCGGCAGGTTGTCTTTGACTGCCAGTACCCTTTTTAATAAGCTGCGCTTGGTGACCAGGATTTTTGTTTCGCTATTCTCGAGTCTGTCGAAAATGGCTTCTTCTCCCAGGGTGGAAAAAAGGATGCAGGAAATTGCCAGGTTCTTTTGGATGGCAAAGAAGGTATTGATCAAGTCCATGCTTCTCGGCAGGAAAACAGAGACAACATCCCCGACAGTTACCCCAAGGTCACGCAACACTGCAGCGATCTTATTGGAAGATGTCATAAAAAACGAGAGGGGAAAATTGGTTTCTGTGAGGTTGTTTGAGATCCAATGGATTACTGGTTGGTTCCCCTTTTTTCCCGAGTCAAACTTTTCCAAACAACTGTAGGCGATATTTGCTATCATCATTATCCTCAAGGTTTAATTTGCCATACCCCATTAAGAAAAACAACATTGGGTTCACCCAGGATTAAGATGTCATCCACCAGATGTTTTTCCAAAAAATCACTTAATCTAAGCTTTTTATGAATCCTTAAATCCAAGGAATAAGTATGACTGTAATGCGCAGCCAGCAAAAAGGCAATGGGCTTTCGATATGACGAGCCTATGATCAACAGGTTTCGCGGAGGATTCCCCGGGAAATAAAATTCCGGCTCTTGTTCGTTTCTTCCATATAACCCTTGAAAATGATTCATATATTTGCCCCTGTCGAAATCACCCTCCAAATACTTTTCCAGGGCGTCGTTCTCTACTTCTTTCCCATCGATTAACATCGTATAAGGTGGTAGGGAAACCGTCGTAACCTCAAAGGTTTCGGGTTCCACTGGATACAATGTCTCGCGAGCGAAAGTGCCAAGGAACTCAACACCTGGGATAGTTTTATATTGTGCACAATCAAATTTCGGTGAAATATCCGGGTAATTCTTTGCCAACATGGGATATATCAGGTCATAAGCCCGGCAAACCCCACGAATGTTCCAATGGGGATCAGTTCGATAAAAGAATTCAATATCATTATCGCTTTCAAAAACCAATTTCTGAAAATACAAACCCTCTGGCCTGTTGGTTTCAAAGTATTCGATCGACCTGCCCATATCCGCATTTTGGTACATGCCTACCTGAGGGTGATATTTGGAATACTGGATGCCTTGAATATAAAACCCATAAAATCGCTGTTCGGGAAATTTAGCGAGAAGTTTGCGGTAAACGGTCACTCCTTCATCAATGATTCTCCGGTCCCTCTGGGTGAAGACCTCCGGAGATCTCACTAACCGGGATTTATCCCTGGTAACCAAGATCCTGTTTTTAGTACTGGCGGGGATCAACGGATCATCCACAAAGAGATATGCTGCCTCAATCATGCGTCTTTCGACCCAATTTGCAGTTTTAATCAAGCTTATCCTGAGAAGGAATCTGTCGCTCGCACTCGCCTCAAATTCTTTTTGGAAATCCCGTTGGAAATAACGACTGAGATTCATTATTGGGGAGTCTACGCTTTGACCTTCAGCGGGGGGAGACTCCATTGAATCGGGATCAATGAAGTATGAAAGAAGGAAAGGCAAACAGGTCTCTTCCTTCCTCCACTGATTCAAGCGGTTGATTGCGATCAATGAAAATCCAATAGGCAGGCAAAGAATAGATTAGTATTAGGAAGAAAATACTGAAGCTTTTTTTCAAGTTATTCTGCAGCATAATTCACCGCTTTAAAATTGCTCATAGATAAATGCATTATAGCCTTTCGACAAAACAAAGGCTGTGGCGAGTAAAAAAGCAGCCAGGTACAAGATGTCGAGGATGAATCCAACAACGACGCCCTTGCCTCTCAACCATAACTCAAGTTTCTTCAGTACCGGTGTGGAGAGCACAATTCCTGCCAGCACCACGGGCAAATACATCAGGATTCCCATTGTTCGCAGCGTCTCCCGCCCCGACCATCCAAATCCGCCAAGTAACGTTTTTACAAATGGTTGCCAATCAGCAATGGCGGAGAATCGGAAAATTATCCATCCGATTATGATCATCAGGATGGAATAAAAATGCTGCAAAAATGCTGGCAATTTCTTTAACGCTTTTCCCCATACCCCGGTTTCCAGGGCAAGCAGGATCCCGAAATAAATACCCCAGATAATGAAGTTCCATCCTGCTCCATGCCAGAGTCCGGTTAAGAGAAAGACGATTACCAGGTTGCTTTGAGTGCGAAGAAATTTCTCTTTTTTTCGGGCATATTCGAGGGGGATGAAGACATAGGTTCTGAACCACGCCGTCAGGGTCATATGCCATCGCCGCCAAAAATCCGAAATGCTGCGGCTGATATAAGGATAATTAAAGTTTTCCGGCAGCTTGAAGCCAAAAATGCGCCCCACTCCGATCGCCATATCCGTGTACCCGGAAAAATCGAAATAGATTTGAAGTGTGTATGCAATGATCCCCACCCAGGCAACTCTCGCGCCATAATCACCGATTGTTGCTGAAAACACTTTTTCCGTAACGACTGCCAATGTGTCTGCGATCAGCACCTTTTTTGCCAATCCAATAATGAACCTCCTGATCCCAACAGCCAGGTCGTCACTGTTGACCGTCATGGTTGCCAGTTGGTTCTTGACCTGACCAAAACGGGTGATCGGTCCCTGAAGCAGCTTGGGGAACATGATGAGGTAATTGCTGAATTTCAGAAGATTGGTTTCGGCATGTTCCACCTGCTGGTGAACATCCAAAAGGTATGAGATTCCGGAAAACGTAAAGTAGGAAATTCCCAAAGGCAGAGCTACCCTGACGATTTCAAGGTTGCTATTGAAAAGCGAACCAATAGTCGTTTCGAAAAAACCAAGGTATTTATAAAAGATGAGCATCCCCAGGTTAGCGACCACTCCAACCCACAGCGCCGCGCGTGTCCAGTTCCTCTTCTCTCTCTTGTGGAATTTCTCCAGGGTCAATCCAACCAAATAATTGATCAGGACGGAAATCACCAGGATATGAACTTTAGTGGGGTCGACCCAGGCAAAGAAAACAAGCGAACCAACCAGTAGAATCGCGTTTCGATACCAGTTCCTATTGAGGAGAAAATACAATAAGAAAAAAACTGGGAGAAATGCAAAGATGAACAAGATGCTTGAAAAAGACATACGCTCCCCAACAAATACTTTCTATTAATCGAAAATTAAATCGCGAATAAGCCTTCTTCAATCAAACATGCTGCCAATTATACAGTTATAATCGAAAAGTAATAATCTGATTACAGAAATGATCAATTCACCCAAGAATCTTCCAACTGCTTTTATCGTGCTCAACCCGGTCGCAGGGCTGGTGAACGCGCAGGTGTTGAAAAACATCATCGAGCACCGCTTCCATACCAGTGGCTGGAGCACCCGCGTTCACCTCACCGACGCTGGCGAGAACACCACGAAGGTCGTAAGCGACGAACTTACCAACGGATACGACCTGGTGGTGGCTGTCGGGGGAGACGGGACGATCGCTGCTGTGGCGGCAGGGATGGTCCATTCACACATTCCCCTGGGGATCATCCCCACGGGCACCTGGAATGCCATCGCCCGCAACCTGCAGATCCCCTTCAATCCGCTCCGCGCCATCAACCTGATGACCGGGAAACATACCATCAAGAAACTGGACCTGATGGCGGTGGGGAACACCATCCACGCCATGAACCTGGGGGTGGGTTTCAGCGCCATGATGGTGAAAAACACCGCCAGGGTAGAGAAACGGAAATTTGGCAACCTCGCTTATTTCAACAACGGGATCAAGCAGTTCTTTGGGCTTCAATTACGGCGGTACACCATCGAAGCCGATGGGGCACGCTACCGCGGAAGAGCGACCGAGATCTTTGTGGCAAATTACGGCGTAGTCGGGCTGAACGCGCTGGAAGCCTTGTTGGAGATAAAACCGGATGACGGCAAGGTGGACATCCTGGTGCTGCGCGCCCGAACCATTTTCGACCTGCCTTCTCTTTTTTGGGACGTGTTCATCAAGCGTCAAAAAAAGAGCCCGAAGTACCGAAAAATCGAAGCCGCCCAATCGATCATTATCCGCACCACGCCGCCGCTCACCGTCCAGGCGGATGGTGAGGTGATCGGCGAAACACCGGTCAAGGTGACGGTGCTTCCCCGTTCAGTGCGCGTGGTCGTGCCGCAGTCAACCGCTGCGATTCAAATGCCAAGAATCCCCATCCTGAAGGGACGCTAACTGTAGTTCCCCCATAACGCCGCCAAAGATTCCTCAAGCCTGTTTCCCAGGAGTTCGCCTCCAAGCGTGGTCACGTCATCTTCATTTGGCAGGGTCACGTAAGGCACGTGGCAGCCCCGGATCTCAAGGAATTCCCGGTTCCCGCGCGTGACCTCCACCCAATCATTCTCCCGGTACAGACGTTCCAATTTGTCGTCTGTCATCCCGTGTTCCAGGATGCTGTCCGGGCGGTCAGGGTTAAAGCGCTTGCGATTCTTGCGCAGCGATTCTTCCCAACTCACATCGATATACAGGATCGCCATCCTTTCAGCCAGTTCCGCGGAGAGGTGTTGAAAGGCAGAACGGTAACCGCCATGCTCACTGCCGCGGGAAAACTCCACCAGTACAGTGCAATCCTCGTCCAGGTCAGCGTTGTCCCTGCGCGCTTTTTGATATTCCAACCCGATCCGTTCGATCAAGAGGTCCCATAAGTGCTGCCATAAAAAGTAGCCTTCCGCATCTGTGTGAATGCGCTCACAGCCCATGTTTTCCAGCAGCGCATCTTCCTCAAACCAGGTCCACAACATCGGAAAATCATCGATCTCCACCAGCCTGCCAATGTGAAACCTTTTCAATCTCTCCTGCGGCGGAGTCCGTTTCAGATAATCGATTACCTCGCTCTTCCCTGCGCCAGGCCGGGCAAGCAGCAGGAGGACCTCAAAATGGTCTTGTTTTGCCATGGTTATCTCCAATCGAGCAATGGATTTGTCATCTTCATTTTAGTCCCCCCGGATAAGGTGTCAACCGCCCGGGTGTTTTTGCTACTCGGGAGAGAATATGCCCGAGTGTTACACTCGGGCTGGATTATGCCCGAGTGTTATAATCCTCGAAACCGCCAGGGTGAGGTTGCATGAAAGAACATGGTGAACAGAACAGGAATAAATGGCTGGTGATGCTCGCGGTGGGCATGGGGGTTTTCATGGCGACCATCGACGGCAGTATTGTCAACATCGCCGTGAACACACTGGTCAATGAGCTGAACAAGCCGCTGGCGGTAATAGAGTGGGTTATCCTTGCCTACCTGCTGACCATTTGTACGCTTCTCGTCTCGGCGGGAAAACTGGGGGATATGTTCGGCAAAAAGAAGTTGTTCCTTGCTGGCATGGTCATCTTCACCGCCGGGTCCGCCTTGTGCGGAATCTCCCCCAATGTTTACTGGCTGATCGGTTTTCGCGTGGTCCAGGCAATCGGTGCTTCTTTGACCATGGCATTGGCGATGGCATTGGTGACCGAAGCTTTCCCTGCGCGGGAAAGGGGAAAAGCGCTCGGGATCATGGGCACACTGGTCTCTGTAGGCATCATCACCGGACCAACCATTGGCGGCATCATCCTGGGGAGCTTGAGCTGGCACTGGCTTTTCTACGTCAACCTCCCAATCGGAATCCTGGGCTACATCCTTGCGGTGAAATTCATCCCCGCTGATGACAAGCGAACTGCGCAGCGATTTGACTTCGCCGGTGCCGCCACCCTGTTCCTCAGCCTGGTATCGCTGCTTGTGGGTTTGTCGCTCGGACAGCAGAATGGTTTCAACTATTTCCCTGTGTACTTTCTACTCGGGGGTTTTGTCCTCTTCTTTTTCGTATTCATCCTGATAGAACGCCGGGTGACCGAACCAATGGTCGACCTAGCGATGTTCAGCAACCGCCTTTTCTCCATCAACCTGGCAACCGGGATCCTCTCCTTTATCGTTGGCGCGGGTACCATGATGCTCATCCCGCTCTATCTGCAAAACATTCTGCAATACTCCCCCCGTGAAGCCGGATACTTGATCGCGGTCACCCCTCTTACCGTGGCGCTTGTCGCGCCCCTGGCAGGGTCTCTTTCTGACCGCGTTGGGTCGCGCGCCATCACCACGCTTGGTCTGGTGATCCTGTTGGGAGGGTACATCTCCGCCGCGACGCTCAGCGCGGACACTCCGGCAATTGGATACCTGCTGCGCTTCATCCCGGTGGGAGTCGGATTGGGCATGTTCCAATCCCCCAATAACAGCGCGGTGATGGGTTCCATCTCGCGTGAGCGCACGGGGGTGGCATCCAGCTTGTTAAGCCTGTCCCGCACCATCGGGCAAACCATTGGCATCTCCATCCTGGGGGCTTTCTGGGAGAGCCGGGTCCGCGCCCTGGCTCAAGGTCAGGATTTCAAGGATATCACCGCCGCGCCGATCCCCGCTCAGGTTGAAGGCTTGCAGCAGACCATCTACCTGGACGTCGCGTTGTTGACCGTGGCATTAGTACTTTCCGCCTGGGCGTTGGTCTACTGGTTGCGGCAACGCTCACAAGACCGTACACAAGATCCTTCCCCTGTTGTTTAATCCCATCTGACTCCAAATGGCGCTTTTCTTGCAACGAACAACGCGGGAGATACGCCATGAGACTGGTCGGTTTTATCATTCGTCATTTCATCCCCATCGGGTTGATCGGTGCATTTGGCACCGTGCTGGTTACCTCAGCACTGCCGGGAGACGCACACCTTTTTGATAGTTTCGGGCTGGAAGTGAGCGCGTTGCCCACTTTCACTTCTGAAAATGTCTCCAGTCAAATGGACCTGGTCGCCGCGACAGGGGTGAAGTATCTCCGTCTTGAAGTCAACTGGTCTGAGATCGAGACCGCTGCGGATGTTTACGACTGGAATGCCACACGCCCGCTTGATCAGATCATTACTGCCGCCAACGACCGGGATATCGAGGTTGTTGCCGTCCTGAACGGTGGACCCACCTACCTCGCTGTCCCTGGACAATTGCTTGACCAGGCAGCCGTGGGCAAGCGCTGGGAAGCCTTCGTCCGCGCCGCGGCTGAGCATTTCGGAGACACGATCAACACATGGGAGATCGGCAGGAACATCAACAGCAGCCGGGGGATCAGCCCGTTCCTCTCGCCCCTCGATCCAGACAGGCTTCTTAACCCGGACCCCACTTTCTACACAAAGTTACTAGTGTCAGCCAGTAAGATCATTCATTCGATTGACGCAAGTGACCAGGTTTGGATGGGCAGTCTGACAGGTCTGGCAGCAAACGACTGCCTGCTCAGCCCGCTCACCTTTCTGCTGGAAGTCCACGCAGCCGGAGGTTGGAAATACGCGGATGCCATCCCATATTCACCCCGCCAGGGGAGCGCCGTCCCGGAGGCGACGCCTGCTGGGATGATAACATCTGCCTGTGGAACAAACTTGATGACCACACCGGTCTCAATGGCTGAAGAGGTTCGCGCTGTCCAAGAGTTGGTGCGTCAACTCGGCACCAAACCGTTGGTCATCACCAACCTGGACTGGAAGAACCCGGAGCTTAAAACTTTGAACAAAGGCAGGACGATCACAAATTTCCAGTTAAAGGCTGACCTGCTCACCCGGGCATCGGTTGCCCTGGTCGGACAGAATGCCATCCCGGTAGTCTTTTGGAACATGAACATCACGAAGAACAACAGTGGTTCAGCAGCCATCACCAACCTGCAATCGACGCTTGAGAACAGTCAATCCCTCGGTCAGGTTCAGGGAGCATCCGGCGCAGTCCAGGAATACCGCTTCCGAAATGGCAGCGATCTTTACGCTCTGGCGTGGCGATCCGTTGATGGAGATGAGGCTTTGCCAGTCAACCTGGATTTCGAGGGGATGAAAACTGTTATTGTTTACCCCCTGGAAACATACACTGGGAACACAAGTGGGGGGACCGAACTCACTCTTGAGCCTTCAGGTCAGGCGTTAATGATGCTGAACGAACGTCCAGTGATTCTGCGCGGTCGGTCCGGGAACCTTGCTGAAAACCTGCAGGCGGAAACCAACCAGCAGGTGGAGATCCTGCGCGAGGAGATAAACAAAGTATTGCGCTCCTGGGGAAACCAGGTTAAAAGCGCTTTTCTACGAATACTGGATAAATGGTTCGATGCCGCCAGGCAGGACGCGGTTGAATGGGGTGAAGGAGTGATCAACGAACTTCTGCCTTGAAGGTATATAATCCAATCATAATAAACTGGAGAGTCCTCTATGAAGAAGATTGGATTTGTCATTACACTGCTCCTGCTGCTCATTGCCCTTTCTGCCTGCGACTTACCGGAGGTTACTCCTCCTGTTGAAGTTCCCCCCGCCACCCCCACCCCGGATTCACAATTCCTTCCGCTGCCTTCCCCGACAGAAGAACCAACACTCGCACAGTCCGTTGTCATTAACCCGGCGAACGCAGCCGGCTTGCTGTTGACCAAAAAAGCAGCCGTCAGTAACATCCAGCACATCACCTTCTCCGACGATGGTCAGATCCTCTCTCTGACCACCCAGAATTTTGACGCCAATGACACGCAGGTGTACAACCTGACCATGTTGAACACCGCTGACCTGTCCACCAAGTCCATATACACCGCCACCGACCAGCGCATCGCCGCGGTCAGCCCGGATGGTCACACAGTGATCCTGGTCAATTCAAACCTCGATTCCTTTTCCCGCGTGGATACACTGGGCAGCCCGGATGATAGGCAAACCATCATCCTGCCGGACATGATCAATAACGTCAGCATATCCCCGGATTCACGTTTCCTGGCAGTCAGCAAGATGGAGAAGTGGGAAGTGGAATTGTTCGATCTTGTCAGCCTGGAACCCGTGAAATCCATGACGGGTTTCGAGTCTGCCGCCCCGGTTTACAACGCCGGGTTCGAGCGCACCTCGCAGTGGCTGGTCTGGCACGCCCGCGGTACGATACAACTGCAGGAGATCGAGACCGGTGTGCTCAGCCCGGAGTTCTCGCATGAGGATTTTGTTTCGGCTTACGCGCTCTCCCCCGATGGCACGCTGCTGGCAAGCGCTGCTGGCAAGACGGTGAATGGGGAGATGGTTCCCGCTGTCATTCTCTGGGACACCATGACCGGCGCAGAACTTCGCGTTCTGCCTCACCCCTCACCGGTAAGCGCGCTGGCATTTTCGCCCGACGGAAAACTGCTGGCGGCAGCGTCTGGCAACACCATCGTGATTTGGAATACATCGGATGGGTCCCTTCTCGCCAGCCTCAGCGGGCACGCAGAAATGGTCACCCAGGTTGCCTTCGCTCCAGATCAAACATCGCTGGCGACCTCAGGAATGGATAACCAGCTCTATCTCTGGCAGGTTATCCCCTGAACGAACATCAACCCGATACCCCGAATCGACGCTTCGGGGTGTTTTTTCGTGAAATAATTCGCTATGGTATACTTTTGCTGCGATACTCCTCAGGAGACCTGCGTTGCCCCTGCTCTCTGTGAACGAAATCTCCAAATCATTTGGTCCGCTGGATATCATCCCGCCGATCTCGTTCAGCATTCCCCATCGTGCCCGCATCGGATTGGTCGGTCCCAATGGCGTTGGGAAGACCACGCTCCTGCGCATGTTGACCGGGGAGGAAGAATCCTCGAGCGGTACCATCCATCGATCACGCGGAATCAGGATCGGTTATCTCCCGCAGGAAGCGGTGATCAATTCATCGCTCTCCGTCTGGAGTGAGTGCCTGACCGTATTCGGTCCGCTGCTCGAGTTGGAAAAGCAACTGCGCAGCCTGGAAACTTCCCTGGCGAAGGAACCGGACTCCCGTGAACTTGTGGAACAGTACGGTGACCTGCAAACCCGCTTTGAGCACTCCGGCGGCTATGAGGTGGAGACCCGCATTCACATGACCCTTTCAGGGCTGGGGTTCCATCGTACAGATGAAAAACGTCCTGTCCCGCAGCTCTCCGGTGGTCAACGCACGCGCCTGATGCTGGCAAAGCTACTACTCGATGAACCCGACCTGCTACTGCTGGATGAACCCACCAATCACCTGGATATTTCCGCGGTCGAATGGCTCGAAGATTATCTAAAGGATTGGCCCGGCGCGGTGCTGATCGTTTCGCATGACCGTTACTTCCTTGACCAGGTTACCCGCGCCACGTGGGAGATGACCCCGTCCCTTGAAGAATACCGGGGGAATTACAGCGCTTTTCTGATGCAGCGCGAGGAGCGCTACCAGCATCGGATCGATGAATATGAGGCTCAGCAGGAATTCATTGAAAAGGAAGAGGATTACATCCGCCGCAATATCGCGGGGCAGAACACCCGCCAGGCACAGGGTAGGCGGAAACGCCTGGAGAGGTTGCTCGAGGATGCCCGCCTGGCACCCCCCTTGCAAAAGCGCAACCTGCGGCTCAACCTGGTTTCATCCGGGCGTTCCGGTGACCTGGTTCTGCGCACCCGCTCCTTGAGCGTTGGATACAAGGACGAAAACAAACCCTTGTTTTCGGTGGATGACCTGACCCTGGTGCGGGGTGAATGCGCTGCCATCATTGGACCTAATGGTGCAGGCAAAACCACTTTCCTGAAAACCATCCTGGAGCAGATCCCGCCTTATGCCGGCGAGACCATCCTTGGAGCGGGGCTGAAGATCGGGTATTTTGCCCAGGCGCACGAAGGGCTGCATGCCAATTGGACGCTGATGGAAGAAATCCAGGCACTCAACCCGCGCATGCTGCCGGCAGAGACGCGCGATTACCTAGCGAAGTTCCTCTTCACCGGGGATGACGTATTTAAGGAAGTGAATCTGCTTTCGGGTGGAGAACGCGGGCGCCTTGCCCTCGCCTGTCTCGCGCTCCAGGGAGCCAACCTGCTGCTGCTTGACGAGCCCACAAACCATCTCGACCTGCCCTCTCAGGAGATTCTCCAGGCAGTCCTGGCAAATTTCCAGGGAACGATCCTGCTCGTCTCGCATGACCGCTTCCTGATCGACGCGCTCGCCACCCAGGTCTGGGAGGTGCTCCCCGCGCGGCAGACGCTTGTGGTATTCAAAGGAACCTACAGCCAGTACCGAGCTGCCAGGCAAACCGCGATCACCGGTGAGAACTTACCAGTTGTGGAGCATAAGACTGCTTTTTCAAAAACCGCTGCCGAACCCGAGCAATTAAGCAAACGGGAAAAGCAGAAAAGGGAACAGTCACTCCATCAAGTGGAAAAAAGGATTGCGGATCTGGAGGAGCAACTCCGCACTATCGAGTCCGCATTGGATTCGACTACGGTCGATCCGGCGCAGGTGCAGAAACTGGGCAGTGACTACACACGTCTCAAGGAAGAATTGGAAGTGAAGTTAGCTGAGTGGGAATTGTTAAGCGCCGAGCTTGACGCCTGACCCATTCCCGTTTGAGCCAGGTAAATCCGTTATCCCCTCATGATCATACTTGCGTAACTGCGGCCAACGCAGCGCGATGGCTACCACTGAGATCAGGCAGCCGATGCCGCCTGTGATGATGGCAACCGGTGCGCTGAAGAGCTGCGCGACTGCGCCAGCCTCCACCTCCCCAAGGCGGGGACCCCCGGCAAAGAAGATCTGGTTGATGCTCACCATCCTGCCGCGCATGGCATCGGGGGTCTTGATCTGGCGGATGGTGTTGCGCAGGATCGTGCTGACGGCATCTCCCGCTCCGATGAGTACTAAGGCGATAAAGGTCAATGTAAAATTGCGCGAGAGTCCAAATACGATCGTGGCGATACCAAAGACCAATACCCCGCTCAGCAACAGCCTGCCCTGCCCGCGGATGCGCGTCTTTTGCGCGAGGTAAAGCCCGACGCCGACCGAACCGATCGCCTGTGCCGCGGAGAGCCAGCCGTACCCGATCGCGCCCAAATGCAGAATGTCGGTAACCACGAAGGGCAGCAGTGAATTCGCCGAGGAGAAGAAGGTGGCGAAGAAATCGAGCAACATACTGGAAAGGATGATGGGCTGTCCAAGGATGAAGCGGATGCCTTCGGGAATTCCGCTCAGGTCTAGCTTTTTACCTCTCAAATCAGGTTGTTCCGACAGGTGCTCAATACCAGACACTTCCCGCTCAACCTTGCCCATCAGCAGCAGTGCCACGAGCAGCGCCACGAACGAAAACGCGTTGATCCAGTACACCCACTTGATCCCCAGCGTCGCGATGACCAACCCGCTGAGCGCGGGACCGATGATCGCGCCGGTGTTGCTGGCGATGGACTGCAGCCCAAAAGCGCTGGAGAGGTCCTCCCGTGGGACGATGTTGGTGATCAACGATTGGCGCGAGGGACTGTCGAAGGACACCGCTGCTCCCAGGACAGCGATCAGAATATAAATGCTCCACACCGACATTTTCTCCAGGTGGGTGAGCAGCCCGAGGGTAAGCGCGCTGACCAGCATCAGAGTTTGAGTGATGAACAGAATCCGCCGCCGGTTGAAGGTGTCGGCAAACAATCCGCCCAGCAGCGCGAAGATGAGAATGGGCAGGAACCTGGCGATACCCACCCCGCTGACCACGATCGGGTCATCACTGAGCAGGCGTAGATGCCAATAGATCGACCAGGCTTGCATCTGCGAACCGGAAATGGAGATCAATAACCCTGCCCACAATAATGCGAATTTCCTGTGTTTAAGGGCAGGGGGGATATGCCTTTTAAGATCTTGGATCATGCAGGCTTCATGTGCCCCAATCCCGCAGGTATAGAAAATCGTAACCGATGGTCCTGTTGCTCAATTTCGCAATCGGCGGCAGAACGCGCTTGAACTGGTTTTGTCTCACGCTGCTGGATGACCTTACGCACAAAATCCGCCGGGAAACCGCTTTCCACGCATTCTTCCGGGGTATAACGCTGGTCCACCAGCAGGAAGAGCAGCTTGTCCACTTCGTCATAGGTGAAACCAAGTTCGCCTTCGTCAGTTTGACCCACCCACAAGTCGGCGGAAGGGGCTTTGTCGATGAGCGGCTCCGGCACGCCCATCTCGCGGGCGAGTTGCCTGACCTGGGTCTTGTACAGGTCGCCAATCGGGTTGAGGGCACAAGCCGAATCTCCATAGAGGGTGGAATAACCAAGCAGGATCTCGGTCTTGTTACCGGTTCCAAGCACCAACCCCTTAAACGCTTCAGACTGGTCGAAGAGGATGATCATACGCTGCCTCGCCATGATGTTTCCCTTGCGTCGGGGTTCCATTTCCGGAAAACGCTCGATCAGCGGGTCGACCATTTCGGTGATGGGAATGGTGAGAGAATTGACTCCCAGGGCATCGATGACCAGTTGCGCGTGGTCCAGCGAATCCTGCGAAGAGGTTTTGTACGGCATGCGGATGGCGAGCACGTTCTCGGGTCCCAGCGCTTCAGCGGCGAGATAGCAGCTTAGTCCTGAATCCAGCCCTCCGGAAAGTCCCATCACGGTTTTGGAGAAGCCTGAGCGGGTGATCTCTGACTGAATAAATCCTGTCAACACCTTGCGCGCCAAGCTGGTATCGATCCCAAGGTCAGCCATGTTCTCCTCCTGTTTCGTGTGTATTTATTGTACACAAAGTTCAGTCTTCCCGCTTCTCGCCCAAACTGCTGTTGATGCGGGCAAGTTCGCGCTGCACCAGCGCGGTACGCTCGTCACGCAGCAGGGGCAGTCTGGCGCGCGTGCGGTGGAGCATGATTGAGATCCAGCTCGACCTGTACCAGCGCTTCGCTGTGGTCCGGACCATGCACAATCAGGTCGCCATCGGGAGAAAACGCCGAAGCTCCGCCCCAAAAATTGAGCCCGTCCTCGTAGCCAGCGCGGTTGGTGTGCACCACGAAGGAAGTGAACAAGCCGGCATATGCGCGGTTGATGTCATCCACCCAGCGGGCGGACTCCAGGCGGGATTCGCCAGTCTCCCCGCTTTCTTTCGCAAACCCCCTGCCTGGCGACGCGGAGGTGAAGAAAAAGATATCCGCTCCATCCAGCCAGAGCAGGTAGGGCAGCGCGGCGTGCCAGAAATCTTCGCAGATCAACATACCCACCCTGCCGAAGCGTGTATCAAACGCCCTGACGCGGTCTCCCCAGGCAAAGAAACGTCCTTCATCAAATAACCCGTATGTCGGCAGGTAAACCTTGTGATGCACATGCAGCACTTTACCGCCGGAGAGATAGGCGGAGGCGATATAGAAACGGTTGCGCTCGTCCTCCTCCACGAACCCGGCGATGATGTCGATGGTTTTACTCGCGGCGAGTAGCGGCGCGAAGACCGGGTCGCTGGCGACAGGTTTGCAGGTAACGGTCGGCACGAGGTCCTGCAGGAAGTAACCTGTCAGTGACAATTCCGGGAAGATGACCAGGTCTGACCCGTTATCCCTGGCTTGCTCGGTCCACGCCAGGTGTTTCTCCAGGTTCTGCTGAACTCCGCCCAGTACGGTATTGATTTGCGCCAGTGACACATTAAGCTTCATGGATTACCTCTGTTTGATCGAATTCAGGCTCAATTGTAGGCGCTTTTCGGGATTGCAGATAGAGGAAAACCAGGAATAGAAGAAAAAGGGATGAGGTAATGAGCCAAAGAAGAGTGTCCGCTTTCATGCCCAGCAAAGAGCGCCATTCTCCAGGATAGATCACGCAGAGACCCATGTTAATCAGGCTGACAAGAAAGATAAGCCAGACACTCCGTATTCCCGGTCGCGCCGCGCGCGTCCAGCGCTCAGTTAGAGAGAGGACTACCAGAAATAGAAGCGCTGCCAGCAAGGGGATCCACCTCTCCAACTGGGAGGAAAGCCCGGCAGGCAGCGGAAAAATCAACTGCCTTCCAGAGGGATCCATGAGCCCTCCTAAAGAGACGCTCAGCCAATCTCCAATCCAGGCTGCCAGGGTGAGTGGCAAAATGAACCCGCTCACTTCGTCAAACAACGCCAAACGCTGCACACGTAAGAAAATTGAGAGCAGGAACGCAAAGAGCACTCCCCCCGACAAAGCCCCAACCCCGCTCAATCCGCCCAGCCAAAATTGAGGGATTTCGTTGTTATGGAGCGTGTAGTATTCCAGGTGCAGGAGGACAAATCCCAGCCGTGCGCCGATCAGGATGCCCAACAAAACAAGCCACCCGCCCAGCACGTGACCCAGGCTGCGCGAGCGCAGGAAAACCAGCCACAGCCCAACGGCTGCCGCGAGCCCAAACACAAGTGATGCCGCGGTGAGGGTATCCATATTGATCTCTCAATAAAAAGAAACCGGTCGTTAGACCGGTGTTAATCCACTGCTTCAACCCCTTCGATTTCCGGGAAGAACTGCTTGACAGTCCCTTCCACCCACCCCTTCACCGTGGTGGGCACAAACTGGCAGCCGATGCAAGCCCCGCCCAGCCTGACCTTGACGATCTTGCCGTCAAACGAGACAAACTGCACTTCTCCGCCGTGGTAGGTCGCGATGTAGGAACTCAGCTGCTCGATCAAGCCGCGTAATTGTTCCACCTGGGTAAAATTCGTGTTTTGATCTGCCATCCGCTCCTCCTCAACTTTAATGGTTCGTCTCACATTTCATCATGCTCCCCAGCACCCGCAGGACAGCTTCGTACCTGCCGCCGGGTTCGTTGGATACGGAACGCGCCATCTTTTCCAATAATACCACGCCTGTGTCATGGTGGAGGCGGCAAAGCGATTGCAGGTTCGCCGGGGTGATCCCGTACAGGCAGCAATCTTCAATCGCCACCACGGTCGCAGTATACACCGGTCTGCCCAGTAACGCCGACCAGCCGAAAACGTCCCCCGCCCCCAGGCGGTCAACGCTCATCTGCGGACCATCATAGGGCAGGTGCCGCACTTCCAGGACGCCTCTGTCGATGAGGTACACGTGCGTGGCGGGCTCTCCCTGGCGCAGGATCACCTGGCGGGCAGGGTATTCCCGGCATTCCAGGATGGGTCGCAGCACATCCAACTGGATGTCCTCGAAATCCTGGAACAACGGATGGGTGAGATCGCTGGTGGTGGACATTTCATATCCATATTAATCCCATCACCAGCCGACAAATAGTGGAATCTATCCTCATTCCCCGGATGATTTTCACCTTGCCGGGGTCATATGTCACTTTTCCCTGGCGCGCGCATCAAACAAGAAAACTACATGGAGTGAAGTATGGAAATGATCATTGATTTTCCGGGCGGCGCGCGGGTGGACGCCCATTTTGGACCCTACACCGTGGCGACCGACCAGCCTCCCGCGGGCGGTGGCACGGGTTCAGCCGCTGCACCTTTCTCGGTATTTCTCGCCTCGATCGGCACCTGCGCCGGCATTTACGTGCTCGGCTTCTGTATGCAGCGCAACCTGCCTACCGAAGGCATTCGCATCGTGCAGCGCGTCTACGGCAACCCGATGAACGGGCTGGTGGATTCCATCGATTTGGAGATCCAGGTTCCGCCTGACTTCCCGGAGAAATACCACAATGCGCTGATCCTATCCGCCGAGCAATGCAAGGTGAAAAAGCAGCTCGAAAATCCCCCGAAACTTAATACCACAACGAAAGTGGTTGGGTAATCAAAAAGCTGACCATTGCTGTGGAATAAACTCCCTGAAATCTACCTTTGATTCCGGGGGCTTGTTTTTATCTCCGGGAATCTGCTTTCCGATTCCCGGAGCATGCATTACCCGATGAATTTCATCTCATACGCATTAGATGCAAAATCCGGGTTTCAAGAACAGAAACCTGGATGATTTAATTCTCCAGGAATCTGCTTTCTGATTCCCGGAGTCTGCATTTCCCGATTAATTTCATCTCACACGCATTAGATGCAAAATCCGGGTTTCAAAAAAACAGAAACCCGGATGATTAATCTTAACCAATTTCCCGAGCTTGCATTTCCCCCTTTTCTCATTCTTTGTCATTTGAGATATCATCATGAGGATGCCCCTAAGAACAGAACAAATCACTGTTGGTAATATTTATCACATCTACAATCGCGGTGTGAACAAGGCTGAAATTTTCTTTTCAGACCGTAACTACGATTACTTCCTTTTCAAATTGGGTGCGTATTTCCGTGACAAGGCTACGGTAATCGCTTATTGCCTGATGCCAAACCATTTTCACATTCTGGTTAAAGTTGATAATGAAAATTTCTTGAAGGAAGGGTTGCAACCCTTCCTTGGTGCTTACGCCAAAGCAGTAAATATTGACCAAAACCGAGTGGGACCATTATTCCAAGGTCGATTTCAGGCAAATCTGATCACTGATGATGGACACTTGCTTGAGTGTGTCAAATATATTCACCTGAATCCAGTAAAGGCAGGTTTTGTCAGGTTACCTTCCCAATGGAAATATTCCAGTTATCGGGATTATGTAGTGACGAACTCCAGATCTACTTTTATCGAAACAATAATTGTTCTAGACTTTTTCGAATCCGTTGATGAGTTTATCCGCGACACCGAATTTGGAGTTGAAGGATATCAATCTAATTTCTTTTCCAATGATTGATACTTCATTGGTAATATACCTCTGGTTATTATTGCAAAATCCGGGTTTCAAAAACAAAAACCCAGATTAATTAATTCTCCGGGAATCTGCTTTCCGATTCCCGGAGCATGCATTTATTTTATGACGTGCTTTCCCCCGGGAATAAGTGCAAAATCCGGGTTTCATAAAACAGAAACCCGGATGATTTAATTCTACCCTCCCGCAACCGGCGGGATCATGATCAACTCGTCCCCCTCTTTCAAGGGAGTTGCCAGCCCATCGGGCAGGGTAGTATTGTCGTTCCCGTTCAGAAACACATGCACATGCGCGTGCAGCTCCCCCTGTTCATTCAGCCAGTGAGGGCGTAGCACGGGGTATTGCTCGACCGCCTTGTCGATCGCGTCCCTGATGCTCGCGCCATCCGCGACTACCAGGTTGAATTCGCCGGTATTGGCGATCAGTTTGAACGTCGCCAACAGGCTGACTCTGATCTCTATCATGCCTGGATTATATCTCTTCAGGTACCCCTGCGGCTGAGACCACAAGCCTGCCCGAACCATCGCGGATGACCGAGATCGGCAGTCCGTAGGCGGCGGACAGGCGCTCCTCGGTCAGCACCGCGGAAGGCGCGTCCAGGCAAACCAGGCGACCATGCACCAGCAGCGCCACCAGGTCGGCGTAAGTCGAGACCAGGTTGAGGTCATGCACCGCAGCGATGACCGTCCGGGGCTGCATGCCAGCTTCCAGTTCATCCGCCGTGGGATGCGCCAGGCGATGAATGCGTTCCATCAGGTTCACCTGGTATTTCAGGTCCAGGTGCGTGGTCGGCTCGTCCATCAACAGCAAAGCGGATTCCTGCGCCAGCGCCCGGGCAAGAAAGAGCCGCTGCTGCTCCCCGCCTGAAAGCTCATCCACCTTCTGCTCCGCCAGTTCCAGCAGGTCGGTTTGCTTCAATGCCCGTTCGATCACAATCTCGTCCTGCGCGGAGAGCTTGCCCAGCCAGTTGAGGTGCGGCGTGCGCCCCAGTGCGACCACCTCGCGCGCGGTAAAGGCGGGCGGCAAACTGCGCGCCTGGGGCACCACCGCGATCCTGCGCGCGCGTTCCTGGGCGGAGAACCCGGAAATATCCCCGCCGTCGATGCGGATACTGCCCTTGAGAAGCGGCAGCACCCCGCTGGCGGCGCGGATAAAGGTGGTTTTTCCCGACCCATTTGGTCCGATCAACGCCAGCACCACGCCTGCCTGCAGCCGAAAGGAAACGTCCTCCAGAACGACCTTCGACCCATACCCCGCGGAGAGTTCAGTGACTTCAAACATGGCGCTCACCAGTAATTCTGCGACTTCGCGCGCTTGAGAATGATCAGGAAGAATGGCGCGCCGATCAGGGAGGTGATGATCCCGACCGGGATCTCCTGCGGCGGCATCACCGAGCGGGAAATCACATCGGTGAAGAGCAGCAGCGCAGCGCCGCCCAGCATCGAAAGGCGCAGCAGGTGGCGGTAATCCGCGCCGCAGGTCATGCGCAGGATGTGCGGCACGACCAGCCCCACGAACCCGATCACCCCCGCGTACGCCACCGCCGCCGCGGTGGCAAGCGTCGCCAGTAGCACGGTGATCCAGCGTACGCGCTGCACCGGCAGCCCAAGCTGCTGCGCCTGCTCATCGCCGAATTGCAGCACGTTCAGCGGATGCCCGAGCAGCACCAGCCCGCTCAACCCGACGACCATATAGGGCAGGATGCCCAGCACCGGACCCCAGCCCGCTTGCGTGCCCCCGCCCAGCAGCCAGACCAGCGCGCGGCGCATCTCCCCGGTGGAGCTCAACATCAGCCCCGAGGTCAGCGCGGAAGCGAACGAACTGACCGCCACCCCCGCCAGGATGAGGTTGGTGGTCGGCACCGTCCTGCCCACGCGCGCCAGCTGCGTGACGATCAGCACGGTGAGGAAACCGCCCAGGAAAGCCGCCGCCGGGACTGCCAGCAGTCCGCCGGGGGTGTAGGGAAACTTGATCAGCATGGCTGCCACCGCCCCCAGCCCGGCGCCGGAAGAGACACCGATGAGGAAGGGGTCAGCCAGGGGATTGCGGAACAACCCCTGATACGCCGCGCCGCTGCCCGAGAGCGCTGCCCCCACCAGCAGGAGCAGCACCGCCCGCGGCAGGCGCAGCTGCAGGATGATCTGCGCGAAGGTGCCCTGCGGGTCCGCCGCGGAAGTTCCCCCTGTGAACGCGGACGCCAGCACCTGCAGCACGGTCCGCACGGGGATGGCAACGCTGCCCACGGCAATGCTCGCCGCCAGGGCTGCAATTAGCAGCAGCCCTAAAACGAGATATGCCGGGGTGCGTTTACCAATTTTCATTCGAAGAGTTCAGGGTGGATCAGCTTGACCAGCTCTTCCAGCCCGTCCACCAGGCGCGGTCCGGGTCGGCTGACCAAATCATCGTTGAACGGGTAGATGCGGTTTTCCTGCACCGCGCTCAATCCCGACCAGCCGGCACGGGCAGCCACCTGTTCCGCGGTCATGCCGTAGATGGAATCGCCCAGCAGGATGATGTCGGGGTCCTGCACCAGCAGCTGCTCGCTGCTGATCTGCGCCCAGGCAGACTGCAGGGCATCTCCCGCGTTCACCCCGCCCGCGGCAGTGATCAGCTCGGAGAGGAAGGTGCCCGGTCCCGGCGTCCAGGGGCTGGCGGGGTCGGTGCCGTCCAGTTCGTAGAACACCAGCGGACGTTCTTCCACGGTCGCCACCAGGTCGGTGACCGTCTTGATGCGCTTTTCCAGCGCAGCGCTCAGCTCCGCGGCTTCCGTATTCCGCCCGGTGAGAACGCCCACGCTGGTGATCATCGCCGAAATGCTTTCCAGCTTGACCGGGTTGGAAAGGTAGAACACCTTCAGCCCCAGGTCCTCGATCGCCTTCACCTGCTCCGGGGTGTTGATCTCCCCCGCGATCACTAAATCTGGCTTGAGGCTGGCGATGGTCTCATAGGAATAGTCACCCATCGAGCCGCCCACATCCTGCACTTCCAATGCTTCCGCCGGGTAATTGGAGAAGCTGTCCCGCCCCACCACCTGCCCGCCCGCGCCGAGCGCGAACAGGATCTCGGTCACCGAGGGAGAGAGGGAGACGATGCGCTGCGCCGGCTGCTTGAGCTCGATCACCCGCTCGAGCCCGTCCAGCGCGGAGATCTTGCCCCCGTCATCCGACACAAGCGGAGCAGAAGTGCAGCCTGCCAGCAGGAAGATGCCGGCCAACACCAAAACATACCTCCAGAACTTTGAAACCATTTGGACCTTTCTTCGGGGAAACGAAAACCCCGATCGCGAAAGGAGCGGGGCGGTTTGTTGCCTGACGTGCCCACCACTTCCAGCGAGAGTGTGGAATCACACTTCCTGGCGGGCGACCTGGCTGATCAGGGGGACCTGAATCACAGTTGCGCGACAGCACCGGGTTTGCACCGGTTTCGCCTTTAAGCCTTAAGGCACCAAGAAGAGTTGTTGAATTAAAGTGATTGTATGGGAGAAGGTGGGTTAAGTCAAGCGGAAGGTGAACTTATAGCGACTTTGGGATATTAATGTGTTGCAATCCCCGTGATCGAGGGGGGGAGTTAGATGGCGAGATTGGCTATGCTTTTCTACGCACCCTGCGAGCTGGTTGCTAAAAGCAAAAAGAAATCCAACCCCTTAGGGAATCTCTCCGAGGGACCATAAAAGGTGGATCGATATATATTATCGGAACCCTGATAAGCAAATTTAATGATAAATCAAAAATGCTTTCTTACCTTCAAAATGATGTTCGATTTTTTCGAGTCAGGATTCGAAAACAATAACGGACGGATCAGCCAAATGAATTGATTTGCTTAGGTCTTCTATATACTTCTTAATGACGGAAACGCTGACTTAATTCCTTCAGGCAATCCTGAAGAATATTCATCAAATAATGATTCAATATTGGAGTTGTTGGTTATTTGGCTCTTGCTTCTGATGTATTGCTCAATAAAAACTCTCAGATAAAAAATTCCAGCTAAAATAACACCTGAATTGAATGCAATAATTGCATTAGAAATAAATTCCTGATGAGATTTTGGAATTTGTTTGGCAACTATTACTTTTCAATAGGCGAACGACCACACAGGGCAATTTTTGTGCCTTTCCTTCGTACCAAAAATACTTCTGGATACGACTTACAACCTTGACATTCATATGTAAGGGTAAATACTTGTACATTGAGAGGGTCATCTATCGGATCGTGTATGACATCCCCACCAAAGACAAAATTATATGGTTCTATATCATCACAGTTTTGACAGAAGCATTTTATTGTTTTTGGTATATTTCTATAGAAGGGGTATATCTCATATTCTGATTACCTGTAAACTGTAATTTTCCATTTGGATTACATGCCATGCGACTTCTTTTGAGATTTCAAATAATTGAATGTATAACGATTTTATTATCTTCAAATTGTATAGTGCTGCTTCTAACTCAGGAGCGATTTGAATATGTCTTGAATCCGGAAATGAGATATTAAATATTCTGGTATAAATGTTTTGGGTTTAATAGATCCTGGAAAGAATCCTCGATCAATGGTTTTATTTTGTTTTCAATAGTGAAAATCTTTTGTTGATTCTCATATCTAGTGTTATGGTCATGTATTACCTCTTCAAGTAGATTTGAGATAAAGATACACAACAATCAATTGTACAATCTGCACTATTAGATCATTATCACAAACTCTTTTCCTCACAAAAACATCTGTAACCTGCACTCAAGCTTGCCCGATTCAATACTTGTGCAATCCTATATACGTTGATTGTATATCGAAATCGGATTCGGGGTCCTCAATCCTTCGCAAACGAGAAGTGCATCTGCACGATGACCCATTGACCCCCGCGCTTTTCGAGCGTGCCCGTCCAGCGGCAGTTGTCCCAACCAATGGGTTCTCCATTCCACTCGGCGTGGTCGTCCAGCATGCACGAGTACCAGGCAACATTGCCCATTTCGGCAAATTTCAAGCGCAGCTCGCGGACAGCGAAATCGGTGGCTTTGAACTCGGGCCTGAGCCAGGCACGCTCACCCAACTGCTTGAACGCCTCGAATCCGACGATGGTGGATTTTGAATCGGGGTGAAAGATGAAGAGCTCGGCATCCTGCGCCATGATGGAGAACAGCCGGTCAATATCCTTGTTCAACGCCCATCCGATGGCGTCATGGATGACCTTCTCAACGATGTCTCTTTCCGATTGATCTGGCATTGTCAACTCCTCACTGGAAAAATTCATCAATCCGAAAAATCAAACTCATGGTGTTTTTTTATCAATAATCGATCGGCCTTTGGAAGACAATTCCATTGATTGGGTTAAGTGGTTGAGAATAATCAAATAATTTTACTATTTTAAAATTCAACCCGTGAAAGTCGTGAGGTTGAATAAATTTGGTACTTTTTGGGAAACACAATATAATGGATAAGTTCTCAATAACCCCCGATTTACTCCCAAGTGTTGTCTTGTTAAGAATTAAGTCACCCCGTCCCAATCTGTACGCAACAACCAGAAAGCCGACTTAATGCGATCAGTATGTCCATTTACACATCGATATATTTTCTTGATTATCTTGTGTCAAAGGATGATTTCCGGTTTTTGTTTTTGGAGAAATTTCAACGAAGATATTCCCTCAAGTTGCTTCCATTGTAAACAAACCCTTTCTTTAAATAATCAAGAACAGAGAATTTAAAACCAGAACAGTCATTACTAATCATTTCTTCTGAAAAAATGCTACTCGCGACAATTTCATTAGAAATTGTTCGTGCAATGTCTGTCTTTTTTCTTGAGGAATTGATTAGCAGTCAAGTATCAATTCTGATTTTTGGATAATGCCATATCCGCAATTTCGCACGTATCTTTGTAATTATAATGAGTACCACACTCAATACCAGCCGGCTCAAATGTGTTTTTAAAATCTATTATGAATAGCTCCGCATTATTTATTTCGTCTTTGGTATAAAGCCTTCTTATCCTCCATCCCAAAAAAAAGTGTTTTTGATCCCGATGACTAACTAGTTCGTTAATTTTATATATTTCAGTATACAAATTGCTGGTCACCATTGTATTTACAATACGAACAAGTCCCATCTGAGATATGCCGATGTTATCAGACAAGAACTCCTTGGCATATTTTTCAGGGATTCTAAATTCAATAGTGCTTTTCATCACTACTTACCTCTTTAATTAGGTAACGGGCACCTAATCGTCTGTGCGTTGCTCCATCTGCCGTAATTCATGCCCCATGGGAATACCAACCATCTTTCTCGCACTAACCATTGAACCATGTTTCGGATTACCCGCCAACCCATACTCTCCCTCAATTATCTACCTGACATATTCGAGCACAAACTGATTGTATATCAAATTGCTCGGCGTGGTTTTCAAATTGGCAGCGCATTCAAAAAACGAACCCACCGTTCTGTCAGAAGAACTACCAATGCAGGACGGAGGAACTTTGACCCGCATCCCTTATGAAATTCAGGTCGGCACGCTGCTGCGCGAACGCGGCATGCACCTGGTGATGGCAGAATCCTGCACCGGCGGGCTGGTGGGTCACCGCATCACCAACATCCCCGGCTCATCCGATTACTACCTGGGCAGTGTCACCGCCTACGCCTACGAAGCCAAGGAAGCCCTCATCGGCGTGAAGCACGAGACGCTCCTGCAATACGGCGCGGTCAGCCGCCCCACCGTGCTGGAAATGGCGGCGGGGGTGCGCAAAGCCCTCGCCGGCGGTTTCCCGCTGGAGAAGATCATCGGCGTGTCCATCAGCGGCATCGCCGGACCCGGCGGCGGGCTGCCCGAAAAGCCGGTCGGCACGGTCTGGTTCGGCATGAGCACGCCCGAAGGCGACCACGCCTGGTGCTACCACTTCACGGGCGACCGCGTGCGCAATAAACAATCCGCCGCCCAGACCGCCCTGCAAGCTGATCCTGGCGTACCTGCGCGGGTCATCTGCCCGCGGACACCAGCCTGTGAGCCTTACGATTCTTCAATAGACAATAAGGGGATTTCATGTCCACTCCGCCTGAACCCAAGCCGGTCGAACTCGTGGTGGTGATCGCCGCCAACGCCGAGTGGCGCGTCGCGCTGGATTTCTTCAAACCTCCTGTGGTTGACACCAGCCCCTTCGGCGAGTTCTTCCCGCTCAAGGTCGGCACGCGCGGGATCCTGCTCTTTCACTGCGGCTGGGGCAAGGTGGCTGCCGCCGCCGGGACACAATATGCCATCGACCGCTGGCACCCGGAACTGATCTTCAACATCGGTACCTGCGGCGGGTTCGCCGGCGAGATCAAAAAAGGCGAGGTCATCCTCGCCCGCGAAACGCTCATCTACGACATTCAGGAACGCATGGGCGACCCCGGTCTGGCGCTGGACCATTACTACAAAGTCATCGACCTCGATTTCCTGTGCAAACCGCTGCCGCAGAAGGTGCGCATCACCCGGCTGGTCTCGGCGGACCAGGACATCGACCCGGCGCAGATCCCCCACCTGCGCGATGAGCTGCACGCGGTTGCCGCGGACTGGGAATCCGGCGCGATCGTCTGGACGGCGAAGCGCAACGGCACGCGCGTGCTGGTGCTGCGCGCGGTCAGCGACCTGGTTTCGCAGGAGGAGGGAGAGATCTACGACAGTGACGGCTTCGAAGACGCCGCCCGCGAGGCGATGCTGCCCATGCTCAAAGCGCTGCCCAACTGGGTGCGCTGTATCTACTGGGGTCAGACCCCCTGATCAGGCAGGTTTGCCGAGTTTCGACCTTTCCAGTTCAACGATGGAAGGGTCGAGTTTTTTATAGAGAGGAACCGGTTGGTTCATGCGCTGCCCGGGCTTGATCGGACTGGTGCTCCCAGCTGCCCGCCGCGCCTGCGCTGCTGTATTTCAGCACGGTGTGTTCGCCCAGCGCGTCCTGCACCAGGTCGGTGCTCTGCTGCCCGAACAGGCTGCCTTCGTAGCCGAGGATGGCGTGCAGGCGGTCGCTGGTGAAGGGCAGGAAGGGCGCCAGCAGGGTCTTGAGGTTGTCGATGGCGCGGATGGCAGTGTAAATGGCGCGGGCTGCCGCGGTCGGTCGGTTTTCACCGCCTGCCAGGGCGCGGTCGTATCCAGGTATTTGTTGACCTCCGAGGCAATGCGCATGGCTTCCGCCAGGGCAGCGCGCAGGTGCACGGCTTCCAGCTCCACCGCGACGGTCTTGAACCCTTCCTCCACCTCGGCGATCAGGTCCAGGTCAAGCGGGGTCAGTTCGCCGGGTTCCGGCACCACGCCCTCCCAATGCTTGTAGGCGAAGGAGAGCACGCGGTTCGCCAGGTTGCCCCAGGTGGCGACCAGTTCATCATTGTTGCGGTGGTAGAAATCATCCCAATCCCAGTCGGTATCCTTGGATTCGGGCATGTTGACGGTCAGGTAATAGCGCAGGGGGTCCGGGTCATAGCGGGTGAGGAAGTCCAGCGCCCACACCGCCCAGTTGCGGCTGCCGGAGATCTTCTGCCCCTCGATGTTCATGAACTCGTTGGCGGGCACGTCGAACGGCAGCACAAGCGGAGCGGGGTTGGCTGCGCCAAGTTTGCGGTCCAGCTCATCGCCCGCGCCAAGCAGTTCCGCGGGCCAGATGATGGCGTGAAAGGGGATGTTATCCTTGCCGATGAAGTAGAAAGAGCGGCTGTTGCCGTTCTGCCACCACTTGCGCCAGGCGTCCGGATCGCCCGAGCTGCTCCACTCGATGGAAGCGGAAAGGTAGCCGATGACTGCCTCGAACCAGACGTAGAGACATTTGCTCTCCCATTCCTTGCCCTCGGGGAACACTTCGGCGGGCAGGGGGATGCCCCAGTCCAGGTCGCGGGTGATCGGTCTGCCGTGCAGCCCGTCCGCCAGGATCTGCCCCAGCGATTGGCGCAGCACGTTCGGTCGCCAGTAGGCGTCGCGCACCTTGAGGAAATCCACCACCAGTTCCTGCATGCGTCCCAGGTCGAGGAAGTAGTGTTCGGTGCCGCGCAGTTCAGGGGTGGAGCCATCCACCTTGGATTTGGGGTCAAGCAGCAGGCTGGGCTCCAGCAGGTTGCCGCACTTGTCGCACTGGTCGCTGCGCGCGTTGGTGTAGCCGCAGATGTAGCAGGTGCCTTCCACGTAGCGGTCGGGCAGGAAGCGGTTCTGGCTGGTGGAGTACCACTGCATCTGGCTTTCCTTGTAGAGGAAGCCGTTCTTCTTCAAGGCCAGGAACATCGCCTGCGAGACAGTGGTGTGGTTGACGGTATGCGTGCTGGTAAAGAGGTCGTAGGTCAGCCCCAGCTGCTGGAAGAGGTCGAGGAAGCCGGCGTGAAAGCGCTGGTAGACGGCGTAGGGAGTGGTCTTCTCAGCGTCCGCGCGGACGGTGATGGGGGTGCCGTGAGAATCTGAGCCGGAGACCATCAAAACCTGGTTGCCGCGCATGCGATGGTAGCGCGCAAAGATATCCGCGGGCAGGTAGGAACCTGTCAGATTGCCGACGTGGATTTCGGCATTGGCATACGGCCAGGCAACTGCCACCAGGATGGATTCAGACATGCAGCACCTCTGTTCTAGAATGAATGCAGGTATTTTAACATGAAAGCACCCGCTCAAAACCGCAGGGGCGTCACCTGGCGCATCTTGACAGGACTATGACAAGGTCATGGCAAGGTCATGGCAAACTTGACCGATGGCAAAGCAGATGTTATGATTTTTTCCGAGGTAAATATGTCCAACCAGGAACCGATCAACCCCCGGTCGACAAGCGACCAAACAGGGGTCTCCAACAAATAAGACTCTTGAAAGTCAGCCCTTATCACCTGCCGAGAAGTTCTGGAACCAGATCCTGCGCGTTGGGCTCGGGAGAATCCGTCCTGGGGCTGGCACCGCCCTTTTCTCACTGGTGCTGGTGCTCGCCGTGGTCTGGATGGTCAGCCGGTTCTACCTGAACCGACAGGAAAGATCCTGCTCCTACCGCGGAAGCCACTGAACCCACCAATCAGCCAGCCCTGCAGCTTCCGGTACTGAAAGTTGAACCCGCGCAATACAGCAGTTTCGGCGTCAGCGCACAACCCATACGGACCGTCCTGCCGAACCCCGCCAATCGATGACGGAATATGTCATCGAAAAGGGGGACACGCGTACTGTATCGCGGAAAAATTGGGCTGAAGCCGCAGACCTTGCTATGGATACACTTACACCCTCAAAATGACCCGCACAACATCTACCGGAGTCGCCATCGACATCCTGCCGGTGGACGGCGCCATCTACATGTGGAACACCGGGGATGGGCTGAACGGCGTCTCCAAGTTCTACAATGTCACGCCCGACGTCATCATCAATTGGCCTGTAGAACCT
>CAVZGM010000003.1:0-221312 GCA_963774925.1 uncultured Chloroflexia bacterium
TATTTCGAATTCTCAAACAGAAGGTTCATGATATCAAGATGCCACCGGTAATAGTCCTCGAACGAAAACATGCCGCATGCCGTACGGGTTTGATGCCAATACGCTGCTCGTTTAGGACTTACAACGTAAAAATAACTGAATGCCCACATTGAATCAGTTACTTTATTATTTATCGTTGCGATTTCTTTCTGGTCGGTAACTATTTCAAATCCAATAGTGTGCCTGCCATCCTGCCATTTGTATTTATATTCGAACGTTGCTTCGCCAACTCTTTTATTGCTTTATCATACGATCCATTTGACTTTTCTTTATCATCAACAAACCAGCGATACTTAAAAGATTTAGAGTCGGCAAATCCAAGGTTTTTTACATGAGCGGTGAAGGTTATCTCTTCGCCGACGTTGTATTTCAATTTCAGGTCCTGCACGATGTATTCGGGTCGATATATTTCTTTTCTTCGCCAAGCTCTTTGACACGTTTATCAATGATAGGCGCGCCTCCAATTGTAGGGGCGCCATAATCATCGTATGGCACGTGCCGTGAAGACCTGCAAGTTTCGGATTCATTCGATAAACGTGACCGACAAGTCAGGCAACTGAGGATGGACATTCCATTCGGGTTCGCGGTCAACACAAGGATTGTTTTGAGGTAAATCAATAGTTTTACCTTCAACATCCCGTGTATAACGCTTACTGAGGGTTGGCGCAAGCTGACTACGGGGAATCACTTTATAATCAGGCGTTCCCACTTTTTCAAAACTTTCCCAAACAATCAAACGGATTCCTTCGTCTTTAACAAAGCAATCCTTCATAACGGTACCGTCTTTGAGTTCGACGATATCACCATAAGCACAAGATACTGAGAATATCACCGCGAAGCATATCGCGCCTAAAAAACGAAGTCTCTTCATAAAGCTTTCCTTTTAAGTTGTTTTTTTAATCTACCCAACAAGACCATGAAGACATATATTGGTGTTGGCTATGATTGCCTGTAATCGTGAAATATCTTTTATCGTATTCTTTTTATTACCGGTAAATCAATAACCATCTTCTATATATTTAAAAAAACGGCGGGAGTATATTTTCCCGCCGTGCAATATCTGCTTACTAATCCCTTGACGCTATTCCTTTTCTATTGCTTTGGCGGCGGCGGATTCATATCGGCCGCCTGAGTAAGCTCGCTCTGGACACCCAACTCTGCGACAGTCGTCACGCCGAACCGTTGTGTATGCGTGAACCAAACAATGTCTCGTACGTTTGTTTCCTCCAGGTCAATCACCATTTCAAATGTGTTCTGCTTTGTGTTCGGGTCAGGATTGACTGTTGCCACTGCATACCACGGTTTATCATTCAATCCCATATCTCCGATTCTGCGATAAACTCGGTATGCTATTGGAGTTAGTTGATAATGCCGCTCACGCGAAGGTGCTGCGCCCCAAGTAATCTTTACCTGTTTTTTCGTGTCATCAGTATATTTCCACTGTACATTCTGCGGCGCATTCGGTGAATCAGCCGACCTAAACGGCGTTTGTAAATTGATGACATATTTGTCTTTGTGCCCGGTGTACCACGCGAGATTAAAATCAATCGCCTCGAGGTAGAAATAAGATACTTTTCCGTCTTTGGTCACCTTTACAAGCATTAAACCTCTGCCACCTACAACATCAATGTTGCCCCAAAGGCTCGCTTTCCTATGAAAGCCATTTAGTGTTTTAACCTCAAATGCCTGGCGGTTAGGAAGACGTATCATTCCATCCTTATCTGTGTTACCTACGATAACCGGCAGTTTAGAGCATGGCTTGCCAAAATTCTCATCTTCAATAACCGGATACCATGTTACGCCTTGCTCGGTTTCCGGTTTGCCGGCGGATCTACTTCTGTTCCGCGCTGGAAACACTCTACTTTTGCGTCGGGGAACTCCTTTCCCGTTTATGTCGAGTATGTTTAGAAAATTCTCGTCGGGTATGGCAAAATAATGGTCGCCGAAATGCCCACGCGGTTTATTCCATGTCATATTTAGGTACATTGCATCTATCTCGTTTCACAATTGTCGGTGCCGTGCCAGTGCATCATCACCGCGGGATGATTTTGAAAATGCCTTACTTTCTCGCCGTTATCCTGCCATTTGTGGTCGTCGCTTCCGTCATAGTCTATGGCATAATAATCCACAAGACCGAGTTGATGACCAAGTTCATGAGGCAGTGACCACTCAGTCTGATTGCGCCATGTGTGATCGGTCTGTCCGAATTCTCCAGTTTCTAATTCTTTATCGTTGTCAGTCCAAATCCAGCCGCCTTGATGATAGCCGATACCATCTTCCGCGGTGTTCGCCTTACTTGCGGTTTCGGAAGTAACGCCATCGAGATAAATGATTCTATCGAGGCGAACTCGTGCGGTAATACCCTGCGGTGCGGACGGATAAACTGAGTTTTTCAAACAGCAGGTTCATTATATTCGAGGTGCCAGCGGTAGAAATCTTCCCATGAAAACGTCCCGTATTCCGAGCGGAACTCGTGCCATGATGCGGCGCGTTTGGGATTTACGATGTAAAAATAACTGAATGCCCACATCGCATCAGTTGCCTTATTGTTTATCGTGGCTATCTCCTTCTGATCAGTTACTACTTCAAAACCGATTGTATGTTTCGGATCAGTCCACTTGTACTTGTATTCGAACGTTGCTTCACCGAGTACTTTAATTGCTTTGTCATATGAACCGCTCGCTACTTCCTTGTCATCAACGAACCATCGGAACTTGAACGGTTTGGAATCAGCAAAACCGAAGTTCTTTACATGCGCGGTGAAGGTTATCTCTTCGCCTTCTTTGTATTCGAGTTTTAAGTCTTGTGCGATGTTTTCCGGTTCAAGGAATTTCTTTTCTTCACCGATTTCCTTTATCCGCTTATTAAGAACCGGCGCTCCACCAACAAATGGAGTGTTGTATTTGGTGTATTGAACGTTCCCGTGCAAGCCTGCAAGTTTCGGATTCATTTCGATAAATGTGACTGAAAGGTCAGGCAACTGCGGTTTGGCATCCCATTCCGCACCGCGCTCTATCAGGGGATTTTGATTGGGTAATTGAACCATCTTGCCTTCAACTAACTTCATAACTCTCTTGTTGGATGCGGGGGCAATGGTGCTCCTCGGAATAATTTTCATATCTGGGGTTCCTACCTTCTCCAGACCTTCCCAGACTGTGTATCGTATCCCTTCGTCACGGACATAACAGCCTTGCATAACAGTGCCGTCCTTAAGTTCGAGCACGTCGCCGTATGAATACGAAACTGCGACGACGGCAAAACAAATTACAGCGATTAACCTTAAAGTCTTCATGGTAATGCCTCCTTTAAATATTTTAGGTAATTTTGTTAGACAGGATTCCAAATACAGAACAGAAACCCACAAGCGCTGGTAAATAACCACACCTACAAGTCCTTCATCAACGCATCTTCTTTCTATCATACCTCTAAATGTCCGACAAATAAAAAAGTCTCAACTTCATTCAAACAAAACGGCGGGGAAATCCCGCCGCCGTCAAATATTCTTACATAAAAGCTCTACTGTTGCTTTACTTGTTGCGTTGCTTGAGTGATTCCGCCAACCATTCCCAGCTCGCCTACGGAGCTGACTCCTATCCGCAGTGTGTCTGAGTAGTATCCACTTTCATCCGATTTAGCGGAATTAACGTCAAATACGAACTCGCGTGCAGACGAATTTACTGTCCCAATGGGAAACCATGGTCTATCGTTCATTCCCAACGGACCGTCTCGACGGTAAATTCTAAACGCTGTGTACACATCGAGTCTATGCTGAGACCTGAATCTGTGGGGTGTCCCATGTCACCTTGACCTGTTTGGTTCGTTTCATCGGTATATTGCCACTTTACATTAAGCGGAGGCGTGGGTGAATCAACCGAACCGTAAGGGGTCTGCAAGGACTTTGTGAATTTCGCCTTTTGCCCGCGTGCAACTCCGATATTGAGTTCGGTTATGTCGAACCAGTAGAAAGCGGGATTATTATCCTTGGTTACTTTGATAAGCATCAGGCTTCTGCTGCCGACGACATTTATGTTCCCGAACGGATTCGGTTTGCGATGGAAGCCGTTTAGCGTTATCACTTCTTTGACTGGTCTGTTCGGCAGGCGCATAACGCCGTTATCATCGGTAGTGCCGAAAATTACCGGATCCTTCGACAGGTTCGCCGAACTGAAATCCTCGTCAATGATCGGAACCCATGTTACTCCTTGTTCTATCTGAGGCTTGCCTTTAGGGTCAATTGTCGCGGCGCGCTGGAAAATTTCGACTTTTGCGCTGGGACGCCGCGTCCGTTCATGTCAAGCACGCTCAGGAAAGTCTCGTCGGGCGTAGAGAAGCAGTAATCGCCAAAATGCCCGCGAGGCTTGTTCCAGGCTAACGTTAAGGTAATTCATATCAACTTCGTTGTATAGGTGCGGACCATGCCATGCCATCATAGTAATCGGGTGATAGTTGAGATGGTAAACCTTTTCTTTGTTATCAGGCCATAAATGGTTCTCATCGCCGGCATAATCGAGTCCGTAAAAGTCAATGAACCCGAGCTGGTGACCGAGTTCGTGGGGCATTGACCATTCAGTTCCCTGAGTAGGTATGATTTTCGTCCAGCCGGTCTGTCTTTCCTCATCGAAATCCGTCCATGTCCAGTAAGCCTGATAATAGCCGATACCATCCGGATCAATTTGCGCTTTGGCGGCAGTTTCGTTATTTACGTCATCGAGATACTTTATATTATCGAGCCGTATCCGCGCTTTTGCGCCTTGCGGTGACGATGGATATATGGGAAGCTTGAAACAATACGTTCATAATATCGAGGTGCCAGCGGTAATAATCCTCGAACGAAAACGTGCCGTAAAATGATCTGTGGTAGATGCCACCCCTCGCTTCGTTTTCTTATTGATTGTGTAAAGAACGCCGTAACCCCACATCGCATCCGTTACTTTATTATTTATCGTCGCGATTTCTTTCTGGTTCGTTGATTATCTCGAATCCTATAGTGTGCTGACCTTCCTCCCACTTGTATTTGCGGTCGAATTTCACCTCACCAAGTACTTTAATCGGCTTGTCATATTTGCCCTTTTCGACTTCCTTGTCATCTATAAGCCAGCGGTATTCGAACGGCTGGGCATCAACAAAGCCGAAATTCATCACATGCGCCGTGAAGGTAATCTCTTCGCCGACCTTATAATCAATTCTGATGTCCTTCACGATGGCTTCAGGCTCAAGATACCTTTCTTTTTCGCCGAGTTCCTGTGCGCGCTTGTCGAGAGCACGGTGCGCCGCCGATTGTCGGGGTGCCATACTGGTCGTATTGGATTTTTTGATGCAATCCCGCGCGTTTGGGATTCATCTCGATAAAAGCGACCGATAAATCCGGCAGTTGCGGTTTGACATCCCAGTTCTCCCTTTCTTCATATATCGGATTCCCACCTTTTGTCGCACTGCGCGGAATAACCTTGAAATCCATCGAGCCGACTTTGTCCATGCTGTCCCACACGAGTAGGCGGCTCCCCTCGTCGCGGACATAAACGCCTTTCATTAACGAACCGTCCGCCATCTCAAGTGTATCGCCGTAAGAATAAGCGGCAAAAAGAATTGAAATAGCGAACAATGCGGCAAACAATGTGAATGCCTTCATAAATAACCTCCTCTACCATTCATTTTGTGTTGTTGAAAACTAATTGATGCAAATTGCGGTGGATACTACTTCCTATCCGCAATATCCACAAACTTTTTCTTTTATTTTCTCATGTTTTAAATTATTGTCTAAATTCAGCTAATGCTCTTTTAAAGATTAGCCTTTTATGTTTATAAATAATTGCTTGTGCAGTTAAACAATAATGGAGGCGCCCGGACAAGGAAAACTGAGGGTGATATATTTTGTTTCGCAGCACTGCATGACAGGTAAAATAATTCTTCAAAGAAAGGTATTGCTGAATGAATTTGAGATGGAGATATAACGCTATTATGTGAATTAAGAAAACGGCATGCGGCGCACGGACGGCTGAAATCTGCTTCGGCATAAGGTTCCTCCGGATTATGCGGCATTGCGCATTCCGACTGAAAAAAAACATCTGCGAAGGGATGTTGTGAAGAATTCTTTATGCACTCATGGGTCGAATTTACGGTGAGGATAACTAAAAGATATAGGGCATCACAGATAAGAATAATTAAACGTGCATGTTTGATATTTGAAAAATTCAATATCTCAAACTCCGTGAATATTTGCCCGCTGTTCACTCATTCAACAAAACTGAGCATTTAATAAAGACTACTCCCGCTTAAATACCTGCGTCAACATTTAAATTGTTTCATCTGCCAACTGTTAAACGACAAGGCAATATTTTCTTGAATCCCTTAGGGGTGTTATAAAAATCCAGCGAATCCAATGGTGGTGCACAATATCTGCAACCTATGAGTCCTGTAGGGACGACATAATTTATTTGACACAAAATAAATCCCCCTCCCCAAGAATAACCGGATGCGTCAGCCTAAACCAGTGGCTGTTCATGCTGGAAAGGTGTAGTAACAAACCTGTGACAATAACTGCATCCTATGAGAAGATTAAATGGAAATACTAAGTTAGCGTTCTTACTAGGATATTAGTATTATGTTTCACGATTCCAATTAAGGAGCAGGTGATGCAAAAGATATTTGTAACGACAGTGATGGTTCTAATTGGTACTTTAGTCTGTGCTTGGAAATATCAGGACTTCCGCTCTCTTGATAGGTTGATAGCGCAATCTCCTGTCATTGTCATTGCAGCGGAATTCAAAATGATCTCGGCTGACTGGGACGGTCTTGTAAAGTATGATTGTGTATTTAAGAAGGTTCTCAAAGGCGATGCGCCAGTAGATAAAAGAGTCAGTGTTTTCGTCCAGGTGTTCTTTATCCCGAAGTTTATGAATTTTCGCGATGAAGCCTGCATTTTGTTTTTATGGGAACCTGAGAAAGGCGAAGTCCCTTATATGTCTGTCGGAAATTCGCGTGCAATCTCCTGCTGTCGTACCGAAAGATTTTTCCGTCCTCGATAAAATGGAATTGAAAGAAAAGATTATATTCCTTGTGCAGTCGTATTTGAAGGAGAAGAAAGCCGATATCGAAAAATTTGAAAAAGAAGTGTTCGCGGAACAGGAAACAAAATAGTTTCCTCAATAGCATTACAGTGGTAAAAATATAAAATAGTTTGTCGTCACACTAATAGAAGGGAAAGTGTTTGTGCAGAATAATAAACATACCGGTAAAAATATGAACGATGCACAAGTCGAAGTCACAAAAAACGGATGGCGTATTCATAATGGACGTATCTGTATGGAACTCGCTCGTACATCGAACGGCGGTATTACGATTGCATCTCTGAAAGAAGGAGGAAGAGAGTGGGCAATGATAGACACCGAAATGGGTGTTGCTATCGAGATTCAAGCCGGTGCGGAACCTGTCAGTCTCCAAACAGCCGGATACCGGCTAACCGGTGGCGTTTCAAACAATCTTCCGGGAGAAGGCGTTGAACTCGTTCTTTCATTCCTCAACGAGTCTAACAAGGCTAATTGCGAATTCATCATCCGTTGTTTCCCTGAAACATCTGCATTTGAATTTACTGCACGACTAACGAACCGTGGCAAAGCTCCGCTTCCACTTATTTATAGGCTTTTTCCGCTTTCGCTGATTCTACGTGGTGAAGCAAATAATCTTAATGTCTTCTTTGTTGATGCAAAAGGACGACATGGCTTCTTCGCCTCAGGTCATGCCGACGCAAAACGGGAGTTCGACAACTGGATCGTTCTTGAGGACACGTCAGCAGGCGAATCTCTGATGGTCGGCGGCGACATGGGCGCAGGTGTCCTGAGTTTCTCTGCCTTTGTCAATCCGCAATCAAACTGTGTGCGCGTTCTGGCGGGTGCGAATCCATCTCCTGCGGAAGAGAATGAAGAACCGTCGGCTATTGACCTTGCTCCCAATGCTACAATCGAAACTCCGTTAGTTTTTCTTGCATTAGCTAAAGGCGGCGCCGACGATGTAGCGAATGAAGCATTCAGATACCTTAAACGATATGTCATGCCGGAACCCGTTCCCGGAGCGCCATACGCATCCTGTTGCGTCTGGCTTACAGTCCCCGATAGCGAGGAAATATTGCGCGAGGAATTGCAGCTTGCCAGACGCGTCGGCTTCGATGTTTTCTATCACGACGCAACATGGGTGGAGGGCAGCTCACTTGTGCCCGGAATGAACGACTGGGCTATGGGGCTTGGCACATTCAAGGAGAATGCCGATAAATTCCCTCACGGCTTGAAGACCTTTCACGGAGAGTCCGCGACGCCGGTATGAAGTTCGGTCTATGGGTTGATCCCGGCAATGTTGACAGCAAGCGCGTTGCTTCCGGTGAGATTCCGCAGTCATGGCTTGCAAAGCGCAATGGAAAAACCTTGAACTCTGGCATCAATCCCTTTCCCCCATGACGCAACTGTGCCTTGGTAATCCTGATGTTGTGGCATGGATTAAGAAGAATCTCGTTGATATTATCGAGAAGTATTCTGTCGAGTGGATGAAGTGGGATCCGTCGGGAACAGTTAGTCATGCCTGCGACCGCGACCGACCATGGTCACGGCGCCCACGGCGGTGTTTGGTCAGCTTATGCGGGCAAGATGGAAATCTGGTCGCACCTGCTTAAAAAATTCCCTAATCTATCGGGTTTCGAGTGCGAGCCTTCTTTGCGATATTGCCGTACGAATCCCGGTCCGCGTACCCTCCTTCCCGGGGAGGATATATATGTGAATTTATGACTGGACCCATGATTAGCCCGTATGTATGGGGCTCACTCGCAACAGTTAAGACTACCGATTCATGTGAGATTAGAGAACTTACCGCCGGTTGGTGCAGTGCATCTGCTTTGGACTACAGTTTGCGTCAGCATTTCATACACGGCATCGCATTTGGGAACATCAATGGGATGTGGTCTCAGCTTCTATCGAAGGCGCCGATAGGATACATCGAGGCATTCCGCAGAAATCTTCTTCACTTCAAAGCCTACCGCCACCTTCTTTTCTGCGACGTGTGGCATCCATCGCTATCCAATCCCGAGGGTGGACGGCAATTGAATATACGAAAGATGACGCTTCCGAAGCGATTCTCTTTGTATTCCGGCACCGCGGAGGAGCACCGAAAAATGTAGTGAAACTCAAGGCACTCGACCCGACACGGACTTATGTTCTCACAAGCTTCAACGAAGACCGGGAAGGGAAAAGCGCATCACCGGCGCAAGCCTCATGAAAGACGGGATAACCTTCTCTCTACCGGATCTGTGGCTGGCAAAAGGCGATGGCTTCCCGAATTCGGAATACGACAGTCAACTCGAGTTCGGCTCTGACATAATAATTATTAGGTAATTGTTGGATAGGCTTTCTGTAAAAAGAAACTCTCTTACGCACATGTCATAAGAGAGTTTTCTAAGGCGCTGTTTTATCAGCGCCGTTGCTTCGTTGCCGCGAGCAATTTTCTTTTCTAACTCATAGATGAGTGCTTCTCAGTTGCTGTCATGAGAAGCGACGTCCTCGTCGCTTCAGAAATGCGGCGAGACGCCGCATCCACTGAGCGCAGTCGGAGTATCCGCATGCACGGCAAACAAAGCATCCGCCCTCATGTTCCACCACGCCGCCGCAGACAGGACACGCACCGCGAAGGAAGTTCGGTGTGTCAATTTCGTCCTTCTGCTCGGGGTCAAGGTACGTATGGATCGCCTTCGCAACCGCATCGGCACAGGAGGTAATCCGCGCTTTCCCCAGACCAGTGGGGTTTTGGCAACTGATGCCGATGAGTTGTTTTATAATCGAGTCTGTGGGTATGCCGCTTCTCCATGCGAGAGATACAAGCCGTCCGATCGCTTCATTCTGGCTCGCGGCGCATCCGCCAGCCTTGCCCATTGTGGTGAACAATTCGAAACAACCGTCTTTATCCCGGTTTATTGTCACATATAGGGAACCGCATCCGGTTTCCATATGAATAGTTTTCCCTTCGAGAACCTTCGGGCGTTTTTTGTGCGCAAGCGCCTTGGTTTTGCCTTCGGCAGATCCTCCCTCTTCCTTCGATTTTGCATCGCCTTTCGTCAGAACCTGCATGTCCCTGCATCCGTCGCGGTATATCGTTATGCCCTTGCAACCGAGTTTCCATGCAAGCATGAATACCTTTGCGACATCATCCTTCGTCGCATTCGTCGGGAAATTCACCGTTTTGGATACCGCGTTATCTGTGAACTTCTGGAACGCCGCCTGCATACGCACATGCCACTCCGGCGTGATATCGTGCGCGGTGACAAATATTTGCCTTATGTCTTCCGGAACTTCGTCTATATGGGCGACGGTGCCTTCCGCGGCAATTTTTTCCATTAATTGTTGTGAATAAAAGCCTTCTTCTTTAGCTGTCTCTTCGAAGATGGGATTGGTCTCGAGAAGCCTTGTATTATCCATGACATTCCGCACAAAAGATATCGCAAACAACGGCTCTATTCCGCTCGAGCAATTGCTGATGATGCTGATTGTCCCCGTCGGCGCGATCGTCGTGACAGTCGCATTGCGCATCGGCGGTTCGCCTTCCTTGTCGTAAATACTTCCTTTAAAGTTGGGAAATGCACCTCGTTTTTCGGCGAGTTCCTGAGACATCTTGTGCGATTCCGTCTGAACGAAGCCCATCACCTCTTCCGCTTTTTGGATTGCTTCCTCCGAGTTATATGGTATGCGCAGTTTTATGAGCATATCAGCCCAACCCATTATTCCAAGACCGATTTTACGGTTTGCTCTAACTGTTTGTTTAATCTTTTCAATCGGGAATTCGCTCATATCAACTACGTTATCGAGGAAATGCACCGCAGTTCTTACAACTTTGCGCAATCTGTCATAATCAACCTTACCGTCAACGGCAAATCGCGAAAGATTTATCGAACCGAGATTGCACGCCTCGTATGGCAGGAGAGGCTGTTCTCCGCAGGGATTTGTGCTTTCTATTTTGCCGATATGCGGTGTTGGATTGTCTGCGTTTATCTTATCCAGAAATACAATTCCCGGCTCACCGCTGTCCCAGGCGTTCTCGACTATTTTATTGAAAATTTCGCGTGCACGGAGTTTTTTGACCGGCGTATTTCCGTGCGGATTAATGGTGTGATACGTATCATCCTTATCAACTTTTTTCATGAACTCTTCACTGACACCGACTGATATATTGAAGTTTGTCAATTTTGTCCGGTCTTTTTTGCAGGAAATAAACTCCTCGATATCCGGATGGTCAACGTTCATTATTCCCATATTTGCTCCGCGACGGAATCCGCCTTGATTTACCGCATGCGTAGCGGAATCAAATACCTGCATAAATGATATCGGCCCGCTCGACAGCCCGTATGTCGTGCTTACGACATCGTCCTTTGGTCTTAGCCTGCGTGAATGAAAAGCCGGTGCCGCCGCCGCTTTTATGAATCATAGCCGTGTCTTTTATCGCCTGAAATATGCTTTCCATGTTGTCATCAACAGGAAGGACAAAGCATGCCGATAACTGCTGCAGGCGTCGCCCCGCATTCATCAGAGTCGGCGAATTCGGCATGAAATCGAGGCTGGTCATGAGTTCATAGAACTCACGTTCCACCTCTTTCAGGTCGGCGTTTTTGTCATATAATTCGTCCGCTTTGGCGATGTTCCCCGCTATGCGGTGATACATCTGGTGTGGTTTCTCAACCGACTCGCCCTTTTCGTTCTTGATCAGGTAGCGTCGTTCAAGCACCTGCACCGCATTATCCGACAGGTGTAACTGCCCGTTGTGTTGAATCTTTGCTCAAGTTTGCGATCTTCGATTTTGATGAAGACTTTCCGGTTGCGCTTAACATAGTCAAAGCACCCCCTCGTGCTTAATTAGAAAAAATTAGAATATTAAAAAGGACACTATTACTTTGATTTTCCCGCCTCATTTAGTAGGCGGGCATAAGCATACCACAATATATAGTGCTGTCAAGCATTTTTTTCAAAAAAAGTTACAGCAATCGTTTTTATTGACACAGAACGGCATTTATCAGAGAATCCCTTAAGTAATATAAACAATGTAAGGCGAAAGTCAAGCGAAAATTACTTTCTATTCTCTTTCTCGTATAATAAATAGATGTATTATAAAAGTTGAAAGGATTGCCGGATGAACTCTCTGTTGATGGTTATAATTTCCTTTGCAGCATTTGGTTTTGCCTATCGTTTTTATGGCGGTTTTCTGCAGCAAGAAGACTTTTTGGTATTGATCCCGGAAGAAAGACGCCGGCACATGAGCATGTCTGACGGCGTTGATTATGTGCCGACCCGCAAGTTCATTCTTTTTGGCCATCATTTTGTTTCAATTGCAGGTGTCACGCCGATGGTCGGCCCTGCGATTGCTGTGATCTGGGGTTGGCTTCCGGCATTGCTCTGGGTGGTTCTCGGCTCTATTTTCATCGGCGGCATCCACGATTTTGCGTCCCTGATTCATTTCCATTCGCAGACAAGGACGTTCAATCGGCGATATTACCGGATCACTTATCTCGCCCGGGCACACGACTCGTCATGCTTCTTATCTTTTTCTTCCTCCTGCTCGTAGTTATTGCACTATTCGCCTTTATAATTGCAGACCTCTTTATTAAATATCCCGCGTCAGTCTTAACTATATGGTTTCAGATTCCGTTCGCCGTTCTTTTCGGCTGGATTATCTATGCAACAGAAAAGGCAATCTTGCCGTGTGGTCGTTAATTATTGTTGCGTGCTATGCTTCTTAGCCATTTGGGGAAGCAATGCTATTGAGGAGAAAAACAGGGTTTATTGCAGGATCTTAATGAGAAGGCTGGGCTCGTATGCACTGGGTATGTGGATATTAATTCTTCTTATATATGTTTTTTTCGCTTCCACACTACCTGTTCATCAGGCCTCTTCAGCCGCGTGATTATATTAACAGTCATTTACTTTACCTGAGCATGGGCTGATTTTTCTTGGCGTGTTGTTTGCTCATCCGAATATCGTCGCACCGTCGCTGAGAGACAGACGTTCCGTACAGGAACGCCTCCACTTTGTGCCCTTGCTTTTTGTTACGATTGCATGCGGCGCGGTATCCGGTTTTCATTCACTTGTTTCTTCAGGAACATCCTCCAAGCAGATAAATAGCGAGGCAGATGCACAGTTCGTCGGTTATGGCGCGATGATTCTCGAAGCTGCCGTCGGCGTTCTTGCCATAGTCGCAGTTGCGGCAGGTCTAAGCGCGAGTGAATGGCGGACCATTTATGCTTCTTATGGCGGACAGTCCGATGGGGACAAATGCGTTCATCAAAGGCGGAGGTTATCTGATAACTCAATTTACAGTTACGCATTGGTCTTGGGGGTGTCATCACAACTGCGAGTTGCGGCAGTGTTCGTTTCTGTTGTAATAATATGTTTCGCAGGTACAACGCTCGATACTGCTACACGAATACAACGATATGTAATAAGTGAAATAGCCGCATCTCTTAATGTTAAAGCTCTGAATAACCGGTATGTTGCTACAACCATCGCAGTAGGAACGGCGGCATGGCTTGCTTTTTCACAAGGATGGCAAACTCAAACGGCTAACTATCTCTGGCAGGTTTTCGGCACAATTAACCAACTCCTTGCGGCGATGGTGTTATTGATTATTACCGTTTATCTTCGTAAATCCGGCAAAAATATTATTTATGCATTTGTCCCTATGCTCTTTCTTCTTGTTATAACGGCATGGGCAATGGTATGGAAAATAACGGTCTTTTTCGCTCTTTCAAGCCGGAGAATGTCGCATTAATTATAATTGGTATGTCAGCCCTTATACTTGAAGCTTTTGTCGTTGTCTTCGGTTCAAAAGCTCTTCTTGGCAAACGCTCAGATTCTGCCAAATAAAAAACCGGGTTTAACAAATAGTAAATCTTCCCTACTAATTCCGGGGGATATCTGTTATAAATAACATATTAAAGATTTCTGCTTCAGGCAACGCGACGTTTTGCGGGCTTGTAAAATGAGTTTTTAAATGGATTTTTAAACATCATTGGAAATTCCTAAGACGGGAGTATATTTGTATTATGGATTCAAATGTTGCCTCAAGATTAATTGCCGCGCTTAAAGACAGCGACTCTGCCGTGCGGAAAAATGTGGCTTGGACGCTTGGCAATCACAAGGAAACTTCTGCGGTTGAACCGCTTGCCGAACTCCTTCGCGATCCTGACATCTCGGTCTCAGCAACTGCCGCATGGGCATTGGGTAATATTGCAAAAACAGGCACTGCAAGCCACCGTGCCGGCGCCGGACTTGTCGCTCTCCTTAAAAGCAATGACGAAACAGCGCAGAGAAATGCCGCGCTGGCATTAGGCAATATGGCAAAAGCAGGCGTTATCGAGAGAAACGCAACAGAACCTCTGATTTCCCTGCTTGCAAGCGGTGACAATGTGGTTAAGAAAAACGCGGCATGGGCTCTCGGAACTATTAAAGAGCCAAAGGCTGTCGAGGCATTGAGTGCGCTTCTTGCCGACAAAGACCCCGATGTCAAGAAAAATGCCGCTTGGGCTTTGTCGTGGATTCCGCCTCAGGAGGATTAATTTACCTGACAGTTAGCGGATTGTCGCTTGCTTATAAAAATGTCCACGCTTGTTTTTCTGATGGGTTCTATCCCGCTTTTCTAAAGGCATAAAAAACGGGAGGTTGAATTCTCAACCTCCCGGAATTTTTCTATAGCCGGAATTTTAGAAGATTAATTGAAGCATTCCAAGTATCTCGTTGTTATCAACTTCCGGTTCTTCATCAATCATCCTGTAGTTTACTGCTATCCTTGCTTTTCTCTGTGCAAAGAATAGGTTCGCGCCGAGTGTTGCGATGTTGCTTTCATCATCATCAACATCATCGTTCGCGTCTAACTGCTCGTATTTTGCCACAGGCTGAATAATTACTGCGCCTTCTTGAAGAGGAACATCATAGGTAGCTACAACATAGTAACCGTCTGATGTAACATCCGTATCCTCAAGTTCCTGATACAGATATTCACCCTGTACCCTGAATGCCTGGAAATGCCCAACGCTGCTGTTCCTATCCAGCGGGTGCGGTTCTCATCACCAAGATCAACTTCTGTGATTGCGCCTGTAATAGGATCAACCACTTCGCCCATCATTGGCGTTTCGCCAAATTGGGTTGCACCGGCAACCATTAATCCTGCAAGAGGACTTCCCTCACTGCCGAGGAATGGTTTTGCCCAGATGCGCGCAACGATATCTTTCTTGTCGTTGTCGTCGGTTGTGTTGATGCCTGCGCCGTTGATAACTGCAAGACCGTAACCGACTTTGTTCTCCATCATCGCACCATCTACCATTGCGCCGATATCGCGATGGGACGCAAGAGCATTGCTTGCGCGTGCCCGTAGAATCGTGTCAACTTGGGAGTTGAAGTTAATTGTTCCCACGAGTATGGAAGCAGGAATTGACCTGCGCTGATCTTTAGACATGGTGTATATTCATAGGTCAGTTTGGCATCAATCAGCATGGGATCATGGACATACCAGGACAGGAATATGTACCAGTCCTTTGCTACATATCCTTTTACCCACATATAGACACTGTTGATTGAGAAAGTGTCATCAAATTCCACTTCATCATCTTTCGATGTGTAAAGCCTGAACATACCCGCCAAGTCGTCAGGTCGCAACTTCCTGCTCTTCAGTGCTGTGCATTTTGCTTCCGCTTCTGTAGTTGCTAACGTCTTCTTCTGTGACTTAGCCCCTTCTTCACAAGGAAATCCGCTATCGGCTCTGCTGCAAAAACAAGGCTCTGCAAAGACTGCAAGCGTAGGCAAGCTGATTGCGAAGAAAAATAATGATTTCTTCACCGTCTCTCTCCTTTCATTTTCCTGTTATAACTTGGTTTGTTTTTTCTCTTTTATGCTATTTATAAACTTCGGAAAAAGTCGCCCTTGATCGCTTTTCCCGCTTTTCACATTCAGTCAGCACACAAACCTGTTCATACATTTTGTGGCTATTAAGCCCCTGTATGTATACCGTGTCAACTATTTTTGTAAAATATTTGTAATTTTTTTTGAAAAACCTATTTGTGCATATATACTATATAAAGTTATTATATTTAAATATTCCATTTACCCCGCTTTTTCTCTCACTTATCCTCTTCCGCGCTTTTTATGAATTTTAAACCATTTATTATTTATCCCAAATCCCCGTAATTCTACGATTCACTCCTATATTATATGCGCATGTTTCCACGCACGTTTCACCATAACTTGACATTTCTCTGAACAGCTTTTCGCGCATATCTTCAATCACTGGTTTCATTTTGGCATCATACGCTATGTTATGAAGTTCTGAGGGATCTTCGTCGAGATTGTAGAGTTCATCTATATCGGCGGGATTATAGCAATACTTAAAGCTTTTCGTTCTCAGCATCCTTTGCGTGTATAGCGTCGTCTCGTATCCGTGGAACTGCGCAAATGCGGCTTTGCGCCATTCTTTTATCGCTGCACCCTGAAGCAAAGGCATCAATGACCTCCCATGAGCAGGCTGGATTTCCTGAGCATCGGCATAATCAAGCAACGTCGGGCATATATCCACAAGCGAAATGAAATGTTCGTCAACCAATCCCTTAGCTCCGCCGGGCAATCTCACTGCGAACGGTATTCTTACTGTCTCATCATAAAAGTTAAAGCCTTTATTAAATAGCCCATGATCCCCCAGCAATCCGCCATGGTCTGCAGTAAATATAATTAATGTGTTATTGTATTCGCCTATTTCCCGGAGTCTCTGGACTATTCTGCCGATATGATAGTCAATAAATGTGCAGAAACCGTAGTATCGAGCAATTACCTTTTGCCACTTTTCCCATTTCATTATCTCTGCATTCCAGCGATAACGTTCTTTCTTCTGAATCTGCGGTTTGTTTCTCAAATCGTCATTCCAGTTTCCCGGCTTCTCAATAGACTCAGGATCATACATCGAAAAATACGGCTCAGGAATCGTAGTCGGAAAATGTGGTCCGTACCATGAGGCATAAATGCAAAACGGCTTTTTATCAGCCGACAGTTCATCTAATGCGCCTATTGTCTTATCTGCGACCCACGCCGTCGGCGCAAGTTCTTCGGGTATAGGCAATTTCCCGAAGAAGGTCGCATCGGACCCGTCATGGTCTTCTTGTCTTCTTTCCACATGTCCCAGTCAATGCCACGCTCTTTCAGCATCTGGTAATACAATCCGAGGTGTTGCCATTTATCAACGCCATTTGGCTTTTCCTCATTTGGTCCCAAATGCCACTTTCCGATGTATGCCGTGTTGTAGCCTACCTCTTTTAGTCTCGATAGAAATGTCTCCCTTCCGCGATCAAGTTTTGGTGATATCCCATTGAAATCCTCGACATTTACTATCACTTTGTGCTCATGCGGATACTGACCGGTAAGAATTGATCCCCGCGCCGGCGAGCATAATGGATTGCAGGTATATGCATTGGTAAATCGTACCCCTTCATTTGCTATGGCATCGAGATTTGGTGTCTTGACAAGTCCGGCATTCGCGCCGAATGAATCCCATCTGTGCTGGTCGGTCAGGAAGATCAATAAATTTTTTCGTCTAACCATGATGAAAACTCTCCTAACTGGAACAGATATTACACAATAGGTGCAAATTTTCTAAGAATATCTTTATCTATTATCCTCCGGCTTAAAATTGCGAATGCAAAAACTTCCCGAATTTGACAACGATCAATTATACTTCTTTTTGTTAGCTCAGTCAGCGATATCCTATTCGAACTTCGAATCCTTGAAAGTCGGGGAGTTATATAAATTGGCATGCACAGTTTAATAGCATCATTGAACAAACACTGTGCACGAACTGATATCTTTACGAAAAAGTCATTCCGGGATTTGATTCGTTTTTCTCTGTAAAAGATACATCCCATCAAGTTTCTGGCAACTCGCAAAGCAATGGCATAACTGTTGCTAAATGGGAAAAACATGAATAAGCATATTTCGCAAACGGCTGATAGTCAGCGATTCAAAATGTTTATTTATCCAAGAATGTGCACCACAGACCGTTTGTATGTGGAAGATTATCGGATCACGAAGTCCATATCACTTCCATATGATTACGACCGTGGGTGCACAAGGTATCGAGCAGAACTATAAGGAACAAAACAGTAAACAACCGGGAAAGGATGGATGAATGATGAGAGTACTAAGTATGATATTGTTATGTTTTTGCCTTACAGCATGGTCTATTGCTTATGCACAGGAAGATTCTACTGATTCAACAATGGAATCTGAAAAAAAGGAGAATGTTGCTTCACTCGATAGCGAGAAAATTCCTGAAATAGTAATTAAAAAGAAAAGAATGGAGGACGTAAGTCGCAACGTGCCAAATACAAAGTCAGTCATATCCTCTCGACAGGCAGAAAACATCCAGACTTCTCGAACACTACCCGAAGCTTTGAAAGAAACAACATCAGTAATGATTCAGAAGACTTCTAATGGTCAGGGGTCACCGTACATACGGGGTTTTACCGGTTTTAGAACCTTGCTTCTTATAGATGGGATACGTCTCAATAATTCAGTCTTTCGCGAGGGTCCGAACCAGTACTGGAATACAGTTGATCTTTTTACTGCCGACCATATGGAGGTGTTTAAGGGTCCATGCTCGGTTCTCTATGGTTCTGACGCAATAGGGGGCACAGTAAACGTCTTCACAAAAGATTGGAATCCTTTTGCAGAAGAGAGTGCATGGGGAGGAAGATTCTATTTCAGAGGGGCAAGTGCAGAAGAATCGTTAATAGGAAGAAGTGAGTTTGGAGGTAACATAGATAAACTTGGGATTCTTGCCGGATTGACCTTCAAAGATTTTGGCGACATACAAGCTGGCGGCGACCTTGGCGAGTTGCCAAAAACAGGTTATGACGAAAGGGACGGCGACCTTAAGCTTTTTTATGCTTTATCACCGGACAGCGAATTGTTATTTGCTTATCAGAATGTAGAAATTGACGATGCATGGCGTACCCATTCAACTATCTTCAGTAAAAGTTGGGAAGGCACATCTGTTGGAACTGATAAGGAGCGAATCCTCGACCAAGACAGAGAATTGACATATCTTCAATATCACTCGCGCAACATGGATAGCTTCATTGATTCAATGATTTTAAGCCTTTCATATCAGACTCAGGAGGAGACCCAGCATCGTGTGCGCAAGGATGACCGAAGTGACAACTCCGGTTTTGATGTGGGGACAACAGGTTTGTCGGCTCAATTTGATAGCTCAAGTCCCATAGGGAAACTAACATACGGCACAGAATATTACCGTGATAATATAGACTCCTTTACTGACAATTTCAATCCGGATGGTTCTTTCAAAGGGAGCGAAATACAGGGTCCGGTCGCCGATGATTCAGAATACAGTATATTTGGAACTTATATTCAGGATCAGATAACCATCACCGACGATCTCGATATCTTCTTGGGATTGCGTTATACTTTTGCATCGGCAGATGCAGAAAAAATCAAAGATCCTATTACCGGAGATCAGTTTTCATTTGAAGATGATTGGGACAATTTCGTGGGCAGTGCACGTTTCGTTCAAAAGCTTGATGATGGGGATCATTGGAGACTATTCGCCGGCATCTCTCAAGGTTTCAGAGCGCCAAACCTTTCCGATCTTACCAGACTTGATACTGCCCGAACGAACGAGATTGAAACACCTTCGACTGATCTTGAGCCGGAGCAATTCGTTTCTTATGAGATTGGTCTAAATGCTATGCACCCAAAATGGTCAGGAGAGATGTCTTATTATTACACAGACATCAATGATATGATAAATCGAACTCCGACCGGTAGAATCATTGACGGTGATAATGAAGTGACTAAGGAGAATACCGGTGATGGTTATATACATGGCATTGAAGTATCTGCCAACCGACAGATATATACCAAATTCTCCGTTTTCGGAAGTCTTGCATGGCAGGATGGCGAAGTTGAAGATTATCCGACTTCTGAACGCGTCCTTGTCGAAGAACCTATTAGCCGTCTTATGCCTCTCTCAGGTAACATAGGAGTCAGATGGAATGATTTCGAAAAGAATTACTGGATTGAAACTTTCTGCACTATAGCTGATGAACAGGATGACCTTTCGGCAGCCGATAAAGAAGATACAAGCAGAATTCCCCCGGGAGGAACACCAGGATATACCGTTGCCACAATCAGGGGTGGATGGGATATCCGGCGCAACTTGACCGTTTCCGCCGCGATAGAAAATATTACCGATGAAGCATATCGCATACATGGCTCGGGTCAAAATGAGCCTGGAAGAAATTTCATTCTCTCTCTCGACTGGAGATTCTAACAGGCAATCTGAAGCAGAAAAAAGCAACCTTTCGGCATCGAAAGGTTGCTTTTTCATTTTGAGATCTATTTATAATCCTCGTAACCCTGATTTAGCGCAAGGAGTGCATATGTGGTCACAAGTACTTTGTCCGTTTCAAACCAGCGGTCGGATTCATTAATCCAGTAACCCTCTTTGTTTTGGCATTCGAGAAGTGTCTGTGCGAGTTCCCTATACCAGTCGTGCTTGACGCCCTTTTCATCTTTTAAAATTTTCTCGCCATAAGCCGCAAGCGCCTTTGCCATCGTCTGGTAACTATAAAAAAGTCCTTGCCGTTTCCGGTCAGGCATGATGATCGCCTGGATCTTGGGCGCCATGGAGCCCTTGGCAAAGTGAATGCCTTCCGCCAGGTAGGCTTTGGCTTCGGAAAGGGTCATCTTATCGAGCCATTTCTGGTTCGGTTTGCCAAAATTGATGGCAATTTTTTCAACAGCGGTCGAAATGATGAACAGGTCCGCGTTGATCAACCTGGCCAGCAGGCTGGATGCGTAATCCTTGTCAATCACAGCGGCAGTACCGATGCAGCCGCCTTTGCCGTCATCGATGACGGGGATGCCGCCGCCACCGACCGTGATCACAACCACGCCGGCTTCGATCAAAGCGTGAACGGATTCGATCTCAACGACTTCCATCGGGATGGGAGAAGCCGACCACACGGCGCCAGCCGCGGCCGGAATCCTCAACGATATTCCAGCCCATTTCCTTTTCACGCTTCTTGGCTTCCGCTTCATCCATGAACCCGCCGATGGGTTTGGTGGGGTTTTGGAATGCCTTGTCGTTTTTGTCAACCTTTACCTGGGTAACAACCGTAGCAACGGATTTCTTGATCCCGCGGCGGACCAGTTCGTTTTGCAGGGTTTGCTGGATGGCGTACCCGATTGCGCCCTGGCTGTCCGCGCCGCAGACATCCAAGGGAACCTCATGCATGCCTTCGTACTTCGCTGCGATTTCCGACCGGCGCAGGATGAACCCGACCTGGGGGCCATTGCCATGACCGACCGCCACATCCCAGCCCGCTTCGATCATGTCCGCGATATGCTTGGAGGTTTCTGCCGCGGCGATGTACTGATCCTCAACAGTGACCTTCTTGGGGTCCAGGATGAGGGAATTGCCGCCTATTGCCACTACTGCCAATTTCTTTGCCATATTTCTATCCTTTACGTTTTTAATAGGTTTAGCTCATCGTCAAAGCCATGACCGCTTCCTGCACGTGCATGCGGTTTTCGGCTTCGTCGTATACCACTGATTGGGGACCATCCATCACACCATCGGTTACTTCGATATTGCGGTCTGCCGGCAGCGGATGCATGTAGATCGCGTCCGGTTTCGCCAGTTTCATGCGGCGTTCGTCGGTGATCCAGCTCTCGTATTTCTTGATGATCTTCGCGCCTTCCTCGGGATCCGGGGTATGCACCATCGCGCCCCAGGATTTGGCGTAGATAACGTCCGCGTCCTTGAAAGCCGCGTCCATGTCGTCCATCACCTCAAAGCCAACGCCGAACTTGCGCGCCTGTTCATGCGCCTGGTCCATGATCTCTGGCATGAGCTTAAACTCTGGCGGGTGCGCCAGCACCACGTCCATGCCGAAGCGCGGCATCTGCAGGATCAATGATTGCGGAACCGACATCGGCTTCTGATAGGAAGCCGCGTACGCCCAGGAGACCACCATCTTCTTGCGACGTAAGTCCCTGCCCTTCTTCTCGACAATGGTCATCAGGTCAGCCAGGCACTGGAATGGATGGTATACATCGCATTGCATATTGAGCACCGGTACGCGCGAAGCCTTGGCGACTTCGTTGAGATACCCATTACCCACGCCCCAATCCACGTGACGGATGGAAATGCCGTCGAAATAACGCCCGAAGATCTCTCCAATCTCCTTTGGGGTATCCCCATGCGAGATTTGGGTGGTGCGCGATTCAATAAACGCCGCGTGCCCGCCCAGGTGTGCCATGCCAGCCTCAAAAGACCCGCGCGTGCGGGTACTGCTGAAGAAGAACAACATCGCCAGCACCTTGTCCCGCAAATATGGGGTCAGCTCATTCAAGGCACGCTTCCGTTTCAGGTCGAATGCCACGTCCAGGACGGTTTCGACCTCTTCCTTCGAGAAGTCAAGGTCTCCGATCAGGTCACGTCCATGTAAAAATGTTTGCATACTTCCTCCAATTTATTCCATTTTTCCAAGCACAAGCGCGAGCAGAGCCATGCGCATGACAACACCGTTGAAAGCCTCCTGCCAGTAACGCGACCAGCGGGTGATGTCCACATCGGTCGGGATCTCATCCATTCGCGGCAGCGAGTGCAGCAGGATCGCATCTGATTTGGCTTTCGTGGAGAGCAGTTCCCGGGTGATCTTGTAATTGTCCGGGGTCATACCGTGGTCGCCAGCTTCCTGGCGGCTTTTCGTGTAATCCGGTTGAACCACAGGCTCCACCAGGATGACATCCGCCTTCGCGATGACCTGTTCCACATGTTCAGCCTCAGAGAAGTTCACATTATACCGCTTTAAGTCCTCCTTGAATTCGGGGGTCAGGGACATGTCCGGCGGCGCGACAAAAGTGATCGGGCAGTCGAATTGCGAAAGCGCGTACCCCAGCGAGTGCATCGTGCGCATGCGCATGTCGCCCACCGCCAGCCAGGTGAGCCCATCGATCGTTCCCTTTTCGCTCAGCACGGTATACAGGTCGGTCAGGATCTGGGTCGGGTGCTCCCCCCAGCCGTCACCGCCGTTGATCACCGGGATCGAAGCCCATTTGGCGGCTTCGTGTGGCGCGCCCTGCTGGAAATGGCGCATGACAATCACATCGCCATAGTACTCCAGCATCTTCACGGTGTCCTTGATCGATTCCTGGTAGAAATCCCCCGCCCGAGTCATCTTGGCGTCCGCGAAACCTGTCACGTGTCCGCCAAGGCGGTGCATGGCTGCCTCATGCGCCAGGCGCGTGCGGGTGCTGGGCTGGTAGAAAGCAGTCACCAGGGTTTTTTCTGCCAACAGGTCTGTATTCCTGCGGCTCTTGGCGATCGGAGCCATTTCATCGCAGACCTCAAATACATGAAAGAACTCTTCGCGTTCAAAATCCTTTAGAGAAAGGATATCTTTTCCTGCAAAGCTGCGCATTTGATTCCTCCTATGATCTGAATGAAAAACTGCAGTGCCCAACCATTGATCCAGGAACCTCCTTCGGCTTGCCTAAGGCTTATCGATCACTTGCTGCCACCTTCCGGACCACATGAAAACGGAAATAGCCCGGAAGAAAATAACTCAATGAAAAATCAACGATCTTCCCCAGGTCGCTGTACAACCTGGCGGAAAACATCAGCAGAACGTCTCCTCGTTGGATCTCGAGCATCTTGGCGATATCCGCTGGCGCGGCAACCGCGTGAATATCGGTGAAGGATTTCAACAAGGTGGGAGTTCCCCTCTTCTGAATGAAGTCCAGCACAGACCCATTGAATCCGGCTTTCAGGTCATCCTGCGAAAGGGCATCCGGCGGGAGAATATCCACCAGGTAAGCCACCGGGCGCTTGTCCGCGTAGATTACTCTGGAGACCTTCACCAGCCTGGAATTCTCCTCGACCTGCAGCTTTTCAGACAACTCGGGGGTGGTGAGCATATCGGCGATTTCCAGCGCCCCCATCGAAACCCCCAGCCCGATGCGGTGCGCCAGCCGTTCAATGCTCTCCAGCACCTCCAGCCCGCTCTCGATCACCTTGGATTGCGGGAGCACGAAGGTGCCGATCCCCTGCCTTCTGCGGATGAGCCCCTGGGCTTCAAAGGTGCGCATGCCCTCGCGAAGGGTTGCGCGGGAGACCCCCAGCGTTTTTGCCAGAGCGGGTTCCGAGGGCAGTTTTTCCCCGGTCGGTGTGCTTGCGATAAGCTGCGCCAATTCACCCTGCAGCCTCTGAAAGGGATGTTGCCCATTGGTCTTGATTAAACCTAAATCAGTACTCATTGATAAACGTTAATCCTCGATCGTTTCTAATAATGGGATGAAATCAAAGCGGTTCACATCCACCAGCCCCAGGTCGGAGATGCGCAATTCCGGGATCACCACCAGACCCATCAGGCTGACCTGCATGTTGGGGTTGTGGAGCTTGCAGCCGCATTTTTCGTATGCCTTCAGCAATTCGCGCGATAGTTCCGCCACCACCACCGCCGGTTCAGTGGACATGATCCCGCCAATCTGCAGGCGGACTTCCGCCAGTACCTTGCCTTGCGATACCACCACCTGACCCCCGCCGATGGCGGCCAGGTGGTTGGCTGCGAATGCCATATCCTCATCGTCCGTTCCAACCACCACCAGTTGGTGGCTGTCATGTGCCATCGTAGTGGCAACCGCGCAAGACACGTTGAACCCGAATCCCTGCACCAGCCCCATCTGGATCCTGCCGGTGCTTTGATGGCGTTCGACCAGTGCGATCTTTGCCAGGTCACGCGCCAGCTCCTGCCGAACCTGCCCGTCCTGCACCACGAGCTCGAGGACAAGATGCCGGGTTGGCGCCTGGTTTTCAATGACCCCGATCACGTGGGCGCGGACCTTCCTGGCAGTTCCAGCCGGAATCACCAAGTCAGCCGCGGTCAGCGTATGGCTGAGGTGAACAGAATCCAATGCCCACAACGGGTACTCGCGTTTGGGCAGGTCAACCAGCACCTCGCCCTTGCGCACCACTTCCTTGCCCTTTGCGATCACCACCTCGGGTCGAAAATCATTCAGATCCTCGACGATCAGAATATCTCCGAAGCGCCCCGGGGCGATCAAGCCAATCTCCCTCGAGACACCAAAATGTTCGGCGGTGTTGATCGTCGACATCTGGATGGCGGTCATCGGGTCAAGCCCCAGCGAAATGGCGTGCCGCACCGCCCTGTCCATGTGCCCTTCATATACAAGCGTCTCCGCCTGCAGGTCATCGGTGCACAGCAGGAAGCTCCGCGGCGACAACCCCTGCTCCATCACCGCCTTCACCTGCTCTTCCACGTCCAGCCAGGCGGACCCGTAGCGCATCATTACCTTCATCCCCTGCCGGGCGCGCATGACCGCGTCGCCGGTGGCGCGTGCCCTCGTGGTCATCCTGCGGACCGCCGACCACGTATCCATGGAATGGCAGTCCGAGGTCAGGCGAGGCGTAATGCCCGCCGATGACCTTGCCGGCGCGGCGCGTGGCGCTCATTTCGGCGTGCACCTTGTCATCCCCGCTGTACACGCCCGGGAAGTTCATCATCTCGCCCAGCCCGATGATGCCGGGCCAGGTCAGGGCTTCCGAAATTTCCGTGGGTCCCAGGATCGCGCCGGGAGTCTCCAGCCCGGGCGCGGAAGGGACGCAGGAAGGCACCTGCACGAACACATGGTTGGGTTGCAGCGCGGCGTCATCCACCATCAGCCGCACCCCGCGCAGCCCGAAGACGTTGGCGATCTCATGCGGGTCGATGAACATGGCGGTGGTGCCGTGCGGCAGCGCCGCGCGCACGAACTCGGTCACCGTCACCAGCCCGGATTCCACGTGCATGTGCCCGTCCAGCAGCCCGGGCACCAGGTAACTTGCCCTGCGCGTCAATCACAATGGTCTTCTTGCCAATGGTATGGGAAGCGTCCGGTCCAACGTAGGCGATGCGCTTGGCGCGCATGGCGATATCAATATTCGGGATGATTTCCCCGGTCTGCACGCACACCCACTTGCCGTTGCGCACCACCAGGTGCGCCGGCAGCCTGCCCATGGCGCAATCCACCAGTTCCCGCGCGTTTTGGAGCCAGAAGGAGTCCATCCCCATGCTGTGTTCCTATCCCGCAGCCAGCCGCTGCGCAGCCTTGTTATGCAGTTCGATATGCCGCTTCAGGTCGATGCCCAGAAGCACCCCGTCGCGCACAACAGCTTTGCCGTGCACGTAATTGTTGTCCACCTTGGGGGGATTGCAGAAGACCAGCGCCGAGACCGGGTCGTGCAGCGCGCCCGCCAGGTCGAGCTGGTTCAGGTTGATGGTGATGAAATCGGCGCATTTCCCGGGCTCGAGCGAACCGATGTCCGTCCTGCCCAGCACCGCCGCGCCGCCGCGGGTGGCGAGTTCCAGCGCCTGCCTGCCCGTCATAATTTCCCCGCCGGTCGAGGAAAGCGACGCGCCCTCCAGCCCGGCTTTCAGCCGCGCCAGCAGCATCGCCTGCCGGCTTCAGCCAGCAGGTGCGAGCCGTCGTTGCTCGCCGAGCCGTCCACCCCCAGCCCCACCTTGACGCCGTGCCGCAGGAAGGAGAGTATGGGCGCCGCGCCTGAAGCGAGCCGCATGTTCGACGAGGGGCAGTGCGCCACCCCGCAGCCTTCGCGGGCATACACCCCGATCTCCTCTTCGTTGACGTGCACCGAGTGGGCGAACCAGACGTCCTGCCCCACCCAGTCCAGCGACTGCATGTAAGCCACCGGCGCGTGCCCGAACTTCTGGATGCAGAATTCCTCTTCATCCTGGGTCTCCGCCAGGTGCGTGTGCAAATGCACGCCGTACTTCCTGGCGAGCTTTGCGCTTTCCTTCATCAACTCCCCGGTGACGCTGAACGGCGAACAGGGCGCCAGGACGATCTGGACCATCGAGCCGGATTTTGGATCATGGTATTTCCGGATCAGCCGCTCGCTGTCCTTGAGGATGTCCTCCTCGCGGTCCACCACGCTGTCGGGCGGCAGTCCGCCCTGGCTCTCCCCCAGGCTCATCGACCCGCGCGATGCGTGCAGCCGCACGCCGATCGCCTTCGCGGCTTCGATCTCGTCATCCAGCAAGGAACCGTTCGGGAAGAGGTAAAGATGGTCTGAAGCAGTGGTGCAGCCGGAAAGCGCGAGCTCGCTCAGCGCGGTCTGCGTTGAAATGCGGATGTCCTCGGGGGTCATGCGCGCCCAGATGGGATAGAGCGTTTTCAGCCAGTTGAACAGGTTCGCGTTTTGCGCCGCCGGGATCACCCGCGTGAGCGTCTGGTAGAAATGGTGGTGCGTGTTCACTAGCCCGGGCAGGAGGATCTGCCCGCTCGCGTCCAGCACCTCGTCCGCCTCGGCGGGCAGCGCCGCGGTCGCCCCGACCTGCTCGATGAACCCGTCGCGAACAAAAAGACCCCCATCCGGGATCTCCCGGCGGGTGTCATCCATGGTGACCAGCAGTTGCGCGTGCTTGACAAGGAGTGTGCTCATAGAGAACCTCAGCAGATAGAGATGAACTTGTCTGACAACTTACAGATTTTAGTTTACCGGGATTTTCGGGAATTGTCAATTACAGGGCTGACGGTACTCCCCAAATGGTCTTTCAACAGCCAGATGATCGCCCCATTGATGCGGTAGGCAATCCTTGAGCTGCCCGCTGAGTAATACTTGGTTACAACTTCCTGTGAACCAGTAATCAGTAATTGGCAATTAGGATTCGGGTAGTAAGTATCAACAAGGTCAATAATGGACTTTACCATGTTTCCATCCCCATCGTAAACGTACACTTCATGTCCGTTCTGTGGTGTTAGGTGTGGGAATTGAGACCAACTCAGCATTATTCAATGCCCAACTACTATAGAATCCCAAGGAGCTGGTCCTACATACATATCTTTAAGTATTGGATGTCTTGTAAAATATTCATCTCTTGTATTTGATGGATGAAAATAAACGATAGTTATCGGATCAGTGTTAGAATTAATCAACAAACCCTCAAAAATTACTTTCAACCCTAATTGCCAATAAAAGAAAATAATTTTTCCTTCTGTATTTTCGTCTCCTGGTTCTATTACAAAAATTTCATCAGGACAACCATATTTATCAACTAGATTTTGCAGATTAAGAAAATACTCATTATTATAGATATAAATCTCTTCGACGATATTATCAAAAATCAAAAACGAAAAAAAGTCCCAACTCCAATCTTGAAAAGCAAGTCCATATTCCTCATAACCATATCTAGAATTCGGTTTACCAACCAGATTAAAAACATCTTCTGCTTGCGTTAGCCCTGGTGTTACACCCATAAAACTTATTTGCCCAGTATAAACCGCGTCGGTGACTTCTTTACAGGAATTCATGTATTGATCTGGAGATAAGGTGTTGGTTGGCTGGGGTTTTGATCCCATTTCTACACTAGCACATGATGTCATGAGAAACATGATTAATAGAGTTAAAATCATTTTTTGCATTATTTTTTTCCCCATAACCACAAGATATAATTTGCAGCAAGGGATTGATCTTCAAATCCAGGATATATCACTCCATTTGAGGATGTGAATATCGCTATTGCCGAAGACATACTTTCTTCAAGTGAATTACCGAACGCATTAGTATCATTCACAGTTTAGTAGGGTGTGTTGCCTGTGCCCTGGCGCGTCTTACCAGCCCTGGAACGATTTTTGTTCCATGGGTGCGCCACGGGAATACCCACCAAAACACTCGCTCCAAAGGTGACCACGGATGTGAAACATCCCTCCCTCGATAAAATACCTGCACTATTCAGGCATATGGAGATTGTATATCAAATTGGGATTGGTGGGTTGAAAACCAATTCAACAGCTGAATAAGCGACTCAAATATTCTTGTTTTCAACCTACCCTGCGCATCAGCGCGTAGGGTGCGTTACTAACGCACCACCCAAACGCACCTCCCAACCCACCCCTTGCTCAATCCCACGCCAACCCCTGTAATCTCCCCTCGTTCCCACCAACCCAATCTGCATCATAGATCCCCTCCTTCACATACCTTGAGAAACTCGAATACGGCCAATCGATGGCACGCTCGACCAATCCGTGCTTGATCGGATTGTAATAGATATAATCCAAATGGACCTCGAGATCTTCCTCATTCTCAATTGTGTGCTCCCAAAACCTGCGCTGCCAGATTGCGGCTTCTTTCCGTTTCTGCCGGGAAGCGTTGCGTTCTCCGCCCGGTCCAACCTCCACCAGGTATCTCCTGGTGAAGCGGGTCTTGATCTCCTTCCAACATGGCATAATTTGCATCCCCCTCAGGCAGCCGCCAGATGCAATGGAGATGGTCGGGTACCAGGCACACAGCGATGGTCTCGAAGGGGAACCGGTCGGTTACCTCCAACCAAGCCTGACGGAGAATTTTGCGGGATTGTTCGCTGATAAGGATGGGTTGCCTCTGGTAGGTGACCACGGTGAAAAAGTACGATTCCTCCCTCGACAAGCGACCGGTGATAATTCGGCATATGCTGATTGTATAATAAATTATTCAACGAGCACGAGTTTGAAAGTCGGAAATGGAGGAAAGGAAGGAAGGATGAGGACAGGTTTACGAGTGGGGTTGGGTTGAGTGGTGCGTTTTCCCATGGCGCACAAAACGCGCCAGGGCTCAAGCAACGCACCCTACAACTGCCCGCACCCCCGTCAATCAATCCGTTCCATTTGTCTTCTTGCGAACCATCTTTTTCGGCGTTAGCGAAGAATACCAAAAACTTCGAGTAATGGATTAAATTTGGAATTGTCTCTTGTAAACTCTTCACAATAAAGAGTCTCGCGGAAGCAAATGAGTAGATTATCACCCGAACGGGAAAGAGTCCATTCCCCACTTTTGAACCTTCGATTCTTCACTAGAATTAGATTTTCGTTTAGAAAAGTGTAATCAAAAAATGAACAAAACGATTCAATCGGTCTTTTTCGACAATATAAAAGTCGACCGTTTCTAGAGAATTTTACAAATATTTCCTCAAAGTAATTCCCATATATGTCATAGCCAATTTGTGTTGCCTGCCATTTTCCAATCATAAACTCACTATGTTCATTTTGCATTAGCGATTCGGTGCAACCTCCACAGGTGAAGCAGAAAACGATAATGATTAATAATTGAAGTGAAATTCGTAGTGTGTTAGACGTAGGCTGCGTTCGTTCGATGAACGCACCAACCTCATGTGAAAATCCTGCCCGCATCCCCGCCAATCAACCCCTCCTCTACCCCTGTTATTTCGACTTATTAAGGATTGTATATCAAATTGGTAATGGTTTTGACTTATTTCCCGCTTCCATCCTGCACCAGGCATATAAAGCATCATAAACCTGGAACTGATGGGAGAGGTTTTCAAGATCCTCAGTATAGTAGGGTGGGGCGCTTGTGCCATGGCGCGTCTTACCAGCCCTGGAACGATTTTTGTTCTATGGGTGCGCCACGGGAAAACCCACCAAAACACTCGCTCCAAAGGTGACCACGGATTTTAAACATCCCTCCCTCGATTTAATACCTGCAATTTTCAGGCATAGAGAGATTGTATATCAAATTGGGATTGGTGGGTTGTAAACCAATTCAACAGCTGAATAAACGACCAAAATATTCTTATTTTCAACCCACCCTACCGCTGAGGCTCACCGAGGCATTGTGATAAAATTACCACACCATTCTCAATACTGGAGGGTTATGTGAGCAGGATTTGCGTGATTGGAACTGGCTACGTGGGACTCGTAACCGGTACTTGCTTTGCCGACCTGGGCAATGAAGTTGTCTGCCTGGATATTGACGAAGAACGGGTGAGAAGCCTGCGGGCTGGCATCATGCCCATCTATGAACCCGGGCTGGAGCAGCTCGTCAAGCAAAATGTATTAACCAAACGCCTGGTCTTTTCCGGCGATTACATGGAAGCCCTGAACGGGGCTGAATACGCTTTCATCGCGGTCGGCACCCCGTCCGGCAACGATGGCGAGGCAGACCTGCGCTATGTGCGCTCCGCCGCTGAAGCAATCGCCGACCATGTCACCGATTCCATTCTGGTCATTAACAAATCCACCGTACCGGTCGGCACCGGGGACTGGGTGGCGGACGTCATCAACCGCCGCCGCGGCGGGAACAAGCTGGCGTTCAGCGTGGTTTCCAACCCCGAGTTCCTGCGCGAAGGCTCGGCCATCAACGATTTCATGAACCCCGACCGGGTCGTGCTTGGCTCCGAAGACCGTGAAGCCGCCAACCGCGTCGCCCAGCTCTACCAGCCCCTGCGCTGCACCATCATGGTCACCGACCTGCGCACCGCTGAGATGATCAAGTACGCCTCCAACGCCTTTCTCGCCACGCGCATCTCCTTCATTAACGAGATCGCCAACATCTGCGAGGAATTAGGCGCGGATGTGCGCGAGGTCGCCATGGGCATGGGTTACGACAAGCGCATCGGGCGCGCCTTCCTGGACGCCGGTCTGGGCTGGGGCGGCTCCTGCTTCCCCAAGGATGTGAAAGCCCTGGAGCACATGGCTGTGCTGCACGGCACCCAGCCGCAGCTGCTGCAGGCGGTCATGGAGATCAACCGCAACCAGCGCCGCCGCGCGGTGATGAAACTGCGCAAAGCGCTCAAGAACCTGAACGAAAAGACCATCGGCATCCTGGGCATCTCCTTCAAACCGAACACCGATGACATCCGCGACGCGGCCGCCATCGAGATCATCCACCTGTTGCAGAACGAGGGCGCCCACATCCGCGCCTACGACCCCCAGGCGATGGAAAACGCCGGCAAGGTGCTGAAGAACGTGGAGCTGTGCGAGAACGCCTACCAGGTCGCCGAAAAAGCCGACGCGCTCATTCTGGCGACCGAGTGGAACGAATTCAAGCAGCTTGACCTCGCTAAAATCAAATCCCTGATGAACGGCGCTATCATCCTCGACGGACGCAACCTGTGGGACCCCGAGAACCTGAAGCAGCTCGGCTTCACCTACATGGGCATCGGTCTGGGTCAACTGAACAAGAAATAAGCCTTAAGCGCGAATTATCGGACTCCGGTCGCTCCAATCCACGGATATTCTCACCATAACGGAGGGTAAATGGACAAGACCGGAGTTCTTTTTATCAGCCTGGTGACCGACCCGGACGACCTGCGGGCGTTCCGCCTCTTGCTGCACAGTATCCGCTCCTTCGCTGGTGAGCTCTCCACCTCTCCGTTCCGCCTCTTTCACCCCGCGGACTTCCCCATCCCCGCTTCAGCTGAATTCGAGGAGAACGTTGAAATCCATGAATTGGAGGAAGCCGAGCTAAAAGTCGCTTTCCCGTTCTGGCGGAAGGTGCAGGCTTGCGCGCAGGCTGAAGCGCTCTGTGGCGGAGAGGTTGGCAGCCTGGTCTGGGTCGACCCAGCGTCGCTGGTGCTCAAGCCGCCTCTGGCGTATGTCCTGCGGGATAATGTTCACGCTACCTTCCGTCCCGTGCACATCCGCAACATCGGGCAGCTTTTCGGTCAGCCGCTGGACGGTTACTGGCAGTATCTATACGAATCCCTCTCCTGCTCCCCCGCCCGCGTTCAGCGTGACCTCCTTCGTGGACGGGCAGGACTTATTCCCCTACTTCAACTCCCACAGCTTCAGTGTTGACCCCGCGCTCGGGTTGATGCAGCAATGGAAAGCCTCCTTCCTTGCCCTGATCAAGGATGAACACTATCAAACCCAATATTGCCAGGACGACCTGCACAGGCTCTTCCTCTTCCAGGCGGTGCTGTCCATCCTCGTGGACGAAGACCCTCGCCCCCTCCCAGCTCCGCATCCTGCCGGAAACTTACAATTACCCCTATCACCTGCAGCAGCAGATATCAGCAAGCAAACGCACCGAATTGCTAAACGACCTGGACGTGCTGGTGTATGAGGAACAGAGCATCCACCCCTCCCGGCTCGTCGGGATGGATGTGCGCGAACCTTTACGGCAGTGGCTGATCGACAATCTCGAAAATTGACCCCATCGAGTCTTGACATTAACGTTACGTCATGGTTTATAGTATTGCCATGCACAGCCCTGACAGCTATTCCATTTCCGAACTGGCAGCCCTCGCTGGGGTCAGCCTGCGCACCCTGCGCTATTATGACCAGCTTGGGCTGCTCCGCCCTTCCTCAAGGCGGGACAATAACTACCGCCAGTATGCACACGCGGACCTGCTGCGCCTTCAGCAGATCCTGATCTACCGCGAGCTGGGCTTTCCGCTGGCGAAGATCAAAACCCTGCTCAGCGAACCGGGTTTCGACCTCCTGGCGGCGCTGGGGCAGCATCAAGCCCGCTTGCTGGTGGAACAGGAAAGGATCGCGCACCTGCTGCAAACTGTGCAAAACACGATCGACCACTTGAAAGGAAACAAGGAAATGACAGACAGCGACCTCTTCACCGGTTTCAGCGAGGAAAAACAGGCGGAATACGAAAAATATGCCGCGGAACATTGGGATCCGAAACTGGTACGCCAGTCCTCCGCGCGTTGGAAGGCATTATCCAAAGAGGGCAAACAAGCCTTGATGGAGGACGGCAAACGCATCACCCTCGCCATCGCCAGGACCATCCCGCTCGGACCCGGTAGTCCGCAAACCCAGGTGCTCATCGCTGAATGGCACGCCTACATCAACCGCTTCTACGACTGCAGCCTGGAGATAATGCTTGGTCTGGGCAACACCTACTCAGACCATCCTGAATTCAGGGCGGTCTACGAGAAGATAGACCCTGCCATGCCCGCATTCTTCAGCGAGGCGATCCGCATCCACTGCAAGGAGCGCGGGGTGGAAAACCACAGTTAAGAACAGGGCTGCTTCAGAAGCAGCCCTGTAATCTGTTATTGACAAGTTTGTTTGTGCAGTGCCAGGTAATCTTTGAGGAATTGCCCGGTGAAGGACCTGGGATTCTCACAGATCTCCCGCGGGGTCCCGCAGCCGATCAGTTCTCCGCCCATGTCCCCGCCTTCCGGTCCCAGGTCGATGATGTAATCCGCGACCTTGATGATGTCCAGGTTGTGCTCGATGATCAGCACCGAATTGCCGGCCTCCACCAGGTTCTGCAGCACCTCGATCAGCATGTGCACATCGGCAGCGTGCAGACCCACCGATGGCTCGTCCAGCACGTACAGCGTCCGCCCGGTCGCCCGGCGGGAGAGCTCCTTGGAGAGCTTCACGCGCTGCGCCTCACCGCCGGAAAGCGTGGTGCCGGGCTGCCCGATGCGGATGTAGCCGAGCCCGACTTTCTCAAGCGTCTTGAGCTTGTTGGCGATGGACGGGAAGTTTGCGAAAAGCTCCAGCCCTTCCTCGACGGTGAGATCCAGCACATCCGCGATGGACTTGCCCTTGAACTTGACCTGCAGCGTTTCGCGGTTGAAACGCGTGCCGTGGCAGACGTCGCAGGGCACGTAGATATCCGGCAGGAACTGCATCTCGATGCGTAGCTGCCCCTGTCCCTGGCAGGCTTCGCAGCGCCCGCCATGCACGTTGAACGAGAAGCGCCCGGCTTTGTAGCCGCGCATCTTGCTTTCCGGCATCGTCGCGAATAGGGTGCGGATCTCGTCGAACATGCCCGTATACGTTCCCGGGTTCGAGCGCGGTGTGCGACCGATCGGCGATTGGTCGATGTTGATGACCTTGTCCAGGTATTGGAGCCCTTCGACCTTCTCCATCTCGCCGGGATAGGTGTGCGCGCGGTTGAGTTCCCGCGCCAGGTGATTGTAGAGCAGGTCGATCATCAGGGTGGATTTTCCCGAACCGGACACCCCGGTGATGCACACGAACTGACCCAGCGGGATCTCCACGTCCAGGTTCTTCAGGTTGTTTGCCTTCGCACCAATGATCTTTAAAGCTTTGCCATTCCGCGGGTGCAGCTTTTTCGGCACAGGCACCATCTTCTTGCCCGAGAGATACGCGCCGGTCAGGCTTTCCGCGTGATTAAGGATGTCCTCGACGGTTCCTTCCGCCACCACCCTGCCGCCATGCTCCCCTGCACCCGGTCCGAGGTCCAGGATCCAATCCGCGGTGCGGATGGTTTCTTCATCGTGTTCCACCACCAGGACCGTGTTGCCCAGGTCGCGCAGTTGTTTCAAGGTTTCCAGCAGTTTCTCGTTGTCACGCGCGTGCAAGCCGATGGACGGCTCATCCAGCACGTACAACACGCCCATCAAGCCGGAGCCGATCTGGGTCGCCAGGCGGATACGCTGCGCTTCTCCGCCGGAGAGGGAGCCAGCGGGACGATTCAGGGTCAGGTAATTCAGCCCCACGTTGACCAGGAACCCCAGCCGTGCGTTGATCTCCTTCAGGATCCGTTCCGCGACGGTGCTGTCCCGCTTGTTTAGCGACCCGGTGCTCATCAGTCGGCGGATGAAATCGAGCGTTTTGTTGATCGGCCAGCGGGTGACCTCGACAATGTTCGCATCCAGCACGGTCACAGCCAGTGCTTCCGGACGCAGTCGTTCGCCCTTGCAGGTTGGGCAAGGACGGTCAGTCATGAACTCGCTGATCTTGTTGCGGATGTACTCCGATTGGGTTTCCCGGAAGCGCCGTTCCAGGTTGGGAATTACGCCCTCGAAACTCGCCTGGAAGGTGGTCTTGCGCTCATTGCGCCCTTCCACGGTCATGTTGAATTGCTGGCTGCCGGTTCCGTAGAGGATCAGGTTGACCGCTTCTTTTGACAGGGTGTTCACCGGCGCGTTGAGGTCGATGTGATACTGCTTTCGCCACCGCCTCGACCATCTGCCAGTAGTAACCGCCCTGTTCCCGCGGTCCGTTCCATTCCAGCGCGATGATCGCGCCTTCATTGAGCGGTCGTTCAGGGTCAGGGATCAACAGATCCGGGTCAATCTCCAGCCGGCTGCCGAGCCCCTGGCAATCCGGGCAGGCGCCGTGCGGCGTATTGAACGAGAAGGTGCGCGGTTCGATCTCCGGCAGGCTGATGCCGTGTTCCGGGCAGGCGAGGTGCTCAGAGTAATGCAAGTCAACTGCAGGTTCCATGGAAAGGTTCTGAATGGTCAGGTAACCCTCACCAACCTTGAGCCCGGTTTCAACCGAATCCGTTAACCTGGAAAGGAAGGTCCTCGCCTCGTCGGTATCCGCGGAGTGATTGATCACCAGCCTATCAACGACTGCTTCGATCGTGTGGACCTTGTAGCGATCCAGACTGACCTCTTCTTCCAGGTTGTACACCTGCCCGTCCACCCGCGCCCGGATGAACCCGGCTTTGCGGATCTCCTCGAAAACTGCCTGGTAGGTTCCCTTGCGCGCCCGCACCACCGGTGCCAGGACGAGAATTTTAGTGCCTTCCGGCAGGCTGGCGACCTTGTCCACGATCTCCTGGGCGGACTGTTTCACCACCACCTTGCCGCACACCGGGCAGTGCGGAATGCCGATGCGCGCGAACAGCAGGCGCAGGTAATCATAGATCTCGGTTACCGTGCCCACGGTGGAACGTGGGTTGTGGGAGGTTGCCTTCTGGTCGATCGAAACCGCGGGGGAAAGCCCGTCAATGTAATCCACGTCAGGCTTTTCCATCTGCCCGAGGAACTGGCGGGCGTACGCAGAAAGGGATTCCACGTAGCGCCGCTGCCCTTCCGCGAAGATGGTGTCGAAAGCCAGTGAGCTCTTTCCCGAACCGGAGAGTCCGGTGATGACCACCAGTTTGTCCCGCGGGATTTCGACGGTGATGTTCTTCAGATTATGTGCCCGGGCACCTACTACCCGGATGATATCTTGTGTCATACGCACCCTTTTCGAACATTTATTCTAAAAGCTATTGTATCACAATGCAACCTGAAATTATACCCCCAGATAAAAAAAGCACCTTTTCCTTGTATACTTCAAACAGGAAGGAGTTCCCATGACCAGAGAATCCCATAAACCCATCCGTATCGCGGTAGTGGGCACCGGCAACGTCGGTGCGACCTACGCTTACGCTTTATTACAATCCGGTCTGGCAGGCGAGATCGTCCTCATCGACCGGAATCATACCAAGGCTGAGGGGGAAGCCATGGACCTGACCCACGCGGTTCCCCTCACCCATCCAACCAGGATCTGGGCAGGCGGCTACGAGGACTGCCGCGATGCAGCCGTTACCGTGATCACCGCGGGGACGAGCCAGAAACCCGGTGAAACTCGCCTGGACCTGGTGCACCGCAACCTCGACATCATCAAGGGCATCGTCCCGGAAGTGGTCCGGCACAACCCCAACGGTATCCTGCTGATTGCCTCCAACCCGGTGGATATCCTCTCTTACGCCAGCTGGAAGACCTCCGGGCTGCCAGCCGCGCGGGTGATCGGCTCCGGCACCATCCTCGACACTGCCCGCTTCCGCTCCATGATCAGCCAGCATGTCGGCGTTGAATCCCGCAGCGTGCACGCCTACATCATCGGGGAACATGGCGACAGCGAGGTGCCGGTCTGGTCGCTGGCGCATATCGCCGGCATGAACTTGCAGGAATATTGCCGCATGAACTGCCAGGATTATGAGCCCGGGGTTTTCGACAGGATCTTCCAAAACACCCGCGATGCTGCGTATCAGATCATCGAACGAAAAGGCGCGACCTATTACGCCATCGGGAGTGGATTGGTGCGCATCACGGAAGCCATCCTGCGCGGTCAGGATACGGTTCTCTCAGTATCAACACTCATCGAGGACTATTACGGCATCAATGATGTTTACCTCAGCCTTCCGTGCGTCATCGGGCACGAGGGCATCCAGCGCATCATGCGCCTGCAACTGAACGAGGAAGAACAAGCAGGGAATCCGCAAGTCCGCCAGGGTGTTAAAAGATACGTTGAGCGAACTCGCTCTCCCGTAACCTTGGCTTTTTTATCCTCTTGTATAATGAAGGAACGATCTCACCTGGAAGGGAAAAACATGGAAAAATCCTTAGTTCAACCAGAAACCTCTGAAAAGGATCACAAGATCCAGATCCGCGCCTGGACGATGTACGACTGGGCAAATTCCGCCTTTGTCACGACCATCATGGCAGCAGTCTATCCCATTTTCTATGCCAGCCTGGGCAACCCGGCAGATTCCGGCGCGATGATGACCTCGCGTTGGGGGTTCACCACCGCCATCGCGGCGTTGATCGCCGCTGTCATCAGTCCTGTCCTGGGGGCAGTGGCGGATTACAGAGGCTCCAAGAAAAAGTTCCTCACCATTTTCATGATCCTCGGCGTGGTCGCCACCGCGCTGCTCTTCTTCCCCAACCAATCAGGGTCATGGTTGATCGCGTCCTTCATTTTCATCATCGCCAATATCGGTTTTGCCGGCAGTCTGGTGTACTACGATGCCCTGCTCCCGCATGTCGCCCGCGCGGATGAGATCGACCAGGTTTCCTCACGCGGCTACATGATGGGCTACATCGGCGGCGGCATCCTGCTGGCGGTCAACCTGGTGATGATCATGGTCCTGCCGAGCATCTTCCCCTCTCTCGGCGTCGGCTTGATGACCCGCCTGAGCTTCCTGACCGTCGCAGTGTGGTGGTTCGTCTTCACCCTCCCGCTCCTGCTTAAGGTCAAAGAACCTGTCCGCCGGATCGAACCGGGCGAAGAGGGAATGAGTCCGATCCAGGCGAGCTTTTCTCGTCTCGCGAAAACCTTCAAGGAATTGAAGAAGTACCGCGATCTTTCTCTTGGGCTGCTTGCCTTCTGGGTGTACGCGAACGGTATCGGCACCATCATCACCATGGCAACCATATACGGCAAGGAATTGAAGTTCAGCGACACGACCCTGATCGGCACGCTGCTGATGGTGCAATTCCTGGCTGCACCTTTCGCTTATCTGTTTGGCTGGTTATCCAAGAAACTGGGCATCAAGAAATCGCTTTACCTCTCTCTGGGTGTTTATTCCGTGATCGCCATCGCCGGGTATTTCCTGTACCAGGAATGGCAGTTCTGGGCGCTGGGAGCAGCGGTCGCCACCGTACAGGGCGGCAGCCAGGCGCTTTGCCGCTCCATGATCGGGCACATGATGCCCAAGAGCAAATCAGCCGAATTCTACGGATTCTTCAGCGTGTTTGAGAAATTCGCCTCCATCCTCGGACCGTTGATCTTTGGAGTGATCTCCAGCATCATGCACGAATCCAGGCTGAGCATCGCTGCGCTTGATCGTTTTCTTCGTGGTCGGTATCATCATCCTACGCAGCGTGAACATCCAGAGGGGTACGCAGGTCGCTCTGGAAGAAGAAGCTTTAATGGTCACCGCAGATTAACTATCCGCGAATACTTGGCATGAAAACAATGCCAGTACTTGTTTCACAAATTACACGAATTGATAAAAATCTCCCGAAGTTAACTTCTCCGGAGATTTGTCGCATAAGTTCAAATCAAGTCTGGAACGAACGTTTCGATTCACGAATCACGGTTCTCAGTTTTCGATTCTCGATTTTCTGTCTTACCCAATCACTTCGTACAATTCGACCAGAACGCCGCCGGTGCTCTTGGGATGGATGAAAGCCATCTTCCTGCCGGGCAGTTCCCTGGCGGTCTCATCGATCAGTCGAACACCCTTTTCCTTAACTCCGCGAGTTTCGCGGCGATATCGTCCACCTCGAAGCAGAGGTGATGCATCCCACCGCCCTTTTCCGCGAGGAATTTCGCCACGCCGGAATCATCAGTGGTGGGTTGACCAGCTCCACCTCGCTGTCGCCCAGCGGCAGGAACGCCACCATGGCTTTCTGGCTGGGGACGTCCTCCACGTGATGCAGGTCGATGCCCATCGCATCGCGCCAGAATTTCAGGGATTCTTCAATATCGCTGACAACAATTGCCACATGGTTGATCTTGGTTAGTTTCGCCATCTTGATTCTCCTGTGAGTTTTGGTCTATCCCCAAACGGGCGGCTGGTATTCGCCCCAGACTTTCCGGAGCAGTCCGCAGATCTCTCCGAGCGTGAGGTCATTCTCCACGCATTCCACCAGCACCGGCATCAGGTTCTCCCTGCTCCGTGCAGTCTTTTCCAGCACAACCAACATCTCTCCGACCTTCTGGTTGTCCCTGACCTTGCGCAGTTCCGCCAGCCTTGCCTTTTGATTCATTTCGATCGAGGGATCGACCTTCAACCGTTCCAGGTCAATGGGATCGTCTGCCAGGAAGGCGTTGACACCCACCACGATCTGTTCCTTGGATTCAATGGCTTTTTGATAACGATAAGCAGAATCCTGGATCTCGTTCTGCATGTACCCTTTTTCGATGGCAGAAAGCGCGCCGCCCATGTCGTCGATCTTGCGGATGTAAGCCATCGCCCGATCGCAGATCTCATCGGTCAACTGCTCAATCAAATATGACCCACCCATCGGGTCGATCGTATCCGCCACTCCAGATTCATAGCCAATGATCTGTTGGGTGCGCAGTGCGGTGCGCACCGATTTCTCGGTCGGCAGCCACAGGGCTTCGTCCTTCGAATTGGTGTGCAGGGACTGCGTCCCGCCCAGGACTGCTGCCAGCGCCTGCAATGTGACGCGCACGATGTTGTTCTCTGGCTGCTGCGCGGTCAGGGTGGACCCGCCGGTCTGGGTGTGGAAGCGCAGCATCCAGGATTTTGGATCCTTCGCGCCAAAGCGTTCGCGCATGATCTGCGCCCAAAGCCTGCGCGCGGCGCGGAACTTGGCAATCTCTTCGAGGAAATCGTTGTGCGCCGCGAAGAAGAAGGAAAGCTGTGAGGCAAAATGGTCAACTTCAAGCCCCGCGTCGATAGCTGCCTGTGTGTATGCGATGCCGTCCGCCAGAGTGAACGCCACTTCCTGCACCGCCGTAGAACCGGCTTCGCGGATGTGATAACCGGAGATGCTGATGGTGTTCCAGTTGGGCACTTCCTTCTCGCAATACTGGAAGATGTCCGTGATCAGGCGCAGCGAAGGCGTCGGCGGGAAGATATAAGTTCCCCGCGCGACATATTCCTTGAGAACGTCATTCTGGATGGTCCCGCGCAGCTCCCTGGAGGACACACCGTTCTTTTTTCCCACCGCGATGTACATCGCCAGCAGCACTGCCGCCGGGGCGTTGATGGTCATGCTGGTAGAAACTTTATCGAGCGGGATCTGGTCGAATAACCGCTCCATATCGCCAGCGAGGAGATGGACACCCCCACCTTGCCAACCTCGCCGGTGGACATGCTGTCATCGGCGTCGTAGCCGATCTGGGTGGGCAGGTCGAACGCCACCGACAGACCGGTCTGTCCCTGTTCCAGCAGGAAGCGGTAGCGCTTGTTGGATTCTTCCGCCGAGGCAAACCCGGCGTACTGGCGCATTGTCCACAACCGGCTACGGTACATGGTCGATTGCACTCCCCGGGTGTACGGGTATTCCCCGGGAAACCCGAGTTTTTCCATGTAGTCGCCGTCGCCAGGCGTGGCGACTCTGGGAATCGGGATACCCGACTGGGTGGCAAACTCGGCTTTTCTTTCCTTAAATTTCGTCAGGACTGGATTTACGGCACGTTCTTCCCACTGTTTCTTTTCATCTTCAAGGCTCATATTTTCCCTCGCAGAGTGAGATCTTTTGAGATTAGTATACACGGATTTAAGATTTCGGAGATTCTGTAAATGGTAAAATACTCTTACCAAGGGAGAACGCATGTCAGATTATTTACAACTGGTCCTGGAGATTACCATCATCCTGGTTGCCGCCAAGGCAGCCGGATACCTGAGCACCCGCTTCGGGCAGCCATCCGTATTGGGTGAACTTCTGGTCGGCGTCCTCCTGGGACCTTCCCTAATTGACATCACCCACCTCAAATTCGTGACCGATACCCACCTGGAGGTGGTGATCCATGAACTGGGGGAGATGGGCGTTCTCCTGCTCATGTTCCTCGCGGGTCTCGAATTACACCTCAGCGACATGCGCAAGAACACCCGCGTTGCCCTGCTGGCTGGTGTGCTGGGGGTTATCTTCCCGGTGGGGCTCGGCGTCCTGGTCGGGGAATTGTACGGCATGGAATTCTCCCAATCCCTCTTCCTGGGGTTGACCTTGGGCGCGACCTCGGTCTCCATCTCGGCGCAGGTGCTCATGGAACTCAAAGTATTGCGCAGCAAGGTCGGGATGGGCTTGCTAGGCGCTGCCATCTTTGATGACGTCCTGGTCATCCTGCTGCTCTCCATCGCGGTGGCGTTTCTGTCAGGCGGCGGCAGCGTCCTGCAGATCCTGCTGGTTTTTGGGAAAATGCTCCTCTTCCTGGTCATCGCGGCTGCCTTTGGTCTTTACGCCCTACCCTGGCTCGTGCGGCACACTGCCCGCCTGCAGGTAAGCCAGGGACTGACAACATTGGGGATCGTCGTGCTTTTCAGTTACGGGCTCGCCGCCGAACTGGTTGGCGGAATGGCAGCCATCACCGGCACCTTTGTCGCCGGGTTGATGTTTGCCAGAATGCCGGAAAAATCGGCGCTGGAATCCAGCCTGCATTCCCTTGCCTACGCCTTTTTCATCCCCATCTTCTTCGTCAGCATCGGGTTGAACGTGGACCTCAGGCTTATCACGGTGGACGTCTTCTGGATCCTCCTGGTGGTCTCCATCCTGGCGATCCTTGGAAAGGTACTCGGCGCAGGGGGTGGTGCGCTGCTGGCAAAGTTCAACCCGCGCGAATCCCTGCAGCTCGGCATAGGCATGGTCTCCCGCGGCGAGGTAGGGCTGATCATCGCCCGCATCGGTCTGGGCTCCGGTTTTCTGGACAATAAAACCCTGACCATCATCGTGGGCATGATCCTGGTGACCACCCTGGTCACACCGCCCCTGCTGCGGGCGTCTTTCAAAGAGCCAAAACCGAAAAAACCCGCGCCACAGACCGACCCGGAACCTTAAGCGAATTAACCAAGGAGAATGCTCATGTACATGATCCTGTTTGTCCTTCACGATGTGGAAAAGCTGCCCGACATTCTTGAAAGTTGGAATCAAGTTGGTGTCAGCGGCATCACCATCTTCCCCAGCACCGGTCTGGCAAGACTGAAAAACGGGGACTTGCTGCGCGATGACCTGCCCCTCATCCCCAGCTTGGAAGATTTGCTGCACACCAGCGAGATCTCCAACCGCACGCTGATGACCCTGGTCAAAGGCGAAGCCATGGTCGAGAAGGTGGTGGCAGCCACCGAAGCGGTCATCGGAGACCTGGACGAACCCAACACCGGCATCCTCACCGTCATTCCCGTGGCAAAGGTATACGGGCTGAACCGGAAAAAACTTGAAGAGCCCGGCGGGTAATGGGGGGGACCTGAGAATTGAGCTTTGAGGAAAATTGACCGCGGAAATTTCTTGACCGTTTGCGGGGGGTCTGGTAAAATCTGTCCGTTAATGCCTCCATCGTCTAGGGGACCAGGACGCAGCCCTTTCAAGGCTAAAACCGGAGTTCGAATCTCCGTGGAGGCACAAAGACCGCCGCAAGGCGGTTTTCTTGTTAAAACCTGGATCTCGCTCTGCTCGAGAATCTCCGTGGAGGCACAAAGACCGCCGCAAGGCGGTTTTCTTGTTAAACCTGGATCTCGCTCTGCTCGAGAATCTCCGTGGAGGCACAAAGACCGCCGCAAGGCGGTTTTCTTGTTAAAACCTGGATCTCGCTCTGCTCGAGAATCTCCGTGGATTAAAACTTTCAAGAGGTTGTTCCTAGGTTTTCAAATCTCGATTTTCGTTTCTCGGTTGTTTTCACCATGCTATAATCAAATCATGAAATTAAAGGAAGAAATGAAGTCTTACAAGACTCGCTGGGCTGATGTTGACGCTGTGATCACTAAACAACGCCAGACTGCTTCCTTGGAATTACGCTGGCAGCAATTGAACTCGATTTACGCAATGGCAATCAGGTTAGGTCTGATTGTTAAGAATGACCTCGAAACAGAAGAAACTCACACATGGGCAAAACTCAAAGAAAAATACCAAAATCAGTCGCTTCAGAAATAAACCCTCTCGTGTCTCCTATTCAGGCACTTCAAAGCCTGATCGAGAAATTTGAGGGACGCGGCGTCATTATTGGCGCTGTGGCAGCTAGCCTGCTAGGCACACCCCGTTTTACAAGCGATCTCGATGCTACCATACTCATTGGTTTGGATGACCTCCCGACATTACTCGTTGAAGCCTCAAAATTTGGAATTGAACCCAGGATTGAAGATGCAGTTGCCTTTGCGCGAAGGAGCCGGGTGCTTTTGTTACGCCATTCCGCGAGCAAAATCGACATTGACCTTTCTTTGGGGATCCTTCCTTTCGAAGTCGAAATGATCGAAAGAAGCCAATTGCTGGGAATTGGAGGAATGAAGATCCGTCTTCCAACCCCTGAGGATTTGATCATCATGAAGGCGGTCGCCAGCAGACCAAAAGACCTGGAGGATATCCGGGCTATCGCGGCAACTCATCCGAACCTCGACCACGAACGGATTCACTTCTGGCTGGATCAATTTGCAGAAGCATTGGAAAAACCGGCACTGTGGCAGGAAATTGAAAAATTGTTGTAGAGATTGACATCCGACACCAGAACGCAACCCTTTCAAGGCTAAACCTGGATCTCGCTAGGCTCGAGAATCTCCGTGGAGGCACTAAGACCGCTGCAAGACGGTTTTCATGTCAAAACCCGGACCTTGTTACACTCGAGATACTATCAATAATTGTGTTCATTATCTAATTTATGGTGGTTCAATAGGGGCATAAAATATTGTGTCCCAACATAATTTATAGGATTAATTTATCTTCTGAGATAATACTTCACCCATGCACCACCAGCACGAACTCGCCCTTGCGCCCGGCGGTCTGGCGCAGCACGCTCTCGACCTCTCCCCTGAACACGGTCTCGGTCGGCAGGGTCAGGTTATACGCCACGGTGACCCACTGCTTCTTGCCGAAGGTCTTTCCCACGTCCTCCAGCAGCGCGCTCAGGCGGTAAGGCGTTTCCATCACCACCAGCGGCAGCCGTCAATCCTTTGTAACGCAGCAGCTCCGCGCGACGTTTCTCCGGCTCGCGCGGCAGGAAGCCGGTGAACACAAACCGTTTCAAGTTTCATATCCAGCACCGACAGCGCTGCCATCAGCGAGGACGCGCCTGGGACGGGCGTAACCTTTACCCCCGAGCCCGCCGCCAGCTGGATCAGGTACGCGCCGGGGTCGGCGAACACCGGAGTGCCGCAATCCGAGAACAACGCCAGCGTCTCCCCGTTCAGCAGCCTTACTAATAGATCAGCCGCCTGTACTTCCTCGTTATGCTCGTTGAGCAGCAACAGCTCCTTGCCCGCGATGCCCAGCCGTTTGAGCAGCGTGCTGCCAGGCTTGTACTCCTCGCACACCACCGCGTCCGCGCTCTTGAGCACCTCAATGGCGCGCAGGGTGATGTCGTCGGGATTGCCGATGGGGGTGGAGACGATGTACAGGGTACCGGGTTTTTTGGTCATTGCGCTTGCTCCTCCCAGTCATTTTAACTGCTTTTCCTTTTCCATCCAGAGCAATGTGATAGACTTGCACTCATGAAGCTCAGTCGTCTCACCCGCATATCCATTCTGCTGGCTGCTTTCTTCTTCCTCGATAAAGTTCTGGCTTTCCTGCGCCAGGTGCTCATCGCCCGCCAGTTCGGGCTTTCGGCTGAGCTGGACGCCTTCAACGTGGCGAACAACGTGCCCGACCTGCTCTTCGCGCTCATCTCCGGCGGCGCACTGGCGATCGCCTTCATCCCCGTGCTTTCCGAAGTGCTCAGCAAATCCGGGCAAAAGACCGCCTGGGAGCTTTTCAGCCGCATTGCCAACCTCGCCATCCTGGTCACGGTCGCCCTGGCAATTCTCGTGGCGGTTTTCGCCACCCCGCTGGTGCGCGCCGAGTTCGGCATCGCCCCCGGTTTCACCGGGACCCAGCAGGACCTGGTCATCCGCCTGATGCGCATGAACCTGGTCGCCACGCTCATTTTCTCGTTCAGCGGTCTGGTCATGGCAGGGCTGCAAGCCAACCAGCACTTCCTGCTGCCCGCCATGGCACCGCTCTTCTACAACGTGGGGCAGATCATTGGCGTCACCATCCTCTCTCCGGAAAAGGGGTATGTCATCGCCGGTGTTCAACTACCCGCGCTTGGGCTGGGGGTCAGCGGGCTGGTCTACGGCGTGATCATCGGCGCGGCGCTGCACCTGGCGATCCAAATCCCGGGGCTGGTCAAGTACCGCTTCAAGTGGATCCCGCGCATTGACCTCAACCACCCGGACGTACGCAAGGTGCTGCGCCTGATGGGTCCTCGCTTGGTGACCATGCTGTGCATTCAACTCATCTTCCTCATCCGCGACAACCTGGCTTCGCGCCTGGCAGAAGGCGCGGTCACCTCGCTGACCTACGGCTGGATGATCCAGCAGGTGCCCGAAACGCTGATCGGGACGGCGATCGGCACCGCCCTGCTGCCGACGCTCTCCGAATTCTTCTCCAAGGAGGATCGACAAGCCTTCAGTCAAACCATCAGCAAAGCGGTGCGGGTCATCATGGCGCTCACCCTGCCCATGGCTGCCGTGCTCGCCCTGGGGCTGAAACCCCTGCTGGGCTTGGCATTCGATTTCGGCGAGCAGGGTACCAGCCTGCTGACCTGGGTCACCGCCGCCTTCCTGGCCGGGCTGTTCGGCCATTCGCTGAAGGAAGTGAGCGCCCGTTCATTCTACGCCAGGCAGAACGCCCTCATCCCGCTGCTCACCGCGGCAGGGAACGCCCTCCTCTATGCCCTGCTGGGCAGCCTGCTTTTCCGCCCGCTTGGCGCGCCTGGCATTGCGCTCACCGATTCCGTAATCTTTACCTTGGAAGCCTTGGTGCTATTGTTCCTCCTGAGCAGGCGGAGCAGCCTCAAGTTTGACCTCTCCTCCACCTGGCTGCGCGCGCTGTTGGCTGCCCTCCTGGCTGGCGGGGTCACCTGGGGACTCTCCGCTTTATTGCAGGACCGGGTTCCGCTGCTCGTGCTGGGCACGCTGCCGATGGTCGTTGGTTTCCTGGTCAGCCTGCCGCTTGTCTGGAAGGAAATGAAACTCCTGCTCCGGTTATAGTGTCTTTGTATCGGTTATAATTGCGCCATGTCGAAAAAAGTTCTGGAAGATACCACCCCCACCCAACCCTCCCAGGGGAATGGTGAAGCAACCATCCCTGTGAAACGCAAGAAGACTGATAAACCGAAGGCTGCGCCTGCGGTTGAAAATAACGCTTCAGCGCTCCATGAACCAATTGAAGTCCAAACTGATACCGCGGGTGAGGAAACGCCTGGGTCTGACCTGGTCGCATCCAAACCAAAACGCGGCAAGTGGATTTGGCTTGGCATACTGATCATCCTCGTCATTGTCGCCATCGGCTCGGGCATCGGCTATGGCTCGGCGATGAAACAACGCAAGCTCGCGGACATCGAAAGACGCCAGGTTGCCGCTGCCACCCAGTACGAGTTGGGTCTGAATGACTTGGCAAGCAATAATCTCGATTCAGCCCGGCGCAGGTTTGAATATGTGATCGGCTTGTATCCAGAGTATCCCGGTGTGGATGAGCAATACGCGAAAGTGCTGATCGCCATCGCCCAGAACCAGGGCGGCAGTATGGCTGCCACACCCCAACCAGGTACCACCGCGGTTGCCCCCGTCCCGACCAAGGACACCCGCTCGGCAAAGTTGCTGCTCGAACAAGCACAAACCCAGCTCGCCGCGCAGGACTGGCCGGGGTTGTACGATACGGTATACCGCCTGCGGGATATTGACCCCACCTACGAATCCATGCTGGTAGATGGTCTTTATTACCTGGCATTGCGCAACAAGGGCATCACCCAGATCCAGGCGGGCAGCCTGGAAAATGGTATCTACAATTTTGCCCTGGCAGAGGAACTTGCTCCCATCGATTATGACGCCCAATCCTATCGCACCTGGGCGCAATTTTACATCCAGGCGGGGTCCTACTGGGGCATCAACTGGCCCCAGGCGGTTGAGGAGTTCAAACAGCTGTTCGGCATGGTGCCGAACCTGCGGGATGCCACCGGCATCACCGTCACCCAACGTTACGCCGGCGCGCTAAAAGGCTATGGCGATTTCCTGCAACAGACCTATGATTGGTGCGGCGCTGTCGCCCAATACGAGCAATCGCTTTCCATCTACGCTGACCCGCAACTTGCTGTCAACCTGCCGCAAGCGCAGGCATATTGCGCCAATCCGCCCGCCACACCGACGCCCACCATAGACCCCTTCGCGCCGACGCCCACCCCCACCAAGAAACCTAAGAAAAACTAAACCTGAGATCTCTCTCAGGTTTTTTTCTCCAAAAATCCGGCCAGGTCGTGCGTCATCGCGCCTGTGATGCGGACTTTAACGATCTCGCCCACGTTGGCTGGCTCCTCGATGAGCACCAGCCCGTCGATTTCCGGCGCGTCCCGGTAAGACCTGCCAACCGAAATTCCGTCCCCCTCGCCTTCGATTAACACGTCCAGAACCTGCCCGATCATCTTCTGGTTCCTGCGCAGGGAGATTCCCTCCTGCAGCAGCATGAGCTCCTTGACCCGCTCTGCTTTCACCGCTTCCGGCACCGGATCGCCCAGGGGTTCCGCCCTTGTGCCCAGCTCGAAGGAATAGGGGAAGACCCCCACGTGGTCAAACTCGATTTCGCGTATGAAGTCCAGCAGTTGTTGGAATTCTTCCTCAGTCTCGCCCGGAAAACCGGCGATAAAGGTCGTCCGCAGTGCCAGCCCGGGTAGCAACCCGCGCAACCTGGCAATCGTGGACCGCACCCAGTCCATGTTGGCGGGTCGGTTCATGCGCAGTAGCATTTCTGGCGCGGCATGTTGCAGGGGCATATCCAGGTAGGGTAGGATCTGCGGTGAAGACGCCATCACCTCGATCAACCGCTCAGTGACGAAGCCGGGATAGGCGTACAACACCCTCACCCAGGGAATTTCAGGAATACGAGGCAGCAGGGCTTCCAGCAGCACCGCCAGCCCGTCCTTGAGCCCCAGGTCTGACCCGTAATCGGTGGTGTCCTGGGAGATGAGGATCAATTCCTTAATGCCCTGTTCCTGTAACGCCATTGCATCGTCCAGCACTGCCTGCAGCGGACGGCTCACCTGCGTTCCCTTGATCAATGGGATTGAGCAAAACGCACAGGGTCTTCGGCAGCCATCCGCGATCTTCAGGTACGCACTCGCCCCCTGGATGGACGCCCGCACCAGCCCTTTTTCGTCCTCTCCGATTGTTGTGCTTTCCGGTATGTGGTATCGTGGCTGCCGCGGTTTTTCACGCATGTCGGTCAGTAGTTCGAGGATATCCATCCAGCGCCGGGTACCGATGATGCCGTCGATACCAGGCACCAGTTCGAGCATTTTCTCGCGATAACGTTCGGTCATGCAGCCCGCGGCAATGAGCATTTGGTTTGGTTTTTTCGATTCGGCAAGGTCGCGCAGCACCTCGATCGATTCATCCCGCGCCTGTTGGATGAAGCCGCAGGTATTGACAATGAGCACATCCGCCTTGCCTGGCTGCACCACTGCACGGTACCCATCGCGCTGAAGCAATGCAGCAATCGAATCAGAGTCCACAGTATTTTTTGCACATCCCAGGGATGCGAGGAAAAAAGTTGGCTTTTTCATGATCAGAAAAACCTTAAGGGATCAAGGGGGTAATGGTCGGCGTGGGGACTGCAATCGTTGGTTCCGGTGTCCTGGTTGGCAGTGGCGTCAGTGTCGGCGCAGAGGTTCGGGTGGTGGTCGGGGTGAAACGCGGCGTGGCAGTTACCATCTCCTCGATGGTGAACACCAAGTTCTCCACCTGTCCCACTTGCCCCACGATGCCAAGATCAACCTGGTTGTAGAAAAGTTGTATACCGCCAGCGTTGCCGGTCAATACCGTGATCACCTGGGAACCGGTATAGGGGTAAGCATTCCCCGGTACCACCCTGCCGTTAAACATCTCTCTGCCGTCAACCGTGACGCGGACGTAAGCGCGCTGATGGGCATAGATGACCAATTGGATCGGACCCTGCTGCATGGCTGCCAGTGTCGCTTGCAGGTCCACCAGGGGTGTTGTCAACACTTCCGGTGTGCCGGTGAGAATGGAAAATTCATCTTGAGAGGGATTCACGACCAGTGTCTCAGCCCCTGGCGTACCAATCAGCACTTCCGATATGGATTCGATCGTTGGCATGTTCTGCGGCGTGCTGCTGCGGATAACCTGGTAAGCTCCCCAGATTACCAACAGAAAGAGGCTAAGGAACAACCCTCCACCAACCACCAGGTCTGGGGTCAGCAGCCTCCGCCATCCGGTGAGGGGTTCCTTGCCGACCACGCTCTTACCGGTCTTTTTCAAGCGCTCGTCAATCTGCATCTTTTCAATGCGCTGCTGCTGCAGACCTTCGGCAAATCGCAATTGGAAGGAGTCGCTGTCCAGGTTGAGGAAGGAAGCGTAGTTGATCAACATTCCCCGTCCTTGAACTGTGGACGGCAACGAGCTGATATCACCCTGCTCAATCGCGAAAAGGTAGAATTCCCTGATCTTTGTCTGCCGTTCCACGTCTTCACGGGATAATCCCAATTTTTCTCTTTGCCGGCTGAGCTGCACGCCAATATCCTGGAATATTTCTGCGGATAGGGTCGCAGCTTTTTTAACCGGAACTTGCCTGGGTGAACTCAGGGACGTCTCTTCGCCTTGCAGAGCAGGCCCGGGCTCGCTTTCCGTGTGTAGCGGTTCCATAAGATCCATTGCAGGATCCTTCGAGCCTTCAGCTTGTTCAAATACGCCCAATGGGTTCAGACCAAGGGAAGAGGCGTATAATCGGGTGAAACCGCGGGCTTGCGACAAAGAGGGCACGATGCTCAAATCCCCTGATTCTATTGCCTCCAGGTACTTAACGCGGATATTGGTTTTTTCGGAAACCTCTTCGAGCGTCAGCTTTTGGGCTTCGCGAGTTTTTCGTAGGAATTCACCGACTGACATAGGCTAATCTTAATCGATTTTTATTAAAAACCGGTCACTCAGCCCCTGGCTGAATTGACCGGTTTTGCTCGCTAATACAGAAAGGTTATTCAGCTTCAGTTGCAGCAGGAGTACTTTCTTCTGCCACAACGGGTTCGGAGGATTCTGTCACGTCTGGAAGTTCAACTTTCCCTTCAGGAAGTTCTACCTTCTCCTCTGAAAGCTCAACCATTTCTTCAGGAAGTTCCACCTTCTCCTCGGGAAGCTCTACTTTCTCTTCCTTCTTGGCAGGCTTTTCAACGGGTTTGACCACTTCGCCTTCGCGTCTGACCAGAACCTTCACTTTGGGGTTCAAGTCAACCGTCAGGTGGAAAATCGCCTGGTGTTCGCCAAGGGTGCGGATTGGTTCAGCTTCCAACTGGTGACGATCGAGGGTGGTGCCAAGTTTCTTGTTGATCTCATCGACAATCATCTGGGTCGTGATCGAACCGTAGAGCTTGCCGGTCTCGCCCGCTTTGCTGAAGAATTCAAGCTCAACCCCGTTCAACATGTCTGCCAGACCGCCCATCTCCTGGTTCAGTTTGGCTCGTTCGACCGCTGCCTTCTCACGGATCTTGGTCACTGTGGTCAACGCACCCGGGGTAGCCAGCACGGCAAGTCCCTGGGGAAGCAGGAAGTTGCGTCCAAATCCGTCAGCAACCTTTTTGACATCACCAGCGTGACCAAGTTTGTACACGTCTTTCAAAAGTAATACTTTCATTTCTCAAGCCCTTTCAAAAAGAATTCATGCGAAGGGTACAACGCATGTGAAATTGGATTTTACCCCATTCGACCCGGCAGGTCAATCTATCAAAAATACTTACTGTCCAATTTTCCAATTCCGGATGAAATCCGCCTGGTCGCCAGTCTCCGGGCTTTGCCGCCAGAAATTGCCGGTCTCACCTCTCAGGCTTCTGATCTGTTCAAGTGCTGCATCTCCCGTCATCCCGTGCCGTACCAGGTAGCAGCCCACCGTGGTCCCCGTCCTGCCTATCCCGGCGAGGCAATGCAGGTAAACCGGACGGTTGTTTTTAATCTCGCTATCGATATGATCCAGGATCTGAAGCATTGCTTTCTTATTTGGCGTTGAAAAATCCAGGATTGGATAATTGATCCGACTGACCGTTACCCCCAAATCTCCTGCCTCAGAGGTTAAACACTCCTGGTATGGGTTGTCCGAATCACCCTCCCTGGTCAGGTCGATAAAGGTTCGGATGCCTATGCGCATCAGGCTCCGCAATCTTGCCCGGGTAACTTCCGGATCGTTATGGCCGGGATATTCCCCTGCCATCAGTTTTCCTTCCACGACCCAATAGGCATTGCTGATCGGTAGATCAAGTGTTTTCCCCATCATCCCTCCAACTTAAGTTTTATGTACTTCTCAAATCCTCTTGTGGCTCCTTGATAAACCGCCGCTGATAGCGCAATAAAAGTATCATGAGTATAAATTGGTAAGCCGCCAGCGCAATCGTTGAGAATTGATCAAAGTAGAAGACAAGCAGGTTTACAACGGTCATCGTAGTCAACAACGCTGCGATTCCCAACCAGACCCCCACCCGCTCGGATCTCACCGCCAGGAAGAATGCCGCGACCAGGGACAGGACTCCCATGCTGCCCTCAAGTAGCACGCGGGCTTCAAACCAGTTCAAGCCGCTGGCGTTGCGTACCAGCCTGTTCGTGATCAACTGATCAAGGAACACCTGCAGCTGCGCCGCATCCCGGAAGATCAATAGATAGCCGATGGGAGAAACCAAAGCCCAACCCGCCCAGATGAGCAAACCAACGATGAGCACCTTTTTAAGGCGTTTCCGATCCAGCCATTTCTTTTCATGGGTAAATATCCAGGTTCGCAAGCGCGAAAAGAGATTTGTTTGCTCAGGATGGATGCGTACCCGGTTGGTTTCAAGGTAACACTTGAGGCTTTCCGCCATCTCTACCAACTCAATAGGTTTCTGGTGATCGATTACCTGGTTGAGGCTGCTCATCAACTCGTCAAATTCGTCCCTCGAAAGATCCTGGTCCAGCACTTCTGTAAACCTCTCCAGGATCGCGTACATCTCCTCACGGCTCGTGTGCGCCTTCCGCTGGTGGATGATCGCGAACACCAGCACGGTCAGCAGAAAGAAAACGTAAACGATCGGGGCAGCGGATGGATAGAAGTAATCGTTGGTTTGGGTGATGAATTTTCCGACTTCGTCAATGAACAACCCCATGCCAATCCCTGCCAGTACCGAACTCAACAACAATATCCATTCATTGATAAAGATCAAGGAAAACAAAGCCGCGACAAACAGGATCAGCCCTCCCCAGAGTACATGCGCGATGTGCAGCTCTCCGCTGCCAAGTTGCGGGTACCCGGTCAATTCCAGGAACAGGCGTGTGCCGCTGACCGAAGCAGCGAAGCTGATCAGGGTCACCAGCAGGTAATCTCGCGCATGGCGCCGCTGAACCAGGCTGCGGTCCTTAAACGGATTCAATTGACGCAGGGTTTTTTTCATTTATCCATCAATACTTCAGACTTGATCCGCCGATGAATTCCCGGATCACGGAGTCCGTGGGGATCATCGCTTCCTCTGTCACGGGGAAGACACTTTCGAGCAAGGCTGCCACCCGCCTGGCCCGGTTGAACGCATCCTCTTTTAATATATCCTCTTCGTACTTTTGTGACCATTGACGGAAATCCGCGAGCATCCTGGCGGCATAGATGGATAACTCATAGGGCATGGCGGAATTGATAATTGCATCTGCGTGGTTGATCTGGGGAATGATATTGCGCAGTTCGCTGCTGCGCACATAATGCCAATGCTCTAGTGTTTGCCTCGGGTCGTATGCCCGGTGGGTGGCGTCGCGCAGCATGCGCCTGATCAGACGAATATCCGTCCAATGCACATATTCACCCGCATCATCCTTTATCTGCATCAATGGTTCCAGGAAAATCCTGAATTTACGACCTTCTTCGATTCCTTCCGTCATGGGGGGATACAACCCATGCAAAGAATCGATGAGCAGGATCTCATCTTTCTCCAGTTTGAATCGCGTTTTATCCGCAGTCCTGCGCCCGGTCTTGAAATCATAGAAGGGGATATAAACTTCCTCTCCGTTCATCATCTTGTGCAGGTGCTCATTGATCAAATCCAAATCCAGCGCTTGCGGCGTTTCAAAGTCAAAGTCTCCAAACTCATCCTTCGGATGAAGGTCGAGATCGAAAAAGTAATTATCCACGTTCAACGCAACCAGTTTCAATCCGGCTCTCGTCAACCGATCTGCCAGCTTGATCGTGGTGGTGGTTTTTCCCGAGGAGGATGGTCCGGAAATGATCACTACGCGGATATCCTGCTGGCGGGTCAGCACGCTATCTGTTGCGTTTTCAATGTCCATGCGGTATGCCGCTTCGGATTCAGTCACCAGTTGAGAAAATTCACCCGCCTGGATGCGTTGATTGAGCCCGTGAACCGTGTTGACGCCATGGTCGACCGCCCAATCCAGTACATGCCAGAGCTTCGCCCAGGGTATATTCTCTGATGGGCGTGAGGATTGCATTTTCTCCGCCTGGCGGTGGTTGGCGCGTTCGTTTCGGTAGAGAATATAGGCTTTGGCAACTTTGGCGTGCCCATTCTCGATCAATACCTTTTCCACCAGATCCTGGATTTCCTCGATATGCGGTACATGTCCGGGTACGGCATTCTCTTCCAACAATTGCACCACCTGGTCGGCGAGTTTATCCGCCGTTGCTTTATTCCTCCCCCCAACCTCGACAGCAGCCCGATAAATGGCGTTGCTGATCCTGTCCTTGTTGAACGGAACGAGAGCCCCATTCCTTTTCATCACACTTGTAATCTTTCCCATCCCATTATCCTTTCCCGAGCAACAGGATAATTATACAAAAAAGAGTGACCGAATTGGTCACTCTGATTGCTGGCTCGTTTTTCTCAATTACCTTCAGGTGTCGAGTGAATGGTCACCAAACCGTCACGGATCAGAAAGATAAATCCGTTGACATGGTAGACTCCCTCTCTGCAAGCCCCTGAACGAATCGCGTTCAAGATCAGATTGCTTAAAACATCTGGGTTTTCCTGCTCTCCCTCCCGCATGGGACCCAGTTGGCAGGTTCGGGCGGTAGGTACGAGCTCCTTATTTTCCACGATAAAATCGATCATCATGGCTGAGGCTGTGATTCGCGGAATCGCATAAGGGTTGAAATTTTCAGAGAAGTATGAAGGGGTGAATTGCTTCGCATCCAAGTTGTAGGCTTCCATCACCGCCTTGACAGGTTTACCTTCCGGGTTCTTATAACTGAGGATTATCTCCTTACCCGATTCAGTAGCCGGCCATCTGCCTTCAGGCAAAGCAATGATATTATCCAAAGAAGGTATTAAATCCTCCCGCCCAACTTCAGACAATCTCTCTCTTAATACTCGATCGTTTCCCCACAATTGAGGATTGATGATTGAATCGGGATGAACAGAGAGGTCCGGATGAAGAAGTGTATGGTTATATACCTCCACACCATTCTCCAATGCCCAAACAATCGTATTCCCCAATGTCTGCCGCCATAACTTCGAATTCCAGTCCTGGCCATCCGAAATCAAGAACCGATCTCCAACTTGTTTGTCTGGGAAAAATTTATCCCCCATAACCGAGAAAACCGCAACATGAAAACCAAAATCAGGATGAGCGTTGGAAAACTCCCAAAGTAATCCAATTCCAGATAAAGGTGAAGGGTTACCATCTGGTTGAATGAATAGGGTATCCCCTTGCCAAACGTCATCGATTGTCAGGATTAGAGGCTTTCTGCCTGGAGGAACAATAAATGATCCATCGATCCAGCTTTTCAAGCTTATTAGGCTAAATCCGCTATCATAAAAGGCTTGGAGTTCTCTTGAAAATTCACTTAATTGCATCTTGACGGCTGTGTTAGGACCAAAATGGTCTGGAAAGAACCGGTGATAGATCAGGATCGGTACCTGCAGGTCACCGGCAAAGTACATTGCCTCCGCGTATACTGGCACTTCGGTTGGCGTAGGTGTTGGTGGCACCGGCGTAGAGGTTGGCTCAGGCGTCGCCGTGCTGGTCGCGGTAGGTGTAGGGCGGAAACCGTTCACAATGCTGCAGCCTGTAGAATTCACAACGATAAATGCGATTGCCAGAAATAAAATATAAATCTTGGTGTATTTATCCATACCAGTAAACACTCTCGTTTTCAGGGTTCAGAAACCCGGATTATAAACCTGCCCGTTCCATCAGAATTTTTTTCAACGCGGTTTCCTTCGGAGTGATCTTCTCCATGAGCCGCATGGTCTCAACAGCAAGGTCACCCGCCCGAACAGGATGCTCGAGTGATTTGAGGTTGATGTTTACGTTCAATGCTGCACTTTTCATCGCCGCGACCGCAAGATTTGCTGCCGATGCTGCGTCCGATATGGCATTCACGTTCCCTTTTTCCGCCGCGACCAGGGCAAGGTCCAGGACCTGTTTGCTCAACACGGCTGCTTTCAGTGGAACATTCGCAGCATGAATGGTGGCATTTTCCATTGCTGCTGCACGAACTGCCTTTTGATCATCGGTATCCTTTGGAAGTCTCATGGCATCCAGAAAGCCATTGAATGCATCAGCATCTTCCTTCACGCAAGCGGTCAATTCTGCCCGCAACCGTTCGGCATCCAGAACCAGCTCTTTCATTGTTGCTTCAACTTCAATATACTTCTTCTTGCCAATGGTGACACGCCCGACCATCGCGACCAACGCGGCTGCCTCAGCCGCCGTGAACGCCGCCGCGGAACCTCCTCCCGGGGTGGGCTGCTCGCTCGCCAGCTCATCCAGGAAAGCGGCACCCGCGATTCCCGAGCTTTCTTCGCCTGTTTGATTTGCATAGAGGCGGGTTTCCAGGATCTGTTGTGACTCGAATTGATCAAGCTGGGTATACCACACGGCGGTGTCCACCAGTGCAGCCTGCGGGATCAACCCCACCAGCTCGCTGTGGTGAATCCCGACTCCATACCGTTCCGCTTCCCGCCTGACCATTTCGACGACGCGGGGAATGGGTGTCTGGCGAAAGTTGGTCAGGTTCATCGAGACCTGCGCCAAGCCATCCACGATCACCCCCATCGCTTTAACAAAGCGTAGACCTCCAGAGGAATGCCTGACTGCTTTTGCCACCTTCTGTGCGACCGCCAGGTCAGCCGTCGCCAGGTAAATGTTGAATGCGATCAGGGGAGCTCGCGCACCGATGACAGTTGCCCCGGCACTTCCCAGTGCAGAAGGACCAAAATCCGGTTTACGGTCAGAATTTGTAAGGATTTCCGATTTTAGACCCTCATACTGCCCTTTGCGAATATTTTCAAGGTTCTGCCTTTCCGGTCTTGTTGCGGCTTCTTCATATAAATACACAGGAATTAATAGCTTTTCTCCGACCCTTTTTCCCAAATCGCGTGCCAATTCCACACACTCATTCATCGTGATGTCCGCAATCGGTACAAAAGGCACTACATCGGTCGCACCGATTCGAGGATGAGCACCATTGTGCTCATTCAGATCGATCAGTTCCTGGGCTTTCTGAATGGATCGGTAAGCGGCTTCACTCACCGCATCTGGCGCTCCAACCATGGTGATCACAGTGCGGTTGTGGTCCATATCCGAATGGCGGTCAAGCAGATTGACGCCGGGAACAGACAGGATCGTCTGGATGATCGCGTCAACGACCTCTCCTCTGCGGGCTTCAGAATAATTCGGAATGCATTCAACCAGGGGTTGCGCCATAATCACCTCATGGACAAAATTTTAAGAATTATAACCTAACTGCTTTTAGTCTCCTGACCTTTGGCTTCTTCCCAAAGCCGATCCATTTCCTCCAGGGTCATGCTGGTCATCTCCCTGTCCATTTCCCTGGCGCGTCGTTCGATAAAAGCAAACCGCTTCCGAAACTTTTGGTTCGCCTGGCGCAGTGCCGACTCAGCATCAACTTCGTACCACCTTACCAGGTTCACCATGGCAAAGAGCAAGTCCCCCAGCTCTTCCGCTTCCTGCGGTTTACCCAGGGCGGTTTTCAACTCCTCGAGTTCCTCGAAAACCTTGGCGAGCACCGGCTTAATCTCAGGCCAGTCGAACCCCACCCTCGCTGCCCGCTGCTGCAAAGCCTGCGCCTGGGAAAGTGCTGGCAGGATGGATGGGATCCCCTCGAGCATACCGCTTGATTCTCCTTTGCCGTTCTCTTCCTTTTCTTCGCGCTTCAACTTATCCCAGTTGACCAGTACATCCTTTTCTCCCGTGACGACCACATCATCAAACACATGTGGATGCCTCGAGATGATCTTGCGGTCGATCCCGGAAATGACATCGGAAATCTTAAACTCACCATTCTCATTGCCAATCACAGAATGCAAAGCAATTTGCAGCAGAATATCCCCCAGTTCTTCACGAACCGCGGGTATATCCTCCCGATCCATCGCTTCCAAAGCCTCAAAGGTCTCCTCCATGAGGTAAGTCCGTAAACTGGCATGGGTCTGCTTGCGGTCCCAGGGGCACCCTTCTGGTGACCTTAAATGCGTCACGGTGTTCATAAAATGCTCCAGAACAGAAAATCCTTCCAGTGGGGAAATCACGAGAGTAGTAGCTTTGAATTCTGAGTCCCTCAATTCTCCAAGCGTCAACTCAACATGATCAAGTTCGTTTCCACTACCAAAAGTGGTCAATAATAGAGGCGTGCTTTCAGGGTACGCCCGGGTTAAGAGCAGTTGCAGACTGCCATAATCCGGTTCACTCTCCGCAAAGTCAAGCATGGTCGCAATCCCGGTATTGAACAGCGGGTAATACGCATTCCAGGTTATGGACGATGGAATGATCTGGATGCCATGCTCCAGCCATTCCGGATGCCTGTCCCGGATAAGTGTATACGGTTCGGGTAAATCTCGGATGAATCCGTTTTCCAGGCTATGAGTCATGTCTACCTCGTAAGAAATAAATAATGCAGTCTGTCTTCCGGCTGACCTGATTGGTAAGGAAATTCCTTTCGACCAGGTCAGCCCTCAACGACTGCATTCTTCTGTTGGGATAAAACCGATTCTAACGTTTCGTGTAGGTCGGTGCCTTGCGAGCTCTCTTAAGACCAGGTTTCTTGCGTTCCTTCACGCGTGGATCGCGGGTAAGGAAGCCGCCTTTACGCAGCAATGAGGTGTTCTCAGCATTGAGCTTCACCAGTGCCCGCGCAAGACCAAGCTGGATGGAATCCGTCTGACCGGTCACACCGCCGCCATGGACTGTGGCGGTAATATCGAATGTTGCCCGATCCTGCAAAGTAGCACCCAGGGGTCCAAGGATTGCTTCCATGTCACCAGTGCGTCCAAAGAATTCTTCCACGGGTCTGTCGTTGACTGTAAATTTTCCTGTTCCGGTCATGAGACGGACACGGGCGGTGCTTTCTTTGCGGCGACCGATACCTTCGTAGTATTGATTCGTCATATTTCACTAACTCCTTTAAGCAACCAGTTTCGGGTTCTGAGCGGTGTGCGGATGTTCACTTCCGCCGTACACTTTCAGCCGCTTCAATAAGGCACGACCCATGCGGTTGTGGGGGAGCATCCCCCAAACCGCGGAAGTGATCACACGATCAGGATGCACCTTCATTTGATCGCGCATCACAACGGTCTTGAGACCACCCGGGTAATTGGAGTGCTTGTAGTATTTTTTCTCATCCAGGCGTTTCTGGGTGATATCCAGTTTCGAAACATTGATCACCACAACAACATCGCCCATATCAACACCAGGGGTGAAGGTCGGCTTGTGTTTTCCGAGCAGGTATGCAGCGATCTGGGTCGCGAGACGACCAAGACTCTGATCTGTCGCATCCACGAGCAGCCATTCAGGTTCTTGCTTTCCTTTTAGGACGTAAGTCTTGTCCACCATATCTTCTCCATCGAGCTGGGGATTCCAGCCCATTTATTCCAAATTATCTTCGACAACATTTCCTCGTTTACCACCAGTGTATTCCACACTGCTCAACACTAATCCATGCGCAGGAGCGAGTCCGGGTTTGATAAGCACCTGGGAGTCTCTTGCACCGCGGATTTCCTCAAGGGAGAGCAACCCTTTCGCGTAACTCACCTGGACATTCACCAACCGGCGCACCATGTGATACAAGAAAGCATTTGCTCTAACCTCGTACCTGCAGCCTGTTTCATGTGCCTCCCACTTACTGGAAAACACTTCTCTCACCGTGCTGCTGCCTGGTTTCATCGCTCTGCCAAAAGCGCTGAAATCATGCCTGCCGATGAACTCTTTTGCTGCATCGTTGAGCTTTTCAAGGTCCAGAGTCGGCCAAACTCGCCAGGCAAATCGCTCGAGTAACGGCTGCATGAAAGGCTGATGATAGATCGTGTATCGGTAGGAGCGGCTGGAAGCATCATAACGGGGATGGAATTCCGCTTCTGCCCTACCCCCCTTGACCACCGAGATATCACCTGGAAGCCTTGCATTCAACGCATTACATAAAGCTGCCGGTGAGTGTTTCCATTCCAGTGAAAAGGCGACAACCTGCCCTGAGGCATGCACTCCGGAATCCGTTCGACCAGCAAAAAGGATGCTCTCCTCCTGCCAGCCTAGTTCCTGCAGCACACCCTCAAATTCAGATTGAACAGTCCTTGTTTTTCCCTGGCGTTGAAAACCGGAAAACTCAGTACCGTCGTAAGCGAGGATCAGTTGGTAAAGTGCCATTACGATCCACCCAATCGAATTGGATGGATTATTCTTCTACAAGTTCGATCAGAACCATATCGGATGAATCACCCAGACGAGGTCCCAATTTATAGATCCGAGTATAACCACCATTGCGCTCCTCGAAACGGGGAGCAATTTCGTCGAACAGCTTCTTGACCAGGGCGTTATCGCCCATTCGCGCAGCTGCCAGTCGGCGGGCGTGCACTTTTTGATCGTCAGTTCCCTTGCTGCTGCGGCGGGCAAGAGTGATCAACTTTTCAGCTTCACCACGGATGAACAGTGCTTTGGCACGGGTCGTCGTGATTCGCTCATGTTCAAATAATTGCTTGACCATGGTTCGGCGTAAGCCAGTTCTCTGGTCTTTGGTTCTTCCTAAGTTTAAACCCAGCTACTTGATGTCGCATATCTGCTTACTCCACATCTTTTTCTTCGAGCAGGAAACCTTTTTCCCGCATCTTGTCGCGCAATTCATCCAGGCTCTTCTCGCCAAAATTGCGGATCGACATCACCGCTTCTTCACCCTTATCGAGCAGCTCAAGTACATCGCCCACCGTGGTGATGCCTGTGCGTTTCAATGAGTTGAAAACGCGGACAGACAGATCGAGATTTTCGATCGGCGTTTCAGCGGCTTCGCTGGTCAGGTGACTGCTGGCGGACTCTCTCTCGATCGCAACCGGGAAGATCTCATCCGTGATCCCTGAGATTAATCTCAAGTGGTCAATGATGACCTTGGAGGAATTGCCAAGGGCTTTTTCCGGGGAGATGGTCCCATCGGTCCAGATCTCCAATGTCAACTTATCAAAATTGGTGCTATGTCCCACGCGAGCGGAACTGACATCAAAGTTGACACGTTTGATTGGGCTGTAGATCGCATCCACAGGTAATTCACCGATTGGAAGCTTACCGCTTCGGTCAGTGGAGGGGGAATAGCCTCTGCCACGTTCAACGGTGAAATCGATATCCAAACGGGTCTTGGGATCATCAACTGTGAACAGGTATAAGTCGGGGTTGATGATTTCAACCTCGGCTGGTGCCTGAAGGTCAGCGGCGGTTACAATACCCTCTCCACGCACATCAAGATGCAAGTGCGCGACATCGCCTTCGTGCAGGATCATGCGGACTTGCTTGACCTGTAAAGTGACCTGGATAACATCCTCACGGACACCAGGCATATCAGCGAATTCATGCATTACATCCGAGATGCGCATGGATGAGATTGCAGCACCGTCGAGCGAAGAGAGCAAGGCACGCCGCAGGGCATTTCCCAGGGTGTCGCCGAATCCTCTTTCCAACGGGCTGATCTGAAACCTTCCGTAATTGCGGGCTTCTGCATCCCGCTCAACTTTCGGTGTGACCATGTTAGTTAGAGCGCACACAATTGACCCCTTTCCGAGACAAAATCATGACTTCTCATCGGGTTATCACACATTAGCGTGAGTAGTACTCAACGATCAATTGTTCATTCAAGCTGCCTTCGATCTCAGAGCGTTCAGGAAGCCGGATGACACGACCGGAAAGTTGCTTAAGGTCACGATCCATCCAAACCGCGCACAAGCGCTTTTCAGCGAGATCTGGTAATTCCTTGAAGAAGGTCAATTTCTTGGCGCCTTCCTCAACAGAAACCGTATCGCCGGGTTTAATGAGCATGGATGGGATATCAGCACGGCGGCCATTTACAATAAAATGACCATGATTGACAAGCTGGCGTGCCTGGGGTCGGTTTTCTGCCAGACCCAGTCGGTACACCACGTTATCAAGGCGCATTTCCAGTGTTTGAAGCAGGTTCAAACCGGTCATGCCCCGTGCGCGCAGCGCGATGCTGAAAGTTCGTCTGAACTGGCGTTCCAACACGCCATAAACCCGGCGGGCGCGTTGTTTCGCGCGCAGCTGACGGGCATAGTCAGACTCACGTTCAGATCGACCCTGCTTGGATTTCCCGTGCTGTCCGGGAGCAAATCCACGCTTCTCAAAGGAGCACTTTGCAGTGAAGCAACGGCTGCCCTTCAGAAATAATTTTTCACCTTCACGCCGGCAAAGTTTGCATGCCGGACCAGTATATTTTGCCATATTCTTCCTTCTCCTGTATTACACGCGGCGTTTCTTCGGTGGCCGGCAACCGTTATGTGGAACAGGGGTGATATCAGCAATCGAACGGACTTTCAATCCCAGGGACTGAACTGCGCGAATAGCTGACTCGCGTCCAGGACCAGGTCCTTTGATGATCATGTCCACTTCCTGGACACCCATGTTTTGCGCAGCCTTGATTGCCTGTTCAGCAGCAAGTCGGGCAGCAAACGGCGTGCTCTTGCGAGAGCCTTTGAATCCCGCCGATCCGGCACTTCCCCAGCAAAGCGCGTTACCCTGCTGATCTGTCACAGTCACGATCGTGTTGTTGAACGACGCGAAAATGTGCACCTGTGCAGAGGATAGTGTTCGCTTTACCTTTTTGGTCGTACTGGTTCGACGCGTTGAGCGTACATTCTGAGCCATAATTCCTCGTTATACCTCTTGAATCAGATTCTGTTTCATACCTTTTCCATAGCCTGGCAAGGCTGCCGCGGGGGAGAGAAGGGACCCCACCCCACCAGGGTATCGGTCAAGGATTACTTCTTGGCGGCTCCACGGCGTCGTCCGCGACCGGCCACGGTCTTCTTGGGACCCTTGGCAGTACGGGCGTTCGTCCGGGTGCGCTGCCCATGCGCGGGCAAATTACGGCGATGCCGCAGTCCGCGATAGCAACCGATCTCAATAAGGCGTTTGATGTTCATCTGAACCTCACGGCGCAGATCACCTTCCACCTTAAAGTTCTTGGTAATATACTCTCGCAAAGCGCCAACTTCCGCTTCGGTCAAGTCCTTGACCCTGATATCCGCGCTAACCTTGGTGGATTTCAGGATCTGGTTTGCACGTGTGGGTCCGATCCCAAAAATATAGGTCAGACCAACTTCGATCCGCTTATTACGCGGAAGATCAACACCTTCAATTCTCGCCATATGTCCTTTACCCCTGTCGCTGTTTATGCTTTGGGTTTTCGCAGATGATATACAAGGTACCACTGCGTTTTACAATTTTGCACTTCGCACATCTCTTGCGAATGGATGTTGAAACTTTCATCTTACGAGCTCCTTAATACTCCATTAATCCGAAATTCGAATTTTACCACTACTTCCACTTCCCGTCCAGAACCGTCCCGTCTCCCTGCGTAGTAAGGATCATTGGACCATTCTCTGTGACCGCGATTGTATGCTCAAAATGAGCGGTCAGGGTTCCGTCTGCTGAAGACACTGTCCACTGGTCAGGCAACACCCTTGTGTAAGGGGTGCCGACCAACAACATTGGCTCCAGCGCGATGGTCATACCTGCCCTGAGCAGGAACCCGCGGCCTGGCGTGCCGTAATTCGGGGCTTGCGGTCCCTCGTGCATTGCCCGCCCAACCCCATGTCCGGTGTATTCCCGGGTCACGTGAAAACCACGACTTTCGGCGTAGTTCTGGATGGCGTACGATACGTCACCCAGGTGACCTCCGGCAACCATCTTTTCGATACCGGCGAACAAAGCCCCTTCTGTGGTCTCCACCAGCTTCCTGGCTTCAGGACTCACCTCACCCACGCAAGCGGTGAAGGCTGCGTCACCGACATACCCTTCATAAACCGTCCCGCAATCCACCGATACGATGTCCCCTTCCTTGAGCTTGCGCTTTCCGGGGATGCCATGCACCAGCTCGTGGTTCACGCTGACGTTCGTGCTGGCAGGATAGGGATACGGACCTGGATACCCTTTGAATGGGCTGTAGCAGCCATGCTTTTTCAGCACTTCTTCTGCAGCCGCATCAAGGTCAGCGGTCGTGACCCCTGGGCGGATGACCGCGCGAGCAGCGGCCAATGCCTCAGCATTGATTCTTCCCGCTCCCCGCATGATCTCCAGTTCCCTTGCGGTCTTGATGGTGACCTGTCGTTCCCAGGACATGCTATTTTGCGCTTTCGATCGCAGTCAGCAAAGCCAGGGTCACATCCTCGATGATTTGGGCACCATCGATCTCGGTCAACAATCCGGCATTACGATAATAAGTTATTAAAGGTTCTGTCTGTTCCTGGTAAACCTTGATCCGATTCACCACGGTTTCAGATTTGTCGTCATCACGTTGATAAAGTTCCGAACCATCCTCATCACAGACACCCAGGCTCTGTGGCGGGTGGAATTTCTCGTGGTACACATGCCCATTCTTCTTGCAGGTCCATCGTCCGCTTAACCGTTCGATCAGTATGCCTGCAGAAACCTGGATGGTCGGGGCGAGTGTTACCTTGCCGCTGATTTCGTTGAGCATCTTATCCAAAGCAATTGCCTGCGCCGGTGTCCGAGGAAAACCATCCAGGAGCGCGCCTTTTTGGCAATCCGGGCGGGTCAACCGTTCCCGTACCATCGCGATGGTCACGTCATCCGGGACAAGTTCGCCTTTGGTCATGTAGGTTTGCGCCAGCTTTCCAAGATCGGTCTGACGCTTCAGATTATCCCGAAAAAGTTCACCGGAAGAGACATGCACAAGTCCAAATTGTTCTGCAATGATCTTGGCTTGTGTTCCCTTGCCTGCTCCCGGAGGACCTAAAAGGACAATGTACTTCGCCATCTTATCCCTTGATGATGCTCTCGTCGTAACCGTGAACTTTCAACTCGGTCTCGATGATGGTGAAGGTATCGCGGACCACGCCGACTACGATCAGCAAACCAGCAGCAGAAATGACAAACGCCACATTCTTAGCAACCGGCAGCACAGCTGCGATGAGATAAGGCAGCACCGCGACAAACCCGAGGAAGAAAGCACCAGGGAAAGTGATCCTGCGCTGCACCTTGGTCAGGTATTTCTGTGTGGGACCGCCGCGGACAACTCCCGGGATCTGGGCTCCCTGTTTCTTCAAGGTTTCACCGTAATTCTGCTGAGTAAATAGTACGTCAGTATAGAAGAAGGTGAACGCCACAACCAGGACAAAGAACAGCACCGGGTATACCCAGCCGTCTCCGCTGAAGGTATTGTAAAGCCAGTAGAAAAATCCGGATGTCTTCCCTCTGATGAAGTAGGAAGCAATCAAAGCAGGGAACGAGAGGAACGTTTGGGCAAAGATCAACGGGATCATGCCTGCCATGTTCACCATCAAAGGCAGGTTGCTCCTGACCGGCATGGACATTCTATTGCCGATCCGGCGACCAGGGAATAACACTGGCACATTTCTGCGTCCTTGCTGCACATAAACAATCGCGAAAATGGTCAGCGCCAGCAATCCCACGATGATGATCAGCATCCACCAGCCATTCTCTTTATCCGCGAGGATGCCGAGCAGGTTTGTAGGCATTCTTGAGATGATACCCGCAAAGATGATCAACGAGAGACCCTGGTTGGGGATACCAAATTCTGAGATCAACTGACCCAGCCAGATGCCGAACATTGTTCCAGCGACCATGCTGGTAAGAAGGGTCACAGTGGGGAGAAAACTCTCGCCCGTGAACCCAAAGGGTACCTTAAGCACGGTTCCTGATTGCACCAGCGAATCGAAGATATTCACCTGACCGATAGCGGAAAGAAAAGCCATCGGGATGGTCAGCAGAGTCGTCCACTTCTCCATCAAGCTGCGCCCTTCGCGCGGGTTATCCTTGATGCGCCGATCCAGAGCGGGGATAATGGGTACCAACAATTGCAGGATGATTTGCGCGGTGATGTACGGGTAAACACCCATCGCCAGGATGGAAAAGTTCGAGATGGTTCCGCCCGAGAGCAGATCCAACAGGCTGAAAAGGGACGCGCCTGCCCCACCCATTTCGGCGATCGACTTGATCACCTCACGATTGATCCCGGGCACAGGTATATTTGCTGCCAGGCGATAAAGAATGAGCAAGATAATGGTGATCACCAGTTTCTTGCGGATGTCTTCTGACTTCCATAGGTAGCGCCAGGCTGAACGCTTCATGAATTTCTCCTTGGTGTGAGCTCTAGGCGACGATTTCTACCTTGCCGCCAGCTGCTTCGATTTTCTCGCGGGCGGATTTTGACACCCGGTGGACCTGAACAGTCAGGGCAACTTTTAGCTCTCCCCGTCCAAGGATGGCGACAGGGTTGGCATTCTTGTGAAGCAGGTTGGCTTCAGCAAGGGTTACCTGTGAGATCACGCTGCCAGCCTGGAAGCGTTCCAATTGGTCAAGGTTGATCTCGTTATATTCCACCTGGGCGGGAGGAGTGAATCCCTCACCACGAATGAACGGCAAACGGCGGTAGAAAGGCAGGTTACCGCCCTGGCGGTAGAGATTACCACCGCTGCCAGCACGGGAACCCTGTCCCTTGGTACCACGACCAGCGGTTTTTCCCTGTCCCGCGGAAATACCATGACCCTTGCGTTTGGGTGCTTTCTTTTTGCCAATATTGGGCATGAGATCATGTAGTTTCATTGGACTTCTATCTCTTCCACTTTCACAAGATGATTAACTTTCATCAACATTCCGCGAACAACCGGAGAATCCACTTGCTCAACGCTCTGGTTGATGCGGTGCAAGCCAAGCGCCCGGATGGTGGCTTTATGGCGCTCGGTATTCCCGATGACGCTTCTCACCAGAGTAATGCGCAATTTCTTGACTGACTCTTTTTTCTTAGCCATTCTTCCTCCGTTCCCAGTAAGGGATCAGATCCTTTACCGGTTTACCGCGCCGGGCTGCTTCAGTTTCCGGAGATTTCAGCTGCTCAAGCGCATTGAAAGTGGCTTTGACCACATTCAGAACGTTGGCACTGCCCAGCGACTTGGTGAGAATGTCATGGACACCAGCGGCCTCAAGCACGGCGCGGACGCCGCCTGCAGCGATAACGCCGGTACCTGCAGAAGCAGGTTTGAGCAGGACGACCGCGCCAGCAGTTCGACCGGTCACTTCGTGCGGAATGGTAGTGTTAGCCAGGACAACCTTCCTGACATTCTTCTGCGCGCGCTCTGTCGCTTTGCGCATGGCGTCCGGCACAGCGTTTGCCTTGCCAATTCCGATGCCAATCTTGCCGTGGTTGTCACCAACAACAACAGTCACACGGAACTGGAAGCGGCGTCCGCCTTTAACTACTTTGGCAACACGGGCGATTTCAATGACGCGCTCGTCGTATTGCTGTTCCAAAGGTTGATAATCCATCATAGTCATATAGTAGGCCCTCTATCTCTCGTTTTGCCTAGAATTCGAGTCCAGCTTCGCGCGCTGCGTCAGCAAGGGTCTTCACCCTGCCAGCGTAACGGAATCCGCCGCGGTCAAAAACGACCGCCTTGATCCCTTTTTCCTTGGCGCGGTTGGCAACAGCCTCTCCAACCAGGCGGGCTTGTTCGCTCTTCTTCTTGCCCCCGAGCTTTTCACGCAGCTCTTGGTCAATACTGGAAGCGGATGCCAGGGTGATCCCGGCTTCGTCATCAATGACCTGTGCGTAGATCTCAGCCAGACTGCGGAAAACGCTCAGGCGGGGTCGCAAAGCATTCCCGCGAACGTGCTTGCGAACGCGGTTATGCCGGTGTTGTCGAGCTTCAGTACGATTTTTCTTAGCCATATTCTTTTACCTGCCTTAGCCTTTCGCCTTGCCAGCTTTACCAGCTTTGCGGCGAATCTTTTGGCCTTTGTATCGAATGCCCTTGCCAAGATATGGTTCAGGCGGGCGGATCTTGATGATATCTGATGCGAGCTGACCAACAACCTCTTTGTCAGCACCCAGGATCTTCACCAGGCGGGTCTTGCTTTCGATCTCAAATGAGATCCCCGCCGGGGGGTCTATGACAAACGGGTGAGAGTAACCCACATATAAGACAAGTTTGTTGCCATCCATTTCCACGCGATACCCAACACCTTCGACTTCCAGTTCCTGGGTAAAACCGGTGGAAACACCGGTAATCATATTCGCCAGGACTGCCCGGGTGGTACCGTGCAATGCGCGGATGGGTGCAAGGTCAGAATTTCGGGTAACCAAGACCCTACCCTCTTCCTTGGTGATGGTGATATCACGAGAAAACTCGCGCTTCATCTCACCTTTCGGACCTTTAACAGTGACAACTGACCCCGCGATTTCAACCTGCACGGATGCGGGAATTTCGATCGGTAATTTGCCTATTCGAGACACTTTGTCAATCCTCCTTTCCCACTGGGTTACCAGACCTTGCAGAGGAGTTCGCCGCCAACACCAAGCTGGCGGGCGCGCTGCCCGGTCATAACGCCCTTGGGAGTGGAAAGGATCGCAATTCCCATTCCTGCCAGAACCCACGGGATATCCTGTTTCTGTGAATAAACGCGGCGTCCAGGCCGGCTAATTCTTTCCATACCAGTGATCACTGGAGTCCGTTCCCGACGCTCACCAACATACTTGATCTTGATGCGCAGGACCTTCATGCCAGGTTTTTCACCCTCAATAACCTCGTATCCCTCGATAAAACCTTCTTCTTTCAAGATCCTCGCGATTTCGCTCTTGATCTTGGAAGTCGGCATGGCAACCACGGCTTGACTAGCCATAACGCCATTCCGGATACGGGTCAACATATCAGCAATTGGATCATTAACACTCATGTTTCTTCCTCCGAACTGGCATTTACCAGGATGATTTCGTCACGCCAGGGATTTCGCCCTCAAGAGCAAGTTCCCGGAAACAAATGCGGCATAAACCGAACCGGCGCATGTAACCACGCGGGCGTCCGCATTTCTTGCAGCGATTCCGCACCTGGATGGGGTATTTTCGCCTTAATTCACGATATTCCATGCATTTTTTTGCCATACTAATCCTTCCTGAAAGGCATGCCAAGTAACTGAAGCAAGGCTCTCGCCTGTTCATCAGATGGTGCCGAGGTCACGATTGTGATCTCCATGCCGCGGACTTTATCGACTTTGTCATATTCAATTTCCGGAAAGATGATCTGTTCGCGCAACCCAAGTGTGTAATTGCCGCGTCCATCAAAAGACTCGGCGGAAACTCCGCGGAAATCGCGGACACGGGGGAGCACAATATTCATCAACCGGTCAAGGAAAGCCCACATCTTTTCGCCGCGCAGGGTAACCGCAGTGCCGATTGCTCTTCCTTCACGAAGCTTGAAGTTCGCAATGCTCTTGCGTGCCTTCGTGATCACCGGTTTTTGACCAGTGATCGCGGATAGGTCTGCAACCGCCGCGTCCAGCGCTTTGGGGTTGTCCATAGCCTCACCCATGCCGATGTTGATGACAACCTTCTTGATCCTGGGAATCTGCATGACGTTCTTCAGATCAAGCGCCTTCATCAACGCCGGTGAGATCTCATTTTGATAACGTTCTTTCATTACATTCATCAAGACACTCTCCCAATCGGCTTATTCGTCGATCATTGCGTCGCATTCTTTGCAAACGCGTTTGGACTTGCCATCTTCACGCACCACTTTGACGCGTGTAGGTTTATTGCACTTCTTGCACACCAGCATGACGTTCGAGATGCTGACAGGCGCCTCAAACTTCACAATTCCTGGATTCACGGACCGTCCCTGGGATTGAACCTGGCGCTGATGCTTGGTGCGCATGTTCACGCCCTGAACAACCACACGGGCTTCATCAGGCACAACTTTGATCACATCGCCGCGCTTGCCTTTATCGTCCAGCGCGCCGCTGATGATTTCAACCTGGTCACCTTTACGAATTTTTGCTTTCATTCGATCGCTCCTTCTCTCCGGCTAGATCACTTCAGGGGCTAGAGAAACGATCTTCATGAACCCTTTTTCACGCAGTTCGCGTGCAACCGGTCCAAAAATACGCGTCCCTTTCGGGTTCTGGCCATCAGCATCCAAAATCACTGCCGCATTATCATCAAAACGAATCGTGGAGCCATCCTCGCGGCGCCATGCCTGGGCAGTGCGAACGATGACCGCTTTGACGATATCGCTTTTCTTTACAGAACCTTGCGGAGCGGCTGACTTGACTGTGGCAACCACAATATCGCCTACCCCGCCATACTTTCGGGTGGAACCACCAGTGACATGAATCACAAGCAATTCACGAGCGCCAGTATTGTCCGCAACCTTAATCCGAGACTCATGTTGGATCATTCCGCTGCCTCCTCAGCCACTTCCAGAGATTTGCCATCCTTACGGACGATCGACTGGACCATCCAGGCTTTTTCCTTGGAAATGGGGGCGCATTCAACGACCACAACAACATCGCCAATATTGCAGCCTAAATCATCATGCGCTTTGACTCTGTGAGTGGCGTGCACAACCTTCCGGTACAGGGGGTGGCGATAGCTGCGCGCAACCTGGACCACGACTGTTTTCATCATTTTGTTACTGGTCACAACACCAGTCATGCGGCGACGTTCATTCATTTGGCACCTTCCACTTTCTGTCCGGACTCCCGCTCCTGCAGGATGGTCTCCAACCGCGCGATCTCGCGACGGGTGGCTTTTAGCCTGCTGGTGTCAGTCAATTGACCGGTCACCACTTGAAAGCGGAAGTTCATCAGCTCATTGCGCACATCGGAGAGTTTATTCTTGATCTCCTGGGTGGACAATAAACGAATTTCAGCTGTTTTCATACACTCTCTCCTGCAGCCGCGCTGCGGGCCAGTACTTTGGTCTTGATGGAGAACTTGTAAGCAGCCTGGTTCAATGCTTTTACCGCCTCTTCAGGACCTAATCCGCTGACCTCAAACATAATTCTGCCCGGCTTGACCACTGCCACGTAATACTCCACATTTCCTTTTCCTTTACCCATTCGGGTTTCGGGAGGACGGTGAGTATACGGTTTGTCAGGGAAGATCCGGATCCACACTTTTCCATGGCGTTTCATCGCGTGGACGATCGCACGGCGAGCGGCCTCAATCTGGCGGGCAGTCACCCAACCCGGCTCTACAGCCTGGAGAGCGAACTCGCCGGAAATGATCTCGGCACCGCGAAGTGCCTTACCTCTCATACGTCCGCGCATCGTTTTGCGCCATTTAACACGTTTTGGCATCAACATAGCTGCTACCTCTTTCGAATTACCCGGAATATCGTCCGGTGTAGAGTCTATTCACTAACGTACACACCCTCGGTGGCTTCAACTTTCTCTTCAACCCCGGTGATGACTTCACCTTTATAAATCCAAACCTTCACGCCGATACGGCCGTAGGTTGTCAGCGCTTCGAAACGGGCAAAATCAATGTTCGCGCGCAGGGTCTGCAGGGGAACACGACCATCACGCATCCAGACGATCCTGGCCATTTCAGCCCCACTCAAGCGGCCGGAAACGGAGACTTTGATGCCTTCCGCGCCCTGGCGCATCGCCTGCTGTAACGCGCGTTTCATCGCACGGCGGTAGCTGACACGTCTTTCGATCTGTCCAGCGATGTTGCGCGCCACAAGCAGCGCATCACAATCCGGAGCCTTGATCTCTTTGATCTCAAGATCGATCTTCTTTCCAGTTAACGCTTCAAGGTCAGTGCGGATCTTCTTTACAGAGTCACCTTTGCGACCGATGAGGATGCCGGGTTTGGCGGTGTTAACAACCACCTTGACCTTACCTGGAAAACGCTCGATCTCAACCATGGAAACGCCCGCCTTTTCCGCTTCCTTGTAGATTAGTTTGCGGATGATCAGGTCCTGGTGGAGCTGGTTGCGATATTCAGCACCTTCAGCGAACCACCGCCCTTCCCAGGGCTGGTTGATTCCAAGACGAAAACCAATTGGATGTACTTTTCGACCCATAATTTCTCCTGGTGTCCTTTTCATGCGGGCAGAGGCTTTCGCCTCAACACCCGGCTAGAATTTATCCCTTCTCACGCAGTATTACCTGGATGTGAGAAAACCGCCTCAACAAAGGCTTAAATCTGCCGCGGGCTCCAAACCGGCGCCACTTGCGCGTCGGTGCTTCATCTGCGGTGATCTTGTAGATAAACAAGTCATCGCGGCTGACACCGAAGTTCTCCTCGGCATTCGCGATCGCAGAAGCGATCAGCTTGCCGACGTGCCGGGCAGCCACTTTGTTGGCAAATTTCAAAGTGCTCAGCGCTTCGATTGCAGGTTTCCCGCGAACGAGATCGATCACCAGGCGTGTTTTCTGTGCGGAGACACCGCAGTTCTTTAGTTCTGCACGAATATCGGTTGCCATGGCTTACTTCGCTCCCGTGGATCTATCAGACATGTGACCGCGGAAGTGGCGGGTGGGCGCAAATTCACCCAACCGGTGACCCACCATGTTCTCGGTGATGTAAATGGGAACATGCCGGCGGCCGTCATGAATGGCAATGGTGTGTCCAACCATCTGGGGGAAGATGGTGCTCGCCCTGGACCAGGTGCGGATTACCTTCTTCTCACTGCGGCTGTTCATTGCCTCAATTTTTTTCAAAAGTTTCGGTTCAACAAACGGACCTTTTTTAAGCGATCTAGACATTTTTTCGTCCCTTCTTCTCGGATAAGATCAGATGCTCGTCTTACCGATTGCCGGAATTGCGTCGGCGAACAATATACTGATCAGTAATCTTGTTGCGGCGAGTCCGGTAGCCACGGGTGGGTTTACCCCACGGGCTCTTAGGACCAGGCATACCAGTAGGCTGACGACCTTCACCACCACCATGTGGATGGTCTCGGGGGCTCATCGCCGTGCCGCGGACGGTGGGTTTGATACCCATGTGGCGCTTACGCCCGGCTTTGCCCAATTTGATATTACTGTGATCAGTATTTCCAACCTGACCAATGGTGGCGTAGCACTTCTGCCTGATCAGGCGAACTTCGCCTGAGGGCATGCGGATCTGTGCAAAATCGCCTTCTTTGGCCAGCAGTTGCGCGGAGGTTCCGGCGGAACGGACAAGCTGAGCGCCTTTTCCCTCTTTCAACTCGATGTTGTGAACCATCGTTCCAACCGGGATATTCGCAATCGGCAGACAGTTGCCAGGGCGAATTTCAGCCTCGGGTCCTGACAAGACGGTATCATCAACTTTCAAACCCAGGGGTGCGATGATGTAACGTTTTTCACCGTCAGCGTACACCAGCAGTGCCAGGCGGGCTGTGCGGTTGGGGTCATATTCGATTGCAGAAACACGGGCAGGGATACTCAGCTTATCGCGTTTGAAATCGATGATACGAATGAACTGCCGTTGTCCGCCGCCTTGATGACGAACCGTGATACGTCCAGAATGATTCCGTCCGGCATGCGCCTTGCGGAATACCACCAGGGACTTTTCGGGGGTATCCTTCGTAATTTCCTCGAAGGAATAACCCGTCATGTTGCGGCGGCTGGGGGTTGTTGGTTTATAAATCTTGATAGCCATTACTCTACCCCTTCAAAGATAGGGATTCGGTCTTCAGCAACCAGGGTGACAATCGCTTTTTTGTAAGAAGGATTGCTCACCGTGATGCGGCGGCTGCGACCTTTGCGGGAACGCTTTGCTGGTGAATTGATGATGTTAACTCTGATAACGGTAACACCAAAAACTTTTTCGACCGCGTCTTTCACCAGTGTCCTTGTGGCATCCTCAGACACCTCAAAAACGTACTGATGAAGTTTGGTCACCAGGTAATTGGACTTTTCAGTCACAATCGGACGGCGGAGTACGTCGTAAATCGTGCTCATAATAATCTCCTACCTATCCCAGGTTTGCCTTGATCAGCTCGATCGCTTCCAGAGGAAGTACGAGCTTATCAAAAACCATCAGGTCACGAACGTTCAGATAACCGGCATTCAGGACTTTGGCATCCGGAAGGTTATTGGTAGAACGTACGACATCCTCGTAAGCATCCCGGGAGGGAATCAATACCAGTGCACTCGCCAGCCCGACCAGGGTGTTCAAAGCTGATGCCATCAAACGGGTCTTAGGTTCGCTTAATTTCAGCGCGTCTACCACCACAATATTGGATTCAGCAGCCTTTACAGACAATGCCGAGCGTAAAGCAGCCTGGCGCATTTTCTTAGGCATGGCTTGCACATAGGATCGCATATGGGGCGTGTGAATCTTGCCGCCGCCTTTCCATTGTGCGGAACGAATGGAACCCTGTCGTGCCCGACCAGTTCCTTTTTGCCTCCAGGGTTTGCGACCACCTCCAGAAACGTAACTTTTGGTTTTCGTTTCGTGGGTGCCCAGACGCGCATTCGCCATCTGCTGTACAAATGCCTGGTGCATCAGATCAATATTTATTGGGGCTTCGAAGATCGCAGCAGGTAATTCAACCTTGCTGACCTTCTTCCCCTCCATGTTCAAGACTTCAACTTCCATAGTCATTTGCTCCCTTTGTCCAGGTTAACGGTTCCAAAAATCACTGGACTAACCCTTCCGTGATTCTTTGATGATAACGAGGCCGCCGCGTGCGCCAGGTACGGAGCCATTCACACCGATCACATTGCGTTCGGCGTCCACCAGGACAACTTTAAGGTTCTGCGCGGTCACGGCGTCATCGCCCATATGACCAGGACCACGAGAGCCCTTGAATACACGACCAGGTGTGGTGGTTGCGCCACGTGATCCCGGAGCGCGCAAACGATCGGAGGCACCATGAGTTTTCGGTCCGCCTCTGAAGTGGTAGCGCTTGACAGCACCAGCAAATCCCTTGCCCTTGCTCACGCCAGACACATCCACCTTTTCGCCAATGGCGAATAAGCTGACGTCGACTTTGTCGCCCTCAGCTACCTGAATCTCTTTGGCTCGAAATTCACGTATGAATTTAAGTGGGGGGAGATTGTTGCGCTTGAGATGGCCGAGTTCACCACCTGTCAACCGCTTGGGTTTGACTTCTTCGAAACCCAACTGAACAGCAGAATAACCATTATCCTGGATGTTCCTGACCTGGGTAACGAAGCACGGCCCAGCTTCGATCAGCGTGACAGGGTGCGCCGCGCCATTTTCATCGAAAATCTGGGTCATGCCGATTTTCTTTCCGATCAGCCCTTTAAACATCTCTGTTGTACTCCTTCAAATATATATTGTAGAGACTGTCAGCCTGGGCTTGGCTGCATCATCCCTGAACAACCCAGTCAGCGGCTTGCTGCGACATCGGTTTTTTGGTCATGCGCCCACAAAACCGCTCTTGGATTGCCTCTTTGGGTTCTTCACCCAAAACCTGTACATTATACCCCAATTTCGGGTATACGTCAGGGGAATTCTAATTTTTTAAGGTGATCTACCGAACTAATAAAATCGAATTCGCGGTAAAGGATTGCTAAATCTTGATTTCAATATCGACGCCAGCCGGCATGTTCAAGCGCATCAACATATCGATGGTCTTGGAATCTGGATCGAGGACATCGATCAGCCGGTTGTGGGTGCGGATCTCGAAATGTTCGTGAGAATCCTTGTCGATAAATGAGGAACGCCGAACGGTAAAGCGTTCGATGCGGGTAGGCAGAGGTACTGGACCCACTACCTGGGCACCGCTGCGTTCCGCGGTCTCAACAATCCGTTTTGCGGATTGATCGAGAACGCGATGATCATAAGCTTTCAAGCGAATTCGAATTTTTTGTTTTGCCATCTTCATCTACCTATGCAATGATTTTCGTGATCACACCGGCGCCAACCGTCAGACCACCTTCGCGGATCGCAAACTTCGAGCCCTGCTCCAACGCCACCGGAATGATCAGATCACATTCCATGGTCACGTTGTCACCAGGCATCACCATCTCAACACCTTCCGGCAGCTTGATCGAGCCGGTCACATCCATCGTCCGAATATAAAACTGCGGGCGGTAGCCAGTGAAGAACGGCTTGTGGCGTCCACCTTCTTCACGCTTCAGAATATATACTTCCGCCAGGAATTGCGTGTGCGGAGTGATGCTGCCCGGTTTGGCAACCACCATGCCGCGCTCCACGTCTGTCCGCTCAATACCGCGCAGCAGCAAGCCCAGGTTGTCTCCAGCCTGTCCCTCGTCCAGCAGTTTGTGGAACATCTCCACGCCCGTGCACACCGAGTTCCTGCTCTTCTCCTGCAGCCCAACGATCTCCACCGGATCTCCAACCTTGATGTGTCCACGGTCCACGCGACCGGTTACCACCGTACCGCGTCCCTTGATCGAGAACACGTCCTCGACCGGCATCATGAACGGCTTTTCGATCTCGCGTACCGGCTGGGGAATGTACTCATCCACCACCCGCAGCAGCTCCTTGATACAGGCGTATTCAGGGGCGTTCGGGTCGGTGCTGGTGCTTTCCAATGCCTGCAGCGCACTCCCGCGTACGATCGGGGTTGTGTCGCCGGGGAACTTGTAATCGGTCAGCATCTCCCGCAGTTCCATCTCAACCAGTTCCAACAACTCGGGGTCGTTCATCTGGTCAATTTTGTTCAGGAACACCACGATGCTCGGTACTTCCACCTGGCGTGCCAGCAATACATGCTCTTTGGTCTGCGGCATCGGACCATCAGGCGCCGCCACTACCAGGATCGCACCATCCACCTGCGCCGCGCCCGTGATCATGTTCTTGATATAGTCACGGTGCCCGGGCATGTCCACGTGCGCGTAGTGCCGGTTCTCGGTCTGGTACTCCACGTGCGCAATGTTGATCGTGATCCCGCGCGCTTTCTCTTCCGGCGCGTTGTCGATCTGGTCATACGCACGAAATTCCGCGTTCCCTAAAAATCCGCAGTATTTCGTGATCGCGGCTGTCAATGTCGTCTTCCCGTGGTCGATGTGTCCCATCGTCCCTACGTTCAGATGCGGTTTGTTCCTTTCAAACTTCTGCTTCGCCATGGTTCCTCTCCTTGGAGATTCTCAAGATGATATAAGTACTACCGATTGATTATCTTATCAGCAACCGTTTGACTTACCGGTGCATAATGATCAAATTCCATTGTAAAAACGCCACGACCTTGTGTCGCTGATCGCAGCTCGGTGGCATAACCGAACATTTCAGATAAGGGGATAAGAGAACGGACCGCTTGCGCGTTGCCAGGGCGGACATCCATTCCCTGGATCTCACCCCGGCGGGCAGTCACCTGCCCAAGGATGTCACCCAGGTACTCTTCCGGTCCAACGATCTCGACCTTCATGATGGGTTCCAAAAGGACGGAGGCTCCTTTGTGTAACCCTTCGCGAAGGCACATGATGGCTGCCATCTTGAAAGCCATTTCATTCGAATCGACTTCATGGAACGACCCGTCGATCAGTTGTACCTGCAGGTCGGTGACCGGGTAGCCAGCCAATACACCGGACTCTACCGCTTCACGAACACCCTTTTCAACTGCCGGGATGTATTCCCGTGGGACTGAACCGCCTGTGATCTTGTTTTCGAACTGGATTCCCGCGCCCCGGTCAAGCGGCTGCATTTTGAAAACAACATGCCCATATTGACCATGACCACCGGACTGCTTGACATACTTGTAAGCGATCGAAGGGACTTCCCGGGTAATAGTTTCTCGGTAGGAAACCCGCGGACGACCGATATTCGCCTGCACTTTGAATTCACGCAGCATCCTGTCTACCAGGACGTCGAGATGTAATTCGCCCATGCCGCCAATAATGGTCTGACCAGAGTTTTCATCCGAAGTGACGCGGAACGTAGGGTCTTCTTCCGAAAGTCTCTGCAGTGCCATCGCCATCCTATCCTGGTCTGCTGTGGATTTCGGTTCGATGGCAATGGAAATCACCGGTTCTGGGAAGGTGATACTCTCCAGGATAACGGGTTTGTTGGATGTGCACAGGGTTTCGCCCGTAAAAGTGTCCTTCAACCCCAAAACTGCGCCAATATCGCCAGCAGTAACTTCAGTGATGTCCTCGCGCCTGTCAGCGTACATCCTCAACAGACGCCCGATACGTTCCTTACGGTTCTTGAGCGGGTTGTAAACCATATCGCCAGTCTTGATCGTCCCGGAATAAACACGGAAATAAGCAAGGCGCCCGACGTATGGGTCACTGACGATCTTGAATACCAAAGCGCTCAATGGGGCATCATCTTCAGTTGGAAGAGCAATGGTTTCTTCGCTGTCTGCAAGTATTGCAGTCACTGGCGGGATATCCACCGGTGAAGGCAGGTAATCGATCACGGCGTCCAAAACCAACTGCACACCCTTATTCTTAAGTGATGAGCCGCAGAATACCGGAGTGACCTTATTCTCAATCACAGCTGTGCGTAACGCTGCTTTCATTTCCTCGTTGGTGAGTTTGTCTCCCTCGAGGTATTTCATGGTCAGGTCGTCATCCAATTCAGCGATCTTTTCGACCATATGATGGCGCAGCTCTTCGGCTTCCGCACGCAGGTCTGCCGGGATTTCCATAACACGAGGTTCTTTTCCAAGGTCATCTTCGAAATAGATGGCCTGCATGGTCATCAGGTCGATCATGCCCTTGAATGAAGACTCGCTGCCGATCGGCATCTGCATTTGGACGGCGTTCGCACCCAGGCGATCTTTGATCGTCTTCAACGTGTATTCCAGAGAGGCACCGACGCGGTCCATTTTGTTGACAAAACAGATTCGGGGAACCCTGTAGCGATCTGCCTGTCTCCAAACAGTTTCGCTTTGCGGCTCCACGCCCTGGACAGCATCAAACACAACTACACCACCATCCAGCACCCTTAAAGAGCGCTGAACCTCGGCGGTGAAATCGATGTGTCCGGGGGTGTCGATGACATTGATCTGGTAGCCCTTCCATTCAGCAGTGACTGCCGCGGAAACGATGGTGATACCGCGCTCGCGTTCCTGCTCCATCCAATCAGTGACTGTGGTCCCTTCATCAACAGAACCAATTCTGTAAGTCCGTCCGGAATAGAAAAGTATCCGCTCGGTCGTCGTGGTTTTACCTGCGTCGATATGAGCGATGATCCCAATATTTCGACACTTTTCTAAAGCAAAATTACGAGGCATTTATACTCTAATACTTCTGGATTACATCCGGAAATGGGAGAAGGCGCGGTTCGCCTCTGCCATCTTGTGAGTTTCTTCACGTTTGCGGACAGCGGATCCCTGGTTATTTGATGCTTCAACGATCTCTGCAGAAAGTTTTTCAGCATAGGAATTCCCGGTACGACCAGTCGCGGAATCGATGATCCAGCGCATGGCAAGCGTCATGCGTCGGCTGGTGGGAACTTCCATGGGGATCTGGTAAGTGGAACCGCCAACGCGGCGTGGTCGCACTTCCATCTGGGGACCAACATTTTTCAGGGCAAGGTCGAGGACCTCAACCGGGTTTTTACCGGTTTTTTCCTTGATGATATCCATGGCATCATACATGATGGTGGTTGCAACGCTTTTCTTGCCACGTTTCATAATGCGGTGAATGAAGAATGTGACAGGAAGGCTGCTGTAACGCACATCCGGGTTTACAACGCGTGGTTCAGGTTTAGTTCTTCGCATACTAATACTCCATCAAGTCTCTGAGATCTAGGCTTTCGGTCTCTTGGAACCGTACTTGGAACGTCCCTGGGAACGCTTGGCAACGCCTGTTGTATCCAGGGTGCCGCGCACAATGTGGTAGCGGACACCGGGCAGGTCTTTGACACGACCACCGCGGACCAGGACCACAGAGTGCTCCTGAAGCTGGTGACCCTCGCCAGGGATGTAAGCCGTGACCTCAATGCCGTTCGTCAGGCGCACGCGGGCAATCTTGCGCAACGCTGAGTTCGGTTTCTTGGGGGTCATCGTCCTCACCACGGTGCAGACGCCGCGTTTTTGTGGAGCGCCTTTTTCAAGGCGGGAACGGCGCTGCTTCATCATGTTCAGGGTGTATTGCAGAGCGGGTGCTTTACTCTTTGCCCTTTTGGTCTCACGACCTTTGCGAATCAGTTGATTGATTGTTGGCACTTCTATTTGCCTCCGTAAATATATGGCCTTCCGTTTTATTCGATTTCTTAATAAGATGAGACCATCGACTGCAATGATGGCCTCATCGGTTTAACCCTTTAGAGGTTCATACATCACCACACGCTCATAGCAACGGCGAAAAATTATATCATGACGAGAGGGCATGGTCAAGAAGTTTGCCCTGACCAAACCGTCAAATTCGCCGCTTTGCCCGGTGGCTACAGCAGTCCTTGCAGCTCCTCACCCAGACCGAGCAAACCGGTCTCCAGGCGGGGAGGACGTACCCTTTCCTCATCCTTGCCGAAACGGATGATCTCCTTGGTATCCATCACGGCTTCGACAGCCAACCCAAGGCTTTGCAGTTCCTTGACCAGCACTCGGAACGAAGCCGGCAAGCTGGGATCTTCGATCTGCTCGCCCTTGACGATTGCTTCATAAGTGCTCACCCTGCCCTGGACGTCATCGGATTTAACCGTGAGCATTTCCTGCAAGGTGTAAGCGGCGCCATAAGCTTCCAGCGCCCAGACTTCCATTTCACCGAATCGCTGACCACCAAACTGGGCTTTACCACCAAGTGGCTGCTGGGTGACCAGGCTGTAAGGTCCGGTCGAACGCGCATGCACTTTGTCTTCAACCAGGTGGTGCAATTTCAACATGGTCATCACGCCTACTGTGACGGGTTGATCATAAGCCATGCCGGATTTTCCGTCACGCAGTCGTTGCTTGCCCAGGATGGGCAGCGGCAGACTGTTTTCCATGGCAAATTTATCAGCGTGTTCCCTGATCTTTTCTTCCTTGATCTTGTTCGTGTCAATGCCATGTTTTTCAAGCCATACTCGCAAGCAGGTGTTGATCGCCCGCAAGTCGAACGCATGGTCAGCAACAGGGTCAAGGATCACCGGGTCAAAGCGAATGATGGGATCTGGATCGATCTTTTGATCGACCAGCCAATGTTCCAAGTTTATTTTACGTGCATAGATCGGGTCGGTTGCCATGCGGGTGATGTCATACTTGGGACCAAGCACCTGCTCCAAATATAAGAGACGGACTTCATCGTCGTCCTTGAGCATTTCCGGGTCATGTTCGATCGCGTTGATCCATTCCCATGCCTTCAGACCGGATTCTTTCCATGCCAGGTCCATCAACCAGGCGCGGGAAAGTTCTGCTTCGATCTCGAATTCACTGGCGCCATCGAACACAGGGGTTACCGCCTCGAATCCAAGCGACCGGGCTGCCCACCCCAGGTGCGTTTCCAGCACCTGTCCGATATTCATACGCCCGGGGACGCCGAGCGGGTTGAGGATGATATCCACAGGTGTGCCGTCATCAAGGAACGGCATGTTTTCCACAGGAACTACGCGAGAAACCACACCCTTGTTCCCGTGCCGTCCCGCCATCTTGTCACCAGCGGTGATCTTGCGGCGTTGCGCGACGGAGACACGAACCATCATGTCCACTCCGGCTGCCAGGTCAACATTATCTTCGCGGGTGAAGACCTTGACGTCAACGACCTTGCCACGCTCGCCGTGAGGCATGCGCAGGGAGGTGTCTTTTACATCACGTGATTTTTCTCCAAAGATGGCGCGCAGCAGGCGCTCTTCAGGGGTCAGTTCTTTTTCGCCCTTGGGCGTGATCTTGCCCACCAGGATGTCATTGGGACCAACTTCCGCGCCGATGCGGATGATGCCCTGCTCATCCAGATCCTTGATGGCTTCCTCACCGACATTGGGAATATCCCGGGTGATCTCTTCAGGACCCAGCTTGGTATCGCGGGCTTCCACTTCGTATTTCTCGATGTGGACTGAGGTGAACTTGTCATCCTGCACCAGGCGTTCAGAGATGAGGATGGCATCTTCAAAGTTGCCACCTTCCCAGGAAACGAAAGCCACAACCACATTCTGCCCCAGCGCGAGTTTTCCGTTCACGGTGGAAGAAGAATCCGCCAGGATCTCTCCCTTGTGCACATGCTGACCTTTCACAACGGCAGGTCGTTGGTCGATGCAGGTACTCTGGTTGGAGCGCTGATACTTGCGCAGATGAAATTCCTTGAGCATTCCGTCCATGGTGCGCATCACGATCTCCTGACCGGTGACCGAAATGATCTCGCCATCTTCGCTGGCGATGACTACCTGGCCGGAATCATTCGCCGCGAATTTCTCCATACCAGTGGAGATCAACGGGCTGTCCGGGTTGATGAGCGGAACTGCCTGCGCCTGCATGTTGGAACCCATCAGGGCGCGGTTGGCATCGTCATGCTCCAGGAACGGGATCAGCGCTGCGCTGATACCCACAACCTGGTGTGGTGCAACGTCCATGTAATTCACCCCATCCGGAGCGGAGAGAATGAAATCACTGTGATAGCGGCAGGAGATCTGGTCAACCGGGTATTCACTGTTGACATCAACCGGAGTGTTTGCCTGGGCGATCACAAACTTATCCTCAGCATCCGCTGAAAGGTATTCCACCTCTGCGGTGACGAAAGGCACAATGCTGATCGCGGATTTCTTGGTTTTCTTGATCGCAGGCAGCATCTTGGCTGTGATGCGCTCGCCTTCCTTGGCGATTACCTCACCCGATTTTTCATCGGTCAGGGTTTCCCGCAGCATTTTTCCAACCAGGCGAGGGTCTTCACAACCCAGGGTCTTGGCAACCCGGCGGTAAGGAGTCTCAATGAATCCATATTCATTTACGCGCGCAAAACTCGCCAGACGGCCGATCAGACCGATGTTCGGACCTTCAGGGGTTTCGATCGGGCAGATACGTCCATAATGGGAGTGATGCACGTCGCGGACATCAAAGCCCGCTCGTTCACGCCGTAGACCACCGGGACCCAGGGCGGAGAGGGTACGCTTGGAGCGCAGCTCAGCCAACGGATTGGTCTGGTCCATGAATTGAGAAAGTTGGGAGGAGCCGAAGAATTCACGAAGGGCCGCCACTACAGGACGGATGTTGATGAGGCTCACGGGGGACACCTGGTCCTGGTCGCGGATGGACATACGTTCCTTGATCACCCGCTCCATTCGGCGCATGCCGATGCGCAGTTTATTCTGGATCAGTTCGCCATTGGTCTTGACGCGGCGGTTGCCCAGGTGGTCGATGTCGTCCTTGTCCTCGACCTCATTATTAATGAGGATCATCCGGCGGACAAGATAGACGAGGTCCCATTTGGTCACCGTGCGGTGGCTCACCGGGATGCGGCTCATCAGGTCAAGTTTCTGGTTCAGCTTGTACCGACCAACCTTCTCCAGGTCATAATGGCGACCGTCAAAGAGTTGTTCTTCGAGGAACTGCTTGGCATTTTCGAGGTTCGCCGGGTCGCCAGGGCGCATGCGGCGGAAGAACTCGATCAACGCGGCTTCCGCCACGGTTTGATTGGGTGCCAGGTTCCACACAGGTTCCTGACGGATGGTGGAGGGAATAAACTGCCGATCAGGATTATTATCAATGTCATTGAACAGGGCAATCAGTTCCTCGTCGGAACCAGTCTTCAGCGGGGTATCGCCCGGAAGCAAGTCATCCACCGCCGCCAACGCGCGCAGGAAGATGGTGATCGGCACGGTGCGCTTGCGGTTGAACTTCAGGATGAGGTAATCGTTCTTGCGGGTTTCAAACTCCATCCAAGCGCCGCGGTCCGGGATCAACTTCGCCATCGCCAGTCTGTGACCGGTTGCGCGGTCCACCGGGGCTTCAAAATAGACACCCGGTGAACGGATCAACTGGGACACAACCACGCGCTCGGTACCATTGATGATGAATGTTCCCTTCTCGGTCATCTCGGGGAAATCACCCAGGAAAATGTCGGATTTGACAGGCTCAGGGATATCCGGTCCTGCAAGCAGGACGGAGATGTAGAGAGGACGTGAATAAGTTAGATCGCGCTCGACGCATTCTTCGATGTTATGCTTGGGCTCGCCAAACCAGTACTGGAGACCCCATTGCTTTGCCTCGGGACTGCGCCCGGGGAAGTAAAGTTTCATCCCCTTGTTATACGATTCGATCGGGGAAACTTCATGAAAGAGTTCGCCCAGACCTTCCGCTTTTAGTCGTTTAAAGGAATCCAGTTGAACCTCGATAAGGTTCGGCATGTTGAAAATGACAGGGATTCGTGCGTATGATTTTGTCGGTAGAGCAGAAGCCATTGGTTTCTCCTGATTAACAAACCTGGCAATATAGGAATATCTCCCTGGCCCAATACGAGCCGGGATGCGCAACTTTTCATTATATCAACGGTTTTCCCAATGGTCAAGAAAAACGATAGGCAGTTTTCAAGCAGTATCGATTTTCTCCCAGCTGCCAGAGCGGATCCGGAAACCTTCCAGGGCAATGATCGCCGATTCGATCCCTCCCCTTGTTGATATTTTAATGACCCCATAGGATAACCTTGCACTGGTAAGATCGCCGTTGCAACTCGACCCCGGGTTGAAAAAGAGTGTTGTTCCATAGGTGAAATTCTCAGCGCGGTGTGAGTGACCGAAAATGACCACCTGCGCGGATGGATCGATCCCCTGCAGCCGCCGGACATACCGTTCAGGTTTGTATCCCAACGCCAGGTACTCCAGCTTGTCCATCCAGTAATGCCAGGTGTTGACGTGTCCGTGCGACAGGAGGACTCGAACACCGTTGATCTCGAACGACCTTTTCATGCCGATCGATGCCGCCAGGAGAAAATCCCGGTTCCCACGCACCGCGGACACCGGGGCAAGCTGCTCCAATTCTTCCAGTACTAGCATCTTGCAGATATCCCCGGTGTGAAGGATCAGGTCCACGCCTTGCTGTCGTAAACCTGGCATTAGGTTCGGGTGCAGGCTGTTCACCCGGTCAGGGATATGCGTATCTCCCACCACGCCGATGGTGACATCCCGCTCCAGATCGAATCGGATGATATCCTCAGGCATCCAGCAGCTCCATGATCTGCTCCCGAATCTCCATCGGATCGGTGAAAAGAAGACCGTTGATCCCAAGCTGCTGAGCGGCTTCGATATTCGCTGCAAAATCATCTATGAAGATGGCTTCTGCGGGCTGCACCCCCAACTGTTTTATGAGCTCATAGTAGATCTCTGCGCCAGGCTTTGCCAACCCCAACTCAGCGGAGAAGATGGACTGGTCAAAGAGCGCGTTCAGGTCAATGCGTTTCTGCAGCATTTGCCTAGCCCCGCTCCAGGCATTGCTCAGCAGCCCGGTCAGGCATCTGCTTTTCAACCCGCGGATGAACTCACACAGTTCGAGGTCGACCCGGTCGCCTGCCCAGAACCTGTCCTGGAACCCTTGCAGGTTTGCTGCCGTTATTCCGAAGTGATTTCCCACCTGCTGCCAGTGTTCCTCTTCGCTGATGCGTCCCAGTGTCGCCTGCCTGCCGGATTCGCTTTCGAACACCTGGCGGTATAACTCGGAAAGCTCGATCCCCAATTCCTGCGCCAGCGCTTTCCTGGAGGATTGGTCCGCAGTTCGGACAATTACGCCACCCATATCCCAGATGACTGCTTTGATCATGGCTGGAGTCTCCTTGTTTTCGTGATGGGTGAGTACCCTAAAGGGTGAATACCCTAAAGGGTCAGTATATCACGCGCAAAAATGCGCCTTCCAGGTTTTCACCAGAAGGCGCATTTGGGATCCTGCGAACCTCATTTTTCCTGGTTCAGCCGCTCCCACTCTTCGCGCAATATGCCCATGTCGATCACGTCCCAGCGCTGGTCTTCCTTGTAGATGACCTCACGCTGCGTTCCTTCATAGACAAATCCGCACTTTTCGTAGGAACGGATGGCACGCTTGTTGAAAGCGAACACGTTGAGGTTGACCCGGTTCAGGTTCAGCCCCTGAAAGGCGTAGCGCAGCACCAGGTTCATCATCTCGGTCCCGTACCCCTTGCCCCAGTAATCCGCTTCGCCGATGCCGATGCCGACCCAGGCGGTGCGCGCTGCCCAATCAAAACCGCCCAGTTCCACGAAGCCAATCAACTTTTCGTCCCCGGCGGTGTGTGCCATGAACAAGGCACTGTCAGCCGGCGAGTTTTCAAGCATATCCTTCGCCACGCTAGCGCTCAGATGCATCGCCGGCACATCATCCAGCAGCCGTTTGAACTCGGTATTGCGGTCCCACTTCTCCCAGCTCTGGGTGTCTTTTTCAAGGTCAAGCGGTTTCAGTTGAACCAGTGTCCCGTTGAAAAGCTGTGAATTCATGAGCTCACCTCCATGTTCCGTTGTTTCCATTCACTGCGCAGCAAGCCGTACACCACTTCGTCGTGGAGCCTGCCATCGTGGAAGATTGCCTGGCGGCGCTGACTTTCGCGCAGGAACCCGGTACCTTCGTATAAACGAATCTCCGCTTCCTTGAATCCTGGAAGGTGTACGCATAACCGGTGCAAGCTTAATTCCATGAATGCGAAACGCAGTGCCAGCTTAAGCACTTCTTGCGGGTAACCCGCAACAGTGGAAGACCCATCCAGAACCAGGCGGAGATAACCAACCTGCGAGGCAGTCTGCACCCAGGGGAAGATCACCAGCCCCGCCAGCGCATCCTTGTCCTTTTCGCGGATCCCAAAGAAGTACTGGTTTCGTTTTTCCTCCGCTTTTTTGAGGTCTTCCTTCAACTGTTTTTTGATCGCGAAGGCGGTCCTCGGTCGGTAGAATCCCTCAAAAAGCTCCCTGGACAGGTCCGAGTCCAGGCTCCATCTCGAGTACGTTGCCGCGTCCTTCTCCGGGTCAATGGCGGTGAGGACGATATTTTCTCCATCAAATAACGAGCGATTGTCCATAGTTACCTCCTTCTTTCTTCGATGATTGATCAGTGTGTACCCTCGGCGAACAGGTCAAGGGCAACACATTCCCCTTCCCTGCAGACCATCAGTTCGAACCCGCCGCAGGCGAAATACAACTGCTGCAGGTCCTGCTCAGCCTGGGGGATGCCCAGCAGCGCGGAGCGCTCCAGGATGAAAACCCTCCTGAACACATCCGTTAACAGGTCCTGCTTCAATTGCAGGTAAGCTGGCCGCTGCAGGTTTTCAAGCGCGTCCACATCCACGTAAATTCCCGCCAGGTGGGTCATCTGCAGTTTGTGATGGATCAACAACAGCCCGGCGTATAACTGGCTCTTGGCGTCCTTGCAGATCACGTCCCCGGCTTTTTTGTTCCCGCGGATGTAGAAGGCAAAAGCCTGCGGGTTCCTGGAATCATCCAGGTATTCAATTCGGTGTGCGCCGACTCGCATCAAAGTGTCCAACATTTTCGGCCTCTTTCTAACTCTCGTGCAGTAATCCGATCAACCAGGAGCGATTGCTCCAAAACCACCAGCTTTGTCTCCTCTTTCCATGACCTTCCCTCCATAAAACAAAACGTGCCGCTCTCCTGCTCCCGCGGCACGCAAAGTTAAAACAAAACGGCCACGGGGTTTATCTGCTCCCGTGGCCGCAAAGATTGAAAGCTTTGGACTTAGCCAGTCACAGGCGCATTACGACAAGGAACACTACCACTGCCGGCAAGGCTAAGTGTGCGGTAGGTTCGGGTTAGAACGTTCTCAATCATCATGCGAATGCGCTCCTTTCTTGTAGATTAACAACAGCATTATGATAGCACGACTGTAAAAAAAGTCAAGGGGGGAACTTGTCCAGACATCTATTTATCTCGGCGTTGGTATAATCAGCCTATTATGGAAGGTTTCACACAAACCGCCTGCCAGCTGCTCGGCATCCAACTGACCCCGCACCAGGTCGCGCAATTTGCCACCTATGAACGTGAATTGCTCGACTGGAACGAACGCATCAACCTGACCGCCATCCGCGACGTTGAAGGCATCCGCACCAAGCACTTCCTGGATTCGCTCACCCCGCTCCTCGAGCTGCGTGATCCCGCGCCTCTTTCCCTGATCGACATCGGCACCGGGGCGGGTTTTCCCGGGATTCCCCTGAAGATCCTCCTCCCTGACCTGAAACTCACCCTGGTGGAATCGATCGGCAAGAAAGCCGCTTTCTGCCAGCATGTGGTGGATTCGCTCGCCCTCGAGAACGTCCAGGTGCTCACCACCCGGGCGGAAGACCTGGGTCATGACCGCGCGCACCGCGAAAAGTACGACTGGGCGGTCGCCCGCGCGGTGGCAGTCCTGCCCGTGCTGGCGGAGTACCTGCTGCCGCTGGTGAGGGTGGGAGGCGCTATCCTGGCGCAAAAGGGGGAGAATGCCCCCGCCGAAGTCCTGGCTTCCGCCAACGCTTTCAAGCATCTCGGCGGAGTCCTGCGCGGGGTGACGCCTGTTGCGTTGCCCGGGGTCGCGGACGAACGCTACCTGGTGGTCATCGATAAAAAATCAGCCACACCTGCGCTCTATCCACGCAGAGCCGGGCTGCCGACGAAAAAGCCCTTGTAACAGTTAGTGTTCCGGGTGGTGTTTTTCGACCATGCCGGCGGAGATCTGCCAGCGTTCGCATTTCCCCACAAAATCCGCAGAAAATAAATTGAGGTCGGTGGTGGTCAGCAGTACCTGGTCGACCGCCTGCAGGGTGTCCAGCAGCAGCCCGCGACGGTGCGTGTCGAGTTCTGCCAGGGTCTCATCCAGCAGCAACACCGGCCACTGACCGGTTTTTGCCTTCAGCCAATCCACCTCGGCAAGTTTGAGCGCCAAGATGGCGGTCCGCAACTGTCCGCGCGAGCCGAAATCTCCCAGGTCAATCCCATTCGAAAGAACTCTCAACTCGTCCCGGTGCGGTCCGATGGTAGTGACCCCGCGGGAGATCTCCTCGCGCCGCAGCCCACGCAAGCGTTCCTGGAAGCCACTGGCGAGCTGGTTCACGCTGAAATTCTCCCGCCGGAGCTGCACCTGGAGCGGCAGACCGATCTGCCCCTCCGGTGTGGCAACCGGGTCGAACGAGGGCGCATAGTGGAGGTTGAGCACCTCCGCCCCGCCGGTGAGCCTGTCATGGATGCGTTTTGCCTGCTGCTCCAGTTCGCGGATCGCCCGGATGCGGGTATGCATGATTACACTCCCCCGGCTGGTCAGCATCTCGTCCCAGTAATCCAACTGGCTGGGATCCCCTCCGCGTTCACTCAACATCTTGAGCAGCGCGTTGCGCTGGGTCACCGCCTGCGCGTAATCCGTGAGCGCCTGGCTGTACGCCGCGTCCGCCTGCGCAATACACAGGTTGAGATAGCGTCTGCGCTCGTCCGGTCCGCCTTCCAGGATGCGGGTCATCTGTGGCAGGAAAATCACCGCGTTGAAAGTGCCCACTGCCCGGCTTGGTGGCGTTTTCACGCCATCCAGCAGCACTTCCTTGCGCTGCCGCGCGCCGCCGTTCCCGTTGGAATCCTGGATCAGCCTGACCTCCAGGCGGTGTTCCTCCCCGTTCCTGACGAAGATTGCCACCAGCCTGGCAACACTTAACGCGTCACGCGTGGCGATGAAGTTGAGTAACTGTCGGTCGTTTTGCGCGTGGAAAGAGGTGAAGGTCGCCAGGTAATAAATGGCTTCCAGCAGGGAGGTTTTCCCCTGGGCATTCGCCCCTTCCAATAACAAAATGTGCCTGGGGACTTCTATATCCAGGCGTGAATAAAGACGGAAATTCGTCAGGGAAATATGCTTCAGATACATGGATCAATCAAGCGGGATTTCGTCGTCAGGTCCTGGCTTCCAGACCTTTTCCGCCCGGTCGGTGTAAAGGATGCCATCAAGATGGTCGATCTCATGCTGAAAGATGCGCGCCAGCCAGCCCTTTGCCTTGATACGGATGGGTTTGCCCTTGCTGTTCAGTCCCTTCACGATAATATGGTCGAAGCGCTCAACCTCACCGATCAGATCTGGTACCGATAAGCAGCCCTCAATTCCCGTGGTTGTCACGTCGGACAGGATCGAGATTTCCGGGTTTGCTACCACGTACAGCTTTGGAGGAACGGCTTCGTCCTCCTCGTCCCCGTATTCCACCACGATCAACCGTTCAGAAACCGCCACCTGCGGTGAAGCCAGCCCAACACCCGGCGCGTCCCGCATGGTTTCGATCATGTCGGTCACAAGCTCCTGAAATTCCGGACCAAATTCTGTGACCTTCCTGGCTTTCTTGCGCAGAACCGGGTGAGGAACTTTAATAATTTCTCTTAATGCCATAACTTTCTGTTTACCTTCCTGCCGCTATTCTACCTTTTTTTGAGCTGCTGTCCAGAAACCGGTCGTGTTTCCCCGGAGCGCTTGATCGCATCGTAAGTGCTGATCCAATCCGCCATCTTTTCCTGTTCCTTTTTCCGTTTCATTTCCTCATGATTCCGGAAGACAGCGTAAATTTCCGACTGGATGCCCGCGGGGTCATAGACGTTGTCAAAGGTCAGCTGCTCATTTCCGATCTGGATTTGCACCGTGCCGTAATTCAGGATCAGCCCGATCAAGCCTTTGCGTGTGTATTGCACGGTTTGGATGTTCTTGATCGGCGCGGTCCTTTTTTGCTCGGTTCCCAGCGGTCTGCGGTAAACATCGACCAATTGGTCAGTGGTAATGATATACACGTCGTTATGCCAATCCGCGTACTGGTACAACCACCACACCCAGGCAATAATTGTGACCAGGATCGCCAATCCATAGAATGTCCCGGAATCCAGTTTTGGATTCACCCCGCTGATGCCCAGGATTGCCAGGATGAATGTCGCCAGCAGGATTGTCCCGGGTAAGATCGTTTTCTTGACCAGGATCCACCAATGCGTCCGGTACACGATCCCGCTGTCCTTGAGCGACCGCAGCCCGAAGAACCTGGCGAGAAGGTCCAGGAGTGATCCTCTTTGATACATGTATTGCACCGCTGCCGTTGGGTTACGCGGTGACCCTGACTTTGGCATGGGCACTCCATTCAGCCGGCTCTCCAGGAGGGTTCTCATTTCGAGACCATCCTGCTGTTTGCTTTCCTCAAGCACCTTAAGCCGCTGACTTTCGAGCAGGCTGAAGATCAATTCCGGTGTAGGCAGGCGCTTGAACTTCAGGTCGCCGGTGTATGACCGCATGGTGATGGTTCCGTAACCAATCAACCTGCCCACAAGGGAGGTATCCAGTCCCGTCGAAAGGACCGCGCTCATCGGCGATTCCTGGCGGCTGTCGAAGAACCCGATCAGTTTTTTCTGCACCAGCACGCGCTCATCCGTCAGAATGAAGAAGTCGTTTGTCCACTCCAATCCCGTCCACAGGCTTAACAAAAAACCAAGAACCAGCATGAGGATGGAGAGCCCCAGCGGAAAAGCAGAGATGCCTGTTTTTGTGACCGCCAGGGAGAAAAACAAGCTGAAAGCTGCAAAGGTGAGCACAAGCGACAGGAAAACCCGGAAAAACAACAGGAAGGGATGCCTGCGCGAAATAAGAGTAATGCGCTCGCCCTCCCCCAACCAGGGGAAGCGGTATCGATTTCTCAATCGAAAGGTGTTTTGGACCAGGCGCAAGCCCTGACCGATGATGGGATAGATGCTGATGAGGTACGTCAGGCTGGTTTTGGAGACCCGCAGGATGGTTACAGGAGTTTCGCATACCGCATCACTCGTTCGGTATTCGGTGCCGGATAACGCCTCCTCGCCAAACCATCCGCCAGGTGTCACGGTAACAAGCGGAGTGCTCCTGGCTTGTTCAGAGTGGCAGGTCACCTCGCCCGATAAGAGCAGGTAGAAATGCTCCGGGACCTCGCCTTTGAGGTAAACCGGATTTCCTTTTTGGAAATGCATTTGTTCAAAATTTGGGATGATCTCGATCAACTCATCCCTCTCCAGGGTGTTGAAAGGAAAGGTGAAGTGAAAAAACTGGATCAGGGATTCGCTGACACTTGCCATGTATTAAGTATATCCAATCTGGACGAAAATGCTCACTGGATACCTGTGAATTATTGGGATGTCCTTCTATAGTAAAATTTGAGGATGCATGGAAAGGGTGTATGAAAAGATTAGGTAGGTATTCACTTCTGCGCTGGATCTCATTGGCGTTGGTCCTGGCAGCCTCAATATTGCTCGTTTTCCAACTGATCGTCTTCAGCCGGTTGCGTTCCTCCTTTCCCGTTGGCACCACCATCGCCGGAGTCGATGTCACCGGCTTATCCCAGGAAGATGCCGCGGTTCGGCTCTCCCAAGTTTTTTCTGTACCAGTGGAATTACGCTACAACGACAACGTCATTCATGTGAAACCTTCCACGCTGGGGTTCAGCCTGGATATCACCGGCATGATGACAGCTGCGGATCAATCGCGCGTTTCCAGTCCTTTCTGGACTTCCTTTTTTGGCTACCTCTTTAACCAGCTTCCAGAAGCTACGGACACCCCCTTACGGTCAAAGGTCGATGAAGCCCGGTTGCGCGAATACCTGCAGAACGAAATCGCAGCGCGTTATGACGTTGAACCTTCCACGTATATCCCCGTTCCCGGCAGCGTGGTCTTTCAACCAGGCAGCGCGGGGACAAAACTGGACATCGAAGATTCTGTCGATAAAGTAACCGTTGCCTTACGCTCCCCGGCGGAACGGATCGTCAATCTCAAGCTTGTGAAATCTGCATCCACGCGACCATCCCTGGATAACCTGCGGATTCTCCTCAGGCAGATCGTGGACTCGAATGAGTTCACCGGAGAGGTGGAGATTTACATGCAGGACCTGCAGACCGGCAGCGAGCTTCAACTGGCTTACCGCGCCGGAGAGATCCTGCCGGTGGACATAGCCTTTTCCGCGGACAGCACCATTAAAATCGCCATCATGATCGCGGCATACCAGAAGACCGGCGAGCCCGCCAGCGCGGAATTTTCCGGGTTGGTTGAAGATATGATCGCAAAGTCTGATAACCTCGCCACCGATGAATTGATGCGTGTGTCAATGGATCAGAACCTGGGACCGATTGAGGTGACCAAAGTCGTACGCCAATTAGGTCTCACCAATACCTTCCTGGACGGTATGTTCTACATAGGTGCTCCCATTCTCACCGGGATCCGCACAACTGCGAACTCCCGGTTGGATGTGACCACAGACCCGGACCCTTATAACCAGACCACCGCAACCGAAATCGGCACGCTACTTTCCGACCTCTATACCTGTGCCCAAACTGGTGGCGGTACTTTTGGCGCAGTGTTTCCCGGAGAGATCAGCCAGGATGAATGCAAGACCATGATCAGCATCCTGACCCAAAACCGTATCGGTACCCTGATCGAAGCCGGTTTGCCGGATGGAACCCAGATCGGTCACAAGCACGGTTGGGCAATCGATCCTGTGGATGGCATGATGCATTCCGTAGGAGATGCCGGTCTGGTCTACACTCCAGGCGGGAACTATGTGCTGACAATTTTCATTCATGATACCAATTTCATCATTTGGGAAAACGCCAACCGCATGTACGCCGACCTCTCGCGGGCGGTTTACAATTACTTCAACCTCGCAGCACAATAGGAATCGGGACTTTTTTACAAAGAAAATACCCCTTGTCAACCGTATCGATCAATCTGATCTGAAGGACATGGAACACTCTATGGACAATGCTGAGCACACAGAACAAGAACCGAAATCCTCCTGGCTCGATCGCCCCCTGAGTAGGGTCATCTCCAAATTAACCCTCGAATCACTGGTCATCGCCCTGATCGTCCTCCTGGCTGTCATTTCCCGTTTCACCATGCTTGGCGAACGAGTGATGAGCCATGACGAGATCAACCACGTCGTCCCGTCCTGGACGCTCTACCAGGGTGACGGCTACGCGCATGATCCGGTGACCCATGGTCCGATGCAGTTCCACCTGGTGGCTGCCTCCTACTTCCTGTTTGGAGATACTGATTTTACCTCCAGGATCCCTGCAGCTCTCTTCAGCATCGCCACGATCATCTTTGTCATTTTTGGTTTCCGCAGGTACCTTGGGCGGACAGGCTCTATCCTCGCCGGGGTTTTCTTCCTGGTTTCCCCCTACATGCTTTTCTATGGCAGGTACACCCGCAACGAAGCCTTTGTTGCCCTCTTTGGCGTGGTGATGATCTATGCTGTGTTGCATTACCTGGAAAAGGGGAAACATTCCGACCTGTTCCTGTTCACAGCAGTTCTGGCGCTGCACTTCAGCACCAAGGAAACTTCCTACATCTACACCGCCCAACTGCTCATTTTCCTGGCTGTGTTGTTCATCCGGGATGTCACCCGCGAGGAATGGACTTCAAGGTCCCGTCGGGATATCTTCATCGTTGCCACGATGACCTCGTTGTTTTTCCTGTTTATCGCTCTTGGCGCAGGGGTACTCTCGGACCACGGTAGTGCAGGCACGGAAACCGAGCTGGCGACAGGCGGAACCTCCATTTACCGCGCGGTCATCTATTTCAGCCTTGCTCTCACCCTGTTGACCGTGCTCTATGCCGGGTTCATTCTCCTGAAGAACTTTGGTTGGAGCCGCATCAAGGAGATCCGCTCCTTTGATCTCCTTGCACTCACCGCGACCTTGATTCTGCCACTATTGATCGCCTTTCCAATCCGCTTGATCGGGTATGATCCCCTGGATTACTCGCAGCCCGGGTTGATTCGCACCGGGCTCTTCCTGGTTGCTGCTCTAGCCATTTCTTTCGCCATTGGTATCCTCTGGAAGACAAAGCTCTGGCTGGCAAATCTCGCCCTGTTTTATGCTATTTTCACCGTTTTTTACACAACCTTTTTCACCAACGGGCAGGGTTTCTTCACTGGCATGGTGGGTTCGCTGGGTTACTGGCTCTCGCAACAAAGCGTCAACCGCGGTTCGCAGCCCTGGTTCTATTTTGCTTTCCTGCAGGTGCCCATGTATGAATACCTGCCAGCGCTGGGAACGATCCTTGCGTTTGTGCTCGGGCTGAAGAAGAAGTTCTTTTCCACCATTCCCGGAAAGCCGCTTGTGGAACAGGGAATTCCGCGAGTCATAGCGACAGAAGAAGCACCCGAACCAGGTGACAATGCAGAGCAAGAGCAAGGTCCTGCAAAATTACCGATCCTCGCCTTCCTGCTCTTCTGGTCTCTCACCAGCCTGCTCGCTTACACCCTCGCCGGCGAAAAAATGCCCTGGCTGACCGTGCATATCAGCCTGCCGTTGATCCTCTCCGCATCTTTCGCTTTTGGATATTTGCTCGACACAACGCCCTTTAAAAAGTTGCTAAACCGCAAAGGGCTCCTGGCAGTTCTGCTGGTGCCCATCTTTATCATCAGTCTCTCAAATGCCCTCGGCGCACTCGTCGGTCCGGATAAACCCTTCGCCGGTAACACCCTCTCCCAACTCCAATCAACCAGCACTTTCATTTTCGCTGCTCTCATGGCAATCGGCACTGGATATGGAATTGCCCGCCTGTTGAACAACTGGCTTGCCCGGGATATTGCCCGGGTATTTTCCGCCGTGTTGCTTGGCATCCTGGTCATTCTGACCGCCCGGTCAGCTTACCAGGCGAGTTTCATCAACTACGACACAGGTCAGGAATTCCTCGTTTATGCCCATGCCGCACGTGGACCCAAGGATGTTTACGAAGAAGTTTCCGACCTTTCAATGAAACTGACCGGCGGGAACGACATCCAGGTGGCATACATCGGGGACGCGCTTTACCCATACTGGTGGTATTTCCGGGATTTTTCAAACAAGGTATGGCTTAAAGAAGATTTGACCCGTGACCTGTTAAATTACCAGGTGGTGATCAGTGACGATGAGCAGCTCTCCAAGACCGAAGCGATTCTCAAAGACAAGTTCTTCCGCACCGACTACAAACGCCTGCTCTGGCCGATGCAAGACTATTTCAACTTAAGTTGGAAAGGGATCTGGGATGGGATCCGTAACCCCGCCATGATCGAAGGACTCTACCAGATATGGTTGAACAAGGATTACACGGAGTATGCCAACGCGGCAGAAAAGAACTACCTGACCCTGGAAACCTGGGAACCATCTCAGAACATCCATCTTTTCGTTCGTAAGGATGTTGTCCAGGGAATCTGGCAGTATGGCACGGTGCCGATGGCAGTTGAAACCGTAGAAACCGATCCCTATGAATCAAAATTCATCAACCTGCTTCCGGAAACATACTTTGGGTCCGACGGCACTGCCGAAGGATCCTTCACCAACCCGCGCGGAATTGCGGTTGCGCCGGATGGTTCGATCTACGTGGCTGATTCTCGTAACCACCGCGTCCAGAAATTCAGCCCGGAAGGTGAATTCCTGCTCAGTTGGGGTACATACGCCAGTGTTGATGCGGGCGAAGCCCCTGGTGGGACCTTTAACGAACCCTGGGGAATCGCGGTTGCCCCTGACGGGTCGGTATTCGTCGCAGACACCTGGAATTACCGGGTGCAGAAGTTCAGTGCGGAATGGCAAATTCATAAAGATGTGGGGTACGCCCGGTCCTGCGGACGCTCCCACCTTGTTCTGGGGACCCCGGGACGTGACGATCGACCAGGATGGCTTGGTGCTCATCACCGACACCGGTAACAACCGCATCGTCGTTTTTACCCAGGACGGAGAATTCGTGAACGAGTTTGGTAACATCGGCATCAACCCCGGGGAGTTCGACGAACCTGTTGGTATCGCCGTGGATGAATACTGGTCGATTATACGTGGTGGATACCTGGAACCAGCGCATCCAGGTCTTCTTTGCCCAGCAACCCGGTGATTACCAATACGAAAAGGAATGGCAGGTTTCCGCCTGGTTTGGGCAATCGATCAACAACAAACCGTATATCGCCGTGAATGAGAAAGGCAACGTTTTCGTGACCGACCCGGATGCCTTCCGCGTAATCGAGTTTGACAACCAGGGCAACCTGCTGAAAGCCTGGGGCGAACCCAGTTCCAGCATTGACGGTATTGGCTCTCCCAGCGGTCTTGATTTCGATCTTCAAGGAAAGTTATGGGTCAGCGACGCGGAAAACAATTTTATTCTGAAGTTCAACGTACCAGACATTGTCGAGGAACTCCCGCAGGAAGTTACCGCTCCGATCGAGCCGCTGCCTGGTTTGACCTACGACGCATCCGGTGTGCTCCTCAATGAACTTGGACTTCCAGTTTACAAGTTGAATAGCGCAAAAACTGATTGGGTTCCCGTCATCCCGGATGGCGTGTTGTCTCTTCTTCCGCCAGCTGCTGAACCATTGAAAGATGATGCCGGGATCTGGCGGCTATATGATGCACTCGGAAATGCTGTGTTTGAGTGGGATGCGGAGATGATGATCTGGATTTCGACCAGCCCGACCCCCATGGAATAAATTTATAAACTTCACAAAAAGAGGTTGCCTTTATTCCAGGCAACCTCTTTTTTCATCAAAGAAATCTATGCGCGTTTTTGGGTACGGAACAGGCGGTTGGCGAGGAAACTGACCACGCTGATGATCACCGAGCCAAGCAGCGCGTACATGAATTTATTGTCGGGGATGGTGAACCCGATGCCAATCAGCCGCGCCAGCCAGCCCGCGAACAGGAACATTGCCGCGTTGATCAACAGGGTGCCCAAACCCAGGGTCAGGATCACCAGGGGGCAGCTCAGGAACATCACCGCCGGACGGATGAGCGAATTCACCAGCCCAAAAATGAAGGCGAGCGCGAGGTAGGCATACCAGGCTTCGTTTTGCATCACAATATGCGGTTGCAAGAGGAAAACCGCCACGTAGAACGCTCCGGTATTTACAATAATTTTCATAATAAAGTTCATGATTCACTTCCTTTCCTGAAATATATACGTAGAATCTTTCTTTTTGTTTTATAACACATCAGCGTCTTTTTCCATCTCTTTTGACATCCAGATCAGGGTGTTCTGTTTACGAAAACCAGCCGCCAGGAATGCGCTTTCCGCTCTCGCCGCCGGATAATTTACCTGGAGCTTACGGAAATTGGGGGCATTCCGGATGACCGACGTGAGTAAAGGTGGAATTGCGGTATTCTCATAAACCGGGGAACTTCCCAGCCAGGCAAAATTGACGCTCTCCAACCCGCTCTCAAATGTCACCGTGCCCTGCAAGACCCCTGCTCTCCTGGCTGCCCAGGTGCGGGTACTTCCCCCCATCATGAATACGTTCAACCAGGTCCAGAAACCCGGTTTAATCCGGTTGAGGTCAAAGGGCAGATTCCACGACACCCCCTTTGGGTAGGTTTCCTCCAACCACGCTTTCTGCTGGCTCCAATCTTCCTTACGCCTTGCCGTAACCCGGATGTCCCTGTCAAATGAATTGTCTGGTACTGATCTTCCACCCCATACCCAGGTCGTTCGGCGGTAATCTTCTTTGAAACCGCTGGAGTGATAGATATGCTGAGCCGTTGGATTATCATCCCTGACTTGAAGTAATACCTTTTTCCCCTTGTTTTCCCGGATGTGCTGCAGCGCGCGATCGGTGAGGGTTTTGGCAATTCCCCTGCCGCGGTGCTCCGGTGCGACTGCCACGTTGGCAATCAGGTAAGTATGCCTGCTCAGCCTCCGCACAACGATCAGGGTAAGGTTGCCAATGATCTTCCCATTTTCGACCCACACATAGCCATGGAAAGGCAGTGGAGAACTTTCCGGGGTTGTTTGATCCAGATAATAGCCTCCAAGACCGCGGGCGATCTGGCGGACATTGCGGACGTAATCCTTGCCCTCATCGTCCATTGTTTCAAAAAAGCAGCGCTCGATCAGGTCAGCGATGATTGGCAAGTCCTTGCGCAATTCGATGGCACGAATGTTGGCGAATTTTTCCGCTGAGGTCATGTCAGTATTTTACACCAGCCATCAAATTTTCCGTTTTATTTGCACAGACAGATCAGTTCTCAGAACTATTTCTAATACATTTCTTCTAATACTCTGATAACCTCAATGCTATAATGACCAATAAACTTAAAATAATTGGAGCCGCAAATGATGCGATTTGACCGATTTACTGAACGGGCGCAGGAAGCAGCTCAACGTGCAGCTGAGATCATCCAGCGTTATGGACACAACCAGATTGACACGGAACATATCCTCCTGGCGCTCATCGAGCAGCCGCAGGGGGTTGTTTCCCAGATTCTCGAGATCCTCAAGATCGATCCCCAGATCCTGGCGGAACGTTTGGACTATATCCTGAAGACAAGCCCGAAAGCCAGCATTTTTGGCGGGGGAGCTGGGCAGATCTTCATCACCCCGCGTGTGAAACGGATCATCGACCTGGCAAACGAGGAAGCCAGCAAGCTGAAAGACGAATTTATTTCCACGGAACATCTCTTCCTGGCGATCCTTAGCGAGAAGAACACTCCCGCCGCCCGCCTTCTGGAGACCACGGGGCTTACCCGCGAACGCGTTTTCGATGCTGTTGTTGAACTGCGGGGCGGGCAAAGAGTGACCGACCCCCAGGCTGAGTCCCGTTACCGCACACTCGAGAAATACTCCCGAGACCTGACCCAGCAAGCCCGTGAGGGTAAACTAGACCCGGTCATTGGTCGGGATGAGGAAATCCTGCGGGTCATCCAAATCCTTTCACGCCGCAAGAAGAACAACCCCGTGCTTATCGGTGAAGCTGGCGTCGGGAAAACCGCGATCGTTGAAGGGCTGGCGCAAAAGATTGCGACGAATGATGTGCCTGAGATCCTGGGTGGAAAACGGGTGATCTCGCTTGATCTTGGCGGGATGATTGCCGGTTCGCGCTTCCGCGGTGAATTCGAGGAACGCCTGAAAGCCACGATCGAAGAAGTTCAACGCTCAGCCGGGGAGATCATCCTGTTCATCGATGAACTCCATACAGTCGTCGGCGCTGGCGCTGCGCAGGGCGCGATGGATGCTTCAAACATGTTAAAACCCGCGCTTGCCAGGGGCGAGCTGCAATGTGTTGGCGCCACCACCCTGGATGAATACCAGAAACACATTGAAAAGGATGCTGCTCTTGAGCGCCGGTTTGCTCCTGTGTTCGTAGACGAACCGACGCAAGAGGATACACTTAAAATGCTGTTGGGTCTCCGTGACCGTTACGAGGCTCACCATAAGGTGCACTTCTCTGATGAAGCCCTGGCAGCCGCTGTCAAACTCAGTTCCCGCTACGTCACCGACCGCCACCTCCCCGATAAAGCCATCGACCTGATGGACGAAGCCGCGGCTAAACTGCGCGTCGCCCTGTACTCGATGCCGCCTGAGCTCAAGAAACTGAAATCCGAGCTCGACAGGTTGAGGGCGGAAGAAGAAGCTGCCGGTGTGGAGCGCGATTACGAACGTGCAGCTCGCATGAAAGCCGAACGTCTCAGGCTCGAAGAGGATTTCACCACGAAACGCGACCAATGGGAATCGGAACATAAGCTGGACGAGGTTGTCGATGTTAACGATATCGCCCAGGTATTGGCGCAGTGGACCGGAATTCCGGTGAGCCAGATGATGGAAGCCGAATCTGAGAAACTGCTAAAAATGGAAGACCGTCTGCATGAAAGGATCATCGGTCAGGACGCCGCCATCCACGCCATCTCAGACGCCATCCGACGCGCACGTTCCGGACTCAAGGATCCCCGCCGGCCGATTGGTTCATTCATCTTCATCGGTCCCTCCGGTGTCGGCAAGACCGAGTTGGCAAAGGCGCTGGCAGGTTTCATGTTCGATGATGACGACGCCCTGGTTCGTATCGATATGAGCGAATACCACGAACAACACACGGTTTCCAGGCTTTTCGGTGCCCCTCCTGGATACGTAGGTTACGAAGAAGGCGGTCAGCTCACCGAAGCCGTACGGCGGCGCCCCTATCGCGTCATCCTGTTCGATGAGATCGAAAAAGCCCATCCTGAGGTCTGGAACGCGTTACTGCAAATCCTGGACGATGGTCGCCTGACCGATGGACAGGGTCGGGTGGTCGATTTCCGCAATACTGTTTTAATCATGACGAGCAACCTCGGTACCGAATTCGTCCGTCAGGGCGGAACCCTCGGTTTCCTGCAGAAAACAGATACCGACGAGGACAGGCAAGCACATGAGAAGATCGAGAAAGCGCTCAAGAGTACCTTCCGCCCGGAATTCCTCAACCGCATCGACGAGATCATCATGTTCTCACCACTCAACACTGAACAAATGCTTGAGATCGTAGATCTGCAGATGAAGGAAGTCGTAACCAGGCTGGAAGAGCACGGGCTCACCGTTGAAATGACCCCGGCAGCCAGGGAGTGGTTGGCAAAAGTAGGCTATGATGCGTCGTTTGGTGCCAGACCCCTGAAACGGGCTCTACAAAAATACGTGGAAAGCCCTCTGTCAGTGAGCATTCTCTCCGGTGAATTCCCGACAGGCTCTACAGTAATCGTGGACCTCGAACCGGAACGCAACGAGATTATCTTCAAGAAAAAGTAACTCTACGCTGATCGATTTGACTCCGGGTTTCATATCAGAAACCCGGAGTCCGTTTTTAATTCCCTGTCAATGGCGGAGTCAAATTTTTTCTAGGATCTACGTTCATCAGATTTCACCCGGTAGACGTTGGAATTCGGGTAAAATATAGTTTCACTTTTAAAAATGACTGCGCTGGAATACAGAAGCAGAAAATTTCAGGAGACAAAATGAAAAAAGCATTGATTACTGGCATCACCGGACAGGACGGCTCCTACCTGGCTGAGTTGCTGCTTTCCAAGGGATACGAAGTCCACGGCATCATCCGTCGAGCCAGCACCTTCAACACCCGCCGCATCGACCATATTTATCACGACCCGCACCGCAACGGCGAGGAGGTCAAGCTTTTTCTTCATTACGGTGATATCACTTCCGTCGAAAGTTTGATGGATGTCATCTACAACGTAAAGCCAGACGAGATCTATAACCTGGCTGCACAAAGCCATGTACGGGTCAGTTTCGACATGCCGGAATACACAGGTGACGTCACCGGGTTGGGCACGATCCGAATCCTCGAAGCCATCCGCAGAAGCGGATTCCCGGAAAGGTTCTACCAGGCTTCCTCAAGCGAGATGTTTGGAGCTGCCAAACCACCGCAGAATGAATTGACCGTCTTCGAACCCCGCAGCCCCTACGCTGCAGCCAAGGTGTATTCCTACTGGGTAACGCGCAATTACCGTGAAGGTTACCAACTCTTCGCCAGCAACGGCATCCTCTTCAACCATGAATCACCCCGCCGCGGTGAGACCTTTGTGACCCGCAAGATTACGCGCGCATTGGCTGCCATCAAGGCGGGAAAACAGAACAAGCTTTACCTCGGCAACCTGGATTCGAAACGGGATTGGGGATACGCGCCAGAGTACGTTGAAGCCATGTGGATGATGCTGCAGCAAGATCACGCAGACGACTTCGTCATTGGAACCGGTGAATCTCACAGCCCCAGGGAATTCCTGGATGAAGCCTTTGGGTATGCAGGCATGGACTGGAAGCAATACGTGGAGATCGATCCGCGCTATTTCCGCCCGACCGAAGTGGACTACCTGCTCTCGGACCCTTCCAAAGCCGTCCGAGAAGCTTAAGTGGCAGCCGAAGGTCAAGTTCCACGAATTGGTGCGCATCATGGTCGACGCTGACCTGGAATTATTGGGAGAAACCTGCCCCGGCGAAGGCAAGAAGATCCTCGAGGAACGCTTCACCGGCTGGCACCGCTGGGAACACCAGGTCATCAGCATGGAACGCTAATTCACAAAGCGGGAGAAAATCTCCCGCTTTTCTCTATTGACATAATAGAACGTTTATTCTATAATCAGTCTATCTCGAATCGGAGGTGGACGATGAACACAACTCAGAAAGCGATCATCCCTGGAATTTTGCTGACCTGCCTGCTCTTGTTCTTTCTCAATCGTCAGGTCAATCCTCCTCTATCCGCCCTGGCTGCGACCGAGGAAGGGCATCACACCGCCCTGACCGGAGATTCGGTGCGAAATGGCGGGAACAAGTGCAGCCAGCTTAACCGCTACCCGGAAGCGATCCAGCCCTGGTGTGCTTTGGTCGAGTCCGCTGCCGCAGAAAACGGTCTTGATCCGTTTCTGATCGCCGCTGTGATGCTCGTCGAGAGCGGTGGACAACCTGAAGTCATCTCACATTCCGGTGCTGTCGGGTTAATGCAGGTAATGCCCCGCGACGGGATCGCTTCCACTTTCCAGTGCATCAATGGCCCTTGCTTCACCAACCGACCGACCATTGAGGAACTCAAGGACCCTTCCTTCAATATCGGGTATGGGACAAGGATGCTTGCCGGCTTGATCGAACGGGACGGAGATGTTCGGGATGCGTTGAAAAGTTACGGCCCATACGATGTGGGGTATGCGTATGCGGAAAAGGTTCTGGCGATTTACACAGGTTTTTGAAAGATGAGGGTTGACGAGCACGCCATGTTCAGGTAAAATTTTGCCTGTAATTCGCAAGAGATGCGGGCGTGGTTCAGTTGGTAGAATGTCTCCTTGCCAAGGAGAAGGTCGTGGGTTCGAATCCCATCGCCCGCTCTAAGACCCCTCAATTGGGGTCTTTTTCTTTCCGCATCAATCTCCTCTTAAGGTCGTGGGTTTTCCTGTTGGAATTTCCTCTGCGCTCCTTCGAATCCCAGAACTCGCTCTAAAAGACCAAAAAAATCTAATTCTTTGGCTCTGGGATGCCACATCCTTTCGGGCACATGTCCCATCGCCCGCTCTATAAGACTTGAAAAGGTCTTGTTTATTAACACAAACGGGGTTTACGCTTGACCGGAATACCCCCATTTGGTAAAATCATCTCCGCAAGGCGACGTGGCCAAGTGGCTAAGGCAAGGGTCTGCAAAACCCTGATCATGGGTTCAAATCCCATCGTCGCCTCTTTGTGTTTAATTATTTGAAGACTTATAATTTAGCAAAAGAAACCGAATCCTCGCAACCTCTCAGCAGTACACCAATTTCTAAAAAGTCGCTCGATTTTGGATATCTCCCCACAAGATTTCACACGATTATCTCGAAATCTTCCGAGCTAATACCTCTCTAGCTTCCCGGCATAATTGGTCGACCCGTTCGTTATATGGGTTACCTGTGTGCCCCTTCATCCACCTCCAGGACACTCGGTGCGGCTTGGCGGCAACCAACAACGCTTCCCATAGATCACGGTTTGCTACCATACCGCTGGACCCTTTCCAATTCTTCTGCAGCCAACGCGGCATCCATTCCGTGATTCCCTTGACAACATATTGTGAATCTGCAAACAGGAGGACCGATGAGGGTTCCTTGATCCTTTTCAGCGCTTCGATTGCAGCAGTGAGTTCCATGCGGTTATTAGTGGTCTCCAACTCTGCTCCAGAATATTCCTCCCTGGTCGTCCCGCGGAATATGAGCACTCCCCATCCTCCCGGTCCCGGGTTTGGGTCGCATCCACCATCCGTGTACACAATAATCTGATTGGTGCTCATGGATACCTGAGAACCGAGTTCAGCAGCCAGTTCATCCATCTGCTGCAGAATAGGCTTCACCTGTGCGCTGGTTGTTCCAGGCAGGAACAACTGCCAGGCGCTGTCCTCCACCACCTGCCTGACAACCGACCAATCCGCGTCCATTGGGGCAGTGATATGAGTGTTCAAGTAACGCACCGCGGTATTCCATTGCGGATATCGCGTACCAATTTCCGGTGTGAGCGAGAAAACTTCCTCTCCAATTGGGAGCGTCCCCTGGGTCGTTAACAGCCGCGCCTGCTGGGCAGGTTCGGACAACCAACGAATGAACAACCAGGCAGCCAGATCCTTTTCCGGGCTGCTTTCCAGTATCCCCAGGGAAAACCCGCCAGTGACTGTCATTGAGCCGGTTTCTCCGGGAAAAGGTATGATCCCCCACACATCGGTGGAATCATTTCTCTTGTTCGCAGAGGTCTGGGCAGCGATATCCTGCAGCTGCCCGCTATAGACCAATGCCTGGCGTTTTGCGAAATAATCATAAGGCTGCGGGTTTTTCCGCTCCCACATGCAAGCATCCCTGGAGAGCGAAAGCAAGTATTGGTAAGTTTTTTCTGTACTGCCAGTATCGAATTGATATCCCCCAGCCGTGTGGAATACTGAGCCAAATGCGCTCAACCATCCCAACATGGAATCAGCGTCCTTGCTAATCAGCATCCCGCCTATCCCATCATTGGTCAGGTCACCATCAAGCCGCATCGCGCGGTTTGCGCTGCAAACCTGCGCCTGCAGATCTTCCGGCGACTCCGGAATACTGGAGAAACCAAGTTCCTTCGCCCAGGTCAGGTTGTAAAACAGCACGGTCATGCTGCGTTGCACCGGAATCCCGTACCGTTTTCCATCATGGACATCTTCCTGCCAGAATTCCTGATTGAAATCCGCGGTCTGTTCAGCAGTCATCCCCACCTTCGGGGAATTGATATAATCCTCGAGATCAAGTACCAGTCCAGCGCGTTCATCAATTGCCAGGAGCATTTGCGGAGAAACGGCAACTACCTGAGGTGCTTCGAGCGCTTCGATTGCGCTCCAAAGGTTTGCCTCGTTCGCCCCTGCGGAACCCTGCTCCTGCATGACCACATGGATACCCCACGCATTGCTTTGATTGAACTGGTCTACCATCTGCAAGATGACATTCTGCGTTTCTCCATTCCAGGGGTGCCAGAATAGTACCTGGATGCCTTTCAAATCTTCCATGTCAATACCATCCTCGGGGGGGATGGCAGTTGCGGTTGGTGTAATGGAGGGTCTCTTCGTGGAAGTGGCAACGATTTCCTCCGGTATTGCCGTTGGTGGAACCAGTCCGGTACAACCGGTCAGCAGCCCTGCGAAGAGATAGATTGAAACAGCCAATAGGCGAATGACCCCGCTTTTTAATTGATCCTTAAAACGTTTTCCCTTGACCATAGGATGCAAGTTTACCTTAAAAATTGCCACTCACCTCAATCAGTCAAAGTCCGTGGGCAGCGAGGGGTTCTCCAGGTAATCGAACATCCTGCTTATCTCTTCTGGTGTCACTCTCGCCAGTGAGAGTTGGGGTAATTCTTCCAAAGCAAAAAAGGTCGGGGAGGAAGTTTCAAGCTCATCAGCCTGACAATCCTGAAGGTAATCGCATAGAAAGAAGAGCTTGTAGGCGTGAAATGGAAAAGGAGGATGTCCGTGTAGGTCGCGGTCATAGACTGCGAGCAATTTACTGGCACTCACTACAACACCGGCTTCCTCGCGCATTTCCCGTTCCACCGCAGCACTGGGGCTGTCGTGTACATCCGCCCAACCTCCAGGAAGGGTCCACTTACCCCCATCCATCATTTCGCGTACCAGCAGGATCCTGTGATCACGGAAAAGCACCCCCCTTACATCAATCTTCGGCGTGGCGTAACCAGATTGGCTCTCGAACAGATGACAGATATCCTCCAGCTTTTCCCCCGACTGGACAGACATGATTTCTGCGGCGATTTGATTGACTTCCTCCAACCGCTGACGATCAAAGGGATTCTGAACGTAAGTTAACCCGGTTTGGGCGATCGCCTGCAGTCGTTGCGCCCAGCGCAACCAACGGGTAGGGGTTTCAGACTCATTCATGTTTTCGAAATTCCTCTCATGAGATTGACGCAGTGCCTGAATCTCTGTATAATCATCCCATAATATTATAGTAGTCTCTCCAAAAGGAGTAAGCCGGTGGAAAACCGATAGCGAAGGAGCCCAAGCGATGAAAGACTCCCCGGTCCTTTCCCCAGCTGAAGTCGTTTGGTCATGATTGCCGAAGAAACCCCCACAGGGCGATAGAACGGCACGGGTGAGCCCGTTACAGCGAAATCCGGATCATGATCCGGAAGAGAGCGCCAGTCATGGCGAATTGAGGTGGTACCGCGAATAATTACTTTCGTCCTCTACGGCGAAAGTATTTTAATTAAGGAGATGATGATGGATAGAGAACCCCTGCCAAAAGCTTATGATTTCCGCGCCACAGAACAGCGTCTCTACAAATTCTGGGACGAGAAAGGATATTTCCAGCCGGAAAATGACCCTGCCAAACCCGGCTTTGACGCCAGCCGCAAACCCTTTGTCATCTCCATCCCGCCGCCAAATGTAACCGGAGAATTGCACGTCGGTCATGCCATGTTCGTTTCCATGGAAGACCTGATGATCCGCTATCACCGTATGAAGGGTTACCCCACCCTGTGGGTGCCTGGGACGGACCATGCCGGCATCGCCACGCAAATGCTGGTGGAGAAATCCCTGGCAAAGGAGGGTCTCAAGCGTGATGAACTCGGTCGGGAAGAGTTCCTGCGCCGCACCTGGGAATGGAAGGAAAAATACGGGAATAAGATCACCAACCAGATCCGCAGACTTGGCGCTTCCTGTGATTGGTCGCGGGAACGCTTCACTCTGGATGCGGGACTTTCCGCCGCGGTACGCGAAGCATTTGTCAGACTATACGAAAAGGGTCTCATCTACCGCGGTCCGCGCATGATTAACTGGTCCCCCACCCTTCGCACTGCCGTTTCCGATCTTGAGGTCGAGTACAGCGAGGAACCCGGATTCCTCTTCTATTTCAAGTACATGCTTGCCGATGGCAGTGGTGAATTCATCCCCGTTGCCACCACCCGGCCTGAGACCATCCTGGGTGATACCGCTGTCGCTGTTCACCCGGAAGATGAGCGTTACCAAGAATTTGTGGGGAAAAAGGTGTGCGTCCCCGTACTCGGTCGCGAGATCCCTGTCATCGCAGATGAATATGTGACCCGCGAGTTTGGCACTGGTGCCCTGAAGATCACCCCGGCGCACGATCCCAATGATTACACCATCGGTCAGCAGCATCACCTGGAGATGATCAACATCCTCACCCTGGATGGCAAGATGAATGAGAACGCCGGGCAGTATGCCGGGCTGGACCGCTTTGACTGTCGTAAGGCAATCTGGGAGGATATGCGCGCGCTGGACCTTGTCATCAAGGAACAACCATACACACTGAATGTACCGCGTTCGCAGCGCAGCGGGGAGATCATCGAGCCCATGATTTCAACCCAGTGGTTCGTTGAGATTAAACCTCTGGCGTATAAAGCGCTCTCCGCGGTTCAGTCCGGTCAGACCAGGATCGTGCCGGAGCGGTTCACCAAGGTCTATTACAACTGGCTCGAGAACATCCGCGATTGGTGCATCAGCCGGCAGCTTTGGTGGGGGCACCGCATCCCGGTCTGGTACTGTAAGGATTGTGGAGAAACGATGGTGCTGCGCGAAGACCCTTCGCAATGCCAAAAATGTGGAAGCACCAGTATCTACCAGGATGATGACGTTCTGGATACCTGGTTCTCCTCCGGGCTTTGGCCTTTTTCAACGCTCGGCTGGCCTGAACAGACCCCGCAATTGGCATATTTCTATCCGACCTCCGTACTGGAAACCGCTGCGGACATCCTCTTTTTCTGGGTCGCCAGGATGATGATGTTCGGCATCGAATTCACCGGGCAGCCGCCCTTCCACACTATCTACCTGCATGGTCTCATCCTGGACAAGGACGGACAGAAGATGAGCAAGACCAAGGGCAACGTGGTCGACCCTCTCATTGTCATGGATGAACTCGGCACGGACGCATTGCGTTTCACCCTGCTGGTCGGCTCAACGCCCGGACACGACACCAATCTGGATATCAAGAAAGTCGAAGCCAACCGCAATTTTGCCAACAAGGTCTGGAACGCCGGCAGGTTCACCCTCGCAGCGTTAGACTCTACTCCGGAATCCGCGGGTGACGAACCTGAATGGACTCTTGCCGATTCCTGGATCTGGGCAAAGCTTAAAACCCTCCTGCGGGATACTGACCGCCTGTTCAAGGCGTACCAATATGGCGAAGCGGGTCGGCAGATTTACGAGTTCTTCTGGGGAGACTTTGCCGATTGGTACCTCGAGATCGCGAAAGTCCAGAATGCTGCCGGAGGGGATCGCGCGTACTACACCTCAACAACCCTGGTCCGCGTGATGGATGCCTGCCTGCGATTGCTTCACCCCTTCACCCCATTCGTTACCGAGGAACTTTGGCAGCATCTGCGCAGCGCAGCCATGGAAAAGGGATACAGACCCTTCAGTACAAGAAGATCGTGGGAAGATGCCCTGATCATTGCTTCCTGGCCGGAGGCTGGCGCTGTTGAAGGTTGGGAAGAAGAGGCGATCAACAATTTCTCAATCGTGCAGGAGATCGTACGGGCTATCCGCAACGCTCGCGCTGAGAAAAAGGTTCCGCCTTCCAGGAAGATAAAGGCGTACATAGCAGCAGGTTCAAAACTGGATGTACTGCGGGGTCAATGTGACACCATGGCTGCCCTGGCAAATTTGGACAAGGAAAACTCCAGGCTCTCCCGCAAGATCAAGGAGGATACTTCAAGCCTGCTTTCGCTTGTTGTATCCGGGGTTGAAGTTTTCCTGGACTTGGCTGAGCCGCACGCAGATGAATTCGAACTCGCCCGATTGCAAAAAGAATTGGAACAGGTGAAGGGGCAGATTGATCGCCTTGAAACACTGCTCGCCAGCGATTTTGGCAGCAAAGCCCCGGCAGCTGTGGTTGAAAAAGAACGTACCCGGCTGAAGAGTTTAAGGAAACCAGGGATAAACTGGCAGGACAATTAGGATAGAGATGGGACCGGGGAAACCCGGTCCTTTCATTTCGGCATCCGCCCCAAGATCCGCCTGATGAAACGGTGAAAGGAATGGATCGACTGGACTGGTTCCAGGAACATGAAGATGCATTCACCACTCACAAAGGACATCCCCAATTCTCTGCATAGGTTTTCCGCTTTTTCTGAGTGTGCCCCTTGCTGCAGCCAGATATACCCGATGCCTTGCTGCCCTGCCTCGTGGATGACCGCCAGGGTATCATCCGGATGAATGACCAGCACAACGCCATCCGGTTTTTCTGGTAGCGCGCCAAGTCCCGGGTAGCAACGTTCCCCATCCACCATGTCCGCGTTCGGGTTAACCGCGAGAACCTTGTACCCCTTGCTCTTCAGTTCCCTGAAGATCATGTTCCCAAACTTATCCTTGTTCCTCGAAACCCCCACTACCGCGATCTTTCTAAGTGAAAGAAATTCGCGAATTGCACTTTGTGAATTGTTCATCGTTGCTCCGTGGGTTGCATTGATAAGGATTTTCTGTTCTAGTCCTTCTCTCAGTCGATGGGACCAATCTCCAAAAAACGCTTAAGCCTGGGTAATACGACCTCCTGCCATGCCCTTTCAAAATATCGATAAGCCGCATCCCAATCCTCTCCGGTACCCCAACCGTCCTGCTGAAGGTGGACCCGGGTTACCCCCTCGCTAACCTCCTCCAAGCGTACGGTCACATGAGTTTCCTGGTTCGCGGACCGCAATGCTGGAATACTTGGCGGTTGATTCCAGGTGAAGGAGATCATCCAGGGTTCTTGCATGGCGATGATCCGGCAGCCTTCCCCGCCGCGTAGTCCTGGTGGAGCGGTCGGGTCAAAGTACATTTCGTAAGCCCCACCCGGTCGTGGTTCCAGGAGACATGCCGGTGCGAAAAAACCGCGTGCCCCTTCCTCGTTTGTCCAGGCATTCCAAACAGCCAGGAGGTTCGCATTGATCTCTATGGATGTATTAATGACTTTATCTGTTTGGCTGTTCATGTTCGCAACAATATAGCATACGCAAGAGAGCGAGCGTGGAAAATTACCGTTAAGAAGTCCTTACAGAATTGCGAGATTCTCGGATCAACTGGCGGGTTTTCCTGACGATCCGGAAAAAGTGCCAGATGTGCCTGAACGGCTTGATGTGGCTGTTTTCTCCGGCATAGATGGTCTTGATCGGTACCCAGGCAAGCTGGTAGCTCTTGAGAATACATCTCACGATGATCTCGACTTCAAATTCGAAATTGGTTTCGCTGCTGTCCAGTGCTGATTGAATGAGTCTTCTGGAATGTAGACGGTATCCCGATTGATTATCCGGACAATATTGACCCAACGCGTTGGAAAACGACCAGGTGCCGATGGTGTTGGAGATATTTCGTGGAAAAGGCATCTTGCGGAAGTCTCGTTCTCCAATTACGAGGTCACCCCCTTCTTCAAAGGCGTTCAAAAAAGCAGGAATCTCGTCCGGGTCGTGCTGCCCATCCGCATCGAGGGTGATCACAGCATCGTAACCTTGCGTGATTGCGTATTCGAACCCTCGCATCAACGCCGCCCCTTTCCCCTGGTTTGGCTGCTGGATCAGAACGGTTGCACCGAGTTCCTCAGCCAGCCGCGAAGTACCATCCACGGATCCATCGTCAACAACCAGGACAGGCACGTATTCCTTTGCCTTTCTGATCACTCCGCCAATGCGCTCCTCCTCATTGAAAGCCGGGATGAGGACTAAGACCTTTTTCGGATTTTGTGTGTTTTTTTCGGTCATGATGATCCAGAGATTTCCTGTTCCGGGTGTTTGATGACCCGACCAATGGTTTGAATGAGTTGTCGAAGTGCTTTTTGTACCTCGGGAGAGAGCGAAGTTCCAAATTCAATTGACTTCGGTTGTATTCCCAGTAGATGGACCTCGCAGCCAAGATCCTGGTGAATATACTTGGCAAAAAGTCCGATGGGAAAGGTGTGCGTTGAGCCGCTATAACCACTGATCTCTGTAGGATCAAGCCAACGCAGTTCGCCGGGTTTCCCTCCGAAATCCGCGGCGTCCACGATAACCACTTTGTGTGGAGCAAATCTCCGCAATGGACCTGTGCAGCTTTCGGGAAGTGTTCCGCCTTCAATCAACGCAAAATTCTCGTGACCTCGTAAACGGCGGCGGAGTCTCCGAATGGCTTCAATACCAACAACGTCGTCTCCGTGCAGCTCCGAACCTATACCGATGAAGGCGACGCGGTTATCCGGGTTCCTGGCAGCCAGGGTCAGGCTCGCCGAGAGCTGCTTTTTCCAGGAGGAACTTGACATCTTCTTCCCTGCCATAATAGATCTCGAAAGGCTCCTTACTAACCGAAGCCAACTCCCATTGCTCATTGGATAATTCAAGACATTTCAATCTGCAGCTCACCACACATTGTGCGCAATAGGTACAGCGGTCGAGGTGAAAACGCATCACAAAACGTTTGTTTACCTTATCCACTACGAGGAGTTCAAGCGCGTTCGAGGGGCAATCCTTTACGCAAAGCATGCAGCCTGAGCAATTTTCAGGGTCCCAGACCAGTTTTCCGCGAAGGTTTTCCGGGGTTTCAGTCCTATTAAAGGGATACTTCTCGGTGACTGGTTTCTTGAAGAGGGATTTTAAGATATCGCCGAACATTGAGCCGATTGTCATGGGTTATCCTCCGAACAGTGGGGAAATGAATGGGCGAAGGAGACCACCCAGGATGATCAGGACCAATTGCGCCAGCACAAGCAAAGTGCCGATCCGCCACCAAAGCCCAACGGTTTGATCAATCCGCAGTCTCGCGAACAAGGATTGCAGCGCAGCGGTGACCAGCAGCAACAAAGCCGTCTTCCACAGAAAATCGAGGGGGGAGTTGAAACCACCCAGGTAGAAGGAGGCGATCAAGGTCAATCCGATGACCAATTCGATGTCCCGTCCGATGCGGAAGAGCGCGAATCCTCTGCCTGAATATTCGGTCAGTGCTCCTGCCACAATTTCTGTCTCGGCTTCCGGAGCATCAAAAGGCGGTAATTCCAACTTCCCCATCAAACCGATCAATGCCGCGAGAAAACCGATCGGCTGGGCAATGATGAACCAAAGGTTTTGGGTCGCGCCCAGGTTGATCTCACTGATCGTCCAGGTACCCAGTGCGATCGCCGGACCGAGCAATGCCAGCAGGAAAGGTGCTTCGTATGAGAAAAGTTGGGTCAACGCGCGGGTTGCGCCGATGATGGAGAACCTGTCTTCCGTGTTCGCACCAGCCAGCCCGATGCACAGGGTCATCATACTCAACAAATAAAGCGTAACTATCAGATCGCCCTCAAAACTTGCCGCGGATTTCAAGCCAAACATGGGCACATACAAAGCCGAGGTGAGGGCAGCAGTCAGGGCAACGATCGGGAGCGCGATAAAAAGAAACCTGACTGTCCCGGCCGGGATGACTTCCTCCTTTGCGAGGAGTTTGACCAGGTCTGCCAGGGGTTGGAACCAGCGAGGACCTACACGGTTCTGGAATCGGGCGATCAGTTTCCGGTCCACGTACTCAAAAAACAGCCCGGAGAAGAGCAGGAAGAGTCCGCCTGGAAATACCAGTAGTGCGAGAATGGGAGGAATGGTCAGGTTCATTTTTTATAGTACTCGATTCCATATTGTCTGAGAGATTCCCAATCCATTTGTTGCGTAGAGGATGGATCTTTCACGATGACCATGCGGTCATTGCAGGAAAAACACGGATCAATGCCTGCCAGGATCATAGGCATATCCGCGAGGTTATGACCGATGGCTGTATTCAAGACGTAGATCCAGTTGCATAAGCTGGGCGTTCTGACTTTGACTCTCTCGGGTTTATCGCTCCCATTGCTCTTCATGAAGTAGAAAAGCTCACCCCTGGGTGCCTCAACACGGCTGATTGTTTCTCCTTCAGGGATGCGCCTGGGAACCTTTACGGATAATTCTCCTGCCGGTAAATGGCTGAGAATTTCTCGAATGAGTCGGAAACTTTCATACAATTCCCTGATCCTGACAACGAATCTCGCCTCCAAATCACCAGCTTTTTCCACGACAACATTGACTGGAAATTGGGGATATCCTGAATACGGAGCTTCCACTCGGATATCCCTGGCGATCCCTGATGCTCGCGCGGTCGTGCCTATCGCTCCTGCTGACAATGCCTCTTCGTGAGTCATAACTCCAATATTGCGCGTTCGACCCAGGAACGTTTCATCTTCAGTTACGACCTTCATATAATGCTTGCATCGTTCTTCGAGGAAATCGATGCCTTTCAATATCGCATCTGACTGTTTTTCAGAGATATCAAGTTTTACTCCACCCAGAATATTCGCTGAATAATTTACTCGATTCCCAGAAATGGATTCCAATAGATCCATGACCGTCTCACGGTCGCGCCAGCTATACATGAAAAGGGTGTCGAAACCTCCCTCGTGCGCTGCCACGCCAAGCCAGAGCATGTGACTGTGGATCCTTTCCAGTTCCGCGATAAGCACCCGGATTGCCTGCGCGCGCGGAGGGGCTTGAACGTTTGCCAGTTTTTCTACCCCAAGCGCGAATGCCAGCGCGTGCACATGCGAACAGATGCCGCATACTCGTTCCATCAGGTAAAGCCCCTGGCTCCAGTTCCGGTTTTCGACGCCTTTCTCCATGCCACGGTGAACGAATCCAAGCCGGGCAGATGCCGCCGTCACCACTTCGCCATCCACGGTGAATTCGAAATGACCCGGTTCCTTCAGCGCAGGGTGTTGTGGTCCGATCGGTACAACAAATTTCTCTCCAGACTTCGGGCTCATGCTCTACTCCTTGTTCACTTTCCCAAACCAGTAAAAGACTTCCGCAACGGAAAAACACCTTCCGGCCAGCTGTCAGGCAAAACCAGACGATCAGTATTGGGGGTGTCCCGGAAAGTAATCCCCATCAATTCCATCGCCTCCCTCTCATAAAAGGAAGCCGCCAGGATGAGAGGGCAGATCGAATCGATCACCGGCTCGTCGTAGGATAATGTTACCCGCAGGGTTACCACCGCTGCAGATTCGCAGAAATGGTAAAGCAATTCGAGGTTTCCTTTGTTCGGGACAGCTACCTTTTCTTTTGTGACAGAATCCGTTTCATATTCCGCATTGTCCAAGGCTGTGATCGCGGAAAGGTAACCCCATTTCCCTTCGATTAAAAGCGCTTTCACTGCATCTCTAATCCTGGTAGCGGATACTACTGCGTCCAGACGGTTTTCTTCAGGTCGTGAAAACGAGAGCGCGCAATCCTTCAATAACACTTCAGCTGCGGTCAACAATTCCTGGATTTCCATTGGTCCCTCTATTCCTTTTGCAAACTCTTAAGCAATTCAACAACACCATGGATGATAGCTTCAGGCCGGGGAGGACAGCCGGGCACATAAATATTCACCGGGATGACCTCGCTGATGTCGCCCACCACGTTATAGCAGCCCTGAAAGACGCCGCCTGAAATGCCGCATGAGCCTACCGCTACAACAAACTTCGGATCAGGCATTTGTTCATAGACCCGGATCAATCTGTCACGTGCTTGAAGTGTCACCGGTCCGGTGCAGATAAGAACATCCGCATGCCGCGGGCTTCCCTGGAGCTTGATGCCAAAGCGCTCGACATCGTAACGGGGAGTTAGAGTGGCAAGGATCTCAATGTCGCATCCATTGCACGAACCGCTGTTGAAGTGAATCGCCCAGGGAGAGTTCACCCGCGCCCAGGTCTTGACTTTATCCATAACCAATTGGATCAGATTTTCCATCCTCTTCTCCTTATTCTTTCTACCCGAGGATCAGGGCGACCAAGGCAAGTGCCAAACCAATAATATAAGGTAGCATTTTCAGTTCCAGGCTGCCGCTGCCCAACACCAGGATTCCCAGGTGCAGGACTGCAAAAAAGAAGGCGATCAGGAAGAACGGGCGGTAACCGGGTGACGCGGTGGAAGTTGGCGCTTCCTCACCGCTCCCATACAGGCTAGACTTCTCCGGTGTGGGATGCTCCTTGCCGATCAACGCCTTTCCCACCAGGTAAAGCACAATCACCAGGGGTAGATACACCAGGAAAGCGATTGGGGGGGAAAGAAGAATGCTCATATTGTTTCGCTCCTAGTTGAAGAAAGTGTACAAGAGACTCATCGCAGCCTTCTCTGTAAAGAAGTCCATTGCCGCTGGCCAGATACCGATAATTACGATGGCTGCGGTGAGGAGGATGACGGGAACAACCATCAATACAGGGATACGAGAACCCTCCGCGACCGCAGATGAGATTTCCTTGCGGTACATGCGGTTGATCATAGGCGCGTAATAACCCAGCGACACGACGCTGTTTAGAGCTGCAAAAATCACGATCACAAGCATCCAGTCAACCTTGGCGGTGGCTCCGGCTACCAGGATCTGCCATTTGGACATGAACCCTGCCATCGGCGGGATCCCTCCCAGCCCCAGCAGCGCTGCGCTCAAACAGAAAGCGATGACCGGATATTTTTTCGAGGCACCATTCAGGTCAGATAACGTGAGGGGTTTGTGTTCCTCTCGGGAAAGATGAAGCGCGTAGAGCAGAGAGCCTGCAGCGAGAAATGCCAACCCTTTCATCATTGAATGGGCGATAAGGTGAAAGAAACCGCCAGCTACACCGTCATACTGCCCAAATGCCAGTCCGAAACCAAAACCGAGCAACATATACCCTATATGCGCCAGGCTGGAATATGCCAGCAGACGTTTCACTTCAGTCTGACGCAGTGCCATCAGGTTGCCTACCAGGATATTCACACAACCAAACCCGAGCAGGATCGCCCCCCAGTTGACGTCGATCTTGCCCATCACGCTGACCGACCGCAGCATGGCAATCAACCCCGTCTCGATCACCACGCCCGAAAGCATGGCACTGATCCCCGAAGGCGCCTGGGAATGCGCATCCGGAAGCCAGGTGTGCAATGGGACCAGAGCGGTTTTAACACCAAAGCCGACGATCATCAATGCTCCTGCCAGCTTCGCCAGGGTCAATGTTTCAGCCGTTCCTGACCAGATTACCTCGAGGTCAGTGGAACCGGTTTGAGAATAGAGCAGGGCAATGCCAAACAACACCAGGGCAGTGCCAATCGCTGACTGGGTCAGGTATTTGAACCCCGCTTCCAGGGATGCTGGTTGGTCATTGTAGAACGCGACCAGGAAGTAAGTGCTGATCGCCATCAACTCGAACCAGATCCACAGGTTGAAGAGGTCAAAGGACATGCAAAGCCCGATGATCGACCCGATCGTAATGAGCAGCAAGGCGAAGAACTTTTCCTCTCCCCGCTCACCTTGCATATATGGGATCGAGAAAAGGGTTACCATCAGTCCAAGGAAGATAACCACGGCGGACATCAACAAGCCGATTCCGTCAAAGTACAGGGCAACCTCCCCGATTGCAGTCGTAACCCCGCCAGAATTTAGCGCGGAACGGGTGACCAAAAAAACCAGGCATCCTTCAATGAGGAGAACCAGGATCGTCAGCGCACGCGCGAGACTGATCCCCCTGTTGTTATTCTTGCGGTAAGAAGTTCGACCCAACAGGTATACAAAGGGAGAAGCCACCAGGGGAGTCGCGATCAACATATAGAAGAGGATTTCAGCGCTCATCTCAGGCTCCCAGGATTAAGATCGTAAAGAGAACGATTACCGCTGCCAGGATTCCCACCACATTCCAGCCAAGTAAGCCGGTTTGAGTGTTCCGCAACCCCTCGGCAAGGCTTTGCGTGACCCGCAGAATGGCGCTGTTGACCGCCTCAAATCCGAAACTTTTCTCTGCTGCCCAGCGGATGCTCTTTAAGCCTGAGCTCATTCCCTCCAGTCGCTCACGCAACAGCCAAAATAGCAGCCCGATTGTGATCACCACCAGGGCGATCAAAGTTGGAATGGAGAGAATCTCATGGAAGAGGTCTTTGAGTCCGAAGGGTTCGATCCCATGGTAGGGCAACGATTTTTCTCCGAGCAGAAGTGAGAACCGTCCAACCAACAGCCAGCTGAACAATGCAGCCGCAGCGAGGACGGCAAGGGCGATGCGCATTGCCCAGCCTTCGTTGTTCGCATGGTATTCGCTGCGCGGCTCACCGAAGAAGACCAACCAGACGCAGCGGATGGTATAAAGTGCGGTCAAGCCCGCGACGAACAGCATGAAGATGTATAACCACACCGGTCCATCCTTTACCCCATGCTCCAGGATCAATTCCTTACTCCAAAACCCGTTGAGAAACGGAATCCCTGCCAGGGCAAGCGCTCCGATGAGAAATACCCATTTGACGAAAGGCAGTTTGCGCCCGACCCCGCCCATTGCACCCATGTCCCTCGTACCGATGGAGTGAATGACTGCACCGGCAGCGAGGAAGAGAAGTGCTTTGAAGACGGAATGGCTGAACAGGTGGAACTGGCTGGCAAACACACTTCCAGTACCGATGGCATATACCATATAACCAAGCTGGCTGACCGTTGAGTATGCCAACACGCGCTTCAGGTCATTGGACACAAGCGCCATAACAGCAGCCAGGATGGCAGAGAGAGCTCCCACAACCATCACGGCTTCCCGCCAGTAGGGCACATCCTGGAACGCCGGATAGAACCTGGCAAGTAGGTACACACCGGCATTGACCATGGTTGCCGAGTGGATTAATGCGCTGATAGGCGATGGCGCTTCCATGGCGTCCGGGAGCCAGGTCTGGAAAGGGAACTGCGCTGATTTTGCAGCCGCAGCGATTAGGAAACCAAACGCAAGCAGCGAGAGGACGTTCGCCGGGATCTCCTGGCTGACAGCCAGGAAGGAATTGATGTCATACGTGCCGGTCTGGGCATAGATCACCAGCGCGCCGAGCAGCAAGCCAACGCCGCCCACAGAGGTGATGATCAACGCCTTGATACCACCCCTCACCGCTTTGGGATCATCATTATGGAATGCAATCAGGGCATACGAACACAGAGCCGTGATCTCCCAAAAGACAAAAGTCATCAGCAGGTTGCTGGATAAAACCAATCCAACCATCGCACCGATGAAGAAGAGCACAAAAGCGTAGTACCGCCCAAGCTGTGCTTCGCCCTTCATGTAGCTGGTCGAAAAAAGGACAGCCAATGAGCCAATCACAGTAGCGATGACGCTGAGAAATACTCCCAGCCCATCAGCGACAAAGGAGAAATTGCCAAAAACCTGGTTGATCGGTATGAAAAAAGCCGGATCGGGAGAGGTGTGGAACAAAAGCAGGATCGCAGTCACACCGGACGCAAGAGCAAACCCAACCGCCAGCCAATGCTGAGCTTTCTCATGCCGTTCCCCGACAATCCAGACCACCAGGGCACCAAGCCAGGGGATTCCAATCGTTAATGCAATCAAAATGGCTGACATGGCTTACCTCTTCAGGCTGGAAAGTGTGCGAACATCAAGCGACCCGGTCCGCAGTCTGATTTGTACAGCAAGCGCGAGACCCACCACCGCGACAATCGTGTCCGCAACAATCACGGTGAGCGCCATCGTCTGTGCAGGATTGACCTGCTGGGAGATGTTTCCTGCGAGAATAAATCCGAGCACAACACCTTTTACCAGCAATTGGACGCCGACGATGACCTTGATCAGGTTGCGGGTGATTAGGAGGCAATACAATCCGGTACCCGCGAGACAAAAAATTACCAGTAAAACAATCAAAGGAATTGGGAGGTTCATTCTTCCTCCTCCATTTCCTTCGCAGGTTTATCACTTGAAAGCAAACCAAGCACCCCCAGGACACCAGCGAAAATGAGAATTATTTGTAACAGCAGATCCAGGTATCGTTGTTCCCAGAGGATTTCCGATACATTTTCCAGCGCAGTTGGAAGTGTGATAATACCTGCGGAGCGTAAAACAACAACCAATGCAAGACCGAAGCCCAGGACCACGGCGGGTATTGCGACACTCCTGGGAATCTGCGGAAGCAGCTTCGCTTTGTCTTCCCCGGCAATGTTGATCGCGAAGACAAAAAGCACTGTGACGAGCCCCGCGCCAACGCTCAGCTCGATTACCGCAATGTGGGGGGCGCCAAGGAGATAGATCAGCAATGCCACCAGCGCGCTTGTCACCGCCAGCCAGACCGCTGAGATTAACAACCGCCGTGAACGTATTGCAAAAATTGAAGTGACCAGGATACCCACTCCTGTGAGTATGAAGAACATACAGAACCTCCTCAGACTTCGGCTCTTACCGGGTTGTTAAAGTAAGATGAGATAGCGAAAATAACACACTCCAATAGGTGGATTCGATTGTTGATTCTTACTGCTGCGACCCATTATTTTACCCGGAAAACAATTTTCCTGTACATTTCAACTGAGAATTCGCCCTTCGGCGAAAAAAAGCTCCCTTCCGGGAGCGATTTTTTAAGATTATTGCTGGTTTACGAAATTCCCGAACAGGCGTTTAAAGATCGCGAAGTCACCCGTTCTACCTTTATGATTTGGGTCAGCCGCATTCCAGATTGCCGAGAATGAGGACACTACATCATTCGCTTCGAACAACGCGCCATTGGAGAATTTCACGTTGTAGCGAAGATGAAAAGTCCATTGCGTCAGGTCTGCGTTGGATTCCCAGCTCTCCGCCAGGAGGGGCTCAAATGAATCACCAGCAAATCCGGGGCTGATCAAAGTATCGTAAAGCAGCCTGGTAATGCGGAAAGTGGCATTGTCCTCTTCATCCGCGGGCCAAAGGCTCAGAGGTTCCGCGGCTCCCATGTAACGGATGACTCCTTTTGGACTTTGCACATCTTCCAAATTCTCAAAAAACGCATTGGAAGACAGGTTTTTTAAGTCTGAACGAAAAACAGATAGACTTGGTGAATGACCCAGCGGGATCAGCGGCGTCTGGTTAAGCACAACCTTGTTCAACCGGTCAAAGGATTCCTGGCGAAGTTTTGAATCGCTCGAGCGGCGAAGGGTGTTGATCTCAGCCTGGATATCAGTGTATGGATTTCCAAAAGCATTTGATTGGATAACGAATGGCTTTTCGAAGAAAGCCGATCCATCCAGGTAGTCAATCGGAAACCAATATAAGAAGAAAGCTTCTTTTCCTTCGTCGATATTTTGGATCAATCGATCGGGTGACCATGCCTTAAGGTCGATCTTGACCCCGATCTGGGCGAATTGGTCACGGATTGCCTCAGCCAATTTCTGCGGAGAGTACAGGGTCTCCATGGTGGTATCCATGTACCCCAGGGTAACGGTCTGGTTGAAGTTGTATCCCAGGTCTTCAAGACGAGCCCTGGAATTCTGAGCATTCGCTTCAAACCAGGTCAGATCGATCGAACGGCCAAGCGTCATTCCGGTTGGGACCATTTGTTGGGCTAATTCCGTTCCATAGGGAAAGGCTGCGTCAAGCAGCGCTGCTCGGTCCAACGCCTGGGCAAAGGCTTGCCTCACCATGAGGGAATCGAAGGGTGGGATCCTGTTGTTGAAACCGAGATAGTATAGATTTAACGGATCATGCTGGATCATCTGCAAATCCGGATTATCGTAGATGTAACTCAGGTATGAATATGGCTTGGTCATGACCATTGATGGGAAATCCATGCCTTCAATGGAAGTAAAATCCGATTCACTGAAACGGCGGCTTTGATCAGGCTGCCAGCGAATCTCGATCCTGTCGGTCATGGCAGGAATGCCCCAATAGGAGTCAGACCTCTCCAGGACTACGCTCACACCTTCGGTCCAGTTGTTCAATTTATATGGACCGGTTCCATTCGGAGTCTCTGACATCGAAAGTGAATCCCCACTGTGCTCATCCAGATATTCTTTGTCCTGGATGGCAAAGATTGGGGAAGCTATCTTCGCAGGGAAAGCCGCATCAGGTGAGCATAACGTGAACCTAACTGTAAATTTATCCAGGGATTCAACAGATTTGATCTCACCGCCATAATTACAATCTGACGCGGAAACACTCATGAGATCATAACCATTCGTGGTCGTACCCGATTGAACTGGTACCGGGGAACACGAGCTTAATAGGAATCCTGTCAATAGGATGAAAGTCAGAGAGGAAACAAGGATCGATTTTTTCATTTCTAATTCTCGTTTTTTGGGTTATAACAAGTAGAATTGACCAGCAGCGCTGGTGGTTAGTAAGATTATACGGTAAACCAAACAATTGCTACTTTACAATTTTGTATTTACTGCCAATTTACTAAAAACTAATCGATCAAAAAGGTAAGGAGGTTCGCCATGAAACGTGCTGTCAGTATAAGTATCGGTTCGTCAACCCGGGACAAGACGGTTGAGATCAACATCCTGGGAGAACACGTACGGATCGAACGGATTGGTACCGACGGTGATATGGACAAAGCTGCCCGCCTGTATGGGGAACTGGACGGGAAAGTCGATTGTTTCGGTGTAGGCGGGGCGTTGCTGGGATTCATGATCGAAGACCGCTGGGTGCCGATGCATTCCATCACCCCGCTGCTCCGTTATGTAAAACATACTCCTGTCGTGGACGGAACCGGGTTGAAACTCACCCTGGAGAACCAGGTTACCGATGTGATCAATGAGCAGATCCCGTTGAAATTTGAAAAACGTGCTCTCGTTGCTGTAGCCCTTGACCGCTGGGGAAGCGCCAGGGCTTTCCTTGACGACGGCTACGATTGCATTTTTGGTGACCTCATATTTTCACTAGGTCTGGAGATACCGATCAAGAAAGTAAAATCCCTCCGCACCCTGGCAAACCTATTGCTGCCGGTGATGAGCCGCTTGCCCTTTGAATGGCTTTATCCCATTGGTGAAAAGCAGGAACACCGGACACCGAAATATGAAAAGACTTTCGAGTGGGCGAATGTCATCGCCGGGGATTGCCATTATCTTTGGAAATATATGCCGGATCGACTTCCGGGGCGCATTGTGGTCACGAATACGACCACCCAGTCTGACCAGGATTTCTTCGCAAGGGCTGGGATCAAGTACATGGTCACCACCACGCCAATCTATGATGGTCGCTCCTTTGGCACCAACATGATCGAGGCAGCGATTGTGGCTGCAGCTGGACGAACCGAGAAAATCGATTACGGGAACCCAGGAGGCTATTTTGATTTCATGGAAAAAGCTATACATGAAATCCCGTTGAGACCTCAAGTAAAGGAATTTTAGGATGGACGCGGTAATCCTCGCCGGTGGTATCCCAGACCTCAAGGACCCTCTCTATCCAATTAGCGGTGGAAAAACCAAGGCACTGCTCCCCATCGCCGGGAAGCCCATGGTTCAATGGGTGCTTGACGCGGTTTCAGCGTCAAAAGAGATCGAGCATGTTGTGGTCATTGGTCTGGAAAACCGTGAACCAATTTCCTGCAGTAAACCCCTCACTTTTCTCCCGGACAAGGGGATATTGATCGAGAACATCATTCAAGGGGCGAATTATATCCGGACAACTCAACCAAACCAGACCCACATGGTCACCATCTCTTCGGACATCCCCACCCTCACTTGTGAAATACTCGATGAAATGGTCAGGATTTTTCTGCAGCATGATGTGGACATTTGCTATTCGGTCATTGAACGCCATGTGATGGAAAAGCGCTTTCCTGGTTCGAAACGCACCTACACGAAATTCAAGGATGTGGAGATCTGTGGTGGGGACTTAAACCTGGTCCGAATTTCCACCGCGCTCAATCCGGACGGGATGTGGAATGAGTTGATCCAAAACCGCAAGAATCCGCTCAAACAGGCTGCCCAGATCGGGCTCGGTACCCTGTTGATGATCCTCACCGGAAAGCTGGATCTCAACTCAGCAGCTCAACGTGTTTGCAAGAGAATGGGAATCACTGGTGTTGCCATCCAATCCCCTTTCGCAGAAGTTGGGATGGATGTCGACAAGCCTTTCCAGTTGGAAATGGTTGAGCAGGATCTCCTGCGGTAGAATTGGCTCATGCTCAACAAGATTCTTGACCTAGATGCCCGGTTGACTTCCCACCTGCGCATCACCGACAACCAGACGAAACTACGCCCCTTGGGCATCTTCCTCGCCCATTCAGGGGATTCCTGGTTCATCCTGCTCGCCCTGCTCATCATCTGGTTTTTCACCAACGGTCAATGGCACCAATTAACCGCTGTCATGGCAGTCGCTTCGATAGGACTGGCGGTCATTGTCCTGGTTGTAAAATTCATCATCCGCAGGAAACGACCTGAAGGCGATTGGGGGGCAATCTACCGCAATACCGACCCGCACTCCTTCCCGTCGGGGCACGCCGCCAGGACAGCCATGCTGGCGTTGATTGCCTTGTTGATGGGTCCCCTCTGGTTCGGGGTTGTTCTCGTTCTTTGGGCACCGCTTGTGAGCCTGGCGCGTGTTTGGATGGGCGTACATTACGTGTCGGATGTGGTCGCGGGGATCATACTCGGAGTACTCGCTGCCCTCGTCGTCAATGGTATTTCTCCCTGGCTGATCGCCACTTTCCCGTTTCCGTTTATTCGCTAAGTTTCTTTACCACTTGCGAATTCCATTTGAGTGGGGTATTCTTATTCTCGGGAATGGCTGGATCCTGGTGGGTTCCCCGGTCTTCAAAATCGGCGGCGGGTCGCACAGCGGGCCGCGGTGGGTTCGACTCCCATCCATTCCCGCCTGTTTATTCGAATAGAGGTATTTCTTGAGTACCATTGGCTTTGACGATAATAGCGAAATCCTGAATTCCCTCGTTCGACGCGTTTTTCATATCGAAGATATCACCCTCGGTGCTGAACATCAGGATTTTGTGCTGCGGTATCGGGGGAGGCTGGTCGACGAAAGATCAGACCAGGCATACAACCAGTTACTCGAATGGCTCAAGCTATACGCCCTCACCCCGCTCTTTCGCAAGGAAGACTCCCGGCACATCATCTTTCTGGTGAGAAGCAGACCCGAGCCCAAACCTTCCAAACCAGTCATCAACCTGGTTATGTTCATCCTAACCCTGGTCAGCGTACTCCTCTCTGGGGGCATGCTCAGCCTGCAAGAGGAGCTGTCCCCTAACCTCCTTTTGGCGGCGGGTCAGCTGCTCCAGGCAGGTTGGCCATTCGCCCTCAGCCTGCTGGCAATTCTCACCGCGCATGAATTCGGTCATTATTTCGCCGGCAAAGCCCACGGCGTCCATGTAACCCTTCCCTTCTTCATCCCCCTGCCTTTCTCCGCCCTGGGTACCATGGGAGCGTTCATCAGTATGAAGGAAGTTCCCAGGAACAAACGGGTATTAATGGATATTGGCGTTGCCGGTCCGATTGCAGGATACATTGTTTCGATCATCGTCATCCTCATCGGTCTGTCATTGTCCAGGTTGGAGACAATTCCTTTGCAATTTCCCCCGGGACAGGGTATCCAGATGGAAGGGAATTCCCTCACTTACCTGATCTTGAAGTACCTCAGTTTTGGGCAGTTACTTCCACAACCGGTTGATTTCGGCAACCTCCCGCCACTGCTTTACTGGGTGCGGTATTTCTTCACCGGACGACCGTTCCCCCTTGGGGGACTGGATGTGATTATTCACCCGGTCGCCTGGGCTGGATGGGCTGGTCTACTGGTCACTTCCCTCAACCTCATTCCGGCAGGTCAGCTAGACGGCGGGCATATCTTCCAATTGCTCTTTGGTGTCAAGTGGGCAAAAAGGATCCGCCCGGTCATATTGTTTGCGCTGGCAGCGCTCGGGTTTGCCTGGTCTGGTTGGTGGATCTGGGCTGGGCTGGTATATTTCTTCGGACGATTCTACGCGGAACCTCTTGACCAGATCACGGAACTTGACCAGGCGCGTAAAATCCTCGGCATCATTGCCCTGGTCATTTTCATCCTGACCTTTATCCCTGTACCGCTTGTTTTAATGCCCTAGAGTTACAAAGTATCAGGGCAGTGTCCCCATGAACACCTGGTTTTCAAAAGCCAGGAAGAGCAACTTCCCGGGAGAGATCGCTTCTGCGGTAAGCACTTGCTGCTCTATGAGAGCGGGGACTTCAAATCCCGGCGTCATCACCTTTTGCAGATTGCGCTTGAGGCTGAGATGGTACAGTTGCCTGCCCACCGTATCCAACAGGTATAACGAGGAATCCGGCGCTTCGGTCATGTGCATCTGGATGAACTGTGTCCCGGTGAAAGAGATCACCTGGGGTTGTTGACCCGAGCGGTTATCCGTGTAGGGTGCCGGATCAGTGCATTCTGTCAGTTTGTAATCCTTGATATGGCTATAGGTACATTCCACCAGCTCACCTGATGAGCGCAGGATGTACAATTCTTCTCCATTCACCTCTATGTCAATGGCATTGGAGAGGTCAGGGATATCCTCATCAAAGAATAATTTCGGGGACTCGGTGAATTCCAATCCATCGCCCAGGTAACGATAGACAGCGTTCCTGCCAGAGTCCAGCACATGCAGGGTCCCCTGGTCAAGGGATATCGACTTCAGATCTTTCCAACCCGCGTCCGGCTCTGGCAGTTTACCAACCACTCCGGGCTCAGATGGGATGCAATACTCTATCTTGCCCCTGCCATCGATAGCTAGGAGCGAAGCTCGTTGTTTGTTTGGATAGGAAATTGCGATGATATCCACGATTTTCCCGATATTATTTAGCGGGTTTTCAGGGTTTGGTCCGCAATCAAAGCTGATGTCCTGCAGATATCCCTTCCCGGTCAGGGAAAAACGCAGGACACGCCCGCTCAGGTCATCCAGCAGGTAGAGATCGCTATTCGTAGCTGCCATCTGGGAGATGGCGACCGAACCAAGGTCCAGGTCATCCGCGATCGGAATCATTTTCACTCGCACGATCCCCTGCAGTGTATCCAGTTGTTTCTGGACCTGTTCAAGCAGTGCCATGGCATCCGTAGAGGATCCGTAAATCGCGGCTTTTTCAAGGAAGAAAAGGGATTGTTGCAGGTTCGCCAACCGGGCTGTAGGATCTCTCTTAATTCTTCGGCCTTCTGGGCGTAGATGATCCCCTGTTGAAAATTCTCCTCGAATTGCTGGGTCTTGCCTTTCTTCATGTAGACTGAGCTGGCGAAAGCGACAACGATCAGTGGAACCAGGATCGCAATAATGATGAGCAGCGACCGCGGGAGTTCCATTGGATTCTCGCTCTGACCCGGCAGGACTTTGTGCACGAATTTCCTGAACCAATTACCGGATTTTGAATTGAACTCCGTCAACCCCTGGGCAGCTCGTCCGACCTTGACCTTCATCTCCTCGCCGCGACTACTGCGGGGTGGTTTGGGACTCGAAACAGGTCTTACCCGCCTGTCTGAGGTTGCAGGACCCACAGGCTCCTCCTGCGGAGTCTGTACCGGTGGTTGTGGTTCGGAAAGATCATCCGTCAGCGGTTGTAAACTTGTCTCCCCAAGATCAACCGGTAATATTGTTGGAGTCATCTCTTCTTCGACCGGTAGAGATTCTATTGATGGTGTAGACTCTTGTTCTGCAGTACCGGTCTCCATCACCCGTTCCTGTAAAGGGAATCCGAGAAACTCAACCACACCTTTTCCAATGGAGAGCCGCACCAGCGCGCCGCTCATCTCAGCGGGCATCTGGTTAAAAAGTCTCCTGCCAAGGGCATCGATCGAGATTTTTGTACTCCCCGCCAAAGAGTCAACAGTCCAGGCTGGTGAAGGTTTCGTAGAGATAAGGAGCTGAGCCTTATCCTTAACAATCGTTTGCGAAAATCGACAATTCAGCGACTGGTTCATCCCCAAACCCCTGGGGTGATTATCTGAATCCAACTGGACCGCGGTTTCTTCATCCTGGATGATGAAAAGCTTTGCCCCACCGATCACCAGGCTGTAAATGATATCCTTGCGTATCACCGCCAAGCACAACGAACCATTCACCTGACCGCCGGCAGCCTTTTTCAGATTCCGGTCGAGCAGGTCCGAGTTGACCGCTTCCGCCAGGCTGCGCATGGCGCTGGTCACGGAGCCGCTGGTCTGAAAATAGACATCGCCCTTTTTCCGGAGCCATTCCCCGAAGGCTTCAGCGGTGAGCACGTCCCCGCCTGTCAGGCCAACGAGCAGCACAACCTGGTCAGCTTCCCTGCCGCGGGCGGCTTTCCTCGGCGCTTGAAGCGCGATCAGCCCCGGCAGTTCCCTGTCCAGCTTTCCATTCCTAACGTTAATCGGGTAGATTTGCAGGTTGTACAAGGTATCCTCTTGGTCTGATTATACAATGATTGGTTCGTCCGGCTCTCTTGGTGCAACATCGGGACCAGCTTTTACGCGGTTTGTTTTTGATCCCAAGGTGTTCTATAATAAAACCAATCTTGAAAAAGGTGGTGGCTATGATACCTGAAACTCCGAACTATTTCCTGGGTAGGGTTTACGATCCAAAAACAAACGCGGCAACGGCAGAGTCAGTTTTTCTTGATCCTTCAAACCTGACCACACACGCAGTCGTGACCGGCATGACCGGTTCCGGCAAGACCGGTCTGTGCATCGGGTTATTGGAAGAAGCCGCCCTGCACGGCCTCCCCGCGATCATTATCGACCCCAAGGGTGACCTGACCAACCTGGTGCTGCATTTTCCCAAACAACTCGCATCCGATTTTGAACCCTGGATCGACCCGGAAGCCGCGAAACGTGAGGGTAAAAGTATCGCCCAGCTCTCGGAAGAAACTGCGGCTCGCTGGAAAAAAGGATTGGCTGATTGGGGCATGGGACCTGACCACCTTAAAGCCCTTTCCGATAAGGCGGATTACGCCATCTACTCCCCGGGCTCCAAATCCGGCATTCCGGTGAATATCCTCTCCTCCTTCGAAGCCCCCAGTATCTCCTGGGAGGAAAATTCCGAGGTGCTGCGGGAACGCATCTCGACCACCGTCACCGCGCTGCTGGGATTGGTCGGTTTGAGTGACATTGACCCGCTCAGGTCAAGAGAACACATCCTGCTTTCCAATTTGATCGAAAATGCGTGGAGCCAGGGCGAATCCCTCAACTTAACAGATCTCATCTTGCAAGTTCAGAACCCCCCGATGGAGAGACTGGGTGCCTTCCCCATGAACAGTTTCTTTTCAGAAAAGGACCGATTCGATCTCGCCTTGCTGCTCAACAACTTCCTCGCCTCCCCCTCATTTCAGGTCTGGCAGCAGGGACAGCCTCTGGACATCCATGCTTTGCTTTACAGTGAAAACGGGAAACCCCGCCATTCCATCTTCTATCTGGCGCATCTCAGTGAAAATGAACGCATGTTCTTTGTGACCCTGCTTTTCGCCGCGGTTGAAAGCTGGATGCGCGGTCAGCGCGGCACTGGAAACCTGCGCGCCTTGCTTTACTTCGACGAGATAATGGGTTACTTGCCGCCGGTCGCCAACCCGGCTTCCAAGACTGTGATGCTGCGTATGCTCAAACAGGCACGCGCCTTCGGCGTTGGCTTGCTGCTGGCAACGCAAAATCCGGTGGATGTGGATTACAAAGCCCTCTCGAACGCGGGCACCTGGATGATCGGACGCCTGCAGACCGACCAGGATAAGCAGCGCCTGCTTGACGGTCTGTCGTCAGCCAGCGGCGCAACCGATGTGAAAATCCTGGACAAGCTCATTTCCGGGCTGCAAAAGCGGGTATTTCTTTTCCATAGTGTCCACAAATCAGCTCCCGTTTTATTCAATACTCGCTGGGCACTCAATTACCTCGCTGGACCTATGACTCGTGATCAATTGACAGCAGCTAACACGATTGCCAGTGCAACAGTTCCTCCAAGTAACAAAGTGACAAAGAGCACAAAGGATTCCATCCCAGGAAACAAGTCTGTTAAACCAGGTTTGGAACTCTCTTCCAGCCGTCCTGCCATCCCAGGAGACATCCCCGAATACTTCCTGCCAAACAACCAGGGCATCAGCGATTCCGCTGCCGCTGCGGGAATTAGCAACCTGCCAACCTCTGAAGGGATCGTCTATCGCGCAGGTTTGATCGCCCAGGCTGAAGTCCGGTTTCTATCCCGGCAATATAACCTGGAACATGTGGGGAAAACGACCGCCATTCTCGAAGATCCTGGAACCGGGCTCATTCGTTGGGAGGATTCTGTTACCACTAAAATTGATAAACAAAGCCTGGAATTGCAGCCTTTGCCGAAATCCCAATTCCATCCCGTCCCCTCCTGGCTCGCGGATGGTCAAAAAACCTCATCAATCAAAAAAGACTTCCTGGATTGGATCTACCGAAGTGGCGGTTTAAAGCTTAAGGCGAACACAAAACTCAAGGTCTATGGGTCACCGGAAATGAGTGTGGCGGAGTTTCACGCTAAATGTCGCGCCGCAATCGAAGACTTGCTCAAAGTTGAGACAGACAAGTTCACCAACTCCTACGATACGAAGATTTTGTCTTTACAGCGCAAGATCGAAGCCCAGGAGTTGGATGTGCAGGCAGCGGAAAATTCGGTCAACCAACGCCGGTTGGAGACGTTTGCCACGGGCGGTGCGGCAGTACTGGGTATGCTGACAGGCAGAAAACGCAGCATCTCGAGCACGATCTCGAAGACACGCATGCAAACCGCTGCCAAAGATAAACTCACCCAGGAAAAACAAACACTGGAGCAGTACCAGGAAGAGCTTGCCGAACTTCAGAAATCCAGAGAGTCAGCGATTACACAAGCGAAGGAGAAATGGGAAAGTGTCGTGGATGAGGTCAGCGAGATTACGATCAAACCCACAAAGAGCGATATATTCCCGGATATTTTCGGTGTAGCCTGGCTGCCTTATTACCTGGTGGAAAGTGATGGCAAAAAGCTGGAACTTCTCGCCTTCAAGAGATAAGAATTTACAAAGAGACCGGAGCAGTGCTCCAGTCTCTTCTTCTTAACTCATCTCCTGCCTGCCAGAGAGCGCCCTCAGCAGGGTATTCTGGTCCGCGTATTCCAGATCACCGCCCACAGGCAGCCCCCTCGCCAGGCGCGTCACGCGCACCCCAAGGGGGTTCAGCTGCTGCTGCAGGTAGAGCGCGGTGGCGTCCCCCTCCATGCTCGGGTTGGTTGCCACGATAATCTCGCGCGCTTCGCCGCTTTGCACGCGTTCCACCAGCGGCTTGATCTTCAGGTCATCGGGACCGATGCCCTCGATGGGGGAAAGCACGCCCTGCAGCACGTGATACCGCCCATGAAAACCACCCGTCCGTTCCAGCGCCAGCACATCCAGCGGGTCTTCCACCACGCAGATGGTGCCGTCCGCCCGGCCGTTATCGCTGCAGATCTCGCATAATTCCTGTCCGGACAGGGTGATATTGAAACATAACGGGCAGACACCAGTCGCCGATTTGAGATTGGTCAGAGACGACGCCAGTTGCTGCACCAGGTCATCCGGAGCCTTCAACAGGAAGAACGCCAGTCGGGATGCTGATTTTGGACCGATACCTGGTAAACGTTCCAGCGCACCGATCAGGTTCTGAATGGGCAGGGGAAGGATCGCCATCCAGTCTCCGCTTAGAAACCGAGTCCAGGCATTCCGCCGGACAGAGGTCCAAGTTTCTCCTCCGCAAGTTTCCGCGAGTCGTCCAGGGCGAGATTAACCGCACTGAGCACCAGGTCCTGGAGCATTTCGGCATCCGCGTCCTTCAACAACTCCGCATCGATACTGACGTCAGTGCAATGCTGGTCGCCGGTCATGGTGACGGTGACGGCTCCCCCGCCAGTAGAAGAAGTGACGGTTAGAATCGCCAGTTCCTCCTGCGCCTTTTCCATTTGCTCCTGCAAACGCTTGATCTGTGCCATCATCCCGCCGCCGGCGTTTCCACCGCCCGGCATCCGATTAAATCCTTTTGCCATCGTTATTCTCCTCGATCTGTCGTTATTCTTTATGTACCAGTTTTGCGCCCAGGTCGATCGCGGCTTTCACCAATCCATCTGCGTCCACGTCCAGGTCGTCTACTGCTTCGCTGCCCTTGTTGCTGACCACGATGCATTGGATGGGTACGTCTCGCTGTAAAACCGCGTTTAATACCTCTCGGGTGATTTCCAGGTTTTCCGCGTTTTCCATTTTGGATTTCAGCACCTCGCTTGAAAACCCAAGGACAAGCGTACCGCTCTTGACTTGCAGGACCCGGTGCGAATTCAGCAGGGCTTCGGTCTGCGAGCGGCGCTGTTTCACTCCGGCTCGCACCTGGCTCCATACCGCCCGAACCTCCTGGGTGGTGATTCCGGTCTCCGTGCTATCAATTCTCTCTTTGCCTGGTTTCTCCGGGGATATCGTCTCTTCTTTGGTCAGGCTTTCCTTTCCCAAATCGGACTTTTGCAAAGGCTCGGTTGGAGTTCCAGTTTTTATCACCTGGACAGGTTTCTCCCGCTCCGGCTGGTTCGTTGGTGTAATCGCTGCGATCACAGTGGGTTGCCCAGGCTGATGCAGGGTGGAAAGCGATTTTGAGAAGGCGACCTCAAGCGCTAATGCTGGTTGCCAGGAAGTGCGGAGATCGCTGATTGACTCGTTGAAATGGGCAATCCAATCGAGCAGGATGGGCGTTTCCAGCAGATCACCCAACTGCCGCATTCTGCTGCGCGTATCCGCGGTGGCTTCCACCTGCTTTTCATTCCCCATCTTGACCAGCAGCAGACCGCGCAGGAACTCCACGATCTGCCTGGCATACTGGCGCGGATCGCTGCCAGAGTCCAGGGCTTTGTGGATTGCGTCCATGCCGGCAGCGCTGTCGTTCTTTTGCAGGGCGTCAATCAATTCGATCACTGATTGGTTGGTCGAAGTACCCAACACCTGCTGCGCCAATTCCAATGTAACCTTGTTCCCGGTGGAAGAGAGCTGGTCCAGCAGGGAAATGGCATCACGCATCGCTCCGGTGGATTGCCTGGCGATCAGCATCAAGGCTTCTTCGTCCGCGCTGATCTTTTCATCCTTGCACAACTTCTCCAAAGTGCTGACAATCTCATTTACCGGGATACGCCTGAACTCATGACGCTGGCAACGGGAAAGGACTGTCGCCGGGATCTTGTGAACCTCGGTTGTCGCCAGGATGAAGATGGCGTGCGCGGGAGGTTCTTCAAGCGTTTTGAGCAGCGCGTTGAAAGCAGCCCCAGAGAGCATATGAACTTCATCAATGATATAGACCTTGTACTTGCCATCAGAGGGAGAGAAATTGATCTTGTCCCGCAAGTCGCGGACATCCTCAACGCTGGTATTGGATGCGGCGTCTATCTCGATCAAGTCCAGGAACCTGCCCTCGTTGACCGCCTGGCAGTTCTTGCAGGCATCGCAGGGTCGTTCCTCCAGCTTTTCATCCAGGCAATTCACCGCTTTCGCCAACAGTCGGGCAGTGGTGGTTTTGCCTGTGCCTCTAGGTCCGGAAAACAGGTAGGCGTGCCCTACCCTGTCTGACTTGATCGCATTGCGCAGTGTCTGCACAACATGATCCTGGGCAACAACCTGGTCCCATTTACGGGGGCGCCACTTTCGATAGAGAGCTTGCGTCATAATCTCACATCCGATCTCGAGAATTGATTTTACCTGATGTCATCCTGGCTTACCATTCGAACAGGCAGAATTTAAGGAACTACGTAAGTGGAACGCAGATGACCTGCACTGTCCAATAATCTTACCTTTTCTCCGCTGGTGAAGATCGGTTCATCCTGGTTAGCGAAAATTTCTACTGAAGAGTCAATACCTGCCTGGCTGTACAACACAATCCCTCCTCCCGGAAAAACAGTGATCGACGGGAGCAGCAATTCATGTTTGTCCTCATCCTGGATCATCCAGCCAGCAAGGCTGATTTCCAGATCAGAGACATTCAATAAAGTGACCCGCTCGGTGCCCAGGTCTCCAGCCCCAACAATTCCCTGGATCTCCACTGTTGCCACGTCGAGCGGTGGGATTTCGCCAGAGTCGGGTAAAACCACGGGGTCGGTCACCGGTGCGGAGGTACGATTCCGGTTCGCAGGTGACGAAGGTTGTACTGCCCGATCCCAGATAAATAAAACAACAACCACTGCCAATGCGGACACAAGGAAATTTAAGAGCAGGTAAGGGAGTATTTTTCGCATACCAATCATTTTTATCATAGCATAATTTCCAAGTACAATACCTGAAAAGGCAGCGGATGAAGAAGTTTATCGTTGATGGACACAATCTCATTCCCAAGATTCCGGGACTTTCCCTATCTCAGCCCGATGACGAAACCCGGCTTCTGGAGCTCCTGGGAGAGTACGCGCGCAGAACACGGGTTCGATTCGAGGTTTTCTTCGATGGTGCCCCTCCGACCCAGGCTGGTCAAATCAAAGGCGGTCTCATGCATGTGCACTTCATCAGGCAAAGCACGATCGCTGATGAGGCGATCATCCGTTATCTTCATGCACATCAAAACGAGCGGGACGGGATCACCCTGGTCACCTCTGACCAGCGAATTTTGAGTGAAGCCAGGAGTCTGCGTATCGCTCAAATGAAATCCGAAGATTTTTCAAGGGAGTTGCGCGCAGTCATCAGTTCGCCCTCCAGAGATCAAAATCCCACTAGCCACGCCATCTCACCAGAAGAAGTGGAAGATTGGATTCAAATCTTTTCGCAGAAGAAGAAGTGAAAAATTCCCTCTTGTAATTAAGATAAATTGGATATATAATATCCATATGACACACTCTTATTGGTAAACGAACTGGTGTGTCCCACCTGAAGATCGCAAGGTCGAACGGTGGAGTTCCCTCCCTAAAGTTGTCAGGCATGTCCCCCCCATGCCTGACAACTGTTTTAACAGCCTTCTCTTGGAGGGTTACCTAAAACAAGAAAAGCCTGTCCTAGCAGTCCATAAGGAGTCAAAGAAAAATTCGACTGTGTCATAGGTGGAGAGGGTCGCGGAGCACTCTGTAAGAGTGGGATTCGAACCCAGAATAAAAATGCCTCCCTCAACGGGAGTCTTTGGCGGAGAGGGTCGCGAAGCACTCTGCAAGAGTGAGGATTCGAACCCAGAAAAGAAGTGACTCCCTCAACGGGAGTCTTTGGCGGAGAGGGTCGCGAAGCACTCTGCAAGAGTGAGGATTCGAACCCAGAAAAGAAATGACTCCCTCAACGGGAGTCTTTGGCGGAGAGGGTCGCGATGGATGCACCCTCGAAGCTGGGTTTTAGCGGAGAGGGTCGCGAAGCACTCTGCAAGAGTGAGGATTCGAAACCAGAAAAGAAGTGACTCCCTCAACGGGAATCTTTGGCGGAGAGGGTCGCGATGGATGCACCCTCGAAGCTGGGTTTTAGCGGAGAGGGTCGCGAAGCACTCTGCAAGAGTGAGGATTCGAACCCAGAAAAGAAAAGACTCCCTCAACGGGAGTCTTTGGCGGAGAGGGTCGCGATGGATGCACCCTCGAAGCTGGGTTTTAGCGGAGAGGGTCGCGAAGCACTCTGCAAGAGTGAGGATTCGAACCCAGAAAAGAAGTGACTCCCTCAACGGGAATCTTTGGCGGAGAGGGTCGCGATGGATGCACCCTCGAAGCTGGGTTTTAGCGGAGAGGGTGGGATTCGAACCCACGAAACCTTGCGGTTTACCCGCTTTCCAAGCGGGCGCGTTAGGCCGGACTGCGCTACCTCTCCATTTACGGTCGAGCGCCGATATTATACCATTTCAAGAAAAAACTGGGGAAATTTTTCATGTTGACACATCCTTTTTTAATATTCCTCTATAATTATTGTTAGTGAGGTGTTTGAAATGATGTCATCGATTGTCCCTGACCTGGAAATCCCCATGCTGACCGTGGATGAAGATCATTGGCAAAAGGTCGGTCTCTCCTCCTTTGAAGCCAGTGAGTATTCCATTTCAAGCCATGATGGCTTCAGGTTGTCCACCGCGGGTTTCAAGTTCACCATCCCGGCGAATGCTGAATACGACTGCCCGAACATCATCCAGCTGATCGTCGGCAAGGAGCAGTTGTACGCAGCTGCCTACGAACCTGACTGTACCCTGTATACAATCACGCCTGACAATCTTGTGCCCATGTACGGATCCAAACCCCTCAAGCGCTTTCTAACAGGGCAGAAGATCATCATTGCCATTGGTCATATCTCTCCATCCCGCCAGGATCAACCTCAACCGAAATTCACAGTCCTTTGGGCAGGCGTCGTCAATATCTTGTAGCAAATCGTCCAATTACCATTGTCAGCAATTCGAATCCTGATTATAATAACTGACGCGGGCGGTTAGCTCAGTTGGTTAGAGCGTTGCGTTGACATCGCAAAGGTCGTAGGTTCGAGTCCTATACCGCCCACAATTATATTTAATCCCTAATCATAAGATATTTTCATATTTCATTGTTCTTTTCGAACCAACTATCTGGTTGGCGTGTTATTAAGAGTATTGTTATGGTTTTTCCACTCACCCCCTGGAGGGCAAATGTCCCGTTACAAGATCATTCTGAATCCCGCTGCCGGCAAAGGTCATGCACAAAAAGCAGTCCTGCCCATTGAAGCGGCGTTAAATCAATACAAACTGGATTACGAAATTTCAGTTACCGAGTACCCGGAGCACGCCACAGAGATTGCTTTTCAAGCCGCGAAAGAGGGTTTCAATTACGTCATCGCCGCTGGCGGTGATGGGACGGTCAATGAGACCATTAACGGCTTGTTGAAAGCTAAAGCCGCCGGGATCCGTCCCCCGGTCTTTGGTGTCATCCCGATCGGCAGCGGAAACGACTTTGCCTTCGGTGCTAACATCCCTGTTGGGATCGAAGAATCATGCGCCTTGCTTGCTTCCCTTCCACGGAAGTGGATTGACCTGGGCAAGATTAGTGGCGGCAATCAGGCGGAAGGTCTTTACTTCGGAAACGGCGTTGGGATTGGCTTCGATGCTGTGGTCGGGTTCCTGGCAGCTAAAATGAAGCTGACGGGTATGCTTTCTTACCTCGTCGCTGCTCTGAAAACGATCTTCGTTTATTACAAGTCCCCCAGCGTAGAACTCACCATGGACGACCAGGTGCTCATCCTGAATCCATTGATGATCTCGATCATGAATGGGCGGCGGATGGGGGGTGGATTCATGATGACCCCCAACTCAAGTATCGATGATGGAGCGTTCAGCTTGTGCATCGTGCGAAACGTCCCACAGATCGCCATGTTTGGTTTGATTGCAAAGTTCATGAAAGCAACCCATGTGGATGATGCAAACGTGACCATGGTGCAGGCGAAGAAGATCACTGCCTGCGCCTTAAAGGGGACCCTTCCAGTCCACGCGGATGGCGTGACCATTTGCGAAGAAGGCAAGGAAATCATGGTCGAGCTCATCCCCGGGGGGCTGGAGATCATCACCAGGCTCTCGTAAGCATGATCAACGCCAACCACCTCAACCCCCCAGTCAAAGCCATCCTCAATCTCTTCATGAACATCGATGATGAGGAATTGACAAGGGTTCCTACTTATGGTCCCCTGATCCTGGTAACCAACCACATCAATTCACTGGATGCACCGGTCGGCTTTAGTCATCTGCATCCCCGTCCTTTGACCGCGTTTGTGAAGGCAGAAACATGGAAGAACCCATTACTCAGCGTGTTGTTTACCGCCTGGGATACCATCCCGCTGCATCGCGGAGAACTCGATATCGACGCATTTAAGCGTGGTGAGAAGGCACTGCAAGATGGAAAGATCCTCATCGTTGCTCCGGAAGGAACGCGTTCCTATACCGGACAATTAAACGAAGGATACCCGGGGGTAGTCTATCTCGCGCTGCGCACCAATGCACCGATACAGCCCGTGGTATTCTTTGGCAACGAGCATGTGGGCTCCAGGTTGCGTGCTTTCCGCAAAACGGACATGGTTATCAAGGTGGGAAGAACTTTTCGCTTACGATCAGACACGGTCCGTCCAGACCGGGAAACGCGCAAGGAGATGACGGATGCGATCATGTACGAGATTGCGCGCATTCTCCCCGAAAAGAACCGTGGTATCTATCACGATCTATCCCGGTCGAAACAAGCCTACCTGGAATTCATTTAAACAAAACCGCGGTTCCGGCTACATCCAGTTGACTTGAAGTAAAAATTTATGGTATTATCTGTATGAGCCCGTTTCCGGAACGGGCTTATCTTAAATTATCCTAAGGAGAGAACTATCAGTACTCAAAATTTTCGAGTAAATGAATTGATCAAGGTCGCAGAAGTGCGTCTCATTGGTCCCGAGAATGAAAATATCGGGGTTGTTCCCATCCAAAAAGCTCTCCAGATCGCCCGCGACGCTGAGCTTGACCTGGTGGAAGTCGCCCCGAATTCCGAACCCCCTGTTTGCAGGGTCATGGATTTTGGAAAATTCCTTTTTGAACGCACCAAAAAAGAGAGGGAAGCTCGCAAAGCCCAGACCAAGATCGAGGTCAAGGAGATCCGCTTGCGCCCCAAGACCAACGAACATCACCGCGGGTTTAAAACTCGTGATGCGCGCCGATGGTTGTTGGAAGGGAACAAGGTCAAGGTGACCATCCGTTTCCGTGGTCGAGAGATCACCTACCCTGAGATTGCTCTTGAGGATTTGCGGGAGATCGCCGAAGAACTGGCGGACGTTGGTATAATCGAACAGGCACCGAACATGGAAGGTCGAACCATGGGCATGGTCCTTGGTCCGTCAAAGCCAGGCAAGAAAAAAACAGCCGAAGCTCCAATAGCCGAAGCCCCTGCAGAAGCCTGATTTTTCCATAATCGCGATAATTCTGGTATAATCGGCGATTGCGCTATCAACCGCGTAATTTGTTGAGAGGAGTATGCTGTGCCACGCAAGCCAAAAACAGGTAAGTACAAACTAAAGACCCATAAGGCAACTTCCAAAAGGTTCCGTCTGACCGGGTCCGGTGTCTTGATGCGCACGAAAGGTGGAAAGAGTCACCTCCGCCGTCGCACATCCAAGCGCACCAAAGCATTGTTCACTGAGATGGTCAAAGTAAATGGCGATAAGATCATCCAGCGAGTCAACCGTCTTGCCCCGAACATGGACAAGTAAGGTCAGACGTAATCGTATCCGTGATTAGTGCAGCTGTTGGGTGCTCACAACTGGTTTGATGACCGGCGCCCAGGGGTTCGCAAAGGAGTAAAACATGGCACGTGTAAAGGGTGGCCCCAGTGGTCATCTCCGTCACAAGAGAGTTCTAAAATACACCAAGGGTCAGTTTGGCAGCCGTCATCGCCTGATCAGGCGCGCCAATGAAGCCAGGCTCAAGAGCCTCTGGTACGCGACCCGCGACCGCAAGAACCGCAAGCGCGACCTGCGCCGCCTGTGGATTTCTCGTATCAACGCTGGCGCCCGCCAGAATGGGATTTCCTACAGTCAATTGATCTTCGCCCTACGCAAGGCGAACATCCAGCTGAATCGCAAAATGCTCGCCGATCTGGCAGCCCGCGATCCACAAACTTTTGCGGCAGTGGTAAAACAGGCAAGATCTGCATAACTCCAATAACAAATCAGAAACGGGATGGATCAATTCCATCCCGTTTTTTATTGCATCAGGTAGAATACTTTTATGCCAACAAAAAAAGATGAAATCCTGACCTCCATCCACAACCCCCTCATCCAGCTCACCCGGTTACTGCTTAGCAGCCGCTCTGCCCGCGAGGAAAACAGGCTGTATATCGCTGAAGGGTACAGGCTTTGCGCAGAGGTCATGAAGGCTGCCCTCCTGCCCAAGTTCATCCTCTTTTCGACAGAAATCAGCGGCGAACGGAATTTTCTCATTGACTATTACCGCGAACGAAATGTTCGAACTCTCGCTCTTTCACCCGACCTGATGGAACGGGTGTCCGCGACCGAAACTTCCCAGGGCATCCTGATGGCGCTGCCAATCGCACCTCCCCCTCTCCCGGACACTGCCAACCTCGTACTCATCCTGGACCAGTTGAGAGACCCCGGAAACATTGGCACAATCCTGCGTAGCGCGGCGGCGGCGAATGTGGACCTGGTCTTTCTCACTCCTGGAAGCGTTGATCTCCATATGCCGAAAGTTGTCCGTTCTGCCATGGGCGCGCATTTCCGGTTGAATATACTAACATCAGGATGGCCAAAAATCATCGATTTCTGCCTCAAGCAGCTCACCCCACCGCTGAAAATCCTGGCTGCAGAATCCAGCGGTGGCAAGAGCCTTTGGGAAGCCGATTTAAGAGTTCCCCTCGCGCTGGTCATTGGTGGAGAAGCGGAAGGTCCCAGCCCCGAAGCCAGGAAAGTCGCTGTCGAGAATATCCACATCCCCATGCCTGGCAGTTTTGAATCCCTGAACGCTGGCGTGGCGGCTTCGATTCTATTGTTCGAGATCATCCGTCAGAGGCAATTATGAAGGTTCGCTCCATCACCAGTTTTTATGATCCATCCCGTCCGGATGCGCCAACGACCCTGAAAAACCTGCGCTTGCTCTCCGATAAGCTCGCAACGGAGATTGCAGACAAGTTGATGCCCGTGCAATCCACCAGGCTGGCGACAACCCCGTTCGCCGAGTTTCTCCCCATCCAGAACAAGGATGATTGCCTCGAGACGGTGAAAGGGCTGGAGACTGAGGTTCTCCAAATGGGCTGGAATTATCTGTCGCTGGGTCCCGCGTTACCTGACATTCCGGAAACGATTCCCCTTATTCCATCCTTTTTGAAAGCAACTTATAATACATTCCTCTCGGCAATCATTTCAGACAAGGAATTTCTGTATCCCGCTGCCATTCGGGCTTCGGCTGAGGTCATCGCGCAAAACGCAATTATTGAGAAGGATGGCTTCGCCAACTTGCGCTTTGCCGCGCTTGCAAACGTAGATCCTTACGCCCCATTTCTCCCCGCCGCCTTTGCTAAGCCAGGAGATCCGCCGTCGATTTCTTTCGCCATGGAATGTGCGGATGCGGTCCTGGAAACTTTCAAATCCGGGAATTCTCTTGAACAATCCCGCGACAATCTTCTCCAACAACTAACAGATACTGCAGGTGAGATCAGCCAAATTTTCCATCAAGTTGTGAAAGGGTGGGATATCCAACTGCGCGGATTTGATTTCTCCCCTGCCCCTTACCCGACAGATCGTTGCTCGCTTGGGGCAGCGATCGAAGCGGTGGGAATAGAGCATATTGGCGGAAGCGGTTCGCTCGCCGCGGCAGCGATCATCGCGGAAACACTCGGTCGGGGAACCTGGCGGAAAGCGGGGTTTAATGGGCTGATGCTGCCGCTCCTCGAGGATTCAAGGCTATCCTCTCGTTCCATTGAAGGACATCTCACCATACAAGATCTGCTGCTTTACTCGACGCTTTGTGGAACCGGGCTGGATACCATCCCCTTGGATGGCGAAACGACCATGGAAGCACTCACCGCTGTCCTGATGGATATCGCCACACTGGCAACCAGGCTTGGAAAACCTCTGACCGCGAGGTTGATGCCAATCCCCGGGAAAAAAGAGGGAGAACTCACGGATTTCGATTTTGAGTTTTTCTCCCGTGCCCGCGTGCTCTCCGTTACCGGTCAATCCTTGGATTTCTCCCGTTTTGGTAATGAACCGATCCACTTGCGTCCACGTGACGAAGGCAACAACTGATTAGCCTTCCGGCGATTGCGTATCCGTTGGTGTCGGGGTTTCCGTTGGCAATTCAGTCGGCTCGACTGATGGCTCAGTAGTCGCGGTACTGGTCGGGTATGGGGTACTTGTTGGCTCAGGTGTGCCGGTGGGTTGCGGTGTGCGTGTCGGCACCCTCGTCCTCGTGGGTTCTGGCGTGCGAGTGGGCACCTTGATCACCAACCGGATGACCTCTTCAGCATAACCCCCATTCGTTGACTTCATCACCAACCGCAATGTGATATTACCGGGGTTAAGGTCGCTCATATCCCAGGTGAAGATGATCTTAGGCGATACGACCGAATCCTTCTCCTTGTTGACCAGTCTCTTCCACTCATCCGGCTCAAAACCATAACCCCATTCGAGGTAATAGTGGCGGAAATTTGCTGTGGCGTTCACGATTGCATAGATATCCAGGGGATTATCCCGGATGGTCTGCTTATCATTCAGCCCGACAAACGCCAGGCTCGGTCTCGGGTCGTCCGCGGTGCATTTTCTGCTCGGGGCGAAGATGACAGGGATCTCAAACCCGGCATCGGTCAACCACTTTTGCCCTTCGCTGGTTTCGGTCAACCATTTCCTTGCCCATGGGTCTGTGATATTGGCAACCTCTTTTTCAGCCGTGAATCCGCTGCATTCCTCTGAGGCTTCCAGGTTGGTCCAGGTATCCACCTTGACTTTTTTCCTCAGGTCTTCATCCTTCGAGGGTGGTAACCGGTCCGAGGCAAACAACTCCGTTCGTGTCTTCGAGCAGAATTCTGAAGGTTCTGCCCCGGATAACTCACATACCAACTTTTCAACGATCCCCGCAGGACGAATAAAATCAGTTGGCGCGTTGTTGGTCAGATAGGGAACCGCGAAATTCATGAAACCGTTCCAGATGGGCGCCGCTCCTGCTACACCAGATGTGTTGATCATGGCGGAGTTATCTGCGTTACCCACCCACACCCCGGTCACCAGGTCGGGAGTGAACCCGACCGTCCAGTTGTCGCGATAATCGTTGGTCGTCCCGGTCTTGGCTGCTGCCGGGAAGGGCAGATTCAGGATCGAGTTCGTCCCGAACATGGGAGCGCGGGCAACGGTATCCGAAAGGATCGATGTGACCAGGTAAGCATACTCGTCCTTCAAAACCTGCTGCTTCTGGGCAGGTTCTGCCTGGAAGATGATGTTTCCGGTATGGTCTTCTATTTTGGAGATTGCGTACGGGGTTACCTTTGCGCCATTGTTCGCAAAAATCGAAAATGCTGAGGTCATTTCGAACAGCGTCACTTCTCCACCCCCCAGTGTGAGTGACATCCCGTAATCCTCCCTGGTCAGGGTGGTGATTCCCATGCGCTTCGCAAAGGCGATCAATCCTTCCTCTGTCTGGGTCGCGGCGTCATCATAGATACCAACATATTGAAGCGCTTTCACCGCAGGCACATTATAAGAATTTGCCAGGGCTGCCCTCACCGAAACCGGTCCGTGAAACTTTCCGTCATAGTTGACCGGTTTGTAGGGTTCCCGGAGGTCATCCGGGCGTCCAGAAGGAGTAAATTCACTGGGAACATCCCAGATGACCGTTGCTGGCGTCCAGCCTTTTTCGAAGGCAGCCGCATAGGTGAGAGGTTTGATCGATGAACCCGGTTGGCGTGGCTGCAATGCCATGTTGATCTGCCCGGCAATTTCGTCATTATAAAAATCGGCTGAACCGGTCATTGCCAGGATCTCGCCAGTCCGGGGTTGGATCGCCACCAGTGCGCCATCCGTGACATGGCGGTCAGCCAACGCCTCAACTTGTTCTTTCACGATCCGGTCTGCTTCCTTTTGGAGGTAAGGATCCAGGGTAGTGTAAACCTTGAACCCTGAACGATAGATCGTTTGGGCGCCATAAGTTGATTCCAACACGGATCGAATATAGGTCACCCAGTGCGGATAGACCATCGGGTTGCTGCGTTGGACAAAAGGATAGTTTTCGATCTCAATATATGCATCCGCTGCCCCTAGAGCCTCGAGACAGATTGGGTCGTCGCTGTTACTCACACTGATGCATGCATTTTCCTGTGAGACTTCATACATGGCGGTCAGCACCTGTTTATTGCGGTTCAAGGTCTGCTCGCGGTTGTTGAAAATATCGTAAACGCTTGGTGCCTGGGGAAGCCCTGCGAGGAAGGCAGCCTGCGCGAGGTTCAGCTCTTTCGCCGTTGTGTTGAAATAGGTTTCGGCTGCTGCTTCGATCCCGTACGCCAGGTTGCCGTAATTGATCTCGTTCAAGTAAAGTTCCAGGATTTCATCTTTGCTGTATCGGCGGGTCATTTCAGCTGCCAGGATGATTTCCTTGGTCTTCCGTTTAACCGAGACTTCCACCCTTTCTTCCGCGGTGAAGAATAAAGTCCTCGCCAGTTGCTGGGTGATGGTGGATGCGCCGGAGACAACCTCACCGCTGGTGTAATTTTGGAAAAGTGCTCTACCTAGCGCAATAATATCAAATCCGGGATGGTTGTAATATTCCTTATCCTCGATCGAGATCGTAGCTGCGACCACATTCGGTGAGATCTCACTGAGTGGTGTATAAGTCCGCCTCCCTGCATTGGGGTCGATCATTTCATAGATCAAGTTACCACCCCGGTCGTAAAACCGTGTTGTCTCAAATTGAGAAGCCCGGTTCTTCATATCATCGATGCTGGGCAGGGTGGAAGCGATGGCATAATACTGGTAAACAAGGAAAACACCAAAGATAACGATACCCAGGATCCCGGCAAACAACGAAAGGATGAGCACTTTGGTGAAACAACCTCCAGAATCCCCTCTTCCTTGCTTGCGGTTGCTCCTTCCATTTCCGGAGCTGTTCGCAGAGGATGTAGGCTTAGGTGACGTTTTCCCACCCGCAACCCGGTGAGGTTTTGTTGGATTGGTCGCCGAAGGCACAGCAGAACGGGTCACCTGTGTGGCAGAGAGGTCCACCTCATCGACCCGACTGGGGAGTGGATCTGAACTTCCTGGAGGAGCTGGTGGGTTCATCCGGATACCGCTGGGTGGTGTAATGCCCGGGTCGAGGATCTCCCCGCCTGCCATTGTGGGCAAGTCATCCAGATTGTTGACCTGGCTCTCAACCGCTCGACGGTTTGATGATTCCGAATTTTGAGCAAATGCCAGGCTTTCAGGTCCAGGAGGCGTGTGATTTTCCGGTGCTTGGTTTTCCACTTCTTCCTTATCAATACTTTCTGGAAAATCCTTGTCCCCATGTTCAAATGACTGCTGATGATTGTTATCGATATTTGTCATGCCTTTATCCAATTTTTTCATTCTAGCATATTTCAGTTGACCTTGACGCTCACTACTCTTACAATGAAATCATGCCAAGTGATTCGTTAATAACCGCAAGGAAAATCCTTCTCGCCTGTGATGCCCGTTTTGGACATCCGGATGCTTTCAATGACCAGGTCTGGGAAGCCCGGTTACATAAATCTTCCGTAAAACCAATCTCCTTCTTTACCACGTTCGGGTTGCGGTCAAGATCGATGCTCTTGTATCCGGTTTTCTCAAAAATGGTAAAACTCATGAGCCAGGAAAACGAGATCATCGCAGAACCACAAATCACCTTCCGGACAACAAATTTCATCGAGCTTGCCTTTTCACCCTTCATCAGTATTGACGTAATCCTCCGGGTTTGGGTTCCTGCCTCCCAGGTGCTCGTTGGACAAGTTTGGATAAAAAATTCTTCCACTGCGACCGAAACGGTGGAGATGGATTGGATTGCCAGGCTGGATCACACAGCACCTGGAAAACCGATGGTCCTGGAACAGATGGGTATCAACAAGGTGCTTTGCGGTCAAACCGGAGGTTTATTCCCCCTTTTCTACTTGTCAGGTGGTCCGGAGGAATCATCCTCGGCTGACCCAGGACTCCACACCCGCTCAGTACTCGCTGCCGGCGCAGACCGACAAGTTACCTGGGTGATGGCTGCAATGGATTCTGCGGAGGGGTCACTGCAAAACGCCCGCCAGTATTCCTCGCGTCTGCTCGATTTGGAAAAGCTCAAAATGGAAATGGAGGACCGCAGGAGTTTCGTGCAGATCAGCCATCCAGAGAGCCCGCAACCCCTGCCCTTCGCCGATGCCCAGATCCAGGCACACCAATTGATCATGCCGGGAGTGAATGCCTTTCTTAATCACACCTACACGCGAGAACGTACTCCGCTCACCCCAACGGTCTCTGATGCCCGATTTCCGCAGCTTAGTCCTGCCTGGAGTGGACAGACTCTGCCGATGCTGCATTTTCTATCTCAGGTGTTCCTGCCAGGTAATCCAACGCTGTTGGCACAATTGGTAATGAATGAACTTGACGCTCAGTCAGAAGATGGGTCAATCGATATGTGCGTAAACGCTGGGAACCAACCCACCGGAATACTCGCTCCTCCCTTGCTTTGTTCCCTCGTGGAAAGGTTGATCCCGTATATCAGCGATCAGGGTTGGTTTGTAAATGTATATCCCCGGCTCGAGAATTTTATGCACAAATGGGTGAACACAGAAGGCAACCCCGGTTTTACACACCCGCTGCAAACCGGTTTCTTTGAGTATGCAAAAGCCGGGAATGATTCCTCGGAAACGTTCTGGCTCAAGTTATCTTCTACCCGCAACCCTTTCCTGCTTTCTCTATTATTCAAGGAAGGGAAATCGCTTCTCAATATCGCCCGCAAAGCCGGTATATCTCCTTCTGGCTGGGTGGCAGATGCGACAGAACAGATTCATGCATCCCTTCAATCCCTTTGGGACGAACAGACTGCTTCTTTCTCCTATCGGGAAATCCTTTCAGGAGAATCTCATCCAGGATTGGTACTGGCGGAATTTTCTGGAGAAGAAAAGATCAAGATTTCGAACCGAATCAAGCCTCCTTGCACATTGTATGTAAAGCTACAACACGAAAGCTCCCTCCCCAGTGATTTCAACATCCTAATAGCCGGGCGTGCGGAAGGGAAAATCTGCAAGGTTCAACTAAACAGGCGGAATTTTGTTCAGCTCGGAGATACACACCTCGCGATCATCCGCGAACCCTACACCGCGATTTCATTCCTGCAGGTCAAGGGTTCGCCCGAACCAATCCCAGGTTTGTTTGGAATCATTGACCTGACCCAGACCGACATCACCAGCTTTATGCCGCTTTGGGCAGGCTTCACCAATCCAGACCAGGCAACGAAGTTGCTCCAGAATGAAAGGTTTACCTCATTCATGGATGAGACCGGGTTATGGCTGGAAACTGGCCCAGGTGTCGCGGGCAACTCGCGGGTTCCGGATTTTCTTGCGAGTTTTATCATTGAAGGGTTATTGGAATATGGACACCCGGATTTGGCAATGGAGGCTTATCAAAAACATTTCCTTTCCAATTACTCGATAAAAAGTAGAAGCTTGGAAATCGGTAAGATTACCAGTCTCATCCCGATTTTGCTTTACTTAGGACTCAACGGAATACGCGAAATTGCTCAAAAAGAGCTCATCCTGCAAAGTTCTAATACCCCAGTTGAACCAGTTACGGTACAATATGGTCAGATGGAGTTTACGATCAAACCCAATCTATTGATCCTCAAGGTTCCCGGCGAAGCTCCCCTGGTAATCAAAACCGCCGAACCGCAAAGAATTCGATTGGGATGAGAAAGGAGGCTGCGTTCATGTCAGGAAATATTAAAGCAGTTAGCGACACTTTATTAATGGCTGTTGTTCAAGCCCAGGATGCCGAGATCGTGGAAAGTGTATTACGCGAGAGGGGTATTTCTATCACCCGGCTCCCTAGTGTAGGCGCTTTCCTCGGTCGCCGAAACGCCACCTTGCTCATTGGGATACCCCACGAAAACCGTCAGACCATCCTGGAGAGTTTGCACGATAATTGCCGTCAACGGATCGAATACATTGCGGTTCCCATCGAAAGTGCTCCCCTCCCCCTGCCTGCACCAACACCGGTTACAGTTGGAGGAGCCACTGTTTTTGCCTTGGAAGTTGAGCGTTACGAGGAGTTCTAGCCATGAAAATGATCATCGCAATCGTAAATGATGAAGATTCCGAAACTGTGAGCCATGCCCTCACCAACGCCAGTTACCGGGTCACTACGATCGCCTCAACCGGAGGGTTCCTCAGGCGGGGTTTAACCACTTTGTTATGCGCAGTGGAGGATGAACACCTGGAGAAAGCAATTGCAGTAATGAAAACCTGCTATCCAACCATCTCCGATGAAAATTCGAAACGGTGTAAAGTATTTGTGCTGAACATATCGGAGTACCACCACTTCTAACGGGATAATCCGACACCCTAACCTACACTTATTCTTCTTCGAATTCCTCAACCTGGTAAAGGCTGAGCTCCAATACTTTCCGCTTCCAGAGGTCGGCAGGCGCACCCATTTTTGCGCAAAGATGATTTAGAAACGCCGTTTTATCAGGTAGTTGGTCCCACACCTGGGGAAGGAATGTTGCCCGCCGCGAACCATCCCCCAGGATTACCCCATCCACTCCGGAAGTAAGCAGATCAGGCAATTTCTCCGGTTCATCATATGAAATCGATACTGCGGGGGTCAGTCGTGAGATCTCGATCTTGACCATCGAGACCTCGCCGGTTGACAAGGGGGGAAAGCGGTAGTCCTGCAAGGCGGCATGCACCGCGTGCGCCTGGATATCCCTGACCAGGCTCTGGTGCGCTTCCAGGCTTCCAATACAGCCGCGCAAATCTCCATCGATCGTCAGTGTAACAAAACTCGCTCCATCTGCGAGCAGCGCAGGCGATAGCTCCTTTTCAACGATATCCGGTAGAGAGAGGTGATTCACGGCACAGGAAATCGAATCCCGTGCCAATTTAAGAAGGGTTGCTTTTTCAGAATCAGTGAGTTGATTTTCCATCATTTTAGCCTGTGGTAATTCCGGTTGAAATAGACCAGGGGGGCAGTATCCTGCTTTGAAGCACAGGAAAATACCTCTCCCACCAACAATGTAGATTCCTTGAATGGATAGGCATGCTCGACACGGCACACCAGCCAGGCAATTGCTGATCGAAGTAACGGTAAATCCTCTGGACCGATATTCACCTTGACACCTCGGAAACGGTCTTCCTGGTCTCCGCTCCTGCCAGCGAATCGATCCGCTAGCTCCTGGTCAACCTCTGAAAGGATATTTATGGCAAAAAAACCAGTTGCTTCCACGATCGCCTTTGCCCGGGTGGCATTGGCTAGCGAGATGGTGACAATTGGGGGATCCGCGGACACAGAAGTAAACGAGCTCACAGTCATGCCCTGCCATTGCGCTCCCTCTCTGCAGGTCAGCACAGCCACCCCGCTTGCCCAATGGCGCATGACCAATTTCAAGTCATCAGCAGACGCTGTCATAATATCTCTGGAAATTTCCTTCCTGATAATTATTGTACCGCAGGTAACATCTCATAAGGAACTTGCAAAATTACCATAAATTGGCACATTCCTTGCTATAATTTCAGGATATAGAGGAAACATGTCCGATTTCACGCCGATTGATCCTGAGTTACAACCAGTGGAACCCGCTTTAACCGAGCCTGTCCCTACACCAAGGAAGGTTTCACCCAAGCCGGGTAAATTTGGCATCTTCAGTAGTATCCAATCCATTGGGGTGTATGCTTTCCTGCTTGCCTCGCTGTTCACCTTGTTTACCCCGAACAATCTTTTTTCAGGACAAGCGATTGAGCGGGTCTTCCAGGCATGGCAGGCAAATCCCACCCTCGCGGCGACCTTTGTCGAAGTAGCAAAACCTTCCAACACGCCGCGCATTGGGGTCGTTTCCGGACACTGGAAAAACGATTCCGGAGCTGTTTGCAGCGATGGGCTTACCGAAGAAGAAGTGAATCTCGAAATCGCCAACCGGGTGAAGCAAAAGTTGACGAAACTTGGTTACGAAGTTGATCTCCTGGCTGAGTTTGACGACAGGCTTAAAGCATACGAGGGGATTTTACTACTCTCAATCCACAGCGACACCTGCGATTGGATCAGTGAAGAAGCGACCGGGTTCAAGATTGCCGCCGCGGTGAAAAATCCCTCTCCCGAAAAATCCTCCAGGCTTATTGCCTGCATGGCAAATCGATACCAAACCGCAACAGGTCTGGCTTACCTGCCAAACACGGTCACCAACGATATGACCAACTATCATGCTTTCGAAGAAATCAATCTGAATACCACTGCTGCCATCATGGAAATCGGCTTCCTCAACCTTGACCGGCAGCTCCTGACCCAGAGCCCGGAAGTGGTTGCCCAGGGTATCGTTGATGGGCTGCTTTGCTTTATCCAAAATGAAAGTGTTGGCAATTAAGCATTGAAAATATGAGCGATCCAACCGCGGAGACCAAACAGGCGCTTGACAAAGCCCTGGCTTACATCAAATCGAAAGATATGGAGAACGCCAGGCATTGGGCGATTCGCGCAGCCAGGCTTGCCCCGGACCGTGAGGAGCCCTGGCTTGTGCTCGCCGCGGTTTCGACCCCGGAAGTAAGCGTCAAGTATCTGCAGCGCGCTTTGGCGATCAACCCGAAAAGTGAACGGGCGATCGCTGGCATGCAATGGGCGCTCAACCGCCTCGGCAGGATACCGCTCGAGGAACAATCCACCCCGACTCCCCCTTTCACCCAACCGTTTGTAACGAGCATAATCGATGAAAACACCGAACCGGTCATTCCAGCTCCGCCTGCTACACCGGTGATTTTCTCGCAGTCCCCGGAAATGGATGTGACTGACGCGCTCAGGACTCAGGTGACAAGCCAGGTCAAGGTAGTTCAACCAGGAAAAGCCAAGCCTAAACCAGGAAAGAAAAAGCGGGGTCTGAACCTGTTGATTACCCTCCTGATCCTGGCTGTTCTGGCAGGGCTCGCCGTTATTGTTTGGGCAGCGCTTCCTGGCTGGTTTGCCCAGGCGCGAAGTTCCGCTGCTCCCATCCCCGTGAACGCGCTCGAAAAACCATCGCTGACCCCCTCGCCCACCGCGACATTCACGGTCACGCCGACAGCCACAGCTACCCATACCCCCACGGCAACCGCCACCGCGACAGCGACAAAAACCCGCAAGCCGACAAAAACACCTGTACCACCCACAGATGTTCCTGAAGAATCAATCCCCATCGACCTCTCCGGACGTTGGATCGATATCAACTTGAGCGAACAAGTGCTTTACGCGTACGATGACCAGACTGTCGTCGCCTCCTTCCTGGTCTCCACAGGAACGAGCGCTCACCCGACTGTGACCGGTCAGTATAAGGTCTACGTCAAGTACCGCTACACAGATATGAGTGGTCCGGGATATTATCTTCCCGATGTACCGTACACGATGTATTTCTATTCCGGATACGGCATCCACGGCACCTACTGGCATGATAATTTTGGTACGCCCATGAGCCACGGCTGCGTCAACATGCGCACCAGCGACGCGGAATGGTTGTTCAACTGGTCATCCGTTGGAACGGTTGTGAACGTACATTATTGATATGACACATTTACTGGATATCCGCACCCTTTCCCGCCGCGAATTCCTTCGCCTGGGCAGCGCATCCCTAGTATCGCTGATGCTGGTGAGCCGGAATTCGCTTGCTTATGCAGAGACCCTGGCTCAGGAAACCCCAACCGATAACATCGGACGTATCACCTCCAACCGGGTGGACATGTACGACAAGCCCAGCCTGGAAGGTAAGGTGATCCGCACCTTGTGGCAGGACCTGGTACTCTCGATCGACAAGGTGGAGGTTGGCACTGGCGAACCAGCGCATAACCGTGTCTGGTATTACATGAACAATGAGGGATACGTTCATTCAGGTAGCGTCCAACCCTGTGTGATCAAACTCAATCCCTTCGTCAAGGACATCGCCAAAAAAGGCGCTCTTGCCGAAGTCACCGTGCCCTATACCGACGCCATCTGGAACCCGATCTTCAAGAAACTGGTCGCTTACCGTTTGTACTACTCAACCACCCATTGGATTCTCGACACTCTCACCGACAGCCAGGGGGAGACCTGGTACGAGGTACTGGAAGATTTCTATCAGTTCCGCTATTTCGTCCCCTCAAAGCATCTGCGCATCATCCCATGGGATGAGATCAAGCCGCTCTCCCCGGAGGTTCCCCCGGAAGACAAACGGCTCGAAGTTCATTTGCGCGACCAGATCGTTGTTGCATATGAAGCCGATAAACCGGTTCAAATGCTGCGCTGTTCAGGCGGTACGGAGTATTACAATCAATATCTCACGCCCACCGGCAGCTTTCAGACCGATTACAAGCGCCCTTCCCGCCACATGGTCAACGGCAACCACGCCACCGCCAATTCCTTCGACTTGCCGGGAGTGCCATGGGTATCTTTCTTTACCATTGAAGGGATCTCCTTCCACGGAACCTACTGGCATAACGATTTTGGAAGACCGCGCAGCCACGGCTGCATCAACCTGCCCTCAGAGGGATCGAAATGGGTCTACCGCTGGACAATGCCCCAGGTGCCATTCGAAGAACAATTGGAATATGACCCGTCCGGCACGCGAGTGGACGTCGTTTTATAATCAAAGTTTCCACTCCCTTCCTCACCAAAACACCGTTTGCTTTATAATAACAACTGGAGATATGAATGATTGTTGAACCATTATTTAAAGGGCTAATTACTGACGAATATGACCAACCGGTCGACACTGCTGTCGTAGGCGCTGAACCCTGCTATGTGATCAATGACGCGGGATTTCGCAAGCACATCCCTTCCCGTTCCATCGACCTGGAAGTGCTCAGGAACCTGGGCGGGCAGATCGAAGGCAGGGAAGAAGAGATCGCCGACCAGGCAGCGAAGTTGACTGGTCAGGATGACCTCTTTTCGCACGCCATCCTTGAGAATCAACTAAAGAATCTTGAACAACATTATGAAACCATGCTGAAGTTGGGTCTGCCCGAAGAAACCCGGGTCTATCTCGGGATGATGGGATTTCGCGTGATTTTGGATATGCATGGCGAGATCCTGAAAATCGAACAGCCTGCTGCCCCACCAGACCAGGGTGGAGGAGAAGATTAAGCCGTGCACCTTCTAATGACCCATATGGAGCCAGAATGGCGGTAGATTACATCGTCACGGTTACAGAAGCGGATTTCGAGTACGAGGTTCTCGCGTATTCTCAAAATAAGCCTGTGGTCGTCGATTTCTGGGCAGAGTGGTGCAAACCCTGCAAGCTGCTCACCCCGATCCTGGAAAAACTGGCGCACGAAGCCGCGGGCGAATTTCGGCTTGCCAAGGTGGATGTGGATGCCAACCCCAACCTCGCGATGCGATTCAGCATACGCTCCATCCCGACAGTTAGTCGCCATCTCCCAAGGGCGCAAGGTAAGTGATTTCAGCGGTGCCGTACCCGAAAGCAAAGTCCGCGAGTTCGTCAGCGATATCTTGCCGCCATCACCTTCCAGTCTGTTGGCGCAAAAAGGTTTCAGCCTGCTGTCCCTGGGACAAATTGGGGAAGCCAAAACCACCTTCCTGGAAGCCCTTGAAATTGACGCCCAACACCCAGCCAGCCTGCTGGGTATGATGAAGGTGTACCTGTTGACCGACCAAGGGCAGCTCGCCCGCGAGATCTACGAACGGTTTCCCGCCTCTCCAGAATTTAATCAGGCTGAGCGCTTGCTTCCTTTCCTGAAAGCCACTGACGATCTTCTGCGCGGGAGGCTCCCAGGCGAGACCGATCTCGACGCGGCATTTTCCAACTCGATTCGGCTTGCCTCACGGGGGAACATCCCCGCCAGTATTGACGGACTGCTGGAGATCCTGCGGCACGACAAACGCTACCGCAGGGAAAGAGCACACCAGGTGGTGCTCGCCCTTTTCGAACTGCTCGACCCGGATGCTGACCAAACCAGGGAATATCGCTCCGAGTTGGCATCCATCCTGTTTAAATAAAAAACGGCTGGTCGATCGACCAGCCGTAATGTTTTTGCTCATTTCACCAGGATCAACTCTCCCCAGGTGGTCGGGTCAAGGAAATTCCGGTATTGCGCGGTCGAGATCATTGATTGCTGCTCATTGGCGCTTGTGTTGTCATTGTCGTTGATCGAAACCGCGAACCCCAGGCGCAAACCATTGCTGGGCGTGACCCCGAGCATCGACCAGGGGATCCCCACTTCCACCCGATAGATCGGGTCTGACTCAAACAGCGACGCCAGTTTCACCTTGGTCTTGGTGCCCGCACTGCCAGAGGGAAACCAGAGGTACACCTCGGGATCGATCCCCTTGTCATCATTGCCGGGCGAGATGCCGAACTGGAAGTCATCATTATCCAGGCCCTGTACATAGAAGTCGCCCAGAAGGTTCGCGTCAATTAAGATTTCCACGGAATCGCCATTGTACATCATCTCGCCGGTCTTGTTCTGCACAAAAATATCGTCTGTTACCTTTACCGAAATATACAGGTAATCTTCATCCCAGGTTGCAGCGAAAGCGCCTTCCAGGTCCGCCTGGTTCTTCCAGTTTCCGGCACCCCAAACCACGTACGGCAGTTTGTATTTGCTGGTTTCCCCAAGCCATTCTTCATACGTGCCGTCAAATACCGGCGCATCGCTGAGGTAGCCCGCCTGCATCTGCTGACCACCACGGACCATCGGACGCGGGGTGTTCGTCGGCGGGATTACGGTTGCAGAAGGCAGCATAACCGTGTTGGTCGCTGAAGGCAAAATCACTTCCGCGGTTGGTGATGCCGCTTCCACCGTGGGTAACAGTTGAGGGGTGACGGTGGGAGGGATATTCAAATTGGTATTGAACAAGGCGGTGAGCGTCAGATTTGGCTCTTCCGGACCCGCGGGTTCAGGCTTGTTGCCGAATGGCAGAGAACAGGATGCCAGAAAGAACACCAGCACCAGAACTATAGGGAAAATCTTGATGGACTTTTTCATGGTTGCCTCCAGGCAATGCTTTAAAGATCAAACTTGAATAATGCACCAATATGGTTGCAAGTTTCATGCGAAGTAAATCCCATTGTTGAAACTTATGTAATACTGACCACCGCTTCGCGCTGAAAACCCCAACCTGCCATCCTCCCGTTCGGTCACACCGCTGGAATTGACTGTTTCTTAATCGCGCTCATGACGATTAGAGCAACGTCATTGTTGGAATCGGAATCCAGGAATTCCACATCGTTAAAACCAAGATGTTCCTTCGCCCATCCTGCCCACGGCATCCAGATTTCTTTCGGCTCTTCCATATCATAACAGGCAGTGATTTCGACAATTCCGGTCTTTTCCCAAAGATGCCGCCACCATTTCCTGCTGTGAAAGCTGAACAATTCCCCTTCCCAAAGCTCTTTAAGCGTATCGGGATAACCTTTTTCAAATTCTCTCGTTAAACCTGGAACGACAATACCAAATTGACCCCCATTCTTTACCAGCTTTGAGAGTGTGCAGGGAAAAAACAATTCGTCTGCTCCGTAATACTGGTAGCTGTCAATGGAGATTGCGGCTTCAAAGAACCCCTCAGCATAAGGCAGGGAGTGGGCTTCCGCATGAATGGGATACACCAGATCGGCTACACCGGCTTCCTCAATGCGCTTGAGGTTCTCAGTCGCGCTGATCCACAAGTCGTTGGCAAATACCGTTACGCCAAATTCTTTCGCCAGGAAGATTGAAGTGATGCCCTTTCCACAACCCAGGTCGAGAACCTTCATTCCCGGGTTTAAATTCATGTGTTCACATAATTCCTCAAGCAGCCACAACGGATTAGGTCCCATCCAGTTTTCACGGATCCAGTTGTTATCGTATTTTTCTGTCCTTGGAAATTTCTTCACTCCGTAATCCTCCTCATCTAGTCAAAAAACAGCATCCCCTGGCGAAAACAAACATGCAGCGTATTGCAAAGTTTCGTCTCATAGACGAAACCCTTCGGATTTTTCGAGTTTCACAATCTCAATCTTATACCTTAGACATTATTACGATCGTCTCAATGTGATAAGTCTGCGGGAAAAGGTCAAACGGCTGGATTTCCTGGAGCTGCCATCCCCCGTCCACAAGCACCCGCGCGTCTCGCGCCAGTGTGGTCGGGTCACACGATGCATAGATCAACTGCTTCGCAGAGCACCCACTGATCCAATTCAGCACAGACCGGTCCAAGCCTGCCCGCGGCGGGTCAACCAGGATCACGTCCGGCGCAGCCGGGATCCCAGGCAGGATATCCTCGGTCTTCCCCATGTAAAGCGAAACGTTCTCGAATTCCTCCAGGTTGGCAGCGTAATCGTTGCAGGCGGACTCCGAGTACTCTACTCCCACCACTTCCTTCGCCAGAGGCGCGATGAAGCGCGAGAACAAGCCCACCCCGCAATACAGGTCAAAAACCACGGCATTGGCAAACGCGCCTGTCTCCAGCACATACGCCACCATCCGTTCCGCCTGGGCAGTGTTCACCTGGAAGAAGGACCGCGCTGAGACAATGAAATCAAAGTCCCTGACCCGCATGCGGGTGTTCGGGCTGCCGGAAAGCAGCAGATCGGAATTTTCGCCCAGCACCACCACCGAGAGCGGAAAATCCAGACCGAACTCCGGAGCCTGGTCGTGTTCGCATTCCAGCCCCAGCAGCAGGTCATCGTCCACGCCATTGCGCAGCACCACCCGTTCGACCTCATACTCCGGGTCGATCTCCACCTGCGGCCATAACTCTGAGATCGGCTCTTCCGGCAAATGACACTCGCTGATTTCGACCACCTCTGAGCTCCCAGCGGTACGGAAGCCGAGTTTTCCGCTCAAAGAAACATGGAATTGCATCGTGTTGCGGTAGCCCCATTCCTGCGGAGAAGCGATGATCGGCTGGACCGGCGGGTTGCTGAACTTGCCGATCCGCTCCAATTGATCGGTGAGGATTTTGTGTTTAAGCGTCAGTTGATCAGTGTAGGAAAGATGCTGGTAATGGCAGCCGCCGCAGCGGGTGAAGTGCATACAGCGCGGAGTGATGCGTTGGGATGAGGGAATAAGCACTTCCACCAATTCCCCCCGGCAGAAGGATTTCTTCTCCTCGACCAGCCTGATGAGCACCTTCTCCTCCGGAAGCGTGTAGGGCACAAAAACGCTCCTGCCATCCGGCAGGCGTCCGAGCCCCGAGCCGCCATAGGTCATGGCATGGATCTCCACTTCGACGGGAGCCACATTGGAGTTACCTTGAGACGCGTTCATCTGACCTCGGTTGGAGAATTGATTTACCCTTGAAGCCAGTTTACCACAATGCTATAATGGGTTTGTTGCTCCGGTAGCTCAATAGGATAGAGCAAAGCACTCCTAACGCTTAGGTTGAGAGTTCGAGTCCCTCCCGGGGCACCATTCTATTAACGTCACACTTGCCCTCCCTGGCACTTGCAGCAAGTGCGAGTGGGCGGGCAGTGCCAGGGTTGCGAACCGCGTTCTTTGCGGTGAAGCACAGGTCCTCATCGCTCTTATCAGGAATCCCCAACTGTCCCTCCCGCCCCTCTCGCAAGCGCAGCTCGGGGGCACTAAGTTCGTGGGGCACTTTCCATTAAAGTAGGGTGGGCTGAAAGCCCACCAGTTCACCTCACCTTGGAGCAACGCCGTGAAACGAACCTTCATCCCCCTCCTCCTCCTTGCACTCCTCACCGCCTGCGCACCCATGCTGGCACCCGAAGCCACACCCACAGCCACACTCCCCCCTCCCACCCAAACGCCGCAGCCCACCGCCACGGCGACCATCACGCCCACGCCCACCCCAAATGCCAACGACATCGCAGACAATCTAGGTCTACGCTCAGAGGATATTTACCGATATAGATCATTTGAAATACGTGTGATCAATGATCAATCATACCTTGTCGATACGTACAATAATGCGCCAAAAGCTATACTCGAGAGTGGACTTTGGAGGAAATTGGATTTCGAGAATCCAGCAGATGCAGAAGTGATGTACGGTCAATTAGTACCTTTTAATATTGAGTATATTTCCCCAGAACTCCTCGATTATCGTGACGGTTCAGTCACAGCAATGGCGCAAATGGTATTTCTCGGTGAGATAATCTGGCATAAGGAGCAATACAAGGGAGAATCCATCGACATGGCTTATTTGCTTGTTGGGCTAAGAGATAGGGAAGGTAATCTCCATATAGCAAAATACGGTGCAGACGCACCCTGGGCAGGACAACCGCATTGGTATAATTGGCATGATGTTAAACCATCGAATGGTTTTTGGGGCAATAATAGTTGCAATGCTTCTTTTATTGAAATGATCCTCTCGGATTGCTGGATCAAACCTGGCGATTTAATCCTGAATTATGATATAAAAAATCCTGGAATTCTCATTTCCGGTTCGAAAGCAATTGTGAATAATGATTGGCCTCTGAGTAATCTAGAATACCGCGATATTAATTCGGAATTATTTAATCAGAATAAAAATAATATGATGACTGTCAATGAGTGGGAACGACTCCTCGATGGCGAGTGGCCAGATCGATTAATTGTCCTCTATCCAACAGATGTATTAACCATTCTAACATCACCCGAAAATTGGGAATAATTCATCAAATACCATTTTTTATTGAACACACCACAAAAATAATTAATATGGGGCAGGCTGAAGAACTACAAACCGATCACTCCGCCTCTGGTGCCTCGGCATTTCGCTTGATCCAAAGGTACAGCACCTGCCCCTCCTCCACCTCGCTCGCGCGGGCAGCCAGGATGGGCACCTTCTTCTTCAGCCCCATTTCACCTGACCAATAGCTGTCATCGCGAGCCGCGCACTTTGCGGCGTGGCGATCCCCAACACAAGTTGTAGGATGGGTTCGATTTGTGAACCCATCTTTTTTGCATGTTAGTTCTTTAAAATTTTGAAGAAAACTTGCCTTTCCCCTAATAGCCAGTCCCCCAACCTTACTCTGCTTCCGGCGCCTCGGCGTTGTGCTTGACCCACAAGTACAGGATCTGTCCCTCCTCCACCTCGCTCGCGCGGGCAGCCAGGATGGGCACCTTCTTCTCCAACCCCATTTCATCGCGGTAATGCAAATAGATCGGCTCCTTTTTGCTCCACATCCTGTGGCAGCGTTCCACCAGCGCCGGTCCGTTATACGTACGCAATCTCGTTAACGCCATGTCAAAGGCGTTCGGGCTTTCATTCAACCCGAGCACCCAACCCTCGCTGATCGATTCGAACAGGGGCGGCGGTCCTTCGATGATGGTGATCTTATCGTCCATTCTTTCTCCGCCCAAAATAATACCATAAGAAACCTTCCCCGCTCCTTTCCCCTCCCCTTCTAATAAAGATTTAAGAATTCTCTGAGCTTGCTCATATATTGCGATCCTACAATAACGTTATCAAACAAACAATTAATTGTGGAGGAAAAAATGTCACATTATGTTAGAAACCCGGAAGCCTTAATGGAAGTCCAGCGCAGAATGATGCGCAAGATGCTCGAAAATTCGTTCAACCCCGAGCGCGTGCTCTCCATCCCCATGGAGATGAAGGTCAGCGAAGACGATTACCGTATTTCCGCCTTCCTGCCCGGCATGAGCGCCGAGGATGTCAGCATCCAGTTCAACAACGGCGTTCTCACCGTTGAAGGTGAATATGGCGAGCTGCAGGACGAGAAATACACCTGCCGATTCTCCGATTTCCCCGTGGGCAAGTTCAGCCGCGCCATCGAGATCGACGAACCTGTAGTCAGCGATAAGATCGAAGCATCCATGAAGGACGGTGTGCTCACCATCCATATTCCCAAGGCGGAGGAAGCCAAACCCCGCAGCATTAAGATTATTGCAAAATAGATAGCTCCCTTTGATAAAGCGGAAAGGGCGGATGAGGTGAATTCATCCGCTCTTTTCGATTAAAATTTCTACTATGTTTACCCGACAACTCCTTGAGCAAGCGCTCAAAGGCACGCCTGTGTCCGCTTTCCGTTTCTTCCCTTCGATCGGCTCGACCAACGCGGAGGCGCTCGCCTGGGCATCCGAAGGTGCTGCGGATTTCTCCGTAGTGTTCGCCGAGGAGCAGACCCAGGGAAGGGGTCGCTTCAACCGCCGCTGGCATACCCTGCCCGGCACCGCGCTGGCGGTCAGCATCATCCTGCGCCCCACACCGGCTGAGACCGCCAATCTCGTCCTCTTCTCCCCGCTGTGCGGGCTGGCGGTGGCGGACGCGGTTCAACAGCAGACCGGTCTTCAGCCGGAAGTGAAATGGCCGAACGACGTGCTGGTGAACCGGAAAAAGGTGTGCGGCATCCTGGTGGAATCCTCCTGGACAGGCGGACAGGCAGGCGCGGTCGTGCTCGGCATCGGGTTGAACACCAATCGCGGCTCCATCCCTCCCCCGGATGACCAACGTTTTCCGGCATCCTCTCTCGAGGAGGAACTTGGCGCGCCGATTGACCGGCTGCAAACACTAAAGCTGCTGCTGAACGCGCTCCATGCCTGGAGACCGCGGCTCGGCACCCCGGAGTTCTTCCACGCCTGGCAACAGAAACTGGCTTTCGTGGGGGAGACGGTCAGGATTGAACATTCCGAAAAATCCTCTATAATTGGAATAGAAAAAGGGATCAACGCTCACGGGCACCTGGTGCTCGTCACAGATTCGGGCAAGGAAGTTTCATTCGAAATTGGTGATGTACACCTGCGCCCGGGTGGTCACGCTTAACTGGAGGAAATCATGCTGGATGATCTGCGTAATTCGGTCACTTCCGACCTTGTCGAAGAACCCATTGTTGAAGAGGAAGTTTACCTTCCATCCACCTCTCGAAAAACCCGCGGTCCCCTGCTGGGCATGTCGTCTTTTCAGCGATTCATCATTGCCCTGCTGCTCTTTTTGATGGTGGTCATCCTGGGCATCATGGTGCTCATCGTCTTCCAAAAGATATCCCCTTTCTAAATCCATCTCCAAATTAAAAATCTGGCAGGCTCGCCTGCCAGATTTCATTTTCCAAAGAATTACTGCTGCTTTTCAGGTTCCTCGGTGGCGATGCGCGCCAGCGAAGCGACGCTATCCTCGCTGCCCAGGTCCATCACCTTGAAGCCGCGGGTCGCCCTACCGCTCTGGGAAATCCCCTTGACCTTCAACCGCAGCACGATCCCGCCTGATGAGATAAAGGTAACCTCATCCGTCTCCTGTACCACACGCGCGGAGGCGATTTTGCCGGTTTTCGCCAGGTTCTTCTGGTCGAGAGTTGCCACTCCGCCGGTCGCGCGGCCTTTTTCAGGGTATTCAGTTAACGAGGTCCGCTTGCCGTACCCCTGCTCTGTGACAACCAGGAGCTGCCCTTCAGGTTCGATCACGTCCATCGACGCGAGTTTGTCCCCTGCTCTCAGCTTGATTCCCGTGACACCGGCAGCCTGGCGGCCCATGCTGCGGATGTCAGTTTCGGGGATGCGCAGCGCCTGCCCCATGCGCGTGACCATGATGATGTCATCTTTACCGGTGGTCAGGCGTACCCAGTACAGGTTGTCGTTATCATCCAACGAGATGGCGATCAACCCCGAGGGGCGCACGCTGGCAAATTCCGGGAGCGCAACGCGTTTAACTCTGCCCCTGACAGTCGCCATTGTCAGATATGCGCTGTCGTTGAAGTTCGGCACCGCCACTGCCGCGGTAATGCGCTCACCTGCGTCCAGTGATAAAACATTGACGATGGGAATACCGCGGTCGGTGCGGTTGGCATCCGGGATCTGGTACACCTTTTCGGAATACACCTTCCCACGGTCGCTGAAGAACAGCACCGTGTGCAGTGTGCGCGCCGGAATGAGGAAGATGATCTCATCCTCCTCGCGGATGGTCTGCCCGGACACGCCCCTGCCGCCGCGACCCTGCGTGCGGTACAGGTTGGCTGCCACGCGTTTGATGTAGCCCTTGTGTGTGAAGGTGATCAGAACCGGTTCGTCCGCGACCAGGTCCTCTTCCTTCAACTCCTCGTGGGATTCCATGATGATCTTCGTGCGGCGTTCATCACCGAATTTCTCGGTGGAAACCTTGAGGTCTTCATCAATGACCTGCATGATCTTGCGCGGACTAGCCAGGAGGTCCTCCAGGTAAGCGATGCGCGACATGACCTCTTTGTGCTCATCTTCGATCTTTTGCCTTTCGAGGGCAGCCAGCCTGCGTAATTGCATGTCCAGGATTGCCTGGGCTTGCAGGTCAGACAGTCCGAAGCGGGACATCAACCGCTCCTTCGCCACGTCCGCGTCCTTGGATTCGCGGATGGTCTTGATCACCTCATCCAGGTTCGCCAGTGCGATGAGCAGTCCATCCAGGATATGGGCGCGTGCCTGGGCTTTGCGCAGGTCGAACTCCGAACGGCGGGTGATGATCTCTATCCTGTGGTCGATGTAGAGCTGCAGCGCGCGTTTAAGCGACAGCAGCCTTGGTTCTCCGTTCACCAGTGCGAGCAGATGCACTGAAAAGGTATTCTGTAGGAGGGTGTATTTGTATAGTTGATTGAGCACCTGCTTGGGCTGTGCACCACGCCGCAGTTCAATGACGATGCTCATTCCGCGCCGGTCGGATTCATCCCGGAGGTCCGATATGGCGTCAATTTTTCCTTCGCGTGCCAGTTCAGCGATGCGCTCGATCAGGCTGGTCTTGTTGACCTGGTAAGGGATTTCGGTGATGATGATCTGGTGGCGGTTGCCCTTCATCTCTTCGATGTGCGCCACCCCTCGAACCACCAGTTTTCCTCTTCCGGTGCTGTACACTTGCTGAATACTGTCCCGTCCGACGATCATCCCCCCGGTGGGGAAGTCCGGACCCTGGACGAACTTCATCAGCTCATCCACCGAGACATCCTCCAGCCGCTCATAATTCTCGATCATGTAAGCCACTGCAGCTGAGATCTCGCGCAGGTTGTGCGGGGGGATATTGGTCGCCATTCCCACCGCGATACCGGAGGAACCATTCAGGAGCAGGTTGGGCAGGCGTGACGGGAGCACCACGGGTTCTTGCAGCGAGCCGTCAAAATTATCAACGAAACCGACCGTTTCCTTGTCGATATCCGCCATCATTTCGTCGGCAATGGAGTGCATACGCGCTTCTGTATAGCGCATTGCCGCTGGAGCATCCCCATCGATGGAACCGAAATTCCCCTGTCCATCCACCAGTAGGTAGCGCATGGAAAAATCCTGCGCCATACGCGCCATGGCCTCATAGATCGCTGCGTCTCCGTGAGGGTGATACTTGCCGAGCACTTCGCCAACGATACGGGCAGATTTTTTATAAGCCGTGTTGGACCGCATCCCCAATTCGGACATGGCGAATAGAATTCTGCGGTGCACCGGTTTGAGTCCATCCCTCGCATCCGGTAAGGCACGCGAAACGATTACGCTCATCGCGTAATCGAGGTAGGCAGATTTCATCTGCTCGTTAATGTCCACTGGTTGAATGGTCCCAAAATCCATGATTTCCTCTTTCTTTAATACAGCCCCTGATTATACCAAATTCAGATTTATCCGTCCTTCTTTGGTCAGAACTCGACGCGCTCGATCGATTTCGAATATAATCAGTACCATGCAAAAGTGGTGCATGCTTGCATTTCTCGCCTGTTTTATCCTGCTTGCTGGTTGCACATCAGCAGGCGGTCAGAGCTCACCTGAAACAAACGCTTCCGCACTGTACATCGAAAACAAGGGCTCGGATACGATCGTCAATGTGGCGCTCGCCTGGGCAGAAGCTTACGAAAAGGTCGATCCCACGACTAGGATCTCGGTCACCGGAGGCGGCTCGGGCACAGGCATCACCGCCCTGGTCAATGGAACCGTGGACATCGCCAACGCCTCACGCAAGATTAAAAACGAAGAACTGGAAGCAGCGCGGGCAAACGGCATGAACCCGCAGGAATTCCTCATCGCCCGCGATGCGATTGCCGTGATCGTCAACCCCTCCAACCCTGTAACGCATCTCACCCTGGACCAGGTTTCGCGTATCTACACCGGGGAAATCACCAACTGGCTGGAGGTCGGCGGCGAAGACCGCCCCATCGTTCGGCTTTCGCGTGAGACAAATTCCGGGACACACGTCTATTTCCTCGAAGCGGTCATCCGCCTGGGAGAGAAGGATAACAAGGAAATCTTTTCTGCCAATACACTGCTGCTGCCTTCTTCCGAGGGAATCATCGCGGAAATAAGCGAAAACCCCAACGCCATTGGCTACGACGGACTCGGTTATGTCACTGAGAACGTGAAAATGGTGGGGATTTCCGCTCAGGATACCCCCGATGTTTATGTCATCCCGTCGATAGCGACTGTTCTGGATGGCTCGTATGTCATTTCCCGCGACCTGTACATGTACACTCGCGATATCCCCCAGGGAGCAATTAAAGCATACCTGGACTGGATCTTCACTCCTGAAGCCCAAAAGATCGTTGCAGAACTGGGCTTTGTTCCGGTGTCAGGAAATTAAACTTATGAGCCAGCGCCGAAGAGACCCGGACGCAATCATCGCCAGCATTATCCGTATCACCGGCTACTCGAGCATTCTCTTCGTTTTGCTCATCCTGTTTTTCCTGCTGCGGGAAGGGCTCCCCGCCCTCGCGAGCACCCCTCTATCTTCGATATTCAGTACGCGCTGGTACCCTATCGAGGAATATTACGGAGTCCTGCCGCTCATCCTGGGCAGCCTGTTGGTCACCATCACGGCAATGGTCATCGCCCTCCCGCTGGGAATTGGCACCGCGCTCTTCCTATCCGAGATCGCTCCCCGTTGGATGCGCGAGATCCTCAAGCCCATCGTAGAGATCCTGGCAGGCATCCCCTCCGTGGTGCTCGGTTTCATCGGTATCCTCGTTTTTGTTCCATTTTTCCGTAAATTCCTTGATCTGCCCACCGGTCTGACCGCGTTTACCGGCGCGGTTCTTCTCGCCCTCATCTCCATCCCTACCATTGTCTCGGTCGCGGAGGATTCACTGAACACCGTGCCCGCTTCCTACCGTCAGGCTTCGCTCGCACTGGGCGCCACCCAGTGGCAGACCATCTGGCACGTCACCCTCCCGGCAGCCAAGACCGGCGTTCTAACCGCATTGATGCTTGGCGTCGGTCGTTCGATGGGCGAAACCATGGCGGTGATGATGGTCACGGGCAATGCTCCAGTGATGCCCGCGGGGTTGAGCGCTTTCTTCGCACCGGTGCGCACCATGACCGCCACGATTGCTTCCGAAATGGGCGAAGTTGCCACCAGCAGCCAGCACTACCAGGTCCTTTTCCTCATTGGGATCCTGCTTTTCCTCCTCTCGTTGGTCATCAATATCAGCGCTAGCCTGGTGAGCACGAAATCGCGCAAGCGCTCGGAAAGGTTGCTCTCATGAGCCTGGACCTGCAGCGGCGCAAAGCCAATACCTCTCAACTCCTGGGGTTCAACCTGCTTCGGCTTATCACCCTCATCACTGTGCTGCCAATCCTGGGATTGGTGTTCTACATCATCTTCAAAGGCGCACCCGCCATCAGTTGGGAATTCATCAGCCAGCCGCCCTCCAACGGTATGCGCGACGGGGGCATCCTGCCAGCCATTATTGGCACGCTCTATCTGACGCTCGGAACCGCGATCTTTTCCGTCCCGCTCGGGGTCCTGGCGGGCATCTACCTGGCAGAGTATGCACAGGAAAACACCCTCACGCGGATCATCCGCGTTGCCATCATCAACCTGGCGGGCATCCCCTCCGTGGTCTACGGGCTCTTTGGTCTGGGGTTGTTCGTGATCTTCCTTAAGTTGGGCACCAGTATCCTGGCGGCTTCATTAACCTTATCGATTATGACCCTGCCGGTTATTATCACCACGACAGAAGAATCGCTTCGCAGTGTGCCAAACTCATTCCGCGTGGTTTCCACTTCCATGGGAGCCACCAAATGGCAGACGGTCAGGCGCATCGTCCTTCCCCAGGCACTGCCGGGCATCATCACCGGTGTGATCCTCGGTCTTGAACGGGCTGCCGGGGAAACCGCTCCGATTCTCTTCACGGGAGCAACTTTCTTCCTGCCCCAGCTTCCCCAATCGCCGCTGGACGCAACCATGGCTCTCCCCTACCATATCTTTGTCATCTCCACCCAGGTGCCGGGGATGCCCGTCGAGATCCAGTACGGCACCGTGTTGGTGCTGCTGGTTTTCGTCCTGGGCATGAACCTGGTCGCTACCCTCATTCGCTCGCGGGCACGAGCCAGCCGGGTATGGTGAGCCTATGAAAGAGTTCCTGGTTCGCAACCTGTCCGTCAAGTACTCCGATGACACCGAAAGTTTGAAGAACGTCTCGGTAGAGATCGAGTCAAAAGCCATTACCGTCCTGTTCGGACCCGCCGGGGGAGGAAAATCGACCTTTCTGCGCGTGCTCAACCGCCTAAACGACCTGGCGGATGTAAAAGAAATGAAAGGCGAGGTCATTTTCCAAGACAGAAACATCCTCGATAAATCAGAGGATGTGATCCAGCTCCGCCGCAAGATAGGCATGGTTTTCTCGCGTCCGGTCCCGCTCCCGCTTTCGGTTTATGAAAACGTGGCGTACGGGCTGACCACCGCCGGAGAAAAGAACACGCAACTGATTGAAGCGCGCGTCCGGCAATCGCTGGAGCAGGCATTTCTCTGGGAAGAGGTGAAAGACCGCCTGAAGGACTCCGCCTACAGCCTTTCCGGAGGCCAGCAGCAGCGGGTCTGCCTGGCAAGAGTGCTGGCGCTCGAGCCGGAGGTGATCATGCTGGACGAACCCACCTCTGCCCTCGACCCCATCGCCACAGCGAACATTGAGGAGACGCTGATCGAGCTCAAAAAGAAATACACCATCATCATCGCTCCGCACAACGTGCAGCAATCTGCGCGCGTGGCGGATTACGCCGCCTTCTTCCTCATGGGCGAAGTACTGGAATATGGCACTGGGCGGGAGATCTTCCAGACCCCAAAGGACAAACGCACCTCTGACTACGTGACCGGTCGTTACGGATAGAAAAAGAGTCCCTCAAGATTTGAGGGACTCTTTCGTGTTAGTTGACCTTCTTGCGTTTTTGAACCAACTTTTGCGCCATCAATGCCCCGTCACGGATTGGTTCATAACCGGTGCAGCGGCAGAGGTGCTTGTTCAAAGCGGTTTCCATTTCCGCCTCGCTTGCTTCCGGTTTCTCCTTCAACAGCCCAACCAGTTCCATCACGATGCCCGGGGTGCAAAAACCGCACTGGATCGCACCGGATTCCGAGATGGCTTCCTGGACTGGATGCAAATCCAGTACCTTTTGCCAATCCCTCAATGGTCAGGACAACCGCACCTGCGATCTTCTTCACCGGCAGGTTGCAGCTCTTGGTCGCCTTGCCATTGACCAGGATCGTGCAGGTCCCGCAGGTGGAGTTATCGCAACCGTGCTTGGTGCCGGTCAGGTTCAACACCTCGCGGATGACATCCAGTGTCATCATTTCCGGGTCAACCTCAACCGTCACAGGTGCATGATTCAGGGTAAATGAGATTTTCTCAGCCATGTTATTTCTCCTGCCTGGTTTCAAGCGCTTTCTTCATCACATCCGGTGTCACCGGGATCTCGTAAAAATCGATGCCGGTCGCATCATAAATGGCATTCAGGATCGCCGGGGCGACACCCACCACGGAATGTTCCCCGATCCCGCGCGCGCCAAACGGACCCACCGCATCAGGCGTTTCCACGAACTCTATATCCTGGTCCATGGCTTCCTTGTAAGTTGGGAGGTGGTACTTGAAGAAATGCGGGTTGGTAATCTTGCCGTCCTTGTCAAAATCCAACTTTTCGTACAGGGTGGCGCCCATTGCCATGGTCACGCCGCCCAGCACTGAACCGCGAGCCTGCTTGGTATTGATTACCTGCCCGATATCGAACACGGAGGTGAACTTGTCCACCAGGACTTTGCCGGTTTTCTTTTCAATTCGGATTTCTGCAGCCTGGGCACCAAAGGTGTAATTCACGCCCATGCTCCCCTGCCCGTTCTCGTCCGGAGAGGAATAGCGCGGCAGCCTGGCATCCGACACCGATTGCGCCATCTCTCCGACGGTAATGCCGTCTGAATTGATGTAGCCGCGATTGATCTCCTTGACCGAAACGCGCACGCTTGGATCGTTGCGCAGGTATACATAATCGCCGTCGTACTCCAGGTAGTCAGCATCGGTGCGCAACACCTGAGCCGCTGTGTTCTTAAGGATGGCAATCAGCTTATCTGCTGCGCGGATGATCGCCCGACCGCCCTGGGTGGTGAACATTGAACCGATGGTCTGCCACTCGTAGGGGGAGAACTGCGTGTCCAGCTCGTTGTACACGCGGATGCGTTCCGGGGCAATCTTCAAGGCTTCCGCTGCAATCTGTCGAACAATTGTGCGCAGCCCTTGACCTACTTCGGCGCCGCCCATGTTGATATTCACGCTGCCATCTATGTTCATCTTCATATAGCAGCCCTTGGTTGAGAAGGGTGCTCCGGTCGGCGCCTTGGTGATGGCTGCAAAACCGCGACCGTAATAATAGTTTTCGTCTTCCCGCATAGCGAGCTTCTTGCTGAAAACCTTCTTTTTGACGATATCGGAGCATTTCTTCACGCTTCCATGCGATTCCCACATCATCTCGCCAATCGCGTTTGTCTTTCCTTCAGACAGGTAATTCTTCTCCCGTAGTTCAATGGGATCCATACCCAGCTTATTCGCCAGGATCTCCATCATGCGCTCGGTCGCCAGCTGACCTTCCTGGTGACCATAACCGCGGTAAGCGCCAACCGGGGGGGTGTTGGTATAAACATCATACCCAATGAAATCACAATTGGGGACTTCGTACGGTCCGGATGCCGTGCGGGTCGCCGCGAAGGTCACGTTGATCGAGGTGTCCGCGTATGCCCCGCCGGTGTGAACCACCTCGGTCTGCATCGCCACCAGTTTGCCATCTTTTTTAGCACCCAATTTCATCTTGGTTCGGATACCGTGCGCGATTAGCGTTGAAGTAAAGTCTTCCTTGCGAGTCGCCACCCACTTGACCGGGTAACCGGGAACGAAGCTGGCGATGTAAGCAACGGTTTGTTCAACGGTGATATCGGATTTGTAACCGAAACAGCCGCCGATATCAGGGATGCGCACGCGCACATCCGCTACCGGCACGCCGTAGGAATGGGCAATGTCCTCACGAATGATGAACGGGCAGATGGAGGATGACCAGATATCGATAGTCTTGTCCTCCTTGAACCAGGCAATTGCCCCGTGAGGTTCGATCGCCGCACAGGAACCCAGCGGGTACAGGAACTCCCCTTCAACGATGACTTCGGCATCCTTGAACCCGTCCGCAGCAGCGCCCTTTTTCAGGTGATACGTATGAGCAATGTTCGTCCCGGGCGTTGCTTTTATGTGCGGGAGATGCCAGTAACTGCCATTCTCCTCGTGGATCAGCGCAGCCCCGGGTTTCATCGCGTCCACCCCATCAATATATACCGGTAAAGGTTCGTAATTCACCTTGATCTTTGAGAGCGCAGCTTCCGCGTGCGCCAGGGTGTCTGCAATGACCGCCGCGACAGGTTCCCCGATGTATCGGACCTTTTCCACCGCCATCGGAACCAGATCCTTGATGTTATCCCCATAATGATAATGACAGCCCTTGCCGGTGACCACCTTCACCACCCCGGGCATTTTCTCTGCCTCGCTCGTGTCGATCCCCAGGATCTTCGCGTGGGCAATTTCAGGGCGCAGGATTGCCGCGTGCAGCATCCCGGGCAGGCGGATGTCATCCAGGTAGATCGCCTTCCCGGTTACCTTGTTGACCGCATCCGGTCGGTTGTAGCTCTTGCCAAGGTATTTGAATTCCATGCCTTACTCCTTTCAACAAGCAATGATATCGTCAGGGTGATATTTTTTCATATTCCAAAGGACAGTTATTATATCCTATCTGAAATTGTCGGAGGATTCAAGAGACCCGTTAGCTTTGTCACGAAAATCAGGATTATCCGCTTAAAACACCAGCCCGCGGTGTTCGCGGGCTGGTTGTCATTACTTAAGAAACTTACTGCTTCTTGAACGCCATGTACGCGCCATACGGTCCATAGTACCCGTGGTACGCCTTCACATGCCATTTGTAGTCGCCCTTCGCCAGGTTCAGAGTTTGGGCAAAAGTGTAGGTACAGGTATAGGTCGTGCAGGTCGGTGAACTGATGGTCACTGCTTTCACCAGTACCCCGCTCGCCTTCCTCAACTCCAGGTAATATTTGTTCACCCCGGTAATCTTCTTCCACTTGAAGGTCGGGTTGGTGGCTGTGATCGTCCCAGTCGGGGAGACGCCAGCGGGTGGATTGACCTTGTTGAAAGTCTTGAAGGCGCTGTAGGTCCCCCACTCCACCGCGTCTCCGGCCCGAACCTTCCACTTGTATGCCCCGTTCGCCAAGGTCAGCGCAGGGCTGGGAACGTACGTGCAGAGTGTCGCAGTACAAATAGAAGTATCAACGGTTCTGTCCATCTTCTTCACACCCGCCGAGGTGTACAGCTGAACCTGGTATCTGGTTTGCCCCACTACTGGAGCCCAGGTGAACTTCGGACTCGGCATCGTATTCGCCACGGATGGTTGTTTCGTGGTTGGCGCGGCTACCTTGCTGAAAGTCGCGCTACCCCAATCCGTGTAGTCCCCGCCGCCCATGTCCGCCCGCACCTTCCAGGTGTAAGAACCGTTCGCCAAGTTTAATTCCGCCGTGGAAAGCGCGTACACGCACATCGTAAGGTCGCAATAATCATTTGCAAAAGAATGATCTAAAACCAAATGGCTGATCGAATCCAGTACAACCAGGTTATACCGCTCAGCCCCGGTAACCGGCGCCCATTTGAATGTCGGGTTCACCCTGGTTGTTGTATTCGTTGGATAATTCACAACCGGTGGTTCGGCGATTTCGAAATCATGGTACTTGTCCATCCAAGCCCACCCAGACCCATCGAAAGTGTACACTGCCCAAAAATACTTTCCAGGAGTAAGCGGTTCGGTAAAATCACTCCACTGTGGAACAAAGGTACACACAGCTGCAACATCTGACCCTTCCGACGGACATGCCTGAGCATCAGTCTGTTCTTCAGCTAGAATCAGAGTGTCGTCTTCCTTAAAAATATGCACCTTGTATTTTGTGGCAGCATTCCCTGTCCTAAAATAAAACTTCGAAAAGACTAACTCCGGAGAGAAATCAACTGAATCCGCCAGTTTTCCCCAACCTACGACATCCTTATGAGAAGGTATAAGCGCCTGGCTGCTCATGGCAGTGTCCCAGCTCGGACTCACCGTATCGAGGTAGGTCAACAGGGTAGCGTCAGTGGTCCAGAATCCGTTGAAACCTATGCTAAATAAAGACATGGATGTAGACCAACCAGCCATGCCAGTCGGCAAGGGACCAAACAGGTCATTTCCATCAACTGCAAAATGCGTAAGAGAAGTCAGGTTTCCGATTCCAACCGGTAATTCTCCAGTCAGGTTGTTATTGCTTACCATAAATCTCTTCAGTGTCAGCGCATTGCCAATTTCTGCTGGAATCTGCCCGCTTAGCTGATTATCGGACAATACGATATCTTTGATATTAAGTAAAGAAAATAGTTGTGCCGGAATTTCCCCGGTAAGCTGGTTGCCGTATAAATAGAGATACCAGAGTCCGGCCACATTGGCAAATTCAGGCGGTATTTTGCCAGTCAGCTGATTATCTGGAAAATAAAAATACGTGACATAAGCAAGATTTCCGACCTCTGGTGGAATCGAGCCGCTGAGAGTGTTGCTCGAAAGGTTCAGCATCCCAGATACATGACCGCTGGATACCGTAACGCCATGCCATGTGGATACCGCTGAATTGGTAAGCCAGTTATCATTGTTTGCCCAACCCGGACCGTTCGTGCTGTTGTAGAGAGCAACCAGTGCCTCACATTCCAATTGGGTTATTCCGGTGGTTGTTGTGTCAGCACAATTAACATCCTCAGCGCTGACAGGCAGATTTATGAAACTTAACAACAGACTGGCGATTAAGATGGATACAATGGCGTTCCTCATTCTGATCATGGTTTTCCTCCTTTTTTATTCTCAAGTGAAATATTGTCTCAGGTTTAATAACCCCACCCGATTCAGTTTAGTGAAACTGTGTTTCTGATGATTTAAATGATACTAATTTTTTAGAATGGAGTCAAATTGATTTCAATACTGCACCCGTTTATGCAAGGAATTACTACACAGCCCGCAGGATCTGCGGGCTGTGTGAAAATCAATCGGTCGATTTTACTGCTTCTTGAACGCCATGTAGGCACCATAAGGTCCATAATACCCGTGGTACGCCTTCACATGCCATTTGTAGTCGCCCTTTGCCAGGTTCAGCGCCGGTGCAAAAGTGTAGGTGCAGGTATAGGTCGTGCAGGTCGGTGATGTGATGGTCACTGCCTTCACCAATACCCCGCTTTTCTTCCTCACTTCCAGGTAGTACTTGTTCACCCCGGTGATCTTCTTCCACTTGAAGGTCGGGTTGCTCGCCGTGATCGTCCCGGTCGGTGATACACCAGCCGGAGGAGCTACCTTCTTGAAGATCTTAAAAGCACTGTAGGTCCCCCATTCCACCGCGTCTCCAGCCCGCACCTTCCACTTGTACGCCCCGTTCGCCAGGGTCAGTGCGGGGCTGGGAACATACGTGCAAAGCGTTGCTGTACAAATTGAAGTACTAACGGTCCTGTCCATCTTCTTCACACCCGCCGAGGTGTACAGCTGAACCTGGTATCGGGTTTGCCCCACTACTGGAACCCAGGTGAACTTCGGACTCGGCATCGTGTTCACCACGGATGGCTGTTTTGTGGTTGGTGCGGCTACCTTGCTGAATGAGGCGTCGCCCCAATCCGTGTAGTCCATATCCCCCATGTCCGCTCGAACTTTCCAGGTGTAAGAACCGTTCGCCAGACTTAAGACCGTCGTGGTAGGAGTGTATTTACACACTTGCGTTGTGCATTTGGAGGTTGGGACTGGGACGTCCATGACTGTATTGAGCGCGTTATCGATCACTACCAGGTTATACCCATCCGCCCCAACCACGGGAGCCCACTTGAAGCTCGGGTTCACCCTGGTCGTTGTATTCGTTGGATAATTCACAACTGGTGCGTCAGCAATCGTGAAGGTCTTCGCACCATCCACGTTGATCCACATCCAATTTTCTTCAGTATCCTTTTCAAAGGCATGCGAGATCTTCCAGTAATGCTCCCCGGGAACCGGCGCGGTAATAAAATCAGATAACAGGGGAGTGTACTCGCAAATAACAGGGGCATCCGTCGCTAATGATGCCGGACAGATGCTGGTGTCGGTCCCATCTAGCTCCACTTGCAGGATATCGTCAGACCCTTCGCTCGTCACTACCCTCACCAATACAAGGTAAACAGGCGCAGCCGTCCCTACGTTATTAAACTGCTTGTTGAATTGGAATACCGGCAGGAAGGCTGCAGCATCATCCAGGACGCCCCAACCCACATAATCGCCTTCTGTGGGAAGCAGTCCCTGCGAACCCATGCTAAAATCCCAGTGTGAATCAAAGGCATCCAGGTAGTCAATCACGTCCGGATTGGTAGACCAGAAACCATTCCCGCTCATGTTCAAATCCGTTAAATTCAGATCGGCAAAGCTCTCCGGAATTGGACCGTAAAGGTCATTGTTCTCGATCCACAACATCTGCAGATTTTGCAGATCGCCAAAATCGGCGGGTAGTGGTCCGCTGAGATGCATGTTTTGCGCAAAGAACCTCCTGAGTGTGCCCGCATCCGACATGGCCGCTGGAATAGGTCCAGAAAGCAGGTTGTTTGAGAGTACCAACTCTCTGATATTGGGTAACGAAAACAACTCAGCAGGAATTGATCCTGTGAGCTGATTGTCAGACAGGTATAAATACATCATTGATGTTAAAAGGGAAAGTTCTGAAGGGATGCTGCCCGTAAATTCACTTCCGGATAAATACAGATGAGTTAGACCCGTTAATTTACTGATTTGAATCGGAATTGTGCCGCTGAAGGCGTTATTGCCTAGACTTAAGTTCTGCAAGCTGGTCATGTTTAGTATGAATGAAGGAAAATCCCCTGAGAATTGGTTCGCGCTCAGGTCCAAATTGTATAGAACGGATAACGACCCCATTGAATCAGGGATTGGATTATCCAACAGGTTGTTACCCAAGTTGAGATCATTCAGAGTGGTCATCAAGGAGATTTCGGTCGGGATGGTGCCGTCCAGTTTATTGTTATAAAGCGATAGTGATCGCAGATAAGTCAACGAGCCGATTGAAGTTGGAATAGTTCCAACAAGATTGTTGTTCCCCAAATAGAGGTAAGTGACATGATTACTATCCACCGTGACACCGTACCAGTCATCCACGTTGGTGGAGGATTTCCACCCGGATCTATTCGTCCAGGAGGCTCCACCAGTGCTATCGTAAAGGTCCACCAGCGCCTGGCACTCTGCCACCGAGACCCCTGCACCAGTCATCTGTAACACAGTCTGAGAATAAGGGAGTAGCCTTGCTTGTGCCAACGTTAAAGCTCAACAGGATGCCCAAAATTAATACAATACTCACATACTTTTAATGCCCTTGCCATGTTTTCCTCCCGTTTCTGGATTGATGAATAACTTGATTTGCAGCAGCGCTGCCGATAAATAAATGATATAAAAATTGGTTTGAAGTCAATCAAAACTCATAGCGGTAATTCGTGTTGTTTGGAGAAAATAAACAACCAGCCACAAATCCTGCGGGCTGGTTGCTGCTGTGGAAAAAAGTTATTGTTTCTTAAACGCCATGTAGGCGCCATACGGTCCATAATACCGTGGTACGCCTTCACATGCCACTTATAGTCTCCTTCGCCAGGTTCAACGCCGGGGCAAAGGTGTAGGTACAGGTATAGGTCGTGCAGGTCGGCGAGGTGATGGTCACTGCCTTCACCAATACCCGCTTTTCTTCCTCACCTCCAGGTAGTACTTGTTCACCCCGGTGATCTTCTTCCACTTGAAGGTCGGATTGTTGCCGTGATCGTCCCGGTTGGGGAGACGCCCGCGGGTGGATTGACCTTGTTGAAAGTCTTGAAGGCGCTGTATGTCCCCCACTCCACCCCGTCCCCAGCCCTCACCTTCCACTTGTACGCCCCGTTGCCAGGGTCAGTGCGGGGCTGGAACATACGTGCAAAGCGTTGCTGTACAAATAGAAGTACTAACGGTCCTGTCCATCTTCTTCACACCCGCCGAGGTATAAAGTTGAACCTGTATTGGTTGCCCAGCTACTGGTGCCCAGGTGAACTTTGGACTCGTCATCGTGTTTGCCACGGATGGTTGTTTTGTAGTTGGCGCTGCCACCTTGGTGAAGCTGGTACGCCAATCCGTGTAGTCCAACCCACCCATGTCCGCCCTAACCTTCCAAGTATAAGAACCGTTTGCCAGACTTAAGACCGTCGTGGTAGGAGTGTATTTACACACTTGCGTTGTGCATTTGGAGGTTGGGACTGGGATCGTCATGACTGATTAAGCGCGTTATCGATCACTACCAGGTTATACCCATCCGCTCCTTCCACGGGAGCCCACTTGAAGCTCGGGTTCACCCTGGTCGTTGTATTCGTTGGATAATTCACAACTGGTGCGTCAGCAATCGTGAAGGTCTTTGGATCATCCATATTTATCCAAATCCAATTCTCATCAATATCCTTTTCAAAGGCATTTACGACACTCCATCGATACTCGCCTGCGGCAGGATTCCAATTAAAAACAGAAAGTTGCTGCGAATCGCAGATCACTGGTGCATCCACAGCAGCGGAAGCCGGGCAGATACTGGTATCTGTCCCATCAATTTCCATCTGCAGGATCTCTTCATCTGCTGTTAATCCTCACAGACACCTATACGCTGGTGCTGCTGTCCCGCTATTGTTGAATTGCTTATTGAATTGGATTACGGTAAGAATTGCGCTTCCTCATCAAGTCTCCCCAGCCCACAAAATCGCCTTCTGTGGGAGCAGCCCTGCACCGCCTGTTGGGTAGCCCAGCCCGTACTCTGCCCTTCCAGAAAATCGTCTACAGTTTGGGCTGTTGTCCACAAACCATTCGCAGTAATCAAAAATCCGGCTGATGAATAGAGGTTCGTCAATTAAGGATACTATCCGGGATAGGACCGTAAAGATCATTATCGCTGATCCAAATTCTTTGAAGAATGTTGAAATCGCCGATCCCTTCCGGGATGGGTCCGGTTAATGCGTTCTGCCCTGCAAAGAATTTTCTAAGCTCAGTAGCATTGGCGATTTCCTCCGGATGTAGTTTGCTCAACTGATTATCAAGGATTTGAACCTCGAAAAGAGTTGAAGTAAACATCTCTGGAGGGATGGTCCCGGATAACGAATTTTTCCCACATAGAAATATTTTGCAACGCGGACATCTGCCGATTTCAGGCGGAAGCTGCCCGGTAAATTGATTATCGTCTAGGTAAAAAGAGGTTAATGCCTTCAAATTTCCAATGGAAGCCGGCAGCGAACCGCTGAGTTGATTTTGGGATACTTGAAAATAATTCAGCGTCGTGTTTACCGATGTGACCGCTGGCAGTGTTCCGCTCAATTGATTCAAGTAAAGCTGGATCGTCAGTAGAGAATCAGAATTGAGCGCACCAGAAGGAATACTCCCGGAAAGCTGGTTATTCGAGAGGTAGAGGTACAGTAAAACTGGAATGTCAAAGAGCGTCGCAGGAATTGCGCCAGTTAACTGGTTGCTTGAGAGGTTCAGAGTCTGCAAAGCAGCCATTCCATTGATCTCTGCAGGAATGGATCCGCTCAAGGTGTTGCTATTCAAATCAAGCTCCAACAAGTTCACCAATGAGCCGATCGACGTTGGAAGAGTCCCAACAAGGTTATTGCTCCCCAATTGGAGATACAACACTTTGTTATCGTTAACCGTGACCCCATACCAGTCATTCACAAAAGCCGAGGATAACCAATCTGATTTGTTCGTCCATGCAGCACCACCGGTACTGTTATAGAGGTCTACAAGTGCCTGGCACTCTGCAATACTGACACCTGCTCCATTGTTAGTATTGCAATCCGTGAATCCACAAGAACAGCTTTAACTGGTTTTAAGTTAAAACCTAAAACCATGATCGCAATCAACACAATACTGAGAATCCTTGACGCCTTTACCATGTTTCCCTCCGGTTTCTGGATTGATGACTTCCCTGATCTGCAACCATGCTGCGATTTTCTACAAAAAACTGGGTTTGAAGTCAACCTTTTTTGTTCATCTAATTGCCCTAATCTCATGCTCTAAACCACAAACCCGCGTCCAGCGCGGGTTTGTGTGTGACTACCAATAAATTGAACAATAATCTATTTGATCTGGATCTTTGCCTTCACCGGTCCATGCATATCCTTTGTACCGTCCAAGGCGACATCCTCCAGCCAGTAGTAATACAGGACACCCGGTTTGGCAGTCGTGTCCCGATAGCGGTACTCCGCGCCAAAAGGACTGCCCGGAGGAACAAGGGTGAGAATGAGTTCCTTATTCATTGGGATTTTCACGCCACTTTTCGACCTTGAGCGATATACATTGAACCCCAGGTTGTCGGCTTCCCTGGCGGTAACCCACTTGACCGTGATCGCCTTCGGTCCAGGGGCTGCCTTCAGGGAGAGAAGGTCCACCGCACTAGACATGATGGCGTTCAGTGCGTTGCCCATGTTGAGAATCCCGCTGCCGCAGGTCGCGGTGGTGCAGGTGCTGCCTTCCGGGAACGGAGTGGCGGATGCCTGGATGGCATCCATGATCTGCGCAGGCACCAGGCGCGGGTTATAGGAATACAGCAGGGAAACCACGCCACTGACATGCGGGGCTGCCATGCTTGTCCCAGACATGGTGGCGTATGCCGGCGAGCCCGGGGTTGTTTTCCCATTGTTCCAGGTGGAGATCACATAACCCAGCGATGAACCACCCGGAGCGCTGACCTCCACGTTGGATCCGTAATTGGAATAAGATGCCCTGCTGCCATTTTTTGAGGTCGCGGCAACTGTAATGACGCCTTCGCAGTTCGCCGGGGTAAAGGAGCTGGTATTCAAGCCATTATTACCCGCGGCGGCAACGATCGTGGTGCCTGCAGCGAGGATCTCGTTGATCGTGGTTTGCATGGTGCTGCTGCATGAACCGATCCCGCCCAGGCTCAGGTTGATAACCCTGGCAGGGTTTGGGTTCGCAGGAACACCTTCCACGCTCAGACCAGCTGCCCAGCGCATGCCGTCGATAATGTCCGAGAGGTAACCGCCGCATTTGCCAAGCACCCGCACCGGCAGGATTTCGGAATTCCAGTTGACGCCGCTGACCCCCACGCCGTTATTGCTGGCTGCGCCCATGGTGCCAGCCGTGTGTGTGCCATGCCAGGTGCTGGGGGTTTCAATGCATCCCGCGAAATACCCGGATGCTCTTTCCTCCGCGGTCACCCAATCGCCCGGGTCACTGGGGTCGTTGTCCCTGCCGTCGCCGTCATTGGCTTTCATCACATCCGAAACGAAATCATAACCGGGTACGATCCGGTCATTAAGCTCAGGATGACTGGTGATGCCAGTGTCCAGCACTGCCATGGTGATCCCGGCTGTGCCGGTGGTGACATCCCATCCTGCCTGCGCATTGATACCGTAAGAACCGCTTGCAGGGTCCGCGTAATGCCATTGGCTAGGGAAATACGGATCGTCGGGAGTGAACGCTGCGTAAACTTGCACATCTGCCTCGACGGACTCGACACCGGACATCGCTGACAGTTTATTGATGACCTCTTGAAGGGCTGTGTCAGCCATCCGGGAGGGCAGCTTGACCACCATCGCACCACCGGACATCCTGTGCGTAAATTGCATTTTTATCCCCGCTGCCTGGTTCAGCCTGGCAACCGCCCCAGCCGTAAATGCGGTCAGCTCGTCACCATCAGTGGGTTGAGTTTCAAACTTCACGATTAATTGGTCTGTTTTTCCGCTTAATTCTGAACCCGGAACACTGTTTGGTCTATCAGGTGACGTGCCAGTCAAAATGTTGTCATCTGCAAAGGTACTTGTAAAACCGCTCAATGCAAAAAAGATGCTTAGAACGATCGCCGTGAAGTATTTTGCTTTGAACGTGTTTCTCATCCTGACTCCAATCTCAACCCTCATTTAGTTGCCCTGAGATAGGCTTCTGTAACGAGCGTCTCTCATCCAGTAATGCGCTTATAGTTTCACATGGAGGAGGCTCAAGTACCATTAGTGAAACTACTGATTCATCCCGGTGGATTCCGCTTATGGCGTTTTGGGGGAGAATGTCAGCTCATAAAGCTGCGAAAGGAATTTTTCTGCGTAACTGATTTATTTCATCTATAATTCAGGAATGCCTATCGCAATCCAGACCGATCTCAATTCCAAGGCCTGCCCTCATGCTCACTGATTTCCTCCATTCCACTGCTGCCAAGTCCCCGCAAGCCCCGGCGATCCTCGCCCCTGGCAGGCAAACCCTTTCTTTCGGTCCACTTTCTGCGCTGCTGCACTCGACCACTCGTCAATTGCAATCCTGGGGCATCGGCTCCCAGGACAGAGCCGCGCTCGTCCTGGCTAACGGACCCGCAGCTGCCACTGCATTCCTTGCCGTCTCCTCGGTCTGCGCCTGCGCACCGCTCAACCCGGCATATCCTCAAACAGACTTCTCCTTCAGTATGCAGGACCTGCACGTGAAAGTCCTGATCTCTCCCTTTGGCAATGAGCACCCGGCGCGTAAAGCTGCACACGCGCTGGGAATCCCGGTGATCGACCTCCTCCCGGATGCTGACCTTGCCGGGAGCTTCGAACTGATGAGCGACCTGTCCGTAAGAACACGGCAAGATGACCAGCCGGGGATGGGGTTGGAAGATGTCGCCCTGGTCCTGCACACCTCCGGCACAACCTCCCGTCCAAAGATCGTACCGATCAGCCATGCCAACCTGGTGCACTCGACGCGGAATATCATCGACACCTACCAGCTAGGAGCGCAGGACCGCTGCCTGAACATGATGCCGCTTTTTCACGTGCATGGCTTGATCGCCGCAGTTGCCGCCACCCTGGTTTCAGGCGGGAGTGTGATCTGTACCACTGGCTTCGATCCGGCACAAATATTGAACTGGCTCACCACCTTGCAGCCAACATGGTACACCGCGGTGCCCACCCTGCACCAGGCAGTGCTGGACAACATTTCGACCTGGGATTCCGCTCAAGCGAATCTCCGCTTCATCCGTTCCTGTTCGTCCGCGCTCTCTCCTCAACTGGCAACCGCGCTTGCGCGGAAATTCCAGGTGCCGGTGTTGGAAGCCTATGGTATGACTGAGGGAACCCACCAGATCGCCAGCAACCCGCTCCCGCCCCAGCCGGTGAAATTGGGATCTGTGGGTATGGCAACCGGTACAACGCGCATCTCGATCCTGGATGAAAATGGCCATTTATTAAAGCCAGAACTCACGGGCGAGATTTCCATCCGCGGGGAGAATGTCATCCAGGGATACGAGAACAATCCTCTTGCGAACGAGAACAATTTCACGGATGGCTGGCTGCGTACCGGTGACCAGGGCTACCTCGATGAGGACGGCTACTTGTTCATCACCGGGCGCATCAAGGAGCTGATCAACCGGGGTGGCGAAAAGATTGCCCCGCGCGAGATCGATGAGACCCTGCAGCAGCACCCGGCTGTCAGGCAGGCGGTCGCTTTTCCCATCCCGCACCCCTCCCTGGGCGAGGATATTGCCGCAGCGGTCGTGCTCAAGCCCGGGCAGCAGGTCTCCGCCAGGCAAATCCGTCAGTTTGCAGCGGCTGTCCTGGCAGATTTCAAAGTTCCACGCGTCATCGTGTTCCTGCCAGAGATCCCCAAAGGTCCCACCGGTAAGGTGCAGCGTCTGCAGCTGGCAGACCGTTTGAAAACCGAGATCGAAGCTGCCAGGGAGTTGCCAACTTCGCATGTAACACGTCCACCGTCCGCGATTGAAGCAGCGCTCATTACCATTTGGTCAAAAACACTGAAGATCGAAAATGTGAGTATCGAGGACGACTTCCTCGCCCTGGGCGGTGACTCGCTGATGGCGGCGCAGGTGATTCAATCTGTTTCTCGTGAATTCGGGGTAAGTCTCACCCTTTCTGACCTTTTTACCTATGCAAGCATCGACTCACTCGCACAACTCATCCACACCAGAAGGGGTGGCAGCGATTAACAGCATGGACCGGGCACCAGAAGCCACCAGGATCACCCCGAGGGGGCAAACCCCGTCACCCTTGACCCATTCCCAGGAGAGTCTCTGGTTTCTGCAGCAGCTCAACCCCGGCAATACCGCCTATCACTCGAACCTGCTTCTCCGTTTCCAGGGGAAGCTGGATTCTGGTTGTCTTGAACAGGCGATCCAACATCTGATCGAGCGGCATGAACCGCTTCGCACCCGTTACCCTTACCAGGACACCGGTCCTGTAGCTGTCATCGACCAAGCAGGAGATTTTCAACTCCCGGTGATGGACCTCTCTCAATTGCCCCCTGGCGAGAAGGAACAGCAATACCGTGAGCTCATCGCTCAATTCGCCAGACAGCCCTATGACCTTCATCAGGGACCTGTGTTTCGCTCTGCGCTCCTTCATCTGGCAGACGACGAAACCCTTCTCTTCTTTGGGATGCATCACATTGGTTCGGACGCCTCGTCGCGTGAAGTCTTTCATCACGAATTGCTGCAGACTTATGCCGACCTGGTGAGGAAACGACCGATCAGCCTGCCTGCGCTCCCGGTTTCTTACAGCGATTATGCCCACTGGCAGCGGGATTGGATGCAGGGGGAGACATTGGAACGCTACCTCGCGCATTGGACAGCTGTATTATCTGGTGAATTGCCCACCCTGGAATTGCCCCTGGATTACCCAAGACCTGCCGAACAGACCTACGATGGCGCACATCAGGAAATCCCCCTGACTCCTGAGCTCTTCGACGCTGTCCGCCAATTCTGCCGGCAGGCACGGATCACCCCATTCCACTTTTACCTGTCCGCTTACGCGATCCTCCTGTTCTCGCTACTCCGGGCATGAGGAACTCATCATCGGCTGTCCATTCGCAAACCGACACACCGCGGAACTCGAAAACATGCTGGGCTTGTTTATCAACACCCTGCCCATCCGAATCGACCTCTCGGGCAACCCAACCGTCCGGAACCTGGTCTCCCGGGTACGCGATTTAATGGCGGACGCATACACCTGGTCCGCGCTGCCTTTTGAAGCACTGGTGGCAAGGGTATCTCCCGAGCGCGACCTGAGCCGCACCCCAATCTACCAGGTATCCATCAATATGCGGAATGTGCTCCGGTTTGAACAGCCGGAATTGCAGAATGTGCGTGTGGAGAGGCTCTCCCACGAAGACACGCAAACCCCGCTTGACCTCATCCTGGAATTTGAGCATCGCGCCTCCGACCTGATTGCCTATTTCAAGTACAACATAAACCTCTTCAAGCACTCTACAATGGGGCGAATTGCCGGTCATTATCGTCGCCTGGTCGAGGAAATGCTCCATAATCCTGACAGTCCGATCTCCACGCTGCAGATGCTCTCCAATGCTGATATAAAAACGTTAACCGCTGGTCCTGCTTTCACTAAATCAAAATTTCCTTCCGAGACCATCCATGAGCTTTTTACCAACCAGGCTGCGAAAACACCCGGGCGAACCGCGCTCATATTTAACCGAAAAGCCCTTACCTACCAGGAACTGGAGAGCTATTCCAATCAATTGGCAAACCATCTTCTGGAAAAGGGTTTGACACTCGGCACAACCGCTGCCATCCTGCTGCCCCGTTCAGAGCTGAGCATCATCGCGCTCCTGGCAGTTTTGAAAGCCGGCTGCGCGTTCATGCCGATGGACATTCTCAGCCCGTGGGAACGGCAGTCAGCAATTTTCGCTGAAGCCTCCCCCGCGATGGTGATCACGGAAGAGAAACTCCACACCCAGGTCCCGGAGGGTTACCGTACGGTCACCCTGGATAGTGAAAAGGAAGGAATTTCCAGGGCAGCGACCAGCAAACCTGTAGTCCCGGTCGATCAACACTCCCTGATGCACATCATGTTCACCTCCGGAACCACCGGAAAGCCCAAGGGCATCCGCAACGAGCATCTCGGTTTTGTCAATTACATGAACCACGTGATCAGGAAATACCGCTTCTCCCCGGATGAGCGCATGCTACAGCACACCTCTCTGGCATGGGATGCTTCGCTCTTTGAAGTCTTTCGTGCCCTTGCTTTCTGGTGGAACCCTGATCATGCTGGACGAGAACAAACGCAGCAACCCCACCGCGATTGTCAATGCAATCTATGACCAGAAGATCACGGTGGTCAAAATGGTGCCCACCCTTCTGCGCGCCATCTGTGAAACAGCGCTGCTGGTGGGGAATCCACATCACAACCTACGCCGGATTTTCTCGGTTGGCGAACCCTTGCTCCAAAAGGACATCGATCTTGTCTATCAGGCATTTGGGACTTCTCTTGAGGTCATCAATCAGTACGGTCCCACCGAATGCAGCGGAATTTTCACTGATTTTGTCCTTCCCCGGGATTACAATCTGGGGGAACTGCCCTGCGCCCCGATCGGGAATCCCATCCAAAACAACCGGGTCTACCTGTTGGATCAGCACCAAACTCCCGTCCCGCCTGGGGTCAAGGGTGAGATTATCCTCGCGGGGGTTGGCGTCGGGCGGGGGTACTTGAGCAAACCCGAAGTCGACCTGGTCAATTTTTTCCCCGATCCTTTTCACCCCGGAGAGAAAATGTACCGCACCGGGGATATCGGTGTTCAGCTCGCTGACGGAAATTTTGCCTTCCTTGGCAGGAACGATCACCAGGTGAAGATCAGGGGCTACCGGGTGGAGTTGTCCGAGATCGAAAGCGTGCTGGCAGCCTTCCCCGGGGTCAGCGAGGCTGCCGTTCTCCTTTCCGGAGCGGGCGAGTCCGCGAAACTGACCGCCTACCTTCGCACCAAAACCGCGCTGGATGGCAATCAACTCGAACGGCTGAAAGAGTTCCTTTCCGCCCGGTTGCCCTTCTATATGATCCCCACGGGGTTTGTATGCCTGGAGACATTCCCGCTGACGCCCTCCGGAAAGATCGACAGGAAAAAACTGCCTCACCCATCAGATTCCCCCCAAACTGCAGAAGTGGTCCCGCCAGGGAACGAAACTGAGCGCCGTATGCTGGAAATTTGGAAAACCGTGCTCGGCCAGTCCGATTTCGGTGTGAAAAACAACTTTTTCCACTTGGGCGGGCATTCCCTCCTCGCAGTGCGGCTGATGGCAGAAATCGAGAAAGAGTTCGGGAAATCCATCCCGCTGGTCGAGTTGTTTCAACACGGCACAGTTGAGGGTCTCAGCCATTACCTCGAATCCGAGCAGCAAATGCTGCCAGACGGGATCGTCCCGGTCAACACCGGGGGCGAGAAAACCCCGATCTACATCATTTCCTCCGGTGTGGGTATGAAACACCTTGGTGCTGAATTGGGAGTTGGTCACCCGGTCTACTCATTATTTGCCTACCTGAACGGAAAACCCATTTATAAGGGTTCAGTACAGGAAACCGCAGAAATTTTCTATTCCTGCCTGGTCAAATTCCAGAAGGAGGGTCCCTATTGCCTGCTGGGTCATTCAGCTGATGGTCATTTCGCCCTCGAACTCGCCCGCATCCTCCGTCGTGAGGGAAAAATCGTACAATTCCTCGGATTGATAGACTCTTTCCCCCCCATCCCCAACCTGAAGGAAAAGTTTAGCGACAGGGTCAGGCATTTCCGGGATCGGCTCAACCGGAAATCCCTCCGCGATGCCCTGGCCGCGATCTGGAGGTTGTTACAATGGCGCCTGCAGAAACAGTGGAATCGGTCAGTTGGGATCTTTATGATTAAGAGATGGCAGGATCAGGGCAAGGTTAGAAGGGTGAAGCATTACCTGATGGGACAGTACGTCGCCACGCCATATGATGGCGAGGTTACTTATTTCCACGCCTGCCTGAACCCAGCCAACCCCTCACATGAATTGATCGATGAGTGGAAGAAGATCATCCCTGGAAAATTTAACATCATCCCGGTGTTTGGCGACCACATGTCGGTGGTGCAGCCGCCTAATGTCGCCGATCTGGGGAAAAAAATCATGGCAGAAATCAACAAAGATGAACCCCCTGTCTGATCCCCTGCCCCTGCTGACAGAGGGCATGGTGCTCGTCCTTCAATTCGACCTCAGTCGTGTTACAAACCAAGAACTCCATGCTGAAGGGTTGCTATCCGAAGAGGAAATCACCCGGAGCCGAACCTATAAATTCGAGCGGGATAGGCGGCGCTTCCTGGCAAGGCGGATGATTTTAAGGAAGCTGCTGGCATCGCTGACCAACACTCCGGCGGAGAAAATTGAATTCCTCGTCTCTCCTAACGGCAAGCTCAGCCTGTCAACGGGAAAACCTGCCTTCAACCTGACCGCCAGCGGCGACAAAGCCGCTTTCGCCTTCACTGCCGCAGAATCGGTCGGTATCGATCTCGAGCAGGTTTGCCTCCTTGAAGACCTAACAGGTATGCTCCAACGGGTTTGCTCCCATGCAGAGCAGGAAAGCCTTCGTTCGCTCCCGGAAGCATTGCGGTTGGAGGCCTTCTTCCATATCTGGACGCAAAAAGAAGCCTATCTGAAAGCCAGCGGGAGCGGTCTATCCGTGGAGCCCTCGCAGGTCACGGTTGAAGTAGAGACGCGCAAGCCGGGGAGATTGATTCATACCCCTGGCGGTGACCCCGTTGCGTGGAAGATGGTGATCTCAATGCCTGAGCCGGGCTGGCGGGTGGCGGTGTGCGTGAAGATGGCAAGCGCGCCGGAGGTGAAATACAATTTTGAAGTGCTATCCGAAATTGAATAAATAAATTATCTTGTAAGGGGATACGGGCTGTGATAAAATCTCAACATTGTTGGGCGCGTAACTTCGTAGATCCTTGCAGAGGACAGTTGGTTAGAGCGCCACAAGTTTCCAAATGTATAAGGGCGCGTAGCTCAGTTGGTTAGAGCGCACGGTTCACATCCGTGAGGTCCGTAGGTTCGAGCCCTATCGCGCCCACCTTTAACAAAATCCGCCTTTCAGGCGGATTTTGTAGTCTTCCCCTTTTCAGAATGCTGCGTAAAGCTGAATACCCTGGTATATATAACGACCGATGACTTAGAACCCTATTCACTAGTTCCAAATGACAAAACACTATTCCCTAACCCCTTATCCTTCTCAATCACTTAAGATAGAAGTCATATTGATGCCAATCATTTTTCTGTTATAATATATGCAAATACTCGTATATATACATATATCGATTAGGTTGGTGGAGAGTACGGATGAGCGATAACAATCTGCGCGAGGAAGTGAATCGCCTGCATGCCCAGGTGTGCAGTGGATTGGCTGACCCCAACCGCATCCTCATCATCTACAGCCTTTCCGACGGGCAGCGCAGCGTCAACGACATCGCCACCTCCCTCGAACTCCCCCAGCCCACCGTCTCCCGCCATCTCAAGATCCTGCGTGAGCGCGGCATCGTCCGCCCCGAACGAGATGGGCAAACCATCAATTACGGTCTCACCGATCGACGAATCATTCAAGCCCTTGACCTCCTGCGCGCCATACTGGCGGACCAGTTGAAAGACCGCGTCCTCCTCGCCCGGGAAGTCAATCAGAAAATCAACCTATAACCATTGGAGTGGAAACTGTTATGAAGACTTTGTTAGTTTTAGGTGCAGGAACTGCCGGAACCATGTTCGCCCACGAGATGTACCCGCAAACTCGACCTCAATGAGTGGAAGGTGATCCTGGTCGACAAGGATGACAACCATTTCTATCAGCCCGGTTACCTCTTCATCCCCTTCAAGTATCTACAAACCCAGCGATGTGGTCAAACCCAAGCACAAGTTCATGCCCCGCGGCGTGGAACTCATCTTCTCTGAGATCGAGCTGATCGAGCCCGACCAAGAACCAGGTGGTGCTCGTTAAGGACAAGCAGGTCATGCATTATGATTACCTGGTCATCGCCACCGGCGCGGATATCTACCCCGAAGAGACCGAAGGGATGAACGATTCCGGCTGGCGCAGGAATATCTTCGACTTCTACACCGCCGATGGCGCGGAAGCCCTGGGACACTTCCTGAATAATTGGAATGGCGGACGACCTGGTGGTCAACGTGGTCGAAAATCCGATCAAATGCCCGGTCGCCCCGCTCGAGTTCCTCTTGCTGGCGGACTGGTACTTCGCCAAGCGCGGCATGCGCAACAAGGTCGAGCTGACCTATGCCACCCCGTTATCCGGTGCTTTCACCAAACCCACCTCTTCTGTTGCGCTGGGCGGGTTACTGGAAAGACGCGGCATCAACATGGAGACTGATTTCTACGCGGGTTCTGTGGACGCCGTCAACAACAAGCTGGTCTCATTCGATGAGCGCGAAGTCTCCTACGACCTGCTGGTGACCGTGCCGACCAACAAGGGAGCCCCGGTGATCGCGCGTTCAGGCATGGGCGACGCGCTCAATTTCGTCCCCACCAAAAAGGATCTGCTCCAGTCGCAGGATTGGGAGAACATCTGGGTGCTCGGCGACGCCGCCAACATCCCGGCGTCCAAGGCGGGCTCGGTGATCCACTTCCAGATGGATATCGCTGTGGAGAACATGCTGCAACATATCGCCGGCAAGGAAATGACCCACAAGTTCGACGGGCATTCGCTCTGTTACATCGAGAGCGGCTACAACAAAGCAGTCATGATCGATTTCTCTTACGAGCAGGAACCGGTGTTCGGTACTTATCCCTTCCCGGTTGTCGGTCCCTTCCATTGCTTAAGGAAACCTGGATCAACCATCTGGGCAAGATGGCATTCCGCTTCATGTATTACGACCTGATGCTCAAGGGGATCGAAGTACCCCTGCCGAGCCAATTCAGCATGTCTGGCAAGGTCGTTAAAATAGCATAAATAACCGAAAGTTCTGATAAGGAGAGATAGAGTTATGCCAACCAAGAAAATCGCAGGAAAAGAAGTCCAGGTCAACGATGAAGGGTTCATGACCAACCCGGCAGAGTGGACCAAAGAGATCGCAGTGGAAATCGCTAAGGAAGAAGGTATTTCTCAACTGACCGATGCCCATTGGAACGTCATCGATTTCTGCCGAAAATCTGCAGAAACCAGCGGCGCTGCCCCCACCCTTCGCACCATCACCACCGCGTCGGGCATCAGCACCAAGGACCTTTTCGCTCTGTTCCCCAAGGGACCGGCGAAGAAGGTTGCCAAGATCTCCGGTCTAGGAAAACCGGAAGGCTGCGTCTAGAACACATCATACGAGAAAAGGAAAATAAAAATGTCTGAAGAACCTCGCAAGATCGCATTTATTTGCTCCAAAGGCAACCTGGATATGGTCTATCCCGCGCTCGTTATGGGATGGGCTGCAATCGGTAATGGCATCGACGTGACCATCTTCTTCACCTTCTGGGGAATGGACATGATCAACAAGGCGCGCGTTGATCACCTTGAAATTCCGCCTGTCGCCAATTCAAGCATGAAGATGAATATGATGGGTGTTCCCGGCTATATCGGCATCCCCCAGATTCTTGGCATCATTCCCGGCATGACCCCCTTCGCCAGCTGGCTGATGAAGAAGAAGATGAAGGGGCTTGGCGTACCTCCTGTCAAGGAATACCTTGAAATGCTGGTGGACGCTGGCGCCAAGCTCTATGCCTGCAAGATGTCGGTTGACATGTTCGGGCTGAAAAAGGAAGATTTCATCCCCGGTGTACAGGACATCGTCACCGCGGGTGATTTCATGGACATGACCGAAGGTTCCCAGATCGTTTTCATCTGATCTACTGCAAAACTCAGCCCCGCGATGGAATCCATCGCGGGGCTTTTTGTTTTACACTCAGTGAGTTGAGAACTCAGATGCCTTTATTGGTCAGGCTCATCGTTCTCTAACGTTGAAAAAACATGTAAATGGAGTAAGGACCAAAGTACCCGTTGAACGCACGCACCTTCCACTTGTAATACGTTTGTGTGACGAGGTTCAGCGGATCGTCAGCCCTGTAGCTGCAATTGACCACACCACAAACCGGGGCGGTTACGATTATCTCGCGGACCAGTTCACCGGTGTTTTTACTCAACACAATCGTATACTTTGTCGCTCCGGGGATCTTGACCCAGGTAAACTTGGGATTGTCGTCCTTGATCGAACCGGTGGGGCTGATCGGCGCGGGAGGATCTAACTTGTTGAAGGTCTTGATCGGGCTGTAAGCGCTCCAGGCAGCCAGGTAAGATCTAACCTTCCACTTGTAAGCCCCGTTGGTCAGGTTCAGCGCTGGGCTGGGGGTGTACCAACAGTTGATGGCATTGCAGGTTGGTGTATTGATAACCATCTGCTTGACCAGTGTTCCATCTTTCCGGTATAGGTTGATTTGATACTTGGTCTCACCCGGGTTTACGCTCCAAATGAACTTTGGATTCTTGGAGGTGGTCGAGACGCGCGGCCACTTAGCCACGGGCGCCGTCGCTTTTACTTTGTGGGTCCTGTAGTTCATACCTATTGCGCCATCGTCATCCGTGACACTTACCGTTACGGTGTAAGCCCCAGAGGTCGTGTAGGTGTGAGCTGGTCCTGTACAAGTTGTAGCATTGACAACACCAGCTTGAGTGCCGCTGCCGTCGCCATAATCCACGGTGCAGGTATAAGGTTCGTCATTCCGTTTCGCAGGGTCATCAAAAGTTGCCGAAAGGGTGACTTCAACTCCCTCAAACGAGGGTTCCGCGTTGACTAATGGTACAGCCACAACTGGTGGTACGTTGTTGACGACCATCAGCGCTGTATCCGTACCGGTTAACCCACCTGGATCGGTCACCTGGACGGCGATGGTCAAGTTGGTCAGCCCATCAGGATAATTGAAGGTCACCATTTGTCCAGATGTTTCATAGGTTCCGTCATAATCCAGGTCCCAGGCATAAGTCAACAAGTCATCGTTAGGATCTGAGCCAAACGCAAGCACATAGGCATCCGTTCCTTCATCGCTCATGTACGGACCACCCGCTTCAACGGTCGGAGCTGCGTTGGGTTCCAAACCAATGATCACGGGATCATGGTCTGAAATCCGGAATTCATCAGGGGAATACAAAGACGTGATCAGGTTTGCGGTCTTGTAGTCCGTGTTGTAATCCAGAACAGAGGGTTCATCTGAGTCGATATGGTAATGGGCAACACCCTTGACCTGACCGAGGATCTCTGAAGAACCAAAGGCGTGATCCAGGTATCCCCATTGACCATCGAATACATACGAATACGCATCCGCGCCAATAAAGTCCTCGATCAGGCTGGTATAACCGCCTGATTTGATCATGTCGATCGGATCTTCCATCGCATAGGAGTTGTAATCTCCCACCAGCAGGATATCCAGGTCGCCGGTACCGGTTGGGTTAGTTTTCAACCAATTAACCAACTCTTCAGCGGCTGCGACACGTACCTGGTTGCAGTTCCCCTGTCCGTCTCCCTCGTCCGGAACATCACAAGCAGATCCCTTGCTCTTGAGATGGTTGACGTCCACGATGAACACCGCTCCGGTATCCACGACTTCGAAAGCCTGTGCCAGGCTGGGTCGGTTGCGTTCAGCGCTGTCACCACCCGTAACGAATTCGGAGGTGTTCAGAACCGCGGTATCGCCGATGGGTGTGACTGTGCCGGGCTTGTAGATCATACCCACTTTGATTGCATCCGTTCCCAATGCGTTGACCTCACCTGTTCCGGTGTCCGCATCGATGAATGCGTAAGTACCGGCTTCGGATTCCGCGTTGAGCTGATCAACAAGTTCAGCGATGGCGCTGTCCACGCCGTATCCATCATTCTCGATCTCATTGAAACCGATTACATCCGCGTCCATCTTGAGAATGGCAGCCACGGACTTCGGCCATTGGCGGTCAAACTCCGCCTGGGTATCCGCACCGCGGCAATCCGCTGCAGCCCCGCCAACGCCATAAGTGCAGTTATCGACATTGTCCGGCAGCCCATCAAAAGTGTTGAAGTAGTTGAGCATGTTCATGCCCACTACCTTGATCGACCCGTCGACATCCGGAGCATCGGTTGGACGTGGGTTGACTGCGTCAAAATACGCGGAACCGTTGAGCGCATTGATTGGGCGGATGCGGTAGGCATTTGGACTGGCGCTATCCCCGCCCCAGGTGTAATTGAGCACGCCCACGATATTGGTGGCAGTATCCCCACCGCGCAGTGTGTTGTCAGCGCTTAAGGGCAGCCCGCCCCGTGCAAAAACGATCGGATCAGTATTCTGCGTATTATTCGCATCGTCCAGAATGATCTTGCGCAGGTTATTTGCTGCCTGCATGTCAATCGCTAGGGTTCCAGGCTCTACCACGTTGGTCGGCTGCTGCAGCCTGCCATCATAGGAAAGGGTCACCTGTCCGAATCGTCCGAGCTGGTAGTGCTCGGTGACGTACATGGTTTGGGGCAGCCTGACCAGCATGCCCTCAAATTTTTCCAGGTCATTTACACCATCCAATGGGAAGGTCACGTCCGTTGGAGTGATCGTGCCGGTCCCGCAAGCAACCGTCCCACCCTCTAGAGCGCTGATCTGGGTCTGATTCTGGTAATCACTCGCTGAGCCGGTCACCCGTACCAGGTCTCCAACCGAGACATTATCCCGCCCGGCATTATAGACAAAGATACCGTCTGAAGTAGTGGTATCACTGTCTCCAGTTTCATCCTGGATAAAGTAACCGCGTATCTGACCTGTACCAGTAGGCAGTTCATAATCCCCTACAACGACGCCCATGGTAGTGACATCGCCAGTTATCGCTGCGCCGGTCCCGCTACCCTGGATGTCATAGATGGGGGTAAAAGTCAGCAAACATGGGTCAACCACGCTGAAGCTGACCGCATGGTCACTTGCCATGGCATCTGCTGTGCCATCCTGGTCAACCACTCCAGTTGCATGAATGGTGAGCGTGCAGCTTTCGCCATCCGTAAAGTTGACCGTTGGGTCAAGTGTGTAGGTAGTGGTTCCGCCGCTGACAGTGGCTGTGTGCCCTTCACTCACTGTACAAACGATGCTGTACCAGGGATCAGTAACAGTGACCGCTTCTGAGAAGGTTACACTCAGGTTTGAGCTTACAGGAACGCCTGTTGCTAGATTAAGAGGATTGGTACTTGAAACTGAGGGAGGATTGTCTGCTACAGAACATGTAACTGCAGTCGTTGCAGAATTACGCGGTGTTGGTGCACCAGCAGTAAAATCTGCTGAATTATTACCTGTATCCGTACAACCGCTGCCATTCCTGATTGCTGCGAGAGTATTGGATAGAGTTGGTGTCGATCCAGACCCTTCATAACAATTAGCTGTGCTCCCATAGCCGACAAAATCCATAGTCCCACCAGGGCAGGTACCTGTGAGCGCAGTCGTACTATTTATCAAGGCTACCTTTCCATTGGTTCCGGACATCGCAATGGATCCTGTTGCATCAGGTGTAGGCAAGGGTGTTGTGCCTCCAGCACCTGCCGCTTCCTGAACCAGGAAATACGCTCCTGGCTGCAACGTTCCTGATAGCGTAGTGACTGTCCACGTTGAACCAGTAGCGGAAGCATACTGCACAGACCAACCAGTGATATCTACTGCTGCAGACCCGTTATTGTGCAGTTCAATGAAATCATTTGTATAGGTCGCACCTGAGTTTCCACCGCCACCATAAACTTGCGAGATCACAATTTCAGCAAGTAAAGCCTCCGCTGAAAATTTCGGTGCTGGTAGAAAACTCATCACCATAGCAATGACCATCGCGATCGCCAACAATTTCGGTATCTTTTTCATCCTGATTTCTCCTTAAATACAAAAATGGATTTTAACCTGCATTTAAAGCCGGACAAAAACCCTTGCTTCCCTCCTTGTAGATTTTGAAAATGGTCAAAAGATAAAAATATTGTAGGACAGTCTGCTAAACAATGCAACTTAAAACAACTCGATTTGTCGAATTCGGTAAATATTTACAGGTAAAGGGTTTTTTATCAGGTAAAATCCCAGCATGAGTGATTTGAACCAAAGTTCTTTCCATACGATATCCAGGCAGGCTCACCCAGCCGTCAACCAGCCCATAAAACCTGCCCCCAGGCGTTCCAGACGTGGGGGGGTCGCAGTGATCCTGCTCCTCCTCTTCTTCCTTTTCTTCACCCCATTTCGTACTAACGTTCTACTCATCGGTATCGACCGCACCCCAGAGGGCACTGCCATCGGACGCAGTGATACCATGGTGCTGGCAAGCCTCCCGCCAATCTCCCCGAAGATGCGCCTCCTCTCCATCCCCCGCGACCTGTGGGTGACCGTGCCCGGTTATGGTGAGAACCGCGTCAACACCGCGCATTATTTCGCCGAACTGGAAACCCCCGGAAGCGGTGCGCAGGCTGCCAGGCAAGTGGTTGAAACCAATTTCGGAGTCCAGGTCCCATATAGCATTCGTCTGAAATTCGATGGCTTTGTGCACATCGTGGACGCGATGGGCGGGGTCACATTTGACCTGACCGAACCGACCGCCGGACTGGATGCCGGTCGGCACACCCTGGATGGTACGCAAGCGCTCGCCTTCGTGCGCAGCCGCTCTGGCAGCGATGATTTCTTCCGTCAGCAGCACGCCCAGCTCTTCATTACCGCGGCGTTGAAGAACATGTTGAATCCCGTTCGTTGGGTGCGCATCCCGCAAGTGTTGATCGCCCTATCGGACGCGGTCGACACAAACCTACCGTTTTGGTTATGGCCGCGGGTACTCTACGGCACCAGCTTTTCAGCGATAACAAGCTTTGACAGCTACGCCATCACCCGCGAGATGGTGACGCCCTGGACAACCTCGGAAGGCGCGCAGGTATTGCTGCCCATTTGGGAGCAGATCAATCCATTGATCGATGAAAAATTCAAATAGGGATTTATGATTGGTGAACAGGTTTTTAGTAGGGTGGTGTTGAAAACCAGGATATACAGTGATAAATTCAACAATGTGATTGGTTTTCAACCCACCAGCACTTCTCATCCCGAAATATTTGTTTTCTTCTTTACCCGAACCATCAGCCCGAATGCGATTATTAAGAGTAGTGTTGCGTTGAAAACCAAGTATTACAGTGATAAATTCAACCATTAGATGGGTTTTCAACCTACCAGTTTTTCTCATCACGGAAGGTTTGTTTTTTCTTTTCCCGAACCATCAGCCCGAATGCGATCAACAGAAGTACCAACCCGCCACCATCAAAGTAAATAAATCGCATCACGCTTGACTGCAAAACCGCGTGCCCCCCGGGAAGGAACACCAGGATCAGTGACTCTCCCGCGACCCCGATTGCCTGCATGAGCACCGCCTCCACCAACGAGGTGAAATGCCGCAGCGGATGGATTACCGCGACCAGGTAAGGGATCGTCCACATCAGGAAGAGTAGCCCGAACCCGCGGATGACAGCATTGCCAACATCCCCGCTCAACTCAAATGAAAAAACAAATAGCTCGGGGGAGATAAAAAATGGGATTGCCGCCAGCAGGTTGGAGAACGCGACCAGCCCCACCAACCCTCTCGCTATCCAGATCACTAGATCGAAATTCTTTTTCATGCCCTTATTATAGGGGATTTCGGCTCTTCCCCGTGGCATAGATATGGGGGAGAAGGTCCAGCTCAACCCCATATACAAGGAAGCAATGCGTGTATATCTGTGGATAACTCAAAATTGGGACTTGAAAACTCGTTAAAAATCCTTATAATATGAGTAACTGGTATGACCTCTTACCTTTCCAATTGGAGACAAAATGACTGACTGGACACCGGCTCCGAAACCTACCCTACTTGCCGAGACCCGCCTTGTGGATGCCATCCTCGACGGTGTCTTCCCGGTGAATTCGATTCTTCCCCCTGAAAGAGATCTCGCGGAACAACTTGGCGTCACCCGCCCGACCTTGCGGGAAGTGCTGCAGCGCATGGCACGGGAAGGCTGGATAGAGATCCGTCACGGAAAATCCACCCGTGTTCGGGACTACTGGCGGGAAGGCAACCTGCTCATCCTCTCCGCGGTTGCCCGCCACCAGAGCGGACAACAGGGGGACTTCGTCCCGAACCTGTTGCATATCCGTCTGCTTCTCGCCCCGGAATACACCCGCCTGGCAATCCAGCGATCCTCACGGGAGGTCATCCGCATCCTGGAACCGCTGCCTTCCCTACCTGACCAGGCGGAAGCATTCGCCCAGGCAGACCTTGAATTACATTACCAGCTCACCATTCTCTCAGGCAATCCGGTTTTCACCCTCATTCTCAATGGCTTCCGCGACCTCTACCTGTCAATGGGTAGCCATTATTTCTCCCACGTACAGGCACGGGATCATTCCCGCTCCTTCTACCGCAAACTACTCTCCGCGGTGCTTTCCAATGATATTTATATGGCAGAACAGGTCACCCGGCAGGTAATGAAAGACAGCATGGACATCTGGCACTTATCAACAAAATAAACAACCCAATGGGAGGGGCTTATGTGGCGTAAAGGCTGGCGTGAAGAGATCTGGCGGAACCTGGAACAGGAATTTGACCTACTGGTGATCGGGGGCGGCATCACCGGGGCGGGCATCCTGCGCAGGGCTTCCGCTGAAGGATTGAAAGTGTTGCTGGTGGAGCAGGGGGACTTTGCCTCCGGAACTTCCAGTCGTTCCTCAAAATTGATTCATGGCGGGTTTCGCTACCTGCGCAATGGTCAGGTCAATGTGACCCGCGAATCAGTGCGGGAACGCGAATGGCTGTTACGTGAGGCGCAGCACCTGGTCACCCCGCTGGGATTCATCATGCCCTGCCCCCCTGACCGCAGCATCGCATTCCAGTTCCGCATCGGCGTCATCCTGTATGACCTGCTTGCTCCAAAGTGGAATCACCGCTCGTTGAACCGGGCGCAGATATTGGAGTTATGCCCCAGTCTGGAAAAGGGGGGGCTGGAGCGCGGTTGTTTCTATTACGATGCCAGGATGGATGATGCTCGCATGGTGCTGCGCCTGATCAGCGAATCCCTCACAGATCAAGTTCATGCGCTGAACTACACGAGTGCAAACCGGCTCTTGCGCAGCGCATCCGGGCGGGTAAGTGGCGCGGTGCTCAAGGACCTCTCCACGTCCGACCTGGGAGAACGAGAAGTGCGCGCCAGGGTCGTGATCAATGCTACCGGACCGTGGAGCGACGACCTGCGCCAACAGCTCAATGCCCCTGCCCGCCTCCGCAAACTGCGCGGCTCCCACCTGGTCTTTCCTCGTGATAGATTGGATTTAGATGACGCAGTCACCCTGCTCCACCCCGCCGACCACCGCGCCATGTTTGCCATCCCCTGGGAAGGTGTGACGCTGGTCGGTACCACAGACCTCGACCATGCCATCCCCCTCGACAAAGGCGAACCGTACTGCACCGATGCGGAGGTGGACTACATCCTCCAGGCAGCGCAGGCGACCTTCCCAAAGCTTTCATTAGAACACAACGACATCCTCTCCACTTTTTCAGGTCTGCGACCAGTCGTCAACACTGGTGCGGCAAATCCCTCCAAGGAATCCCGTGCCCATGTGGTTTGGGAAGAAGAAGGCTTGATCACCATCACCGGCGGGAAGTACACCACTTTTCGCATCATGGCGGAACAAACGCTCGTCCGCGCGATGGTTCATCTGCCAGACCGCAAGGCACTATCCGGACGAAGAAGGTACTTCAAACCCCTCCCGAGGGGGTTTTCTCAGAGGGAGGTAACCATGGATCAATTCCTCTATCTCGCTGGAAGATATTGTGAGGAAACCCTGGAACTCCTGGAAGCCGCACGACCTGAGGAAAACAAGGCAATTGGAAGTCTCCCTAATACCTGGGCAGAATTACGCTGGGCAGCCCGCACAGGAGCGGTGGAACACCTGGATGACCTGCTCTTACGGCGTGTTCGGCTGGGAATGCTTCTGCCGGATGGCGCGAAAGAAGCCTTGCCCCGAGTCCGCGAGATCACCCAGTCGGAATTGGGTTGGAGCGCTGCCCGCTGGGTTCAAGAAGAGACCAGGTACACGGACATTTACAACCAATACTACGCTTCCATGCCGCAAGCGAACCAGCATCACAAGGAGGAAAAATGAGCAAGAAAAGTACATTTATCCCCGCCTGGTTTCAATCCCCCACACCCCCCGGAACATTCCGCTCATTATTCAAATGGGGAGACCCAGCCGCTTTCAAACACCCAAATCGGGCATTGGTCAGCCTGATGATGTCCACATTCGGATTGTCCGAAAAGGATCTCACCCACCCTGAAGACCGCGGGTTGGAGCCGGTGGAGGTCTCTGTACCAGTGAAACTTGCCTCTCATCATATCGACGCGATCTGCACGATCTGCGGCAAGGAGAATGTCTTCTCTGACACTTACACCCGCATCAAGTGCTCCTACGGAAAGGGTACCATCGACACCCTTCGCCTGCGTAAGCAGATCATCGAAAACCTGCCTGACCTTGTTGTCGCCCCGCGCAGCGCGGATGAAATCCAACAGCTCGTTCATTACTGCGATGAGCACCTCATCCCGGTTTACATCTATGGAGCAGGTTCATCGGTGACACGGGGAACTGAAGCTGTCAGGGCAGGCATCTGTCTCGACCTGTCCTGTCATATGAACCGCGTTGTGAATTTTAATGAAACAGATCAAACCATTACTGTGGAAGCCGGGATGACCGGTCCCCAGTTGGAAGAATGGCTCAATAACGCCCCCGAAAAGCTGGGGGCTCTAAGGCGTTACACCTGTGGTCACTTCCCCCAGTCCTTCGAATATTCCAGCGTGGGAGGCTGGGTAGTCACCCGCGGCGCGGGTCAGAACTCTACCTACTTCGGAAAAATAGAGGATATCGTCGTCTCACAGGAATATGCCACTCCCAGGGGAACTTTCAAAACCTGCTCTCATCCCAGGAGCGCGACTGGACCTGACTTCGACCAGGTGATGATGGGCAGCGAAGGTGCGTTTGGCGTACTAACCAGCGTGACCCTGCGGGTGTTCCGTTGGCAACCGGGTAACCGCAAGCGCTTCAGCTACATGTTCCGGAGCTGGCAGGATGCCATTAATGCCTGCCGGGAGATCATGCAGGCTGAATTTGGGTACCCCTCGGTGTTCCGCCTTTCCGACCCCGAAGAGACCGATGTTGCCATGAAGCTTTACCACATCGAAGGCACGGTCGCGGATTCACTATTATCCTCCCTGGGGTACCGTTCCATGCAGCGCTGCCTGCTCTTGGGGCATACCGATGGCGAGTCTGCATTTTCCCGGAACGTGAACCACCAGGTCCGCCGTATCTGCAGGAAATACCACGCGTTCAATATCAGCTTTGCCCCGGTTGTGCAGAATTGGGAAAAAGGCAGGTTCAGAGATCCGTACATGCGCGAGGACCTGCAGGATTTTGGCATCCTCATCGACACGCTCGAGTGTGCGGTCACCTGGTCGCAGATGAAAGAAGTGCATGAAAAGGTCCGCAGCGTGATCAAGAGCCGTCCTGAGACAATCTGCATGACCCATCTCTCCCACGCCTATCCGCAGGGAGGGAACCTGTACTTTATCTTTATCGCAAAGATCAATAAAATTAAAGAGTACCTCAACTTGCAATACAGCATCCTGGATGCTTTCCAGCAAAGCGGCGCTTCAATGAGCCACCACCATGGGGTCGGCAAACAAACCTCTCCCTGGCTGGAGGGACAAATTGGTTCCGCCCAGTTCGAGGTCATTCGTGCGCTCAAGCACCACTTTGACCCGCGTGGTATCATGAATCCTGGTGGCACGCTCGGACTGGATATGAGCGACGAACAAGCCAAACGAAAATGGAGCAAGGATCTGGAGGATTAAGATGACCGCTGAAAATCTACTGGCAATCGATGCTGGCACGCAGTCTATCCGCGCTTTGTTGTTCGACCCGAGCGGGAACCTCCTCGCCAAGTCCAGGGTACCGATAGAGCCTTACTACTCGACCAGTCCCGGGTTGGCGGAGCAGGATCCGGAGGTGTTTTGGAAGGGTCTCTGCGACGCCTGCCAGGGTTTGTGGGCAATGCCTGGTGTGGAAAAATCAAGTATCGCGGGTGTTGCGTTAACCACGCAGCGTTCCACCCTCATCTGTGTGGACCAACAGGGAAAACCAGTGCGCCCTGCGATTCAATGGTTGGACCAGCGCCGAACCCCCGGTCTGAAACCCGTCAGCGGGGTGTGGGGAGTGCTTTTCCGGCTGGCAGGGATGCGTGAAACGGTTGCCTACCTGCAGGCGGAAGCAGAGTCCAATTGGCTGCAGAAGTATGAACCTGAAAACTGGGCGAAGACTCACAAATACCTGTTGCTCTCCGGTTATCTGACCTGGCGGTTGAGCAACAAATTCACAGATTCCACCGGCTGCACAGTTGCCTATGTCCCCTTTGACTACAAAAAGCAGCAATGGAGCGGTAAGTTTGATTGGAAATGGCAGGCGGTTCCCATCGAAAAACACATGCTCCCTGACCTGGTCAAGCCTTCAGAGCAGATTGGCGTCATTACCGCCCAGGCGGCTGGCGACACCGGTATCCCCGAAGGACTGCCCTTGATCGCCGCAGCCGCTGACAAAGCTTGCGAGGTGATCGGCGCGGGCTGCCTGGATCCTTCCATCCCCTGCCTGTCTTATGGCACCACCGCCACTATTAACACTACCCTGGACAAATATGTGGAGGTCATCCCGCTCATCCCGCCTTACCCGGCAGCCATCCCGGGCAGCTACTCGCTAGAAATTCAGATCTACAGGGGCTACTGGATGGTCTCCTGGTTCAAACGAGAATTTGGTCTCAACGAGGAACGCCTGGCTGCCCAGCGCGGGGTGGAGGCCGAGGAGCTATTTGATGACCTAGTAAATTCGGTTCCCCCGGGTTCGCTTGGGCTCATGCTGCAGCCATATTGGTCTCCCGGTTTAAAGGTTCCCGGTCCGGAAGCAAAGGGAGCCGTGATCGGTTTCGGGGATGTTCACACCCGCGCGCATCTCTACCGGTCAATTCTCGAAGGGCTGGCGTATGCCCTGCGTGAAGGCGCAGAGCGAACCAGTCGCAAAACGCATGTACCAATCCGCGAAGTACGTGTCGCAGGAGGTGGCAGCCAGAGCAATGCTGCCATGCAGCTCACCGCGGACATCTTTGGTCTCCCCGCCAGTAGACCGCACGTTTATGAGACCAGCGGATTAGGCGCTGCCATCGATGCCGCTGTAGGTCTCAAAATCCATCCAGATTTTTCCACCGCGATCCGTGAGATGACCCGCAAGGGGGATACCTTTGAGCCCATCCCGGAGAATCAGAAGATCTACGATCAACTCTACCGGCGTGTCTATTCCCGCATGTATTCGCAGCTAAAACCGCTGTATGATGAAATTCGGGATATTACCGGGTACCCACCCAGAAATTGACCCATATACCGCCCGAGATCCGGGCGGTTTCTTTACAGGTTCATTAATTACCGTAATCGCATCGTGAAGGGAAGATCTCCCGTTTATTCAGGCGCTTGACAAAGATCTCGTCCGGGAGAATTTCCAATTCAGTTCCAAAGTACTCATTCAGGATGACCCTGAAGGTATTCACCGGGGTGATCGTTTCGCTGACCAGGTAGTTGCTCCCCGGCAGATAGTAGGCGTTGAGGATCTTGTGCTTGTTGAAACCGGATGCCACGATGTGCGACCCATGGTCCGCCTGGAGGATGATGACCGGCTTTACTCCTGGAGCGCTCTGCAGCGTGTCCACCAATTCCAATACCCTGGAATTCAGATAAATCACGGTATCCACATAGTATTCCTCTTTGTCATCGGTCGGTTGGATATACCTGAAGTTGCCCTCCCGGTCAAAGACGTAGGGACCATGCGGGGCGTTGATGTGAGCATACACAAAGTAATTTCCCGGTGTGTCAGGGAGTTTTTCCAGTTCGTCGAACACATAGCGTGTTTGGTTGTACCAAAAGGTTGAGGAATCAAGGTATTCGTTATCCGAAGCAAGTTCGAACCAGTAGGGAATGTTCGGATACTCCGATGGATTCGAGGTATAGACCTCAAAAACCATTCGTACCAGGGTGGTGGAAAGAAAAAGCCGGGCGAACTGGGACCGCTGCAAGGAATACTGTAGCGCTGGGTCTTTCAGTACATTGAGGTAAATATCAGAATCGCGAACATCATTAAACGCGGAATAGCCGCGTGCAGTGACAAACTGGTAGCCATATTGGGCAAGTTCTTCCCTGACCTGGTTTTTCCCGATCAGGCTGACGATATTGCCGCTGCCTGCACTCAGGTCGTCATCCGGGATGTCGTAATAATTCAAGTATTCATAATTGAGAGATGATGCAATTGAAGATAAAGTACCGTCGTAATTCGAGTTGGAACAATCCGCCACCTGGAATCCCTTCTCCTCCAGGGCAGTCAGAAATCCACTGTTATCGAATCCATACCGTTCGAGCAGGAAGTCTCCCCGGGCATAGGCGTCCAGGATGATGTAGTAAACATCGGGCAAATCCTCGTCACCCCGGTTGACATCGGTCAGCACGGAATCTGTCGAGGACCTGTCAGTTGCCTTTTGCACCTGGAAAACAATGATCTGGGCAACGTTTAGTGTCACAAGCAGGATCGATAGAACATTTAACACAGGAGTGATTGAATTTGAGATTTTCTTCTTGAAAATGAAATAAACCAACCCCGCGAGCAGCACCACCCCAAAAAAAACAAAGAGCTTTATGTAACCAATCTCGAATCCAAGTACTTTCCTGCCCTGGATCAGGTTGTAAATATGTCCAAACGAGAAGAAAAGCAGGAAAAAGAACAGGCTGAAATTACTACCGTGGATGAGCGACCGGAAGATCAGGCAAGAAAGCAGCCAAAACAGGATCACCCCGCCCAGGGTGACCAGGAACACAGGCAGTACTGCCAGGAAGGCAATCTGCAGTCGGTTTTCAGCCCAAAGTACCAGGAAAGGGAAGATACCAAAAAGAACCGCAAAAAACGGAAAACTGAGAAAACGGGCACGTGGCGTGAATGTTTTATTCAAGTAGATTTCCCAACTCTCGGATAAAATAGACTAACAAAGTATCCGAATTATACATATATATTCGAGGCAAAATGAAATCTCGTATCCTGATTCCTTTACTGGTAGTCCTATCCCTTCTCATCGCAATTGGCGCGTATTTCTGGGCGACCGGAAATATCGCCTCCAATTACGCTTACCGATCTCCCTTGCAGTTCACGGCTCCGGAACCAGGCGCTCAGCTTGGCGAATCCTCAACCCGCCGCCTGGTGATCGTGCTGGTCGACGCGTTGCGCTATGACACCTCGTTGAAAACGGAGACAATGCCGGTTCTTGCACAGCTCCGTCAGCAAGGTGCTTCTGCGATTATGCACAGCCGCCCACCTTCTTACTCCGAGCCTGGATACTCAACTCTGCTCACCGGCGCCTGGCCTGAAATCAATGATGGACCCACCATCAACCTGGATTATGAGGAGATTCCCACATTCACCCAGGACAATCTCTTCAGCGCAGCCAAGCGCGCTGGACTGCGAACCGGCATCTCCGGATATTACTGGTTTGAAAAACTGGTCCCTCAACAAGACGTTGACGTCTCATTCTACACACCCGGCGAAGACGCGGCTGCCGACCACGAGGTAGTGGACGCTGCTCTTCCCTGGCTGGATGACGAAACACCCGGAGTTTACCTTATCCACATTGACCAAGTTGATTACGCCGGGCATCATGAAGGTGGTGCGGCATCAGAGAACTGGCTTGCCGCTGCCAACCGCTCCGACAGTCTGATCGGGGAGATCCTGGATAAACTCGACCTGAGCCAGGATACTCTTGTGGTGTTCAGCGACCACGGGCAGATTGATGCCGGCGGTCACGGCGGACAGGACCCGGTCACCCTGCTTGAACCCTTCGTCATCGCGGGCAAATCCGTTATTCCCGGCACCTACCCGGACATCCAGATGGTGGATGTCGCCCCAACCCTGGCAGTGATCATCGGGGCGAACCTGCCTGCCAGCACCCAGGGTCAGGTTCAGGCAACCATGCTCGAACTCCCGACACAGGTCACCGCCGCGTTACCTGAGCTGACAAAGAACCAACAGACCGCACTCGCCCAGGCTTATCTCCAGGCAGTGAACCCGAAAGCGAATGTCATCCTCGCAACAAGCTCGCAGGTCGGGGATTACCAGTCTGTGCTTTCACAGGTCAGGTCCACCCGCCTGTTCAAAGAGCGCGTGTTGCGAGCCATTCCTGCCGCGCTCATCCTGGCAGCCCTGGTCACCCTGCTCATCAAGCTCCGGAAATCTGGTTCTCTAAAGTGGGTCCTCGCGGGGTTCATCACCACGGTATTGTTCAACCTTCGCTATGCCGTCATCAACCAGCGCACCTATTCCCTGAGTTCTGTGACCGGGGAATTGGATCTCATCCTCTACGTTGGCATCACCTCGCTGGTGTCCTTCCTGGTCGCATGGCTGGTGATCATGCTCACCGCACGCGCTTTCCAAATGCCCCCTGCCCGGTCCACCCTGTTTACCCTGGGCGTGGGTCTCACCTCGATTTTTGTCCTCTTCTTGCCTGTCATATTCAGCTTTGTCCTCAACGGTGTACTGGTCACCTGGACCCTGCCAGATTACCTTGCCAGTTTTATCGCGCTGCTCGGTCTCATCCAAATCCTTGTTGTTGCCGTGCTCACCCCGGTCTTTGCCGGTCTGTCAGCAGCGATATCCAGGTATATCTTCAAGAACCACAAACTCATATTAATCCATTTTCACCCGGAGGAACCTCATGAGCCATTTACCAATAGATCATAGCGATACCCCAATCAGGTTGTTTAAATCTGATTTTCTTGAATTCTTCAGTCACGTCAGCCCGATCACCATTATCATCATCTGGTTGCCCATTTGCCTTTTCTTCCTGATTCGTGCATTCGTCAATGCGCCAGTTGGGGTTTTCCCGGTTTTCATCCCCGTCGGCGTGTTTCTTGGGCTCTTCCTCTGGACTCTGGCGGAATACCTTCTCCACCGCTTCCTTTTTCATATGCCCGCCAAAACCCCGCAAATGGAAAGGATTTCATTTCTATTTCACGGCATCCACCACGCCCAGCCGCAGCTGAAAACCCGGCTTGTGATGCCCCCGGTGGTCGCAATCCCGCAGGCTGCCATTTTCTTTGGGCTTTTTTACCTGGTCAGCGGTGTCATTTTCGCAGCACCACAATGGGTCGGTCCACTCTTCTCAGGCTTTATCATCGGATACCTCATCTATGATCTGACCCACTACGCCACGCATCATTTTCCCATGCGCAGCGGTTACGCCAAGTTCATCAAGCGCTACCACATGCAGCACCATTACAAGACCCCTGATAAGCGTTTTGGCGTGAGTTCACCACTTTGGGATTTGGTTTTCCAGACAAAACCTGAATAAAAAAATACCCACCAAACTCACGACCACAGGCGGGGCAATGGTTTCGCGTTTTGTGCTTTTCACCACCGAAGTGCTCTACATTGCCGCCCCTGGTCAGTGATGGAAATCAACCATTTATACCTAATCTTCGCGGTGCTCACGCTGCCCACTACGCTTGACATGTTAATAGTACTGGAACCAGCAATGGTAGCTTCATAAAGGTTGCCGGGTTACTGACGCCTCATCCTTTATAATAACGGTGTTGAGGTTGAAAGAGAGCAAAAAGTGAGTGAAAAATCGATCCTCGAAAAGTTGCAGTTGAAACCAGGGAGGGTGATGGTGGTACTTAATGCTCCACCCACTTACCTGAAACATGCCGGAGCGGTACCTGAGACAGCGAGATTGACAACCGAACCTCAACTTGCCTTCATCATCCAGGCTTTCCTGAAATCGCGCCAGGAGTTGGAGGAGCAGTTCAAAAACCTCATCGGCTTGGTCGAACCCGGCGGGATGCTTTGGCTCACCTATCCCAAACTCACTTCCAAACTGAAAAGCGATATTAACCGGGACATCATCAACCTTTTCGCGCAGGAAAATGGTTGGATAGGGATTGCCATGGTCTCCATCGATGATGATTGGTCCGCTCTACGTTTAAAGCCGGTGGAAAAATGACCCTTCCCCAACTTGATTTCGCCCATGGTCAGCTCAAGACGCCGGTATTCCTCCCGGACGCCACCTTTGGTGTGGTCCGTTCCGTGGATGCTTCCGACCTCGAAGCCCACGGCATCACTGCCCTGGTGATGAATACCTTTCACCTGATGCAGCACCCCGGTACCCTTGCCATTCAATCCCTGGGCGGTCTGCATAAGATGAGCGGCTGGAGGCAACCGATTATCACCGATTCTGGCGGCTTTCAGGCGTACTCGTTGATCCGTCAGAACCCAAAAATGGGTCAGATTCAGGAAAAAGGCATCCTCTTTCGTCCAGAGGGCAGTGACCGCAAAGTACAGTTGACCCCCGAGAAAACCGTTCAGCTCCAGGTGGCGTATGGGTCAGACGTGGTCATCTGCCTGGATGACTGCACTCACGTGGATGAAGGATACGACGCCCAAAAAATCGCCGTGGACCGCACCATTTCCTGGGCACGGCGCAGCCGCCAGGAATTCGATAGGCTTGCGCAACAAAAGAAGTGGATGTCCGATTCTCGCCCAAAGCTCTTCGCGGTCATCCAGGGCGGTGGATACAAGGACCTGCGCAAACGCTGCACGGAGTCTCTGCTGGAGTTCGGGTTCGACGGGTACGGCTATGGCGGTTGGCCGCTGGACAAGGACAACCATCTTCTCTCGGAGATCATCGGATACACCCGTGAACTTGTCCCGCCCGAATTCCCCATGCACGCCCTGGGAGTGGGTCATCCCGAGAACGTGCTTGCCTGTTACGAGCTTGGGTACGAGATCTTCGACAGCGCCATGCCCACCCGGGACGCCAGGCACGGTCGGCTATACCGCTTCGAGACTTCCAGCGAAGGGGTCACCGCCGGTTTATCCGGAAAATGGCTATCCTACCTCTATATCAACGATGAACGGCATATCCGTAGTGACTCACCCCTCGATGACAATTGCGATTGCCTGTGCTGCCGCCGCTATTCAGCGGGCTACCTGCACCACCTCTTCAAGCAGGGCGATACACTCTTCATGCGTCTTGCCACCCTCCACAATTTGCGCTTCATGGTTCACCTGACCGACCGCATCCGCCTACGGGGAGCCCATGCCTCCTGAAACTGATGACCTCCTGCTTCTCGAAAACCAGGTGCTCGCTTCCGCGAAGTACGCCTGTATCGCCCCGGAACTGGTGCGGTCCATCGGAGAAAGGGAACTCGCTAAAAGACGAAACCTGAAAGAGGCGGTTAAATCGACGCGTAATAAGCTTCACCAGGTAGCCTCATCCTATCGGGAAAAACCGATCCCGTTTGACTCATGGTTGGAGGATCTCTCCCGCCTCCCCAAAGACCTGGCACACCCGGACGTCCGAGGCTTCCTGAAATCTGCCATGTCGCTGCACGTCTCCACGGTGGAACGCATTCCGATTCTCGAACGGGTTTACCAGGAAACATTGCGTGAGCTTCCGCCGATCACCTCTGTGCTGGACCTGGCCTGCGGGCTTAACCCGCTCACCATTCCTTGGATGCCCCTGGAACCTTCTGTCAGATACTATGCCTGCGATATTTATTCGGACATGTTATCCTTCCTGAATCAGTACTTTTCCCATTTTGCCATCAGCGGCTCTGCTTTCTCCTGCGATCTCACCGCCACGATTCCGCAAAATGAGGTTGACCTCGCGATTGCGTTTAAAACCATCCCCTGCCTGGAGCAGGTGGACAAACAGGTGGGTGCCAGGCTGCTGGAGCAAGTGAACGCCCGCCACCTGTTGATTTCCTTCCCGGCGCATTCATTAGGCGGCAGGTCCAAGGGCATGGTCAGGAACTACGAAGCCCATTTCTCTGACCTGGTGGCAGGGAAGCCCTGGCAGGTAACCCGGTACGAATTCCCCGGTGAGCTGGTCTTCCTGGTGAGGAAGTAGTCTGACATGCCAAAACAACTCGTGGGAATATCTCAGCCGCAGATCGAATCCCTGATTAAGCAGCTTTCTAACGCAAGAAAATACCGGGGCATCTCGATCCCGCGTGAAACGCTCGTAAACCTGGTGGAGGAAGCAGCAAAGCGCGAACATGACCTGGCGTCAATTGAAAAAATCGTACGCCTGAAATTACACAACCTGGCAGCCCTCTATCTGGGTGACCCGGATTATTCGTTGATCGAACAGCAATTCTCAGGTAAGGCATTTCAAACCTCCGACGAAGAACTCCGCGGGATTTGCCTGCAAGCGCTGCTAGCGCACGCATCTACCGCGGAACGCATCCCATTCCTCGCTGCGTTTTATGAGAAGGTCTTTGCATACACCGGCAAGCCGGTGAGTATCCTCGACCTCGCCTGCGGTCTGAACCCGTTTGCCATCCCCTGGATGCAGCTCCCGGTGCAAACAAAATACCTCGCTTATGACCTGAATCTCCCCCGCATCCGGGCGATCAATACATTTTTTACATCGATCCACCAGGCAGGCGCGGCAATCCAACAGGACATCTTGGTCGATCCTCCGCAGGAAAAAGCCGACCTCGCCTTCTTTTTCAAGGAAGCTCATCGATTCGAACAGCGGAAAAAGGGCTGCAACCGGGACTTCTTTGCCGCGCTCCCGGTTAAAACCCTGCTCGTGTCCCTGCCCACCAGCAACCTTACCGGAAGTCGCGGCATGCTGCAGCAGGACCGTGCGCTGATCGCCCAGGCAACAGCGGATACCGGCTGGCAGGTGGATGAACTGCAGTTCGAAAACGAGATCGTGTTTGGAATCCGGAAAAGCCCATGACCAGGAAAAAAGGGTCAAAGCAAACGCGTGAAGTACAAGCAGTTTCCACTGGAAACATTCTGGAAACTTATCGACAATGGATGACATCCGATGAATACGATCAGCTTAAAGAGGAAGTCACCCAACCACTGAGCCCATCCATCCGCTTGAATCCGCTTAAGACTATTCCGGATTTTAACAGCATCCTGTCACAAAAATATGACTGGATCCTGCACAAAACCCCCTTCTGTGATTCTGGCTTCCGTGTTGACACCGGGAACGGTCCAGGGGTCGGCAACACTCTCGAACACCGCCTGGGATTGTATTATGTCCAGGAAACCGCTTCCATGTTGCCAGTTGAGCTCTTCAACGTGTCCAGTCAGGAACCAGGACTCAGCCTGGACATGGCAGCTTCACCCGGGGGGAAAACCACCCACCTGGTGAGCCGGTTAAACGATCACGGGTTCGTGATTGCCAATGATTCCAGCCAGGGACGCATCCAGGCGCTGCGCGTGGTCCTGCAGAACTGGGGCGCGGTCAACACAGCCATCACCTGCCTGCCTGGAGAGCTCTTTGGCACGCTATGTCCAGGGCTCTTCGATCGCGTCCTGCTGGACGCGCCTTGCAGCATGCAGGGCTTGAGGACCGCCGAGTCGCATCCGGTGAAGAACGTGAGCGATCGCGAAACCCGCCAGCTCGCCAGCCGACAGTCCGCCCTCCTGCGTTCCGCCATCCACGCGGTGCGTGTTGGAGGCGAGGTGGTTTACTCCACATGCACTCTCCTGCCGCAGGAGGATGAACTGGTGGTGGATGCCATCCTTAAGGAGTTCAATGGAAGGGTAGTTTTGATGGATGCCCAGCAAAAGCTGCCCGTCCCTGCGCCAGGCTTGCAAAACATGGGAGAGGAAAAACTATCCCCCGGTATGGAACAAACCATCCGGCTATGGCCGCATCGCTATCACACCGCTGGATTTTTTGCCTGCCTGTTGATGAAAGAGGAGGAGTCATCTCCTTCTCCAGTGCCAATACCCAAGAATCTTGGCAATGCAATTCCCCGGACCTATCTTTCCGACACTGAGTGCAGGGATTTCTACAATCGTTTTCAGGATGAGTATGGTTTTGACCTGCACGGGTATTGTGAGTCAGAAGGATTGTTGCTTGTCCGGCACTATGAGCGCATTCATCTTACCCTTGCGATTCTCGCGCAGAGATTCCCTCAACTGAAAACGCTCTCCGCCGGGATGCTCCTTGGTGAAGAAACTCCCGATGGTTTTCTCCCCTCGTTTGAGTGGGTCAGCCGGTTTGGACCCAAATGCTCTAAAAATCTGGTCATGCTCAACGAGGATCAGGTTCGGCAATGGACTTCTGGAAAAAACATTCCGCTTCAAAGCTTAGGCGAAAAAGGGCGTTTCCGCATCCTTTTGGATTCCCAACACCTGGCCTTGGGTTGCGGGAAGGTGATCGGAAATGAACTGAAAAATCTTCTCCCCCGCAGGCTTATCTACACTTCATCTAATTCATAAAGGATCAGTGCTGCGGCAGCAACCGCGGCAGTCTCCATCCGCAGGATGCGCCTGCCAAGGCTCACTGGAATATAGCCACGCTCGATCAACTGATTGACCTCTTCTGTCGCGAATCCACCTTCTGGACCAATCAATACTGAGATTTCTTTACCAGCAAAGTTACGAAGTGTTTCCTTGAGTGATTTGTCTTGTTCGCCCTCCCAGGCAACCAGGTGCAGCCCGACCAGGTTTGTTCGTTCAACCAAGTCCGTCAGGTGCAATGGCGGATTGAGCACCGGAATTCTGCCCCTGCCGCTCTGTTCCGCCGCCTCGCGAAGGATCTTATCCCAGCGTGGGTACTTACCCCGGACCTCTTCGGGCTGTTGGATCAACGTCCGGCTGGATATGACCGGGGTGAAACTACCCGCTCCAATCTCGGTGCATTTTTGCAGCATCCACTCAAACTTTTCACGCTGTGTCAGGCAAAGTTGCAGCTCAAGATGAATACCCGGCTCGTTCGGGCTGGGTCGGTTCTCCCGGACGACCGCAGTGCATCCCCTGCTATCAATCTGGTCGATCTCAGCAAAATGCTCAAGACCGGTGTTGTCCAGGACAATCACCTTGCATCCACTGGAAAGACGGAGTACTTTGGAGATTTGGCGTGATATTTCCTCATCAAAATGAACCACTCCCGACTGGATCTGACCTGGTTCGACAAAAAAACGATGCATACGTCCTCTGGTTTTCTCTTTACTTCGATTATACTAGGGTCGAAACAAGGAACTCATGACACAAGAGCCAACCCGTAATTACCGCTACTTCTACATGGTGATGTCCCTCTTCGTCACCGTGTTGATCGTCAGCAACATTGCTTCCTCAGCCAAGATCGTGGATTGGGGGATTTCACTGGCTGGTCTGCCACTGGCTTTCGACGCCGGGACCATTCTCTTCCCCATTAGCTATATTTTCGGCGATATCCTCACCGAGGTCTATGGCTTCAAGCGTTCCCGCCAGGTCATTTGGATGGGGTTCGCCAGTCTGGCGCTCACTGCCCTGGTACTTTGGCTGGTGCGTATCATGCCGGGCGAAGCCACCTGGCAGCAGGCTGTTGGGCAGGAATCTTATGTGGGCATCCTGGGGGGCATCAGCTCCGGCGGGATCGTGGCTGCCAGCCTGGTCGCGTACCTGGTTGGTGAATTGATGAACTCCTTTGTCCTGGCGAAGCTGAAGGTCGCCACCAACGGGAAATGGTTATGGATGCGTACAATAAGCAGCACCCTTGTCGGGGAAGGTGTCGATTCGGTCATCTTTGTGCTCATCGCCTGCCTGGCAGGTGTATTTCCCTGGTCGCTTTTCAGCACTTTGGTGGTCACCAATTACATCTTCAAATGCCTGGTCGAAATTCTGATGACCCCGCTCACCTACTGGGTGGTACGGGCTTTGAAAAGAGCAGAGAACGAAGATTACTTCGACCGGGATACGCGGTTCAACCCCCTGCCAACAAAAAACTGACCTGACGGTCAGTTTTGTTTTCCCTCAAATACCACTGAATATTCCCCTCTTAACGGTTCCTTTTGGATTTCAAACAGGACTTCCGAGATTAGTCCCCGGTACACTGTTTCGAATTTCTTGGTCAGGTCATTTGCCACCGCGCACCTTCGATTTCCATAGACTACCTGCGCATCTTTCAGGAATTCGATCAGGCGGTGTGGGCTTTCATAAAAGACCAGCGTATGTGGTGACTCCACGTCAACCTCGAGCCAACGGCGTCTGGCGCCGCTCTTGCGCGGCGGGAACCCCCGGAAGGTGAAGCTGTGCACGGGTAAGCCGGAAAGCACCAGCGCCATTACCAGCGCGGTGGGTCCAGGGATGGCAGTGACAGGCACACCCCGCTGTAGTGCGCCGCGTACAAGGGTGTATCCCGGATCGGAGATGGCGGGAGTGCCGGCATCTGTCACCAGCGCCACTGTCTTCCCCAATTCAATGAATTCCATCACCCTCGGGAAAGCCCTGTCCTCGTTATCCTCGCGAAATGAGATCTGCGGTTTCTTGATCCCAAAGTGATTCAGCAGGAATCCCGTTTTGCGGGTGTCCTCGCTGACCACGACATCCGCGCTCTCCAGCGTTGCCAGGGCACGTTGAGAGATGTCAGCCAGATTACCGATCGGAGTGGATACAAGTACAAGCATGCCAATTTTCCCCCGTCAGTATAACATGGATGAGTTTACAGGGATGTAATCTGCTGGATATTGATTTATGGGCATGAGTTGTTATAATAAAATAACTAAAATATGAGTTTTAATTTACAAATTCCATACCATTAACAAATGAAATCAATTTTCGAGTATGGAATGGATCGCCTGAATTAGCCGGGAGAGACGAGTTGGCACACGAAACTGAAATAGGGCACCCGATAAAAATGAATGGCATAAAAGGCGTTGATCTCGACGACCTTCGCTCCTCGGAGAATAAACGCATCCTGGTCGTGGATGATGACCCCAAGGATATCACCCTCTTAAAGCGAGTCTTGATTAACGAAGGGTATAGCGTCTCAGGAGCACGCAGCGGTGTGGAAGCGCTGGAAAAATTGGGTGAGGTAAAACCTTCCTTGATCATTCTCGACATGCTCATGCCCGGCATGGACGGTGAGGAAACGCTTTCCGCCATCCACCAGAAGATCAATCTTCCGGTGATCATGGTCTCTGCTGTAGACGAGCGCGAGGAGATCGTGCGCATGCTGCACAAGGGTGTGGATGACTACATCACCAAGCCATTCGATGAAAACGAACTGCTCGCCAGGGTGGAAGCTGTCCTGCGCAGGAGCGAGAACAACCATCCTACCAGCGCGGTCAAGTTTCCCTCCCTGGACCTTTCCATCAGCTTTGATAGTTATGAAGTGATCTATCACAAGATACGCATCCAGTTGACTGGTAAAATGTTCGAGGTATTGGAGATTCTTGCGCGGAATGCCCCCCGGGTGGTTAATTACCATGAACTCACCTCCCGCATTTGGGGGGAAAACACGCCAGCAGTGCGCAACCGGTTGAAATATCTCATCTACCTGCTGCGTCAGGAATTCCTCAAGATTGACCCGACTACAGAAGTCATCGAAAACATCGACCGGCTCGGTTACAAACTTTGTTCCGATCGCTAACCCTGAACCCCTGAGAAATCATTGATGCCTGCAAAAAACAAAGAAATTGATAACGGGATCGACCTGGACGAGATTATCGCTGCATCCCGCCCGCGCGCGTTGATCATTGATGATGAACCAGACACAGTCATGCTCCTAAAAGAGATCTTCAAACGCGCCGGCTTTGACGTCTCGGGAGCGTTGAACAGCACAGAGGCATTCAACCGCCTTTCCAGTGTCAATCCTTCCTTGATCCTGCTTGACCTGATGATGCCGGGGATGGATGGTTGGGAAACGATCCAGGTCCTTCGTCATATCACTAACTCACCGATTATCATCATCTCTGCCATCGGGCAAACGGAAAGCGTGGTGAAGGCGTTGAAAATGGGGGCAGATGATTACATCGCCAAGCCCTTCTATGCCGAGGAAGTCATCGCCCGCGCCAGGAACGTGATGCGTCGCTCAGGCGAACAAAAACCAATGGAAAGATTGGCTTTTCCCGCGGTTGATCTTGGTGCTGGATATGAAAACGCAGGAAGCTTTCTATCATGGAGAACACATCCAGCTCACCGGAAAGATGTTCACGGTGCTGCTTATCCTCGCCCGCAACGCCCCCCACCTGGTGCCCTACGATGACCTGACCACCCAGATCTGGGGCAGCAATTCGGAAACCATCCGCAACCGCTTGAAATACCTGGTTTACCTGCTTCGCCAGGAATTCCAGAAGATTGGCACGTCGCGGGAGCTGATCGTCAACGTCGACCGACTGGGTTACAAGCTCGAAACCGGCGACTGATACAATTTTCATTCCATCCTTCCTGTCGTCAATCACCCAACCTTTGCGAATCAACGGTATAATCTGGCACGAGGTACTCCAATGCCAGCCACCCCAACACGCGACCGATACCATCCCGAAGAACAGGATCCCCGCCCGCTGCGCCGCCCGGATTGGATCAAGGTCAAAGCCCCCACCGGCGAGACCCAATCCATGCTGCATGAATTGATGCGCCGAAAATCACTGCACACGGTCTGCGAAGAAGCCGGTTGTCCGAACCAGGGCGAATGCTGGGGTGCCGGGACTGCCACATTCCTGATGCTCGGCGACGTTTGCACCCGCTCCTGCCGCTTTTGTGATGTCAAGCATGGTCAACCCGGAATCTTGGATTGGGAGGAACCTGAACGTGTGGCACAGGCGGTGAAGGCGATGGAACTGCAGCATGCGGTCATCACCTCGGTCAACCGCGATGAGCGCCGCGATGGCGGTGCCCCGATCTTCGCTGCGGTTATCCGCCGCATTCACCAGCTTGTACCCGGCTGTTCGGTGGAAGTCCTGATCCCCGATTTCAAGGGCAGCCTGGAAGCGCTCCGCTTGGTTATGGATGCCCGTCCGGATATCCTCAACCACAATGTGGAAACTGTCCCCTCTCTCTTCAAGATGGTTCAACCTCAGGACCATTACGAGTGGTCGGCTGCGATCCTCTCCGGGGCAAAGAAAATGGACCCTTCTGCGCTTACCAAGTCAGGCATCATGCTTGGCCTGGGTGAAACGCTGGATGAGGTGAAAGCGGTGATGCGCGACTTGCGCTCGTGGGATGTTGATATCCTCACCCTGGGTCAATACCTGCAGCCCAGCCGCCAGCACCTGCCGATCAACCGCTACTATTCTCTTGAGGAATTTGCAGAATTAAAACGATATGGCTTGGAGATCGGATTCCGCTGGGTGGAAAGCGCTCCGCTGGTGCGCAGCTCCTATCATGCCGCGGAACAGGTACGGGCTCTAAAAAACCGATAATAGAGAATAGAGAATCGAGAATTGTGATTCGTGATCACGGTTCTCAGTTCTCAACTCTCGTTTCTCGATTGCATATTTATCCTTTTCTTATGATTTAAGTTTTAGAACAGCTCTCACCGCCAACTCGAACAACATGCGGCGAACGTCTCCGCGCTTGCGCCATTCCCGCCCGTCCCAGCCGTCCGGCACCACCAGGTCTCCCCCGTACACGATCTGCCCCAGTTTGATCTCGCGGAACTGCGCCACGGCGAAGAATGCTGCAGCTTCCATCTCCACCACCTCGCAGCCTTCCTCCACCCTTGCCTTGCGTCTCCCCGGTGTCTCACGGTAATAGGCGTCCGTCGTCCAGCTTTTTGCGATCCGGTAGCTCACTCCACTTTCCTTGCAGACCTCCTCCAGCGCCTGCAGCGCCTGGGCATTCGCCTTGACCTCACGGGATGGCGGAAGATAATGATAGGATGTTCCCTCGTCGCGAACAGCGGAGATTGAGCAGCACCACGTACCCGGCGTCGATCTCGCGGTTGAGCACCCCGCAACCCCCGCATACCATGTACTTCGTCACCCCGTTGGCGATTAGCTCCTCAAGAAACCCCGCTGCCAGCGGCGCGCCAACCCCCGGGTGCAGCACGCTGACCGCGTTTCTCCCTTCCCCATAGCGGTAGAGCGGATGCTTGCCCATCTCGGAGTGCAGGTTACCCAGTTGCACCAGCTTCCCATCTTCCAACAGGTCATTGATCACGTCCTGAAAAAAGCACAACACACCGAGTGCCGGCACGAGCGTACCAACCCCCACCCGAAAGGGATCCGGCATCAGGATGGAAGTGCGGTCTTCGTCGAATTCAAGGATTGGGGCTTTTTTCATTCGTGCTCCTGCTCAAGCGTCTGCCAGGACGATGATTTTGTCATTTTCATTGAATATTACTTTTTCCGATTTTAACGGGTTGAGGTGGATCCCATAAGATTTCTCCGCGGATTTCGCATCTACTGCCAGGCGGTAACCGATTGCAGTTTCACCCTTTGCGCGCGCGGCTTCCACCACTGTGTAGAAATTGACTGGTTGAGCAGGGCAGACATATTGACCCACGGGCTTGAGGTAGATTTCAGACCCCTCCGGATCAAAGATGTCCGTGAAAACCAGGTTCAACGCCTTGCTTTCAGAGACCTGCGCCAGGAGCAGGCTGATGAGTTTATCGCTGACAATGAAATCATCCGCGTGGGCGATCTCTGCCAGGTTGCGGTTTCGCAGATCAAGCATCTCGCTGACAATGGAATAGTTGTAGCCTTCCTTTTCCGCGATGTCTCTTAAATGCAATAGGGAGATCATGGTCTGTGCGTCCGATTGTTGAACGGAAAGATCCTTTGAATTGCTCAACAGGATAATGTGCTCGAATTGCCCGAGCCCGGCAGAAAGCAAGCTCTCACGGTCCACTGGGTTTCCTTCCAGGTACCGGACATTGAGGGTTTCCATTCGGCTGCTTAATTTTCGAATCGCTTCTCCGGCGTCCGGATGGTTCGTGAGCACCACCACGCTTGAACCTTTAGGAGCATATCGCCCCATTTCCCGGATGATGATCTCCGCTCTCTCGTTCCACCCAATTAAAAGAGTTTCCTCCTTTGCGTCAACCCAGGATGAAGGTTGTGCAAAATTATCTGGATCCACCTCAGGTTTCCCGTCCAGAACGATTTTGTCATCGTCCTCGGCAATCACCGCCACTCTGTCACCCTGGCTAATTACCCGGTCCATGGGTGGATTGATCATCCCAGTGCCATTCGCTGAGATCAGCCCCATGACCGTATTCTTTTCAAAACGGTTCAGGATTTCTCCATATCGCAATCCTGTCAACTCAGGGATTGATTTTACGTAGATCTCATCCCCGCCAAAATCCAGTAGCTCGGTATAAACCTCCGATAATCCGGACTGCCGGCATGTCTGCGCGATGATGCGGGAGATGATCTCCCCAGTGAGAACCAACTCAACCTCGTCCTTGCCCACGATTTTCGCCACTTCTGCATTCTTCGGATCACACATCTCCGCCACAATGTGAAAGGGGTCTGCCTTCCGATCCGGGTGGTTGAGGATTGCCAGGATGACCTTGAGTACTTCCGCGTCCGGCACCTCACCTTCGCGCGGTGAGAGGATAATGATCGACCTGGCATCGTTCACTGATACCGTGGAAAGGTTCTCTAGTTCGATCGGTGATCCAGAACGGCAAACGATTCTGGTTTTATTCCTTGTTCCCAGCCTGGAGGAAATCTCATCCTCCATCTCAACTTTATCTTTTTCGGAGAGGATGACGATGCAGAAGGAGCACTGGTTCTCGTTGGATTGCTGCAGTTCGCTGAGAATGGTAAAGATCTGTTCAGTCCAACCCAGGATGACCGTGTGACCGGATTCCAACACCTGGCTCTTCCCCTTGCGCAGCTCCTCTAACTTTGTCTGTATCGCTGTGGAAAGGATACCGATCAAGGTGCTGATCACAAAGACACCACCGATGGTGACCAGCAGCATGGCGATACGGTACAACCAGCCCGCGTCAGCCCCCATGGTACCTGCGTCGAGGGTGCGCATAAGGCTGCGCCAGAACGCCTCCCAGAAGCTCAACGGTCCTTCGCCATCCGGAGTGATCCGAAGCACCGAGACCAGGAATGCCATGACTACGATGATCACCAGGGAAAGTGCTGCCAGCCAGAAAATGAGCGTCCCTGTGCCGTTGGCAAACGCATTGTCAACAGAATATTGGAGTTTTTGTTTCAATGACGGTTTTTTACTCATGGCAATCCTCCAACCTATGTTTTATTGATCTACCTTTGATTTCTAGCGAATCCCTGAATCTTATTTGCTATTCCCTCGTTCACTTCTTACTGATTACACTCTCCGGGTCATATCCCACCCATTCAATATCCTCAACCCCGGCAAAGCGCTGCGCCATGGTCTCCAGCGCCTGCGGGTTGTTGTCCACCAGGATGAAGCTGCCGCCCCAGCTCCAGGCAGGCTGCCCCGGTGGTGCCGCTGCCGGCGAAGAAGTCCAGCACGGTATCGCCCGGGTTGGAGGACGCCGTGATGATCCGTCGCAGGATGCCCAGCGGCTTCTGGGTGGGGTAGCCGGTCTTCTCGTTGCCGTTGGTCGGCACGATGGTGTGCCACCAGGTGTCGGTGGGCAGCTTGCCGCGCGCCGCCTTCTCCGGTCCCACCAGCCCCGGCGCCATGTAGGGGATGCGCTCGATGGCATCGTAGTTGAAGGTGTAGTGCTGCGGGTCCTTGGCGTACCAGAGGATGTTGTCGTGCTTGGCCGGCCACTTCTTCTTCGTGCGCGCGCCGTAGTCGTACGCCCAGATGATCTCGTTGAGGAAGCTCTCCCGCCCGAAGATCTGATCCAGCAGCACCTTGCAGTAATGCACCTCGCGGTAATCGATGTGGAAGTACAGGCTGCCGTCGCGGTTTCAGCACCCGCCGCGCCTCCACCAGCCGCGGCTCGAGGAAAGCCAGGAAATCATCGAAGGTATCGTTGTACGCCTTTCGACCCCAGTTTCACCGTCTCGTAGCGCTGCCCGGCAAAGCCGGTGCGGTCGCCGCTTTCCGAGCGGTTTGTCTGCAACTGCGTGCGCGCCTGCACCTTGCCGGTGTTGAACGGCGGATCGATGTAGATCAACGCCACGCTCTCAGCCGGCAGCGCGCGCAGCACTTCCAGGTTGTCCCCGAAAAATACCCGGTTAGCTTTCGTCATCGACTTCCCCCCAGTCCAGCAGCTCGCGCTTGCGCAGGATCTGCCGGATGCCCAAGAGCCCGCTCACCGAGAACCCGGTGCCCGCCACGAACTGCGGGAAGTACATCCAGAAGTTCGCCAGCCAGGACGCCCCGTCAACCAGAACATCCGCGCCCTCTCGCTGGCTCTGGTAGATTTCCCAGATCGGATAAACGATCAGCACGAACGCAGCCAGCGCCCACACCATCCCGCCCGCGAAGGCGAGCACGCTCAGCGCCATCAGCAGCGGGAAGCGCCGTTTGCGGATCTCACCGATGTGCTGCTTCTCGATCTGCTGGATGAGCTCCTCCGCCCGGTTCCAATCGCAGTCGCGCTGCTCGCACACCCAGGTGATGATCGCGTCCCGGTCGGCGGAACGCCCCAGCTTGGCGATCACGTAATCCCTGATCTCAGGCGAAATATCGCTCATCATTCTCCGATGATCTTCACCAGTACGCGCTTGTTGCGCCGACCGTCGAACTCGCCGTAGAAGATCTGCTCCCACGTGCCAAAGTCCAGCCGCCCGTTGGTCACCGCCACCACCACCTCGCGTCCCATCACCTGGCGCTTCATGTGCGCGTCAGCGTTGTCCTCGCCGGTGTCATTGTGGCGGTACTGCCCCACCGGCTCGTGCGGCGCCAGCTGCTCCAGCCAGGCGTCGTAGTCCTGGTGCAGCCCGCGCTCGTCGTCGTTGATGAACACCGAGGCGGTGATGTGCATCGCGTTCACCAGGCACAGCCCCTCCTGGACGCCGCTCTCGCGCAGCGCCTCCTCCACCTGCGGGGTGATGTTGACGAATCCGCGCCGTGCGGGGATATTCATTACCAATTCTTTACGGAATGGTCTTCAGCGCTGCCTCTACATTTCCAATGTTTGATTTTAGCCGATTTTCAGCCGCATTGCACTCTGCACACACACAAAACGGAGCGCTTTTCAGCGCTCCGTTCCATGTCACCTATACTCTTCCTTACTTGATTTCCCAGTACTTCATCTCGTCGAACTTGACCGTGTATTTCTCGCTGGTCACGGTATGCACGAAGACACCGAAGAAGCCCGCCTTGAACGTAGCGTCCGCCGCCTCGCCCTGCAGCACACCGTTGACGTACAGCCCGATGTTCTTGCCCTTCACCATCACGCCCAGGCGGTTGGTCTTGTTCGCGCCGGTCTTCAGGTCTCGCGGACTTCTTCCAGTTGATCAGCATGGTCGCCGTGCCCTCTGGGTTCCGCCAATCCGTCCCACTCCCACAGCCGGATGTAGCCGTCGCAGGTCGCCTCGTAGAGATAGCCCTGCTCCGGTTCCTTGATCACCGGCACGCGGAAGATGATGCCGTAGCTGTCCTTCTCCTCGCACGCGCCGGAGTTGACGGTCAGCTCAATGTAATGATTGGTCTGCTGGTCCACCTTGGGCAGCCGCCAGCCGGCGAAGTCGGTCAGTCCGCTCATCAGCATGTACCCGTCCTTGAACTCCACCTTGAGATACTCATCGGTGTCCGTCGGCCAGAACCACTTGCCCGCGTTGTCCAGCGGGTCGCTCCCGGTCGGCGTGCCCAGCTTCTTCGCCGGGTCCCTGTCGGGCATCTCCTCGGTCGGTTCCGGGGTGGCTGTGGGTTCCTCCGTCTCGGTCACCCGGTCGTCGGTTCGCCGGTAGGTTCCTCGGTCGCCGGCGGTTCGGTCCGTGGGCGCTTCGGTGATCACCACCGCAGCGTCTCGACTGTCGGCAGGCTCACCGTGGGCAGCCCCACCGTGGGTGTGGGCGGGAAGACCACTTCCGCCGTGGGTGTGGTCATGGTGGCGAGTAGTTCCGCCACGCGCGTCGCCATTTCTGCTTCGCTGAGTGGTCGTCGGCCGCCGAAATTGCTCCGGCAAGCCGCAGCCGCTGAGGCAGCAGTCCTAAAGATGATCATTACCGGGATGAGTTTTTTCATCTTTCGCTCCTTGAGGAATGGCAGCCGGGGTGTCCCTAACCTGCCTTGTATCCGATCTTGCGCAGGAATTCGGTGCGCCATTTGACGTCCGCCGCGGATTCGAACCCCTTGGGAGCCTCGCCCTCGACCACGCCCATGATGCCGCGCCCGATCCCGTTGTCATACACCACCACTTCGGTATCGTTGGCAGTGGCGCAGAAGATGTTGACCACCTCCGGCACGCTCTTGACCGCGTTCAGCACGTTGATGGGGAAGTATCCGTCGCCCAGGAAGAGGATGAAGCTGTGCCCCGCGCCGATGCGCATGGCGTTTTCCTTCGCCATCTCGATGAGCGTCTCGTCCGTGCCGCTGCAGCGCACCAGGCAGGCGCCCGAGGCCTCGCAGAACGCCAGCCCGAACTTGATGCCGGGCACGCTGTTCACCATCACCTCGTGGATGTCCTCCACGGTCTTGATGAAATGCGATTGCCCGAGGATGAAATTGGTCTCCTCCGGCTTCTGGATGCGGATGCTCTCGAATTCCATGGCGCTTCTCCCTCTTCTTTTCTTTCATTGTACTGCTGCTGCGCGTCTGCGTGCAACACCTGTGCTTCACGTTTTCATTGCAAGGTTCATGCCAATAAAACCTATCCACGAATACGTGGCATACAAGCAATGCCAGTACATGTTTTCGCGAATTTTTAGAATTGTAAACAAATTTTTCTTGTAATCAATTCATCCTCCCATATGTTCCTTTACGCGGTAGCGTTGATTCCGGCGCTAACTCGGATCGTCGAGATCGAGGGCGCCGGCCACGATCTCGGGCGGGGCGCCTGGAACGCCACGGAGTTGGTCGTTGAGCCTTTTTTGGAGCTGATGGCCCGCTAAGACGGCACGTTCGCGTGGAAGCGCATCGGTGTCTGTGGTCTGTCAACCGCCACAAACCGCTCTGCCCAGCCAGACGCAGGCGACGAAAAGCGATCGCCTGCCCCACTCAGCAGCGGAGCCGCAACCAATGCCAAGGGGCCTTCATCCCTGGTCCGCCGGGCAGCGAGACGAGTCTCGCTGCGGCAAACAGGAGTGTTCACGCCACAGGCGGCTGGCGAGGACAAGACGATCGCCTGCGCCACGTCTGCTTTTTCTGGTATACCGTGTGGTGGAGGGGGCAATTTCAATGACGAGCAGACGTACTTTTCTGGTGGGTAGCGGGTTGACGGCCGCCGCGGCGCGCTCCGCAGCGGGCGCGAACGACAGAATTCGCATGGGGGTGCTTGGTTTCGGCACTCGCGGCAGTTACATGGGCCCCGTGTTCGGCTGTAACAATGCGGACTGCGAGGTGGTGGCCGTGGCCGACCCTTTCAAGACCAACTGCGACAAGGCGCTGACCGCGTTTCAGAAGCCCGCGCCGATCCGCGCCACGGGCTTCACGCCCGCTCCGCCGGCGCCCGTGCCGCAAAGCGCCGCGCCGGAGACGTACGCGGATTACCGGCGCGTGCTGGAGCGCAAGGACGTCGATGCGGTCCTGATCGCAACTCCCGATCACTGGCATGCCCCGATGCTCATCGAGGCCGGCCAGGCGGGAAAGGACGCCTATTGCGAGAAGCCGCTCTCCAACAGCATCGAGGCCGCCATCAAGGCGCGGGACTCTATCCTGAGTTCGAAGCGCGTGGTGCAGATCGGCTTGCAGCAGCGAAGCTGGGACCATTTCCAGATGTGCTGCAAGTCGGGGTGCAGGACGGGCGCTACGGGAAGATCTACCATGCCGCCCTGCACTGGCAGGGCCACTACAGCCGCTCGCCGGAGCAGCCCACGACCCCGCCCGCCGACCTGGACTGGAACCTCTTCCAGGGACCCGCTCCGAAGAAGCCCTATTCGCCCAGCCGGCAGCGTAGCTGGCGGGGATACTACGATTACGGCGGGGGCATCATCACCGACCAGCACATAGGCGACCTGGTGCACTGGTACATGAACGACGACAAGACCCGCACCGTCAGCGCAGCCGCGCAGTGGGTGCGAGTCAACCCGCCAAACCCGGAACAGCCGCCGGACACTTACGCCATCACCTGGAAGTACGATGGCTTCGTGATGACGTTCTCGAATTACTTCCTGCCGGAGGCGCAGGGGCCCGCCTACTTCAGCGCCGACCATGGAGTCTATTTCTACGGCGACAAGGGGACTCTGCACGTCAACCGCTCGAGCTACGCGTCCAGGCCGCTAAGCACGCGCCGGCCCACGAACCAACCGGAAGGCGTCGCGGGAACGTTCCAAGAGGAGACTAGAGTCTTCCCCTATGTGGGCGGACCGTCGGACCTGGCCCACGCCCGCAACTTCCTCGATTGCATCAAGTCGCCTGCCGAA
>CAVZGM010000004.1:0-105980 GCA_963774925.1 uncultured Chloroflexia bacterium
GATTAGACCAACGCAAAGATTTTCCTGCCAGGTGGAAAGTAGGCGCAAGAGTTGTGGAATAAATGACGATAAAGGTTTCCCGTTCACCTGCATATCAGGAAGGATGCAATCCAAACTCAGAGATCGCATAGTCTAACCAAGTGATGCGTAAATCGGGTTTCACCGTGCGGTCGTTGGGATCAGGGACCGAGTTCCAGGTGGATGTGCAATTTCAGGGATTTGTTGTTGGCTCGCTAAATCCAGTAATTTATGCATCGTATCATTGATATCCGATGATTCACCCATGAAACAAGGAAACCATCAATCCCGGCGCTTTTTGCTTGCTCAATCTGGCGGGATAAAGTCTCCTTTGAGCGTATCTTGTCCTGTTGGTATGGGTAGAGAGGCCATTCAGTACAATCAGCCTGAAGATTCCAGGCAGTCCAGGGGTAAAAAAATGCCCAAAGCATTTTTTCTGGCGCAATCCTGGCGATGTCTTTTTTCTCAGGTTCTGTAGTCACCAGGTTGATCAATGAGACTTCAAATACTGTATCGTTATAACCCGGATTATTTGGATCTGCCCAATAATGATCCAATTCTTGCACCAGCGAATTTCCCAAAGGGTTTACTAACGTTATTTGCAGTCCCGAGCCACCAATCCCTCCATGACGGGAAAGAATGTTGAATGATTGCGGGATCTTTTCAGGGTCGATCAATAAGTCAATGGTCGCTGTAACTTTGGGGACCTGGGCAAGCGATTCCAGTGGTCGAAAGAGAGAAATCCCAGTAATTGACACATTTGTGGTGGCTTCAGGGTAACTGACTGAGTCCAGTTTGATTGAGAGGATCGATTCAGGGTTTAGGAATTGAATTTCTGCCCAATCTGAAGTGCTGCTCAACTCGAATTTCAATTGATAAAACTCAATAATCTGTGGTGCGGCTAAGGTTGCAGTGGGCAAAGGGGTTGAGGTACTTGTCGCGATCGGCTTAAGGTTTGGAGTTGCGGTTAAAGTTGCAGTTGAGACAATTACTTCCTTTTCAGTACTACATGCAGAGAGCATGATTGATACCAGAAAGAAAACGTTAATTTTCCGAATCAGATTCATCATAACCTCCTGGATGTATCCCCATTATTGCATATTAATCCCTCAATCCTACCGCTGATTCGCAGACCGATTTTTCCGGTCAGTCAATAAACTAATTTTCAGTCGACCTTTCCGAATCTGATTAAGAAATTGTGAATATTGGATTCGTCGTTATTCAATTTGAAATCAACTGGCTAGATATTATCCAGCATCCCGTTTTTCATGCTGGCTTTTTCGACTGCCCGGAAAACAAAGTAACCGATCACCATGTAAGCCAAGCCCACTAAAACCTCTCTTGCAACCAATGGTGCTATTTCAGACCAGCGCGCACCTTCCAGGACAAGGCGTGCAGCCATGATCCCGCGCGTCATCGGCAGCCCGTAGGAAACTGCTTTTAGCGCTGGCGGGAGCAGGTCGACCGGGAAGTTCACGCCGATCAGCAGGTACAACCCGACGATAAGGGTTGAGGTGATCATCCAGCCATCCCGGCTGAGCAGTGTGACCGTACCCATCAGGAATCCCAGTCCGTTGGTAGTGATCGAAAGAAGGGTCATGCACAGCAGCAGGAGCGGGATCGAGATACCGGCGAAACTTATATCAAAGAGCAGCAAGGCGATTGGCAGCGCGACCGCAAGCTGCGCGAAACCGTCAAGGGTGTGAAAGAACGATCGCCCGAGGAATAGTGGAGCCCGCGGGGCAGGGCTGCCAAGCAGGTAGGACATGGCGCCGAACTGACGCTCACCGCCGATGGTCATGGACACCCCGCCAATCCCGTTCATCGCGGGAAGCAGCAGAATGTTGCCAATGACGATGTATGCCGGGTCGTTCAGCCCAACAAATTTTCCGATGAAGATGAACATGAGCATCGAGAAGAAGGGAAAGCCCAGCTTGCTGGCGATGTAATTAAAGGGTGTGCTCCAGGCAAAAAGGGAGCGGTAGGAAAACCATGCCTGGATGAAATATAAACGAACGACGCGGGTGAGGGGATTCATCATATAGAACTGAACTCTCCGGTGACCCGCACCATGTTGTGCACCCTGCTGTCGAGCCAGCGGGATGCCAGCCAATAGACGAGAGAGACGCCAAACCCGATCGACCAATTGATCAACATATCCGAATTGAGCGCTGATCCCTGGAGCGCGGCTTGCATGGGTGCGAGCCCCCAGCGAATGGGGAAGACCACTGAAATGGATTGCATCCAAACCGGCATGACGCTGATCGGGTACATGAAGCCACACAAAACAGCAATCGGCATTTCCAGGTAATCGACAAAGCTGCCTGACAGGCGCGACCAGACCAGGAAATTGGCAAGGAAAACGCCCATGCACCACAGCCCGAAAAGGATGATTAACAACGAGATAACGACCGCGAGAACCGGGATGTTGGTAAGTGGGTATTCGAAGACCACGAATGCAACGAGGAGAGCCGCAGCCAGGCTGACCAGGGAAGCGGCGATGTTGGTGAAAGTGCGGATGCCTTCCACCCTGCGCAGGCTGGTCGGGCTGCCGATGATCAGTTCCAGGATGCCCTCGCGGCGATCGGTGCGGATATCGTAAGTGGAACTGAACACCAGCCCGCTCCACATGCCCATGATCCCGCCGCCGATGACGGAATACACCAGGTCTGGGGCTGCGTTGCCCGCAGCCCGGGAAAGCATCATGCCCACGCCGCTGAACACCGCCGGTTGCAGGAAAAAAAGCAAAAGGGAATAGAAGTTCAAAGTGCGCATGCGTAACTGCACGTCCGCCTGCCGGGTGAATAGACGCGAAAAAGCGCTATTCATCCTGCCTCTCCCTGGATGATGGCGACGTACACATCTTCCATGGTCTGGTTGCGGACTTCGAGCGATTCGATTACGTGGCTGCTGAGCAACGGGGAAAATTGTTCCAGAACCGAAGCGGGCTGCAGGGTGGTCACCCGGGCAATAGAATACGGACTTTCGTTCAAAAACTCGACGGGATGGTCGAGCCTTAACCCCTCAAGAGTGTTCTTCAGAACGCCAATATTTTCCTGGATGGACTTGATTTCGATGATGGTTTCTTTTTTCACCAGTGCCTTCAGAGAGGAAGGAGTTCCAAATGCCCTGATCACCCCGTGGTCGATGATGGCAATATGGTCACAAAGTTCATCAGCTTCTGCCATGTAATGTGTGGTCAGTAGGATGGTCTTGCCGTGCTCGATGAGGCGTTTCACCGTCAGACGCAATTCCCTCGCCCCGACCGGGTCAATGCCGACGGTGGGCTCATCCAGGAAGATCAACTGCGGGTCGTGCAATAAAGCCCGGGCGAGATGCAGGCGCTGCTGCATACCGCTGGAGTAATTCTCGACCTTGTCATCCCCGCGCTCTGCCAGCCCCACTAATTCCAGGAGTTCCGGAATCCGTTTACGGCTCAAATCAGGCGGCATGGCATACAGCTCAGCGAAATATCTCAGGTTTTCGCGGGCAGTGAGCCTGCCGTAGAGTCCCCTGTTTCCGCCAAAGGCAAAACCGATCTTCTTCCTGATCTCATTCGTGTCGCGGAGAATATCCAAACCAAAGACTCTGATCGAACCGGATGTGGGCAGGAGCAGGGTGGAGAGCATCTTGACTGTTGTGGTCTTGCCTGCGCCATTCGGACCGAGCAGCCCGAACAATTCGCCTTTTTCGACATTGAGGGTCAGGTTTTCAACCGCGACGGTCTTACGCACCTTGCGTTTCCAGAATCCCTGCCGGGTAATGAAGGTTTTATTCAAATTCAGGACTTCGATGGCGTGTTCGGTCATGGTCTGAGTTCCTGTCAAAATTCGTCTATTGGGAGATCAGGTGCGCTCCCTGGCTGGCGCGGGTGATGAACACACTGGCGGTCAAGCCGGTCTCGAGAAGGTATTGCTCGGTCAATTGCTTCGTAAAACCAACTGCCTGCTTTTCCTCCACGAGGTTGACCGTACAGCCGCCGAAGCCAGCTCCTGTCAGGCGGGCGCCAAGGCAGCCGGGGATACCTGCAGCCAGGCTCACCAGCAAATCCAGTTCTTCCCTGGAAACCTCGAAATTATCCCGCAGCGAGTGGTGGGTCTCGAACATCAATTGTCCAAAGCCGGCAGCATTCCCGTTCTCAAGCTCCACGATTGCCTGGTCGACGCGGGCAATCTCCTCCACCACGTGCTTGGCGTGCCGGAATACCCCAGTGGGGATCTCGGAAGCGTGTTCTTCAAGTATTGTGCGGGGGACATCTCTCAATGACTTGATTTCTGGATGGCGCACCTTTATGTGAGCAAGCGCTTGCTCACAATCTCTTCGCCTGTCGTTGTAGGCAGAGGTCACCAGTTCACGCCGGGTTTTGGAATCCGCAATCACGATCACGGTGTGGGGGGGCAGCGGAACAGGCTGGTATGCGAGTGACCTGGTGTCAAGCAGCACGGCATGGCCCTTGACTCCGTTGGCGCAGGCAAACTGGTCCATCAGACCGCAATTTACCCCCACATATTCGACCTCAGCCTGTTGACAGGCTTGCGCCAGGGTGAGCCCATCCATCTGCCAACCAAACAGGTTCCGGCAGGTTACAGCGAAACCCACCTCTACCGCAGCAGAACTGCTCAAGCCAGCACCGATTGGGATGTCGGATCCATAGCTGGCATTGAAACCTTCTATCCTGCACCCCCGGTTGATTAGGCTCCAAACGACACCTGCCGGGTACAAGGACCAGTCAGGTAATGGATTTCCGTTAATATCAATTTTTTGCACCACCTGGTCGATGGAAAACTCGCAGACTGAATCAAGGTCAACTGCTTCCAGGTGTACGACTCGGTCTCTTCTGCTGGAAAAATGGAAAGTCACCTTGCGGTCGATGGCAGCGGGCAGGACGATCCCCTGGTTGTAATCCACGTGTTCCCCCATCAGATTCACCCTTCCGGGTGATATGACCACGCCTTCTTGTTTCTGCATCTCAGTTTGGTTGAATACCCTGTTCGTGAATGAGTTTTTTCTTTTGCGCATGCCTGAGGTGCTTGATCGCCAATTCCCGCTTCATTGCGGAAGATCGGTCCTCTTTTTCCTCGACATATACCAGGCGCACGGGCTTGTGCAGACGGGTGTATTTTGCACCCACGCCCCTGTTATGCTGACGTTCCCGACGGACAGGGTCGGTGGTCCACCCTGTGTAATAACTCCCGTCCGCGCATTCGAGAATGTAGCAGAAAAATCCCATGACTTATTTTTTATCTTTTGGTTTTGCCCAGCTGCCCAGGATGCGAGCAGTAAGGTTCTCCTTAGGCACCAGGTTGGGGCGTTTTTCCGCGTCCCAATCCCCGGTTGTCCTGCCTTCCATCCAAAGTTCATAGGAATCCCTGGTTTCCTTTAGATAGACTTTCAGCCCATCCTCGTCTTCACGGCTCAGGTAATCTTTGATCTCCTGTAAGGAAAGGATCAGCTGGTCGATTGAACGGGAAACGTTCTCCCGGTTAAGCAGGGCGCTGATTCCAAAATATTCCTGTTCGTCAAATAATTGCGTGACCGAGCCCTGGCGCGTGAAAGCCCTGGATGCCATGCGGCGCCCGTCCGACCAGGCGGGTTGGACGGAGATTGTGTGGACCAACGCCGCAGCAGTCAATTTTGGCAGAGTATCCACCTGTGCAAGCATGCCGTCCACCTCCAGCGGGTCAGCGTAGAATGCCTTCCCTTTGAGGATGGAAGCGAGTTCGGAAGCTGTCTGAATGGCGAAGGAATCGGTATCAAAATCACTCGCGATAATGAAACTATTCCCAGAGAACAGGTCAGCGTGTGGCGCGAGCTGATCTTCGGTCATCCCGGGCAGGTAATTGGCATGAAGTGCCGGGATCATCGAGATGAATTTGCGGCTATCCGGCAAGAACTTCCTTGCCCAATCACTAGCTCCCTTGCGGGTCATCGAAGTATCGATTATCACCGCATCTTTTTTCAGGTCGGCTGCCATCAGCGAAATCGTTTCGCGGATCAGGTCGGTTGGTAAGGCGAGGATGACCACATCCGCATCCTTGACCGACTCAGTCAGCCTATAAAAGGCTTTATCCAGCGCGCCGGCTTTTTCAGCAGTTTTCATAACTTTGGAATCCGGATCATGTCCGCAGCGGAAAACACGTTCCTTCTCATCTGCGAGGGCGAGCCCGATGGAGGACCCGATTTGACCTAATCCGATAATGGTGATCTGCGTGGTCATTATGCGACTCCTAAGATGAGTTTTTGTAACCCGATGAGCGCTGGGCTGATGATCCGATTAATGATATCCACCCCAACGAGCGGGAGGACAAACAGCATCGCCAGGAGGATGAGCGGTCCGTAAGGCTGGAGACGGGCGTAACCCTGCGATAATCGTGGAGGCAACAAATAGGAGAGCACTTTTTCTCCATCCAGCGGCGAGAGCGGGATTAAATTGAAAAGCATGAGCAGCAGGTTGATAGTGAGGAAGGTAAACAGAAATTCAGCCGCGGAAGGCAGGAATGAGGAAGTTGAAGCAACCCAGGGTACCACTCTCAGCCGAAGCAGAATGCCCGCAATGAGCGCCAGCATTAGGTTGGACGCCGGACCAGCGAGCGATACCCACATGAAAGCGGAAGCGGATCGGTTGCGCAAGGCGTATGGGTCGACTGGGACAGGTTTTGCCCAGCCAAAGCCAGCCACAAGCAGCATTAATGAGCCCATCACATCCAGGTGTTTCAATGGGTTCAATGTCAGTCGTCCGTTCACCCTCGGTGTGGAATCGCCGAAGTGGTCCGCGACGAAAGCGTGCGCGAATTCGTGCACTGTGAGTGCGATGATCAGTGTGAGAATTCTGGAAATCAGAATACTGGGGGAGAGGTTCAACATTCGGTTGGGCTCCTTTGAAAGCCCTGCCATGGTCTGCAGTTGCAAAATTATATCATGGGTTATAATGCAGCCATGTTACCTGAGCTTTCGCTGGGCGACCGGGTACGTTTACGTAAACCGCATCCCTGTGGAGGGTACGATTGGGTGATCGTCAGGCTTGGCGCGGACATCGGGCTGGAATGCACCACGTGCAGACACAAGGTGCTGCTCACCAGGCGTGAACTTGCCCGCCGGATGAAACTACATCAGCCCAACCCTGACCAACCGGTTGAAGAAATCGGGCAAACCAACTACAACCGTCCCTGACCTCAATTTCATTCGCGAAAACATTCATTGACCATGCCCATCCTTACATCCAATAACCTTGATTTCATCAGCAGAAGCCCCGAGCAAACCCGGCGGCTGGGGTTACGCCTTGGTTCCCTGGTTCAACCAGGAGACATCATCCGCTTGTCCGGAGACCTGGGGTCCGGAAAAACCACTTTCGTGCAGGGGTTCGCCCAGGGATGGGGGTCTCTCGATGCGGTATCCAGCCCCACTTTCGTGATCGTCAATCAATATCGCCGACTGGACGGAGGTCTGTTACATCATTTGGACGCGTACCGGATCGAATCCATTGAAGAGGCGATTGATCTTGACCTGGATGCATTGATCTTGAGCGGAGTATTGGTGGTCGAGTGGGCGGAGCGGATCGCTGCCGCTCTCCCGGCTGATTGCCTGGAAATTCGCTTTTCCTGGGTGGGTGATGAGCAAAGGAACCTGGTGTTCACCCCGTTGGGTGACCGATATAGCATGCTGCTGACCCGCTTCAGGCAGCTCACATTTGGAGGGTAGGATGCTGCTCGTTGTGGATACATCCACGCAGTCGATGGGTCTATGCTTATATGAAGAACCCACAATCATTGCCGAGATTACCTGGAGATCCACCAATCACCATACGGTGGAACTTGCCCCCGCCCTCGAGGAGTTGCTCAAGCGAAGCGGTCGGACCGCGTTGGAAATCCAGGCAATCGGGATCGCACTGGGTCCCGGCTCCTTCACCAGCCTGCGGATCGGGCTTGCCCTCGCGAAGGGAATGGCACTTTCGCTGCATACCCCTCTAATCGGTATTCCCACTTTTGATATGCTTGTTCACACCTTCCCGCTATCAGAGCACCCGTTGATCGCGGTACTGCCGGCAGGCAGGCAGCGTATGGCGGCGCAGTGGTACCAGGTCGAGGGAGGAATCTGGAAAGCCAGCTCTGAACTGAAAGTTTTAACCACACAGGAAATCTCCGACCTGGTCAGCGCGCCAACCCACATCTGCGGGGAAATGAGCGCTGAAGATAGGCAGGTGGTGGGGCGGAAATGGAAGAACGCCCTCGTGGCATCCCCCGTGTTGTGTTCCCGCCGGGCAGCGGCGCTGGCGGAACTCGCCTGGAACCGTTGGAAAGCCGGGCAGGTTGATGATCCCATCTCGCTCAGCCCGATCTACCTCCACGTTTCGGGCACTATCCAGGAGTGAGGTCCTGAATCCCTCTTTCTCCATTCTGATCAGATCCATGACCAGCGCCGACCTGGAGGCAGTGGTAGCGCTGGATCGGATGAGTTTCTCCCTCCCCTGGCCGGAAAGTTCATTCCGCTTTGAGGTGGAGGAGAACAAGGTGTCCCGATGTTGGGTGGCTGTGATACGAGAGGAAGATGCGACCCCCATCATCGTGGGCATGATCGTTATCTGGCTTATCGTGGATGAAGCTCACGTTGCCACCCTGGCGGTGCATCCTGAATACCGCGGCATGGGCATAGCCAGGCGGCTCTTTGCGTACACTCTCCTCGACGCTTATCATTCTGGTGCGAGCAGGTCCTTCCTGGAGGTTCGGCGCGGCAACCTGGCTGCTCAACAGCTATATCAGCAGTTTGGATTCAAAGAAGTAGGTATACGACCGCGTTATTATCGGGATAATCATGAGGACGCGGTCATGATGAACCTGGAAACTATCGACCCTGACCTTTTGACTGCCCCACAGTAGAGTAAAATTGATGCAATTATTCAAGATAACCCGCCCGAAAAGGTGACACAATGAGCCCGGAAGAGATCCTAAACGAGATCGCAGCGCAAGTGCGTCAATGTGAGAAGTGCGCGCTGTATCATTCCCGCAAAAATGGCGTGCCTGGTGAAGGTTCCGCGCGTGCTGAACTTATGTTCATTGGCGAGGGTCCGGGATTCTATGAGAATGAACAGGGGAGACCTTTTGTTGGGCAGGCTGGCAAATTCCTGGACGAGCTGCTGGTAGAAGCAGGGTATCCTCGTGAACAGGTGTTCATTGCCAACGTCGTCAAGTGCCGTCCGCCCGGAAACCGTGACCCGCTTCCGGACGAACTGACAGCCTGCGCGGTCTATTTGGATCGGCAGATCGAGGTGATCAATCCGCAGGTGATCGTGACCCTCGGCAGGATCTCGATGGGTAAATACCTGCCTGGAGCGCGGATCAGCGAAGTTCACGGCAAACCGGTATGGGTGAGAGAACGCCTGATTGTTCCCATGTATCACCCCGCTGCTGCGCTGCATCAACCCTCTCTTAAAGGCACACTGATTGAAGATTTCAAGCGTCTCCCCGCGGTCATCGAACAGGCGAGAAAGAACAGCCGATCTGTAAATCCGCGTATTCAGGAATTAAAATCGGCCTATGAGGATGACGCTCCCAGGGAAGATCCGCCAGAGCAATTATCCCTATTCTAGGTATTCAAGGTGAATCATGGACTACGCTAATCAGTTGATCAAGAAATTTGAAAACAAAACTGCCCGTATCGCAGTGCTGGGCATGGGTTATGTTGGCTTGCCCTTCTCGACCGTTTTTGCCAGTGCGGGGTTTGAAGTTACCGGCATCGACCCGATCCAGGAAAAAATGGATCTCCTCAACCGCGGGGAGAGTTACATCATGGATGTTCCTACGAGCGTGACGCGGGAACTGGTGGCAAATGGAAAGCTGCGCGGAACCTCCGATTATTCAGTGTTGAAAGACATCGACGCGGTCGCCATCTGCGTGCCAACGCCATTACGGCACACGGGAGATCCGGATCTCTCCTTCATTATCAGCGCGGCGGAAGGTATTGCACCGTATGTTCACCCGGGCATGGTGGTTGTCCTGGAGTCCAGCACGTACCCGGGGACGACCCGCGAACTGGTGCTGCCAACCCTCACCGAAAAAAGCGGGTTGAGAATTGGTGAAGATATTTTTGTTGCTTTCTCTCCTGAAAGAGTGGATCCTGGTCGGGAGGATTGGACAACCAAGAACACCCCGAAAGTGATTGGCGGGATGACCGAGGCGTGCACGCGCGTTTCGGCTGCCTGGTACAGCCAGGCTCTTGACAAGGTGGTACCGGTTTCTTCCACCGAAGTCGCTGAGATGGCGAAGTTGCTCGAGAACACTTTCCGCATGATCAACATTGGTTTTGTCAATGAGCTGGCGCTGATGTGCGACCGTTTGGGTGTGGACGTGTGGGAAGTGATTGAAGCGGCTGCGACCAAACCCTTTGGTTTCATGCGGTTCAACCCGGGTCCGGGGCTGGGTGGTCATTGCATCCCCATCGACCCGCTTTACCTCTCCTGGAAACTACGCTCATTGAATTACACTGCCCGGTTCATCGACCTGGCGTCGGAAATTAACACAGGTATGCCGCGTTTTGTGCTCACCAAGGTGCAGGATGCGCTTAACGGTCACAAAAAGTCACTCAATGGAAGCACGGTACTGGTGCTCGGCGCGGCGTATAAACCGGATATCGATGACCTGCGCGAATCTCCCGCCATTGATGTTATCCGCCTGCTCCAGCAGAAAGGTGCAGATGTTCGTTATCACGATCCATATATCCCGCACATCCATCACGAGAGTTGGGAGATGGATTCGGTTAGCGACTTGATGACAGAGGTGAAACGCGCTGACTGCGTGGTCATCGTGACCAATCACAAGGTCTATGATTACAAGGCAATCCTGAATGATGCAAAATTGATTGTTGATACCCGCAATGCCCTGGGTCAAGCGGGTTGGAAGAACAGCAAGGTCGTGAGATTGTAATGGACCAATACCTGGTAACAGGAGCGGCAGGGTTCATTGCCCGGCGGGTGATTCAACGCCTGGTCGCTGACGGACATCAGGTAATCGGCATCGATAATCTGAACGATGCCTACGATGTGCGCATCAAATATTGGCGGCTTGCTCAACTGCAGCAACTGCCCAATTTCCATTTCATTCAGGATGATATCTGCCGCGCAACTCTTTTCGACGAAATTTCAAACGCGCATGGCGAAATAAAGGTAGTCATTCACCTGGCTGCCAGGGCTGGGGTACGGCAGGCTGGCGAGATTCCCCAGGCATACCTTGAAACCAATGCGAACGGAACGCTGAATATCCTTGAATGGTGTCGGCGCAGCGGGACCAGGAAGATTGTGCAGGCATCCACCTCTTCGATTTATGGCGCTAATCCACCGCTGCCCACCACAGAAGAGGCAGACTCAAGCCACCCATTGCAAATCTATGCCGCAAGTAAAAAAGCAGCAGAAGTGATGGCGTACACCTACCACCACCTCTATGGGTTGGACGTGACAGTCGTGCGTTTTTTCACCGTCTATGGACCTGCTGGACGACCGGACATGGTGATCTTCCGCATGATCCAATGGCTCGCAGAGGGGAAACCCGTGACCATCACTGGCGACGGGAACCAGATGCGCGGGTTCACTTACCTGGACGATATTGCGGACGGGGTTTTAAGGGCGGTCAAGCCGGTTGGTTATGAGATCATCAACCTCGGCGGGCATGAGACGATCACCATCAAGGAACTGCTCGGGAAACTCGAAGAGAGACTGAAGGTCAAAGCCCGCATCGAGTACATTTCCAGGCACCCCGCGGATGTCGATGCCAATTGGGCGGAGGTCTCCAAAGCCCGCCGCCTGCTGGGCTGGGAGCCCCGGGTTTCATTAGACGAAGGCCTCACGAACACGGTAAACTGGTACCTGGAAAACCGCAGCTGGGCACGTGACATTCTGACTCCATGAGCAAATTTATTCACCGGATCAAGGAAACACTGGAAAAGGACCGAATTCTTAGCCGGGTGCTGCGGAACACCGGCTATTTGTTCAGCTCCACAACGGTCAGCCTTGGTTTAAGTTTCCTGCAATCGATCTTTGCTGCCCGCCTGCTTGGGCTGGCTGCATTTGGTCTGATCGGCATCATCACCTCCCTGGTGAGCAACGTGAACCGCTTGTTCTCTTTCCGCATGGGGGAGTTCATTGTCCGCTACCTTGGCAAGGAATTGACCGAGGAGAACACGCAGAAAGCCGGGGCTCTGGTCAAGGTTGCCATGCTGATTGAAGGCACGACCTCGATCCTGGCATTTTTATGCTTGCAGCTCATCGCTCCACTGGGGGCGGAATACATTGCCAAGGATATGAGCGTGGTCCCGCTTATCAGGCTGTTCGGGTTCACCATTCTTGCCAACAGCATTGCCGAGACTTCGACTGGCGTATTGCAGATCACCAATCATTTCCGAACCCAGGCAGCGATCAACCTGGTGCAAAGCCTGTTCACTGCCATTTTCATTTTCATGGCGTTCCTCTTCAAGGGCTCGTTGACCACAGTGTTGCTGGCATATCTTCTTGGCAAGGTAATCCTGGGGGTCAGTCCTGCTGTCCTTGCTTTCTATCACCTGCACAGACATTTACAGCCGGGCTGGTGGAAAGCACCCTTCTCGCTGCTCCCGCCCTTCAAGGAGATTGCTCAATACACTTTGAGCACAAACTTGAGCGGTACGGTCAAAATGGTGGTCAGCGAAAGCGAGCCATTGTGGATCGGGTATTTTCTCGACAACCAGGCGGTTGGCTTGTACAAGCTCGGTCTGGCCATCGTGAATCCCTTAATGATGCCCATTACGCCTTTCATCTCAACCACCTTCCCGGAGTTGACCCGCAGCATCGTCGCGAAGAAATGGGATCAACTCAAACAATTGCTGCGGAGGGTGACGCTCATCTCCGCGGTATGGACGGGAATGGTGTTTCTAGGCATGCTCCTGCTTGGGAAATGGGTCATCGATCTGGTGTATGGCATGGAATTTGTCCCTGCCTACACCGCCACTATGATCCTGCTGATCGGTTTTGGTTTTTCGAATATCTTCTTCTGGAACCGTTCGCTGCTGCTGGCTTTTGGCAAAGCGAACTGGGCATTCTATGTTCTTCTAACAGTTGCTGTGATCAAGACAGCACTGGGCTTCCTGGTTGTTCCCAGGTTTGGGATAGAGGGGGAGGCTGTGTTGTTAAGCGGTAATTTCATTCTCTCGGTCGGCTTCCTTGTCCTGCTCGGTTTGTGGCTGGTTCGGAAACGGCAAAGGGTATCCTCTCTGGAGGTGGAATGAAAATTGCCTGTATTTCAGCGGCTGAAATCCCCAGTACCAAGGCAAACAGCATCCAGGTGATGAAGGTGTGCCAGGCGCTGACCCAAAACGGGCACGGGGTCATACTTTACGCGCCCGGCAGCGGGAGAGTGGATACTCAGTTGGCAAAACAGCATTATGGGATCAGTGAGGACTTTATCATCACCAGGGTTCCAAGCCAAAAGTTTCTACGCTTGCTGGATTACTCGTTGCAAACTGTCCGGCTCGCCAGGAAGTCCGCGGTTGACCTGGTTTACACCCGCGTTTTGTGGGTGGCGAGGTTGGCGCAGCTCTGGAAACTGCCCGTGATCCTGGAATTACACGATCTCCCCGCGGGTCGATTCGCGCCAAGGGTTTTCCGGCAGTTCCTTGGTTCCGGGGAGGGCAGCCTGATTGTCTTCATCACCCATGCCCTACTGCAGCAGACCGAGGGGCTTTTTGGGAAGTTCGCTCCACATGTCCGAACTCTGGTCGCGCCGGACGGGGTTGACCTGGCACGTTACGAGAATCTGCCATCTCCAACGGAAGCCAGGAAGCGGATTGGGATCGCAGAAAGAACCTGTGCCGCGTATTCAGGTGGATTCTACGAAGGACGCGGGTTGGATTCAGTTCTTGATCTCGCCGGTTATTTCCCGGATGTGACCTTCCTGTTAATAGGTGGAACACAACAAATGGTCGACCTTTGGAAAGAGCGGGCAAAGCACGCTGGATTGGAAAACGTGATCTTCACCGGGTTCATCCAAAACGCGCAGCTCCCTCTCTACCAGGCTGCCGCGGAGGTCCTCCTGATGCCTTACTCTCAAAGGGTGGCGGGCAGCAGTGGCGGAGATATCTCCTCGGTAAGCAGCCCGATGAAAATGTTCGAATACATGGCGAGCGGCAGAATCATCCTGGCGAGCGATCTGCCTGTCCTTCACGAGGTACTGGATGAGACCAACGCAGTTTTTACACTGGTGGGTGATGTACAGGCTCTTCGAACCAAGTTCAGCGAGGTAGTCACCGATCTGAACGCATACCGGGTTCTGGGGGAGAAGGCGCGAAAAGATGTGCAGCAGTACGAATGGCGCAGCAGGATGAAACGGATCCTCGACTCTTTTACATTTTAATTAGAAATCAAAACTGACATTAAACCCGCCACGGACCAATATCCGCCCAGGCGTATTCGAGATGTGATGCAAGCACCTTGCCGGCTTTTTTCTTGACCTGCTCGAACGCGAATCGCATCAATTCCAGTCCGCCAATCACATTCAATCTGTCTCCAATTCGGCGGGTGCGTACGTGACGGCACTGAGCATTGAAAGTTCCCCCCGGGATGACGGACAGGAAGTCCTCCTTATTCCCGATCTCGATCAGTTCGTTGATGAGGGTGTTCACTTCTGCCTGGGATTCTGGCGGATAGGGTTTCGACTTGAAAAGGCTGTCAAGAAAAGACATGAGTTCCTTTCCTCAAGGAAGGTAGTGTTTTCACGGATATGCAATACTATAATTACATTCTACAACACACTGACGGATTAAGAGATGACCACGATCGTATTATCACCACATCTTGATGACGCTGTTTTCTCCTGCGGGGGGATGATGGCGCAATGGCGCAGGCAGGGGGAAAAGTTCCTTGTCTTATCCGTCTTCACGGCGAGCCCTCCAGCAGGCGCGCTTTTCCCGTTTGCGGAAATGTTACATGACCGCTGGGGTCTTGGCAAAGATCCGGTGTCTGGACGCAGGCAAGAAGACATCCAGGCGTGCGAGAGCCTTGGGTGCGGATGGCAGCACCTGGAATTCCCTGACTGTATCTATCGTTCCGATCCTATCACAGGGCATCCGATTGTCAAATCCGTGGTTGATCTGTTCGCAGAAGTGCAGGAAAGTGAGATGTCACTCGTGCAACAGGTTTCCCGCCGCCTGGCGGAATTTATCCTCCACGGATTCGAGAGTACTCTCCCCCCTGGGTGTGGGCGGACATGTGGATCACCGTATCACCCGCGCTGCCGCGGAGTTGCTGAACAGGGAACTCCATTATTACGCTGATTTTCCATACGCGGCATCATATCCTGAAGCTGTCGCGCCACTTATCCCCAGCCTGGCAGTGGAGACAAAGGTCCAATTCGAGATGGCGGATGTTACGGAATGGCAGCGCGCCGTCTGGCTTTACCGCTCGCAGATCAGTTCGTTCTGGGAATCACAGGCTGCCATGGAAAACTCTGTGACTGATTATGCTCAGCTATATGGGGACAAATTATGGACAGCCTTGCCTGCCAGGCGGCTTTGATTTGAGAATATGCTATACTGAAAAAGACCATGGAACATAATTACTGGGACCGTTGGGTGACGATAATTGAGAGAATTGGATTGACGGGATTGGTATTGACCTTTCTCGAAGGTCTTGCACCCGTCCGATATGTTTTCGCACAATGCCTGCTGGCAGTCAGCCCATTCGTTGCCCGGGACGGTCAAATCTCCTGGAACCAATTTGCTGCATTAGTGGAAGATCCTGTAGAAAGTCGCAAATTTGCCGGTTACGTGCGCGAAAAATGGACCTGAGTCAAAACTTCTGGTTGGTGGTCGGATTCATCCTGGTGCTCCTGGTCGCTGCCGGGATGGTGTTTTTCTCGCTCAAGAAGGTCCGTACCCGATTTCCACCCGTTTTCCGCAAGATTCCCTCGATCACTCGATTGCGTAAAGCCATCGGCCTTTCGGTGGAGGACGGAAGCCGCATTCACGTCACTCTGGGCAATGCGAGCCTGACCGATCCTGCCAGCGCATCCGGGTTGATTGCCCTCAGCACCCTGCACCGACTGGGCCAGCTCACCTCGACCAGTGACCAACCTCCAATTGCGACCAGCGGGGATGGTGGGTTTTCCATTTTGAGCCGGGATGTACTTAGAATTGTTTCGGTCGAGACCAATTCGCGTGATCTTTACGACCCGGATCATGGACTGCTCACTGGAGCCACTCCATTTTCATACGCCATTGGTGCATTGGATATCATCGAGGATCCTGGTATTCGTACGAATATCTTGCTTGGCAATTTTGGACCAGAAGTGGGGTTTCTCAGCACTCGCTCCGAAGAAAAGGGTATTTTCTGCCTGGCGGCAAGCAATTCGATCGTCGCGCAATCAGTGCTGCTTGCCACGCTGCGGGATGTGTTGATCGGTGAGGAACTCTTTGCCATACCAGCATACCTTGCCTTCTCGCCCATGCACCTTGCCAGCGTGAGGGTTCAGGATTTACTTAGGTTATTGGTGGGTGTATCGTTGATCGCTGGCGCGATCTTGAAGCTTATGGGGATCGCATGAAGGTTATCAACACCATCATCGCCGTTCTTGCCGGGTTCATTGTCCTGCTGGGATATTTCTTCAAAGCGCCCAACCTGACCCTGGGTCGTGATTATTTGTTGGATTGGTCTGTAACATTGGCGGGGGTTGCGGCCTTGATCGCAATTATGAACCTGGTCTTCGGTGTGCATTGGAAACGGGTACGAGAAGACAAGAGTCGGGCGGGGTACAGTGCCATCCTGATCATCGCCTTCTTAATCACCTTTGGTGCAGGGCTCGCGTTTGGTCCTGCGAATTCAGCCTACCGCAAGGTGGTGACTGCCATCCAGATCCCGATCGAATCCAGTCTTATGGCAGTCCTCGCTTTAACCCTGGCATTTTCCAGTTTAAAACTCCTGCAACGCCAACGAAACCTTACCGGGATCATCTTTTTTATCAGCGTGATCATTTTCCTGGTCATCAACAGCGGTGTGCTTTCCACAGCGACAAGCATCCCATTCTTGCAGGAGCTTCTTTCTGCGTTTCACCAGGTTCCCGGGGCAGGGGCACGCGGTATCCTTCTGGGTGTAGCCCTCGGCAGCCTGGTCACCGGGGTACGTGTGTTACTAGGTTCTGACCGGTCGTATAACGGATGACAATGAGCGAGATCTACTGCCCGGTGTGTAACAGGATCAACAACGGTAACGCTGAACGTTGTTGGTATTGCCAGGCGCTGCTGCAGAAGGACAGCCCAGGAAAAGAGTCACCCGATCAGAGTGCGCTTGACAACGTTGCTAGCATGGGCGGAGCAGGAAGCGGAGCGCAGCCCCAGGTAGCAGGAACTGAACAAGCGCTGCCAGCGGAGGAGATCCCGGAGTGGCTGGCGCGCATCCGTGCACGAAAATTAGCAGATCAGGGTGGACTTCCAATCCAGAATAAGCCGATTGCTGCGGGGAAATCGGGAGGTGTGCCGGAGTGGCTCAAGGAGATGGGCGGGACGGATATTCCCAACCTGATTCAGCAGCCTGAACAACTGGACGAAATACCAGACAATCCTGCCATATCAGCTGAGAGCAGTCCACCGCCTGAAGTACCTGATGACCATGAGATCGATTGGTTGAAAGACCTGGGCTCAGGTCAACAGGTTGTTATCGAAACGGAGGGCGGAGATGCTGAATTCATAGATGTTGCCCAACCAGCTTCTGCTCCTGGTCACTCAGTGGATTTGGGAGAGGAACTTCCGGTCGTTGATACGGATTCAGATGAGCAGCAGACCGATGCCGGCTTCGAATTTGCCGTTGAAACGGACGCCCCGGAAGAGCTGGTCGATGTAAAGGTCCCAGAAGAACCTGCTGATGAGTTTGACCGGGTTCCCCTGCCACCACAGGCAGAAAATGGGGAGTTGGAATCCACCCCATCATCTAGCAACGACACCGGTTTGAATGAGATTGGGTTACTACCTGAACCGTTTGAACTCCTTGGTGTAAGCGAGGAGACTGCCACTCAAATTCCGGATTGGGATGTTGATGAGGTGCCATCCGTCGAGATGGAGAAGAAACAGATCGAAGAGGAAGGGGATTCCCCGCACTCCTCAGGAGAGTTGACCTTCAGTGAAACGGAAAATGAACTTGGGGATGATATTCCCCAGGAACTGGCTGCCCTTTCTTCTGAGAGCGGTGGCAGCAGGAGCATCCTGGATGGGATCGATGGTGTATTGCAAGGCGCAAGGAGTGAAAATAAGGCGGGCAGACGCAGGGATTACTCAGGAGGGCTGAACGCCACCAAGCGCCAGATCTCACAGGCTGAGATCTTCAGTGACATACTCAAAGGCAGCAAGACTGGAAAGCACCTGGGGGAAAACCTTTCACCTCTTTCAACAACTATGAAGGTGATAAAAGCCCTTCTGCTGCTTGTCTTGATTGCCAGTGTTATCTTGCCGAATTTGATGATCTCAGGTGAGGTCAAGCCGCCAACCCTGTATCCCGCCGAACTGGTCTCGACGCTTTCCGTGATCCAAAGTCTCCCCCCGGACCGCCCAGTCCTGTTGGTGGCGAATTATGAAGCTGGTCTCGCCGGGGAAATGAGCCTGGTCGCAGAAAGTGTGATCGAGCACCTTATCTCGAGAAACATCCCCTTGGCTCTTCTTTCCACAAACGCAGTTGGGTCAGCAGCGATGCCGGAATTGGTGGAGCAGGCAGCCAGCAGAAATGGCGTATATCCGCTGGACACTCGCCTGGTGGACTTTGGGTATCTCCCGGGCGGAGTGATTGCCTTTCAGTCGCTGGCGAACGATTTGCGTGGAACGCTGCCTTTCACTTCTGACCTTGACCCGGTTTGGGTTAACCCGGTCATGCAGAATATCACCCGCCTCGCGGATTTTGGAGCGATCATGTTTGTCAGCGATGACGCGGAGATCACACGCTCCTGGATCGAGCAGGTGGAAACGCAACTTGAAAATCGCCCGCTTTTATTGGTCCTCAGCGCCCAGGCAGCCCCGATGGTGCAGCCGTATTTCACCAGCGGTCAGGTGACTGGATTCGTTGCCGGCGAAGCGCAGGCGCTCATCTATGAAAGTGTGCGTTCGACCGCCGGAACAGCAACCCGTTTGTTTCCCGGATTTCAACCTGTTCTGATCCTTACCGCGATCGCCATATTCATCGGCGGGATTGTCAGCCTGGTGACCTATTCCACTCCCCAGAAACGCAAGGAGGGCAAACCTGATGTCCTTTAATGGCGAGTGGGTCTGGCTGATCGTCAGTTTTGTTCTATCTCTCCTGGTTTTCTCTTATTTGTTTGGAGATAACCCGGTTTTTCGCCTGGTTTCCGCCTTGTTTGTCGGGGTGACTGCCGGGTATTTCGCCGTTGTGCTGGTTTACCAGGTAGTGATCACCCGCCTGGCTGTGCCCATGCTGCAGGGCATCCTGATTACGGTGGTGCCGTTGCTTTTATCTGGGATGCTGCTCAGCAAACTTTCCCCCCGACTTTCTCAGGTAGGCAATCTGCCGATGGCACTGTTGGTCGGTGTTGGTGCCGCGGTGGCAGTAGGAGGGGCTCTCCTGGGCACGATATTCGGTCAAATTGGGGGGTCACTGGTTTTCTTCGGCAAATCCTCTACAGGTCAGCCGCCTACGGTGTTTGGTTTTATCGAGGGAATCTTCTTTCTGCTGGGCACCTTATCGGTACTTGCCTACTTCAACTTTGGCGCGCGGCAGAAAAAGCTAACGGAGATCCGACGTTCGGGGCTCACAGCTGTGTTCGCGACTCTCGGTCAGGTTTTTATCGCCATCACGCTCGGAGCGGTTTTCGCGGGTGTGTTGACAGCGGGGTTGACTGCTCTGGTGGAGAGATCCGATTTCATCCTCAATACGATCACGGGTTTAATACGGTGAAATGATGGAATCACCATCCATTGATTCGACATCAGTAATGGGAATTGAGATCGGGTCCGCGCATACCCGAGCGGTATTGTTTGATGTAGTCGAGGATGCCTATGCGTTGATTGGTTCCGGGGTGGCAAAGACCAGCCTGTATTCCCCGGATAACGACCTGGGTGAAGGCATCTTCCAGGCGATCTCGAACATTGAAGCGTCCACCGGCAGGAACCTGCTGGATCATGATGGAAGCCTGCTCATCCCATCCCTTGCGGGAGGGGAAGGTGTTGATCGACTGGCGATTAGTGTCTCTTGCGGCGAAGGTTTGACGATCGTCACTTTCGGTCAGCTCGCGGACGTATCGTTGGAATCCGCGAACAAACTGGCAGCCGCGATGTATGGGGACCTGGTTGACCGAATCGGGATCAATGACCGGCGGCCCGCCAGCGTGCAGCTTGATTCAATTCTAGCCGCCAATCCAGACCTGATCATCTTCTCTGGAGGAACAGATGGCGGCGCGAGCAGATCCGTGTTGCGAATGGGACAGTTGCTTGCAAATGCCCTTCAACTGATGCCGAAGGACAGGCGTCCGCGCGTGCTTTATTGCGGTAACCAGAAGATTGGCGGCAAGATCAGTGAGTTGCTCGACCGGTATGCAACCGTGCGGGTCACACAGAATGTCCGACCGACCATCGACTCAGAAAATTTGGACAAACCATTACAAGACCTGGCTGACCAAGTCATGGATCTAAAGTACGCTTCTGTAGAAGGATTGAAACGGATCACACCGCTCTGCTCAACACCTCCTGTGTTATCAAATGTTGGTCTGGGGCGGGTGGTGCGGTTCCTCGGCAGGCAGTATGATCCCGCCAAGGGTGTGTTGGGGATCGATCTCGGCTCCGCCTTCAGTGTGGCAGCCTACGCCAACCATAGGGAGTGGAGTCTGAATACCTTTTCGTTCGGGACTGGGATCGGGCTTAAGGCACTCTTGCAGCGTTCAGTGTTGGAAGATTTTACCTCGTGGCTTATCCATTGTAAAAGCGATGAAGAAGTCCGGGATTCTCTCTGGCAGCGCACCCTGTTTCCGGATTCCATCGCTGCGAGCGCAGCCGACCTCGAGATCGACCTGGCAATCACCCGCCGAGCCCTCAGTTTGATCACGCAGGAGTTGACCCTGCGTGAGAGCATTCCCACCAACCGATTCGAACCCATCCTGGTGAGCGGTTTGTTAATAAACCGCCTGGGCTCTGCCGGGCAAAGCCTGCGGGTTATCCTGGATGGGCTGCAACCCCTTGGAATCTTTCCCCTCATCCTTGACAAGCACGCCATCCTGCCGCTGTTGGGAGTGATTGCCGGATTCAACCCCTTGCTGGCTGTACAACTGCTTGAATCTCCGGCTTTTGTCAGCCTGGCAACCGTGGTGACTGTCCGAAGCGGGACCCGGTCAGGCAGCCCGCTGCTGCACGCGGAACTTCAATACAAGGACGGCAAGGTCTCGGAAATCGAGGTCAAACAGGGGACAATTGTGTCCTTGCCGTTGAGAAGTGGAGAAACTGGCAGCCTGACGTTGAAACCCCTGCGCCATTGTTCGGTCGAGGAAATAAATATCTTCAATACGCCCATCAAGGTGAGCGGTGGGGTGTGCGGGCTGGTTTTTGATGCGCGTGGACGACCGATTCGACTGCCGGAGGATCGGGAGCGGAGGTACGAGGTTTTAAAATCCTGGGATGCCTCCCTCGGGATCAAGTTGGCATGATATTTGCAACAAAAAAAGCGGAGACTCTATGCAAGCCCAGTTGACCCTTATTCATCCACTCGCCCTGATCCGCCGGAACCGGAATCTTCCAGTTCCCGGCGAGGTTGTTGTCCGCCCGGGTCAAAAGGTGAATGGGCTCGAGACTGTCGCCCAGGCAGAAGTTTCCACCCGGCATTACCTGGTGGATGTTGCCCGCGCGTTGAGTATCCAGAACCCGCTTGAGGCGGAGAAACTTCTGCAGCGCAAACCAGGGGACATCCTTGAAAAGGGAGATATCCTGGTTTCGACAGGCGGTGCTTTTTCGCGAGTGATTCGCACACCTGGACCAGGCAAAGTGATTTCCACCCAGGGCGGCAGGGTATTGATCGAAGCCGAAAGCCGACAGGTCAACCTGCAAGCGGGTATCGATGGAGTCGTTGCCAGGGTACAGCCAGATCGCGGCGTCATGATCGAGATGAGCGGAGCACTGGTGCAGGGGGCATGGGGAAACGGCAAGGTGGGGCGGGGACCGATCCTCGTGAACGAGAGCTGCCTGGATGGTGAGCTCGTTGAAACTTGCTTGAGCGAGTCTTCGAAGGACGGGATTCTCCTGGCAGGCTGGTGTTCATCGGCAAGCCTGTTGGAACAAGCGGCGAAAGTTGGCATCCGTGGCCTTGTTCTCGGAGCGATAAGTTCCAACCTGATCCTGGCGGCTGAACAACAACCTTACCCGATCCTCTCACTGGGCGGATTTGGCAGGTTTGGAATTGATCCGCTTTCCAGGAAGCTGTTGTCCACCAGCGTGGGCAGGGAGGCAGTCCTGCACGCATCCGCTTGGAACCGGGTAACCGGAGAAAGACCCGAACTCTATATCGAATTACCGGCGGAAGCATTTCCGCTTCAGGAATCGGCGGAATTGACCCCGGGGCAGACAATCCAGGTTCATTCCGGACCATACCTGGGAAAGACAGGCATGATCAGCCGGTTGATGCCTGGGTTGCGCAGCCAGCCTGGCGGTATCCGCGTTGCTGTACTTGAGGTAAAATTTACAGATGGAGAAGTTGTTCTCCTTCCGTGTGCCAATGTTGACGTAATTGGATTGCCCAGTCCATTTTTAGGTGAAGATGAAGGGAGTTAACCATGTCTCTAACCAATTTTGATGATGACCAGTTTGATCAGGATATTTACCCGGAGGAAGCTCCGCCTGAGCCCGAAAAAAAACCAGGCAATAAGACCTTTGTCATCCTGATCTCTGTCATAGGTGGGATCTTTGTCATCGCCCTGGTTGCCCTCCTTCTGTTTGGGCAGAAATTCCTCACGGCGCAGCGGCAGCAGCAGCAGGAACAGGCGGCGTTGATCAACGCTGCCAACACAGCCACTGCCATGGCAGCGACACTGGCTGCCCAGCCCACGGCGACCCAGGTGCCGCCAACCCCGGAACCGCAGAAGCCCACAAACACACCAGTGGTGGTAATTGCCAGCAGCACGCCTCAACCGGAAGGAACTTCAGGGTTAACCGAATCAGAACTGGCTACGGTGTCTGCCCTGCAAACGCAGATGGCGGGGCAAACCGCTACCGCGACTGCGTTGCCGAACACCGGTTTTGCCGATGAATATGGTCTGCCGGTGATGGCAGGCATGGCGGTGGTTCTGGTCGCGATCATCCTGCTCAGCAGGAAACTACGGTTGTCCGCCCGGTAGAATCTCAAGATATTCACGTTTATTAAGAACCTGAAGGGGTCGAGCGACGCTCGACCCCTAAATCTTTTACTGATAAAAGTTGTTCAACCCTCACCGATTAGGCGAAATTTTCCGCGATCGAATTCCCGTATTTCAAGAGTTCCTTGACCATCTCGCTGGTTCGACCCTCGGCGTAGACCCGCAGCACTGGTTCAGTCCCGGAGGGACGGATCAACAGCCAGGAATCATCTTCAAAAATGTATTTCACACCGTCGATGGTGCTGACCTGGATCAGTTTTTGACCGCCAAGGCTGGCGGGTGGTTCCTGGGTCAATTTGGCGACCATTTTTTCCTTGGCAACCGGGTATTTCAGGCGCAGGTCAACGCGTTCGTAGAACACAGGACCAACTTCCTGCTGCAGCTCCTCCACCATTTCGTAGAGTGTCCTGCCGGATGCTGCCACCATCTCGATGATTAGCAGACCCATGATGATACCGTCGCCTTCGGGGATATGTCCGATGAACCCGATACCACCGGATTCCTCGCCGCCGATTAGCACCTTCTCTTTCATCATGTAATCTGCGATGTGATTGAACCCGACCGGGGTCTCGTGAACGGTCAATCCGTATTTCTTTGCCAGTCGATCGATCATGCGCGTTGTGGAGACTGTGCGCACCACTGAACCGGTGAGCCCCCGCTTTTCGACGAGGTAACGCAGCGCCAGGGACATGATCTTATGCGGGTCGACAAAATTCCCGCGTTCATCCATTGCGCCAATCCGGTCCGCGTCGCCATCCGTGGCGATACCGAAGCTGCCCATGCCCGCGCCGATCGCCCCGGCGAGCGCACCGAGATAACGACCGATCGGTTCGGGGTGGACGCCGCCAAACCCGGGGTTCATTTCCCCGCGGATCTCGGTAATCTCGCAGCCCAACCCTTGCAGAAAGCCGCGGATGACACCCCTGCCAGAGCCATACATCGAGTCAATTACAAGGTGAGGGGGGTTTTCGGCAATAATATCGCAGTCTACCAAGGAGCGGAGATGTTCGTAATAAGCCGGGATGGGATTGAAGCGTTGGATCAGTTTCATCTCGCGTGCCTGGTCCAGGTCCATCAGGTTGGGTCCACGGCTGCGTTCTTCATTGTCATTCAGGTACACCTCCACTTTCCGGCATTGTTCCGGAAGAGCGGACCCGCCGTAGGCGGATTTCAGCTTTATGCCGTTATAACGCGGGGCATTGTGCGAGGCGGTGATCATCACACCGCCGATGGCGTTCAGATTGCGCACCGCGTGCGAGATGACCGGTGTGGGGGCATCAGATTGTGATAGGTACACGATATAACCGTTGGCTGCTAGTACACGTGCCACTTCGTTGGCATAACGGTCGGAGAGGAAGCGCGTATCAAAACCGACCACCATCTTGCGCGGGTCAGGGGGGGTGTCCAACTTTGTGCCGTTGATCCAATCCGCGGAAGCGACCGCATCAGCGATCGCCTGGGAGACCAGGCGCAGGTTTGTGAAGGTGAAAGTGTCGGAGATTACGGCTCTCCAGCCATCAGTGCCAAAGTGGATCGTCATTAATTCTCTCCAGGAGGGTTTATTACCAGTTCGGGACTGGCGTGGCGGTGCGGAGCAGGTTGAGTACCATCCAGCCTTCCGTGCCGTCTTCAAGCAGGACATGCGCCCAATAGACACCATCCACGTATTGGGTATCATCCAGCACCTGCACAGGTTGGTCGTTCAGCAGGCTGGTGAGATATTCGCCGGAGAACCCTGGGGTTTTTCGCACCATTACGCCGCTGAATGTGGGGCTGTAAACCTTCGCCCAAACAGGCGTTGGTTTGGGGGTGATGGTCACGGTAGGCGTTTTGCTGGGTTGCAGCGTGTTGGTAGGCGCGGGGGGTTCTGTGGTTTGAACAGGAAACGGTGCTTCGGTCTGCAGGGTTGGCGTGGATGTAGCAATCATCTCGGTAATCGCAGGTTTGGGGGTGCGGGTTATGAAAGGTGCGACCTGTTTTTCGAGGGCTGAGCCGAGCGCTGAAGAGACGACCAGCAGGTACACCGCTGCGCCAAGGATGACTGCGGTCAGCAGGTAACCGAAGAAGCTGGATGGCCGTAATTTCAGGAATGCGAGTACCAGGATGCCGACCAGGATGATCCAGGCGACATAGATCCCTGCCACTTTCAGCGCTTCGGGGAAGAACCTGGTAATTTTGCTGGTCAGTCCAAAGCCGGCAACCGCGATCGGGATGTAGATCTCGTATGCCAGCGGGACGCTGGCGACCAGGGAGCGCTGTTTGGGGGCGCGCACGGTCATGTAGATGGCAAGCGCTGCGCCAATGGTGAGCAGGATGAAATCCGGGATGGTAAAGGAGGTGAACCTGGCAGCCTGGGAAAACTGCAGGTCGCTGAATAAGCGAGAGATCCATCCGCCCAGCGCGCCGGCGGCGAAGACAAGTAAGCTGCCAATGAGCAGGCTGCCTAGAGAGCGCAGGAAGAATCCGAAAGAGCCGATTGCTGTGGAAAAGCCCAACCCGATCACCGGTACCATGAAGGGCGCCAGCAGTGCGCCCAGGATGTAGATGGCGGGGCTGTCCAGCAGGATGCCGAGGGTGATCACCAATCCGGCGGTAAGGGAAAAGAGGAAGAATTCCACCCCGGGAACCAGCCGCTGGGCGATCTCGTCAAGGTAAAGCGATTTCTCTGCTTTGCCGGACGGGATGAGCAGCCTGCGCCTTCGCTTTCGCCGCGATTCATCGATGCGGCTGGGCTGCTGGATGGGGGTGAAATCATCCGGGAGATCGTTCATCGTCTCAGGCTGGCTTTCAGGCGGGTGGGATGCAACAGCAGGTCGAGCGCGTGCAGGATGTCCGGGGCGAGCAGCTCCGCGTTGAGCATGGTTTCCAGCGCGGTTCCTTCCAGCGACAGAACGCAAATGCCGAGGGCGGCGCTCTTGAGCATCAGGCGGTCATTCGCGCCCTGCCCGATGGCTGCCACGGCAGTGCTGCCCAGTCTCTCGACGTAGCCCTGCTTTTGTTCGGCTTCGCTGCCGGGGGTGAGGATTACGGTCCGGGAGATAATCTCCTTGAGCGAGTTATCGATCTCTGCCTGTTTGCCTAACGTGTCTGCGGTAAGGAGATGGATCTCCACCAGTTCGCTCAGCTCGCGCAGTCGGTCCTTCACCCCGGGGAGCAGGGTACCATCCAGCGCCAAGGTGCCGTTTACGTCGCACACCAGGTGACGGAGTTCAAGTTGTCCACGTCCCGGGATCTCGCAAGAAATCATAAACTTATTATAATACACTGCTCCGCGGGTCAAATCAGGTAAAATTAGCCCATGATGAATTTCGGAAAGTCCTCATTATTTGTATTTGTTTCAGTTTTTCTTCTCACCTTTTTGCTGGCAGGATGCGTCACGCCGACCCCCGCGCCCACCGCCACCCCTGCACCGCTGCCTACCGAGCCGCCCACGCCGACATCGACCACGGAACCCGCTCGGCTTGTACTGCTTGACGAGACTTCGAGCGCTGCACAACCGATTATCGACTACTTGACCACGATTGCCGCTGAGAACGCCCTGGTCTTTGAACAGATGAACGCGCTCGACCCGGCCCAGCTCACCCCGGCGACACGGGTGGTGGTCGCACTCTCACAACCCGCCAACCTGGACGCGCTGCTCGCTGCCGCGCCTCAGACCCAGTTCATCGTCGCGGGCAATCTTGACCCCGCCGGGAAACCGAACCTGTCGGTGATCACCCTGAAAGAGGAAGATCTGGTCTTCTTGGGTGGTTACCTGACCATGCTCATCGCCTGGGATTTCCGCGCCGGGGGATTGATCCCCACAGACACTGCCCTGGGCGCAAATTTACGGGTGGCTTATGAGAACGGCGGAAGGTTCTTCTGCGGGCAGTGCACTTCGTATTTCTCACCCTATTATTATTTCCCCCTGATCGTGGAGGAATCTTCCAGCGCGGGAGCGGCTGCCTGGCAGGCGCAGCTCGGACCGCTGGCTGAATACCTGGTCTACGCTGCTTATGTTGATCCTTCTGCCGCGCAGGTGGAAGTGCTGGATGTTCTTGCTGCCCAGGGGATGTCTCTTGTGGGAAAGGCGGGCACTCCCAACCCGGACTATTTCACCGCGCTGGTGGGTGTGGACCTGCTGCCCGGGCTGCAGCAACTACTGCCGCAAGTCCTGGCGGGGACGGGCGGAACGGTCATGGGGTCGATGGTGAGCATTGTAACGATCAATGACCACGAATTGGTGTCGCCGGGGAAAATTGACCTGTTCAAACGCATGGCGGAAAATGTCGCTTCGGGCTACGTCGTGCCCATCCAGTAAAAAATCCACTAATTTCTCGAATACATGGCATAAAAACAATGCCAGTACACGTTCACCCGAATTTTTAGAAGAACCCGGAATTTGTTTTGAAATTCCGGGTTCGTGCTTTTCAGTTTAGTAAAATCTGTGCTATCTGTGTTATCCGTGGTCTTTGTCATCTGTCCCCATGAAGATTGGGGCGGTGGCGTCTCCCGGGGCATTGATCGACTCGCGCTTGAGCGTTTTCCACAGGGTCAGCCACAGGATTTTGATATCCAGCCAGAAGGACCAGTTGTCCACGTACCAGACGTCCAGCCTGAACTTCTCCTCCCAGGTGAGCGCGTTGCGCCCGTTCACCTGCGCCCAGCCGGTGATGCCGGGCAGCACCTCATGCCGGCGTGCCTGTTCGGGGGTGTAGCGGTCCAGGTACTCCACCAGCAGCGGGCGCGGACCCACCAGGCTCATCTCGCCCTTGAGCACGTTCACCAGCTCGGGCAGCTCGTCCAGGCTGAAGGAGCGCATGAACCTGCCCAGCCGGGTCAGGCGCAGCGCGTCCGGCAGGGGCTTGCCTTCGCTGTCACACAAGTCGCGCATCGTGCGGAACTTGTACAGGCGGAAGATCCTGCCCTTGTATCCCGGGCGCGGCTGGGAGAAGAAGACAGGTGTGCCGAGGGTGAGGAACACCAGGAAAGCAAGAACCAGCAACAGGGGAGAGAGCAGAAGTAAAAGCAGGCTGCTGATGAGGAAGTCAAAGAGGCATTTTAAAGGGTGATAATGCATTATGTTTTGATTTTACACAATTATGTGAAAAATGATGGCGGATTCAAATACATTATAATAATGCCAACTTCTGATAGGAGACTCAAATATGATCATCACCATCGAATACTGCGCAGTTTGACACTACACCCCGCGCGCCGCCGGTCTGGCGGCTGAACTGCTGGACAAGTACGAACGCCACATCAAGAGCATCACGCTGCTCCCCTCTGATGGCGGGGCGTACGAAGTGACCGTGAACGGAAAGCTCATTTACTCAAAACATCAGAACGGTCGCCACGCCCAACCGGGCGAGGTGAGCGCGCTGTTCCAAAAAATGATCGAGGAAGGGTAGCATGACCAAAAAAGGCCGCGTTTTTTCAGGGGCAAGACCCACCGGGCGTCAGCATATCGGAAACTACTTTGGCGCTATCAGCAACTATGTCCGCCTGCAGGAGGAGTACGACTGTGTGTACTGCGTGGTGGACCTGCACGCGCTGACCACGATGGAGACGACGCGCGACCTGGCGCAGAACACCCTGGAAATGGCCTGGGATTGGCTGGCATCGGGTATGGACCCTCAGCAGTCCATCATTTTCGCGCAGTCAATGGTGCCGCAGGTGACCGAGCTGCACGCCATCCTCTCCATGGTCACCCCGCTGGGCAAGCTGACAGACCTGCCCACCTTCAAGGAAAAGGTGCGCGAGAACCCCAACAACGTCAATTACGGGCTGGTGGGTTACCCGGTGCTGATGGCTGCCGACATCCTACTCTACCGCAGCAACCTGGTGCCGGTGGGGGTGGACCAGGCGCCGCACATCGAGTTTGCCCGTGAAGCGGTGCGTTCCTTCAACTTCCGCTACAGTACCAACGCGCTGGTTGAGCCCAAGGAGAAGTTCACCGAGTTCCCCAAGATCCTGGGCATCGACGGCGTTGCCAAGATGAGCAAGAGCCTGAACAATGATATCGAGATCGCTGCCACTGCAGAGGAGACCAGCGCGCGCGTGATGCAGATGGTCACCGACCCGGCGCGCCAGCGGCGCACAGACCCCGGAAACCCGGACGTGTGCAATGTCTTCTCGCTGCACAAGATTTTCTCACCTAAAGAGCAGGTCGAGTCGATCAATATCGAGTGCCGGAAGGCCGGCATCGGCTGCGTGGACTGCAAGAAGCAAATGGCTGCCAACTTGAACGACTACTTTGCCCCCCTGCGCGAGAAGCGGCGAGAGTTTGAGAAGGACCCTGCGGGCACCTGGGACATGCTGCGTGAAGGCGCGGTGCGTGCCAGCGTGATTGCTGAGAGAGACCATGGAAGCGGTGCGGGCTGCCATCGGGCTGCCGTCGCATTCCGGGAAATAAGCCAAAGCCATGCGGGCAGTTGTCCAGCGGGTCAATCATGGCAGGGTGACCGTGGGGCAGCGGGTGACCGCTGACATCCAGTCGGGTCTGGTCATTTTGCTTGGAGTGGGACCCGGGGATGATGAGACGAAATCCGCCGCGCTGGCGAAGAAGATCGCCAATCTGCGCATCCTGGAGGACGAACAAGGCAAGATGAACCTCTCCGTGCTGGACACTGGCGGGGCTGCCATCGTCGTTTCGCAATTCACCCTGTTCGCGGACACGCGCAAGGGCAACCGCCCCTCGTTCATTGACGCGGCGCCGCCGGAGATTGCCAGCCCGCTGGTGGACCACTTCGTCGAGCAATTGCGGACGCTGGGAGTCCCCACCCAGACCGGGGAGTTCGGCGCGCACATGCTGGTGGAGCTCGAAAATGACGGTCCGGTGACCATCTGGCTCGAGAATTAGTTAACCCGTTATTAACACATTTCATAGAATTCCCCCCTATAATCATATCTGTTCGTCAATAGTTACTCTTAGGAGGAGTTATGAATATCGCAAGCTTACTTAAAGGGCTTTCCGGACTTATCTGGCTGGCTGCCATCGCGGTCATCTTCTTTGTTGGACTGCGCGCTGCTCGAAAGATGCCCATCAAGAATAGCCGGAATATTATCATCATTCTCTTGGTGGTTGCGGTGGTGCTGACCACGGTGAGTTCCGGGCTGGTTTTCATGAACCCAGAGGAACGCGGTGTGGTGATCTCTGCGGTCGAACCCCCAGGGCTATCGCAACGAAGCGTTGCAGCCAGGGTTGAGCTGGATCATCCCGTTTGCTGAATCTGTGGTTACCTATCCGATCTCGCGCCAGACCTACACCATGTCCATCGCACCAACCGAGGGAAGTATCCAGGGTGATGACAGTATTGCTGCACGAACATTTGATGGTCAGGAGATCTATGTGGACGCCTCCATCATCTATTCCATCGATCCCACCAAAGTGGTGCAGGTGCACATTAACTGGCAGGATCGGTATGCCGAATTGATCCGCGCGCAGGCGAGAGGCATCATCCGTGACGCGGTTTCGCAATACCGCGTGGAGGAAGTGGTCAGCACCAAGCGTTTTGAACTGGTGGATATGATCACGACTGAAATGGAGAAAAAGGTACAGGAGAATGGTCTGATCCTGGATGACTTCGTGCTGCGCAACATTACCTTCTCCGCGGAGTATGCCGCTTCTGTGGAGCAAAAACAGATCGCGGAGCAGCAGGCGCAGCAAGCCAAGCTGGTGGTCGAGCAGAAGAAGCAGGAAGCCGACCAGGTGCGCGAGACCGCCAAAGGCGCGGCGGATGCAGCGGTGACACGGGCGCAGGGTGAGGCGGATGCCAGGTTGATCCAGGCGGATGCGGAAGCCAAGGCGCTGGCGATGATCGCCGCCGTGCTGCGCGAGAACCCTCAACTGCTGACCTATCAGTACATCACCAAGCTGGCGCCGAACGTGCAGGTGATGCTGGTGCCGAGCGACAATCCTTTCATCCTGAACATCCCGCAATTGAGCGAGCCTTTACCGGCGATCCAGTAACTAAAAAATAGACCCCTGTTCGCAAGAGCAGGGGTCTAATACATGCATCATTTATTGGTTTAGTAGAGAATCTCGCCATCGAATGGGCAGAAAGGAAAATCCGGAGAATCTTTTAATAGGACATCTTGTTCATGTCCAGCACGTGGTGTACCATTTTCGTAAAAATGTCCAGAGGGTCCAAATGCAGCAGGATAACCCACTGTGATCTTGATGTAATGGGTCGTTCCATCAAGTCCGGCGGCATGGCAAATAGTAACCTTGTCATTAGCCTGAGAGGTTGCGGTGAGGGTGGCAACGAGAACTCCTGCCAAAATGATGGCAACGCCTAAAATCCGTAAAATACTGGTCTTTTTCATTTTCATTTCTCCTTTTTTAGTATTGATTTCTACGATGATCGATAATTGCTGTGTAAGGCGACTGGTTCGTCAAAAATTATCAAAATCCTCAACCTCCTTGTTTACCTAATCAAGCGGATTGTTAAAATTGTTATCGTTTCACCTTGCATATTTGTAAGGTAGATATAGAATAGCACGATATTAATTAAATGTCAATATATTGGACAAAAACTGTCCGAATTAGATGGTCGATATTAATCGAATGACCGCATTTTTGAGAAATCCTGTATCATTAGAAAGATTGGAGTTGGCAGTATATGATTACTCATCCCACTGACATCAATGAAGTGTTTCAATTTGGGGTGGAATGCGATATCTCCGAATACGGTGAGCCAGATTCTTCAATGGAAGATCTGCAGCGCTTATGGGCGGATATCGACCCGCAGAAGGATGCCTGGATTGCCCGGAATGAAGACGGTAAGGTGGTCGGGTTTTCCTGCATTTCAAACGAAAACAAGCGTCTGCATATTGATGTGTACCTGCACCTGGAACGCACGCCTGTAGGAGTCGAGGACAAACTGGTCAAGGCGGCATTGGAAAGAGGAAAAAACCTGAGCAATTCAACGGAAATTCTCCCAATGGTCAGTTACACGACTGGGGTGAACAAAAGGCTGCAGCAGGCTTTTGAACGCGCAGGTTTTTCCTTGCACACTTACCATTATCGTATGCAGATCAATTTCTCCGAGCCAGTGGAAGGTGTCCTTTGGCCTGGAGAGTACGCTGTCAGCAGTTTTAAGCCGGAAGACGAGCAGGAACTATTCGAACTCGTGCAGGAGGCGTTCGACAGGAAAAGCGATGAAGAGGGGGCGAGGGAATTCTGGCGCAGCCTGCTCTTCCGCGATGGCAACTACGACCCAAAGTATTTTGTCCTGGTTCGTCAGGCAGGCAGATTGGTTGGCTGCGCCTTGGGGTATCTCGAGGAGCAGGGCGGCTGGATCCGTCAACTGGCGGTGGCGAAAGAGATGCAGGGCAAGGGGCTGGGCGGGCTGCTCCTGCGGCACATGTTCCACCTGTTCCACCAGGCAGGGGCAGGGAATACCGCGCTGGGAGTGGCGGCCAAGAACGAGAACGCGGTCACGTTTTACGAGAGGAATGGCATGCACCGTACCCGGGAATTCCTGGAGTATTGGATCGGCAGCGAAGAGTAGAAATTTGGATTCATGGGAGAGGATAAAATGAAAGGATTGATCAAAGTTGTTTTAGTCATTGGCGGTTTGCTGCTTCTGGCGGCGTCCTTGTTGGCAGATTTGCTGTGGGCGGGGCATTATCCTGGATTTAACGGCATCCAGATTGCCGGGGCTGCCTTCGGCTTGCTGGCTGTCATCCTGGGCTTGATCTTCGGCAGGGGAAAGAAGAAGTAGGCGAGGGGGGGCAAAACCTGCTTGGGTGATACCACCTTAAACCAACAGAGTGAAGTGGAGCATCCCTGGGAAGGCTGAGCGGATGTTGCCTGATCAGCTGTAGCAACTTATCGGGAAGAAGACGCCTCCAAAGGAGGCGCAGTTAGAGCGGGCAACGGGACGTGTCCCCGATCGGGTAATCGAATACCATACTTCGATGGTACCGAGGAAGTTATCGATACAGTAATGGAAGAGCGGGCAACGGGAATCGAACCCGTCTAAGTAGCTTGGAAGGCTACCGCACTACCACTATGCTATGCCCGCGTCGAGTGAAAATTATAAACCATGCTGAGGTTTTGAGCAAGAAAATTGTCTTTAACAATCCCCGGAATCTGATTTGAGATTCCGGGGATTTGCATTGACCTAGATAAAGGCAGATTCCGGGGTTCATTAGCAGAACCCCGGAATTTAATTAATGGCTACTTCACCAGTTCGCAGTAGCGGTCGACGCGCTTTTCGATGATCTTCAGGCTGCCTTCCCAGAAGGCTTTGCTGCGGATGTCGATGCCAAAGCGCGCCGCCAGGTCTGCCGCAGAGGCTTCACCCGTGCTGGCGAGCAGGTTCATGAAATCCTGCACAAAGGCTGATCCGCGCTGCTGGTAGATGGCGTACAGACCGGTGGCAAAGAGCAGACCGAAGGCATAGGGGAAGTTGTAGAAGGAGAGACCGCCGGAGTAGTAATGCGGTTTCCAGGTCCACATCCACTTTTGCAGGTAGCGTTCGTCCAGCCCGTCGCCGTAGGTGGCTTTCTGGGCTTTTTCCATGATGGCGCAGATCTCGTCCGCGTCCAGTTCGGATTCAGCGCGGCGTTCGAAAACCTCTTTCTCGAACAGGTAGCGTGAGTAGATGTCCACGATCACCTGCGAATCGCCATTCAATCTGTGTTTCGAGCATGCCGAGTTCTTCCTGCACGTTGCTGATGGTCTTGAGTGAGGCGTTGCTGACGATGGTTTCGCACATGATCGAAGCGGTTTCTGCCAGGGTCATGGGGGTCATCTTCTGCAGTTCGGTCTTGTTGGCTTTGATGGCGCAGTCGTTATGGAAACCGTGACCCAGCTCGTGCGCCAGTGTGGAAACCTGGTCCTGCGATCCGTCGAAGTTGGACAGGATGCGGCTTTCACCGACCCCCGGCACTTCCATGCAGAACGCGCCGCCGCGTTTACCGTCGCGCTGCTCGGCGTCAATCCAGTTCTTTTCGAAGGCGTTACGCGCAAAACCTTCCAATTCGGGAGAGAACTTCCCAAAGTTTTCCAGGATGAATCCGCGTGGCTTCGTCGAAGGTGTAATCTGACTTGGTTTCACCCACCGGGGCGAACAGGTCCCACCAGGGGAGTTTCTCTTTGCCCAGGAGCCTGGCTTTTGCCTTGAGATAGCGGCGGAACATGGGGAAGGAATCCTGCATGGCGCTGAGCATGGCTTCCAGGGTTTCGCGGTCAATATGCGCGTAGTCGATGGCGCTATGCAGGGCGTCCTTGCGCCCGCGGTGTTTGTTCAGCGTGTTGACTTCGCCCTTGATCCCGTTCAGACAGGCTGCCAGGGGCTGCTTGACACTTTCCCACAGCTTTTCCTCGGCTTCATAACCTTTACGGCGTACCTCGGCATCCGGGTGTGAACGCAGGTTGATCAATGCCGGGGCGGGGAGTTTCTGTACTTTTCCGTCCAATTCCAATTCCACGCTCAACTGCGAGGTGATGATGCCCTGCAGCTTCGACCAGGCATTGGATCCGCTCAGGCTCAACTCAGAAGCCAGCACTTCCTCCTGCGGAGGCATCTGGTATTTGCTCTGTTCGGCTGTGTGTTCCAGGAAATAGGCGTGTGCTTTGAGAACCGTAGAGCCCTTCAACATCTCGGGCAGACGGGTTGCCACCTTGCCGATCCACTCTGTGGCGAGCACCTGGATCTTGTCCAGTTTGATGGCTGCCATCTCGTATTCGGATTGTTTCTTGAGGGCTTCCTTATTGTAGGAATCGGTGGAGAGGAAGGATTCGAGGTATGCCCGCAGAGTGCCGGCCAATACCAGGATCTGATTGAATTGCCCAGTGAGATTCTCACCCACCTGGATCAATGCGTCGATCGGGCTGTCTTTTCCGGTCTTTGCGGCTTTCTCTTCAAGCAACTTTTCCATCTCATTCATCGAGGTTTTGAGTTTCTCGAAATCCTGAGCAGTATTCTTTGGAGGAAAGGGATGGATAGACGTTGGTCAGGTCCCACCGGGGAGGGGTTTGTTCGGACATGGATTTCTCCTTAATAGGTTGAGGTGATGCTTATTATATGACAAAACCTCATCCACTTTTTAACTTCGCCAGGCGCAAATTCTCTTGTCGCAGGGCATTTTTCTTTCTGGAAATAGCCACCGCCCGGAGGATTCGGTAGATCGTGAACCCAAAGACCATTACTGCAGTAACGAGGTAAAAATACCTCACGAGAGGATTTCCTGAATCTGTGCCGGTGAAGAACCCATGCACCAGGGTAAACACATACATTAAAAAACTCGAGAAATGGATCAAACGCCAGGTTTTACTGCCAATCTTCTTGCGAACATAGAAGCTGACTACCAGGAGTATCCAGAGATACAGCGCAGTTTGTCCCAGTCCAACCAATACAGGTTTATAGGAAGCAGTTGTAAAAGGGACCAGCACCTGGACCAATGTGTATCCAATAAATTGATCACCCAGCAGGATTAATCCATGAAAAATTCCGAAAGCCAGTCCGAGAATGCTCGTATATTCGTGCAATTCGATGGTCGGAGGAAGTCCTGGCCAAAGAGCAGAAAGCTTGTTGGTGATCCCTACGCCAAGCATGACAGAGATCCACACCAGCCCGTATGCCACAAAAGCAGTCCCTCTTGAAAGGAACCAATAGGCTTTGGGGTCAGCATTATTGATGGTCGAAGATAACCCCGGAATCCAGAAAGGCAGCAGCTTGATTGCTACAATTGCTCCGACAAGAGCCGCAGTAATTATCAGTAAAAAAGTGGTCAGGTTGATCGATGCATCCACATTATTGATATCGATGCTTTGATTCTCAGGGTTCATAATACTCAATCCGTTGTGTTTGATAGGTATCCAAATATTCGTTCTTTGACTGCTGATTCCAATTGCAGCAAGTATTCATTGAGTCCCTGGGAGGAAAGCCATTGGGTTCCCTTTTCGCTGCCAAGCAGGATTACCATTTTCGCAGCGGCTTCCGCTGTCATGACATCTTTTGCAATCACGGTGGCGCTGATGACATCCGTCTCTGCAGGCAGATTCCTTCGCGGGTCAATGATATGGTGTTGCCATTTTCCATTCATCTTCCATCGACGGCGGTCAATCCCTGATGTCGCGATGCCGCCTTGACCAACTTCCACCACTTCTGCATTCTCTGTCTCATGGAAAGACCTGGCGACGCCAATTTGCCAGCACGATCCGTCCACCCTTGGTGCGCTGATCGCGATGTCTCCGCCTGCATCGACCAGCACAGGCGCGATGTGTTGCAGCTTGAGCATGGTTTGATGCGCTGCCCAACCCTTGGCGATCCCACCGAGATCAATTCGTTTGTTCACTGGCAGCTTGATGGAGCGCGTCGATGGGTCAAGGGAGAGCGCATCAGCATCTCCCAAGTATTCTCCTGCTGCAAATGAATCACGAAGTTGGTCCATCGGCAACTCATCAAAATTCAATTCATAACCAGCGTTTTCCAGCGCATCCAAAACCAATGGGGTGACCAGCCCTTCGGTCCATTTCTCGATCTGACCAGCCAACGAAAGGACCTCCCACATTGGCTCGCTAACTTGAGCGCTTTTTCCACGTTGAGAGTTAAGCCTGGATATTTCAGTGTCCGTCTTGAACCGACTGAAGATTTTTTCCCAATCCTCAAACCAGCCGGCTGCTGCTTCTGCAACAGGGATTACACCAGGATCTTCGCTATCCAGGGCGATCAGGATCTGGCTGCCCATCGCAGCAAACTCGACCTTTTGCATATTAGGAAGGACGGGTCCTGGTTACAGGAGCGTTGAGTACGGTCACATTCCCCTGTGCTGATTGAGTAGGTGCAGCCACCACAGGCATGTCAACGCTGCGCAGTTCGATGGTCCCCTGGGGTACGGCTTCCACCTGTATATTGCTGCCGTCTAACACTGCAAGTTCAACCAGGGTGGGGATGGGTGGCAAGGCTAATCCTTGAGAGGTGGAATCGCCTGCTGAAGCGTTAACCAATTCCTGCTGCGCCAGGGTGTTCCAGATACCGATACTTGCAGCAAGGGAACCTAACGCAAGAATAACTTTAAAAGACTCAGGTACGGATTTTCTTTTTGCAGTCATTTTTCACCTTTTAATCATCATCATCGTCGTCATCATCGTCGTCATCAGGCTTGTTCGCCTGACTACTGGCCATTTGAATTGCTTTTACTTCTCCATAGATCGAGACGTAAACATTTTGTCCATTTGAAAAGGAAACAATATAGACAGTCTCACCATTGAAATCTCCAAAGTTCACCCCTGTTACCGTGCCCCCGCCAAGATAAGCTCTCGCGATCTCTGCGGCCTGGTCAGTGGTGATGAGAGCAGAGACGTTTGTTCTTGCCAGTCCGTTGTAGAGGACAGCCCCGGTATTTGCATCAATATAAACTTTTCCGGTGATATTGTTTGTATCAAAGAGAACTTCATAAGCTGGAGCACTGTCAAAAGCCACCAGCTCTGGCAGCCCTGCTGCCGGTTCCTGGGCAAGGTTCTCGGCTATCTTCGAGGCTTGTTCCTGGTTAAACAGGAAGGGCTGTGTGGTTTCCAGGGCAACCGGTTCCGTATCTGCCATAGCGGTAATCTGCTGGTTTGCCTGTGAGATCTTCTGATTTGCTTCATTGATCAATTGCTGGTATTGTTGCTCACGCTCTAGGAATACCTGCAACTCTGGAGTTGGTTGCACGACAGTTTGCTTCATTACTGAGGAATTAATGACCAGGCTAGTGCCAATAACCAGTAAAAAAACCAGGAGCGCAACGGCAGAAAAAATCAGGACTTTATTTTTCATAGAAATCTTTCCTTTCTTGTGCATTGACATTGATGATAATCTGCGAAGATTGGTTTCTCCTTGAGAAGGCAGGGATGTTTTCCAATCAATTTCCAATGATTGATCCCGGCATGACCGTAAGAACTTATAATTGTGCAATGAGAATTTTGTTAATTGAAGATGATAATCGTCTGGCGCAGATGATCTGCAACGTCCTGGAGCAAGAAAATTACACCGTGGATATTGAGGACAATGGAGATACTGGTCTGGAAGCTGCGTTTCGCGGTATCCATGATTTGATCATCATGGATTGGATGTTACCAGGCAGGGATGGACCTTCCATTTGCAGGGCAATCAGATCTGCCAGGACAGCCACGCCGATCCTCATGCTCACCGCCCGAAGCCAGGTCGAAGACCGTGTGTTGGGGCTGGATAGCGGCGCAGATGATTACCTGGTAAAACCATTTGCATTCGATGAGTTGATTGCCAGGATTCGGGCGTTAACCAGGAGATCAGGGTCGCTTCAAGTGGACGCATCGGAATTACGGGTGGGCAGCATTGTGATGGATGTAAAGGCGCACACCGTCAGGCGGGGTGAAAAGAGCCTTGAATTAACCAAACGGGAATGGGATCTGCTTGAATGTTTCTTAAGGCATCCCGGGCAGATCCTTTCCAGACGTGAGATCATGGATTACGTGTGGTCTTATGACGCCAGCATCCAACCCGAGATGGTGGATGTGTATATCTCATACCTGCGTCCAAAGATTACGGTTTCTGGCTGCAAGGATCCCATTCTGACAGTGAGAGGTTTTGGGTATCGGCTGGACATTGAAAATGCTTAAAAAACTCAGAATTCAATTAACCCAGGTTTACCTCGCTGGCGCTTTTCTCCTGGCTGTCGTGGTTGGCGGAGTTTCATATTCGCTAGTTTCCTATTACTTTGGAGTAAACACCGATTACGCACTAAAAGTGAAGATGGGTTTGCAGTTTGCTGCGTTCGATATTCCCCTGCCACCCGAACTCTATGATCAGGTTAAGCGTGCCGGATTGGTGATCACCCTACCCGTAGAAGAATCTGAAGATGAATTGAATAACCTGTCTCACGAGCAAAACGAGGGATTGCAGGAAACCGAGCTGGCGGATATTTATGTTCTTCCTTTATCTGCAGCGGGCGATGTTCTTGTTGAGTACACTAACACGACACCCTTATTTCAAGTTGACAAGACCTCTGCTCTGGCAGCCGGAACCAAAGGGTCTGACCTTCGAACAGTTACCCTTTCCAATGGATTGAAATTGCGAATACTTTCCTATAAGGTTCCGGGCAATTATTCCGTAAAAGTTTTCCAGGCAGGACGTTATCTCACGGGACAAAATACTGTTTTAGCCCAGTTGCTTAAATCGATGTTTTGGGTTGGAGCAGCATCTATCCTGATCATCAGTGCCGCTGCCTGGTTACTGGCTGGGAGGACGATCCGTCCAATTCAAATGACCTGGGATAAACAACAGGAATTTGTTGCCAATGCAAGCCATGAACTGCGGGCGCCATTGACCTTGATCCGGGCTGGAGTGGAATTGGCATCCCGCTCGTCAACCTCCTCCTCTCAAAAGCAATTATTGCAGGATGTACTGAGTGATACTGACCATATGAATAAACTGATCGAGGAACTTCTGCTTCTCTCTCGCCTTGACTCCAACGCGATGCAGATCGAGTTAAAACCAATCCAAATTGTTCCATTGCTAAAGCCTCTCATGCGGCAACTTCAGATCACCGCCTCACAAAAAAATATCACCCTGATCGAGCAGTTTTTGGATTTTGAGATTTTCGGGGATCCCCAACGTATCGAGCAATTGATCCTGATCCTGTTCGATAACGCGGTTCAACACACCCCCCGGGGTGGTTCGATCACAATTTCCACTTTCCTGGATGATGAAAATGGTTGCATCCAGTTAGTGGATACAGGAGAGGGTATCCCGGAGGAGCAGCTTGGGCGGGTATTCGATCGTTTCTATCGAGTCAAACAGGGCAATAAGAAAGGAAGCGGTCTGGGGTTATCGATCGCCAAATCATTGGTGGATATTCAAAAAGGCACGATTACGATCAGGAATTGTAAGCCAAGAGGACTGGAAGTGATTATGAAATTTCCCTGCTCGCATCACCCCTGATGAATCCTTTTGAGCAGGTTTTCGTAGATTAAGCGATATCAATTCTTAAGGAGGTTTAAATGAGCGAACAAATTGTTAACCAGGAACGACGTGAGGTAAGCGGTTTTAACAACCTGGATTTCCGGGGAGTAGGCAAGATCGAATTAACCCAGGGAGATCATGAAGAGTTGGTCATTGAAGCAGTCCAGGAGATCAGAGAACGCATCCGGACAGAAGTGAAGGATGGCACCCTGGTCATCTCGTATGAATCAGATTGGAAGGACTGGACCGGCATCCGTTTCCTTGAAGGCGACAAGGTCACCTTCCGACTGATGATGCGCGAGATCAACAGCATCGGCATCGCCGGTGTGGGGAATCTTGACTCGCCGCTCATCAATACTGGCACGCTGACGCTTTCCCTTTCCGGACCTGGTACACTAACGATTGGCACGGTGAACGCCTCTGTAGTAAATATCAAATTGTCGGGCGTCGGAGCGGTTGATGTAGCAGGTGAGACACAGGACCTCTCCATTGAGTTGAGCGGGGCGGGTGGTGTTCGGGCTTCACGCCTGAAAGCGGACAAGGCTTCCGTTAGGCTTTCTGGTGTTGGCTCAGCCACCATCTGGGCGGTAGCTGCGCTGGACGCTTCGCTTTCAGGTGCTGGCGTGATCGAGTACTACGGCACCCCGCAAATCCATGAAAACAGATCCGGTGTGGGTGTGCTAAAATACTTAGGCAACCGTTGAGAGTGACCTGCTCAACCTGCGATCACGATTAGTGGAGTAGATCTATGGCACAAGACCGCACCAGGAAAATTGTCATCACTGCTGCCCTCGGAGCAATCGCGATTTTGTTAGGCCTCACCCATTGGGGATTTATTCCCTGGTTTGGGGGCATTTCATTGACCATCATGCATGTTCCAGCGATCATCGGGGCGATCCTTGAAGGTCCGTTGGTCGGAGCAGGCATCGGGCTTATTTTTGGCTTGTTCAGCATGCTGCAGGCAGCCATCGCCCCAACCAGCCCATCAGATGTCTGGTTCACCAACCCGCTACTGGCAGTTCTCCCGCGCCTGTTCATCGGTCCTGTTGCCTGGGCATTGTGGAACACGCTCAAAAAATGGCCGCTTGTTGGGATGATCGCTGCCGGCATCATGGGCAGTGTCACCAATACGGTTCTCGTGCTTGGAATGATCGGAGTGCTGGGTTATCTTCCCTGGCTCGCCCTGGGCGGGATTGCCGTCACCAATGGGCTTCCTGAAGCTGCCATCTCCACTATAGTCACCGTATTGGTGGTCGCGGCGATCCGGCAATTCGCGGTCGGCAAGAAAAAAGGCGCAGACCTGGATTAACGAAAACCTGGAATTACCGTAAGTGGTCTCACGCGATAAAGATGACGAGTGAGACCATTGCATTTAAAAGGATGGACAGGGAGTCAATCCAACGAAAATTCAACACCCCAAGGCTGCCGCGTTCTTTGCTGACCCCGTAGGCACGGGCATCCATGGCAAGGGCGAGACTTTCCGCCCGTCGCAGACTGATGAGGAATAAGGGGATCAACATGGGTGTCACCTGCTTGACGCGGTCGATTAACCCGCGTTTTTTCATCCCCCAACCGGCTCCGCGTGATGCCTGGGCTTTGGCGATGCGTTCCATGGTTTGCGCCATAAAGGGCAGGAACCTCAAGGTGATCTGTATTACCATGATGACGTCCATCATCGGGATACCCAGCTTGGAAAGCGGCTTGAACAGGCTGGTCAGCCCCTGGATCAATTCAGAAGTGGAGATGCAAAAAGTGCCCAGGCTGATGCACAGGATCAAAGCGGCAAAGCGCACAAGCAATAGCAACCCGACAAGTACACCTGCCAGAGTGACGCTTACCGGTCCCAGACTGAAGAGTGTTGTAGTGTCTGCGGTGGGGGAGAAGAATAATATCTGGATGATGGCGATGATGACCAGGAAGGGTAATGGAGGGAGCAGTCCTTTTAGCGCGTAACCCAGCTTGACTTTCGAAATGAGCAGGGCGAACAGCAGGAAGGCGATTCCAATCCCCAATCCCAGCCGGGAAGGGGTAAAGGTGATGGCGATACCCAACAGGCCAAAAATGACGATCTTGGCGCGAGGATCAAGCCGGTGGATGAAAGAACCCGTGGCGATGTACTGCCCTAGCGGGACCCGGGAGAGGAAATCAAACTCGCTCATGATCCCTCGCTCCTGATGGCAGCGATGGCAGCGAATAACTGCTCAGCGGTTACGGTCCTCAGCGGGATTGGCCAATTTCGCTTGCGCAATGCCCCGGCAAGACGGACGACAGAAGGCTGACCCAGACCGGAGGATTCGATGAGGTCACGGTCATTGAAGATCTCCGCGGTGTCACCGGTGCGCAATGCCCGCCCGTTGGCGATGATGGTCATATTTCGCGTCAACTCGGTGATATCTCCCATGCTGTGTGAGCTCAGGATCAGTTCGATGCCCTTGCGTTGTGCTTCGCGCAGCGTAGCGTGCAGGTTGCGCCTGGATGCGGGATCGAGTCCGGCGGTCGGCTCGTCCAGGATGAGCAAACCCGGTTGAACCGCCAGCGTGGCAGCCAGGGCGACCTTGCGTTTCTCCCCGCCGCTGAGGGTGTAGGTGATGCGGTCCTTGAATTTCTCAAAATCCAACCCCACCAAACTCATGGCTTCCTGTACCCTGGTTTTCAGCCCCTCTTTCCCGTAAAACATGCGGGGACCATAAGCAATCTCATCCCCCACGTACTGCTCAAAGAAGTAGATCTCGGGATTCTGAAAGACCAATCCGGCGTACTTGCGCAAGGCTTTGATGTCCAGTTCAGGGTCTTTGGAACTGAATGGACCAATTGAAACCTCCCCGGTTTGGGGTCGAAATAAACCATTGAGGTGCTGCAGCAGGGTGGATTTTCCCGAACCTGTCGCGCCGACCAGTCCATGTGCAGCGCCAATTTGAGTCTGCATTGTGACGTCAAAGAGGGATTGCTGTGCCAGGGGAGTGTCGGGCAGGTAAGTGTGGTTCAAACCGGTGATGCGGACCAGCGGTAGCTGTTTCTCCATTGATTCAACCACTGGTGGGACGTAAGCATCCCCCGGAAATATCGGGAGGGCTGTTAGTAAGGGATCAAATTCTGCAGGCAATCCGGAGAGCAGGGGGTGCAATTTCCCCAGGCGGCTTGAGAGCAGGAGTGTTTGCGGTTGTTCAAGCCCGCACCGGGTGAGCAGGTCGAGATTCGCGAAGAGAGACTTCGGTGAGCCGTCGAACTCCAGGTTGCCCTGGTTCATCACGATCACCCGGTCAGCCCGCATGGCTTCTTCCATGAAGTGGGTGATGAAGAGCACAGTGATGCCTCGTTCGTGCAGGGACTGCATCTCAGCCATCACGTCCAACCTGCCGCGGGGATCAAGCATGGCGGTTGATTCGTCGAAAATGATGCATTGCGGCAGCATGGCGAGCACGCCTGCCAGCGCCACCCGCTGTTTTTGCCCGGCGGAAAGCAGGTGGGGCGGGCGTTCCTTTTGCTCCCACATCTTAACCAACTTTAAAGAGGAATCGACCCGGTTGCGAATCTCCTTGCTGGGCAGGGCGAGATTTTCTGGTCCGAAGGCAGTGTCCTCTTCGATCACGGTTGCTACGATCTGGTCTTCCGGGTTTTGAAAGACCATCCCCACCATTGCCCTGATTCCAGCCAGGTTGCTGGCATAGCGCGTATCTTTCCCGGAGACGTTAACTTCACCGTGAGTGGGAATCAGTTAAGGCGTTGCAATGACGCGCAAGGGTGGTTTTCCCCGACCCGTTTGCCCCTACGATCGCCACCCACTCGCCGGGTTCGATGGTGAGATTGATGTCATTAAGCGCAGGCGGAGCAGTTTGATCTGCTCCGGGATGGTGGTAGGTTACATTCCTAAATTGAATTTGAGGAGGCAAAATTACTCCGCAAAGCCAGTAATCTTGGTTGCCCCTGTATTATACCGAACTCTACTGTGTCCGGATGAACTGGGAAGCATGTATTGATTCCTTGACATTCGTGCTGCCAGCGTCTATACTCAAATTAATTCAAGTACGGGGAGCCTGGCGTCTCAGGCTGAGAGTAGGGAATTGCCCTAGACCCGCATCACCTGATCCGGATAATGCCGGCGGAGGGATATGAATATAACGGGAAACCCTCCTCGGCGGAGGGTTTTTAAGTTGAGTCATAAACTCGCGATCATCTTTGCCAACGGAAGGCTGGACCAGCCGGAGCGAATCTCAGCAATGATCCCTGAAGAGGTCTTCCTGATCGCCGCGGATGGCGGTTATCACCATATGACCGCGTTGGGGTTGGTCCCTCAATTGTTAATCGGTGATTTGGATTCCGTGTCGTCGGAAGACATCAAACAGGTGGAAATTGCAGGTTGTGAAGTACTGCGTTTTCCACCTGAAAAAGATGAAACTGACCTGGAACTGGCTTTGATGGAGGCTGCCAAGACGGGGATTCGAGCGGATCATCATCGTGGCAGGTCTGGGCGGCAGACTGGACCAAACCCTCGCCAATATTTACCTTTTAAACCTCCCTCAGTTATCCGGGTGTGATGTCAGGTTGGATGACGGCGTTGAGGAGGTATCCCTGGTCAGGACTGTTCAGCAAATCACAGGTCAGGCGGGCGATACCGTTTCCCTGCTGCCAATCTCCCCTCTCGTGCAGGGAATCACAACGGTTGGGTTACAGTACCCGTTGAATAACGAAGATCTTGTTTTATTCCACAGCCGCGGGGTCAGCAACGTGATGACCTGCAAGGATGCGAGCGTTGAGATCCAGGATGGGATCCTGCTTTGTGTCCATATTCGCAAAAGGATAGTCAAATGAAAAAGACCATTGCTTCCCTCATCTTCCTCATTTTTCTCGCGGGCTGCGGTAAGACGCCTGATGCCAGCACACTAACCGTGATGACCCATGATTCCTTCTCCATCTCAGAGGAAACGGTCAGGGTATTCGAGCAAGAGAATGGGGTGACGCTGGTATTCCTGAAATCCGGCGATGCTGGGGCAGCGTTGAACCGTGCCATCCTGACCAAAGAGTCTCCCCAGGCGGATGTTTTCTTCGGAGTGGATAACACATACCTCTCCCGGGCGGTTGAGGCTGGAATTTTCGAGAACTATGAACCCGGTGCGCTTGATTTGCTCCCGGAGGAATTATTGGTTGGAACAGATGGTTTGGTTACTCCAATCGATTTTGGTGATGTGTGCATCAACTATGACCGGGCTTTCTTTGCTGAGAATGACCTCACTCCTCCTACCTCACTGGATGAGTTGCTTGACTTAAAATATGGAATAACAAAGGATGGCGAACCTCTTCTGGTGGTAGAAAATCCAGCAACATCCTCCCCCGGGCTTGCTTTTCTACTCACAACGATTGCAACTTATGGTGAAGAAGGTTACCTGGATTACTGGCAAGCTTTGCGCGAGAATGGTGTCGAGGTGGTGAACGACTGGGAGACCGCTTATTACACCAACTTCAGCGCTTCCTCGGGCAAGGGACTCCAGCCGATGGTGGTTTCCTACGCCACCAGCCCGGCAGCTGAAGTGATCTTCGCCAGCGAACCTCTTACGGAAGCCCCAACGGCTTCTCTCACCGCTGACGGAATGTGTTTCCGCCAGGTTGAATACGCGGGGATCCTGAAGGGCACCAAGAGCATCAAGCTTGCCCAAAAGTTCATCGATTTCATGTTGAGCGATTCTTTCCAGGCGGATATTCCCATGCAAATGTTCATGTACCCGGTTTACCCAGATGTTCAGGTTCCAATGGAGTTCAGTCAGTACGCGATACTTGCAGAACAGCCGGCAAATCTCTCTCCTGAATTGATCTCAGCGAACCGGGAGCGCTGGATCCAGGCATGGAGCGAGGTGATGCTGCCTTGACCTTGACCCGGCGCATTTTGACCTGGTTGCGCAAAACCGGTCTGCACCTCTGGGGGCTGCCGGTGTTGATGTTGTTGCTGTTTTTCTTTCTCCCTCTTTTCTCCATCCTTTCGGTTATGTTCTCTCAACCAGGCAGCCTCAGCTTTAAGGCGATTTTGGATCCGCTTTTTTTTACGGTCTTCCAGGCGGCGGTTTCCATGCTTCTGACAATGCTCCTGGGGCTCCCTGTCGCGTATGTGGTATCCCGTTTCAGGTTCCCGGCTAGGAAACTCATACGGATGCTGTCTGTCCTTCCATTCATCCTGCCCACGGTGGTGGTCGCAGCAGCGTTCAACTCGCTGCTTGGACCCCGCGGCTGGTTGAACCTCCTGCTCATGAAAATCAGCGGAGCGACAGTTCCCCCGATCGATTTTCTCGGCACTTTAAGCGCAATCCTGGTTGCTCATGTCTTCTACAATATATCGATTGTCATCCGCATCGTGGGCAGCGCCTGGTCCCAATTGGATCCACGTCTGGAAAACAGCGCCAGGGTGTTGGGCGCATCTTCGTGGAAGGTGTTTCTGACCGTTATTCTGCCCCTGTTAAAGAAACCCATCCTTGTTGCCGGACTGCTGGTTTTTCTTTTCGATTTCACCAGTTTTGGGGTCATCCTCATGCTGGGAGGGACGGGTTTTGCCACGTTAGAAGTCTCCATCTACACCCAGGCTCTGTACATGCTCAACCTGCCCATGGCGGGACTCTTATCTGTTGTCCAGCTACTATTCACCCTTTTCATCACTCTTTTATATTCCCGCGCCAGTGCTGCACAGGCAGTACCGCTTTTCCCCAATATCCGTGAGGAAAACCTGCGCTGTCCTTCACAGTGGAGGCAAAAAGACTGCAGTCGTCCTTGTGGTGGGTTTCCTGGTCACTCTACAGGTACTGCCCCTGGCGAGCGTCGCAGCCCGGTCTTTCACCCGGCTAGAACTGGACAGGGGGGAGCGGGCGGTATTGCAGCAGGAACTCACCCTGGATTACTACCGGGAACTATTCGTGAATAAACAACAGAGTATTTTCTATGTTCCCCCGGTGCGGGCACTCGGAAATTCTTTGTATTATGCGCTCATCACCATGCTGGTCTCGGTTGGGTTGGGGACGCTGCTGGCCTATGCGCTGGTGAAGCGTCCAAAGATTCGTTCCTGTCTGGACCCGCTCATCATGCTGCCATTCGGAGCATCAGCTGTCACGCTCGGTTTGGGATTCATCATCACCTTCTCTCGCCCGCCCTTTGACCCGGGGCATTTTCGTTTGCTGGTCCCGCTCGCGCACAGCCTGATCGCCATGCCCTTTGTGGTCAGGACGATCCAGCCAGCGCTTGAATCCATCCCATCATCTCTGCTGCATTCAGCGGCATTGCTGGGCGCTTCTCCCCGCAAGGTTTGGCAGGAAGTGGAGATGAAGTTGATCAGCAGATCCCTGCTGGCGGGGGGGATCTTCTCCTTTGCGATCTCGTTGGGGGAATTTGGGGCGACCACTTTCATTTCACGTCCGGAAAATCCCACCATCCCGGTTGCCATCTACCGTTACCTTTCTCAACCGGGAGATATGAATTTTGGACAGGCAATGGCGATGTCGTCCATCCTGATCGTGGTTTGCGCGCTTTCCGTGGTCTTGCTTGAAAAACTCGCCGAGGTATCCCTTGCCGGGAAGGACGTGAAGAATGATTGAATTGAGGGTTGTCGATCTGTGGAAGGAATATGAGGGAAAACCGCTTTTACGGGGAATCAATTTTAACGTTTCTCCGGGCGAGACCTTGTGCCTGCTAGGAGCATCTGGTAGCGGCAAGAGCACCATATTGCGCATCATCGCCGGTATCGAGAGACCGGATCTCGGGGAGATCGTTTGGAACGGTGAGGTGGTGAATGAACTCCCGGTGCATAAACGGAACTTCAACTTGATGTTCCAGGATTATGCTCTTTTTCCCCATCTGAGTGTTGGGGAGAACGTTGCCTTTGGTTTGCGTATGCGCGGCATCCCATCCGGCGATCGCGAGAAGCGGGTAAAGGAAGCCCTTGACCAGGTAAACATGAGTGGATTTGAGCGCCGCGGGGTTACTGACCTGTCCGGTGGTGAGCAGCAGCGTATCGCCCTTGCCCGGGCACTCGCGCCGCGTCCCGCGCTGCTGATGCTCGATGAGCCCCTGGCAGCGTTGGACCATGCCCTGCGGGTGGAGCTCCAGGAGGAGTTGCGCTTCCTGCTGAAACAAGCCGCCATCCCGGTACTCTACGTCACCCATGACCAGGAGGAAGCTGCGGTGGTGGGGGACCGGCTCGCGCTATTGCACCAGGGCGTCATCGTCCAATCTGGTGCCACCGAGGACGTTTATCAGTATCCGGTCAGCCGCTGGGTGGCGGAATTCCTGGGGATGACCAATATCCTGGAAGGTGAGGTGATTGGACTCGCTCCACTCAAAGTGAGGAGTGCTTGCGGGACCCTTCAACCCGAAAATGAGCGTCAAAAACCTTTGTCGATTGGGCAGATGGTCACTATACTGGTTAAACCCGCAGGGGTGACGATTCAATCATCCAACAACCATGCCAATGGTTTCACGGGCACGGTCACTGGGTGTTCTTTCCGGGGTGCGTATTACCGGTTGAAAGTCCATTTGTGCGGAGAGCAGGAATTTAGTTTTCTCAGTACCAATCCTTGCAGTCTAGGTGAAGAGGTGAGTCTTCACCTTTCTTCCACCAGCCTTGTTTTGCTTGATTAATACCTTTACGCGATCGGGAACACCTTTGTAAATAGAAAGTAGAGTAATCCAAGCAGGAGAACCGTCACCAGGCAGCCGCCGGCGACCATCGCCAGGGCGATTAGCCAGACTTGCTTTTTGCGCTGTTGAACGAGTTTTTCTCTATCCTCGTCCTGTTCGTTCCCGGGGTTGTTCATAATTCCTGATTGTCCTACCGTTTTTTGTTTCTTTTATAGATCATGCGCGTCACGATGATTGCTGTGATCAAGACGAGGATGCAGGCAACAATGACCGGGACGATAACCGAAAGCACGCTGACCACGGAGGAAGTCGCTTGTTCAGCCATGGACGCCGGTACATTGCCCAGCCCCCCGGTAGCGGCGTTAACAGCGGGTCTGATCGCAAGGGATTTGACCGCGTGAACCCCGCCGGAAACGAGCAGACCGGCGATCAAAGCCAGCACGGGTTTGACGTCCCCAACCTGGGAGGCTGTGGCAGCAAATACGATGGCTCCGGCTGTGGGTCGGATGAAAGATTGTATGACATCATTGACGTGATTAACGCCGGGGAACATGTCCGCCAGGATCTCCACGATGGTCAGTACGATCAGCACGCCAATCACCCACCAGCTGGTCATTACATCCCAGGGTTCCTGAAGTTTGATCAGATTGGTAAATCTTGCCAACAGAGCGACGGTTAAAAGCGGGATGTAGGCGTTCAGTCCTGCGCTTGCAGATAATCCGAATGCTGAAAAAATGTTGAAAATGTCCATTTAAATTCCTCTCGGTTCTAGAACTGTAAACTTGCCCAGGAGCCGGTAGAAAGAAACCGGAGGAGGTCAATCAGCCCCACCTGGAATATCGCCGTCAATAATCCGGCACTAAATATACGAATACCATCCCGAAAGTGTTGCAGGCTATTTTCCCTTTTCAGGATGATGCACCAGAGCAGGGAATAGACCATCGCGAGGACGATGGGGATTGTTATTGTGGATAGCACCGCGATCGGGTAGAAGAGGAACGGCAGGTCGAGCAGGATGGCTCCTGCCACCAGGGCACAGAGCAGAAGTATGACTGCCAGTGTCCGCCATTTATTCAGCGCAGCGTCCGGCTTGCTCTCTTTCCATAGTGTCTGGTTCCACAAGGGGACGATCAGGTTGCCCAGCGCGATCCCGAACCCGAGACCGGTGACCAGTCTCAACCAGTTGGTCGGGGGATAGAGCAAGGGCTGGCGGGTGATCTCAGTGATAGTGGAATTGACCCCATCAACCACAAAGGGCAATGCCATGATTGCCAAAACTACGATCTTCAATTTGCGAGGCGCCCCGCTGGCTTTTCCCTGTCTCAGCAGGAGGCTGATCGTCACCAGCAGACCCAGGAATGTGCCGGTGCACCGGGCGCAAAGGGGCAGGTACCTTCCATCGAGATTGATGGTGTGACTCTCCATTTGGTGGCAGACGGAATATCCGATTGCTCGCGTTTTTCCTTCGATCCCGGGGGGTGTGAGCATCAGCCAGGTGAGTGTAACGCTCAAGATTGCAAGCAGAAGAATAATGGAAACAATTTTCTTCTGACGGGTGGGTTGTGACACGGGGTCCATGAATTGGATTATAAGGGGGATGAGAAGGATGGGCAAGGTGAGCTGGTTTTGGCTCAGGTCAACTTGACTTTTGAATCAGGATATGCTTTACTTATGTTAATTGAAATCGCTATCCTAACGACGAGGAGGTGGTGTCTACAATGAATAAACGTTTTAATCACAGCGCTGTGGCATCCCTCCTCGCGATGAGCTAGGGGAGCCACAGCGCCAACAACCTGGAGCCGTCGCAAGACGGCTCTATGGGTTCGAGAGATACACTTTACGCCAAAGGACCGAAATGATCAGGGATCAATGGTATGTAGTTTTGAGGTCAAAAGAAATGGGTCGGGGGAAACCTATCGGGGTAACGCGCATGGGTCAGAAGATGGTCTTCTGGCGGGATTCCAGGGGTGAACCGGTTTGCCAGGCGGACCTTTGTCCACATCGCGGTGCAGCTTTAAGTATTGGGCAAAACCATCAGGATTCCATCCAATGCCCTTTCCACGGTTTTGAGTATAACCCGGGCGGCTACTGTACCTATGTGCCAGCAAATGGTAGAGCTTCGCAACCTCCGAAATCCTTACATGTTGTCACTTACCCGGTGCGGGAAGCGCACGGTTATCTTTACATTTGGTGGGGTGAGGAACGCGATGAATACCCGGAGTTACCCTGGTTCGATGACCTCGATGAATCTTTCTCCACCGCTGAATTCCAGGACCACTGGACTGTGGATTACTCGCGAGCCATCGAGAACCAGTTGGATGTTTTTCACCTGCCATTTGTGCATGCCTCGACTATTGGCAGCGGGCAGCGGTTCATCGCGGATGGACCTTACATTGAAATCGATGAAAAGTCTTTGCAGATCTGGGTTTTTAACCGGCAGGACGATGGTGTGACCACCTCACGGCGGGCATCCGAGATCGCTGTTCCAACCCGTAAGCCGATGTTGACATTCAAGTTTCCGCATCTTTGGATGAACCGAATCTCGGATGATATGCGCATCACCATTTTCTTCACGCCAATCGATGATGAAAATTGCATGCTATATCTTCGGGGACATCAGCGATTTGTGCGTGCCCCAATACTCCGGGAAATTGTGACTTGGTTCCTGAATCCCAGCAACCGGGTGATCCTTAACCAGGATAAACGAGTGGTACTGACCCAGCGACCCAGGAAAACTGGTGTCCAAATAGGCGAGAAACTGATCCCGGCGGATAAACCGATCATCGAGTACCGGAGAATGCGGGGAAAACTACAAAAAGAAGCAAGTTCCTCCGCCCATGAGCGATGAGACCTGTTGGATAATGAAATTATAAACCAAAGCACAATCACCAATTCGATAAGGAGCAACCATGACCTCTGTAAAAGACCGTTTTCTTACTTATGTGAAGATCAACACTGAATCTGACCGTGAAAACGAATCCTGCCCCAGTTCGAAGGTCCAATTTGACCTGGCGAGACACCTTGAGCAGGAATTGAAGCAACTTGGTTTGGAAGAGGTCAGCCTGGATGAGAATTGCTACCTGATGGCAACATTACCCGCCAATATAGACAAGCTCATCCCCGTCATCGGGTTTATCGCGCACATGGACACCAGTCCGGATATGAGCGGGGCGAATGTGTCCCCCCGTATCATTCCAAGCTATGATGGTGGTGAGATCGTGCTGAGCGCTGAAAAGGATGTGCGCATGAGCCCGGTCGAATTCCCGGAATTGACCAAATATATCGGTCAGGAACTGATCACCACTGATGGGACAACGCTCTTGGGTGCAGATGACAAGGCTGGTATCGCCGCGATTGTTTCTGCCATGGAATACCTTCTCCAGCATCCTGAGATCAAACATGGCAAAATCCGATTTGGCTTCACCCCGGATGAGGAGATCGGACGCGGTGCTGACCGCTTTGATGTCGCCAAGTTCGGTGCAGAATATGCTTACACCGTGGATGGCGGGGAGGTTGGTGAGTTGGAATACGAAACTTTCAACGCCAGCCAGGCTGTGGTTAGCATCCAGGGGCGGAATGTGCATCCTGGAGTGGCGAAGAATAAAATGGTCAACGCGATGCTGCTGGCGATGGAGTTCAACGCCATGCTGCCGGTGAACGAGCGTCCGGAGTTTACCGAAGGGAGAGAGGGTTTCATCCACCTGTTTCACATGCAGGGATCTGTGGAAGAAGCAAAACTGGTGTACATCGTCCGGGACCACGACCGAAAGATCATGGAGAAACGGAAGGAGATCATGCGCACCGCCGCTGCTTTCCTGAACAACCGCTATGGAGAAGGGCGGGTCTTGGTGGAGATCAAGGACCAGTATTACAACATGCGCGAAAAGATCGAGCCCGTGTTCCACATCGTTGAGTTTGCCAGGGATGCCATGCTCTCGCTTGGGATTGAACCGATCATCGTTCCGGTGCGTGGCGGGACCGATGGCTCAAGACTTTCTTACATGGGGCTGCCCTGCCCGAACATCTTTACGGGAGGGCTTTATGCTCACGGGAAGTACGAACTTCTGCCCACACGTTCCCTGGAACGGGCAGTGGACGTCATCGTTCGCATCATCGAATCCATCTCTACGAAGTAAACAAGAACCGCTCGAGAGAGCGGTTCTTGTTATTTTCAATCCGATTAATAACTTAACTGCCTCGGTTCAATACTTTTCTTCGGGTAACCCACTCATTGACAACCAATGCAGCAACAATGATCGCCCCGCCGATCAACAGGGGGGGAAGATGAGCCTGCTCCCTGAAAAATAGCAGGGAGACGATAATCGCAAGGGGAATCTTGAGGTCATTGAAGACTGCCAATGTGCCGGTGTTTACCTTCCTCGCGCCGATGTTCCAGAGGAAAAAGCCCATCCCGGAGGCGATGATTCCCAAATAGACAAGTGTCCACACCTGTTTTATGGTCAGATTGATCTCCGTGATGGGTACAAGAACCAGGGTTGCCAGGGCGGTGATGAGTACCCCACCGAGATAGAGAAACCCGAAGACTTCGCGGTCTTTAAGGTCAGTTTCCGACGCCATCAACTTGCGGTAATACACCTGACCAAAGGCATACGCGAGGTTGGAAAGTTGCACGAGCAGAAAGCCCATCCAGATCCCCGGGGTCTCGACGGAACCACGTTCCACCACCCAGGTGCCGATAACGGTTATCACTGCCACAGCGAGGTGGACTAAATTAAACCTGTGATCGAATGCATCGGCGATCAGCGTGACGAAAATGGGGGTGAAAATGGTGAACAGGGCGACTTCGTAGGCTTTTAGGTAGCGGAAGGCTGCCAGGTAGGCGATATACATCACCCCGAATTGCAGCGCACCTGTCAGGATCAGCTTCCATTTCAGCTTACCTGTCACCTTGCGAAAGCGTAAAAAGGGCAGGAACACCAGCAAGGCAAGAGCCAGCCGGGCAAAGGCAACAAAATTGGAGTCCACCCCGGTCAGGTTACCCTTGATCAATCCGAATGAAAATGCCCAGATGAGTGAAACAATGAATAAGTTGATCACATGACCTCTAATCGTTTGACATTTGTGTGCCGCAATATTCTACCCCGAATCCATCTCGACTGGAGGCACCGGAATTCTTACGCTCATTAAATGATCAGTTGCCAAACTTTGGCTCAGGGTCCTTCAGCCGTGAGATCACGACTAGGCAAATGACAAGGAGCAGCACGGCCAGGAGCAGACCGGGAGCGAAGGAACCGGAACTGGTCTGCAGGGCTTCCATGATGTACACAAAGACAACGGAGACTTGTCCGAATAATTGGAATAGACCATTGGACGTGCCCTCCGGGGTGGGATGGGTAATCTCCGCTCCAAATTGCATACTGATCGGGCTCGCGCTGACCAGGAAGAAACCCAGGAAGAAAGTGGAAATGAGCAGCAACCAGAAGGAATCTGCGAAGGTTAATCCGATCAATCCGGGGATGGCAAGGGAAAGACCGATAAAGAGGTATTTCTTGCGTTTTTGTTCCTTGTCTGAAAGCGCTGGCAGGATGACTGCACCGAAAACACCTCCCACCAGGAGCAGCGCTCCGAGCGTACCTGCATCCGAAGGCGAAAACCCCCTGGGACGGACGATGTTTTCCACCCAGGTTGTCACCCCGTTGAAGATTGCCATCCCGATGAAAGCGATCATCAGGACCAGCCAAAACATCCGGTTATTCAAAGCATTTTTCAACCCATCCAGCATCAAAGCACGGGTTTGTTCTCCTTCTTCATCCGAAGGGGTGGGAGGAGTTTCACGGGCAAATATGAGGAATAAGAGTGCGGACACACCAGAAATGATTCCGTAGATCAACTGAACATTTGCGATTGACATGGTCTGGGATAGCATAGGAGTAAGGACCATCCCCAATGCCACGCCGATCAACCCCGAGAGGGTGACCAGCCCAACCGCAGTGGCGCGGAATTTCTTCTCGAACCATTTTGCCGGTACGGTGGTCCAGGAATTCATCAAGAACGGCTGCCCGATAGCGATTCCGATTGTGCTGATCAGCACCAGGGTGTAATCCTGACCTGCCAACCCCCTGAGAACGCTGAAAATACCCATCAGGATGGCACCCAGACCGACTGCTTTCCGGTATCCCCACTTGTCTATTGCCCAGGATTCAGGAATGGACAGGGGAATGTAGACGATCATGAAACTCATTGCCAGGAAACCGATCTTGAGGTCGCTGACATTGTAGTACTTTGCTGCAACACCGGTAATGGGCGCGTAGGAGATCCATAACAACTGCATCATCAGGTTGATGAACATGAAAACCGCCAGGACGACCCAGCGGTAAGGATACAAGCGGTACGAGGGTTTTTCCATCGAACTCTCCCGGAACTGGTTTGATTGTACGCGTATAAAAACCCCGAACTAGAGAGCAGGTTACCCTGCTCAGTTCGGGGTGAAATTTCGGAGATTCAGTTATTCCTTGAATTCCGGGAGTGTGACCGTGATTTCCAATCCACCCTCAACACGGTTCGCAGCGGTGATCTTCCCGCCCTGGGCTTCAACCAGTTGCCGCGAGATCGCCAATCCAAGCCCAGCTCCGCCGGATGCCCGCGCACGGGATTTATCTCCCCGCCAGAAGCGGTCGAAGATGAAGGGCAGGTCCTCTTCCTTGACACCCGGTCCGTTATCAGAGACCTTGATGACCAAATCTCCGCCAACTTTCGCCAGGCTCATTTCGATCCTGCTCCCCTCGCTCACATAACGCATGGAATTTCCCACCAGGTTTCCAATCACCTGTTCCATCCGTTGTGGATCGGTTTCTGCAAAGGCGGCAACCAGTCCGGTGTGCAATCTGACCTCAATATTCCGGGACTTCGCCTGGGGTTCAAATACATTCAAGGTTTTCTGAAGTAACTCAACGAGGTTGGTGGGTTTCTTCTCAAAATGCAGTTGACGCGTTTCCGCCAGCGTGAGCAAACGCAGATCATCGACTAACCGTTCCAGCAGATAGGTTTCTTCCAATGCCTGAGCGATGTTAGGTTCGTCGGCTGGATAGACGCCATCCATTATCCCTTCCATCCGTCCGCGAAGAACTGAAAGCGGGGTACGCAGCTCATGGGCAATATCAGCGAGTAATGCGCGGCGTTCCGTGTCGTTCCGCTCCAGGGTTTCGGTCATGTGGTTGAAATGGATCCCCAGGGCATTCAGGTCATCCTGTCCCTTTGTCAGTTGGATGCGTGTATCCAGTTTTCCGGCTGCCACGCTCTCCGCGGCGGCGATGACCTCTGCCAGCGGGTTGACCATTCGCCGCATCAGCAATACCCCGATGATGACGATCAGGAGGATCAGGAATAACGCGACCAGAAAAACGGGACTCAGCACACCTAAGGTGAACCGCACCGGTCGGGAAACCTGGTGCTTTTCCAATACCAAAGTGCCAATTACCTTACCAAAGGAACGTAACTGGATTTCCTCGGTCTGGGTGGGCATCCGCGTATCACCGGGCAGGTTCGAAAGGGCTTTTCCGTAATACATCACCAGCCTGCCGTTTTCGTCCAACAGGATGGAGCTTTCCCAGTCCTGTTGTAAAAAGCGGGAAGACGGATTCAAATTGGGATCCACGAGCGCTTGCACACCTTCCCAGCTGCCATGCCCAAGAAAGTAGGCTTCCAGGACGGTAGCCGCGGGATCCCGGAAAAAAGGATTACGGTCGGAGTTTCGGCTGATCTGCAGGAATGTGAACGTAAGCAGTGCAACGCTGCCGACCACGGCTACAACCAGGAATGCCCGAACCAGGATGAGAATGAGCCGTGTCCGGATGGTCTTGATGGATTGGATAGAAGGTTGTTTTTCCATAATTAGCAGCCGCTAAACTTGTACCCCACACCGTGCACGGTGATGATGGGATCGAGCTCATTTCCTGTCGGGTTCAGCTTTTTCCGCAGGTTGCGGATGTGGCTGTCGATTGCCCTTTCGTAGCTCTCGAAAGCCACCCCGCGGACTGCCATGAGCAGTTGGGAGCGGGTGAAGATCCTGCCTGGCTGGTTTGCCAGGGTTGCCAGGATCTCGAATTCGGTGGGAGTTGAAATGATCTCCCTCTCCCCAATATTCACGATGAACCGGTTGCGGTCGAGGGTAAGATTGCCGGAACGGATAACGTCAACGGAAGGGTCGCCTTGCACACGTCGCAAGACCGTGCGTACCCTGGCGACCAATTCGCGCGGGCTGAAGGGTTTGGTAATGTAATCATCCGCGCCGAGTTCAAGCCCGACCAACTTGTCGCTCTCTTCCACCCTCGCAGTCAACATAATGATGGGGGTGGAGCTGACCTTGCGTATCTCCCTACAGACGTCCAACCCGTCCATGCCCGGCAGCATCAAGTCCAGCACCACCAGGTCTGGTTTTTCGCGTTGAAATTTTTCCAACCCATTCCTGCCATCCAGGGAGCTGACCACATCAAAATTGGCAGCCTTGAGATAATCGCTGCAAATCTCGACAATTTTTGGTTCATCATCCACGATCAGTATCTTTTTACTCATTATTTTCAATTTTACACTTAAGTGGACTGTCTGGACATCCAGGCAGTCCACTTATTGTTTCAGGATTGGGATTCTACAGATTTCCGTTTCTTCAATGCCAGTAAAGCAAAGATGATTACCAGGACTGCGAGCAAAGCCCGTAATCCGGGCAGGATCAGGGCTGACCAGGCAGGAACCCGAAACAGGGAAGGGACGGAGAGACCAAGGGTGATCATCGCGCTGATGACCGCCAGGGCTGTTCCCCATCCCCGGTGACGCCATAACCCGATTACGGCTATCAAACCCAGCAGGGTGACCGAGCCCGCTGCAACCCTGCGCAATCCCTGGAGGAGCAGGAACCCTGCTTGTGAGCCTGCTGGCTGGTTCCTGCCAGGGGCAACCCCCTGTTCATCGGGGCGGATTGCAGGCATGCCATCGGGAGGTTGAACTCCCTGCCCTTCGCCGAACTGTCCACCCGAACTATCCGAAGGGATACCCTGGGGAGGGGTGCCTGTGAACCCACTGGCGCCTGAACGCATGCTATTCCTCTCGAAAAAGGGGAGGATACCAGCTAATGCCACCAGGAGAAGGACAAGTACACAAGAGATAATTGTGAAAGCGTACCGTTTCATTGTCATATTCCTTTCTATTCGTATCTCAAGGCTTCGATCGGTTTTAGTTTCGATGCCTGGAAAGCCGGATAGATGCCGAAGAAAAGCCCGATGAGCGCGGAAGAGATGAACGCGACAAAAATCACATCAAACGTGACCTTGGCGGTGATCAGTCCAAGGGTGGTGAAGGTCCAGGCGATTGCAGCACCCAGCGCGACACCCAGCAGTCCGCCGATCAGCGCCAGGGTCATGGTCTCGACCAGGAATTGCAGCAAAATGGCTTTTTGCGGTGCGCCGACTGCCTTACGCAGTCCGATCTCGCGGGTGCGTTCGGTCACGGAGACCAGGGTGATGTTCATGATGCCGATCCCGCCAACCAGCAGGGAGATGCCTGCGATTGCACCGAGGTAGATGGACATCGTGTTGCTCACTTCGCTGAGCGATTCCAGCATTTGTTCCTGGCTGGATACCGAGAACGGTAGGTCATCATACAGTCCAAGTTTGTGTTGGGAACGAAGGATCATCTCCGCATCCACGATGGTTGAAGCAATGGCATCAGGATCAATGACCGAGATGGAGATCCCGGAGAGTGTGTATTGTCCATTCGAGACCGCCCTGGAACCGAACACTCGAGAGTACCCTGTCTGAAGGGGAATGAGCACGCTGGAATCTCCGCTCATAAACCCGGAGGTACCCTTGGACTCCAAAACCCCGATGATCTCAAAGGAAATATTGTTGATTTTGATCGACCGACCGATTGGATTTAGCCCTTCGAAAAGGTCCTCCGAGACCGATGCGCCGATCACCACCACCTTGCTTTTACTGGTATTGTCCGCGTTGGTGATGAAGCGCCCACTGGCTACCGTCAGGTTGTTCACTTGAAGATAGATGGGCAGTACACCGATGACCGAGTAGTTCGAGGTTCGGTCTGAGACCGCGATTTGGGTCATGGACGAATAGTATGGAGAGATTGCACCAACCTGTTTCATTTGCTCGGAGACGGTTTCATAATCCTTGTATAACAGGGATGCGGAACTAAATCCCCCACCCTGACCGGGACGGAAGCTTTGCCCGGCGGAGATGGTCACCAGGTTCGTGCCCATGTTTTCCACCTGCTCGGTGATATTGGAGGTCGCCCCGCGACCGATGCCCAGCAGTGCCACCACCGCGGCGACGCCAATCACAATGCCCAGGATGGTCAGACCGGAACGGAGCTTGTTTGCCAGCAGGGCTCTCAGCGCGACGCGTACATTATTGAGAATGTTCATGATTCGCCCTCGTTATTTTCATTTTTTTGGTGATACCCGTTACCGGCGTGTTCTTCCGGTCGCTTTGTACCCGCTTCGATCGGATGCGAGTTCTTCTCATCCAGGACGACTTTTCCGTCCATGAGGTGAACCACGCGTTCGGTATGGCGGGCGATGAACAGGTCGTGGGTCACATACACCACTGTCTGATGTCTCTCGCGGTGCAATTTCTGGAAGAGCATCATGATCTCTGTGCCGGTCTTACTATCCAGGTTACCGGTCGGTTCGTCAGCGAGCAGGATAGCCGGGTTATTGACCAACGCCCTGGCAATTGCCACGCGCTGCTGCTGACCACCGGAAAGCTGGTTTGGATGATGTTTCATCCGATCCGCCAACCCCACGGTTTCCAGCGCTGCTTTTGCCCGGTCAATACGCTCTTTATACTTTGTGCCGTCGTAGGTTAAAGGCAGCATCACGTTTTCCAACGCACTGGTGCGCGGCAGCAGGTTGAACTGCTGGAAGACAAATCCAATACGGTGCGCGCGCAGGTTCGCCAGTTGACTTTCCCGCATCTCCGATACGTCCTGCTCATCCACCAGGTAGCTCCCGCTTGTCGGAGTGTCCAGGCAGCCAAGGATTGCCATGAGTGTGCTTTTGCCTGAGCCTGAAGGTCCCATGATGGAAACCATTTCGCCCGCATTGATCTTCAGGTCGATGCCGTCCAGCGCGTGCACTTCATCACCGCCCAATTTGTAGATCTTGGTTACATCTTTTACTTCGATCATCTTTTTATCCTTATATCGATGGATTTCCAGTGTCTTAGGGCATCAATCCGCCACCGGGAATACCGCTCCCCGGTCCCATCTGATTGCGGCTGTCCTCTTCACTGTTGGAATCAGAAGTTGCCAGGGTCGAATAGATCTTGACAATGTCCCCAGCTTTCAGGTCTCCTGCCACCAGGACTGTGTTCCCGGAGATCTGCCCGCTGACAACGCTCACGCGTTCTTCCTTGCCATTGACCACACGGGTGACATATTCACCCTGAGCGTCGGTCTGCACCGCGGTGATGGGGACGAACAAGGAGGTTTGCGGCTCACCAGTCTGAATGACGATGGTGGCAGTCGCGCCAATGAGCACGGAGGTATCCGCCTTGTCCAGGGTGACTCGTACTGTATAGTTCACAACACCCGAGGAACTGGAACCAATTGGATTGATGAAGGTCACCTTGCCCGTGGTTTCTTTGCCCGGGAAGGCATCGAAGGAAATTGTGGCAGTATCCCCCAGGCTGACGTTGGAAATAGATGTCTCATCGATGGCGACTTCTACGTACATCGTCTCGCGGTTCACCAAGATGAGAGCGTTCTCGTTCTCATTGATCTGGTCGCCAACCTGGTTGTAGAGCAGGACGACTTCTCCATCAAAGGGGGCTATGATTTTCATGCTGTTCACAGTTGCCTGGGCAGCATCGACAGCTGCCTGCGCAACGGCGATGTCATCCACGTTGGGTCCATCCTTAACCCGGTCATAAGCGCGTTGAGCGCTTTCGAGCTGTGCCTTGGCGAGCTGGAAATTTGCATCGTACAGGGCGGAAACAGTCGCGTCTGGAGTGCTCTTCAGGTAGTTGATCTGCGCCATTAGGGTGTTCACATTTTGCTGCGCATTGATCTCGGCTTCGATCGCTTCGAGCTTTGCCAGGTCGGTGTCCTGCAGGTAACTTAGTTTGGTCACCCGTTTGGATGCCCTGGCGAGAATCACATTCGCTTGCTCAAGTGCGTTCTCCGCGGCTTTGATGCTGATGTTTGAGCCGATTGTTTTACCGATCATGTAGTAATCCGAATATGACTCGTTGTAAAGGTCCTGTGCTTCCGCAAGGTCAACCGCTGCCTGGGCGGTCGAAGACATGGATTTGGCGTCTTCGAGGGCGAGCCTGGCTTTTGCCAGCTCAACAAATGCGTTGATCACCTCCGCGGGTACGGTTGTGGAATCCAGTTCCATCAGAACATCGTCGTCCGAGACAATATCGCCTGACTCGACGTTCACTGTAGAGACGACCCCGCTGGTATACCAGGTGAGAGTGGCGACCTGGGCAGCCTGCAGCGAGCCGGATGACTCGACCGTGTCAGTCAGTGTTGATTCAGTGACAACTCCTGTGCCGGATGTTCCAATCGTCGTTGATTGTTTTGCGCAACCGGAAAGTCCGGTGGCCAGGACGAGAACAAAAGCCAGGATAAAAAGGGAATTGAGTTTTCTTAACATGGATAACTCCTTAGGGTGAAATTTCAATTTGAATGATATGAAACAAATGTGCAGAAAATGTGTAGACAGGGTGCATATATTTGCAGGAATGGTTAAATGATTCATCCCCTGGTCTGCACCGGACAGCCAGGGGATGATCAAAAGAGAGAGTTTCAAAGGAGGAGAAGAAATGTCTTACTGCTTCATCTTATCCTTATTGTGTGTAGAAATTATCGAGAAAAGATGCATGAGTTGGCATAAAACGATCGAAAACCCGATCAATTTTAAGCTGACCTCGGGATTACCTGTAGGACTCTGCTTTCGTCCTGATCGATTTCAGTTGAATCTTCGGATTTGTCAGTAATACGATTCCTATGAGAATTAAACCTGCCCCGGTGAGTGTCATCGTGGTATGAAAGGCATCGGCATAATTAATACCGTTCCAGGTGTGCGTTGGTGCCATCCACAATTGGATGGTCAGACTAAAAGCGCCGGAGATTACTGCGGCAGCACCGCCGCTCTTTTTACCTTCTTTTTTGGGAGCCTTGGTGTAATCAACTCCGCTCCAAATGGCTGGAATGCGGAAAATCAGGAAGAGGACGAGCGTGAGCACGGTCATGTATACCACGGCATCCACCGGCATTGAACTCCCTCTCAGGCTTCGAGACGTGAGGATGTGAATCACTCCCACGATGACTCCCAATAACAGGGTGATGAGAGCAGCTTTATAGCCGCCTGGTTTTCCTTTTAGCAACATCACAAGCGCCCGGATTTGCAGCACGCCGATGCCGATTGTGACGACTACATAAAGGATGTACAACCACTGGAAAGGAGCTAAAGGTGCCATGCTTTCCCAATTCGTAGGAAAGAGTGCGGCGCAGGTGGTTCCCGCTCCGCCCAACAGTGTGAAGGCGGCGGTTAGGGAAAGGAACAGGACTCCGATAAAGCGCAGGAATTTGGCAAATCCACTTTCTGGTTTCATTTGGTATCTCCTTGAAGAATTAGATTGCGAGCAGGATCATGCTTGCCAGCATGTAGAGAGATGCAAATTTGAAAAGTCCGAAGTTCAGTTTGGATGAGGGGCGAATGACCATGAGTACTGCCATCACCATCAACGCACCGGAGAGGATGCCGATGAAGTTCAGAAAACCTTCCTTGACCCCAATCAACACAGCGCTGCTCCCGATGAGAGCGGCAGCCAGTAGGCTGGACAGCGCGATGACCGTCCTTGTGACCTGGTCTCCGTATCGGCTGGGAAAGGTGGGTATGTTCGCCCGGGCGTAATCTTCCTTGAATCGTAAGGAAAAGGTGAGGATGTGGGTGGGGATCCAGAAGAGGACCGATAATGCCAGCAGCATACCGATCAGATCGATCGAGCCGGTTCCCAGGCTTCGACCTGCCAGGATGGGCATACCACCTGCCAACCCGCCCCAGATGATCGACCAACAGGTATGTCGCTTCAGGAGAATTGTGTACAGAATGACATCGAACAGGATACCGGCAAAGATGATCGCCCCAAAAAGGGACGAGAGAGCGGTGCCGATCAATACACCGGTCAGACTGAGGAAGATCCCAAGGCGGAAAGCTTGTTCGGCAGATACGATGCCACGCGCGATCGGGCGGTGGTGGGTGCGGTTCATCACCAGGTCAATATCACGGTCGTACCACATGTTCAGCACGGTGCTGCCGCTAATGGAGAGCAGCAGGGCGAGGATCAACCCAGCCAGGGTTGTCCAATGGGTGATCGGACAACGAGCGCTCATATACCCTGCGACGCCGGTGATGGTGAGAAGCAGCGTTTGCAGGCTCTTGAAAAGGGGCCAATATTCGCCAATTTTTTTCCGAAACTGACCGATAATCTGTGCCATTTTTACCTCACACAGCGAAACCCTACGCCAGGGCTGGTGAAAGTCGGAATCGCGCTGTTACGCACCCAGACCCGCAAAGTATTTTCATACACGTCCTTGCTGCCGCCGCGCATGTAGCGGTAATGCTGCTTCGGGTAGACATTGGCGGTCCACTGCCAGACGTTCCCAGCCATGTCATAGATCCCGTACGGGCTGGATGAATCAAGGGTCTGGAAATCACCATACTGTCAGTCCGTTGTAGAATCCAACCGGTGATGTGCGTGAGCCAAAGGTTGCCATATCCTCGAAGGGGTCACGGCTGCCTGTGTAATTGGCGTTGTTCCGAGCAATCTCGTTACCCCAGGGGAACGCCCGACCATCGGTACCGCGTGCCGCTTTTTCCCATTCTTCCTCGGTTGGCAGCCGCCAGCCGTAAAACTCACAATAAGCTTTTGCTCCGAACCATGAAACTACGGTCATCGGGTGTTTTTTCCACTCATCGTTGGCAGAAAAACTGATACCGTCGTATTTAAGGCGTAGAAAGGGGTCCTCAATGGGAATGTACAAATAGTTGCCGGCAGTGATTTCCACTTCATGCCGCCCGTTTTTGAAGGTGTCCCCAGGGTAATATCCTTCGACGGTGCTCTCAGCCAACCGTGCAGAACCGTCCGCGATCGCCAAATTCAGGAAATCGGCATATTGTTCATTCGTCACATCTGTCACCATGATCTCGAAATCGTAGGCGAGGGTGACCGGGTCCTGGAATTGTCCACTGAGGAAGTCTCCAGCGGGAACGACTGCCCATGAATCGGCGTCAACCCCGGTATCGAACACGGTAGGGGGTACCTGGAAATCAACTTGTTGACAGGACGCCAGTGTAAGGATTGCGATTGTACAGAGAAGGATTGTCTTTTTCATTGTGACTGCTCCTCCTTTTTTGTCAGGTTTTCACCCGCTTCTATTGACCACCGGCCTTTCTTTTTAAAGAGGTCAGAAAGTCTCCAAACCATCAGCCCCGCGAGGACAAGCAGAAAAGCACCCAAACCGATATCTCCCAGTAATGTTGTGGTGTTGACCAGGGGCTGCTGACTTCCTTCCGGGGTGATTAAGCGCCGCATTTCGTAGACCGTGACTGCAGCGAAGGCAAGATCGGAGCAAAGAATGACCAGCCAACCAAAGATGACGCGGACCTTACCCTTCAAGCCTGCCATGTCCGCGTAATAGAGGAGCAGGATTGTAGCGGTCAGCGTTGCCAGGATGTGCCAGTGTCCGGTGAGAATGGAACGTTCATCGGTGAATTGCCAGTTACGGAAAATCTCATCCAGTTTGACCGCCACAAAGATTCCCACGCCACTGACCACAAAATTCATAAAAACCATTTGCCAGGTTGCCCCGAATTTCACTGGATCGCTCAAAAGTGCGGAGACCCGTTGGAAAAAATTGCCTTTGGTTAATCCTTTCTTTAACAAGTTCTCGCGGGTCAGTTTCCTCCAGGAGAAGATCACCAGGAAGAGAGCTCCAAGCATTGCGATAGTGGAACCGCCGTAAATGATTGCATGCGCGATATCCTCGAAGGAGACCACCAGCCAGGTGCCCATGGAGAGAACGAAAGTCCCCACGATATAGAGAGGCATCGCGATCTTATGCAGGATGCCCTTGAAGTCCATCCATCGTCCAATGATGAGCGCGCAGGCGATGGCGATCAGTGCCAGCATGATATGGAGATGTCCGATGATGGACAGGTCAAGGGGTGTTTTCACTGGTTCTCTGACCACGTTCTCGGCGAGGAATGTAGTGAATCCATTCCCAAAATAGGATCCCGGGATGGCACCAAAAATGGAGGAGATCAGGGTGGTTAATGCCATAACGGAAAAGGCAACCCGTTCCAGGTCAACCCCGCCTCTCGTTTGCGCGTAAGCTTTATCGGTAAGCCGGTACTCCTTTTTCCAGGGCCACAATGCGAAAAGTAGAAGGCAGCCGGAGAAAAAGATAAGACTAAGACCAGCGATGTATAAGCCATGAAATGGCCAGGCGTGACCCCAGTATGCGAAGGGCAGCCCGCCAACAATCACAACCATATAACCGACCGTGATCATGCCATTTATGACAAGCCTGAGGGTTGCGTTCATACGCAACAGGTCGGTGATCATATACACTTCCACAGCCACGGTGATCATCGCAAGGGTATGGTAGAGCACGATCAGGCGGCCTTCCCGTTCTGTTGGGTCAAGGTTCATGTTGAGAACCCGCGCAACAACATCTTTGACCCCCCAGTCTGCCATTGGACCGGAGAGCATGCCAAATAACGCGGAAATGAGGGCTGCCAGGGCGATGGCAACCAGGATCAGCCCTTTTGTTGAACTAAAAAGGAATCTAAGACGTTGACCCAGCCAATGCATACTCTTCTCCTTGTGCGGATTTACCAATATTCAGCATACCCGAATGGAAGGAAAAAGTCATTGACTTTAATCAAGTATCAATTTTCAAAGGCTAGAAGGGTATTTGTGCTCGGTCGCTCAACCTGAGAAGGTCAAGAATTGTGATCTGCTGGCGGTCGCACATGATCATCCCGCTTTCTTTGAACCTCTTGAGGGTTCTGCTGACCGCTTCCGGGGTGGTGACGATCCTGGCTGCGATAACTTTTATGGGGAGGTCTTTTCGGTGGATTGCTTTTCTTCCCTGTTCGCTTAGCTCAACCAGGTATTTCGCGAGCCTGGCTTCAATTGTGCGAAATGACAGATCATCGTAATGCGCGATAAGCATACGGTTTCGCTTGGCGAGCACTTGAAGCAGGCTTGAGCCGAGCTCTTGATACTGGTGGATGAGGTCCTGAAATTTCTGATATCCGATCTTCCAAACGATGACATCGGTGTGCGCGATGCTGCTGACTGGATTCAACCCGCCGTCCAGCGCGGCGACTTCATTGAACATGATGACGGGGTAAAGGATGGTCAGCAGGCTCATTTGCCCTTCCGGTCCGGTCTTGAACAGGGCGACTTGTCCCTGGACGAGGACGAACAATCCCGAACATGAATGTCCCTCGTGGAACAGGAGTTCATCCTTTCGATACTGAAGAAGGTCTCCCGATTTAACAACATACGCCAGTGTCTCGGTGGATAGTGCATCGAATTGCTTGACGCGCCGAATGCGGGTGATTAAATCCTCGAACGTTGGCATGCTTCAATTATATGTCAGGGTCTGAATCCAAAAAATATGGTTTAATCTCTCCATGAATAATTCTCAATTTTCAAATTTATTACAACAATATCACCAGTATCTTGACACGCGGGTTCTTGATGACATCCGGGAGCGCGATTTTCAACGCCTGGGACTACAGAACCATGTTTACCTGGATTACACGGGCGGATGTCTGTACCCGGATTCGCTGGTCGAGTCTCACCAGGCACGGTTGGTTACAGGGATCTACGGTAATCCGCATTCTTCGAACCCAAGTTCACGGGCGTCCACAGAGCTGGTTGAGGAGACACGGTCGCGAATTCTGCGATATTTTCGCGCAGTTGAAGATGAGTATGTGGTGATATTTGCTTCAAATGCCAGTGGGGCGTTGAAACTGGTGGGAGAAGCCTATCCATTTGGGAAGGATTGCACTTATTTATTGACTTTTGACAACCACAATTCGGTCAATGGGATTCGCGAATATGCCTGGGCTAAAGGAGCGCAGGTGCGGTATTTGCCGGTGCTGCCCCCGCGTATGCGTGTTGATGAGATTAAGTTGGAGGAATTTCTCGTTTCCAATCAGAAGGGCTGCAACAATCTGTTTGCCTTTCCGGCGCAATCTAACTTTTCTGCAGTCCATCATCCGCTTGAGTGGATCGAGAAGGCGCATGCGCAGGGCTGGGACGTGCTCCTGGACGCCGCGGCATTCGCGCCTACGAACAGGCTGGACCTGTCGGTGTATAAACCTGATTTTGTTCCCATTTCTTTCTACAAGATGTTCGGTTTTCCCACGGGAGTTGGTGCACTGATTGCCAGGAAAGCAGTGCTATCCAAGCTGCATCGTCCCTGGTTTGCTGGCGGCACGATCACTGTCGCGTCAGTACAGGGCGAAAAACACTACATGGCGCAGGCGCCCGCGGCATTCGAGGACGGTACACTGGACTATCTGAATATTCCCGCGGTCAAGGATGGGTTGGACTACCTGGACGGGATCGGCATCGAAACCATTCACGAGCGGGTGCTCTGCCTGACCGGCTGGATGCTTTCCAAACTGATCGGTTTCCAACACTCCAGCGGTAAGCCACTGGTGAAAATATACGGTCCAGTGGATACCGATAGAAGAGGCGGCGCGATCGCCTTGAATTTCTTTGATCATCAGGGCAACGTGATCGACCACCGCTGGATCGAAGAAATGGCAAGCCGCGAAAACATTTCGTTGCGCACGGGCTGCTTTTGCAATCCCGGTGCAGGCGAAGTGGCGCTGGAGATCTCCTCCGGCGAGTTGAGCGCCTGCTTTAACCGTCCCGACCACGGGCAGCGATTAACCTATGATGAGTTTCGTTTGTGTCTGAACAATAAGGCATCCGGTGCTGTACGTGTCTCGGTTGGTCTGGTAAGCAATTTTTCCGATATTGAACGCTTTCTTGAATTTGTGGTAAGACTGGTCAGGTGAGTATGAAAAAGATCTCGGTTTGGTTTTATCAAGTGACCTCATGGAAACTCGCACTGCTCGCTTTTGTGATCTTCCTTGTTTTTAGCGGGCTGACCTTGCCCATTGAAAGCAGGAAAGCAGAAGCGTATTCCGGGGGTACAGGCTCGGCGGACACTACTTTATTCTACAGCGCTCAGGACCTGACCAAAATGGCTGAAGGTTATGGCGCGTCAGGTCGCCAGTCGTATTTGAGAGCTCGCTGGACGTTTGACCTGGCGTTTCCCCTGGTTTACACCTTCTTCCTGGTCACGGCGATCAGCTATTTCCTGGGGAGGATTTACCCGGAAAGCGCTGCCTTTCGCCTGTTAAATCTCGTCCCTCTGGGAGCGATGGTGTTTGACCTCCTCGAAAACACGGCGGTCTCATTGGTGATGTGGCGGTATCCGGTACCCTGCCCGCCGGGGTTGCTGCTTGCTCCGGTGTTCACCCCGGTCAAGTGGCTGCTGGTTGTGTCCAGTTTTCTCCTGCTTATTTACACCGTGTTATTATTTCTAATGCGGAAGTTGCGTAAAAACTAAAGTCTCCTTAAGCAGCACCGGTTCCCTGAGATGGGAACCGGTGTTTTTGATCAGGTATTCATCAAACTTTCCGTTTAAACAGCGGTCCGGGTTGCCAGAATGTACCGAAATGTTTGTGAATGAAGTAATTTCCGCCAAGATGCCCCGCGATTTTCCATGCGACCATCAGTAGAATTTCAAGTGCGAGCATGGCTGGACCCGCGCTGAGAGAACCTGCGAACAGGAAGCTCATATTCAGTAGTCCGCCAAAAAACGCAGCTGTTCCGACGAAGACCCCCAGGATTAACGCGAGTCCGATGAGAAACTCGCCAACAGAAACCAGTTTTCCGAACAGGACATGCGCATTGCTATCGAGCAGGCTCTGCAACAGGTCGCGATACCATTCAAAGTAGATTGGGGGACGTGCCGGAGCTTCAGGCATCGACACAGCGTGCATCCAGTATCCTTGAATGGCTTCTCCAGTTTTCATCCAGGCGGGATCGGAAAATTTATGCAATGCGCCGTTTATCCACTGATACCCCACGTAAACACGCGCAATCAACCAAATCCAGGACCACCTGGTATCGATGAAAAGACTCTTGAAAAAAGGCGCGTCTGATAATTGGGAAGGACCGAAAAACTTGCTCATTGTTTTCTCCTTTTCATATTATGTATTAATCCGTACAGATAATACCATTCTTTTATGATAAATAAGATAAATAAACTCTTAAATAATATGGATAATTGTCATAGAAAAACGCTCCGACCTGGACTGTGGACGGAGCGTGCAGTAACAATTTACTTTCGATTTACTTCTTGAGGATGGTGGAGAGGACCTTTTCCTTGTCCAGCTTCTTGGTGCAGAAGAACCAGTCATAGCAGTGCATATCAACCTTATTATCCATGCGTTCCTTGGCAACGCCGCAGGAACCGGCGGTCGGGACGATGACATCATCCCCGGGCTGCCAATCGGCTGGAGTGGCGATCGAGAATGCGTCAGCAGTCTGCATGGCGACTAAGGCGCGGTAGAGTTCGTCGAAATTGCGTCCCAGGCTGAGCGGGTAGTAAATGATGGCTCGGATGATACCCTTGGGATCGATGAAGAACACTGCGCGGACCGCTTTGGTGGTGCTTTCACCAGGCTGGATCATCCCGTAGCGTCTGGCTACGTCCATGGTGATATCTTCGATCAAGGGGAATTTGACCTCGACGTCCTTCATGCCCTTGTACTCGATCTTTTCCTTGATAGTTCGCAGCCAGGCGATATGGCTGTAGAGTCCATCCACGGAAAGCCCAACGAGTTTGCAGTTCGCCTTGGCAAACTTGTCTTCCATGGGATGCGAAGGTCATGAATTCGGATGTGCACACCGGGGTGAAATCCGCCGGGTGGCTGAACAGAATGACCCAGCTGCCCTGGTAATCGGCAGGGAAGTTGATTTCGCCCTGGGTGGTGACTGCCTTGAATTCCGGAGCCTTGTCACCGATTCGCGGCATGGGGATTACCTGATTATCTTGTGTTTCCATTTTTCCTCCTATTGGGTTTGAATTTTATTACCTGATTTGACAGGCAGAACAGATACCATAGTAAAGCAGGGATGAACCCATAAGCTTGAAACCTGATTGGGCGTGGATCTCTCCCGCCAACCTGACTGCAGATTCTGACTCATAGTCAATGATACTGTGACAACTGATGCAGGCAATGTTGACGTGAGGTTCCGTCTGGGCGTCATAGTGGACTTGACCATCCCCGGCGTGCCCCAGCGAGTTCACACAGCCATGCTTCACCAGCAGATCAAGCGTGTGATAGACCGTTGCCAGAGAGAGTGACGGAAAAATCGTTCTCAGTGATTCATAGATCTGTTGAGTGGTGGGGTGGTCTCGGCTGTTGGTCAGGTACTCGCAAATCGCAAGGCGCTGCGGGGTCACCCGTAGTCCGGCTTGGTGTAGCTATATGAGAAAAATTGGTGGAAGAAATCATCTTATCAAGAATGGTTATTTATTTATAATTATTATAAATAAATAAATACAGAAAGTGTCAATACTCAATGAAAAAATTTAAGATTCTTTCAGGCAGGTTTGATTGCGCAGTGGATGGCGACCGAGCCGAACATCCGGATACGGAATTCGATGTTCATGAATCCGGCAGCAGCCATTTTTTCTGCGAGTTCTTCAGCCCGCAGGAAGTTCTGTGTGGAACGGGGAAGGTAGGTGTAGGCTTCCTTGTTCCCGGTTAGAAGGACACCGAGAAAAGGAATCGCCTTGTTCAGGTAAAAATTAACGAATGGCAGGAGAAAGCTTTCGCGTGGTTTAGTCGTGTCCAGAACGACGACCCTGCCCCCTGGCTTGAGCATGCGGAACTGTTCCTGCAACGCCTTGTCTACATCGCCTACATTTCTCAGCAGGAACCCCGAGAGGATGACATCGAATGCGGATTCGCCAAAGGGCATATGAAGCGCATCCGCGTTACAGCGGTTGATCCGGTTCCAATCATTCTTTTGGTTGAGCATGGTGTATGTGAAGTCGGCGGCAATGATCTCTGCTTCCGTCGCTATTACCCGGGCAGCCCTGGATAGATCCCCGGTTCCCGCGCCAATATCGAGGACGCGATGACCCGGTTTCATCTCCGCCAATTGGATGGCTTCCTTGCGCCAGCGCAGGTCCGCCCCGCCGGACATGAGCCGGTTCATGAAATCATAATGACGGGCAATACCAATGAAGGTTTGGTGAACGTATTTGGAGTGATCGTTTTGGGTCATGGGGGTTGATTATAACGGATGTTATCTGTTCCCAAAAATAAGTGAAAATCCAATCTCGGAAATAATGAAAAAAAATTCAACCCTTACTTTCGCGAACTGAAAACACTTGCCAGTGTTGATTTGATAATCCCAGCATCGGGACTCAAGCAGACATAAACATTGGGATCCCCATCACTGATCTTCGTCTGTCCTTCTGCATTTCCCTCATTTGTCACGACATCCAACTTCAATGGCACAAAATCACAGTGAGATGGGTTCATCATGAGCTCCGCGGTCACCAGATCCCACATTTCGATCTGATCCCTCCCCCAGTCATTCATCCGCGTTTCATAGATATCGGCGGCAAAATCCGGAATGCTGCCCCCTTTACGCCATGTTTGGATTTCTTTTCTGGTCAGGATTACCTGGTTCGTCGCATCCAATGGGACCAGGTACAAGGGCAAACCCGAAGAGAACACTTCCGCTGCTGCCAGGGGGTCAACAAAAATGTTCCATTCCGCGACCTGGTTGTCCGATTCAGGAAGTAGTCCTGTTATATTACCGGGGACATATACCGCCCCGCCCATGATATAAACTGCTGCAATATTGCTTTTAATTCCGGGTTCAGTGCGAAGTGCTTGCGCCAGGTTGGTCAATGCCCCGCTTACCAGAAGGGTCACGGGTTCTTGTGAAGTGAAGATCGTTTGCACCATCAATTGAGCGCTATCTTGGATTGTGTAATCGATTCCTGGTTGCTGCTGGCGAATCCCCAAAACCCGTCTGAGGCTTCTCGCACAAATTCCGGGAAGGCGTTCCCTCCTCCCAGCGGAGTATCCTGCCCTGCTCCCAATGGAATATTGCCATAGCCATACCGCTCAAGCATTTCCCCAAGATGCTGGATGTAGACCTGCGGGTGTGCTTCGCCAGAAGAAATACTCACCATACGGACATCGGCGCGCGGGTCACTGAGAAGGAATAGTAGAGCACTCGTCCCGTCCGGGCTGCCGTCGTCGTCAAAGATTACGGGTATCTGTTTGATGTTCGCATCCGGGGTAGGTGCAACTTCACTTCGAATACTCGTGGAGTTCAACAATTTTATGGTCAACGGGATAGAAAGCAGGATAAGGTATAGGACAGGGACAATGAATAACCATACCAACCAGGATCGATCTCGTTTTCCGGCGACAGCAATTATCCCCAGCACGATTGAAACCAATATGCTGCCAAGCATGATGATGTCAAAAATCGTCAATAAGAAAGTTAGCAATCTTTCCGATATCACCGCGAGAGGATCCAATCTGAGGTTAGTGACCACTATCATGACAATCGCCAGAATAGCTAGAATCCCACTCCACCAGCCAGTTCTTGTCGCAGGTCGTTGGAAAAAGCTGGATTTAACCGGTTTTCTCATTGCACGTATCCTTTCCGTACAAATGCTACCACTTTAGAACCCCGTTTGGTGTTTGATTATATTAATTACACTCAATTATCGGTGAGGAATGCTCTTTGGGAGTTAATCATTGATTTTCTGATGCCTGTGTTTTTGTTTGGCACCAGTGAGAGCTTATGATTCTGGATGCGATGTAGTTTTTGCCAAGGGGTGATGTGAGCGTTAGAAGGGAAGGAGAATATACAAGATATTCATGACCCATACAGCACTCTGGAAAGGGAAAGGGAATTCGAACATCGTCCTCCCTGGGGATCCCTGTTTTGGTCTTGAATAAATCGAAGGTTTGAGAAGGACTTAAATTAAAAGAAAAGTGTTCCTCGCGCAGCACCCTGCTAAGGGCAATGGAATTCGAACATCGTCCTCGCAGAGAATCCCTGTTTAAATCTGAGTATTGTGATGGAACTAAATGAAAAGCGTTCCTCGCGCAGCACTCTGGAAAGGGCAAGGGAATTCGAACATCGTCCTCCGTGAGGATCCCTGTTTTGGTCTTGAGTAAAATCGAAGGTTTGAGAAGGACTAAGCTTAAAAGAAAAGTGCCCCTCGCGCAGCACCCTGTTAAGGGCAAGGGGATTCGAACATCGTCCTCGTAGAGGATCCCTGTTTTGGTCTGAGAAATGTGGTGAAATAAATGAAAAGTGCCCCCAAGGGAATTCGAATCCCTGTTTTGGCCTTGAGAGGGCCGCGTCCTGGGCCACTAGACGATGGGGGCAAGTGCAGGGATTTTATCATAAAGTGGGGTAGTGTCAACAAAAAGGCTGCACCGATGAGGTGCAGCCTGATCTCGCTTGATGGTTTACTTCTGGTTCTGTGGTTTCTTACTGCAGGTATTGGTCCACGTTCTCGATTGTGATCAGGGTGAATTGGACGTAGATCTCTTTTTCCACGGTCTCGCCCTTCACCAGCTTTGCGCAGGTGTCCATCGCGACCTTGCCCTGCTCGGTAGTGCTTTGGGAGATGGTGGCAGCCAGTTTACCCTCTTTCACCGCGGCGAGCGCGTCCGGGGTAGCATCCAGACCATAAACCTTGATCGTGTCGAGCAGTTGTGCATCTTCCACAGCCTTCAACGCGCCGAGCGCCATTCCGTCGTTGTTGGCGACGATGGCGTTGATCTCGGTTCCGGTCTGCAGCCAGTTCTCAACCAATTTCAAGGCTTCATCGGTCTTCCAGTTGGCGGATTGTTCGAAGACTACTTTGATGTCGGGATAATCCTTGAGGACATTGTAATAGCCCTCGGTGCGGCCGAGCTGGGCATCGGAGCCCATGGGTCCGAGCAGGAAGGCAACATTGCCCTTACCGCCCATTGCCTCAGCGGCGGTGCGCATTTCAAGCTCGCCGCCTTCGACGTTCTTCACACCGACAAAGCTGGTGGCAACTTCAGGCGCGCTGATCATCTGGTTGACGACCACAACGGGGATACCCGCCTTGGTAGCGCCTTCGATCGCCGGCACCAGACCGTCCACTGAAGCGGGTTCAATGACGATGCAGCTGATGCCCTGGGTGACCGCAGTCTCCACCTGGCTTGCCTGCTTGGCAGCGTCCTGCCCGCCGTCATAAACGGTCAGGTCCAGACCCAGCTCGGTGGCTTTGGCTTTCACCGCATCGGACATTTCGATGGTGAAGGCGTTGGTCATGTGGCTCATGAAAAGGCCGTATTTCTGCGCTGCGGGTTTTTGGGCGCAGCTGGCGAGCAGTACGACAACTAACAACGATACTACGATGATGCTGGTCCATTTACTCGTTTTCATTTGTGCTTCTCTCCTTTTCGAAAATAATTGTTCAGCGATCTCTTGCAGAAGTAAACCGGTTTCGCGCGATGGAGATGATTACTGTCTTGCTTTCCCTTTGATGTCCACTAAAACGGCAATGATGATGATCAACCCTTTTATGATCAACTGGAAGTGGGAGGATACGTTGAGGATGTCCAGACCGTTGCTGATTACCGCGATGAGTAGGGCGCCGATCACCGTGCCGTACCACTTGCCGGCACCGCCGGACATGCTGACGCCACCAATGATCACAGCAGCGATGGCGTCCAGTTCATAGGATTGACCTGAGGTTGGGTTACCGGAGATGATCCGGCTTGCCAGCAGGATCCCCGCGAATCCAGCCAGGACGCCGCACAGGGTGTAAACCGCGACCTTTACCCGCTCCACACTGATACCTGATACCTTTGCCGCGATTTCGTTTCCGCCGATGGCGTAAACCCTGCGCCCAAAGACTGTGCTTGTGAGCACAAAAGCAAGCACCAGGGTGATGATCACAAAGTACACGACCAGGTTTGGGACGAATCCGAAGATGAAACCACCTGCCAGGGCTTCGAATTGGTCAGTTACCCCAAAAACCGGCTGTCCATTGGCGGCGATCAAGGCGACCCCGCGCACGATGGTCATCGTGCCAAGCGTGACAATAAAGGGCGGGATGTTCCCGTATGCCACGCCCACTCCATTGATCAACCCGACCACGCCGCCTACTACGATGGCCAGTACGAGCGGGACGATGAAGGGATATTCTCCCGGATGGGCAAAGCTGGCAGCGATGACCCCGCTGAGCGCGACGATCGAACCGACCGAAAGGTCGATCCCGCCGGAAATGATCACGAACATCATGCCCGCTGCCAGGATCCCATTGATGGATGCCTGCTTGAGGATGTTGATCAGGTTGGCTGGGCGAGCGAAAGCGTTGGGGGAAAGGATGGTCAGGATTACCAGGATCAGCACAAACGCGGCAAAGATGCCCAGTTCGCGGAAGGAGCCAAAATTCATCTTCTTACTTTTATCCGTCATGATTTTCCGCCTCAAATTTGGATGCCAATCTCATGATATTCTCCTGGGTGAAGTCCTTGCGTTCCAGGAAGCCCGTTAACCTGCCTGCTGCCAGCACCATGATCCGGTCCGACAGCCCCAGTAATTCGGGAATCTCGGAGGAGATCATCATGATTGCTTTTCCGGATTTTGCCAGTTCGCCCATCAGCAGGTAGATATCCCGTTTCGCACCGACGTCGATCCCTCGTGTGGGTTCGTCTAAGATGATGATTTCCGGTTCGGTCATCAGCCATTTTGCCAGGACTACCTTCTGTTGATTGCCGCCGCTCAGGGAGGAGATCAGGCTCTTGCGGCTGAATACCTTGATTCGCATTTTCCTGATCTGATCCTCGCAGGAGATTGCCTCTTCCCGGCGGTCCACAACACCGAATTTACTCATCGATGGCAGCTTCACGATCGAAATATTCTCTTCGACTGTGCCTTTCAGGTTCAACCCGGTGAATTTCCGGTCTTCGGTGATCAGCGCGATCTTGTTGCGGATCGCCTGGCTGGGGTGCTTGATATTGACTTGCTGTCCATTGATGACCAGTATTCCTTTTTCCGGTTTGTTGATCCCGAAGATGCTCTCGACCAGCTCACTGCGCCCTGCACCGACCAGTCCTGCAACGCCAAGGATCTCGCCAGCCCTCAGATCAAAGCTGATATCCTGGAATTGTTTCCCCCTGGAGAATCCGCTGACCTGCAATTTTACTTCACCAGGCGTGACTTCCTCCTTGGGGTAGAATTCCGTAATCTCGCGCCCAACCATCATCTTGATGATCTGGTCGCGGTCAATTTTTCCGATCTCGGATGTTCCGATCCATTGCCCGTCTCTCAGCACTGTGATGCGATCGGCAATCCTGTCGATCTCATCCATTTTGTGGGAGATGTAGATGATCGCCACCCCTTCTTTTTTCAATTTCTCGATCTGTCCGAAAAGGGTGCTGACTTCCTTATCCGTGATGGCGGATGTTGGCTCGTCCATGATGATGACTTTGGAGGAGAGGGAAATTGCCTTAACGATCTCCACCAACTGCCGTTGAGCAACGCTCAAACTGCGCATCAACGCCCGCGGATCAATGTTGATGCCCATTCGGTTGAACAGCTTTTCGGTCTCTCTGCGTTGGGCTTTTTTATTGACCAGGCTGAGGGGACCAAGCGAAAAGTACTTGATCTCGCGCCCCAGGAAGATGTTTTCCGCCACTTCCATGTCCAGGACCGGGTTGAGCTCCTGGTGGATCATGGAAATTCCGTGGTGGATGGCATCGCGAGGATTTTGGAAAATGACTTTCTCGTCATCGATGAACACCTCACCAGCATCCCGCTCGTAGATGCCCATGAGGATCTTCATAAGGGTCGATTTACCCGCACCGTTTTCTCCGACCAGCGCGTGCACTTCCCCTGGCTTCACCTGGAGGGTGACGGCGTCAAGCACCTTCACCTTGAAGAAGCTCTTATCGATATTCTTGAGTTCCAGCACGTAATCAGACATCGGTTGGTCTCTCTATACTAATATGCACACGTGTGCGTAAACCTTGCAAGAAAAAATGACAATTGACTGCCAAGATTTAAAGATGGATTCATTATAGAGAATAGTGGGCGGTTTTTCAATAGTCAGAAGGGCTTTTTTTCGATTCTTTAAGAATTTGACGAAACCGATGGGACATGCTATTATCTTACTAATTATTCTTTCATTGCGATTTTTCCGAACCTTAACATCCAATTTATTCAGGAGTTATTATCATGTCTATTGACTTTATTTTTCGTTTGATTGGGATGGTCGCTTTTTGTGTAGGGGGAGTTTTCCTGGGACGATACCTGGGCTTACTGGCAAATGTCAATCCGCCATCCGGTACCATGTCCATTCAACAATATACTTTTATTTTTGGGATGCTTGGGGCGTTGGTGGGGTTGATCCTGACGCCTTATTTCACATCCAAACCTATTCGCGCGATTCACAACAGGATGGGACGCGCTTCACCGCAATCCCTGGTGGCTTCGCTAATAGGGCTTGTGGCAGGCTTGATCATCGCGGCTTTGTTATCCTTCCCCCTCTCCCTGCTGCCCCATCCGTTCGGCAGCATCACCCCCTTCCTGGGTGTGTTGTTGTTCGGCTACTTTGGCATATCCGTTTTTGTGATGCGCCAGAATGACATCATGTCCATGTTTTCCTCCCTTGCGGGGCGGGGGTTCTCCGGCTTCCTCTGGCGCTGGCGGGCAAAATTGGGCGGAAAGCCGCACGATCCTGCTCGACACGAGTGTGATCATTGACGGCCGGATCGCGGATATTGCCCGTACTGGGTTCCTGCCAGGCAGTTTGTTGATCCCCAGATTCGTCTTGAACGAATTGCAGTACATCGCTGATTCCCCGGATAGCATCCGCCGTCAGCGCGGACGCCGGGGCATGGAAGTGCTCTCCGCGCTGCAGAAGGAACCCAACATCCCCGTGCGCATCAGTGATATCGATGTCGAAGGTGTACGTGAGGTGGATGACAAATTGGTTGTGCTGGCGCGCCAGATGCGCTGTCCGATTCTCACCAATGATTACAACCTCAACCGTGTGGCGGAATTGCAGGGCGTTACTGTTCTGAACATCAATGAACTGGCCAATGCGGTGAAATCGATTCTCATCCCGGGTGAACTGATGACCGTGCAGGTCATCCAGGAAGGACGTGAATCCGGGCAGGGCGTGGCGTATATGGATGACGGCACCATGGTGGTGGTTGAGAATGGTCGTGACTACATGGACAAAGAGATCCAGGTGGTGGTCACCAAGGTACTGCAAACCGCGGCAGGAAGCATGATCTTTGCCAGACCGGATGAAGGAAGTTCATAAGGTAATCAAGGAGTATTCAGGATGTTAAAGGTCTATAACACCCTAACCCGCAAAACGGAAGAATTTCAAACCCTCCAACCGGGCAAGGTGTCCATGTATGTCTGCGGTCCCACCGTTTATGCCAAGGCGCATATCGGTCACGCCATGTCCGCGCTGGTGTTCGATATCCTCCGCCGTTACCTGGAATTCCGCGGTTATGAGGTCCGGCATGTGATGAACTTTACGGATGTGGATGACAAGATCATCATCACGCGCCCGGGAAAAGGGCATGGATCCCTTTGAGTTGGGTGAGAATGTACATCCAGGAGTTTGAGCATCATCTCAAGGATTTCAACATCCTGCTCCGCCACGGTTAACCCGCGCGCCACCCGCGAGATGGACAAGATCATCGACGATGATCGAGGGCTTGATCGAAAAAGGTTTTGCCTACCCGGTGGACGGCGATGTGTATTTCCGTGTGGCAGAAGACAAGGCTTACGGCAAGCTCTCCGGGCGCAAGGTGGAGGACATGCAGGCTGGTTTCCGCATCGACGTGGATGACCGCAAGGAAACTCCCATGGATTTCGCGCTTTGGAAATCTGCCAAACCCGGTGAACCCGCCTGGGACAGCCCCTGGGGAAAAGGCCGTCCGGGTTGGCACATTGAATGCTCGGCCATGAATCTCAATCATCTCGGTGAGCAGATCGACATCCACGGCGGCGGAAATGACCTGGTCTTCCCGCATCACGAGAACGAGATCGCCCAGAGTGAGAGCTTCACCGGAAAGACCTTTGCCCGTTACTGGATCCACAACGGCATGCTGCAGCTCAGCGGCGAGAAGATGTCCAAATCATTCGGCAACCTGGTGACCATCGAGGAATTTCTGCAGAACCACCCGGCTGACGCGCTGCGCATGCTGGTGTTGAATTCCGGCTACCGCAACCCGCTTGGCGTACTCAGAGGATATCCTGCACCAGGCCGAAAAAGCCATTGAACGCCTGCGCTCAGCGCTGAAACCCGCCCTGGCAGGGCAGCTGGTGCTCCGGAGATCCTCCCTGGAAACCCTCAGCAAACAGATCGCTGCCACTGAAAAGGGGTTTATCGAATCCATGGATGACGATTTCAATTCAGCAGGTGCGCTTGTCTCACCTGTTTGAGCTGGTGCGGATGACCAACCAGACCCGGGCGGATGGCGCGACTGATGACGCAACTTGCACCTGCGCAGGCCAGGCTGCGACAACTTACCGCTGTTTTCGGACTGACCCTTGACAAGGAAGACGACGGAGACCAACAGGCTGACGCTTTCGTGAACCTGCTGCTCGAGATTCGCAAGGATTTGCGCGCCAACAAGCTGTGGGCACTTTCGGACAAGGTCCGCGACCGCCTGGCAGAACTGGGCGTGGTCCTGGAAGACAGCAAAGCAGGCACCACCTGGCATTGGAAATAGAGTTAATGAAGGAATGGATTACCGGCCGTAATTCGGTAATGGAAGTATTACAGGCGAAACGCAGGCAGGTGTTTCGCCTGCTGTTTGCCACTGGCGTCGAGGAGAAGGGGCGCATCGTTGAATCTGCGTATCGCCCTGGCGATCGAAGATTCCGGTGGAAAGAGTCTGCGCGCGAACGTCTGGACAAAATGGGCGAAAACCCGCAGGGTATCGCGTTGAAGTGAGCGGTTATCCTTACGTGGACCTGATGGATATTCTCAACCTGGCGCTGAGAGCGGAGAGGACCTGTTCATCCTGGTGTTGGATATCATCCAGAACCCCCAGAACCTGGGCACGCTCCTGCGCACGGCAGAAGCAGCGGGTGTGCACGGTGTGCTCATCCCGCTGCACCGCGCCGCGGAGGTGACTCCAGCGGTGGTCACCGCCTCGTCCGGGGCCAGCGAGCACATGCTCATCGCCCAGGGCAATATCGCCCACGGGCTTGAACAGATCAAGGAAGCGGGAGGCTGGATCGTGGGGTTGGAAGGCAGCCAGGAAGCCAAACCGGTCCAGGAGGTCCCGCTCACAGGTCCGCTTGCCATTGTGGTCGGCAGCGAAGGGGAAGGCATGCGCTCCCTGGTACGGCAGAAGTGTGATTTCTTGCTAAGCCTGCCCATGCGCGGCAAGATCGAATCGCTCAATGCTGCGGTCGCCGGGTCCATCGTGTTTTACCAGGCGCTGCTCGCCCGCGAAGGGGTTGAGACCTCCACGAAGGGCGATCGCGGGTAGATGTCCTCCACCATTTTTCGGCTCGTCGTTTTTCTGCTGCTCGTTGTCGGGGGATATCTTTATGCTAGGCGCATCCGCTCAAGCAGGATCAGCCAGACCCTGGTGTTCGTTCTGCTCGCGCTGATTGTCGGGGTCTTCATTCTGCTCAGCAAGAAGCTGTTCGGGCTGTTCAGTTTTTCCGTGTTCTTCATCCTCATCGTCGGCGGATTTCATGGTCGGCATCCTGGCCAGGATTGCGCAATAAAAACAAGCCTGGCTCTTGACCAGGCTTGTGTGAAAGTACTCCCAACCTTACAACCAGGCAGCCCAGGCTGCCCAGAGCAGGATCATCACGATTCCGATCGAGAAGCGGGCAACCACTGAAAACCCGCAGCCTTTCAGGATTCCGCCTGTGGATTTCAGTCCTTCCTTGAAATCCTTGCGCCGATCCACTCGAAAACAAGGATGCCAACCGCGGCGAAGAGCAGACCGCCAAAGGGCGGCAGGATGAAGGTGCCCGCGATACCGGCGACCAGCGCGACCAGCGATGGCGGGCCAGCTCGCGCCGGTCTTGCGCGCTTCCTTGCCCATCAAGAGGTTATCCACCAGGTTACCGCCGATCATCAACAGGGTGATGAACCCAAACAGGATGCCATTGGAAGACCGTGAACCCGGTGACGATGCCGTAAGCCAGCACTGCCAGCCAGATGATGGTCAGACCCGGGGATGATGTAGAACAGCAGCCCGATCAGCCCGATGCCCATCACCACGCCGAACACGGGCACGAACCAGGAGGAATTGGCGATGGTTTCCATCAGCTTAATCACGTCCACGCCGCCCATCCAGGGTTTCAGCACTTCAGGCACCCGGATCGAGCCGTCCGCCTGCTGGTTATTCTCCAGCACGGCGATGAGCGTGCGCGGCATGCCCAGCCCGGAGCCGTTCAGTGTGTGCACCAGGCGGTTCTTGCCGCCGTCTGCGGGTTTGTACTTGATGTTGGCGCGTCGCGCCTGGAAATCACCCACGTTGGAGACCGAGGATACTTCCAGCCATTCGTCGCAGCCGGCAGCCCAGACCTCGAGGTCGTAGGTGATGACCGAGTTGAAACCGATGTCGCCGGTGCACAGGCGTTTCACGCGGTAGGGCAGCCCCAACAGTTTGCAGGTCTCTTCGGCGTCCGCCAGCATCTTCTCCAGTTCCTGCATCGACTCTTCCGGCTTGGCAGTAGATGTACATCTCCACTTTGTCGAACTGGTGACCGCGCTTGATGCCGCGCACGTCCCGCCCGGCGCTCATTTTCTCGCGCCTGAAACAGGGGGTGTAGGCGGTGAAGCGCTGCGGCAGGCGTGGCTCTCCTCCAGCACCTCGTCCTTGTACATGCCGGTCAGCGGCACTTCGGCGGTGGGCACCATCCACAGGTCTTCTTCGATGTCGTGATAGAGGTTGTCGACGAACTTGGGCAGTTGCCCGGCGGCGAAGAGCGTCTCCGCCTTGACCATGAAGGGGGTGTAGCGTTCCTCGTAGCCCTGGCGGATGTGCAGGTCGAGCATCCAGGCGATCAGCGCGCGCTGCAGCCGCGCCGCCGCGCCGTTGAGCACGTAAAAGCGTGAGCCGGTGAGCTTGACCCCGCGTTCGAAGTCGATAATGCCCAAGTTTGGTACCCAGTTCCCAGTGCGGCAGGGGGGTGAAAGCGAATTTCGGGATGCTTCCCCTCTGTGCGCAGCACCACGTTCTCGCTGTCGTCCTTGCCGTAGGGCGTGGAGGGGTCGGGCAGGTTGGGGATGGAGGCCAGCACGTCCTGCAGTTTCTCGTCCACCTCGCGCACGGTCTCGTCCAGTTGGGCGATCTCGTCGCCCACCTGCGCGCATGGCCTCGATCTTCGCCTGCTTCTCCGCCGGGTCCTTGAGCTGGCTGATCTCTTTGGAGACGGTGTTGCGCTGCGCCTTAAGCGCTTCCACCTTCACCAGCAGGTTGCGCCGGTCGGTGTCCAGCGAGAGCAGGATGTCCACCGGGGCGCTGTCCATTTGCCGGTCGCGCAGCGCTTTGCGGACGATTTCGGGGTTTTCGCGGATCAAATTGATATCAAGCATGTTGCACCTCTCGAAATGAATAACGCCCCCGATCCATTTGCAGGACGAGGGGCGTGCTCGTGGTGCCACCTGCATTTGCTCCCCGGTGAGATGGGGAACCTTATTCGCGCGATAACGGTGCGTCCGGTCTTCTTACGGCGGCTTGCCCCTGCGGAGACAGCCCACCCTGTACGGGTGACCGGGTTGGAGGGCTGCCCGGGTTCATGCCGCCTCGCATCCACCGGCGGCTTTCTGAGATGAACCTGGGGAACGGCTTCCCGGGTTGGCTTTGTTGAGTAGATTATACACGAAATGAATTGACATGATTGATTTCTTAGATTTTGTTGTAAGGTGCGTTGCCTGGATTGGCGCGCATTTTGCGCCGCGGGCAAACGCACCGTATAATTGTTACACAATCAGCGTAAGATTGTAGGGAGAGGTCGTGAAAAGGGAGAGCATGGGAACAACGGCAGGTTAAAGATGTGGGAGTAAGGGCGGCGGGATGGGTGGTGCGTTCAGCAAACGAACGCACCCTACGACTGAAAGGTTTAGGTACAAGTAAAAACGAAGCCAAATAAGCAGTCGAAGCATTGAAAAAATCAAATGGTTGAAGTAATGATTCGCATTTTACAATTATGAGCAATGGGTATTATCTTGGTGCAAACGGTGAATTTTTAGATAATATTCTTGATTACTTGAAATAAGGAAAAAATGATAAAAAATTTTCAAACAATTAGTTTTGCAGAAGAAGACAATTCAAAAAAAGTATCTATCGATTTCAGAATCCGATCTGATATTTTGCGCCCCCAAGAGATTTCTAATCAATTCGGAATTTTACCGACCAAAGCTTGGGCAAAGGGTGAAAAATTTCAGAGTAAAAGAAGAGACCCAAAAACCAAACAGGTCTGTGTCGAATGGCGTGAACGCCCTTGGGGGATGTGGCATTTGGATACTGAGAATTTGGTTTCTGAACTAAAAGTTGAAAAACACATTCTCTATTTATTAGACAGATTAGAACCAAAGAAATCGCAACTAGCAGAATATCTAGAAAGACAAAATGATTATTCAATCTCATTTTATATCCATTGGGAACCTCTAAATGATTGGGGAAGCTATGAATTAGATAGTAGCCTCCTTAGTAGAATGTCCACTTTGTGCCATTATGTTGAGTTTGCTTTCATAGGTTCTTCTAGCTAGCAGAAATGTCAAATAATAATACAAGTAAAAATACTCATCTAAATGGTTTTTAAAAACACGAGCGAAGAGTCTGGTTTTAAAATCTTTTATGGGAGGCGCATCAGGGAAATTTACAGTTTACTGAAGTACCAGTTTTTTGGTCATCACTCACCCCGCAGCCGACGCAGACACTTCCCCTGCTCCCACCGCGACCACTGTCCCGCAAAATGGGCACGTGGTTTATGTTTACGATGGCGATGGTAATTTGGTGAAGTCCGTCATCGGCGATGTGGTGACGTATTACCCCAACGGAGCCTATGAGCTCAAGGTGAGCGGGAGCAACGAGATTATTACCAAGTATTACTCCGCTGGCGCATCAAGGATTGCCTATCGCATCAACGGGGCGATCACCTGGCTGTTGAACGACCATTTGGGGAGCACCGTCGGCACAGTGAATGAGGATGGGGAGCTGATCGGAGTGCTGAAGTACACAGCGTATGGAGAATTGAGGACGGGAAGTTCTACAACGGACTACAGGTATACTGGGCAAAGGGAGGAAGCTGAAATTGGGCTTTACTACTACGTGGCTCGTTTCTTCGATCCCGCGGTTGGACGTTTTATCTCTGCGGACACCATCGTGCCGGACCCGGGCAGCAGCCAGGGGTACGACCGGTACGGGTATGTGAACGGGAACCCGATCAATCGCAGTGACCCGAGCGGGCATTGCTATGATGAGGATGGGGATGGACAGTGTGACGGGGGAGGGTATGGAGTGGTACAACCACCGGTGATATTACAGGAACAAGAATTTTCAATGTCTAAACTTATGGATGATGAAGTTAGACAAAATTCTGAGATTATTTCCCCATTTATTACAAATACGTTTTTATATGAATTTCAGAATAAACAAACAAAAATAACTGCATCTTGTACTGAAAGTCGTCCATGTATTGGACCTTCAACTTTAAATTACGACTCAAATCCCCAGCATCCAGATTATTATTATATTAATATTAATGGTGGTGAAGGCTTGAGTATTGGATTGACTTTAATTAAGGATCGTTTTAATAATTTCTACGCAGGGCCAGGTGTCGGGTTCGGCAAGTCTTTAACTGGGGTTTCAGTAATTGCTAATGGTGGATTTTTAGGAAATCCTGATGATGGTGAAATTCCATTCGAGACTGACCTTACAGAATTCTTATCAGGAATGAGTTTTAATGGTGGAATCGGTCTAATTGGTGATATTAGCGTATCATATAGTCCCTTTGCAGATACCAGTATAAAGACATCGTCCGAATATGGGTTAACTTTCTTAGCACAAATAGGGGTATCAATTAACTATATGATTCGCTTGGGAAAGTAAAAACGAAAATGAGGTTACTCATGGACTATATTGTTAGTTTTTGCGGTGTGATTCTGGTTTCACTTTACTTTTCTTATTATTTCATTATAGCGTGGTTCTACCCTCTTAAAATATTCGAATTGCAGAGCAGGCTTTTACTGAAAAATAAAAAATGGTTCCCTTTTTTACCTAGCAGTTTTCTTGATTGTCTTCTGTTTTCAAAAAAGAAAGTAATGTATCTTTGGTTTTTTCGGTTAACGATTTCACTCGCGATATTACTTGCGATTTTTATATTGATTGCGTTTATTTTTCGAAATGAGATTTTTCATTAAGAAAATTATTTCTTTTTATCTAGTAGGGTGGGCTGAAAACCGTTATTGTACCAAATTCAGAAGCAGGTCGGCATGTGGATCAACCTGGTTTTCGTTGATTCTGGGTGAGGTTTTCAACCCACCTTTCCGGGTGATGGTGGGCTGAAAATAGTTGGGGCCTGTAAATGTGTTGAATCTCATATAAGGTGAGTTTGAAATTTTTGGTGAATGACAAGTCCTTTTTCAGCCCACCCTACGACTGGAAATTTAAGGTTGCCCGTCGATATGCATTTCAGGTACAATAATCGCTATGGATGAACAGGGACTGATCCAGGACGCGCTGCGCGGGGAGGTGGACGCTTTCAACCGCCTGGTGCTGGCGTACCAGGACCTTGCGTACAACGTCGCCTACCGCATGCTCAGCGATGAAGACCTGGCGGCGGACGCAGTGCAGAACGCTTTCATCTCCGCTTACCGCAACCTGGGCAGCTACCGCGGCGGCTCGTTCAAAGCCTGGGTAATGCGCATGGTCACCAATGGCTGCTACGACGAGCTGCGCCGCAGGAAACGCCGTCCGACCGTGCCGCTGGAACCGGTCAACGCCGAGGACGGCGAGGAGATCGAATCCGCCGAGTGGCTGGCATCCAACGACCCTTCGCCCGAAGAATCCTTTGACCAGGCTGAGCTGGAGCACGCGCTGCAGCACTGCCTGGAAGCCCTCCCGCCGGACTTCCGCGCGGTGGTGGTGCTGGTGGATGTGCAGGGCATGGACTATGAAGAGGTTTCCACAGCGGTGCGCTCGCCGCTGGGCACGATCAAGAGCCGCCTGGCGCGCGCCCGGCTCAAGCTGCGCGACTGCCTGCAGGGCTTTCAGGAACTTTTACCCGCCCAGTTCCGTCTTGATGGTGGAGCCCGCAAATGAGCAAGACGATTAATGTTAAAGACCTTATCCTGATTTCCGATTACATCGACGGCAGATTATCTGCACCCGCGATGGAAAGACTCAGCACCCGGGTTTCCGATGACCCCGAATTCCGGCAGGCATTTCAAGAGATCACCTACACCCGCGCGATGCTGCGCGCGCTGCCGCACAAACGCGCCCCGCGCAATTTCACCCTGTCCCAGGACAAGTACCGTAAACCCGTGCGCAATGGCTGGCTGCAGCCCGCGTTCAGCTTTGTCTCCATTGCCAGCGCGGTTGCCCTGGTGGTCACCTTCGGCAGCAGCTACCTGCTGGGCGGCGGCGCACGCATGTCTGCCGCGCCTGCCATGGAGAGCGATTTCCTCGCTGCTCCCATGTCCGAGTCTGCAACTGAAGCCACACCCATGATCCTTAACTGGAATCCCAATGTCGCCAATGGTATGGGCGGCGGCGGCGGCGACCCGCAGACCAGCGGAGTCTATACCGGCGGCGACGGCATCGGCGGCGCGGGCGGTCCAGGCTGGATCACCGTGGAACCGATCCCCAATACCGATGGAACCGACACCGATCCCATGGAAGGGTCGGGCGGAGGCGCTCCTGGCCGAAGCCCCGCTTTCCGCGGAGAGCTTGCTGATCACAGAAGTACCTACAGAAGCGCCTACCGAAGAGGTAATTCCACTTACGACAGAAGCGCCGATGATCGAAGAGGCTCCCGTTTTGAAAGCCACAGAACCCCCCGCGGAGATCACATCCTCTGAGGGCGATCTCGCCAAGATGATCCTGGGCGTGCCTGAGCAGGGCACGGAAGGTCAGATCCTGACGACCGAAATCCCCGTGGAGCGCTCAAAAACCGTGGCGAACCCGCGCGCGCTGATCATGCTTATCGCTGCCGTGCTGGCGCTTGGCTCAGGTCTGGCTGCGCTCCTGCTGCGCAGGCGTTGAGTTGCATTCCCACGCGATTTTCAAATTTTGTCCGATGTGCGCTTCTCCGCTGGAGGAGCGTCTTCAAATGGGGGAGAAGCGCGCCACCTGCCCGTCCTGCGGCTGGGTGCATTACGAGGACCCCAAGGTGGCGGCGGGCGTGCTGGTGCTGCGCGGGGATGAAGTATTGCTTGTCCGCCGAACCCTCACGCCATTCCAGGGCGCGTGGAGCATTCCCGCTGGTTTTGTGAACGCTTTTGAAGATCCCGCCGAGGCTGCCAAGCGAGAGTGCCGTGAAGAAACCGGGCTGGAGGTGGAACTTGACGGGTTATTTGACCTGCTCACCGGGCGGGAGCACGCCCGCGGCTCGGATATGTTGCTGGTGTACCGTGCCCGGGTGCTGGGCGGGACGCTGGCTGGCGCGGACGACGCGGACCAGGCGGGCTGGTTTCCGCTGGACACTCTCCCCCCGCTGGCGTTTGAGTCCACTTACCGGGTCCTGGAAAAAGCGCGCCTCGCCAACGCCGCTGCCAAACCGGGCGCGAAATGACCCCAATCTGAAAAGTTCACAGCCGAAAATGATAAAATGGTATGGAACCTGCACCCAATCCTGCAGGGAGACGATGACCCATGCCCAAGTCCAAGTACACCCGTAAATCCAAATCCCGCAGCTCCTCCAGCTCGACCCGTTCAACGCGGAAGAGCAGCAAACGCGTTACCGGTCAGAGCCTCACCCTCGACGAGCGCTTAAACATCGTCGGGGTCGTCCTGGCAATACTCGGCGCGCTGGGGCTGCTGGCACCCTTTACGGATAAGGACGGACCCTTCACCGGCTGGATCGCGCAGACCACCGGGCGCATTGCCGGTTGGGGCGGCATCATCATCCCGCTCATCCTGCTCATCGCCGGGATCACCCTGTTGCTGCGCCGCTACGAGCGACTGCCCCGGGTCTCCGGCGGGCGCATTGCCGGCATCCTCCTGCTTTACCTGAACATCCTCACCTGGTTCCACTTCTTCACCGGCGGCGGATTCAGCACCGCCCGGCTGGGCAGGGGCGGGGGCTATCTCGGGGCGGCGTTCGATGTGCTGCTCAACAGCACCCTCGGCCGCGCTGGGGAGGTGGTCGTGCTGGTGGCGTGGCTGCTGGTTGCGCTCATCTTCCTCATCGATATCTCGCTGCCGGAGTTGGTCTCCCGCGTCGTGGATGCCTTCAGCAAGGTGAAGCGCAGCCCAAAGCCCGCCGCGGTCCGTCAACCCTCCTTTAGTTTTGAGCAGCCCCGGACCTATGACCTCGAACCGGAAAGCTCCTTGCCGGACGGGTTCAAACCGATCGCTTCCACTCCAACTTCTGACCGCGCCGCCCTGGTGCGTCAGCGGCGGGAAGCCCAGCGCAACGGGAATACTGCTGTGCCGGAAAGACCGGTATTATCAGATAAAACGTCCCAGTACACACCGCGCCAGTCATCAGCACCGGTGTAAAGAAGGACTCAACTCCCTGGCAGATCCCGGCAGTGCCGGATGTTCTTGACCCGGTCACCCCGGCTTCCGCGCAGACCCATTACGATAAAGCCCGCGCGCGCATCATCGAGGACACGCTGGCTTCCTTCGGTGCGCCGGGGCACATCGTCGAGGTCCACCACGGACCCGCGGTCACCCAGTTTGGCGTCGAACCCGATTTCGTCGAGAGCCGCAATGGCAAGACCCGCGTGCGTGTGGCGAAGATCGTCAGCCTGACGGATGACCTCGCGCTCGCGCTGGCTGCCCCCACCATCCGCATCCAGGCGCCTGTGCCCGGCAAGGCGTACGTGGGCATCGAAGTGCCCAACTCCGAGCTCACCATGGTCACGCTGCGTGAGTTGATCGAGTCAGAAGCGTTCAGGAAGATCAAGACTCCACTGCGTTTTGCCTTCGGCAAGGACGTGGCCGGCAAACCGGTCTTCGCCGACCTGTCCGCCATGCCGCACCTGCTCATCGCCGGCACCACCAACTCCGGCAAGTCTGTGCTGGTCAACGCCATCCTCACCAGCCTGCTGCTCAACAATTCCCCCGACGACCTGCGCCTGGTGCTGGTTGACCCGAAGCGCGTGGAACTGACCGGTTACAACGGCATCCCGCACCTGCTCGCCCCGGTGGTCGTGGACGCCGACCGGGTGGTCGGCGCGCTGCAGTGGATGCTGCGCGAGATGGACTTGCGTTACAAGCGCTTCGCCGCCGCCAGCGTGCGCAATATCGTGGATTACAACCGCCAAATCCGGCGACCATCTGCCTTACCTGGTGGTGGTCATCGATGAGCTGGCGGACCTGATGATGCTCGCCCCGGACGAGACCGAGCGCAGCATCACCCGCCTGGCACAGCTGGCGCGCGCGACCGGCATTCATCTCATCCTCTCCACGCAGCGCCCCTCTGTGGACGTGCTCACCGGCTTGATCAAAGCCAACTTCCCCGCGCGGGTCGCTTTCATGGTCTTCTCCAGCACTGACAGCCGCGTCATCCTCGACCAGACCGGCGCGGAACGCCTGCTGGGCAAGGGCGATATGCTCTACCAGGCTCCGGATGCGCCCGCGCCTGTGCGGCTGCAGGGTGTCTATGTCTCTGATGCCGAATTGCAGCGCCTGGTGGAAGCCTGGCGGCTGATCGCGCTCAACCGCCGCGCGCAGGGTGTGGAGGATCCACGGCAACCTGGGCTTCGACCTCACCCCCGCCGGCAGCACGCCTCTCCGCCAGGGCTCCTTCTTTGGCGACGAGGTGCATTCTGGCGACCCGATGATGAATGAAGCCGTGGATGTGGTCCGCCGGGAGGGCAAGGGCTTCGATCTCGATGCTGCAGCGCCGGCTGCGCATGGGCTATAACCGCGCCGCCCGGCTGATGGACGCGCTTGAAGAGCAAAAGATCATCGGTCCGCAGGAACCCGGTGCCCAGACGCGCGAAGTGCTGGATTACGGCAGCGGCGGGGACGAGACTCCCGAAGAACCCGAGGAAGAGCCCCAATTTCGACAGTGACGACTCCTTGACAAATCGGATATAATATATCCAAATATATATGGGATTGCTCCATTGCCCGGAGGACTGCCCTCGTAAAGAGGTTTCTCTTCGGATGGCTGTCTCTCGAAAGGAGTCTGGCATGTGCGATCAACCCATCACCCTCAACCGGCGGCAGTTGTCCGCTTCCATCCTGGCGCTTGACCTGTGCGGCGTGCTCGACAATGAATTTTCCCAACCCTTGCATCACTTCCTGGCTGAATTGAAGGCGCTGCCTGCCTGGAACATCATCCTCAATTTCAGCGGCATTGATTCCGTGAAACCTGCCGGGCTGCGCCTGATGCTGGATTTCTGCGTGCAGCTTAAGCGCATGAGCCGCAAGCTGTTCTGCTACGGGCTCGCGGAGGAGGTGATGCGCGGTCTGAAAGACGCGCGCCTGGACCTATTTGTGCACATGTTCCCCAGCGAGGAGCGCGTCCTGCAGTCCATTGCCCAGGGAGGGGTGGAAGGGTGAGCATTTCACCCAGAGCGTGATCCTGCCTGGTGCAATCCGACCGTTCATCCTTTCATTGAAACAAGATTTACATGCCAACTCTCTCCCTGTAAAAATCGGGAGTTTGGACTGTATAATGATGCCGTAACGGATCATCGTACTGCGTTTCCCTTCTTTCCACCGTCATTCACCATTCACCATCAACTCCGCGCAGATAAACCCGCAATAGCGGGGCAACTTGTCATCTGGAGGTTACTGATGAAAAGGTTTCTCCTTCCCTTCGTTTTCCTGGGAGTGTGTCTGCTCACCGCATGCGCTGCCGCTGACCCGGATCCTGGGGTTGTCCTTCGGGGTTCTATTGACACAAAGAATGCCGCCTCAGCCACGATCAGCTTGAAGGTCTCGGAAGATGGCGGTTTTATTGAAAGTATCAGCCTTGGATTCACCGACTTGAAGTGTGAAGGATTCAGCGCTGGAAGCTACTCAACAATGACGAGTATGAAAACACCCATTACCGATGGTACCTTCACCATTACTGGGGAATTTGGTGAGGTCAAGGGGAGCTTCACCTCCGGAAGCTCCGCGAAAGGGACGATCCATCTTGCGTTATTCGACGGCAAAGCAGAGTGCGGCACTGCGGATTGGAGCGCAAAAGGGGACTGACCCTGTAGTTGTTTGGGATTATGCCGTGGGAGGGTCTGGTAGAATTGCCTGAATGACCACGACCCCCAACCGCATCCGGCGTGAAAAGCGCACCGTCAGCCTGATGATTCATCTCTATTGCCGGGCGAAGTCAGAGACAGGCGGGGAACTATGTCCCGATTGCGCCGAGCTGCACGATTACGCCATGCAGCGGCTCGAGAAGTGCCCCTTTGCCCCGGATAAACCCGCCTGCGCCGACTGCCGGGTGCATTGTTACCAGCCGGAGATGCGCGAACGCATCCGCGAGGTGATGCGTTACGCTGGTCCACGCATGCTGCTCCGCCATCCTTACCTTGCCATCATGCACTTGCTCGACAGCCGCAAGCAGCGCCCCTGAAGTTTGCTGGTACTCCACACCTTCTCCCGGCGGATTTGCAGATTTCGCAGGGTTATTGTAAGATTTCCATACCAGTATCAACACCCAAATTCATCGCCGAAAGGACTGGATATGAAAACCAGATCTCTCCTCCGTCTCCTGGCTGTGGTGCTCATCTGCCTGGGCATCATCAGTTGCAACGCCGTGCCGCAGGTGATCCGCGACATCTTCGCGTCCGCCACCCCCACCGCCACCAACACACCCACCTCCACGCCCACTTCCACCAGCACACCCACCGCCACCGCTACGCCCCTCCCCGCGGTCAGCCTGGAATCCTGCCCGTATATCCGCTATTGCCCGGATGCCCGGGGTATCTGGGAGTTCTTTGATGATGAGATGCCCGGCAGCTCGGTGACCACGGTGAACGTACCCTTCGACCAGCCGATTAGCTTCAACCTCGGTTGGATCACTGCCATGTATGACCGGCTCGAAGACAACAAGCAGCATATGAGCTGGTTCCTGGAAATCGACGGGCAGGATTATTACCGCGAGGAGTTCACCGCGGAAGACCTGACCCACCAGGATGATGGCAGCGTCTGGCCGTCCATCTACACTGGTGTGATCACTCGCGGCTGGGTGATCGGCGAACCGCACACCGTGCGCATCGGGCTGCGCTTTGATGAGGCGGTCAACGATGGCTGGGACGATTACCCCGCGGGTCACGAGGTGGTCAACGAGTACCTGGTCAACCCGATCTTCATCCCCACCAGCACACCCACGCTCACGCCCTCGCCCACATCCACGCCCAAACCCATCCCCACCATGGTGCCCTACACGCCCACGCCCTCCTGCAAGCTGGACGGCAAGATCGACATCAAGAATGACACCGGCGGTCAGGTGAAGCTCTACATGACCGGACCCGCCAGCTTTACCTTCTTCTTATCGGCTGGCAACCAGACGATTAGCGTGTGTAAGGGCACCTATAGCTACACCGCTTATGGTTGCGGCGGCGCCAGCATTAACGGCACGGTCAGTACCAACGGCGAGATCGAGTTTTGGTGCGAGTAGGGCAGGTCGGTAAACAGCGTTAAGACGAACCCGCCATGGGGATGGTAGAATTGCCCCATGAGCACCAAGCCGCTTTCAAAGCTGCAGCGCAGGCTCGCCCTGGCGGGAGGGATCTTCTTCCTTGCCCTCGGCGGGTTGGGCGTGCTGCTGCCCGTGCTGCCCACCACGCCTTTCCTGCTGCTCTCCGCGGCGCTGTTCTTCCGCAGCTCTCAGCGCATGTACATCTGGCTCATCGGCAACCGTCTGCTCGGTCCATTCATCCATAATTACCGCCGCTTCCGCGCCGTACCGCTGCGTGCCAAGGTCAGCGGGCTGGTCTTTCTCTGGTTGACCATCGGCTACTCCGTCCTGTTCGCGGTGGAGTCCTGGTGGCTGCGCGGACTGCTGCTGGTCATCGCACTGCTGGTCTCCCGCCACATCCTGCGCTTGCGCACATTGACGCGCGCGATGCTGGACGAGGTCAGGCAGGCAGAGGATGGCGACCAGCCTGTGCCCTCCGCGGGCACGCGGGCTATCATCGATTGACCGATTGACCGGTTAACGGTTTCCCATTCAGTCCTCAAGTATATTCCACTTGCGTTTTTCTTTTTTTCGCTGCACAATATGCGCAGTGTTCCGTTTCAGACATTGAGGAGGGGATATGGTCATCACCAGCCGCGTCAAAGTAGGAGTTATCCTGTTTGTCTGCATGATGTTTCTCAGCGCATGCGATGCGCTCGGCACTGCATCCGAGCCACCCACCGAGGTTCCCACACCCAGACCGACCATCACGTTGTTTGTCCCGCCGCCCACACAACGCCCGACAGAAACGCTTGAGCCAGTGCGCATGACGGTGAACAGCAACTTGAACTGCCGTTCAGGACCCTCGACGGGGAACACGATCCTGACCTCGCTGGAGAACGGCACGGTGGTGGATGGCTTGGGGTCGGGTGAGCGACAACGGCTGGTGGTATGTGCGCAATCCGCTGGACGCGTCCTCGGGCTGCTGGATCCGCCAGGACTTCGCCGCGGTCGCCGGGGACCCAGCCAAGCTGCCGGTGTTCACGCCCCAGCCCACGGAGGAACCGGTCGCGCCGGTTTACACCGCCCCGCCGCCGGAGCCCACTGCCGGCTGCGCGGTGAACGACAAGATCACCATTATCAACAGCACCAATGACTGGATCACGCTTAACCTCAGCGGTCCGGGCACTTTCCACTTCAGGCTGCCCGCGGGCAAAACGGTGATCGAGGTCTGCGCCGGGCATTATAGCTACACGGGGTACGGCTGCGGCGGGGACGCGCTGAACGGGGAGATGAAGAGCGGCACGAAGGTAGAGTTCTTCTGCGAGTAGGGAATTGCGAGGGAGAATCTTCAAAAATAAGAACCATTGGACTCCATGAAGAAATTCAGCAGGTGAAAACTTGACAATGACCCTTACCTTCACATTTGCAGGTGACGAATCCGGAGATACGAGTTTTAAGTTTGAAAAAGGGGCATCAAGGTATTTTGTGATTGCCATGATAGCCACGAAGCAACCGGATGAACTTAGGACGCAATTGCAAAAAATTAAAACCGACCTTCACCTCCCTGATGCTTATGAGTACAAGTACCATAAACTAACGGGAAAGAAACGAGGGATCGAGATTATTAGCCAGATTGCTTGCCTTGATTTTGTGGCATGGGCGATCATGGTAGATAAGACCTCCTTGGATGACAGTTTCATATTTCTTGAAGAGGGTTGGATTTTTACTTGTATTTCGTTACAGAGTTGATCCGTGGAATTCCAGTGGAAGAAAAATTCGGAGCCACTCTAATTTTGGATGAATTTGGTGCACAATCGAGTGTCGCAACAGCGGTAAGAAAAGCGATGCGCATTCGGAACATCAGCAGCGGATTCAGGCGAATCGTTTCGAGAAACTCGATGAGCGAATACTGATTCAATTGGCTGATCTCGTGGCTGGTGCGATCGCTCATCGGGACTCTCTTAACGGTGCTGATATGGCAGCGCTGCTACAGACCAGGGTAAAAAGTGTTATCGAGTATCCTTATGTTAATAACAACCCGCCTCGCTAGCGGGGCTCTCAGAAGAAAGGCGCAGGCCGCCACAGGGGGCGACTTTTCGCGGGGCAGGATAAAGCGTCTGCTTTTTACAAGTTTCAATTATAGCATGTGTGTCAAGAAGGTCTGGACTTGATGCCAAGGGCGAGTTCACTCCACGCCGTACTTGCGTCTGCGTATGGCGCGCAGGAGGAGCAGCCCCCCGAGGGCGGCATACAGCGAGACGAGGAAGAACATCCCCAGCACGACAGCCAGCGCCAGCAAGGTGCGGTCTGCGCTCTCCTGCTGCATAGCATCCAGGCAGTATAGGCGGAACTGGTTGGATGCGCCGTCATTCCACTGATCCATCACCATTTCCGAGCCGGGCGGGCAAACCAGCGGACCGGTAAGCCCAAAGAAAAAACGGGGACGAAAGGCGATGAGCACACCGGCGATGCCCCCAAAACTGACCAGGGCGATGAAGAGCGCCTGTGCGAACAAGGAGAACAGGCTGCTTTCCACGATGGTTCTGTTGATGAGGTTGGGGAGTTGGCGGGTCATTCGGGGAAGAACTCTTTAATCATTGCTCTCAACCTCTGTTATTTCGTCCGCCTGCTCGTAATAGTATGAATAATCAACGCCCTTCATAAACAATTCGCGGTCATCTATTCTTTCCGTCAAGGCAGGAAAGAGCAACGCCTTTAACGGAGCGGTATCGGCAACGCTCTGCTCCATCGCGGTAAGATAGGCTTTCTTGCCAACGAGGCTCCAATCCACGCAGACCTTTAGGCTCTTTTTCAGAAGCAGGTCAAGCCAAATGCGCATGCTCCTGCCGTTGCCCTCCATAAAAGGATGGGCAGCATTCATTTCCACATATTTATCAATAATTTCATCAAAGGTGCTTTCGGGCATTTTTTCAATGCTTTTCAGTGTTTCCTGCAAAAATTGTGCAGAAGCAAATTGAAAGTTACCCTTTGCGATGTTCTTGGTTCGAATTTGCCCTGCAAAATCATACAAACCGCCGAACAGGTAAGCGTGGATTTGCCGCAAGCCGTTCACCGTCCCGACCTCCAGCGTGTCAAACAATGAACTGTCAAACAACGCGTAGGCTTTGGTTTTGCTCTTCCCGTCAATGGTTTCATTGCTATACAGGAACCATTTGATAAACTCAGTTGTTTTTTTGCTCGGCACACTTTCCACAAGGGTAATGATGTCATCCTGAAGCAGGCAATCGGTGGCATACTTCTTACCGTCATGCGCGATCAATTTCAGTTGACTACAATTTGTAGCCAACTGCGGATGCGACTGCTTGATGCGCGTCTTTAGAACAGACCAATATTTGCGAGGGTCTTTGCTATCCGTGAGAACGCCAATGATATCGACCACGCTAAACCACCATTTGGACCTGGCTTCATCCCAAACGGCACGGACTTCGCTATCGCCAAAAAAACGAACTGAAATCTTAGCCATTTATCCTATTCCTGCACAGCCTGCCTTTTTCATGATGGTCGGTGAAATGAGTTTGTTGTTGCGCATGTCCGACTTAGCCAGTCCAATGTGCTGTGCTCTACACGCCTTGCCAAGTCTTTTTCTATGCAGCCCACTTTTAGCATGCCTCTATCGTCCGGGTTTTTTTGAGTAGGCGTAGATCATGGGGTGGGAGGATGGGCGTGCGGGGAAAAAATCGTTAGCCATTATCAGCCTCTCCCGATTTCTTAATTTTCTGTTCTATTTGCTTCAACTGCTTATCAAAATCTGACTCAAATAATCTATCCTGCACGATTCTATATTTTTCAAATTCAGCTTCCGCATGCACTTTGGCTATCTCGGTAGTCACTTTTCCTGCATCCTGCAAAACGGCACGGTCAGTTGCCTGTATGAAACCATTCAAACGAGTTTCCCAATCTTGCATGGTCATGGGGATGTGGCGCATCGCCATATCTTCGGCTATATCCAAATAGGCAGACACCAGACGCTGCAATTGCTGCATTTCAAATTCTGTCAGGTAGTTTTTTGCAATTGAAACATCAAATTTCTGGATTTTTCCACGCGGAGCGTCTTTCCATGTGGTCAGTCCCATTTGTTTCTTTTCAGCATTCGCTCGATGATAGATCAATTCTGAAGCAGTTTGCCCATGAATAGCCCAATGCAATTTATTCTGCACGGTAGCAAAGAAGCGTTTCGTTGCGCTTGCGGTAAGATCATAATCAATAGCGGTCGAATATATATCGGTGATTTTTTGATAGAATTTTCGCTCGCTCAAACGGATTTCCCGAATTCGTTGAAGCTGCTCTTCGAAATACTGCTCCGTCAGGATGGTGCCGCCTTTTTTTAACCGCTCATCATCCATGGCAAAGCCTTTGATCGTAAATTCCTTTACGATCTGGTTTGCCCATTTGCGAAACTGCACGGCACGCTCGTTATTTACCTTAAATCCCACGGCTATGATCATTTGCAGGTTGTAATGCTTGACATCACGGCTTACCTGGCGTGCACCTTCGGCTTGAACTATTCGGAAATTCCGAATAGTTGCCTGTTCAATGAGCTCACCATCCACAAAAACTTTGGTGATATGTTCATTGATGGTGTGAACCTCAACGCCGTACAAGGTTGCAAGCATCTTTTGCGTGAGCCAGATGTTTTCATCTTCATAGCGCATTTCCACGCTTTCGGGTTGATTGCCTGTCGCAGCGACGTAAGTCAGGTATTCAGCGGCGGATGAACGAATGTCTCTCTCTTTGGGTGCCTTCTTATTCCTCATGCCTGCCCCCTTAAACCGTCCAGCCTTTTGGTGGCGATGTGCTGCACCACATGCCTTTCAACCTCTTTCTCGGTATAGCCCCCCTTCAGTAAACCCTTGTACTGCGGGTTGCTGTCAGTATAAGCGTAGATCGTGGGGCGGGAGGACGGGCGTTGGGGGAAGTATTCTCTATTTGGCATGGCGGTCATCGGTCCTGAGAGATCGCGGGGAGGATCTGGTTGGGCTGTTGCAGGTTGACCGAAAGCATGGCTTAATTATATGGGTTTTTCCCATTATTGGCGCAGCAGATGAATTGCCGGGCGGGTCACTCGGGGAAGAGGATGATGAGGGCGAACATGACCAATCGCGGTTTTTGCACACCCGAACGTTCTTTGTGAGAGGTGGTCCAGCAGGGCGGCGGCAACGGCGAGGTAGAGCAGGATGGCGCGGTCGCGGGTTTTGCGCCCCCGAGCGTCTTCCGCGAGAGGGGCTCGTCTTAGCAGGCACACCAGCGCCAGCACGCCGCCAACGAGCAAGCCCAGGATCGGGGCGGGACCGAGCACGTTGATGAGGATGTCCGGAATGACAGGGACCAGCTCGCCGAAGACGAAGAAGAACAGGAAGAGCGCGGCGGTGCCTGGCGGTCGCGGTTTTTGCACACCCGAGTTTTATTTGCGAGAGGTACAGCTCTGCCCAGGGGGAGGTGGGTCTCTAGAGTGTGAATTCCGGACACGTGAACTTTCGAGGTCTATCAGGCAAGGATACTGACCATTTGCGACTTCAAGCTCGGAAGGTCGCGCGTAATGGTTTCCCAGACAAGGGTTGTGTCGATTTGAAAGTAACCATGGACGAGAATATGACGGGTTCCGATGATCTTGTGCCAGGGGATATCCGTGTGCTGTGCGCGAAATTCCAAGCTGATTTTGGAGGCTGCTTCTCCGATGATTTGCAGATGATGGATTACCCAAACGATCAGCAATTCGTCTGCCTGTCCATCCGCGATCTCGGTAGTTTTGGATTGTATCTTTTCGATTGCCATGAGGATGTCACGGCAGCGTTGGAGGTCATCTCTCATAAAGGTACCGTGTCTTTCTCGATGCGTTGGCGGAAATCAGAGTCAAGACCATTCCCGGTCACCACATCCACTGGAATGCCCAAAGCTTGCTCGAGTTCGTATTGCAATCCCCCGAGGTCAAAGAGGCTTTTCCCCGGAGCGAGGTCAACCAGCAAGTCAATATCGCTCGCGGAGGTGCTTTCACCTCGAGCGATTGAGCCGAATACACGGATATTCGAAGCGCCGTAACGGCGGGCAATTCGCGTGATCAGGTTGCGTTGTTGCAGGTTGATAGAAAGCATGGCTTAATTATATGGGTTTTTCCCATTATTGGCGCAGCAGATGAATTGCCAGGCGGGTCATTCGGGGAAGATGAAGATGAGGGCGAACATGACCATCGCGGTTTTTGCACACCCGAGCGTTCTTTGCGGGGTAACTTTACAGGCGGGAGGAGGGGAAGAGGGGAGTTTTCATAGGGGTATAGATTTCCTTTTTGTGAAATTGAATATATAATCAAACGAGTCGGAAACATAAACATCTCCTAAATTATTTATACTCGTTATTACTACATTAAATAAATTAACACTCCAAATCTTTCTTATTATATTTTTTTAGGACAAATGACGAAGAGATGATCACGAGATTAAACATCGAAGCGATACGAAATGATTCAAATCTTATCTATTCTATTATCGAAGAGAATAGAAAAAACAATCAGTTGGTAAAAATTCTTGAATCCTGGGGCATTTACCAGATGATTTTAATTATGACGTATTTATCGAATTTTTGGCAAGCAATAACCCAAATATTCGATATTGGTCAGTGAAGAATATCGGGAAAAAAGGTTCTACGGAGTTCTTATCAATATTAAGGAAGATCGCTGAAACTGATCCTGATTCTATGGTTAGAAGAGAAGCGGTTTCCTCTATTGGACGGATGAGAGATATTTCTACTGTGCCTTTGTTAAAAGAATTTTTACATAATAATGATCCAAAAATTGTTCTACAAGCAATAAGAGGATTATTAGTTTTTCGAAAAAATAAGGATGTCGTGGAAGCAATTTTGGAAATAAGTGATCACCCAAATGAAATAATCCAATCATTTATAAAACAAGAGTTTTCATCAATCAAGGCAAAACCAGCAGTTATTCCACATCCAAAATCATATGACTATTTAAAAAATACTTGTGTACTAGGGGATGTGAGGGATATATTGAGTGTTATCCCTGATGATTCTATTCACTTAACTTTTACTTCTCCACCTTATTACAATGCTAGTGATTATTCTATCTATGAGATCTATGAAGATTATCTGGATCTTCTCGATGATGTTTTTATAGAGGTTCATAGGGTTACAAAGAGGGTCGGTTTTTTGTACTTAATACTTCACCAATAATTATTCCTAGAGTAAGTAGAACCCATTCAAGCAAACGTTATCCTATTCCATATGATATCCATCCGAGGTTAGTACAAAAGGGGTGGGAATTTATTGATGACATTATTTGGCAAAAACCTGAGACTACGGCTAAGAATCGGAATGCTGGTTTTTTACAACACAGAAAACCTTTAGGTTATAAACCTAATGCGGTTACTGAGATGTCTGATGGTTTATAGGAAAAAGACCGATAAATTAATGGATTGGAATTTACACCAATATGATTTTGAGACAATTAATAAGAGCAAAGTTTATGATGATTATGAAACATCCAATGTGTGGCAAATAGATCCAGTCTTTGATAAGGTTCATTGTGCGGTTTTCCCGATAGAGTTGTGTGATCGTGTTATTAAGTTTTACTCTATGTTGGAGATTTTGTTTTTGATCCATTTGGAGGAAGTGGTACTTTGGGAAAGGCTGCTGCATTATTAGATCGATAATTCTTTATTACAGAAATGGAAGAGAGTTATTTTGAGCGGTAAGAAGCAATGTAAATTATTCGAAATCAGTGAAAGAGGATATTAAGTAATGCAAATTCGAAGAATATGGAACTATTGCTTCTAAAAGGAATTAGGTGAAAACATGACAATTTCAATTGAGGTGGTAAAGACATCATAACCGAGTTAATTAGAGGTGAGGATTACCGCGTTGAGGTAATAACATTTACAATTAATTTCGATTTTTTGCAGTTTGTAGTAGATTTTTTTAAAAAAGTGGTTGATGCCAAACTAGAGGATCGGGAAGTTGATATTGATTGGTATCGAGGAAAATTTCATTTCAAACCCTCGATTGCCAGCAAAGGAAATCACGATTAATGCAGGGATTAACAAAAAGACAATTCACGATATGCACGGTAGTTCAACAAACAGATTGTTATTGACAGCTATTGGAAAATTATGATCAATTGTCTGAGACGATTGATCTGCTAGTAGACCAGGAAAAGGACATTGATTTATCACTTACCATCAAATTCAAGAAATTAAGTGTCGAGTTATCCCTCAATGAAAGTCTAATTGTAATTAATTCTATTGCTGTAAAAAGAGCAGCGTTACGAGGGGGTTTATGGAGTACTGCAGGAAAACGTGTTGAAAGACCGTTAATGATCGCTCTGTGCAAGCTTTTCAAGATACCAGAAAAACATTACATGATGCACGTTGATGGAACTTATATAGAAATATTGAAATTACACGACAGATTGACTTTTATCTAAACAATGGTGTAGGAACTTTTATAAATGCGAGGTCAAGTTGATGGGAAAAGGAAATCCAGAAAGTGCCGATGCTGCATTTGCTAGAAACACACATATTTTTGTTGCTGATACTTTGTCAGCGAAGAATAAAACCCAGTTCAATGATAACCGGAAAGAATGGGTGGAATTACGACGAGCGGAGGGATTTAAGAGATTTGGAATGGTTCTTGACCATTTAGATATCCTCACCATGATTTTGATGGTGATCTTTAATCAAAGGTTAGTTGAGATATTAGACGAAATATTTCAATGAATCTCATCACTATCTTAACCAGTTTGTACATGCTTAGTTAACCCTTGACAAAATAGAAATAATGTTCTATAATAAGAGCCTGGTACTCAGGCTCTTTTACAACCTCATACTACCACCGGAAAAGGATTCGTTTCCTTTTGTTCCTGCAGTTATCGCAACCATGCGTTTTGCGTGTCCTCGTTCCATATTGGTGAGAGGTAAATGATTCGTTTTTATTCGTTTCCATTTTTAAAAACGAAAACGAATCATAGAAAAACACCCGGTCAGCTTTCGCCACCCGGGTGAGTTCTTTAAAAATTGGTTTCGTTTCTTTCTTTTCGTTATAGACCAGCAGCCCGCTCAAGCGCTTCCGCGCGATCGGTGCGTTCCCAGGTGAAATCCACATCGTCGCGGCCGAAGTGCCCGTAGGCGGCCGTCTTCCGGTAGATGGGCTTGCGCAGGTCCAGGTCGCGGATGATGGCGCCGGGGCGCAGGTCGAAGTGCTCGCTGATCAGGCGGGCGATCTTCTCATCGTCGATCCGCCCGGTGCCGAAGGTCTCCACGTTGATCGAGAGCGGGTGCGCCACGCCGATGGCGTAGGCCACCTGGATCTCGCAGCGGTCAGCCAGCCCGGCAGCCACCACGTTCTTGGCCACCCAGCGCGCGGCGTAGGCGGCGGAGCGGTCCACCTTCGTGGGGTCCTTGCCGCTGAAAGCGCCGCCGCCGTGACGGCCCATGCCGCCGTAGGTGTCGACGATGATCTTGCGCCCGGTCACGCCGCTGTCGCCCATCGGTCCGCCGATGACGAAGCGCCCGGTGGGGTTGACGTAGATCTTGGTGTTCTTGTCCAGCAGCTCAGCGGGCAGGACGGGGTGGATGATGTGCTCCAGGACGGATTCCTCGATCTCGCTGTGCGAGACGTAGGCGGCGTGCTGGGTGCTGATGAGCACGGTGTCCACGCGCACGGGCTTGCCGTAGGCGTATTCGACGGTCACCTGGGACTTGCCGTCGGGGCGCAGCCAGGGCAGGGTGCCGGCTTTGCGCACTTCGGCCAGGCGGCGGGTGAGCTTGTGCGCCAGGTAGATGGGCATCGGCATGAGGGTGGGGGTCTCGTTGCAGGCGTAGCCGAACATCATGCCCTGGTCGCCGGCGCCGATCTCGTCCAGTTCCTCCTCGGTGATCTCGCCGTCCCTTGACTTCGAGGGAGTTGTCCACGCCCATGGGCGATATCGGCGACTGGCTGGAGATGGCGGACAGCACGGCGCAGGTGTTGCCGTCGAAGCCCTTTTCGCTGCTGTCGTAGCCGATCTCGTTGACGACCTTGCGGACGAGGTCATCGAAGTTGACGAAGGCGTTGGTGGTGATCTCGCCCAGCACCATCACGAAGCCGGTCTTGGTGGCGGTTTCGCAGGCCACGCGGCAGCGGGGGTCCTGCTCCAGGCAGGCGTCCAGGACGGCGTCGCGAGACCTGGTCGCAGAGCTTGTCGGGGTGACCCTCGGTCACCGACTCGGAGGTGAATTTGTAGCTGGGACTGTCCATGAAAGTGCTGATGCGACATTACGGTTACTCCTTTAAAAAGATGTTGCCCCTACCGGTGAATACTCTTGGGGGCAACATTTCTGTCGGCTGCCCTCCTATCTTCCAGATGTCTTTCCTGTCGGAATTGGCACCATGTTGCAGTTTCCTGTTCCTGGTTGCCGAGGCTTCATCGGGCCGGTCCCTCCGCCTCTCTGGATAGAAGTGCCGTTTTGGGGCTATTTAGATTAGGCAGCAGTTTATCACGGGTTGAGGGTGATGTCAAATAAAGATCTCGCAAAGTCGCAACCCTCGCGAAGACTGCATAAGAGCGCAAAATTGCGAGACATCGGAGACTAGAGAGCTATGCCAGGTTGAAAGCGTTTCTGTCGAACCTAGCTAGTTAAACGACTCTCGCGACCGCTTGCATAGACCGCACAGGGCACATAGTCGTGAACGCAAAGCAGAGCTTGGAATTGTCAAGAACTTAAGACTTTCTCTCGCAACCTATCCCGTAATAAACAACTCTCGCCAAGGCGCCAAGGCGCAAAGAAGAGCTATAAAAGGTTGCCAGGTTGAAGATATCGAGAATATTGTTACAAAGGCAACTAATGCATTGTTATATGAAGTAATGAACTTAAGATAAAAAGGTTTACTTAGCTGCCTTTGCGTCTCGCGGTTTTTGCGCCCCTGAGCGATTTTTGCGAATGAGGATTGCGAGAGATTCATTCTCGCTTACTTGAGCATGATTTCATTCTTTTTTATCTAATGGGCTTCGCCGTGGAATATGGAACTAGAACGATTCCTTCTTGATTTAATCGTCTTTTTGATGAAGAAAGAGTCAAAGTCTCGCAACACTCGTGTTTTCGAAGACGGTGAGGGCTTCGGCGAGGACGTCCTTGTCGCGGTAGCGGCGGCTGAGGTGGGTGAGGATGCAGCTTGCCGGCGCCGATCTGGCGGGCGAACTCGGCAGCCTGTCTGGCGGTGAGGTGGGCGAACTGTTTTGCCATGTCGCGCTCCTCCTCCAGGTAGGTGGACTCGATCACCAGCCCGTCGACGCCCATCAGCAGCTCCACCAGGCTGGCGGTCTCGCCCGGTGTCGCCCAGGGCTGCCAGGCGCGTGCCGAGGCGCAGCTCGCCCATGACCATTTCGGGGGTGATCACGCGGCCGTCTCGAGGGTGACGGATTCGCCGCGCACCAGTTTGCCGCGAGGGGACCGGGAGGGATGCCGAGCGCTTCCGCCTGTTCAGGCAGGAAGGGGCGGCGGGACTTCTCCTCGAAGAGGTAACCGTAGTTGTCGGGTCCGCGGTGGCTGACCGGGAAGGCGCTGACGGTGAGATCGGGCAGGTCGAGGAAGACGCCGGGTTTGACCGGGATGAGGGAGATGGGCATGGGCGCTGGGTGCCGCGCAGCACCACGCCGTAGAGCAGGTCGCGCACGCGTTCGAGGGCGTTCGCGCCGCCGTAGATCTCGAGGCTGTCGATGCTTTCCCAGCGCATGAAGGTGGAGACCAGCCCGGCCAGCCCGAGGATGTGGTCGAGGTGACCGTGGGTGATGAGGATGCGGTTGAGGCGCTTGAAGCCCACGCCGGATTGGAGGATCTGGCGCTGGGTGCCTTCGCCGCAATCGACCAGGAAGCGGTGCTCGTCGTGCTGAACCAGGTAGGCGGGCAGGTTGCGCTTGGGGGAGGGGGCGGAGGCGGAGGTGCCGAGGAAGGTGATCTCAAACAAGGGCGGGGATTCCTTTCAAGTGTGCCCCTATTGTACCTTATTGAGACCGTAGAACTGAGAATCGAGAACTGAGAAACGAGAACTGAGAATAGAGAATAGAGAATAGAGAACCGAGACACGCACCCAAAAAACTGGTGTGCACCGATCGCAAGAATCGTGAGTAGTGAGTAGTGAGAAGAGATGAGTAAGAAGGGATGAGTGAGAAGTAATTGGTGATTTGGGATCAGGGGTAAAAACAAAAACTGTGTGTTTTTTCAGCTCTTAAGAAATGAATCCTTATTAGAGAAATTCGTGAAATTAGTGGAAAAAGGTAAAATCGCGAAGAACAAGGCATGAATCTTGCAATGAAGAGGGAACGTAAAGGTGTTGCACGCGGACGCGCAGCAGCAGTACAATGAAAGAAAAAACAGGGAGAAGCGCCATGGAATTCGAGAGCATCCGCATCCAGAAACCGGAGGAGACCAACTTCATCCTCGGGCAATCGCATTTCATCAAAACGGTGGAGGACATCCACGAGGTGATGGTGAACAGCGTGCCGGGCATCAAGTTCGGGCTGGCGTTCTGCGAGGCATCCGGCGCCTGCCTGGTGCGCTGCAGCGGCACGGACGAGACGCTCATCGAGATGGCGAAGGAAAACGCCATGCGCATCGGCGCGGGGCACAGCTTCATCCTCTTCCTGGGCGACGGATTCTTCCCCATCAACGTGCTGAACGCGGTCAAGAGCGTGCCGGAGGTGGTCAACATCTTCTGCGCCACTGCCAACGATACCGAGGTGGTGGTGTACGACAACGGGATCGGGCGCGGCATCATGGGCGTGGTCGAGGGCGAGGCTCCCAAGGGAGTCGAGTCCGCGGCGGACGTCAAATGGCGCACCGATTTCCTGCGCAAGATCGGATACAAGGCAGGTTAGGGTACCCCGGCTGCCATTCCTGCAAGGAGCGAAACATGAAAAAACTCATCCCGGTAATGATCATCTTTGGACTGCTGCTCAGCGGCTGCGGGCTTGCTGCAGCAATCCCGGCAGCCGAACGACCAGCTCAGCGAAGCAGAAATGGCGACGCGCGTGGCGGAACTGCTGGCGACCATGACCACACCCACGGCGGAAGTGGTCTTCCCGCCCACACCCACGATGGGGCTGCCCACGGTGAGCCTGCCGACAGTCGAGACGCCTGTGGTGGTGATCACCGGGAGCGCGTTGAACCACGCCGCGA
>CAVZGM010000005.1:0-36527 GCA_963774925.1 uncultured Chloroflexia bacterium
TGCCTGCGATGTGCGACAGGCTCCAGGCGGCGATCCTCGCTGTCCCCGTGCTCGCCGATGATGTAGGCGTGCACGTTGCGGGCGTCGATCCCGCAATGGCGGATGAGCAGGTACTCGAATCGCGTGCTGTCGAGCACGGTGCCCGAGCCGATCACTCTTGTCGCGGCCGGCCCAGCGATTCGAGCGCGACCTGCGTCAGCGTATCGACGGGATTGGTCACCATCAGGACGACCGCGTCGCCTGCATGTTGTGCGATTCGGCGCGGTAGATGGCGGATGATCCCGGCGTTGACGCGGATCAGGTCCGCGCGGATCGGCCGGGGCCTGCTGGCGCCGGCGGTGATGACGATCACGTCGGCTGCGGCGCAGTCGGCGTAGTCGCCGGCCCAGATGCGGGTCGGTCTGGCGAACGGGAACTGGCGCGGATGAAATCCATGGCCTCGCCCTCCGCCTTGGCGCGGTTGGCATCGATGAGGACGATCTCTCCGGCCAGGCCGCTCAGGCGACCAGGGCGAAGGCGAACGTCGCGCCGACGTTGCCGGCGCCGATCACGGCGACGCGGCCGTATGGTAACTCCTTCCTGTTTGAAGTATACAAGCAAAACGTGCTTTTTTTATCAGGGGTATAATTTCAGGTTGCATTGTGATACAATAGCTTTTAGAATAAATGTTCGAAAAGGGTACGTATGACACAAGATATCATTCGGGTGGTTGGTGCACGGGCACATAATCTGAAAAATATTACCGTCGAAATTCCGCGCGACAAGCTGGTGGTCATCACCGGGTTGTCTGGTTCCGGAAATCCTCATTGGCATTCGACATATCTTTGCAGAAGGTCAACGGCGTTATGTTGAATCGCTCTCCGCGTATGCGCGCCAGTTCCTTGGTCAGATGGACAAACCGGATGTGGATTATATTGAGGCTTCTCCGGCAGTCTCGATTGACCAAAAGGCAACCTCGCACAACCCACGGTCAACGGTTGGCACAGTCACTGAAATTTATGATTACCTGCGCCTTTTTTTTGCGCGGATGGGCATCCCTCATTGCCCGGTCTGCGGCAGGGAGGTGGTGAAACAATCCGCAGGATTGTGGACATGTTGGGAATCTCGGATGGCACCGATTCTTATCCTGGCTCCCATTGTCCGGGGGCGGAAGGGTACCTACCAATCCGTATTCGAGGAGATACGCAAGGCGGGCTTTGCCCGGGTGCGCGTGGATGGCAGGTTCATAACCTGGATGAAGAGATCAGCCTGGACCGGTACAAGATCCACACGATCGAAGCCATTGTTGACAGGTTGGTGTATCGAAAAATCAGGTACCGACGAGGAGATAGTCATTCCGTTCAAGGTTGACCGATTTCAGTCGAAACTGCGTTAAAGGTTGGAGAAGGTTACCTGACCGTTCAGAATCTTACCATGGATCCACCGCAGACCTGTACTTTTCGAACACTGTCCTGCCCGGAACATGGGGTCAGCCTGCCGGAGATCGAACCGCGCACCTTTTCCTTCAATACACCTCATGGGGCCTGCCCGGATTGCCAGGGACTGGGCAGCCGCCTGGAAATTGATCCGGATCTGTTCATTCCTGATCCCGATCGTCCCTCAATGATGGAGGGATTGTCGCCTTGGAATGGAATGGCCCACGGGATCAGGGTGGTTATTACTGGCAGATGATCGAAGCGGTGGCACACCATTTTCACATTGACCTGGATGCGCCGTTCAACCGTACCCCGTAGAAGAAACTCGACCTGGCATTCTCTATGGTACAGGGCAGCAGCAGTTGTACATCACCTCTCGGCAGGAATGATCGCCATCCACTTTTCAGACCTCTTTCGAAGGGGTCGATCCCAAACCTGGAAAGGCGATACCGGGAAACCCAGTCGGAGTACATCCGCAGCAGGATCAGTGAATTCATGAGCGACAGCCCTGCCCGACCTGTAAGGGTGAGCGGTTACGGCCGGAAGCGTTGGCTGTGACGGTGGATGGGATAAACATTATCGAGGTCACCGATTGGCCGGTTGTGAAGACCCTCGAGTGGGTCGAGACAACTGATGGACGTTATACCAGTCGTTCACATCCACGCGAACAGGCCATCGCAGACCGGATGGTGAAGGAGATAATCTCACGGCTGGGTTTCCTGGTGGATGTGGGTCTGGATTATCTAACCCTGCGGCGTTCTGCGGGATCTCTTTCTGGCGGGGAGGCGCAGCGATCCGTCTGGCTACACAGATTGGCTCCCGCCTGATGGGCGTGCTTGTACGTTTTGGATGAGCCTTCGATCGGCTTCCACCCGCGGGATAATGACCGATTGCTGACAACCTTGAAAGAGTCTGCGCGACCTTGGAAATACGGTTTTGATTGTTGAACATGATGAGGAAACCATTCGCTCTGCCGACTGGATCATCGACCTTGGCCCGGGGCAGGAGAACATGGCGGCATGGGTGGTTGCTGAGGGAACATCGATGAAGATCATCTCATCACCCGAATCGCTCGACCGGTGCCTACCTCTCGGGCGAAAGTAGTCCCAATCCAGATCACCGTCGACCGGGAAATGGGAAGTTCCTCCGGATCGTGGGCGCAAGGGCGAACAACCTGAAGAATATCACTGTGGATATTCCCCTTGGGCACGTTTGTCTGCATCACCGGTGTTTCCGGTTCAGGGAAATCCTCGCTGATGAGTGACATCCTGTACAATCGCGCTGGCGCGGGACTGCACGGCGCGCATACCAATCCTGGGCCACACGACCGGATCGAAGGGATCGATAATATTGACAAGATCATCAATATCGACCAGTCACCGATCGGGCGCACACCCAGGTCAAATCCAGGTACGTACACCAGGGCTCTTTGACGAGATCAGCAAGCTGTTTGCTGAACTACCGGATAGCAAGATGCGCGGTTATAAAGCCTGGGCGCTTTTCATTCAACGTGCATGGTGGGCGTTGCGAAGCCTGCCAGGGACAGGGGCAGCTGCGGATCGAGATGCAGTTCCTCCCGGATGTTTATGTTCCGTGCGACGTCTGCCATGGCAGCGCGCTTTAATCGCGAGACGCTGCAGGTTAAGTTCAAAGGTGCAAGTCTATCGCGGATGTGCTCGATCTCACGGTTGAGAGCGGGCTGGAGCTTTTCGCCAGCTTCCCGTATCGTCAACAAGCTGAAAACGCTGGAGGAGGTTGGGCTTGGGTACATCCGCATCGGGCAGCCCAGCACCGACGCTTTCCGGCGGCGAGGCTCAGCGCGTAAAACTCTCGCAAGGAGCTCTCCCGCAGGTCGACGGGTAAGACCATGTATGTACTGGATGAGCCTTCGGTTGGATTGCATGCAGCGGATGTCACTGCTTGGTCGAGGTCTACAGCGGCTGGTGGATGGCGGAAATACGGTCCTGATCATCGAGCACAACCTGGATATTATCAAGGTTGCCGATTACATCATCGACCTGGGACCGGAAGGCGGGGACATGGGCGGAGAACTGATCGGCTGCGGCACCCCGCGGGAGATCTGTGAGAGTCCCAGGTCACTTCACCGGGCAATTCCTCAAAGATTACCTGGCAGATTGCACAAACAATCTTGTCAATAAAAAGTACAGGGCTGCTTCAGAAGCAGCCCTGTTCTTACCTGTGGTTTTCCACCCCGCGCTCCTTGCAGTAGATACGGATCGCCTCGCTGAAGAATGCGGGCATGGCAGGATCAACCTTCTCGTAAACAGCCCTGAACTCTGGATGGTCTGAGTAGGTGTTGCCCAGGCCAAGCAAAATCTCCAGGCTGCAGTCGTAGAAGCGGTTGATGTAAGCGTGCCATTCAGCGATGAGCACCTCGGGTTTGCGGACTGCCGGGTGCAAGCGGGATGGCGTCGGCGATGTCGAGGGTGATGCGTTTGCCATCCTCCATCAGGGCTTGTTTACTCTCTTTGGATAATGCTTTCCAACGCGCGGAAGACTGTTGTACCAGTTTTGGATCCCAATGTTCCGCGGCATATTTTTCGTATTCCCGACTGTTTTTCCTCGCTGAAACCGGTGAAGAGGTCGCTGTCTGTCATTTCCTTGTTTCCTTTCAAGTGGTCGATCGTGTTTTGCACAGTCTGCAGCAGGTGCGAAATCCTTTCCTGTTCCGCCAGCAGGCGGAGCTTGATGCTGCCCCAGCGCCGCCAGGAGGTCGAACCCCGGTTCGCTGAGCAGGGTTTTGATCTTCGCCAGGGGGAGGCGGGCTCGCGGTAGAACAGGATCTGCTGCAGGCGCAGCAGGTCGGCGTGGGCATACTGGCGGTAGTTATTGTCCCGCCTTGAGGAAGGGCGGAGCAGCCCAAGCTGGTCATAATAGCGCAGGGTGCCGCAGGCTGACCCCGGCGAGGGCTGCCAGTTCGGAGATGGTGTAGCTGTCTGGGCTGTGCATGGCAATACTATAAACCATGACGTTACGTTAATGTCAAGACCTATGGAGGATCAATTTTCGAGATTGTCGATCAGCCACTGCCTCAAGGGCTCGCGCGTCCATTCCGACGAGGCGGGAGGGGTGCAGGCTTTCCTCCTCGTAAGTCAGCACGTCCAGGTCATTCATGCACTGCATGCGTTTTTCCGCCTGGGATCTGCTGCTGCAGGTGATAGGGGTAATTGTAGGTTTCCGGCAGGATGCGGATCCGGGAGAGGGAGAGGGTCTTCGTAGGAGGATGGACAGTACCGCCTGAAAGAGGAAGAGTCGATGCAGGTCATCCTGGCAGAGCCGGGTTTGGAATCGTTCATCGTGGATAAGAGAAAGGAAGGACGCTCTCCATTGCTGCATCAACCCAAGCGCGGGGTCAATGCTGAAGCTATGCGAGTTGAAGTAGGGGGAATAGTTCCTGCCCGTCCACGAAGGAGGTCACGCTGAACGCGGGCAGGGGGCAGGAGAGCGTTTCGTATAGATGCTGCCAGTATGCATCCAGCGGAAGCCCGAAAAGCTGCCCGATGTTGCGGATGTGCACGGGACGGAAGGAGGCGCGAACATCATCCCGCAGGACATACGCAAGCGGCGGCTTGAGCACAAGTGCCGCCGGGTCGATCCAGACCAGGCTGCTCACCTTTCCATTGCAGAGCGCTTCAGCCTGCGCGCACGCACCTTCCGCCAAAACGGGAAGGCGACTATTGGCTCGGGTTCCTCCAATTCATGAATTTCAACGTGCTCCTCGAAATCGGCTGAAGCGGGGATGGGGAACGAGCGGGGTGGAAGAGCCGGAACGGATAGGTGGAGCGCTCACCAGAAAAGGAGCGGATACTGCGCAGCAGCAGCCGAAACGAACGAAGTCTCCGCCGTTCCACCAGGCTGACAAAAAGAACTCCGGTCTTTTCCATTTTCTCTCCGCTATGGTGTGATTATACAGGGAGTGAACGGACCGGAGTTCGAAATCGCGATTGAAAAGATTTACTTTTTGTTAAGCGACCCAACCCGATGCCCATGTAGGTGAAGCCGAGCTGCTTCAGGTTTTCGGGATCCCAGAGGTTGCGGCCGTCCAGGATGATGGCGCCGTTCATCAGGGATTTGATCTTGCGAAGTCAAGCTGCTTGAACTCGTTCCATTCGGTGGCAACCACGAGGGCGTCTGCGCCTTCGGCGACCTTGTAGGGGGTTTCGCACAGGATCACGCGGGGGATCATCGTCCTGGCGTTTTCTGCGCCCTGGGGGTCATAGGCCTTGATGGTGGCGCCTTCGTTCTCCAGCATGTGGATGATCTCGAGGGCGGGGGCGTCGCGGATGTCATCGGTGTTGGGCTTGAAGGACAGGCCCAGGATGCCGATGGTTTTTTCGTTCAGGCCGTTGAGGGCGTTGCGCAGTTTGTAGATCACGCGGCGGCGCTGGTTGCGGTTGATCTCCATCACGGCCTGCAGCAGCTGTGGGTGGGTGCCGTGCAGCACGGCCATGTGGGCCAGGGCTTTCACGTCCTTGGGGAAGCAGCTTCCGCCCCATCCCAGACCGGCGTCGAGGAAGGCGGGCCAATGCGTTTGTCGAGGCCCATGCCGCGGGCGACTTCCACCACGTCTGCGCCCAGTTCTTCGCACATGTTCGCCATTTCATTGATGAAGGAGATCTTGGTGGCGAGGAAGGCGTTGGAAGCGTATTTGATCATTTCAGCCGTGCGCAGGTCGGTGATCATCACCGGGCAGCGCAGGGGGGTGTAGAGTTCAGCGATCTTCTTGGCGGCGGCACGGTCGGTGGAACCCAGCACAACCCGGTCGGGGTTCATGCAGTCATTGATCGCCGAGCCTTCGCGCAGGAATTCGGGATTGGAGACGACTTTGAAGTCCAGCGGTTCGCCGCCGGTGGTTGCCGGCGTTTGTTGATAATGTCGGTGACCCAGTCACCGGTGCCGACCGGCACGGTGGATTTGTTGACCACGATGATGGGGTGGTTGACCTGGTCGGAGATGGCTTCGGCGGCAGACCGGACGAATTGCAGGTCTGCTTCGCCTTCGTCGCCTGAGGGGGTGCCGACCGCGATGAAAGCATATTCGACAGGTCAATCCAGGGCATAATCCGTTGTGAAGGTCAGCCGGGCCGGCGTTGGTGATGTGTCTGCTACCAGCTGCTCCAGGCCGGGTTCATAGATGGGCATGATGCCTTGTTGATTTTTCAATGCGGTTTTCATCAATATCCAGGCAGGTAACATCGTTTCCCAGGTCGGCAAAGCAGGTGCCTGTGACCAGGCCGACATATCCTGTTCCAACTACGCAAATCCTGCTCACATAACCCTCCAGTATTGAGAATGGTGTAACAATTTTATCACAATGCCTCGGTGAGCCTCAGCGGTAGGGTGGGTTGAAAACCGGAAGGAAACGAGTCGCTTATTCAGCTGTCATGAATTGGTTTTCAACCCACCAATCCAATTTGATATACAATCTCCCTATGCCTGAATATTGCAGGTATTTTATCGAGGGAGGGATGTTTAATATCCGTGGTCACCTTTGGAACGAGTGTTTTGGTGGGTTTTCCCGTGGCGCACCCATGGAACAAAAATCGTTCCAGGGCTGGTAGACGCGCCAGGGCACAGGCAACCCACCCTTATGACTTGAGGATCTTGAAAACCTCTCCCATCAGTTCCAGGTTTATGATGCTTTATATGCCTGGTGCAGGATGGAAGCGGAAATAAGTCAAAACCATTACCAATTTGATATACAATCCTTAATAAGTCGAAATAACAGGGGTAGAGGAGGGGTTGATTGGCGGGGATGCGGGCAGGATTTTCACATGAGGTTGGTGCGTTCATCGAACGAACGCAGCCTGACGTCCAACACACTACGAATTTCACTTCAATTATTAATCATTATCGTTTTCTGCTTCACCTGTGGAGGTTGCACCGAATCGCTAATGCAAAATGAACATAGTGAGTTTATGATTGGAAAATGGCAGGCAACACAAATTGGCTATGACATATATGGGAATTACTTTGAGGAAATATTTATAAAATTCTCTAGAAACGGTCGACTTTTATATTGTCGAAAAAGACCGATTGAATCGTTTTGTTCATTTTTTGATTACACTTTTCTAGACGAAAATCTAATTCTAGTGAAGAATCGAAGGTTCAAAAGTGGGGAATGGACTCTTTCCCGTTCGGGTGATAATCTACTCATGTTGCTTCCGCGAGACTCTTTATTGTGAAGAGTTTACAAGAGACAATTCCAAATTTAATCCATTACTCGAAGTTTTTGGTATTCTTCGCTAACGCCGAAAAAGATGGTTCGCGAAGAAGACAAATGGAACGGATTGATTGACGGGGGTGCGGGCAGGATTTTCACATGAGGATGAGGTGGTGAGATGGGTGGTGCGATTGCGTTGGATTGAAGACGGTGGTGTGGGTGGTGCGTTTGGTGGTGCGTTAGTAACGCACCCTACGAGCTATACTTCCCGGCAGAAACGGAAAGAAGCCGCAATCTGGCAGCGCAGGTTTTGGGAGCACACCATCGAGAGCGAGGAAGATCTTGAAGTGCATTTGGATTATTTCATTTCAATCCGATCAAGCACGGATTGGTCGAGCGTGCCATCGATTGGCCGTATTCGAGTTTCTCAAGGTATGTGAAGGAGGGGATTTATGATGAAGATTGGGTTGGCGGGGACGAGGGGAGATTACAAGGGGTTGGGTGGGATTGAGCAGGGGGTGGGTTGGGTGGTGCGTTTGGTGGTGCGTTTGGGTGGTGCGTTAGTAACGCACCCTACGAGCTAGGTTTATTGGGAAATAGACCATGAAAAATGATAAAAAACCAATCTGGAAATTCCTTTGGATTCTGTTTTATTTTCTTTGGTTACTTGCACAACCACTTCGGTATCAAACCTATGGGAAAATTCATGTTCTCTTCCTTGTTGGCATGAATTAGTTCCCGGGAATACCAATTACGATAATAGTTTGGATATTCTAGAAAAGTTACCTCGGGTGTCTTCGGTCGAAGGGAAATCGGCTAGATTCTGCAAAGAATTAAGGATCCGAAAGAATCAAGGATTAGCATATGGTATTCAAACACAAAAATATCATTCATCGAGTTAGGTACAGAAAAATGGATTCTGAGTGAAGTCTTAGAATTTTTTGGAGAGCCTGAGTCGAATTTATCCTATTATGAATTCTTATATGAAACGGTTTATGGTGTGGTTTTCTTATATTACCCAGAAATGAGAATGATAGTGCTAATCAATGATGTAGAACCTGATTCTGAAAAAGGAAACATCATTTCACCAGACACCGAAATTCTTGCATTTTACTTGTTTTCGAAAGAAATATCCATTTCTCAATTTTTACCAAATATTGGAATATCTGAAAAATTTGTGATGACAAATATTCATGATTGGGAAGGTATGGGTGATTTGGTTACTGTAAAACTCGTTTCCGAATAAATGGCTTGAAAAAGAGGCATAAAAGTTAAAATCGTTATTATTGAATTCCATCCTCGTGTCAAGCTCGTAGGGTGCGTTGCTTGTGCCCTGGCGCGTTTTATGTGCCATGGGAAAACGCACCACTCAACCCAACCCCACTCGTAAACCTGTCCTCATCCTTCCTTCCTTTCCTCCATTTCCGACATTCTCACTCGTGCTTGTTGAATAACTTATTATACAATCAGCATATGCCGAATTATCACCGGTCGCATGTCGAGGGAGGAACCTACTTTTTCACCGTGGTTACTTGCGAGAGACAACCCATCCTTATCAACGAACAATCCCGCAAAATTCTCCGTCATGCATGGTTGGAGGTGTCCGACCGGTTCCCCTTCGATATGATTGCCTCTGTGCCCGTTACCCGACCATCTCCATTGCATCTGGCGGTTACCGGAGGGGGATGCGAATTATGCCATGCGCTGGAGGAGATCAAGACCCTGCTTCACCAGGAGATACCTGGTGGAGGTTGGACCGGGCGGAGAACGCAACGCTTCCCGGCAGAAACGGAGGGAAGCCGCAATTCGGCAGCGCAGGTTTTGGGAGCACACCATCGAAAGCGAGGAAGATCTTGAAATGCATTTGGATTACATCCATTACAATCCGATCAAGCATGGCTTGGTCCAGCGTGCCATCGATTGGCCGTATTCGAGTTTCTCAAGGTATGTGAAGGAGGGGATCTATGATGCAGATTGGGTTGGTGGGAACGAGGGGAGATTACAGGGGTTGGCGTGGGATTGAGCAAGGGGTGGGTTGGGAGGTGCGTTTGGGTGGTGTGTTAGTAACGCACCCTACGCGCTTTAACCAATTCTAAAGAAAGAGTATAAAAGATGACGAAAATCTTTAAGCAGTTAACTTTATTTTTATTTTGTTGTTTTATTTTATATGGATGTACCGAAAATGCCATTTCTCCAGATGATATCTCAAAGGGATTGATGATTGATTATGTTAAAGGGAATGAAATAAAAACAAGCGGTTACATACTAGTGAATATAACAAATACGTCATCGGAATGTATATCATTTCCAATAGATTTTGGGCTACAGCTTTACGTTATTGAAAACGGAGTTTTAACAAATATAAAAAACAAAACAACGTATACGGGGGACAGTCCTTACATAGTAAACCCGAATGGTGATTATGTTTCTGAAATCTTGATAATCTTTTCCCCCGATTTATCTATGTTTTCCATTAAAGAGGAAACAAATTTTGTAGCTATAATTAAGGGCCAATTATGTGACGATGAATCGGTAATTATCACAAAGGAAATTCCCTTTATTGTTATGCCATAAAACATATCAATTTGTTATTATAGCGATGTTTGAGCGATTAACAATTATTCCTTGGTTAAAATCTGAAATTGATAAACATCTCGTGACGTATTCCCCCAACGGTGCCTACGAGCTCAAGGTGAGCGAGAGCAACGAGGTCATCACCAAGCATTATTCTGCAGGCAGCTCAAGGATTGTCTACCGCATCAATGGGGCGATCACCTGGCTGTTAAACGATCACCTGGGGTTATACCGCGAGCCCTGTAATTGACAATTCGCTAAAATCCCGGTAAACTAAAAACTGAAAGTTGTCAGACAAGTTCGATCTTTTCAGGCTGAGGTTCTCTATGAGCACGCTCCTTGTCAAGCACGCGCAACTGCTGGTCACGATGGATGACGCCGCCGGGAGTCCGGAGGGGGGATCTTTTTGTTAGCGACGGGTTCATCGAGCAGTTCGGGCGACCGCGGCGCTTCCACCCAGCGCGGACGAGGTGCTGGACGCGAGCGGGCATTCCTCCTACCCGGGCTGGTGAACACGCACCACCATTTCTACAGACGCTCACACGGGTGATTCCGGCGGCGCAAAAACGCGGACCTGTTCAACTCGCTGAAGACGCTGCTGTCCCATCTCGGCGCGCATGACGCCCGAGGACATCCGCACTGCAACACGAGACCGCGCTCAGCGAGTTCGCGCCTTGTCCGGCTGCACCACTGCTTCTGACCATCTTTACCTCTTCCCGAACGGTTCCTCCTCGATGACGAGATCGAAGCCGCGAAGGCAATCGGCGTGAGGCTGCACGCGTCGCGCGGGTCGATGAGCCTGGGGGAGAGCCAGGGCGGGCTGCCGCCCGACAGCGTGGTGGACCGCGAGGAGGACATCCTCAAGGGCAGCGAGCGGCTCATCCGGAAATACCATGAATGCGAATACCGGCTCGATGGTACAGATCGTGCTGGCGCCCTGTTCACCGTTCAGCGTCACCGGGGAGTTCCTGATGCGGGAAAGCGCAGAGCTTCGCCAGGAAGTACGGCGTGCATTTGCACACGCACCTGGCGGAGACGCAGGATGAAGAGAACTTTGCATCCAGATGTGCGGCACTTGCGCCGGTGACGTACATGCAGTCGCTGGATTGGGTGGGGAGGACGTTCCTCGTTCGCCCACTCGGTGCACGTCAACGAAAAGGAGATCGGGGTTTATGCGCGAGAAGGCTGCGGGTGGCGCACTGTCCCTCGTCGAACATGCGGCTCGCTTCCGGCGCGGCGCCGCTGCTCTCCTTCCTGCGGCACGGCGTCGAGGTCGGGCTGGGGGTGGACGGCTCGGCGAGCAACGACGGCTCGGCACCTCTGTGGCGGAAGCGCGGCAGGCGATGCTGCTGGCACGGCTGAAGCCGGGCTGGAAGGCGCATCACTTTCCTCGACCGGCGGGGAAGCTTCTGACCCGGAGGCACAAGCGCTCGAGACTCGCCACCCGCGGCGGCGCGGCGGTGCTGGGCAGGACGGACATCGGTTCGCTCGAACCCGGGAAATGCGCCGATTTCATCACCATCAACCTGCACTCAGCTCGACCTGGCTAGGGCGCTGCACGACCCGGTCTCTGCACTGGTGTTCTGCAATCCCCCCAAGGTGGACAACGATTACGTGCACGGCAAAGCTGTTGTACGCGAAACGGGTGCTTCTGGGCATTGAGTGAAGCGACATATCGAAGCTGTCGTATGAAGCTGCGCAGCGGCTGGCTGCGGGATAGGACACGGCATCGGGCATGTGACTCTTCTGGCTGCGGAACGCGCGAGAACTGGTGGATTGCGCCATCGGGCAGGCTGCCAGCTGCACACCTCGTTGTGCGTAACGGCAGTCGGTGTGCGTGCAGAACCGGGGAGATCATCCCGAATATTGATGTTGCCATGCGCGCCAAACGCATCGCGCTACGTTCGACCGGACGCTTCCCATACCATTGGCAAGAAGACATGTCATTGACGCGCCGGGCAAGTACCTGGTACCCGGCTTGCTCGACGGGCACATGCACGTGGAATCCGGCTCCGTGACGGTGACCGATTCGTGCGCGCAGCGTGCGCACGGCACCACCGCCATGTTCATCGACCCGCATAGATCGCCGACGTCTTCGGGCTGCGCGGGGTGCGGCTGATGGTGGATGACGCCGCGCTGCAGCCGACCATGTGTTCGTGCAGGTCCCTTCTGCGTCCTTTCTCGCCGGGCTGGAAAACGCCGGAGCAATCCTCGGTCCACGGAAATTAGGAAGCCCTGACCTGGCCCGGCGCATGATCGGGCTTCGGCGAGATGATGAACTTCCCGGGCGTGTACAGCGGTGATGACAAGGTGCACGCCGAAATGAGCGCCACGCGCCGCGCCGGCAAGGCGTCGGCGGGTTTACGCCTCGCCTGACCTCGGACTGCCGTTCCATGGCTACGTGGTCGGCGGACCGCAGGATGACCACGAGGGCACCACCACCGGCGACGCGGTCATGCGCGCCCGGCAGGGGATGAAGGTAGTGATGCGCTACGGGTCCGCCTGGCTGGACGTGGAAGAGCAGGTGAAGGCGGTGATGGAGCAGGGGTTGTCGCCGCGGAGCTTCCTGCTGTGCACCGATGACCTGCAGGCGGAGACGCTTGTATATGAAGGGCGCATCGGACAGGGCGGTGCGGCACGCCATTTCGCTGGGGCTTGACCCGATGACCGCCATCCAGATGTCGACGATCAACACCGCCGAACATTTGGTGTCTCGAGGGAGATTGGCTCGATCGCCCCGGGGCGCTTCGGAGATATTCTGATCGTCGAGGATCTGAATGATTTTCGACCCGAGGTGGTGATCGCAAAGGGCGAGGAAGTGGTGCGCAAGGGCGAGGTGCTGGTTGACCTGCCCAAACGCGAGTACCCGTTGTGGGCATTGGATTCTGTTGACCTCAGCCATACGCTGACCGCGGCTGACTTGGTGATTCCGGCTGAACTGCCAGGAAGGTCCGCGCCCACGTGATCGGGTCATTGAAAACCAGGCGCCAACCCGGCATTGTCCTCGAGCCGTGGTGAGTGCGGGCAGGTTCGGCAGGAGCTGGCGCGTGACCGGCGAAGATCGCACTGGTCGAACGCCATCAAAGCACCGGCAGGATCCAGTTCGGGCTGGTGCAGGGATTCGGGTTGAACGTGTCTTGCGCGGTTGCCACTACGATGGCACATGACAGCCACCGACTGGTGGTGGTTGGAGACGGACGATGAGGATATGGCATTCGCAGCCAACCACCTCGCCGCCATCGGCGGGGGTAGGTGGTGGTATCGCAAGGCAAGGTACTGGCGGAAGTCCGCCTGCAGATTGGCGGGATCATGTCCACTGAACCGGCGGTGGTGGTGGCGGAACTATCGCGCGATTGCTGAAGGCATACGAAAAATGCGGCTGCAAGCTCCACAACCCCAACATGCAGGTCAGCCTGATGGGTCTGGTGGTGATCCCGGAATTGCGCATCTCCGACCTGGGGCTGGTGGATGTGAACCGCTTTGATTTCATCCCATTATTAGAAACGATCGAGGATTAACGTTTATCAATGAGTACTGATTTAGGTTTAATCCAACGAATGGGCAACATCCCTTTCAGAGGCTGAGGGTGAATTGGCGCAGCTTATCGCAAGCGCACCGACCGGGAGAAAACTGCCCCTCGGAACCCGCTCTGGCAAAAACGCTGCGGTCTCCCACGCAACCCTTCGCGAGGGCATTGCGCACCTTCGAAGCCGAGGGCTCAATCCGCGGAAGGACGAGGTCGGCACCTTCGTGCTCCCGCAATCCAAGGTGATCGAGAGCGGCTGCTGGAGGTGCTGGAGAGCATTGAACGGCTCGCGCACCGCATCGGGCTCGGGGTTTCGATGGGGGCGCTGGAAATCGCCGATATGCTCACCACCCCCGAGTTGTCTGAAGCTGCAGGTCGAGGAGAGTTCCAGGCTGGTGAAGGTCTCCAGAGTAATCTACGCGGACAGCGCCCGGTGGCTTACCTGGTGGATATTCTCCCGCCGGATGCCCTTTCGCAGGATGACCTGAAATTCGGATCAATGGGTCTGTGCTGGACTTCATTCAGAAGAGGGGGAACTCCCACCTTGTTGAAATCCTTCACCGATATTCACGCGGTTGCCGCGCCAGCGGATATCGCCAAGATGCTCGAGATCCAACGAGGAGACGTTCTGCTGATGTTTTCCGCAGGTTGTACAGCGACCTCGGGAGTCGTTCATTTTTCATTGAGTTATTTTCTTCCGGGCTATTTCCGTTTTCATGTGGTCCGAAGGTGGCAGCAAGTGATGGATGAGCCTTAGGCAAGCCGAAGGAGGTTCCTGGATCAATGGTTGGGCACTGCAGTTTTTCATTCAGATCATCAGGAGGAATCAAATGCGCAGCTTTGCAGGAAAGATATCCTTTCTCTAAAGGATTTTGAACGCGAAGAGTTCTTTCATGTATTTGAGGTCTGCGACGAATGGCTCCGATCGCCAAGAGCCGCAGGAATACAGACCTGTTGGCAGAAAACACCCTGGTGACTGTTTGACTAGCCCAGCACCCGCACGCGCCTGGCGCATGAGGCAGCCATGTCACCGCCGTGGCGGACACGTGAAGGTTTCGCGGACGCCAAGATGACTCGGGCGGGGGATTTCTACCAGGAATCGATCAAGGACACCGTGAAGATGCTGGAGTACATCGGCGATGTGATTGTCATGCGCCATTTCCAGCAGGGCGCGCCACACGAAGCCGCCAAATGGGCTTCGATCCCGGTGATCAACGGCGGTGACGGCTGGGGGGAGCACCCGACCCAGATCCTGACCGACCTGTATACCGTGCTGAGCGAAAAGGGAACGATCGATGGGCTCACCTGGCTGGCGGTGGGCGACATGCGCATGCGCACGATGCACTCGCTGGGGTACGCGCTTTCGCAATTCGACTGCCCGATCACTTTGTCGCGCCGCCGGACATGTCCCTGACCCCCGAATTCAAGGAGGACTTAAAGCGGTATAATGTGAACTTCTCTGAGGCTGAACATGTGGAACAGGTCATCGCGAAGGCGGATGTCATCCTGGTGGAGCCTGTGGTTCAACCGGATTACACGAAAAGCCGCCAGGAAGCTGGCGACCACGGTATGACCCCGGACAATTACAAGATCACCCGGGAACTGCTCTCCACGAAAGCCAAATCAGATGCGATCCTGCTGCACTCGCTGCCGCGAATGGATGAGATCCCGACCGATGTGGACATCACCCGCTGGTCGCGTTACTGGCAGGAGGCTTTCAACGGTGTTGTCATGCGCATGGCTCTGCTCGCGCTTGTGCTTGGAAAAATGGAATAAATTGGAGGAAGTATGCAAACATTTTTACATGGACGTGACCTGATCGGAGACCTTGACTTCTCGAAGGAAGAGGTCGAAACCGTCCTGGACGTGGCATTCGACCTGAAACGGAAGCGTGCCTTGAATGAGCTGACCCCATATTTGCGGGACAAGGTGCTGGCGATGTTGTTCTTCTTCAGCAGTACCCGCACGCGCGGGTCTTTTGAGGCTGGCATGGCACACCTGGGCGGGCACGCGGCGTTTATTGAATCGCGCACCACCCAAATCTCGCATGGGGATACCCCAAAGGAGATTGGAGAGATCTTCGGGCGTTATTTCGACGGCATTTCCATCCGTCACGTGGATTGGGGCGTGGGTAATGGGTATCTCAACGAAGTCGCCAAGGCTTCGCGCGTACCGGTGCTCAATATGCAATGCGATGTATACCATCCATTCCAGTGCCTGGCTGACCTGATGACCATTGTCGAGAAGAAGGGCAGGGACTTACGTCGCAAGAAGATGGTGGTCTCCTGGGCGTACGCGGCTTCCTATCAGAAGCCGATGTCGGTTCCGCAATCATTGATCCTGCAGATGCCGCGCTTCGGCATGGACGTGGTGCTGGCGCACCCGCCAGAGTTTAAGCTCATGCCAGAGATCATGGACCAGGCGCATGAACAGGCGCGCAAGTTCGGCGTTGGCTTTGAGGTGATGGACGACATGGACGCGGCTTTCAAGGACGCGGACGTTATCTACGCCAAATCCTGGGGCGCGATGGTGCATACCCCGGATCCCGAGGAAGGCGCGAAGATCATCAAGAAATACGAGAGCTGGATCACCGACGAACGCCGCATGAAACTGGCGAAACCGGACGCGATCTACATGCATCCGCTGCCGGCAGACCGCAATATCGAAGTAACCGATGGTGTGATGGATGGTCCCCAATCAGTGGTATACGACGAAGCCGAAAACCGCATGCACGTGCAGGAAGCGGTCATGGCTTTGACGATGAGCTAAACCTATTAAAAACGTAAAGGATAGAAATATGGCAAAGAAATTGGCAGTAGTGGCAATAGGCGGCAATTCCCTCATCCTGGACCCCAAGAAGGTCACTGTTGAGGATCAGTACATCGCCGCGGCAGAAACCTCCAAGCATATCGCGGACATGATCGAAGCGGGCTGGGATGTGGCGGTCGGTCATGGCAATGGCCCCCAGGTCGGGTTCATCCTGCGCCGGTCGGAAATCGCAGCGAAGTACGAAGGCATGCATGAGGTTCCCTTGGATGTCTGCGGCGCGGACAGCCAGGGCGCAATCGGGTACGCCATCCAGCAAACCCTGCAAAACGAACTGGTCCGCCGCGGGATCAAGAAATCCGTTGCTACGGTTGTTACCCAGGTAAAGGTTGACAAAAACGACAAGGCATTCCAAAACCCCACCAAACCCATCGGCGGGTTCATGGATGAAGCGGAAGCCAAGAAGCGTGAAAAGGAAATGGGCTGGAATATCGTTGAGGATTCCGGCCGCGGCTGGCGCCGTGTGGTCGCTTCTCCCATCCCGATGGAAGTCGTTGAGATCGAATCCGTTCACGCTTTGATCGAAGCCGGCGTGGTTGTGATCACGGTCGGTGGCGGCGGCATTCCCGTCATCGATGACGGCAAAGGCGGCTGCATCGGTACTGCCGCTGTGATTGACAAGGATTACGCATCCAGCCTGCTCGCCAGGTTGATCAACGCGGACCTGTTCATCATTTCGACCGCTGTTGAAAAAATTGCCATCAATTTTGGCAAACCGAACCAGAAATGGCTCGATAAGATGACCCTTTCCGAAGCCAAAGCCTACCTGGCGGAAGGCATTCACTTTGCCAAGGGCTCCATGGCGCCCAAGATCCAGGCGATCATCATGTACCTGGAGAACGGTGGAAAAGAAGCCCTGGTGACCAACCCGGAGAACATCGGACGCGCGCTGCGCGGCGAGACCGGAACCCGGATCGTTCACGATTAGGTTCTTTAAAGATGTACATCTACCGGACTTTACAGATCAATTTGTAAAGTCCGGTATTTTTTAAGATTATTCAGCGACTTTTTAATCTAATCGGCTAAGGATTCGTGTACAATTATTAAGGTTTTTAAAACCATGTACTATCCATTTAATAATAACCAACGTTTGAAAACAGAATAGATTCACTCTGTCAGAGGAGGTGAAGCGGTCCAATCTTAGAATCCTTGCTTTCCCGATATCGATTTTCGATATACACACCAACTTGATCCAGGAGGAGAATATGTTTTCGAAACGAATTTGGACGATCGTAAGTTTGTTGACGGTTCTGGTCTTTGCGCTTTCTGCGTGCGCGAAACCCGAACCTGTGGCTCCAGTTGTCACTGAAGCCCCGGTCATGACCGAAGCACCTGTCGTCACAGAAGCCCCTGTCATGACAGAAGCACCGGTTGAGACCTCTGGCTATTGGTTTGCTCCTCGTTGGTCCTGCCAACGACGCGGGCTGGAGCCAGGCTCACTTCGATAGCATGGCATACGTCCAGGATAAGCTTCCCGGTACTGAACTGCTCTATTTGGAAAACGTTTATACCGGTTCCACTGCCCACACCCTGACCCCTGCCGAACTTGCTGCAGACATGGCTTCCAAGGGTGCGAAGGTCGTCATCTTCAACTCTGATGACCAGAAGGACAACGCCATCAAGTTTGCCCAGGAAAATCCGGAAGTATTCGTGATTCATGCTTCCGGCGATTCTGCCTGGAAGGAAGGCAAGAATTACGTCGAGCTTCCCAACCTGAAGAACATCATGGGCGAGATGGAATATGGCAAGATGATTGCCGGCTGCGCTGCAGCGCTGACCACCCAGACCGGTCAGATCGGCTTCCTGGGTCCATTGATCAATGATGAGACCCGCCGTTTTGCCGCCTCTGCCTACCTCGGCGCGAAATACTGCTGGACCAACTATCTTGGCAAAGATCCCGCTGACCTGAAATTCAAGGTGACCTGGATCGGTTTCTGGTTCAACATCCCCGGTGTCACCCTTGACCCCACCCAGGTTGCGGATGACTTCTATAACACCGGATATGATGTCGTGATCAGCTCCATTGATACCACCGAAGCCCTCGTGGAAGCGAAGAAATTCGCAGCAGATGGAAAGCAAGTTTGGGCAGTTCCCTATGACTACGCTGGTGCCTGCGAAGGTGCCGATGAAGTCTGCCTGGGTGTCGAGTACTTCAACTGGGGTCCTTCGTACGTCAAAGCAGTACAATCCGCTATGGACGGCACCTGGGAATCCACTTTTGACCTGGTTCCTCCGGATTGGGCGGACATCAATAACCCCGATACCTCTGCCGTTGGTTTCAACAAGGGCGGCGCCCTATCTGAAGAAAATTCCGCCAAGATCGACGCCTTCATCGCCGAACTCGGTGGTGGTCTGAACCTTTGGACTGGTCCGTTGAACCTGCAGGATGGAACTGCTTACCTGGCAGATGGCGAGAAAGCGACAACCTTACAGATCTGGTACCTCCCGCAATTGCTGGAAGGTATGGAAGGTCAGAGCGAGTAATTCCAGTTTTACGTGGGGGAAGGGATGCCCTTCCCCCACGTTTTTATTAACGAGGGATACTGCTTGAACATTTCACTTCAGAAGATCAACAAATGGTTTGGAAAGGTTCACGCGAATAGTGATATTTCGCTGACGATCCCATCCGGGACGATCCAGGGAATTTTGGGAGAAAACGGAGCCGGAAAAAGCACCTTGATGAAAATCCTCACGGGTTATTACCAGGCAGATTCGGGGGACATCTTCCTGGACGAGAAGGCAGTGCGGATTCATTCCCCGGAAGACGCCGTTCTTTTGGGTATCGGCATGCTGCACCAGGACCCGCTGGATTTTCCCCCGATGAAGGTGATCGACAATTTTTTGCTGGGTACGCGTGGAGGATTATTCCCGAACCGGCGGGAAGTAGAACGCGAGATCAAACGGCTTTCCACGGAATTTGACTTCCAGATCAACCCGGAAGCTTATGTCGAGACCATGACTGTGGGTGAACGCCAGCAGTTGGAGATCATCCGCCTGTTATGGCTGGGGGTCAAGGTCCTGATCCTGGATGAACCAACCACTGGCATATCTGCGAATCAAAAAGAGAAGCTCTTCGCGACCTTGAAAAAACTGGCAGGGTTGGGCTTAACCGTTATTTTTGTTTCTCATAAACTTGAAGATGTTGAGGAACTCTGTCACAGGGTGGCAGTGTTCCGGCAGGGAGAACTGGTTGGGGAGGTGACGCCTCCGTATGACACGAACCAATTCGTGTACATGATGTTTGGAAAATCGGTGGAAGTGGGGGCAAAGGAAACGTATTGTAAGGATGATCCTTACATAAAATTGGAAAATATCGGACTGGAAGATTATCGATTGAAACTCAAGGGAATCAACCTGGAGATCAATCGTGGAGAGGTAATTGGACTGGCAGGGATGGAGGGCTCCGGACAGCGGCTGTTCCTGCGCATGCTCGCGGGGTTGTTGCGTCCGGTCAGCGGGAAGATAACCTTTGGCGGCGCTGACTATACTGGAAAAACTTATCCAAGTTTTCAGAAGGCAGGTGTCGCCTATTTACCGGCATCGAGACTGGAAGAGGGTCTGATCCCCGGCTTGACCTTAACCGAACATTTCATCCTTTCGGAAGAGCACCACGAGTTGTTTGTGGACCAGAAAGGCGCGATCGAGATCACCGAAGAGAGAATCCGCGATTTTTATATCAAGGGGTTTCCAACCAGTCAGATCGAGCAGCTTTCAGGCGGTAACCAACAACGGGCGTTATTAGCGCTCCTCCGTAAGCGGCTTAACCTGGTTCTCATGGAACATCCCACGCGTGGCTTGGATATTGAATCAGCCATTTGGATCTGGTCCAAGATGAAAGAGCGCTGCGGGGATTGCACCAGCATCGTCTTCACCTCCTCTGACCTGGACGAGATTATCCAGTACAGCGACAGGATCCTGGTATTTTTTGGCGGGCTGGTCTCACGACCGGTGGATGCCAAATCCACTTCGGTGGATGAACTGGGACAGCTTATCGGTGGAAAAGGCTGGTAATGTTATCTAAAGGAGCACTCGGATGGCGGTAGAACCAAAAGCAGATCAAACCTCTTCACTATTACGTCGGAGTACGTGGATTGATTTCGGGATAAGACTGTCTGCGGTACTCCTCGCGCTGGTCTTTACGTCGCTGATCCTGGTGCTGGCGAAGGCTCAACCTCTCGAGGCATTTAAAAATTTAATTCTCGGGGCTTTCGGTTCCACGATCAAGGTAACCTCGGTGATTTCCTCGTGGGTTCCGCTCGTCATTGCCGTGTCTGGCTTGCTTTTCACCTTCACTGCTGGTTTATGGAATATCGGCATGGAAGGGCAGATCGTAATGGGTGCTGTCTTTTCAATCGGTGCATTTCGACTGCTTGACGAGTTACCCATTGCTCCTGAAATTGTCATCGTGGCAGCCTTCCTGGCAGGCGCACTTGGCGGCATCTTCTGGGCACTGCTTCCCGGATTGATGAAAATATACGGCGGGGTGAACGAAATCTTTGGGGGGTTGGGGCTGAACTTTGTTGCCAAAACCGCCGCGATCTGGCTAATCTTCGGACCCTGGAAACGACCGGGAGTTGCTTCTGGCAGCGGCACGGAGTGGATCGATATCAAGTTCAGGCTGCCGTATCTCGAAGACACCAATTTGAGCCTGGTCATATTGATCATTGCAGTTGTGATCACGATTTTCACAGCGGTAATGTTAAAGGGAACCCATTTCGGGCTGCGCTTGAAGGCGATCGGTAAGAACGACAAAGCTGCCTATATCCTGGGGATTCCAACCACGCGTTACTTCCTGCTCGCATTTGGGTTTTGTGGGCTGTTCGCTGGCATTGCCGGTGCCATCCTGGTGACTTCCAAGCAATACAGCCTGATCCCGGACGCGGGTTTCGGTTATGGATTCTTGGGGCTGCTGGTGGCGATGCTGGTGAATTACCACGCTATTTTGGCACCGATCGTGGCGGTCTTTTTCGCTGCTTTGACCATCGGAAATACCGAATTGCAGTACATGGGGCTTAACACATATTTCGCCGGAGTCCTCCAGGGGTTCCTAGTTCTGTTGGTCGTGCTGGTGGATGGCGTCCGAAAACGCTTGGTTCAAAAACGCTAGGAGAACCCTTTATGGATTCAGCAACCTTATCAACGCTTGCCGGTATCGTGGAATACGCTGTTCCAGTGCTATTCGCTTCCATTGGCGAAAATATCACCGAGAAAGCCGGGGTGACCAACCTTTCGGTGAATGGAACCATCATTCTCTCCGCGATGGGTGGTTTTGTAGTGGCGCGAAGCACCGAAAGCATCCTGCTTGGTTTCATTGCTGGTGCCCTGATCGGAGCCCTGGTGGCAGCGATTGTTGCATTCAGCAGCATCACACTCAAGCAATCCCAGGTCGCTATCGGTTTTGTCCTTGCGCTGCTCTGCCGTGATCTGGCGTATTTTCTCGGTGCACCCTACACCAACAAACCCGGTTTATTCTTGTCCAAGCTCCCGATCCCTGGTCTGGTGGACATCCCGGTGGTTGGACCGGTGCTATTCAATCATTCGATTGTCGTTTATGCCTCCTATGTATTTATTTTTGTTGCCTTCATCTACATGTTCAAAACCCGCCCCGGGTTGAGACTGCAGGGGATTGGCGAAAGACCAATGGCAGCGTATGCAAGAGGAGCCAATGTAAAAGCTTTGCGTTATCTTTACACGATTTTGGGAGGCGCACTTGTTGGGCTTGCAGGCCCAATGTACTCTCTGGCGGTCAAGATCGGTTGGGCGGGTCAACTCTCGGGTCTGGACGGAATCGGCTGGATCGCGCTGGCAATCACCATTTTCGGCGGTTGGAATCCGCTCAAGGTTGCTTTTGGCGCATATCTTTTTGGCGGTTTGCAACAGCTTGGGATCACTCTTCAATCCAACACGGATATTCCTATCCAGATCTTGCAAGCCGCGCCTTTCCCGCTGATGATCTTTACCCTATTGTTGGTAAATGTTGGACGTGCGGAGTGGGTGGAACGCGAACTGGCAGCCATGCCGGAAAAACCGCGTGTTATCATTTCGAAGATCCTGCGCGCTTTGCGAACCTCTCCGCCTGCTTCTCTGGGTATCCCGTTTGAAAATGAATAGGACGGATATGGCAAATTTCATTGGTTATCGATGTTCACTTTGCAAGGCTGAAATTCAACCGATGGAGATCGTATACACTTGCCCGGGATGCGGGGGTAATCTTGATGTAATCCTGGATTATGACCGGATTCGGTCAAAATACCAGGTTGAGGATATTACCACCCGGACAATATCTTCACTCTGGCGGTACCTTCCTTTGTTGCCAGTGAAGGAACCGGAGGGAAAAGCAACCCCCTTGCATTACGCGGGATGGACGCCATTATATTCGTCTGAACGTTTAAACGCGCAACTTGGCGTTGAATATCTATGGATCAAGGATGAAGGCAAGAATCCGACCGCTTCTTTTAAGGACCGTGCCAGCGCGATCGTGGTTGCCCGGGCAAAAGATATCCGGGCTGAGGTGGTGGTCACTGCGTCAACAGGCAATGCCGGTGCAGCTTTGGCGGGGATGGCTGCCGCTGTGGGACAAAAAGCGGTTATATTTGCGCCCAAGACTGCTCCTCCAGCCAAAGTTGCCCAGCTTCTAGTTTATGGCGCCCAGGTGATCCTGGTTGACGGGAATTATGACGCCGCTTTTGACCTGACCATTGAGGCAGCCCACGAGTTCGGCTGGTACTGCCGAAATACCGGGTACAACCCGTTCACTGCAGAGGGCAAAAAAACAGCCGCGTTTGAAATCTGGGAGCAGGTTTGCCAGGACCTGAGAAAATTTAACAAACCCTTGAACATATTTGTTTCCGTGGGGGATGGGAACATCATTTCAGGGATTCACAAGGGTTTCAAAGACCTCCTGAAGTTGGGCTGGATGGAACAAATGCCGAGATTGTTTGGCGTGCAATCCACCCTTTCCTCGGCAGTCGCCAACTCGTTTTTCGCGGGGTCAGAAACGATTACTCCCATTTCCGCGACCACAATTGCTGACTCCATCAGCGTGGACCTTCCTCGGGATGGTGTTCGCGCTGTGAGAGCGGCAAAAGAAACTGGTGGAAGTTACATCACCGTTACAGATGAGATGATTATTGAGGGGATCGCCGAGCTGGGTCATTATGGGATCTTTGCAGAACCAGCGGGTTCCACTGCTTTCGCAGGATTGAAAGCTGCCCTGGCTAAGGGCATGATCCAAGCGGATGACCCGGTCTTGGTGATCAACACCGGGAATGGACTTAAGGATATCAAATCTGCAATGAAATCGGTTCACGAAGCCCCGATCATTGAACCGAGCATGGCGGCATTAAAAAAACACCTTGATAGGCAAGGTAGAGGCTGAGCATGAAACCAGTTTATTCCATTATTGCCCCCGTTTTCAACGAATCAGATTGTCTCGATACACTTTACGATCGCGTCAAGGAAGTCATGGATGCCACCCAGGAATCGTGGGAATTGGTCCTGGTGGATGATGGCTCGACGGATGGTTCCACCGACCTGATTCGGACCCTGGCGGAAAAGGATGAACGGGTTAGAAAGGTGATCTTTGCCCGTAATTTTGGGCATCAGATTGCGGTTACTGCAGGAATGGACTACGCAAGAGGGGATGCTGTCATCATTATCGATGCGGATTTGCAAGACCCCCCTGAGGTTATGCTGGAGCTGATCCAGAAATGGCGGGAGGGTTACGAGGTGGTGTACGCGCAGCGCGCAGAGCGGGAAGGAGAATCCTGGTTCAAACTCGCCACGGCATCGCTCTTCTACAGAACGATCTACCGCATCACTGACGTAAAGATTCCGCTTGACACAGGGGATTTTCGCCTGCTTGACCGAAAGATTGTGGATGTGATGAAGACCATGCGCGAAAAGCATCGCTTTCTGCGCGGGATGTCTGCATGGGTCGGGTTCAGGTCGATCGGGGTACCCTATAAACGAGCAGCCAGGTTTGCGGGCAAGACGAAATACCCGTTCAAGAAGATGTTAAAATTGGCTTTGACCGCGATTACCAGTTTTTCCTACGTACCACTGCAGGTGGCGATGTGGGCTGGTTTTATTGCAGCCGGGATAAGCATTGTTGCCATCCCAGTAGTGATTATCCTGCGTTTGATTGGGTCTCAGTTCTTTTACGGACAGGCAACCACATTGATTGCCGTCCTCTTCCTCGGAGGGGTGCAGTTGATCTGCATCGGTATCCTGGGTGAATATATTGGTAGAATTTATGATGAAGTGAAGGGACGTCCCCTGTATATCACTTCGGAAACATCGGAAGAAAAATAAATCTTTAATTGAGGATGGAATGGCAAAAATCGATCTGACGGTACGACAGGACAGGCTTGAAAGAGCAGTGAAGCGTGCTAGAGAACGAAATATCATTCTCCCAACCTTTGCGCAAATGAAAGATCCTTCCCTTATCCCTGACAAGGTGAAGAAGGAATTGAAGGAAATTGGGCTTTGGGACATTCACCCAAGAAACCTTTTCAGGATCACCTGGAAAAACGAACCGGTAGAATCCGGAGGTGGGTATGATGGGGTGAACTACATCGAACTTCCTTCTTCACTCACGGGGGTAAAAGCCCGTGTCATTGCGCTGGTGGGGAAATGGTTTCCAACCGGAGCACACAAGGTCGGTGCCGCTTATGGCTGCCTCGTACCGCGCCTGGTAACCGGGCAGTTCGACCCGACGAAACAGAAAGCAGTCTGGCCTTCAACAGGCAATTATTGCCGCGGGGGAGCTTATGATTCCACGTTGATGGCATGCGAGTCTATCGCAATCCTACCAGAGGGAATGTCAAAAGAACGTTTTGAGTGGCTGAAAACCGTTTCCGGTGAAGTGATCGCCACCCCGGGGACGGAATCAAATGTCAAGGAGATTTTTGACAAATGCTGGGAACTGCGGCGGTCTGGGCAGGACCTGGTTATATTCAACCAGTTCGAGGAATTCGGAAATTACCTCTGGCATTACGAGATCACCGGTCATGCAATGGAAGAAGTGTTGAAGAAAGTGATCCGAAAAGGTGATGAATACCGCGGAGTCGCTCTCACCACGGGCTCTGCCGGAACCATCGGTTGCGGGGATTACCTGAAACAGAAGTATCCCACGAGTAAAGTTATTGCAAGCGAAGCCCTGCAGTGTCCCACCTTGCTGGCGAATGGGTTCGGCGCGCACCGCATCGAGGGCATCGGAGATAAGCACGTCCCCTGGATTCACAATGTGAAGAACTCTGACATGGTCGTTGCCATTGACGATAATTCGGTTGTCAATATCATGCGATTATTCAATGAACCAGAAGGACAAAAATTCCTGATGAAACAGGGTGTTTCGGAAGAACTCGTTAAAAAACTAAACCTGCTCGGTTTCTCCGGGATAGCGAACATGCTTTCAGCGATCAAATTTGCCAAGTATTATGAACTTGGTGAAAAGGATATTGTTCTCACCGTATTGACGGATTCCATGCAACTTTATGAAAGCCGGATTCTGGAAATGCGTGAAGAGATGGGAAACTTCAAAGAGACGGATGCTGCAGCCGCCTTTGCCCGCGATTTGATGGGAGAAACTATTGATCACTTGTTGGAGCTTTCCTACCTGGATAAGAAACGTGTGCATAATCTAAAATACTACACTTGGGTCGAACAGCAGGGTAGAACCTACGAGGAAATCCAGGAGCAATGGTACGATCCTGATTACTGGACAGCCATCCAGGGGCAGGTGGGAGAAATCGACCAGTTGATCCTGGCATTCAACAAGCAAGTCGGTTTGGAATAAAAACAGGCAGGTGAATCATCCTGGATCGAGAGACGGTCCAGGATGATTTTTATCTTGCAGAACAGAACTCAGAGGAGTAGCAGGTGGATCTTTCGAACGAATCATTGATCCTGGTGGCATACTTACCATCTCCGAAAGACCTGGAGATTGCTCGGATGCTGGGGTGGTATCGGATTCCCTTGCGAACATCACCCAAGATGATCGAAGTGGATTATTTTGCTTTTTTTCAAGGCGGGAGTTTTAGCGAGGATCACCGCTGGCAGATCGAGTATATAGCTGAATACCAGGGTCATGAATTGACCACCAGGGCTGACTTGTTGCGTGATGAGCCCAATCATCCACGTGCCCGGGAGGAGTACTACAAGGTTCAGCTCGGAACGATGATTCGGTTAAACAAACCAATTACTGCAGGAAAGTGGAAACGATTGACATTTTTGTATACCACAGGGGAAATGATAAATTCAGCCACCACACTCTACGATCTGGTACTCGAGGATTCAGAACGCGAAGTCCTTTGGAAGAGTTTGCGCGAAAGGGCTCAATCCAGTCAATGGTACCAAGCAAGGGAAGAACTAAGTAAGCAATCCATGCAAGAGTTGTTAAAGTGGTTAAGCGTGCTCAACACCGAATCGAAAGATCAGGATTTCTCGGATTATTAAGAGACACCCAAAACTGGTAGAATAACAATCAAACAAAGGAACCGATCAAGATGACCCTGATAATCAAAAATGGGACTTTGATTAACGCTGACCAGTCGATGAGGGGAGATCTCCTCATCGAAAATGAAACTATAGTGGAAATTGGGACGGAACTGAATACCCCTGATGGCGCGGAGGTCATTGATGCCTCAGGATTGGATATCCTACCCGGTGGCGTAGATGTTCACGTACATCTAGACCTGCCCATGTTTGGCACGGTATCATCCGATGACCATTATACCGGTACAAAAGCTGCCGCTTTCGGCGGGACAACAACAGTGATCGATTTTACCTCTCAAAACTCAGATGACCTGGTGGGTGAAGTTAATCAATTACGGAAAAAGGCTGACCCCAAAGTTGCGGTTGACTACAGTCTGCATATGAATATTACTCACCTGTCTGATGAGGTTGAACGACAAATTCCGCTCTTAGTGGAAAATGGAGTGACCAGTATCAAGGTTTTCACTGCCTACAACAACCGGCTGCGATTACAGGATGAAGAAATTTTCAAGGTCATGCGCATCGCTGCCAGGCACGGAATCCTGACCATGCTTCACGCGGAGAACGGGGATGTCATAGAGTTACTGGTCCGAGAAGCGCTTGAAGCCGGACAGACTGCTCCGATCTGGCATGCCCGGACTAGACCAGCTTGGGGAGCCGCTGAAGCAGTATGCCGTGGCGCTTCACTCTCCGCGATGGCAAATGCACCGTTATATATTGTTCATGTGAACACGGGTGGTGAGGTCGACCAACTTGAATACGCCAGATCGAAAGGTGTTCAGGTTTTCGGTGAAACTTGTCCGCAGTACCTTCTGTTCTCAGAAGAACAGTTGTCTGAACCGGATGGGGCAAAGTGGATTTGCTCACCTCCATTGCGAACGAGAACGGACAGTGACAGAATCTGGGAAGGCATCGCGAATCGCGTTATTGATACGATCGGAACCGATCATTGCCCGTTTTTCCTCGACGGTCGAATTCCCATCAGTTACGAGGGAAATCAAATCCAGATTCCCGGAAAAGAATTGGGTGAAGGTGATTTCACTAAGATTCCGAATGGGCTGCCTGGGGTAGGCGACCGGCTTCCAGTGCTTTGGACAGAGATGATCCATAAGCACGGTTTCAGTAAGAACGATTTTGTCAGACTTACCAGCGCCACACCAGCCAGGATGTTCGGGCTTATATCCCCGCAAGGGAGTTATCGCGCCTGGTGCGGATGCGGACCTGGTCATTTGGGATCCAACTACCAGAATCAGGTTTGGTCTTGCTTATTCTCATCAAAGGACTGACCATAATCTTTATGAAGGTTTTGAACTGACAGGTTTTCCACAGAGGGTCTTCTTGCGGGGCAAAACTATTGTTGATAAAGGTCAATGGTTCGGCAAAGCCGGTCAGGGGAAATTCATAAAACGCTCTCCATTTAATTATTCCGACCTAAAATGTTGACAATCGTTCCAATCGTTGTATTATTTTTCTCCGGTTTTTTTATCATTCTTTCCGGAAGGCTGAGTATCTCCAGCGGAAAGGTCTGGCTTGTTGCAGCAATCTCAGGATTCATTGTCTGGGGTTTGCTCATAATGATCAGGATCATCCTCCCTGGTGGTCTCGTCATTACAACCCAATTAACCCAGACTGGCTTGCCGGCTTTCACTGCATTTAAATTTAATGAGCAGAATTGGGTTTACGCTTTCCTGCTGGTCAATCTGATGCTTGCTGTACTTCTCTATGAAGCGCGTCATCTTGACCACAAAAATGATGATTACCTGAAGACCCTTGCTGGTTCATTGTTCCTCACGGGGTGTGGGTTGCTATCAGTTATCTCCAACTCAGAGAGAGCATTTGCGATTACCTGGGGGCTCTTTGATCTTGTCGAACTAAGTATCCTGTTAATCATTGTCCGAGATCCGGGGAAACATAAAGACGCGGTTACCTCATTATTCTTACGGATTCTGGGTGTGGCAGTCATTTTCATACTCATGAGTTTGAAAAGCACGGGAAATGGTCCCATCCTGCTGCAAAACTTGAAGAACCCGCTTATGGTCATGATTTTGCTTATCGGGGTTCTTCGTTCCGGGGTTCTAACGCGACCACCGGCATTATCTCCAGATCTCCATTTCAGAAGGGGTGCAGGGTCGCTGTTGCGTGTCATTCCCCCAATCACCGTGTTCTCATTCTTATCCTATTCCATGCCGTTGCCCATGGAAGGGGGTGTACCGGTCTTCGTGTTATACATCCTTGCGGGTATCGCTCTGCTTGGTGCGATTAGATGGGTGACCAGTATAAATGGATTGGAGGGACGATCATCCTGGCATCTCGCCATCATTGCCCTGGCTCTTGTTGCGTCGATAAGAGGTCAGCAAGGTGTTCTGTTTTCACTGAGTGTCCTGCTCCTGACCATCGGTCCTCTTCTAACGCTTTCTTCGATGCGCGTTGAAAAGAGCAGATGGTTCCTATTGTTACCCATTTTTGCCTTTTTCCTCCTCCCTTTCAGTCCTTCCTCACCAATCCGGGCATTCCTGGCTGCAGGATCGTTCAGCCTCGATATTCTCCTTTTTGGGGCAGGATACCTGTTTTTGGTCATCGGGTCGATTCGTCACCTCTTTGAACCTGTTCAAGGGGAAGGGGAAACAGAAAATTGGATGAAGTTTTTCCACACTCTTGGATTGGTCATCCTTAGTGTCTTAAGTTGGGCAGTAGGACTGTTTTTTTTCAAAGAGGTTGCGACGCTTCAATATTGGTGGCTATCTGTTGTTTTGTTGGGTCTGGTCTTAGGCATCATCTTCCTTTGCCTTGGGAAAAATAAACCAGGTAACCGGTTCTTCACCTCATTCCTGGAACTTCCGGTTGTGCGCGGTATCTTTCGGTTCTTAACAACAGACGCCTGGCGGAGAGCATTTATCGGTCTCATTGATTGGCTCATTAAAGCAGTCAGGTCGATTCTGGGTTTGGTGCAGCGAGTACTTGAAGGAGATGGTGGTATTTTCTGGTCGCTCTTGTTCCTGGCAATACTTGCCTCTCTACTTCTTGCCGAACAGGTGCCTTGATGACCAACTTTCTGGAATCCCTCATTGTCATATTCCTGGGAATGGCATTATTTTTTACGATTATCCCGGAGTCTCGAAAATTGCTTTCCGTTGCCTTTGGAGTTTCTGTTGGACTCATATTCATTCTGAATCTCCAGGGAAATACTCTGGTCTACTCTCTCACAAAATTCATAACCGCACTTGTAGCGCTGTTAATATTGACTCTATCCCCCACCGAACGAGGAGCGATGTTTTTCGCCGGATATAAACCGGGGAGAGTTTTCAGGGTTTCGACCCTGGTATTGGGATTTGTATTCGTTTTTTTTATTTCCTCAAGCGTTGCGGAGTTCTTCGCTCTTAAGATTTCCTATGCTACTGCGGCGTTATTATTGATCGCTTGTGGATTTGTTCAGATCGGTAATTCGGTGCGAACGTTCCAGATCGTGCTGGGTCTGTTGGTGATGTTACAAGGATTTGAGATTCTCTATGGGAACATCGAGAGTTCGATATTCGTAAATGGTTTGATCAGCCTGATCGACCTGTTGATTGCACTGGTTGGTTCTTATCTGCTCAACCAGGCTTCCGAGGAGTCAACCCCTTGAGTGCTCCGGTAATTTGGATCGTAATTCCTTTTTTGCTCTCTGTGCTTTTCCTATTCCTGGGCGAGAAAAAGCCCAGGCTGGTCAATAGCCTTGCAATTGGGGTCGGAGTAACACTTGGTTTTTCCGCTTTCTTCCAATCTATTCCTGGTTTGTTATCTCTTGGTCCAGTTTCGGTGGAAATTCGCGAGAATCTTGCTTTTTTTGGACGCGCATTAATTTTTCATAACTCTGATCGGTTCCTAATTGGAGTCATATACCTGGGATATGCGGTTTTTGTTGCGGTGAAAGATTCCATAGGTGTGGAACAAAAATTTACCTCACTCAGCCTGGCGATTACATCCATTCTGCTTGCAGCAGCATCGGTTGAACCCTTTTTGTATTCAGCAATTCTCATAGAGTTGGCTGTTCTGATTGTGATCCCCCTGGCAAGCAGAAAGGGATTGTCAGATGATAAAAGCCTTCTCTATTTCCTGGTCTATTTATCGCTGGCGATGCCGTTTATTTTGCTTGCTGGTTGGATCCTTGGAGGTATTCAGGCGAATCCATCCGATGAGGCTAGTCTAAGCAAAGCAGCGATATTGCTGGGAATCGGGTTTGCGTTATGGCTGGGTGTGTTCCCTTTTCACTCTTGGGTCGCAAGATTCACCTCGGCTGTGCATCCCCTGGTTTCAGGCTTCTTACTCAGCTTTTTACCGACGATCATGCTCTTCATTATTGTGGATTTTATATTTGGATTAACCTGGCTGAGAGAATCCCAGGTCCTTTTTACAGTCATACGGGTTGTCGGTATTTTGATGGCAGTAACAGGGGGAGCATTATTCGCTGCAGAGAAGGATGTAAAGAGAATGATCGGGCTTATTGTCCTTTTCGAAACCGGAACGGCTTTATTGTTGCTCAGCTTTTCGGATCCTCACCATCTGAATCTTTTCAACCTCTCATTCATACCAAAGATTGCCGGAGTTGCATTATTTGCTTATTGTCTATCAATTCTCCAATCGAAAAACCTTGAACTCACATTATCTGGGATCAAGGGAATCCTCCACCGTTATCCATTCGCTTCGATTGGCATGATCGTAGCGCTTCTGTCATTGCTTGGATTTCCTCTGCTTGGGAGTTTTCCAATCAAACTCGAGATTATTCTATCGTTTGGCGAACAGATAACCGATTTAATTTGGTATTTGATTGGTATTGTGAGTCTAGGGATCGGCATTTACCGGCTTGTGCTCCACTTCTCTGTTCCCACTGAACCAGGGTGGGGAATCGGAGAAAGCCTCATGCAGATTCTTGTAATTTCACTTGGGATGATTCTTCTTGTCGTGATCGGTGTTTTTCCAGAGATTATGGTAAAAATATTTGGTGGACTAATAACACAAATTTCAGGATTAACCTAACTTGGTTATATCGAGGTGATTATGGAAATCGAAGAGATCATTAAGCGTCTTGAGTGGTTGGAGTCCGAGCGTCGGAAAGATAAACAGTTGATCATTGATCTCACTGGTCATGTTGAGGAACTGACCACAAAGCTCACAACGCAAAGAACCGCGATGAAAGACCTTGAGACCTCAGTCAAAAAGACCGGTCAATCGATTGTAAAAGCCGAAATGGTGGAAGATGCAATCGCCAAACAAAAGGTTGAATTTGCAGACCAGATCGGCGTCGTCGAGAAAAAATTATCAACCTTCGAGAAGAAATTCGATAAGGCGAGGAAAGACGATTCTGATGTAATTACCAAGAAAATGATCGAATTCCAAAATGAGTTGAAGCCAATGGGGGAATTTCGAAAAACAATTCAAGATCGCTCTGATAACGAGTATCGGATCAATCAAAAGATCGAGGATAGTTCGAAACAGGTTCAGGGGATGATCCAGGTAATGGAAGAAACAAAACGCTTGGTCGCTTTGCTTGATGACAGCCAGAAATTGGAGTCAAAACGACTCTCTGACGTCCAGGTAGAGATCAACGTATTGAGAAAGAGAATAGAAGAAGCAAGGAATTCAGGCGAAATTCAAACTGAGAGGTCAAAGAAGATCGAAACCAGGATCAATGACCTGGAGAACCAGGAACAGCTTCGCAAGCAAGAACAGGTGACTTTTATTGAATCGCAATCACGGTCAACTGTTGAATTTGAGAAAAAATGGAAAGAATGGGAGACAAAATTTACTTTCCTGGATGAGTTGAGCCAACGTTTACAGAAGCAATTGCTGGAAATGGACAATTCCCAGCGGGCGGTTAAGCAATCTCTTGCGGATTTTGAAGAGGTTAACCTGAAACTGGATCGCAGGATCAATGAGATCACAGAGGTCAATAGGCTGACAGAAGACCGTTTCCGACAGGAATGGGTCTCTTTCAAGGGGGATGACCAGAAGCGCTGGACGAATTACGCCTTGACACAGGAAGAGCAAAGCAGGGAACGTGATCGGGAAATCTCCCGATTGACCGAGTTGTTCTCAAAAATCGAGGAAAATGTCCAACACTTAATGGACGCTGTCAGTGTAATGAATGAGGAAACTGAGAAAAGGATTAAAGCTTTTCTCTCATTAAGTAATGATCTATTAACTTCATTTGAGAAATCTTCAGGCAGGCGGATTTAGACAAATGCGGGTAATCGGTACTGCCGGGCACGTTGATCATGGCAAATCAACGCTTGTCAAAGCCCTGACCGGAATTGACCCGGATAGGCTTATAGAAGAAAAAGCCAGGCAAATGACCATTGACCTGGGTTTTGCGTGGTACGTGGGCGAGTCAGGGGAGGAAATCGGAATCGTTGATGTTCCCGGTCACCGCGACTTCATGGAGAACATGTTATCCGGTATAAGTGCAATTGATGCTGCACTGCTGGTAATTGCCGCGGATGAAGGTCCGATGCCTCAGACCAGGGAACACCTTGCTGTCATTGATCTATTGAAAATACAGCAAGGAATCATTGTTCTGACGAAAGTGGACCTCGTTCAGGATGATGATTGGTTGGAGTTGGTCAATCAGGATATCCGTAAGATGTTGAGTGGAACCAGTTTGGAGGGTAAGCAGATCCTTCCTGTTTCTGCAATGACAGGTCAAGGAATGGATGTACTGAAAAGCAGCATTTCAGGTATGCTCTCCTCAATCCCACTCCAGACTGCCAATGCATCTTCGCGCCTTCCTATCGATCGGGTGTTCTCGATGGCGGGGTTTGGCACGATCGTAACCGGAACATTGGGGGGCGGACAATTCACAGTAGGAGACCAGGTGGAAATATCCCCGCCTGGAAAGACAGCGCGTATCCGTGGGATCCAGGTTTACCACAAGCCGGTTCAGACAGCCAAACCAGGTAGCCGCGCAGCGATTAATTTAACCGGAATTGAACCTCGTGAGATTCAAAGGGGGAGTGTGCTGTTTTCACCTGGTAAGTTTTCGCTCACGTCAAGATTTGATACCCAAGTTGAGCTAATCAAGGAACTCGGTTTTGATTTGAAGAATCATGATCAAGTCAAGCTTTTTGTGACGACCACGGAATGCATCGCCCGAGCAAGGATTTTGGGGAAGGATCGGTTGATCCCAGGAGAATCGGGGTTTATCCAATTTGAATTGAATGAGCCGATCGTTTTGGCAGAGCAGGATCGGTTTATCTTACGCAGATTGTCTCCAGCGAATACGATTGGCGGCGGAGTGGTCTTGCATGCACACCCAGAAAAAAGGTACAGGCTGAAGGACCGACAGGTGATCGAACAACTCGAACGAGCTTTGAGTCCAACGTATGAAAACCAAATCCTCAATCTGATTGAAAGCAACCCTTACCTGTCAAGTCAGGAAATAAGAAACCGAATAGGAATAAACGCGGAGGATCTCGAAGCAACTATGATGTTTTTGGTCCAGAATGGGAAGGTACTTTTCCTTGCTCCTGACAATTATATTTCAGCGGTGCATTGGACGAACGCGGTAAATAAGGCATTGAAGAAAATTGAGCAGTTTCATCAATCAGCCCCTTTATTAACAGGTATTCCAGTCGATGCTTTAGGAAAACACCTGGAAGTCCCCAAACCATTGATTACTTCGTTCTTGGAAAAGTTAGACCAAACCGGATTATTTGATCTTGAAAAGGGTAAAGTAAAAAAAGCAAACCGAAAGATAAAATTCTCTCCTGGTCAGCAATCCAGGATCAACGAGTATTTACATCTTTTCAACAGCGACCGGTATAATCCTCCTACTGTGAAAATCACCCGGGAGATGCTGGGTGATGAGGTTTATGAGTCCCTGATCGATCAGGAACTTTTCGTTCAAGTATCTCCGGAGGTGGTCTTGGGAAACCAGGAATACCAGGAGATGATCCATTTTGTTATAGAGGAATGCAATCAGAAAGGGAGTATCACGGTCATCTTGTTTCGTGATCACTTCGCGACTAACAGAAAAATCTCTCTTGGATTGCTTGAGCATCTTGATTCAAGGGGGGTGACGGTACGCCAGGGAGATGTTCGAGTTTTAAAGAAGACCTAGGGGGCGTTTACCAGTCGATTTTTCACGAAATTATCATTGACATTGCGTGGTCTATCCTTTATAATACCGTCTGCCTTTTCCCCGGATTAAGCCGGAGGGCAAAATTCCAACTTCCCCGTACACTGGCGATCGCTCGCAAGGAAGCGGTGAAGTGAAGATTGGAGAATGGAAAAATGAAGTATGCAATTATCGAAAGTGGCGGCAAGCAGTACAAGGCCGTCGAAGGCTCCATGATCGATGTGGACCTGATGGATATTGAACCTGGTCAGGTGGTTGATTTGGATGCCGTGTTGTTGGTGGTTGAAGATGAGAAAGTCCTGGTTGGAAATCCCTGCTTAAAAGGCGCAACAATCTCAGCTTCTGTCGTTAACCATATCAAAGGTCCTAAGCTGGAGACGTTCAAGTACTCTCCCAAGAAAAGGATCCGTGTAAAGACTGGCCATCGCCAGCACTATACACGTTTGAAAATCGAAACAATAAAAGCGGAGTAAGAGCATGGCACATAAAAAAGGTGGTGGTTCCAGTCGAAACGGTCGCGATAGCAATGCACAGCGGCTTGGTGTCAAGAAATTCGCCGGTCAGGAAGTACTGTCCGGTAACATTCTTGTGCGTCAGCGCGGTACCAAAATTAAACCCGGGCTGAATGTCAAAGTCGGTACTGATGACACCTTATTCGCGGTTGCTCAAGGCGTTGTCGAATTCGAAACCCTTCCAAGTGGACAGAAACGTGTCCATGTGAAGCCTGTGGAAACCAAATAGCTTTTTTACAAATCCGTCTGCAAAGACAATTGTAAAAATCATTCAAAAGGCTAATCAATCATGAAAAAAGATATACAACCTACATATTTCCCGGATGCAAAGGTGACCTGTTCCTGTGGAAACACCTGGACGACAGGGTCCACCAAGAAAGAGATACGGACAGAAGTTTGTTCAAAATGCCACCCATTCTTTACCGGTCAGCAGCAGCGCCTTATCGATATCGAGGGTCAGGTTGACCGCTTCTATAAGAAACTGCAAGCCCGCCAGGATTATGTCGAAGAAAAGAAGTCTAAAGCTACGGCAAAGGTTTCTCCTGAGCGCTCCGTTAAGGAGCTGGGTTTGACAACGCGCGCGGTTGAAGCCCTTGAGAAAGCTGGCTTGATTAACGTCGGTCTGGTGATCGCCAAGCTTGGAGAGAGCGAAGAAGCACTCCTCGCAGTCGAAGGATTTGGGCGGAAGTCCTTGATCGACATGAAGAAAAACCTACGGCAGATGGGTTATACCCTTCCTGAAAAAACCGAAGAACCCGCTGCTTAGCACAGTTGATTTTTTGAGACCTCTGGGTAAAGCCAGAGGTCTTTTCTTATCCGCTTGAGAACCGGTTTAAGGTAGAATTAGGACACTTCAAATTGGAGGCGTTATGAACAATCGAACC